>NZ_JAEOAH010000032.1 GCF_016612995.1 Viridibacillus soli
TTCTCGCCCCATTAAATATGCCATTTGAACATCCGTTAGTGGAAATGGTTCATGTATATTATCTGGATCTGGTGTCAGTTCTGAATAATGAACCACTTGTGCTTCATAACCATCTGCGAGTAGTTGAGCTAATAATTCAACTGTATTATTTTCTAGGAAGTCTCGTAAATTTATATCGATTCCTAGCTCCTTGCTAATGCGTGTTCGAATTTGCACCATAAGAATGGAATTGCCACCGAGTTCAAAGAAATTATCTTGAATTCCAATTCTCTCTGCTCCTAATACTTCTTCCCAAATATGAACCAGTTTCTCTTCTATTTCATTACGTGGTGCCTCATATTGCAATTCCATGTCAGCCTTTGTATTCGGTTCAGGTAATGATTGACGATCTACTTTTCCATTTGGCGTAAGTGGCATCTCGTCTAACTCAATAAAGTAGGTTGGGACCATATACTCTGGCAACTCACGCAACAGATATATACGTAATTCTTCCATTGTTAATTCTTCATCATCACTAACATAATAGGCACACAAATATTTTTTACCAAGATAATCCGAATAATCAACTACTACTGCGTTTTGTACAAAATCATGTGCAAGTAATCTCCCACTGATT
>NZ_JAEOAH010000033.1 GCF_016612995.1 Viridibacillus soli
TCATATACTCTGGCAACTCACGCAACAGATATATACGTAGTTCTTCCATTGTTAGTTCTTCATCACTAACATAATAGGCACACAAATATTTTTTACCAAGATGATCCGAATAATCAACTACTACTGCGTTTTGTACAAAATCATGTGCAAGTAATCTCCCACTGATTTCCCCCAGTTCAATACGATAACCACGAATCTTCACCTGATGGTCTTTACGGCCCAAGAATTCAATATCTCCTTCTGGATGTAGTATCCCATAATCTCCTGTACGATACAGTTTTCCAAGATTCGGATGTGTAATAAAGGCCGCTTCTGTCTTTTCTACATCGTTTAGATAGCCTTCCGCAAGTCCAATTCCGCCAATATATAATTCTCCTTGTACCCCTACTGGACAATGGTTCAAATCAAAATTTAATACATAGAACTTTTGATTAGCTAATGGAGTACCATATGGAATGGATGTAGCTCCTGGCTTCATTTCCTTAATCGGATGATAAATGGACCAAATAGATGCTTCCGTTGCACCACCTAAACTAATTACCTGCGTATTAGTAAAGTAACGCTTAATCTTATCTGTTAGATTTAACGGGATCCAATCACCACTTAAAAGTGCTACCTTCATACCATCGTACATAAAATTATCATCAACGTTATCGACCATCATTTCCATAATTGCCGGAACTGAGTTCCAAATGGTGATGCCTTTTTCTTCAACTGTTTGACAAACATCCACAATGTCACGTTGATCTGCGATCAACACTAAAGCTGCACCTGATCCAAGCGATCCAAAGACGTCATATACAGATAAATCAAAGCACATAGAAGATAGACCAATGATTCGATCACTCTCGTTTACTTCAAACTTACGATTAATATCTTGTATCGTATTCGCTGCCGCACCATGAGTAATTACAACACCTTTCGGTCTTCCCGTACTACCAGATGTATAAATGACATAAGCTACGTCTTTAGGATGATGATGA
This sequence comes from Viridibacillus soli, assembly GCF_016612995.1. GTDB lineage: Bacteria > Bacillota > Bacilli > Bacillales_A > Planococcaceae > Viridibacillus > Viridibacillus soli. The sequence continues at coordinate 984 of NZ_JAEOAH010000033.1, forward strand.
CTTTCAAAATCATTAGATGGGTAATTCTCAATACCTTGAAGCTCATACAAATCAGGTTCAATGATCAGTTTACAGTTACTATTTTCTAGAATGTAACTTCTTCTTTCTTCTGGATACTCCGGATCAACTGGTACATATGCTGCACCCGCTTTTAAAATACCCATTACATTGACAATAGTCTCAATTTGTCGGCTAGCTAATACTCCTACAAAATCATTTCGTCCTATACCTTGTTCGTTTAAATAACAAGCAATTTGATTAGAACGTTCATGTAATTCTCGATACGTCATGCTTTCTTCCTTAAACATCACCGCAACTGCCTCTGGCACACGCTTTACTTGTTCTTCAAATAGTGCATGTAATGTTGTGAAAGGAATACCTTCATCTGTATCATTGTATGTCTCAATTATCTTTCTATCATTCTCTGTTATTTTAATATCTACTACACTAGCTGATTCAATTAGTCCATCTATAACTGCTGCAAACTGATTAAATAGAGAATCAATCATTTCAACTTCAAATAAGTCTTCTACATAATCCCAGAATAACCAGAATTCATTTTCTAAAAGGGTCGCTTGGAAATCAATATATACCTGAGAAGTTTGCGTGATTCCCGTTTTCAAGTCACCTAATTGTTCTAAACCAGGTGTAGCAGCCTGGTTTTCTTCTGTTAGAACAGATGTAAATACAAATGGCATTACCGCTTTCCCATGTTCAAAATTATGGAGTTTAATAATATCTCGAATACACTCCACACCTTCATAATGTCTATGTTCTAACGATTCTATTAATATGTCTTGTACATTTTTAGCCTTATTCCATAAAGAACTTTGAGGTTCCAAATGAATCCCTAGAAGAAGACTAGATGTAAAATCACCAACGATATTATCAACATCTTTATGGAATGGATATCGATTAAATACAGTTAGATTAATTGTTAAATCAGATTGGTTACTCCAAAGAGCAAGTACCTCCGCATAAATCGTAGCCAATAACGCAGAAGGAGTTACACCGTGTTGTAAAGATATACTTTTCAGTTTATTCCAATCTTCCTTACTATAAATTCTTTCTTTTCGATTAAACTTTGGTATTTTAATATCTGCTGGATCACACTTTAAAGGTAATACGGGAGCTGTAGGAAAATCTTCTAGCTTTTGTAACCAATATTTTTTATCATTTTCATAAATATCTGATTTCTTAAGCTTTTTGTAAGCCAATAAATAATCACGGAATGTAAACTCCATCTCCGGCAAATTACTATCTAAATTATGATAATAACTCATTAGATCGCTACCTATGATATCCATACTAGCTGCATCCGCAATGAGCAAGTCTCTACCCATGCAAAGCAAATGTTTATCATCTGAAATTCGATAAGCCTTAAATTTAAATAGTGGCCATTGATCCGTTTTAAATACATGGTGTGACATTAAATTACGTTCTTGTTCAATACACTGTTGTTTCTCTTCTTCATTAAGATAACGTATATCCACAATTTCTATTTTGTACTCAGGTACATCTCTCAGAATGCACTGCTCTCCACTTGGTAAAATAATAGCGCGTAGCATTGGGTGTCTACGAATCACTTTATTTAAACTTTTATTAAAGCGCTCCATATCGAATATAGTCTCTACTTCGGTATATACGTGTGTAGCTACCCCTCCCATTTCAAATTCTTCATTTCTTCCTAAGAAGTACGCCATTTGGATATCTGTAAGTGGGAATGGACTATTCACATTTTCAGAATCAAGACTTGCTTCTGGATAAATCGATGCAAAACTACTATCTATTTCTTTATTCACTGATAATTGAGTTGGCTTTTGATTTATACAATGCTCAATTATGCCTAATAAGTTTTTCTCAAAATTTCCTACTAATTTGTTCATGGTCTCTTCTTTATATTCAAACTTGTTATATATGAAATCAAAAACTAACTGCCCTTTAATTACAGCACCTATTATATCTATCGAATAAGCTCTTTCTGAGTTAGGACTAAGCGCTTGTCCACTTGATAACTTAGAAATCGAAAATACATTCATACCTTTCTCTTGATCAAGCTGTCCTAAATAGTTAAAACAGATATTTGGCTGTAGTTCACACTTGAAATTTTGTTTATTCTCTTCATCAGTTAAATATTTTAAAATACCATAACCAATCCCTTTTTTCGGGATGTTTTGTAAATTCTTTTTCACCATATTAATTTTGCTGCTGATTGTGCTTGTCATAGACATATCTAGAATAACTGGGAACATAGAAGTGAACCAACCTATTGTACGTGTCACATCAATATGTGAATTAATCTCTTCACGTCCATGACCTTCAAGACCAATTAAAACTTTTTGCTTTCTTGTCCATTCTTCTAATGTCATTCCAAGAGCTGTCATAAAAATATCATTAATTTCAGTATTATAAGCTAAGTTCGTTTTGCGAAGTAGCTTTTCTGTTTCCGTTAAAGATAATGTTAGTTGTACATTACTAGTATCTTTAATTTTATTTATACTAATAATTTTATCTTTTGGTAGAGTACCAGTCTCGATTTTACCGATTGAATTCCAATACGATATTTCTTTTAGCAAGCTTTTACTATTTGCATATTTCATTAATGTACTTGCCCAGTCTTTATAAGAAGACGTTTTTTCTTGTAAACGGATGTCTTGATTAGAGATTGCTTGTTCGTATCCCTTTGCAAAATCTTCTAGTAAAATCCTCCATGAAACACCATCTATAACCAGGTGATGGATAACAATATGCAAATGATCTCCATCCGATGTCTTAAACAAACCTAGTTTAACTAATGGCCCATTAGTTAAACTAACACTTCCGTGGATATCATTTACAATTTTCTCGATTTTTTCTTCTATGTTTACTTCATTTCTTAACTCTATGACACTGAGATCAAATAATTTATTTGATACACCCAAGTTTTTTTGAATAATTGAATCATCTGAAAAAGAATAAACCATTCTTAATGCATCATGATGAGTAATAATCTGCTTAAATGTTTGTTCTACAGCTTCTATAGTAAATCCATCTTTTCTGTATAGCATAAATGCTTGGTTCCAATGATTCATATTCGTTAGACGTTGCTCAAAGAACCACTTTTGAATAGGTGTTAATGTTATTTCTCCTTCAACCAAACTTTGATCGAATGTCTTATGAAATGTTTTAGCTTGCTGACTCAATTGAGCAATTGTTGAATAATTAAAAATATCTTTGATTGCTACCTTAAGGTGGTACTTCTGTAATCGAGATGTCACTTGAATTGCCTTGATTGAATCACCACCAAGAGCAAAAAAATTATCATGAATACTAACCTGCTCGATTCCAAGTACATCTTGCCAAACTTGTACCAAATTCTTTTCTATTTCATTTCTTGGTCCCTCGTATGTGGCTATTACTTCTTCTTTTATTACTGGTAAAGGTAGACTTTTACGATCAACTTTTCCACTAATATTTAATGGGAAATTATCTAAAGTCATAAAGTAAGAAGGTACCATATACTCTGGTAATTTCAACGTTAAATATTCTTTTATATCCTTTTCATTTAAATATCCTGTCACAACCAGATATGCACATAGATATTTATTCCCTTTGCTATCTTCATTCATTGTGACAAGTGCTTGTTTAATGCCTTCATATTGATGTAAATAGGTTTCAATTTCCCCAATCTCTACACGATAACCTTTAATTTTTAATTGATAATCCATACGACCCATATATTCTATTTTTCCGTCTGGTAAAATTCTTGCTAAGTCACCTGTCTTATACATTTTTTTGTCTGGATCAAATGGATTTGAAACAAATTTTTCTTCGGTTAACTCTAACTGGTTTAAGTAGCCGTTAGCCAGTCCTTCCCCAGCAATACAAAGTTCTCCTGGTACACTGACAGGTTGTAGTTGTTGATCTTGATCAATAATATATAATTGAATATTATCTACTGGTTTTCCAATAGGAATAGATTTAACTTCACAACTTTTAGGACAATCATAATAAGAAACATGAATAGTTGCTTCAGTTGGTCCATAAAGATTTGATAAAGTAATTTGTGTATTCCCTCTCCAAATTTTATTAAAACGATTTACATGCTGAGTTGTAAGTGCTTCACCGCTAGAGAATACTTTTTGAATGGATTTTAAGCGTTTTACATGATTATCCCCAAACTGCAAATAATCTAAGAATGCTTGCAGCATAGATGGCACAAAATGAATAATAGTTACATTATTTCTTTCAATCTCATCGATAATTATTTCTGGGTCTTTTTCTCCCCCAGGCTGTAAGAAACTAAGTGTTGCACCTTGGAAATACCACCAACACAGTTCAAAGACTGATACGTCAAAAGTATATGGTGTCTTTTGCATAATGACATCATTTTCAGTAATTGGATATTTTCTTTGCATCCAATTCATATTATTCACTACCGAACAATGTTTGATCATTACTCCCTTAGGATTTCCAGTTGAGCCTGAAGTATAAATTACATAAGCAAGGTCTTCCGCTGAGTTAATTTTCTCAAGATTCGAACTATTCCCTTTGTAGCACATTTCATAATCTATAGTAATAAATACTTGTTCTAAATCTAGATGGTCTTTAAAATGTGATTGTGTTAATACTACATTTGTTCGACTATCTTCTAAAATGAATTGTACTCGTTCCTCCGGAAAAGCTGGATCAATCGGTAAATAGGCTGCTCCTGCCTTGTGAATTGCCAATATACCAATCATCATTTCAAAAGAACGGTCTACTAACATTCCCACTATACTATTTCTTTGCACTCCACTTTGGCGTAACATTCTTGCTAACTGATTAGCACGCTCATTAACTTCTTGATAAGTCATTGCTTTTCCCCCAAAAATAAGGGCTATTTTTTCTGGAGATGCCTCTGCCTTTTCTTCAAAAAATTCATGCAACAACTTTTCTTTATTATAATTCACCTTTGTATCATTAAATGTATTTATAATTTCATGACGTTCATTTACAGTCATAATGTCGATTTCACTAATTTTAATAGAAGGATTCTCAAGCACTTGCTTTACAGTTTGTTTAATATGTCCAGCAATTCTTTCTATATCTTCATGATTATAAGCAAAAGAATTATACTTTAAAGACACAGATAATTCATCAGTCGGAATTACAATAAGATTAAAATCAAAATTTGTCTGTTCAAATAAATCAAAATCATAAATTTCAAGTCCGCCAAATTGATGTCCACCTAAGAAATCAACTTCCAATGGGACATTCTCGAATGCTACAATATGGTCGATTAACCCTTGTTTTACATCTGAATCAGATTGAATTTTTGCAAGGGGAAAATGACTATGTTCTTCTGAATCTAGCATATAAAATTGTAAATTCTTTACCAGTTTATTAAACTGTATTTCTGGTGCAAATTGAATACGTACGGGATTCGTATTAATAAACAAACCAACCATTTTCTCTATATCATTTATATTCGCGTGACGCCCAGAGACAACTGAGCCAAACACAATGTCATTAGAATTATTGTATCGCTTTAAAACGATACCCCAAATAGCTTGAAATAATGTACTTAATGTCACATTATTATTACGTGCAAGTGTCATTAATCTATTTGTTTCATTTTTATCAATCGTAAAATGAACCTTTTCCTGTGCATATCCTTTTACTTTATTTTGTCTACGCCATGGTAATTGAGTTGGTTCAGTGAATTCTTCTAAGTAGTTCTTCCAATACAAACGGGATTCTTCATTATCTTGATTATTTAACCACTGTATATACTTATTATATGGTTCTATTTCTTCTAAATGTGTGTTACGATTCTCAAAAAAAGCATGATACATTTCAAATAGCTCTTTAACAATTGTGCTTAAACACCAACCATCTACGATAATATGATGAAAACTAAAAACAAATTGAAAATCCTGATCTGCTGTTTTAAACACTGAAAGACGAATTAATGAATCTTTAGTTAAATCAAAACCTATTTCCTTATCTTTTTGTTTGAATTGCTTTAAAATCTCTAATTTATCATCTTTCTTTAGTTCAGTGATGTCCTTAAACTTCACTTCATTTTTTCTTTGCTCTAACACAATTTGAATTGGTTGTTTAGCTTTGTCATAGTTAAATATTGTACGGAATACATCATGCCGCTGAATCAAAGATTGAAAGCTTTTTTCTAATAGATTCAACTGTAAATCTCCTTTTACTCCAAAAGAAAGTTGTACAAGGAACGTATTTTTATTTTCTTCTAACAATGAATGGTATAGCATCCCTTCTTGCATAGGTGTTAACGGATAAATTTTTTGCATTACTTGTTGGGTTGACATCCAAAAATCTCCTCCTATTATTCATTAATATTAAATTGTATTTCTGCTTCTAGTTCCTTTAAATCATTGATTGAAATTCCTGAATACCCTAAATCTGTTGGTGTAAGTTCTATGCTACCCTTATTTATACAATGCTTAGTTACTTTTTCTAATTTTTGTATATACAAATCAGATAAAGCTTGAACAGTTTCTTGAGAGAAGCGTTGAGTGTTATATATAAATTTCAAATATAGCACTTCATTAGCTATAATCCCTTTTAACAGAATCCCATCGGCTATATCACATTCAACACAAAGATTTAGAAGATGCGATAAGTCATTGATTTCCGAACATAATTTATCTGCAAAGAAATTTTTAACATTTAGGTATCTAAACGTGAGATCAATACTTAAGTTATAAGGTATATTAATGTTATTCGTATATTTTCTAACATCTTTCCTTATTCCATAGCTAAGGATCGGTTTCGGAATACTCTTTAAATCTTCTTTTACACTTTTAATATAGGAGCCAAGTTCCGATTCCTGCTGAATATTTAATCTCACTGGATAGTTAACCATATAGTTACCAATCGTTTGTAATGAGTTGATTTTTTCCAGAAAAATCTCACGTTCACTGTTCTCTATACTAATGATCAAGTGAGAATTTCCATTCCATTGACTTACTGCTAATCCTAGTGCTGCAAGGAGAAGATCGTTAACGTTTGTATTGTAAGATTGATTCGCTTTTTTTAATAATTGTGCTGTTTTTTGCTTTGATAACTTTTGCGTTAGATATTTATACCCTAGCATTGAACTATGATTCAATTGACTTTCAATTCGTAAAGCTTCTTTTTTGCTAACTATACTTTTCCAGTAATTAAGTTCATCATCATGCACTTTTTCATTACTTAAATTATTAAGTTCTTCTGCCCATATATGGAATGAACTTGTTTTTTGAGGCAATTCTACTTTCCTACCTTGCGACAATTGATTATATATCATTGAAAAATCCTTACATATAATCTGAATAGACTCATCATCTATAAGCAAATTACAAATACAACCTAGCAAGTAATCTCCATTAACCGTACGTATTATTTCTAATTTTATAAGCGGCCCACTCACCAAATTAATTTGTTGCTGCATGTCAAGACTTTTCAGTTCTAAAAATTCAAAAATATCTCCTTGCGATTTATATTTAGTTACTTTAAACTCAAACGAATCAAGATAAACATCATCGATAAATTGATTTATTTTTCCATCTGTAATTTTAAAATAAGCCCGTAGCATCTCATGATGATTGACTAAATCTTCCCATGTATCTTGTACAACTTTTTCTTGAAATCCATTTTCTTTATACAGCAGAAACATTTTCCCTAGAGAACTCTTCTTTTTATAATAATTTTGGTAAAAGGTTTCTTGAACAGGGCTTAAAGGAATACCACCTATATACTTTTCCTTTACACCTTTGCTTGTTGAAGTAATACGAGATGAGAAATCAGCAATTGTAGGGTTTTTAAATAAATCTTTGACATTCATAATTAATTCTTTTTCACGAAGTCTAGCAGAGATTTGAATTGCTTTTATAGAATCTCCTCCTAAGTGAAAATAATTGTCAAAAATACCAACTTTTTGAATACCCAGCACTTCTTTCCAAATACCCACTAATGTTCTCTCCAATTCATTACGAGGAGACACATAGTTTTGACGATTTATATTTTCCCAATCCGGTATCGGTAATAAACCACGATCTACTTTACCATTGGTATTAAGAGGTAAAGATTGCATTTGGGCAAAGAAAGATGGAATCATATAATCTGGCAAACGTTTAGATAAATAATCTCTTAGTTCATCACTTAATACTTCTCTCCCCGCTACAAAATAGGAACAGATTTTTTTTACGCCATTTGAATCTTCAATAGTAATAACGGTTGCTTCTTGAATCGAATTGTGTTGTAGAATTTCATATTCAATCTCTCCAAGTTCAATTCTAAACCCTCGTAATTTCACTTGATGATCAATTCTTCCCATAAATTCAATGGATCCATTCGGTAACCATCTTGCTAAATCACCCGTTTTGTATAAACGTTCCTTTGAAATAAAAGGATTTTCAACAAATTTTTCTTCAGTTAGCTTTGGATTATTTAAATACCCTCTTGCTAAACCGTTACCAGCGATACATAATTCACCAATGACCCCTACTGGTTGTATATGATTTTCATTACTCAGAATATAGATTTCTGTATTTGCAAGAGGTACACCAATTGGTACGGTATCTAAAATATCTTTTACATCATTTACATTATAGTATGTAGAAAAAACTGTACTTTCAGTAGGTCCATATACATGGACAATCTTCTCTTTACCCATATATTTAAGTGCTTTTCTTACATGAGTCACGGAAGCACGTTCTCCACCAAATAAAACCTTACGAACATTAGAAAAACTTTCAATATTAACATCTACTAATGTATTAAATAAAGCTGTTGTGACAAAGAATATTGTAATCTCTTCTTCTATAATCTGTAATAAATTATTCATATTTAAGATTGCTTCTTTTGTAATTAGGACTAGCCTAGCCCCATTTAATAAAGCACCAAAAATGTCAAAAGTAGAACCATCAAAAGCATAATTAGATAACTGTAACAAAGTATCTTTTTCTGTAATATCAATATAATTTGTATTCTTTACAATTCTAGTTACGTTTTTATGTTGTGTTAAGATACCTTTTGGTTTTCCAGTTGAGCCTGAAGTATACATGACATAAGCTAAATTTGCTGCATTGCATATTCTATTTGGATTAGCAATTGACTCTTCTTGCATTTCCTCAAATAAATCCTCAATAACCAAGTATTCAATAAATTCCTTACCATTCACTTGCTCTAAAATATCTTTTAATTTCTCTACATATGAACGTTGTACTAAGATTACAGATGTTCTAGAATCTTCAAGTATCATAGTAAGTCTATCAATGGGGTTTTCTGAATCCATTGGAAGATACGCAGCATTTGATTTTAATATACCTAACATACTTATTATCATTTCGAAAGAACGATCCACCATTAATCCTATTAAATCATCTGGTTGAACTCCTTTTTTTTGCAAAAAATTCGCTAATTGGTTAGATTTTACATTTAATTGTTTATAAGAAATTTTTTCTTTATTAAATACAAGTGCTGTATTATTTGGTTTCTCATATACTTGTTTTTCAAATAAATCAGCAATCGTTTGATTATCTGGATATTCAGTTTTAGTATTATTAATCTCAGATAAAAAGTGGTGCTTTTCTGCTAATGTAATTAGCGAAATATCCTGTAGTGATATAGATGGATTATCACATACATCCATAACTACTTTTTGAATATGACCAACAATTTGCTGAACCAATTCCTCAGAAAAAGCATTTGCATTGTAGATAAATTTAATATTTATCTCCTCACCTTGAGAAATAGTCAAATTTAAATCATAGTTGGTATGCTCTATTACTCTTACTTCACCAATCTCTACCCCTTGATGAGCCATTACTTCTTTCCACTTTTTGTTTACTGGATTGTTATCAAAAACTAAAATATGATCAAATAAGCTTTTCCCAATTGAATGTTTTTGAATTTCAGAAAGTGGTAAATAATCATATTTTTGTGTTTCTAATGCCTGTTCTTGTAGTTGGGTCATTAAGTCATAAAATGATTGATTATTCTCTTTTGAGACACGTACAGGAATAGAATTGATAAAAAGTCCTACCATCTTATCAACATCACTAATTTCTGTTGGGCGTCCTGCCACCACTGTTCCGAATATTACATCGTGACAGTTATTATATTTTTGTAATATAATTCCCCAAATAGTTTGAAACACAACATTCAATGTAACCTGATGGGATCTAGCAATTTTTTTGAGTGTATTGGTTATACTTTCATCCAATTTAAAATTATATTCTTGTAGCTTATATTCTTCTTTATCGTTCTCTTTAGTTATATATGGAATGGATGTCATCACTTCAAATTTATCTAAATTTACCTTCCAATATTCATTCGCAGCCTCTCTATCTTGTTTTTCTAGCCATTTAATATATTGACTAAATGGTCTATGGCTAGTTAAAGAATGAATCTCTTTATTCTTTAAAGATGCATACAAACTACATAACTCATTAAAAATTAAATCCGAACACCATCCATCCATTATGATATGATGAAAACTAAATATTATTTTCCATTCGTTTTCTTCAGCTTGTAAAATAGATAAACGAACCAGGGGATCTTTTGTTAAATGAAATCCCCTTTTTCTATCCTTTTTTAAGTATTCTTGAACAAACTGATTTTTCACTTCTTTAGAATAATGAAGCAATTTCTCCACATGTATCTGAATTGGACGTTCACTCAATACAACTTGAAGAGGCTTCTTGAGTTTTTCATATAAAAAAGTAGTCCTAAATACATCACATCTTTCATTTAATAAACGAAAACTTTCCACAAGTAACTCAATATCTAATGTCCCACGCATTGGAACTACCATCTGCACTAAATAAGTATTGGAATCTTGATCCGTCAGCGTATGAAAGAGCATTCCCTCTTGCATTGGAGAAAGAGGATACATATCCTGTACATGTTCCTTTTTAAAGGTACTCACTATTCTCACCTACATGAATTATTTTTTATTATTCTAATGATTCTGATAATAAAAGGAATATATTATCTACCTCTGCATTATCTAATTCTTTATAAGTAAAATCACTGGGGGTATATTCCACCTCCTCTTTATGAACACAATGCTCTATAATGCTAACAAGATGAAATTTTATATTTTGAGCCAATTGATTCATTGTTTCAAATTTATAGCGCTGCTCATTATAAGAAATGGTTAAGTAAAGTTTGCTATCTTCAATAAAACAAGTAATATTAATTTTAAAGTAAAGTTCACTTCTCTTACTTAAATTACCTTCTCCATCCGGTCCCAATGATTTTATGTTACTAAAAAGAGAGGGCGCGAACAGTTTTGATGACATGTCCATTTCAAATTGACCTAAATAATTAAAATTAATTTCTGGAACTATGGAAAAGTCCAAAGTACCATTAAGATTTTTTGGTGTTAAGTATTTTAACACCTCATAACCGATTCCTTTATTTGGGATTCTCCTTAAGTCTTCTTTGATTCCTTTAATTAATTGAGATAAATTATCTGCATTACTTAAATTCAAAATAACAGGACATTGAGATGTAAACCAACCAACTGTTCGAGAAATGTTTACATGAGATAATATTTCTTCACGTCCATGAGCCTCTAAATTTAAGACTATTTGAGTCTCACCTAACCACTCTCGCATGGCCAACCCTAAAGCTGTTAATAAAATATCATTTACTTCAGTGTTATATGCGCGATGAACATGTTTTAGTAAATGTGTCGTATGCTCTGGTGAGATTTCTACATATATACTAGCTTTATTATTTTGTATATTTTGTTTTGGAACACTTTCATCAGGTAGGAAAAAACTTTTAGCCTTTTCTTCTACCTCTTCCCAATAAGGAATCTCATCTAATAATTCTCGACTATATGCATATTTATTAAGTTCGGTAGACCATTCATAAAATGAATCAGTTTTAGCTGGCAGTACAATATTTTTGTTATTAATGGCTTGTAAATACGCGCTAGAAATATCTTCAAGTAAAATACGATATGAGATTCCATCAACAACTAGATGATGAATAGAAAGGAACAAGTGATCACCCATTGTTGTATGAAATAAGCCAACCTGTACTAATGGTCCTCGAAATATATTTATACTACTTTGCATTTTATTTATTTCATTATTAATAAAATTACGCTGATCTACCTCTACTGGAACATTAAATTTTTGAAATTTGAATAAGTTATTCTCGATTCCACGATTTACTGGCAACACTTTTTGATTCTCTATTTTATAAACCAGTCTTAATGCATCATGATGCTCTAAAATTTTTAAAAACACAGAACGAAGAGCTACTTCGTTATATCCATGTGGATTATACAGCATAATTGATTGATTCCACTGCTCCATATCTGTAAATTGTTTATCAAAAAACCAATGCTGAATTGGAGTCAGACTTACTTCCCCCTCAACAAGTCCCTGATTGCTTTTACTCTTAACTCTTTTTATACAATGACTTACCTTTTCAATAGTCGGATTCTCAAATAGATTTTTTGTCTCTAATTTTAAATGATAAGCATTTAATTTTGCAGCTACTTGTATAGCCTTAATCGAGTCTCCACCCAACTCATAAAAATTATCATGAATACCAATCTTATTAGTACCTAAAACCTCTTTCCAAATTCCCACCATTATAGATTCAATATCATTTCGTGGTGATAGATAATTACTGTTGTTATAAACATCCTGTGGCTCGGGTAAAGATTTTCTATCGATCTTTCCATTCATGGTTAACGGTATTTTCTCTAAGAGTATAAAGTAAGATGGAATCATATAATCTGGAAGAAATTGTTTTAAATACTCTCTCATATTAATACAATTCATCTCGTTTTCAATCACATAATAGGCACAGAGATAACAGTCATTATTACAATCATTTCGAACAATAACTACGACTTCCTTAACTTGATCATGTTTCAATAATAATGATTCGATTTCTCCTAATTCAATACGATGACCACGTATCTTAACTTGGTGGTCCATTCTGCCATGGAACTCTACATTTCCATCAGGCAACAAACTTGCAATATCTCCAGTGCGGTATATCTTTTCTCCTTGTACAAAGGGGCTATCCACAAATTTTTCTTCAGTCAATTTAGAACGATTTAAATAACCTCTTGCTAATCCAACACCTCCTATATAGAGTTCTCCCAATTCTCCTGTTTTAACTAATTGTTTTTTTTCATTTAATATATAGATGTTCGTATTCTGAATTGGAACCCCAATTGGAATTAACTGAGATGTAAAGTCCTTTGATGGCGCTATCCATACAGTACTACAAATACTTGCCTCAGTCGGGCCATATGCATTAACATAAATAACTGATTGTTTCCACCTATTAACAAGATTTTCTGAAGATGCCGACCCTGCTGTTATAAGTAATCTTAGAGAAGGCATAGTTTCTGGCTCTAAATATAATGCATATGTAGGTGGTAAAGTCATTACTGTTATATTGCTTTGTTGAATATACTTTTGAAAATCAACAAAATTATTAATAATATCTTTAGTGATAATGTATAAAGTTGCCCCATTTAATAGAGTCATAAAAATTTCCCATATAGAAGCATCAAATGACATACTTGCAAACTGCCCTATATTATCTTGACTTGATATACCAAAATTATTTTTCCAAAGTAATTCAAGGTTAACAATTCCTTTATGTTCTAACATTGTACCTTTAGGTAATCCAGTAGTACCTGATGTATAAATGACATAAGCCAAATCAGTTAGTTTACTAGCTAAATTTAAGTTCTCATTGGGTTGCTCTGAAACATTTATATCCTCAAGTACTACCTTGTTTCCTTCAAAGGAAATCTCTTCTACAAGATGACTTTGTGTGAGTAAAATGTTTGCTTGACTATCTGATAACATATATTGAATTCGTTCCACAGGATACTCAATATCAATAGGAAGATACACTCCACCTGACTTTAATATAGCCAAAAGCCCAACAATCATATTTAATGACCGTTCCATTACTACTGGTACAACTACATCTTTAGAAACATTATTTTTTACAAGTATACGAGCTAATTGATTTGCCTTTTCATTTAGCTGACGATATGTTAGTCGTCTATCCTTAAAAACAACGGCGATTTTATCTGGACATTTTTCCACTTGTTCCTCAAATAAACCATAGATGCTTTTATTAACTAAATGGCCTTCTACATAATTTGTGAATTCCTGTTGAAATTTTGTGCTTTTTCCATTCTCATTCATGCTTATCCTCCTAGTCAATTTCTAAAACCTATAACTGTTCGGGCTTTAAGCCAACTTCAATTGAATGTATTAATACATGATTAGAGGATAACTTGAAATATTTTTTTATTTTTCTAAAATTAATATCTCCCACCGAACATAATCCGATATTATTCATTTCTGCAACCTGAGTTAATAACTGCACCATGATACCACTATCTATAGCAGCATAGAAATATCCCATTCCTCCATATTTAGGAAGTGTAACATTTCCGTTGTACACTAAAAAGATCGAAAAAGCTGAAGAGTTATAAATTTCTTTATTAACAAAATAATGTGTTTCATCAGTAATTACACACGTATTACTTACTAATTGTAAGGAATTTTCAATAGGATTATAGCAATATAGTCCTGCTTTGATATTCTCTACTCGATGGTCTTTTATATATATAAACAAATCAATTGGATATAAGCCTCCAGCAGTTGCATAATTATATCGTACCTTTCCTTCTGTTTGATACTGTTTAAATACCGATATCAATTTTGAAATTGTTTCAAATGGTACTTTATTTTTCATATCAAAAGATCGATATGTTTTACGCTTTGTAATAACTTCTGGAAATTCAGCATCTACTAATTTTATTGATACATTTGTTACATTTTGAAAACTACGTGATAATTGTTCATCTTTAAACTCTTGATATTTCTCCGGATCAATAAATGTGTCCTGACTATAAGGGTTAGAAAAAAGATTTGACTGTGAAAAATATAATTCTTGAGGTGTTAGTAATGTATTAACTAAAATTTTATTCGCAACAAGATCTTTGATAAAACCTAATAGTTTATCTGGATTAACATCAGAAAACTCATTCATTAAATTTTCTATACGTATTCCTTTTTGCGTTATATAATAAAACTTAGGAAATATCTCTAATGCTATGTCCACATATGAGAACATCTCAATTTGAACCTCACTATCTTTTTTTTCCCATCTAACAGATGATGACCAAAAATACACATCATCCCCAAATTTTTTTTCAATTGATTTCTTTAACATTTGTTGCATATAATTTTTCTCCTTTAATTAAGATTTTCATATTACAAAACATTTTGCACTTCAACTTTCTCTCCTTGAATTGAATCTTCATGCCACCTTACCACTTCTCCTGGAACTCCCACCACAGTACAGTTTGATGGGACATCTTTTAATAAAACTGCTCCGGCACCAATTTTTGAATTATCCCCGATTTTTATAGATCCTAATACTTTTGCCCCAGAGCAAATGATGACATTATCACCTATAGTAGGATGTCGTTTATTTACCTCTTTTCCTGTTCCTCCTAATGTCACATTTTGATAAATAATCACGTTATTTCCTATCTCAGTTGTCTCACCAATAACTACTCCCATACCATGATCTATAAACAATGCCTCTCCAACTTTAGCTCCCGGATGAATTTCTATTCCAGTAAAAAAACGATTCACAACAGAAATAAGCCGTGCAATAAAAAAAAATTCCCTACAATATAAGCCATGAGCAATCCTATGCATAAATACAGCATGAAGTCCGGGATAACAGAAAATTACTTCAAGCGTATTTTTAGCTGATGGATCATTTTTTTGTATAAATTTAATATCTTTATTTAATTTCTGAAACATAAAGTGATCACTCCCCTTTGGAACTTTTTTTCACATCAATATGAATACCAATTACATAAGCAAATCAAAATTAAAGTTTCCCCTCCATTCTGAAACACAATTTCATACATTAGTAATATAAAATTAATATCCATATTACTAAACATTTATAATTAAATGTTTAGTAATATATAAATAATAATAAACATTTAGTATTCAAGTTAAATAGTATTCTATCACCTAATCTTTAACATGTAAATATTTAACTTGGAAATTTTTATGTTTATTTTTTATACTATATAATTATATAAATACCTATAAAACAGCTGATTTTTATAAGAATTAATAAACATCCCTTTACATGCCTCTAATAAAATGTTATTATTTGGTGGTCGACAACACTAAACGTTTAGTATTAATAATTTAGTAAACATAAAATATGAGGTGATATAGTGACACGTGTTATGGTACTTGGATTACTATCACAGTATGGTCCAATGTCAGGTTACGAAATTCAACAGAAGATGCAATCCGCTCAAACTGATAAATGGGCATATGTACAACCCGCATCCATCTACCATGCTTTGAAAAAATTGGATAAAGAACAATTTGTAATTTTAGACACATTAGAACAGACTGGTAATCGTTCAAAAGCTATTTACTCCATTACTGAAAAAGGGAAAATGGAATTTGAACGATTATTAATTAAATCATTTGAAAAATCATCGGTTATTTTCCCTACTGCTTTATATACAGCTTTAACTTTCATGGAAAATGCTAATACCAAAGAAATTTTGAAAGCCTTAGATACCCAGAAACAAATAATTGAAAAAATTTGTGAAGACATGAAGATTGGGCAAGAAGAAAAATCTCAAATTATGGAAATTCCTCAAAATGTTATGATGATTTTTAATAATATTTATGCTCAGTGTGAGATGCAATTGAAGTTTATTGCAGATATGAAAAAAGAATTAAAATTAAATATTTAAACGGAACAAGGGAGGATTCTAGAATGGAGAATATGCCTAAAATAAATAGTACGCTTGTTTCAGAGAAAACTAAAAAGGCAGCCCTATTGGTAGTTGCTTTAGCAGTATTCACTGATATGCTTATCTATGGATTAGTTGTGCCAATCTTGCCAAAATATGCGACATCACTAGGAGCTTCTCAAACAGCTATCGGATTCCTGTTCAGTAGCTATGCCATAACGCTATTTATCGCAACTCCTATTTTTGGAGCATTATCAGATAAAATTGGTAGAAAAGGACCTATGCTATGGGGATTATTAGGCTTAGGAACTGCAACAATCTTATTTGCTTTTGCCGACAGCTTTTGGCTCCTTGTTGTTGCACGCTCCCTTCAAGGTCTTGCAGCTGCAGCGACTTGGACAGCAGGTCTAGCACTCCTTGCAGACCTATATCCTTCAGATGAACGAGGGAAAATAATGGGCATTGCATTATCAGGTCAAGCTGCTGGTACACTTTTAGGACCAACAATTGGTGGATGGCTTTATCAACTAGGAGATTATCGACTCCCATTCTTAGTTGCCGCAGGTTTAGCGTTTATTGATGGATTATTACGTCTCTTTCTACTTAAAGACGTTCCCCATCCTAAATCTGAAGATTCACCATCTCCATTTAAAGTATTACGTAATCGTCAACTATTAATTATTACCGGTGTTATTATAATTGGCGCATCTGTTCCAAGTGTATTAGAACCAACACTTCCACTACATTTACAAAAAGTTTTAAGTGCAACACCTGGTGTTATAGGCCTGCTATTTGCTGTTCCAACTCTAGCATATGGCTTAGCAACTCCAATTATTGGTACAATGTCTACTCGTATTGGGTACATTAAAGCAATTATTATAGGCCTAATTATGGTAGCTATAGCACTACCTTTGGTTGCTCTTCCAGATATGCTTTGGCTTCAAGTATGCGCTCTAGCCTTTTTGGGAATCAGTATGGGAATGGTTCTTGCACCATGCCTTCCACAACTCGCAGATATATCTCAAAAAAGTGGTATTAATTCATATGGAATTACCTTCGCCCTTTATAATACAGCTTATTCAATCGGTATGATGATTGGGCCAATAGCTAGTAGTACTATAGCAGATGCATTTGGATTAACAATATCCTACATGACAATAGCCGCTATTGTTCTACTATACATGATTTTTTTAACTATAACTTCACGATCTCAATCTTGATATGATTGTATATGAGTTCTCTAGCTAATAAAAAATTTAGCCTAATCTATTAGGCTTGCATATACTAAACAGCAATACTCCAAAAAAGTTTTGGATAAGTATAATTTATGAGACTAAATAAATATACAACTAATATTCTAATTTCAAATTTATCTATGTATACCTAGGGGTATACATAGATAAATTTTTATTAATGAAACAATATAATCTTATTTAACAAAAAGGCACTGAGTGTCGTTTTTGAGACAATAAGAAAACACCTTATTTTGCAGCCAGTTGACGGTATTGTACCGGCGACTGGCTGTTTAATTTCGTTTTAATCCGGATATTGTTATAATAATAAATGTATTCTTCGACAATATTTATAACACACGCATTTGTCGTGCGATAAATTTCGTCGAGATAGAACGTTTCAGACTTTAGCGAAGAGTGAAACGTTTCGATTGGGGAATTATCAACGGGAGTGCCTTTACAAGACATGCTCATAGTAATTCCCTTTTCTTTGATTGTTTTTTGATGTACATAAGATGTATAGACAGATCCTTGATCACTAATACCTGTTAATGATTTTGTGATTTTTCGATAACCGTATCTAAATTTGTGTAGCTTGCACAAGTTACCAATTTGTTGGTCTCGAAGCTCCTTTGGTATTTGCGTATGAACTTTTGCTTTCCAACGATAGTAAGACGAACGGGCGACTCCTAAATGAAGACAGATTTCACCAATTGACATGCTTCCTTTTAACCCATCCACTAATTGAACTACGACTCTTGGGACCACTTCCTCTCCAACTCTGCGTACTTTTTTAATACTTCAATCTGTTGCTTTAGATAACGATTTTCAACTTGTAACTTAGCGGTTTCACTTTCATACTCAGGTCCTTTACCAAAGGTATATTGTTTACCCACTGGCTGTTCAAGCCGATGTAATTCGCCTTTTCGATACCATTTCAACCATGTTTTTAATTGACTGTGATTACGAATATTCAACTCTTCTAATACTTGCTTTACAGGAATCCTAGCTAATCTCATCTCAATTTCCTTCATTTTAATTTCTACTGGATAACTGACTCTTGTTCCCATAGAAAAAACACCTCCACGTTGATTTTAAAAGTAGGATACCCATTTTTTCAACGAAAGGTGTTTTTATTTGTCTCATATTTTTAGGTCAGTGCACTATTTCAGTATATTAAAATGTCTGTTTTTTTATTGTTAATTAATTTATTCCCTTTAGAGATCCTGCTTCCTTAATCGGATAATTTTCCTTTTGGTGTTTCTCATATTGAAAAACAATTGATTTATAGTTTTTCTTTTAATTCTTCAATCTGTTCAATATGCCTTTTTTCGTGATATCCGATAAACGGAACCCATTGTTCTAGACTTATTAATCCGAATGTCGGATGCGGGTAGGCTAATCGCTTTAAACACTTATATACTAAAAATCAAACACAATCTTACATTCTACTAGCTTCAATTTCGCACTAAACATTGAACCCTTCTTCGATTTAAAACCTTTCATTTCCTTTGTCACACCGAATTGACAAAGATCTGACACTTGCTTTGGTGAAAGTTTTTTACCGGCAACTGTTTTGGATATAGTAAATTTACAGCCCGCTTTATAATTTGAGCAGCCATAAAAACTTTTCCGTGATAACATCTGTCCCTTTTTACAAATAGGGCAAAGTCCAAGTGGCTCATTTGAAGCACTATTCTCAGCGGCGGCTTGAATGTCTGTTTTCTCCACCATTTGCGGAGTTACTTCTATTAAATGATTCAAAAACTTGCAGACATTTTGGATGAAAGCTTCTTTTGAACCAGTACCATTACCGATTTTCCGCAAATATGTCTCCCATTTTGCCGTCATTGCAGGGCTTGATAGTAACGAGCCTTCTATCGTCTGGCATAACACGCGCCCTTTATCTGTTATCGAAACTATATTTTTTGTTACATCAATATAACCATGGCGTTTGATAGTCTCAATAATACCTGAGCGTGTTGCTTCAGTACCTAGCCCTTCTACTTCTTTCAAAATATCGCTAGCGCCCTCATCCTCCACAAGCTTGCCGCACGTTTTCATCATTTGAACAAGCTGGCCTTCTGAATAAGGCTTCGGTGGCTGAGTTGTTCCCTCATGAATAGCTACTTTTGACTCCACTACCTCGCCCGTATTAACTTGAGGTAATAACGGTTCCTCATCCTTTTTCTTAGTCTGTTCCGCTCCACTCCAAAGTGTTTTAAATCCGGGATCCAGCTCCACTTTCCCAACAGTTTTGAAGTCAATTTCCTTCACATTCGTCGAAATCGTCGTCTCTTCATACACATAATCTCTATGGAACATCACCAGAGCACTTTTCACGATTTCAAAGTAAATATTTCGCTCCATTGGAGATAAGCCTTGCACTTTTGCCGCTGTTGGAATTGTTTTCGTTGGAATGATCGCATAGTGCTCCTCTACTTGTGCATTGTCTACATAACGCTTTTGCGGACGAGCATTTGCAAGTTCAAACGGCTTGTCAACGATTTTCTGGTAATCTGACACTCGATCAGCCAGATAACTAAATTCAGCCTCGGTTATAAACTGGCAATCTGAACGTGGATAAGATACCAGTTTTTTCTCATACAATCCTTGCACAACATCTAATACTTTTGCCGGGCTATATTTCCATATTTTATTGGCTTTCGCCTGCAATGTGGAAAGAGCATGTAATTTAGGCGGGTTCACAGATTTACGCACTTTTTTGACATCTTTAATAATGCCTGGAAGAACCTCACCTTCAGTGATACCAGCCTTTTGCAGTAGCTGCTCAACTTCCTCACGCTTGTCCTTCTTAATAGTGGCCTTTCCTTTAAATGGCCCGTTTTCAGCCAAAAATCCAGCTATTAACTCATAAAAGTTTGTCGGTTTAAAATGTTCAATCTCCTCTTGTTTTTGATAAATCATATAAACCGTCGGCGACTGGACACGGCCAATCGACATCGTCTCATTCAAACCCTTCGCTTTTAGTAGCATCGTATACAACCGACTCGCATTCATCCCAACAAGCCAATCACTGATTTGTCGCGCCTGCGCCTCATGATATAGCAGTAAATCCTTCTCATTATCACGCAAGTTCGCAAATCCTTTACGAATCTCATCTACCTCTAACGAATTAATCCAAAGACGCTTCACCGGCTTCTGCCGCACCCCCGTCTGACGATAAATAGAATAAAAAATATTAGACCCTTCTCTGTCGACATCACAGGCATTAATAAGCACATACGCCTCTTTGAACAGCCGCTTCACCTCTTGAAACTGATCCCACTTACCCTTTGCCACACGAAATTCATATTTCTCCGGAATCATCGGCAATTGCGCCAGTGACCAGCGCTTCCACTCCGGTTTATAATCTGCAGGCTGCTTCAACTCAACTAAATGACCAATTCCCCAAGTAATCGTCGCCCCATCCGGAAACGTCTGATTTGGCGCAAGTTCTATGTAATGTTTTGTTTTCTTTGTTACTTGAAAAGCATCCGCATAGGCTTTCGCCTGCGATGGCTTTTCAGCTAATATCACTGTACTTCCCATACTAACACCTCAATTTATATCCTTACTCGTATCATACCGAAAATTTGTTCGGTTGGCTATTGATGAACGAGAAAAACGTTTCAAAAGCGTTATTACTTTTGAAACGTTTTGATCGTTCACTATTACTCTCACTTTTAAGAATATAAATTTAGGCAAATCGCTTTGTAATCATTATTTGTAATGGCATTATCTACTTCTTACGAACAACAGTTTATACCATTGATTAACTAGAAACGGCATACAGGACAAGCTATAAATTAAACCTAATTGTACTCCATTTAATGTTGCGACTTCAAACACACCCGTAAGCGATGGAACAAATAATACTAAATGTAAACATAAAAAACCTATTAAAAACGCTAGCCAAGTATATTTATTCGAAAATACGCCAATTTTGAAAATCGATTCTTTTGATCTGGAGTTGAAGCCATGTACTAATCTTGACAAACATAATGTTGAAAATGCCATTGTGGTTGCTGTTAGAGTATCTCCCATTGACATTCCCATTCGAAAAGCAATGATCGTAGAGATAGCAATTAATAAACCTTCGAGCATTACTTGAGTAGTAAATTTTTTATTTAATAATGGGGTGTGAATATTTCTAGGCTTGTCCTTCATTGTTTTTTTATTATGAGGCTCTAAACCTATTGCAATTGCTGGCAAACTATCGGTAATTAAGTTAATAAATAATAGATGCACAGGTGCAAAGGGAACTGGCAACCCTAATACTGTTGCATATAAAACAACAAAAATAGCACCTGCATTCCCTGATAATAAGAATAGAATGGCGTTTTTAATATTCGTGTAGATGCTTCTTCCATTCGAAATAGCTTTGACAATCGTTGAAAAATTATCATCCGTTAAGATCATAGCGGATGCATCTTTTGCTACCTCGGTACCGGTTATCCCCATCGCAACACCGATATCGGCTTGTTTTAAGGCAGGGCCATCATTGACACCATCTCCCGTCATTGCAACGACATTACCTTTTTCCTGCCAAGCTTTCACGATACGAATTTTATGTTCTGGTGTTACTCGGGCGTAGACAGAGAAATCTTGCACCATTTCTTGTAGTTGTTGATCAGTTAATCCTTCAATTTCATATCCTTCGATTGCTTCGGATGGATCTTTTAAAATACCAATTTGTTTGGCAATAGCAGTGGCTGTTATTTTATGGTCACCTGTAATCATAACTGGTTTAATACCAGCTTTTATACAGCTTTCAACCGCTGCTTTTGATTCGTTTCTCGGAGGATCCATCATTGCGATTAATCCGACAAAGATTAAATCATTTTCGAATCCTGAATCGACTTTTTGATTTCCCCTTATCTCTTTGTAAGCAATTGCTAGTACTCTTAATCCATTCATGGAAAAATCCCGATTCACTTCTTCGATTTTTTTACGATGTTCTTCCGTAATATTAAGAATACCTTTAGAAGTTTCGATTTTCACAATTTTAGATAGTAGAACATCTAATGCTCCCTTTGTAATGATGATATGTTGCTGATTGATATGATTCACTGTACTCATTAGCTTTCTGTCTGAATCAAAAGGAATTTCCCCCACTCTTGGATAGTGGGTTCTTAGGATTACTTCGTCAAAATCATACTGCTTCCCTAATTTTACGAGTGCAATTTCAGTAGGGTCACCGATTTCTTGATGATCTCTTACCAAGGCGTCATTACATAAAAGTGCCTTTAAGATAAGATTTTTCTCAATTGCATTTTCTGTATGTAGTTGATCATGTGGAATGGCTTTTTGATCAACATATACTTGTTGAACAATCATTTTATTTTCGGTTAATGTTCCCGTTTTATCTGAACAAATAACAGATACACTTCCCAGACTTTCGGCAGCATAGAGCTTTCTAATAATGGCATTTTCCTTCGCCATTTTTTGTGTTCCAAAAGCCAGCACAATGGTAACAATCGAACTTAATGCTTCTGGAATTGCTGCAACTGCAAGCGAAACAGCAAACATAAACGATTCTCCTAACTCGCGTCCTCGAAAAAGATCAATAGTGAAAATGGCTAAACAGATCATCGTAATACCTAAAGCTAATTTTTCCCCAAACTGATCTAGACTTACTTGTAGAGGAGTTTTCTTCTCTTTCGCAGTATCCAGTAAATTTGCGATTTTTCCGATTTCTGTTTGCATTCCAATAGCTGTAACAATTACAGTACCACGTCCATTGGTGACAAAGCTTCCAGTGAAGACCATATTTTTCTTATCAGCAATGGTTACATGATCTTCTTTGATGGGCGCTGTACTTTTCGCTACAGCCAATGATTCACCTGTCAGCGAACTTTCATTTATATGCAGATTATGGCTTTCTAATAATCTTCCATCAGCACTTATATAATCACCAGCCTCCAAATAGAGAAGATCTCCAACCACTATATCTTCAGAAGAAATCTCTTCTAGCTGGTTATTTCGCATCACTTTTGCAACAGGAGATGTCAAAGCTTTTAGATTATCCAAAGACTGTTCTGCCTTCACATGCTGTACAGTGCCCAAGATTGCGTTTAAAATAACGACAATCATAATCACAATAGTACTTTCTACTTCACCTAATAGTAATGAAATGAAAGCGGCAATCATTAAAATAATGACTAATAAATCTTTAAACTGTCCAAAGAAAACGGCGAATGTACTTGTCCTTTTTCCTTCAAGCAATTCATTATAACCATATTCTTTTTGTCTCTTTTGGACGTCATAATCACTCAATCCTTGATTTGTTACGTCCAACAGCTCCATTACTTCATCTGTTGATTGTTGATGAAATTCTGCCATTCGATTTTTCCCCTTCCAGTGTGAAATTACTAGACTATATATGCTTATTAAAGAAACTCTCACTAGATATCCCACTTGCTAGAGATTCTTGCAAAACTCGAATAAATCAATTGGTATTGTCAATCAGAATGGAAGAAAGTTAGTTAAAAAACAGAGCAACCATGTACCCTTAGCTCAAGGACCTATTACCTGCAAGTACAATTTGAATGATATAGTTTCTTATTGCCGTAGACGACCTGACTATACTCAAGTAGAAAGAATACCTCTATTTAATAATCTTTAATCTAGATACCCAGCTAGTAGACCCCTTTTGTATCGTCCTTTCTTATGCAGGTAGTGAATTCACTTGAATATATTTCCGAAAAATAGCATTCGATAATACGCATTTCAATGTTGTTCTCTATCTACTCCACCTCCATAATACTTTTACTATAAAAATACTATTCTTTGATCAATTCCATTATGATAATATTCGATATAGAAATTAAAATATTTGTTATATCTGTTAAAGTATAAAATAAATTCACTATTACACTTGTGTTAATTTTATCGTTTTTGTACACAAGTAATTTTCTCGTGCTATTCAACAAAAAGTAAATGAACCTACCCTGATGTCATTGCCCTTACCACTTCAAATTTAAGACAAATAAAAACAGCTTGTGATTTGATTTCAATCTACAAACTGTTTTTCCTATACACTGTAAAAATGAGATGTTTCTAAGAATCCTATTAGTTTTCTAATTAGTCGCAAGGTAAAATCCGTTGACTTGACTTTTATTCCCCATGCGCACCAAATACTTCCGTAGCAATGTTTTAAATCAAACGAATCTCAGCTTCACTTCTGCTTACATTAAACTATGTAATAACAAAATCAAATCTTTCTTCTCGTAATATTTATTGTCAATAATAATACTGTCGAAATTAAAAATAGGAGTAGGTATCTCTTCTAAACCTCTAATAATTTTTAAAAGTGTTTTTTAAGACCATATGTACATCTCCTTTGATTCCATATTTTAATATATATAAGTATACAGGGAGAATAGTTTGTTTGTGGATTCATATGTGCTGAAAATTGCATTCTAATATTAGGAATTTATTTTAAATATTTATTTTGAATTTTCCTTTATCAGGCAGTGGACTTGAAAAGCATATCAGTTTTCTATTTTTCGTTTGCGTGTAAAAAGTAGTAAACCTATCAAAAACAAAATTGTAAATATGATAAGGTAGCTTGTTAAACCAGTTAATGTAGCCATTGTAGGGTTATCATAGTATGAAGTTTGATCCACAAAATACATACATAAACGATATGCAAAGGCAGCGGGAATAAAGTAGCCTTGCGATGCTCCAATAAAGAAAACAGATACAAAGCCATAAATCACACCAAGTACGCTGGTTACAACAATATTTCTTGACAAGTTGATAACGATTGCTCCGGCTCCAATGGTAATTGGCACTAACAGCAAAACTTCAAGAAAAAATCCTTTTGTAATATCAATAAAACTTGTAGAGCCGATTGTAATTTTCCCCATGCTCATGATAATGGGAAAGAAAGCTACAAGAAACAGGTACATAAGCCCGGCAAGTACAAAAGCAATGATAATCCCAACGATAGTTTTTGAAAAAAACAGCTTTGTTTTTGAATAGCCATAAGTAATCCAATTGATGTAGGTTTTGTTCTTATACTCCTGATAGAACAAAGAGCCAATCAAAATAAATACCACCATAGGAAAGAACAGTGAAAATTGATTATTGATGAAAAAAAACAGATCACCAAGAGGCTTTTGACCTTCATTTAGGAATAACCCCAAGCTGCCAGTCAGTACTGGAATAAGCGTAAGCAGAAGCAACATAAGCAAAAACCATTCTCTTTTGAGTTTTCGAAATTCATTTATGATTAAGGTTTTCATTATGCGCCCTCCTTTTGGCAGGAGATCATAATATCCTCATATAGCTTTTCTAAATCCTGTTCATTTTCAAAAGTGTTCTGCATGGTTTTGATAATTTGCCCGCCATGAATAAAAATCAATTCATCTGCAATCGCTGCTATTTCAGTAAGATTGTGACTTGATACCAAAATACAATGTTGAGGGGATTTCAGCTTATCTTTAAGCAAAATGCGAATTTCTTTAATCCCCATCGGATCAAGCCCATTGGTTGGCTCGTCAAGAAGCAGATATTTAGGCGTGCCCAGAAAAGCGCGGGCAATTCCTAAACGCTGCTTCATACCAAGTGAGAGCTGGGAAAATTTCTTTTTTCTCGCTCCCCATAAATCTACTTGTTCCAAGGAACTTTGAATGTCTGGTTGTTGAATTTCCAGATATTGTGAATGAAGCTGTAAGTTCTCCACGACTGTCAGATTGTTGTAAAAAGCAGGATATTCAATCAGGCTGCCAAAATCACGGCTTGATAATAGTTGATTATCCGAAGTAATTTTCCCAGAATAGGCAGTTAGACCAAGCATAGACTTGAATAAGGTTGTTTTCCCTGCACCATTCGGGCCAAGTAGTCCATATATTTTCCCCTCATTCAATTGTAAACTGATGTTGTCCAACAATGTATATGCCCCTATGGTCAGGCTAACATTTTCAATATTCAGCATGAAACTACACCTCTTTTCTCTCATTGTGTAATCAGAAAAACGGCAAAAGCGATAACGTAAATCACTAATGAAATACCTGCCCATTTCCCATTTCTTTTTAGTCCTTTTAACCCGTCTTTTAATAGACCGCTAACAGCAGCCAGTAGCATAGAACCTAACGCTAACATGGCAATCACCAAACAAATTTCACTCAACATATTCTTATCTCCTTTCTTGTTGCTTTTATCGTACCTAAAAAGATTATGAACTTTTTAGGTAAAGTCTAAGGAAAGTTTAAGGATTAATCGAGTAGGAGGAGGCGACTAGCCTCCGAACTTTCACACCACCGTACGTACGGTTCCGTATACGGCGGTTCAAAATTAATTATCAAAACCAAGTTTTTTGGTAGTGTATATAACCTATAAAATGAAAAAAGAATCCCCTTCAATAAGATCTTTAAAGGAGATTCTTTTTCAAATTATATTTTCTTTACTCGTTACTTAATTTCACCAGTTTTTCTCCTTGTTCTAAAAGTGTTTCATAGTCATTGTTCTCTTTAATTTCTTTTATTTTATTTTCAATTGTGGGCGTATCATTTTTATTAAAGTACGTATTTAATACTTCATATGGTGTCTTTCCTTGTTTAGTTGCACTATCTTCAATAGCTTCTTTCCATGGAATATTTGCTTTATCCATGCTTAATTCAAGAGCTGAACCAGTCTCATATCTCATATTCCGCTCTAAAAACCTTGGAGATTCTGCCTGTCCATTAGCAATGAAGTTGAACGCCTCCATAAAAGTAACATGATATGGCTTCTGTTTCTTTGCAAGTACCATAAGATTTCCACCAGTTAAATTACTATAACGATACTCTAAGTATCGTGCTGAACCTTCTATTGCTTCAGTTTTTGTTTCTCCAATTAATTGAGGCCATTTTTTATAGCGATAATTACGTACAATTGTCCAATCATATAATGCCTGTTTGATACTTTCTGGGTTCGTATCAATCATTGCTTTATCTAATAGATTAAATTCTAATCCCATTAACGCGTAATTTTCTTTATTTATCGGATATTCGTGAATAAACTCTCCAGCATTTGCATCATATGTCCAATCTTTTTGTTTATAAGCATGAAAAGCCTCATGTAATAAGAAAGACGAAAAATCAAAATATAAATCTGGATTTCTAAACATTTTAGGATAATATTTTAAATAAAATACATCCATATCGTTAATATTTATTTCCCCAAAGTTCCAAGGCATCCAGGTAGAAATAGTTCTAAAATCAAAACGAGTTAAGCGATAGACCTTAGGTAAATGCAAAGAATTTGGGACTTTTATTTCTTTTGCAAAAATACTATTTTCTAATCCCTTTACATTAACTGCATAAGCTTCTTGTCTAAAGAATCCTCCACCTTTATTACTACGTATCAGAACTAATGGCTTTTTTTCGAAATGATAATCTTCATTCCAAAGTTTATCACTCGATTCTTCGAAGCTCTTATAGATAGTAGATAATTCTTTTAACATGTTTTGATCAGTTTCATTTAAAGACTTAAACTCTGTATGATATGTTTTATTTAAAATTATGCTGCCAAACATAATTCCTATAAATATCACCAATACGATTAGAATTACTCTTAATAACTTTTTCATCATACACTCCTTTTATAAAACGATAATCCTTATGAGAGTAAGGTTTACAAATTTTTTGTTTATTAATACTCTTTTGGTGCAGACCCAATTTTATATAATAATTATAAAAAATACAATGTATACAAGATATGATTTTGATGGTTGTTCCATCTTATCAAAAATGTTGATTATAGTTAACAATTAATATTCGATGATAGGGAGAAACGAAGTCTAAACTACCATTTTAATTATAAATATCACAAAATTTTATATTTAATAAAAGCTATGCTGGTATTACGTTTATTGCATAAGTAGGTATATTTAGTATGAAACGTATTTTTAGTTTGGTTTTCGCTTTTGCTTTATTTAGTTTGATTGGTGTATTCAGTTTAACAGCTTCTGCGGAAGAACTGGATTTAACCCGAAGAAACTGGATGGGTTGAGCCATCAAAATATAAAGAAATATTAAGAGGGATTTTGACACGAAGTTAGTAGATCAGATGTTCCTACTTCTGGTTTTTCTACACTTAAGGTTGAAACAAGCATTACTAAAATATTACTGTTAAAGATAGTTCTGTTAGTTCTGTTGTGATAGCTGTCGGAATGATTAGTGGTAACGGTTTTCCCCTCCCACAAATCCACCACGCCTTGACCTATTGCTTTAGTAAAATTCCTATTCATATTAGACAGAATGGTTAACCCTAATTTTTCATCAGGCTGCATGATGAAATACGAGGTAAATGATGGATTCTCTCCAGCATGTAATATATATTTTTTTTCGTTTTTTTTTCATAACTCCCCACCCGCCGGCATAATAGGTGTTCTTATCAAAAGGCTCTACGGACTGGTCAGGGATGTGCGATTCTTGAATGATCTATTTGTCAATCGCATGGCTCGAATCGTTTCCTAGCTGTAGTTGCACCCATTTCTCTATATCATTCGTGTTGCTTACAACATTTCCAGCTGGTACATTCCTCCTATAAATTGGTGGAGTGTATGCATGCTCTTTCATAAATCCTCTTTTATAACCGGAAGCCACCTCAGTGGACTGAACTTGATTTAGCCCAACAAATGAGTCTTTCATACCGATTGGCTCTAATATCTGCTTTTATATATATTGATCTGACCCAAGAAATTTAAACATATTTAGTTAGCAGCTTCTAAGATTTTTCACTTCCATAAAAGATAGAAGCGACAAACAATACTCGATGGACAACTTTTCGTGCGGTAAACGATGAAGCACTATATAATAAAAGAAACTCATAATAAATTGGATGTGATGAAATGGAAACAATTCATATTCCTATCGACGCTGAACATATTATTAGTACTTCTAGTAAAGGCGATCAATCGAAATGGCGTATCGGCAACAAGTGGGTCAAACAAAATGCGCGAGGTTATGAGGGCCAAGCAGAAGTATTGGCTTCACTCGTACTTAAATGCTCAACTCTTGACCGCTCTAAATATGTCGTCTATCAGCCATGTATCATTCAATTAGCTGACGGTGAACAATTTGACGGCTGCTATTCACTCGATTTTCGTGGTACAAAACAGGAAGTGACACTTGAGCGCTTATTTGAAGCAAATTTCAGCTCTACTGATTCTATTACAAGTAACAAAACACTTTCTACTAAAGAAAAATTCGAGCAATTGATGACGCAGGTCGAGCAGTATACAGGACTCGTTGTAACTCATCAGATTGCACAGCTATTCGCTTTCGATGCACTTATTCTAAATGAAGATCGGCATACGAATAACATTTTATTCCTATATGATCCAAAAGAAAAAACATGGGAGCTGGCACCGATTTTCGATAATGGGCTTAGCCTACTATCTGATGAAAAAGACTATGCAACTGGAAAACCATTAACTATCTTAAAGCGAAGAGTGAAGGCAAAACCACTGAATTCATCTTTTACAAAACAACTTTCCCTTTACGAAGGGCCACCATTCATTGATAAAGAGAAATTAGTAGCTGCAATTGAACAGTCTCCGTACGATTTTGGACGTGCTAAGGACGTATTACTTTCACAGTTGCGTGATCCAGCATGGAAACATTTATTCATTGAAGGAAGTGAATCCATTGATTGATTACATGACTTTTGACGTAATGTGGATGGATGACATTATTGCTCATGTTGACTTAAAACCAGCTAATGGTGGCACACCATATGTAATTAACTATATTGATGATTTTAACAAACAATTTTCACCGATTATGGAGGGGCATATTAGTTTAGATGAACTAGAACGTTGGCTAAAATGGCGAACCTTCCCTTCTACTCGGGTCAACGCAAAAGAATTACTGGCTTCACTAGATATGCAAGCCTATAATCGCTGGGGCATTGTGCGTAAAACGCATGGTGTCATGGCAGATGATGAAATTTGGATTCGCTTTAAAGGTGTAACACTCACACATCGGGATGTCTGCCTACGTAAAGATCTATACTATCCTGAGGAACCAACTTCAATAAGCCTATAAATAGATAAGAAACAGCTATAACAGGAAAATACTACGTTGTAGGAAACAGTTGGTTAAGTACAATGAATTTATTCAATATGCTTTTACTGAGCGCCTAATTAAATTGTCTCAGTTATTTTTCTTTTGAATTCCATTTTCGGAAGCTCTTTTTACATACATTAGTTCTCTAAAAATAAGCTGTGCCTTAGAAGTACCAATGATTACAGTTGGAATGCATACTGTATTGGATAATTAGGGGTTCAGCCGAGATACATGTAAAAACGGGTTATTAAATGGAGTTAAATTCCATTCTATGACCTTTTCTGTTTTTATATTTTTTAGGGATGAGTATATAGGGGGTAGCACCAACTCGATGAGACAGCTTTTAAATTATTCAATTATAATGGGTTCAATCATAAAACTTGGATGTCTTTGCTTTGTGCAAATTGTTTACTTCTTAATAGTTCGTTGGCGTTATTTACAACAATTATATAGAATATTTAACTAAATATAACAGAAAGTGAGAGAAGGAACTTATGACAACTAGTATCGTACAATCAATTGAATATAATCAAGTACCTAATGCATTACGACGTGACATTGCTGAAATGCTACATCGAGTTTGGCCGGAATTCTTTTCGTTGTCAGGGGAAACAATTCCAGAAGTTCATGATAAAGAATTTAATGTACGCTCATTTTATTCTTATATGGATGGAAAGTTAGTTAGTTATGTAGGTGTGGTGCGTAGAACTATTAATCATAAAGGACAAACATTTAATATAGCTGGACTGAGTTGTGTAGCAACTGATCCAAATCATCATGGTCAAGGATTAGGCTTACAAACAGTTGCTGAAGCTACCAAGTGGATTGAAAAACAAAATAATATAGATTTCGGTATTTTTACATGTAAACCATCCTTAGCTTATTTTTATAATCGTGCTGGTGCATGGCCTATAGTTTCAGATGTAGTACTCATCGGTAGCGAAGATGAAGGTGCTTTATCTAGTGAATCCTTAGGAGTTGTTGTTTTAATGCATCTATTTTCAGAAAGTTCTAAACTTAATTCATCAATGTTACGTAATACTACTATTAATCTCAATTTTCCGGTTGGTGAGTTTTTATAACTAAAAAAATTAATATCTTTTATGTTTAATAGGCGTCGAAGGGTCTTTTTCCAACTTGCGTTTTTCATCAGAGCGCACTTTTTATGTTCGACTATTTAATTTAAAAAGTCGAACACGTATATGGTCTATTTATCTTGCATAACAAGAGGTTCAACAACTTTTATTAAACTTTAATATTGCTTGCCCCTTATTATCCACATAATAAAATCACTGTAACTCCCATACTAACACCTCTATTTATATTCTTACTCGTATCCTACCGAAAATTTGTTCGAATGGCTATTGGAGAACTAGAAAAAACGTTTCAAAAGTGGTATGACTTTTGAAACGTTACGGTTCTTTGAGAACTTCTCTTTTAGATCCAAATAATTGCAGCATCAAAACGTAACAATTATAGAATTAAATATTTGTACACTTTTGAAATTGATCGTCAAATTTTATTTAGTCAATTAGTATAAACGTTCGTAAAAGTTCCAGCAAATCTAAATTTCACATTTATTAAACACTTCTACACCTGATGATTTTCAAATGACTTGTACGTGCTTCTTACAAGTATAGCGGAAATCAAAATAGCGGTTACTATCATCATAGTAGGTTGCAACAAGAGTGTCCCGAACAAATTATAAAACTTGCCTAACTCAAAAATTTCGATTGCCTTCATGATATTAACAGGGAACAATGCAATGATTTTATCAGCAATGTGGGATATTCCTGACAAGTCGATCATTGGAATATAAAGTACCAATGCTGAAAGGATAACGCAGATAAACGGATTTTTTCCTTTGGACGATATAAATAGCGTAATTGCAGCCATAAAAGTCAAACCAATATAACTTAAACCTAAGACAGCTAAATTCAAACCTAAAAAGGTGAGATTGTAAGGTGATTGGTAATAAAAGAAGTCAAGCTGAATATTGCTATTGTATCCAGTTAACCCATAAACAGCAGCGTATAAACCCAGATTAATCGCCGCAAATAATAGATAAGCAGCTGTTGTGAAAATTAATGAACTGACGAGTTTAGCTACAATCACTTTATTTTTCCCATATTTTGTTGGTAACATAATGGCATCTGTATGATTACTGTATTCCTGAGAAAAGACTGGCGACAGACAGATGACAATTACTGCACTTAATACGATGGCAACAAATCCTGAAAAACTAGCACTCAGACGATCCCACCCGAAGTAATAATCATAATAATAGTGCTTGTCAACTTGCTTATACATGCTGAGCAATTTACTTGTTTCTTTATCTGCCAATGATGGCCTTTTTGCGTTGGAAAACCGGCCGGATCTTCTATCGTAGATTTTATTCATTTCGTCATTTTCAAGCTCAGATATAATCTTAGGGATTATAACGCTTAAACCAACATGACTGCCAAGGAAGTCATATTTGTCGAGTTCACGTATGTACACATCATCTTTCAATTTCATCGTAGGTACGTTAGCAATCTCAGTTTCGGAAAATCCCACTTCTCTCATTTCCTTCTTTTTTTCTACTAATTCCTTATCAGGTATTTTCTCCAAATTATTAGGATTATTTTCAATGGCTGCTCGTTCTGCTTCACGTTTGTTAATATACGCATCAGTCAAATGTCCTTTTAGCTCTCTCATTACTTCTTGATCAAAGAGGATTGCCTCGAGTCCGTGAAGTGTTTGAATATCGGAATTGAAGTGCCTTTCATCGGCTACATCAAAAATAAAAAATAATATACTCATGAGGATTGCTCCTAATATAGCAAGAATCGTCATACGTCTACCTATTATTTTCTTCAGTTCAAAAAAGATTAAGCTTTTCATAGTGCTGGACCCTCCTCGAAATAATACAAATATAGATCCTCAAGGTTTGGAGGTGTATTTACGGCACCTTCGCAAGGCTTTTTATCGGCGATAATCCGTAAGCTAACCTGATCGCCAACATTTTTCAAATTGCTAACTGTGTATGTTTCATTCAAATACTTTACTTCCTTGCTAGGTACGGTGCATTCCCAAACAAAACCTTCAATACTCTTTGTAATTTGAGTCACATTGCCTTTGTTTAATAATTGGCCACTTTTCATCACAATTATTTCATCGGCAATATATTCGACATCCGAAACGATATGAGTAGATAAGATGATAATTCTATCTTTTCCAAACGTACTAATAAGATTTCTGAATCGAACTCTTTCCTTTGGATCGAGCCCAGCGGTTGGTTCATCTAAGATTAAGATTTTCGGGTCATTAAGCATCGCTTGAGCAATTCCCAATCGTTGCTTCATCCCGCCAGAAAAGCTTTTTATTTTTTTATTTTTTACTTCCGTAAGATTAACGATTTCCAGCAGTTCCAGACTTTTTTCTTTTGCTTTGAAATGGGGTAATCCCTTTAACGAAGCAAAATACATCAGGAAATCATATGCTTTAAAATCAGGATAGTATCCAAAATGTTGAGGTAGATATCCTAATATGTCTCGATAATCTTCACCAAGCTTTTTAATATTTGTATTGTTATACTTCACTTCACCCGATGTCGATTTTAAGATGTCACAAATCATCCTCATCAAGGTTGTTTTCCCTGATCCATTTGCACCAAGCAAGCCATAAATACCTGGTTGTAAAACAATTGAAAACGTATCTACAGCAATAGAATCGCCATAATGCTTTGAAAGTTTGTCTATGGTAAGTTCCATTCTAATTTCTCTCCTTCTTGTAATGACTTCAACATATGAATAAGTTCATAAACTAAAACAACGGTTGAAAATATAAACATTGTCATCCAAATAAAAGTAGATATTAATGTATATAGCTCACTGTATACTGCAAGCAAGCCAACTCCTAAAGCCATAAATATTCCTACTGTTAAACAAATAATTGTCGCCGCTTTCCCTCGAATTCTCCTTAATATATATAAATAAATACTGCTAGCCATATTAAACGGAACGAGTATATATAAGCTAATATTGATAAAGCTCAATTCATAAAAAGTACTTGTAATGACCACCATTATGGTGATGACAAACATATCCAGAGCACCAATGATAATAAGACGAATGGCAAGCAATTTTTGGAGATCAAACTTGCAGGTCGATTCCATCTCCCACACGTGATGATTAAAACTTTTGGCGAGTTCAGGGATCACCACAAGAGCTATAATTGGAGATGCCACGGAAATTGTGGTAATTACTGATTGATATGCATTATGAGTACTGTTAGAAACTAGCAAAAAAACTAAAATGATAAAAAGTAGTGCAGCTTGGATAACCCATAAAGAAGGAGAAATATATTTAATCTGTCCTACAAGAATCTCTCTAAACGACATTTCGTACTTGATACCCGTTCTTTCAAACGCTCTTTTAGCAAGACCAACTGTATTATCAATCAATGAATTCGGTATTTGTGGAACACGGTACTTTTCCAAAGTGTTTTTTACTTTTTTATCCTTCAAAATACATCCTCCTCACTTATAATTTTTTTGAGCTTATCCAATCCTTGTTTTAATCTTGATTTCGTCGTAGAGAGACTTGTTTGTGTAATTTCGGCAATATCTCTTACCTTCATATCATGATAAAACCGCAGTAAAACTACATCTTTTTGTATATCTGGCAAATCATTTAAAGCTTGCATGACAATTTCTGATTGTTCCACTTTAGTTAAATTTTCATCGTTTGCTGGTGCATCTAAACCCTCGCTAAATTGGATGACATCCCCGTTTTTTCTGTAGTAATCAATGCAAACATTTCTTGCTATCGTAAAAAGATAATTTTTAAATTTTCCATCATGGACATAGCTATGAATGTAATGGACAAGCTTTAAAAACACTTCTTGCGTAAGGTCAGCGGCAATATTGGAATTCACAGTTTTTCTAAAGCAAAAGCTATAAATATCCTTGTAATATTTTCGAATTAATACGTCGAGTAAATCGCTGTTTCCCTGTTGTATCTGTTTAATGAGTTTTTTATCACCCAATCATTGCCACCTCCATTCAGAAAACCCCCCTCATTTTTATTAAGTAGTACAAATAGATTAACGTTCTAATAGGTAAAAAGGATTTAAGAAAGCATTATTTATTTTTTCAGAGGACTTAGAGAAGGAATCAATTAATTAAATATGTAAGACAATTCGTATGCCATTTTGCGGAAGATGACTATGAAAAAGTAAAAAAACAGGGCTATTCCATAAGTCAAAAATTGTCGACTTATGGGATAGCCCTGTCTAGATCATATAGCATAGCTCAATCATCGTGATACGAAAGCTGACAGCATCATGCCACCTATGATAACGAGGATGATGACTGACCCTACCAAAATATTAGAAAAATTATCTATTTATACTCTTACTGCAATTAAACATGAAGCTTTTCTCAATCCCTCTGCACACAATTCAGGCTCCTAACTCCAAGTTAGAAGCTCTTTTTTTCAATACTTACCAACAGGCACATACCCAACATCTTCAACTAATGCTTGTCCCTGCTTCGATAAAATCCATTCAATCAATTTTTCCACATTTGGATTGTCCGTTCCAGCTGTCACTATGTAAAACTCTGATGTGATCGGGTATTTTTTAGAGCGAATCATTTCTTTTGTCGGCGCAATGCCTTCTATTTCTAATAGTTTAATTTGATCGTTTTTCACCATTTCAGTAGAATAATATCGGAATGTATAGCCAATCGCATTTTTGTAGTTTTTGTACTGGGCAACTTCATTAATAATACCGCCCATACCAGAAGCGATATCTTCACTCGGTGCTTGCATAATTGGCGTGTCTCCCATGAGTTTTTGAAGCGCTGATTGAGAACCACTATCTTCTGGACGCTGAAATGCACGAATCGGATTATCCACTCCACCTAACTCTTTCCAGTTCCTTACTTCACCAGAATAAATCGCTTTTATTTGCTCTAGTGTTAGACCAGCAATGTTATTTTTTTGATTTACAAAAAATACAAAGGCTTCGCGTCCAATTGGTGTCATCTTCAAATCTAAGCCTTGTTGTTTAGCCGTTTTCTTTTGTGATTCAGAAGGCGCAGCCACGAAAATCATGTCTACATCGCCGCTAAATAAATTACTATAAGCATCTGGCGTCGTATTGACCATCACTTCACTCTCATTCGGTGAATAGTCTTTCTCTGGATATGTTGCCTGCACAAATGCGGCATATAAGGGATAAA
The DNA here is from genome assembly GCF_016612995.1 of Viridibacillus soli. Taxonomy (GTDB): domain Bacteria; phylum Bacillota; class Bacilli; order Bacillales_A; family Planococcaceae; genus Viridibacillus; species Viridibacillus soli. Next base: position 38,289 of record NZ_JAEOAH010000033.1, read on the forward strand.
GAGCCGTAGCCCCGTCCATTCTTGGTAAATTGCCTGTTAGTTGCAATGTCGCTGGCTCATCTAAAATGGGGATGTTTTTATACTCCGAGAACGGCTGATATTTATACACATCTACTTCTGCAGCAACCGTTGGAATCCGATCAATATACATATGATAAATCGGAGATACCAAAGTAACCAATATCGCTATTCCCGCTATACTAGCAAAAACCCTTTTTCTCTTTTTCGTTTTAAAAAAATGGAAAAGAAGCATCAGAAAATATACATATAGAACTACAGCCACTGTAATGATAAAATCCACATAGTAAATCTTTCCACTAAGTACAGCTAGGATTGAAATGATAAAAGTGCAGAAAGCTATACCCAGTAATGTAAAAATGGCTGCAAAAATTGATAAGACATTTATTTTTTTTTTCAACTTCATTCCCCTCCTTCTATTTAATAGTTCGCCACTGTCGGGGGAAATCCTTTCACGAGAAGCTGATATGTGCTATGTATGAATGCCTTTGTGTTTATAAAATAGTCCATCTAAAATGAACTTACTTTCACATCTGGTATAGGGCTTATGCAAATCCTAAACTAACCTCCTCTTACCTTTGCCCTGTACAAATTAATCGCTCCTTAAGTAACAACCGTTGTCTCTTTCAATACTATAGAAACAAAGACAGACCAATTTCTCAGTCAGTACACTAAGAAATTGGTCTTTTAGTATTTGTAAATCATATTTTCCTGACGCGTTCCCATTACGAGTTATGCTTATGGTTCTATCCTATTTTAAATTCAGTTTTCTTTATAAATGGCTTCCCATTCATGCCTTAAAACGCCCATAACTATACTGTCGTATCTTTTTCCGTCGCGATAAACTACCGATCTTTTTCTACCTTCCTGTTGAAAACCAACTTTTTCGTACGCTCTTATTCCACCTTTGTTGTATTCAATAACTTCCAACCCGACCCGGTCCAAATTTAATTCATGAAAAGCATAACGAAGTATCAGCTTCAACGCATCCGATCCATAACCTTTATTGCGATTTGAAGAGTCTCCTATGCCAATTGCCATAAGTCCAGCACGATTGTTCCATTCAATACTATGAATTGTCACAAATCCGATTAAATGATCATCAGCAATTGTTCTCAGTCGGAAATACGCTTCATTCGAATCCGATTTCCCTTCAGATGCCAATTTCTCCTTAGTTTTCGGTAGAGCTATTTCTGTATCTACATTACGTAGATATTCAGCATCTTCTTCCCATCTCACCATAATATTAATGTCTTCTTCTCTAGCTACTGTTAGTTTTACCTGATCCCCGTAAAAAAGATTTGAATTGATAGTTGTCATGTGAATCTCCTTCGCATTAGTTCGTTTTATACACCTCACTGCTGTCTAATACACCATTAACCGTACGCAATACCTCATCCCCTTAAATTTCCAATTAATTTAATTATAAGATTTTTTGGAAATTTCATCAATATTAAATACGAATTCTTTTTATTTGCCTTAAAGTTCGGATTTAAGGGCATTTCTTATTCTTAAGCAAGTGGCGTTACCTTTATAACAATGCCGTGGCCGAAACGATGTTCAAAGTGCTTTTAGACAGGACTTGCAAATAGCATTTATATTTACACAACTAAAGCCATAATTCTTTCAATACGAAGGTAGCACATTAGAGAGCATGCTTCTATAAGTTTTCTCTTACATGGTTTATATTTTGAATCTCAAAATGAAAAAACTGTATCAATTAAAACGCATCTTCTCCGCCATGTGTTCTCTACCGAAGCCGTACAACGTCAAAAAATGCCGATAATATTGTATCCAAATTATTACATAAACGTAATTTGAATGTAACAGCATATTTTTCAGCCCCTGCTCCCACTCAAATTGCACCAGAGTTGGTTAAAGCTTTTACAGAAATCATATAATGAGCAGAAAAAATCTTCTTGTGCCAACAATGAAAGCAAATAAAAAAGGAAAAACGAAGTACTGCCGTCTAATGACGATAACACTTCGTTTCGTATTGATAAAATACCTTATTCTATTTTGTTTTAATTTGTTTCTTTAGCACAATTATTTAGTGGATATGAGTTAGAAGTTCATACTGATATTTACTATGATTTTGAAGTTCATAAATATTAGGTACTTCCGCAATAAATACCCTTGAACGTGTCGGTATTCACTCTGTAAAGGTATATGAAATACATTCACACCATATACTTAGAGCCATTATCTAAAAAAGATGTTGAATCTGAATGTGTTCCTGGTATGTGGCACCTGACTGTTGGAAATTTATAATCAGAGTGGCCAGAAATTTCAATAATAACTTTTGTAAATGAGAGCATAGGTTGGTGGAATAAAGGAGAAGCCATCACAATTAAATACTTTCCCCTTAGTATTCTAATTGTTTATAAAATTTCGTTTTATTGATTTCCCATGTTTTATTCTATTAATGAAGAGGATTGACGGATAGCAATCAATCCTCTTTTAAACTGTCTTTCTTTTACTTTAATAGATTGGATATATCTTTTTCTAATATCGGCTTATTCAGTGAATAATAAGTAGCTTCAATTTCTATTTCATCACCTAGAAATGTTGTATTAACTTCTTTGTTGTCACTATAAAGAGTAGCACTATATATATCCCTTTATTTTTTCATGCTCTTCAAATTCACTATATTCCCGTGCATTTAAAAGCTGATTAAATTGTTTTATTTTTTCTTTTTCAGTAATACTATGTCTTTTCCCAGTTCTCCCATCAACAACTTCAATTTTAGATACCGATATATCACCAATGATCTCCATAAAATCTTTACTTCCTTTTTAACTTGTTTGAGAGCATCCACTAATTAATAGTAAAACTATAGATATCGATAGCATAATAAAATTCTTCATTTTGGTTCTCCTTAATTTAGGATGGACGTACTTGGATTATCCAGTCAAAATAAGAAGACCATTTAACCCAATAATCTTTCGGATAAGACCAAGTATCATGTAGAATTAGTTGTCTATTCCAACTTGAAGAACTTGTATCATAAAATCCCTCATATCCTACACTCGTCATTGCATGATCTCCCCAAACTGGATTAAAAAAATTGTGTTATAAAGTGAACTGGATTTAAATATTCTCCCGTAGCTTTTTTTATCTTTTCATTCCAATGTAAAGAAGCTCCGTATTTAAAGAAATTTTCTTTTAAATAATTACCTACTTCTGGTTTGAATAGGTCAGAAGAAATATTATTTTCTATATAATATTGAAGTTGTGATGCTGTTAATTCACCTAATAGATAGTCTTGATAAGAGACTGGTGCTAATGAAAAGTGCATTTTTGATGCCCAATCGGGATAACTTGTGTCTTCAGGAGGATTAACAAACTGGATTTCCTTTACAATCTCCCACCATAATTTATTTAAGTCCTGTTCCGGATTTTCGTATAGTTCTCTTTCGAAAAAGACAAAAGTGATGATCCATCTTGCAGAGACTAACATTTGACGTTGAAGCATTTTTTCAATAGCAGGAATTTCATCTCTTAAATGCTCTTCTGTTAAATCCAGAAAACGCATTTGCCATCCCAAAGTTTTATTCATCCGTCCGAAAAACAATGCAATGGCTTCAGTAGTTAATGAGTGTGAATGAAAACGTAAAATAAAAGGTAAATTATGATCAATATATTTAAAATAAGCAGCATGACCAAACTCGTGTAGTAGTGCAGTTGCCCAAAATACACTTTCATCCATATTTACTAAAACTCTTATATCCCCTTTACGGTCAAGATTTGTACAAAATCCAAATGGGTTTTTATTCTCACGTGGGTACAAATCACTTCTTTGAAGAATGTCTTCAATATCTAATCCCATAGCTTTAAATGTATTAGTAACAACCATTTCTAAATCTTTACCCTCATAAAATTTATCTAAATTTACTCCGTTAACGGGAGGAGCTTCTTGAAAAAATGGGTCTACATAATGCCAAGGGCGTAGTTCTTCTATTTGAATATCCATTTGTTCTGCCCGTTCTTCGTCTATTTCACCCTTAATTTTACGAAACGGTTCATCTGATAGATTTTTTAATTGATTAAAGGTATTAAATACCGTATCTATATCCAATTCTTGGGTTGTTAAACTCATTTGATAAAAATTATCAAATCCCAATGCTTGTGCATCTTTATTCCTTTTATGTACTAATTTCAAGAGATTATTTTCAATTTTTTTCCCCACTTGTTTACTTGCAAGCCAAGCTCCTTTTCTTTCTTCATCCTGAGTACTGCTTTTAAGAATATCTAGTAACTCATTGTTTGTTACTTCTTTCCCTTCCAACGTAGGTCTATACGTGTTAAATATATGTGAAATATCTTTTTCAAGTTCTAAGGTTTTAGCCACTACACTTTTATCAAGTTGATTTTTAATTACTTTATTAAATAAGTCGTCTAATTGGCGTACTTGAATGGGCGTAAGATTTTTATCTTCTTTAAAAGATGATATCTTTCTAAATGTTTCTTGCTCAGAAAAATTAGCAAAGTAATCGCTTAGGGCTCTTTCGTATTTTTCACTCCACTCTTTTTTGCCTGTTGTTGCAGACATCCAATGATTAATTAGAACTGGTTTATAGAGTGACTCCATACTTTTATTTTGTTCGATTAAAAAATCGTTTATTTCTTCGGATGACATTGGGTTTGTAACCTCCTTAATATAGTTAAAATTCTAAACATTAAGATTATACCATATTTGGATTTTATTTTATTCAACTAATCTATCTAATTAGCTTAACAAGAAAATAACTGCATTATTAAAACAGAATTTTTAATCAAACTTTATTCAAAATACCTAACAATCTTTCATGTTAATATAACTAGACAAATTAACCCAGTTATTTTATAGTAGTTAGTAATATAACGACTTTAAAAGGAGGGGAAGTTAGTGGAAGAGAAATCTATAAATGAATTGCAAAAACTTGGTTTTTCTAAGTATGAATGTAAGGCATACATAGGCTTGTTAAAGAGCCCATCTATTACAGGTTATGAGCTTAGTAAGCAATCAGGCGTGCCAAGATCCATGATTTATGAAGTACTAGGGAAACTGCTTGATAAAGGCGCTATTCAAACAGTTCCATCAGACCCCATTGTTTATGTACCAGTTAATCCCAAACAACTTCTCACTAGGCTAAGAGAAGAATTGAACACGTCGTTTGAATCGTTAGAAGAATCACTTAATGCACTAGAGAGCGATCAAAAAATCGATGTGATCAGTAGAATTTTCCAATATGATCACATCGTACAGGAAATGATTTCTATGATTCGCGATGCAAAAAAGGAAATATGGTTATCAGCTTGGTCACACATCGTGGCAACGATTGAAGTTCCCATTCGAGAAAAGGAAAAGGATATTCCTATCTTTGCAGTCCTATTTGGTGCGGAAGACGTTTCTTTCGGTCATACATATCATCATAACTACATGCCTCCAGAGATTGTCAGTGAAAGAATGGGTGGTTATTTAACGATACTTATTCGAGACAACGAAGAGGCCTTGATTGCAAAATTTAGTGACCGTGGATCAGAATGGGCAATTAAATCACAAGATCCTGCGCTCGTATTAGTGGCAACGGAATACATTCGACATGATATCATGGTAGAAGAAGTCATAAATGCCTATGGACCAGAAAAGCTGGAGAAACTTTGGAAATCTAGAGAAGATCTGATCCATGTTATGACAGGTAAAAAACGCCCTGAGTAAGGCCGTTTTTTTTACAAAAAACTTAGTAGTTATTATAATAACTACTAACAAAAGGAGTTTTATTATGAATGCGCATTTAAAATTCGCTGCATCAATGGTTATATTCGGATCAATCGGCTTTTTTTCTGTAAAGACAAATCTGCCGTCTATTGAATTAGTATTTATTCGCTGTCTTTGTGCAAGTCTGTTATTAGGGCTTGTATGGTTGCTTGGACGTCGAAAAAGGTTGGCGAAAAATCAAGAGCCTGCTCCCAGAAAAGAATATTTATTTGCCTTGTTGTGTGGTTTTTTTCTTATTGTGAATTGGGTCTTTTTCTTTCGGTCTTTTGAATTAATGCCGATCACAGTAGCAGTCTCTATTTATCATTTAGCACCTGTTCTTGTACTTTTACTTGGTTCTCTACTATTTAAAGAAAAAATTACTCTCCCTGCAGGCATTGCGATTGTTATTTGCTTTATAGGGACGTTACTCGTCGGAGGAATTCAACAACACTCTTCATTCGATGATTTCTTATCAACAGGTGTTCTATGGGCGTTTGGAGCAGCATTATTCTATGCGCTAACAACCTTAACAGGAAAAGCCATCCGTACGCTCGATCCCATTTTACTTACAGTCATTCAGACAAGTCTTGGTGTTTTATTGTTATTACCACTAATTGAATGGACAAAATTCAGCCAATTAAGCGCTGAAAATTGGGCATATATTTTATTAACGGGATTTGTGCACACAGGATTTGTTTTCTATTTGTTTTTTAGTAGCTTAAGAAGCCTAAAAGCACAAACCATTGCTATTCTGGTTTTTCTCGATCCAGCCATAGCGATTATACTAGATGTGCTATTAACAGGGTATCATCCAGATTCATATCAAATACTTGGAATAGTATTAACGTTTCTAGGAATGGGCTATGCTTTTAAAAAGTAAAAAGAGATAGTCTCATTTATAAAAACACATGTACAAATTTTAAGTTCAGCCAGAATTTTCTGATTGACCATTTCCGTATTATGGTAATATCGGTTATATAAAGGTTATAACAGGAGGCTATTATGAGGAAAATCAATAAAATCAATGAAAAAAGTGAACTAATTAAATCCTTTGAAATAATGAAGGAGTTAAGGACAGACTTAACGCTAGATTCATTCTTATGTCTATTTGATGTTATGGAACAAGAAGGCTATGAACTGTATGCACTTTATGACGAAGATACAATTCAAGCACTTGCTGGTATTACAATAAAAACAAATTTTTATAATAAAAAGCACTTATATATCTATGATTTAGTAACAACTTCAAAGGCTAGATCCTCTGGATACGGAAAAGACATTATGCTATTTTTACAAGAATATGCTACAAAAAATAATTGTCAGTATATAGCGTTAGAATCCGGTTTACAAAGGCTCGATGCTCATAGATTCTATGAAGATAAAATTAATTTCGATAAGTTTTGTTACTCATTTCGTAAAGAGGTAATCGGGAATTCATTACTCACGAAATAATGAGTGCAAATAAACTTGAAAAATTACTAAATAAAATTAAACCACTCTATTTTAACACCGTCCATTGCGGGCGGTGTTAAACCTATTTATAGAGTCGAATAATTTAATGAGCATAGTACTCTGATATTCGAGCATAGAAATACAAAGCGAGATGTCGATTTGCCGCTTCTGAAGACTGAATATCTAGGTGCCACAACACTAATTTCCATTCTAGTAAAGGATAAATAACCCAGACGCTTCCTTGTGGGAAAAATAAGTTAATAAACTTCCCTATTAATTTATCATTCCAATTTTTCGATACCAATCTAATGTTTCTTTAATTGCTTTGGCATGAGGTGTAACCTCTATGCCAAAGGTTTTCTCATACTTACTATGGTCCACAATATATGGATTGTTATACACATAATATACTTCTTTCATTTCTCGCATATAAGGATTAACCAGTGCCATTAATTGAAATAATAGTTTTGGCGCACTTTGAACTTTGAATGTATTTTTGGATTCTCTTAAACCATTATATTTTATACTACAATCAAAATATGGATTATTAATTATATTCCAAATAACAACTCATTTCTCACTATAACAGCTCTTCAGTGCAAATAAAAGTGACAATTCCAAAAATATTCTCCATACAAATTATTCAGTTATTTTAAGAGTAAAAAAAGATAAAGATATACTAAATACTTAGATCTAAGCCCATATTCCGGATACAAATAATTAGTTCTGGCTGTTGTTCTACATACTCTTTCTACTCCATCTGGCTTATTTTAATCAGTTGATACCCCTATGTAATTGTTTGCGATTGTAACGCCCTCTCCTCAATTCTCTCATTGGAAAACAAAAAAACAGCTTGCATCTAACAAATTGCAAACTGTTTTTTTAAAACTTAATTTTCTTTCATTGCTCATTCTCCTGCTATAAACCCAACTACGCGATTGTTATCTTTGTTGATTAAAACTTCTGGTAAACCTGTAACGACATTGGGGTTATCCTTAAAAGTTACTCTATATACTATTTGACCAATATCTTTTTGATTTGAAATTTCATCCGATGCATCAACTAAATGGTCAGTTATATTAGCTGAACCAACTTGAACAGTTTCTATTGTTCCACAATTATTTTTGATAACATAATCTTTTGCTACTTGAACTACTTTTTCTGTAATGTCATTTGATAATTCAAATGTTACATCTATACGCTTTTCTTCATCTTCACATCCGAATAACAGAATCGATAAGCAGGTAAAAGCCATGATATTAACCATCCTCTGCTTCAATTGAACTCCCCTTTTCTTGCGTATTATTTAACACAGAAGAAATACAATCGTGCCATGATATATTTGAAAAAGATATTCGAAGTAATGATAGTTACATACATTAGAATATGCTTCAACTGATGATCTCATTTGTAAAACATCTCGATTAAGCGCTATAATCGAACACCAAGGAGTTGAAATGCATGTAGTCGGTATTAATAAAGGCTAAGGAGTATAAAAAAGCAGCGACATAATATCGCTGCTCCATTAGTTTCTAAAATTTTTTCACCTTGTTATATATTTCTACAAGCTGTTCAAATTTACTTTAGTGGGATTTCCACAATGGCTGTAGTCTCTAATTTATTTGTTGAATCCAGTGAAATTTCTCCATTATATTTATTCACTACTTCCTTCACAATAAATAAACCTTGACCTCTTATTTTACCTTGTTCTGCTTTTTTTGTTGAATACCCTTGGTTAAAAATATGTTCATTCTCGATAATCTTGGGTCCTGTATTCGTAATTTTAAATACATAATGCGTATCATCTGCTTTACAACAAATTGTTATTTTACGTTCACCTTCAGGTAATTCTATTGCTGCATCAATGGCATTATCAATTAAATTAGATAACATTTTGATTAAATCTGTTGTTTTTATTTGATTGAATTCATCATGAGAAATCGTAAAATCCATATCAATATGGTAATTTTGTGCAGTAAGTTTCTTTGTTTGCAACAAAATAGAAAGACCAGGATGATCTATATTTAATTTTAGAGATTCAATCGCCTGAACTTCTTTAGACAGAGATGATACGTATTGTTGTGCCTGAGCAGATTCCCCTAATTGAAGAAGTCCGTGTAAAACTTGAATATGATTGGTGAAATCATGTCTTAAAGAGGATACAGAGGTGATTAATGTTTTAATTTCTGCTTGGTACGTATCTTCTGTATACCCTACCTCCTTCGTCACTTCTTTTTGATACCATCTTTGCAAAAATAAAAAGGATCCTATTACGATCAAAATAAATACACCATTAAAGACGAAGAGAAGGATATTATTTTCTAGTACTTTCCCTTTAATATTATTGAGTTTTTCGGCACTAATATCGACACCTAGGTATCCTATCACCTTTCCTGCTTCATCCTTTATCGGTACTCCAACAGAAAGGTACGAGCCAAAATCGGTGTCCTCAATTACACCTGTTGCATATGTATTTCCCTCATAAGCTCTTTTGACCTGCTCTTCGGGTACTGTGCAAGCCGCTCCAATTATAAAGCCCTCTTTTAGTTCCAGGGGTAATCCGGCTATCATTGATTTCGATACCTTAGGATTATCAACTTCCAATGTATACACATTTAAAGCGCCGAGTTTTTCTCTTGCATCATTTAAATAGCTTCTTAATTCCCAATAGTATTCATTTCTCACAGGGTCATTCAAAAATTGCTGATATGTTTCTATATCTAACTCTAATGCAATGGACTTTGCTGATTCAAGACTTTGGTTTGCAATTGACTCTTCAACCGCCCTTTTCATCTTCACATAAGAGGTAAAGACATTTAAACTTGTAAACAATAGTATTAAAATAGTAGATAATACGATAATTAGCTTTATTTTACGATTTTTCATACAAACTTGTACTTCCTCATCTTTTTTATTGAAAAGATAGATAATCACATAGATTATCCGAATCTCATATAAAATATTTATTTGCTTATGAACTGAAATCAAGAACTATCTTTCTTACAATAGCATTATACTATACTAAATATCAAAAATTACTATTGTTATATCGTACTTTCTTGAAGACATTGCTTGTATATCCTACTGTAATAAAGTCACAAAATCAATTTTTTATTATACAGACTACGATAATTTATAAAAAACAATCAAAATTCCGCTATTATGCTGCATAATCATTGCAATCCTTAGGGAGAAGATGACCTATAGATACAAAAAGGAGAATGGCATTAATAATCGTCATGCCATTCTCCTTCTTAATTAAGCTAATTTTATTTTTCGCCTTTATTTATGATACGGTTCAGCCATTATCCCTACAATTTATAGTTTCTTCCTTTATATACCTTCTCGCGAAAAGTAATCTAGTAAATCCTAATTAAATGACTTTTATCTTGATTCCATTTTAAAGATTTTAAAACAATACCTTAAGCGGTTTGTATTATACTCACTAATGATCTTAAATATATGCCTAACTTTTAATCACTGGGCTAACTGTTTTTGATAACTTCGCATCGTTAGAACTTGCATAGAGCATGTCTCATTATCAAACTAAGCTACTCTCACCTTTGTTGTATATAAATTAATCGCCCCTAACGCGACGATAATTCCTACAATGTATAACGCTAATTGATAGCTATTCAATAAATTTACAATTAAACCGAATAGAGAAGGCGCGATAACGATAAATAATTGATTTAATGTCAAAGCTGAACTCACTGTTAAGCCTATATAACGCGGATCTGAGTGCTCAGTGACACAAGCGATGAATAATGAATACCAGCCAATTGCTACAAACCCTAGCAGAAAACAGAATAGTAGCATCACTAATTCTGCATGCATGATTAATGGCAACATCACTGTAAAAATTACTGTAATAGCCATTACAATAAATAATAATTTTTCTCTATTTTGTTCATAGAATTGATCACTCACCCACGCAATGGCAACTCGACCAATCATTCCCCCAATTAAAATTAGACTCAAATATTCCCCTGCTTCAGTAAGAGAATAGTTACCTTCTTTATGCAAATAACTCATGAAATGGGCGATGATGACCATCTGTAATGACATCATCACAATCCCTACAATATAGATTGGGTACAGTGCTTTGTTATTTTTGATTGCATTCATTTTTTCTTTAAACGACACCGATTTAGATTCTGTAGCCTTACTTTCTTTTGGCTCATGATACGCTAATAGGAAAAGTAAGCCTCCAGCAATTGCAATAACCCCTTGTACAATATGTACTGCCGACAATTCATAATGATAATAAGTATAAGTAAGTAGGACAGATGCTAAAGCTCCCCCTATCGGTATGCCCGTCTGTCTAATCCCTAGCGCTAGTCCCCTATGTTTATCAGGGAACCATTTTACGATTGCAGTACTCCCACCAGTTTGAGCACTTCCGTACCAAATCCCGACCAATAGTAATAAAAGCAATAAAATGATATAATTGTTAACAAAAACTAGCGTTAATGCTGAGAGTCCTAATAATATGGACCCCCATCCAATGATTTGTTTTTCCCCTTTCTTATCCATCATATAACCAAACACAATCATCGAAAACATCGGTCCAATATTGACAGCTGAAACGATAAAGCCTGTTTGCAGCGCTGATAAGTTCCATTCAATTTGATAAAATGTTGCGATTGGTCCCATACCATACGTCACAAAAGTTGCTGCCGTTTGTGATACTGTCGCAACGAGTACGATTAACCATTTAGTATATGTTTTCATCAAGGTACCTCCAAAATCTTTTTATTACACCTATGTATTTGTTCGGTATAATGAATTAACTAGAGTTTACGCTGTATGCTACGACGCGTAAAATGGAGGAAAATGATAGGCGCTATCAAAAATTTTAATAGGGTGTGTGACAAACAATATGAACCTCGATGACATTGCATTAAAAATTGAAATATTAAATCGCCAAAATTTAAGTAAATCCGCCGAAATCACTAACTACACGCAATCTGCTCTGACATCTAAAGTAAAAAAAATGGAGTCAGAAATCGGCCAATCTATTTTCAAACGTACACCCCAAGGATTAAAAATCACCAACGTAGGTATCCAGTATAAAAACTACCTCCAGCTTATTACGCAAGAATACGAAGAATTTTTACAATCCGTTGGTGCAGATCAAGTTAAAGCTAAAGTGAATTTTGGCGCATCACATACGACAATCAAAATTTACGGTGCCTCTATCGTCAATGCCTTAAATACGAATAACATTCCTTTGGATGTAGATTTCACAGTAGAATCTAGTAATTCCTTAAATGAAAAAATACACAATTCCGAGATGGACTGTGCACTCACTAGTAAACCGATTAAAAATTATCCCGATTTAGCCTATGACACCATTGCTACTGAAACATTCGAGGTGATTTCAAACGACATGCATATTATTAATTTTGATGAACGTAAACCCCTTACACTACTCGTATTAAGTAAGGCTTGTATGTATACACGAGCTGTGGTGGAATGGCTAACGAACAATCAAATTCCATATAACTTAAAAGAAATAAAATCCGTTAGCAGTATTCACGATTTCCTTCAAATTAATAATTCAGTTGCAGTATTAAATACGAAGCTAATCGACTTATATAACTATACAAATATTCATCGTTACAATTTACAGCTAAACAATGTGATTAACACCGTTTTTATTTATAAGAAGAACGAAAGTACGCAAAACAGTATTCTACAATTAAAAAATGTCATTGAATCTATTCTTGAACCTGTTGAAAAAGCTTTATAATCGTTTATTCCGTCTAATTAGTTGCAAGAGATTCTTTCACAAAGGGGCGAATGCTTTGAAATTTAGTCGAGTTTTATTATTAATTGCTATGTCAATTTTATGGTTAGTTAGTTGTTCGGACAAAGATGTAACGGTTCATACAACCGAAAAACCTGATGCAGCAGAAATATTAGAGTTAGATTCAAATGCTGATATTTTTCAATGGGAAGACTCAATCTATAAAACAGAGATTGATTGGGTAGATGAACTGGAATTAGTAGAAAAAGAGCAAGTTGGGAAGATTGAGTTTGAAGCCTCAAACCCGGAAGAATTCAAGAATGGTGCTGCAAATAAATTACCAATTGGCGCTGAAATCTATTCAGTAAAAGATCACAATGATATATTAATTGTAAAATCTGAGACCGAAGTTAAGCGTTATTTAGTGGGATCAGAAGGCTAATAAAAGAACAAATAAAAAAGTGTGTTTTGAGAAAAGATTACTCAAAACACACTTTTAATATATTCAAAATTGAAGTTTGCGGTAGATAAACAGAACGATTATCCAACAATTAAAATCGTCTCTCCACTTATGTCCGACGCATATATGCGCGTACCGTAATTGGTGCAAAAATTGCTACAATTACAGCCGCTCCAATGAGGGAAGCAGTTAAATCCCATCCTACTGTACCAGAGTTAGCAAGATCTCGAACGGCAGTAACGAGATGTGAGATTGGATTGATTTTCACAAACCACTGTAGCCAGTTAGGCAAAGTTTCTGCTGGCACAAAAGCGTTGGAGAGAAATGTGAGCGGAAACAACACAATCATCGAGATTCCTTGTACGCTTGAAGCAGTACGTGCAATTACACCGAAGAAGGCAAATATCCAGCTAATAGCCCAGGCACATACAATTACTAGAAGTGCTGCGAGGACAACGTGACCCAGTCCCCCTTCTGGTCGATAACCCATGATATATCCCATGGCAAAAGTGAGCACGGTCGCAATTGTATACCTGATGGTGTCTGCCAACAGTGCTCCCGCCAACGGAGCAATACGTGCGATTGGCAGTGACTTAAATCGATCAAACACGCCCTTATCCATATCCTCACGTAATTGGACACCAGTGACGATTGAGGTCGTGATTACGGTCTGCACGAGGATACCTGGAATGATAACGGGCAAGTAGTTTTGTACGTTTCCCGAAATGGCCCCTCCAAAAATGTAGGTGAACATTAGAGTAAAAATAATTGGTTGGAGCGTTACGTCAAATAATTGCTCCGGTGTTCGACGAATCTTCAGCACGCCTCGATATGCCATCGTTAAGGAATTGTTTACTGATTGTTTAAAACTTGTTTTTTTACGTAATTGACGCCCAGCAACCTGTTTAAAAGAAGTACTACTCATACTCTTCCCTCCTCTACTTTATCGGATTCATCTGATAAAGTAGCATCTACTTTCTTAATACCTTGCCCTGTGATTGTTAGAAAGACCTCGTCAAGCGTTGGTTTCTGTACACTCAACTCGTCTAATTGGATGCCCTTTTGACGAAGAGCGATAAGTAGATCCGTGACCCGGTCTGCATCCGCCATCGGGGCAGTTATCTTCCCGGCTTCCGACGAAATGGATGACTGAACTTTGAGTACCTGTTCCACTGTCTGACGAGCATCCTGGATGTCCCGTGGATTTTGAATACTCAAATGTAATGATGACGTACCAACTGAAGCTTTTAGTTCATTGACGGTACCCTCCGCGACAACTCGGCCATGGTCGATAACAGCAATGCGGTCTGCCAGTTCATCTGCCTCTTGAAGGTACTGTGTTGTTAAAAGTACCGTTGAACCTGTTTTTACCAATCGGCGAATAGTATCCCACATTTGATTACGTGTTCGCGGATCTAATCCGGTAGTCGGTTCATCCAAAAAAATCAGCGGTGGTTGTGCAATGAGACTTGCCGCAAGATCTAATCTACGACGCATGCCACCAGAGAAATTTTTCAACGGACGCTTCGCGGCTTCCGTTAAACCAAATTCCTCCAACAATTCCGCTGCCTTACTCCGCGCTTCTGCTCGCCCTAGCCCTAGTAGTCGAGAAAAGATGACCAGATTCTCCGTAGCGCTTAGTGACTCGTCGACTGAAGCATACTGACCGGTTACACCTATCAATTGACGTACGATATGTGGATCCTTTACTACATCGTACCCGAAGATGCGTGTAGAACCTTCGTCAGCTTTCAGAAGAGTCGCCAGCATTCTGATTGTGGTGGTCTTACCTGCCCCATTTGGTCCAAGCACACCATAGATAGTACCAGCACGTACGTTCAGATCTACACCATCAACTGCACGATTGTCTCCAAAATTTTTAACGAGTCCTCGCGCTTCAATAGCCCATTCACCATTGGCCGCCTCTGTTTCCTTTCTATTTATCATATCCATTGGTATTCCTCCCTCTTTACTTCACCATAATTTGTAATTACCTTGTTTCAATGAACTCACGTTGGAGAATCCCTTCTTTCTAAGGGGAGAAATTACATGCCATTCCTTCCTACACCTAAATGTTCTCCTTCAAGTACTTTACTCTAACTGTTCATAAACGGATGATACATCAATTTTATGAACTGAATATGAACTGAATTTAAATAATAAATATTACTGTGTTTGGATGTATGCGTTCATTCGAATACTAGGGGTTTGTCAGAGGAAGTAAAAGTGTGAAATTTTATTGTAAGCCAGTTTATCCATCGTCAATCGTGTATGAATATTATTAAAAAATACACTCATTTACTTATGATACGATTCACCATCATATAACTAAAAATGAAACAAAAACTTGAAGTTGGTTTAGTACAGCAAGGTATTGGCATTGTAGTTATCTAAATTGGTTTAGCTTTATTTTTGATCCAACAGCGAAAGTTAAATTAGACTTCAAAAACAACGGTAAAGTAAATCTAACAGGTTCCATTTTGAGAGCGAAAATCCATAGTAACAACACAAATAACGGTGACTTACATTCGGCGGAATTCGAACTACACCACCTTCTTCCAAGTCATATTCCTCACACTCCAACTGTATATAGTCCTCCCCCTTCATAAAGACAGCGATTATTTCTTCTTAATCACTATGTGAATAATCGTTTGTTTTTCTGTTTCCTGTTTTCTATCAAAAAAATGTGTTAAATTGGTCCTTCAGTTTTATTTTTATCACTATATACAAACGAAAGGTCTAAAGTCCTTTAAAAAAATGACAAAATACGTACATTTTAACTATTCACCTTTACATTTAATTAGTCCCATGGTAGATTTAATTGAATTATGGAAATACAATAAAATAAGCTAATCGTTCGGTTTGAATTCATAGTATACAGCATTGATGATCTCAACTTGTTCTTAGTTCTTATCTTAATATACATATCAATATAAGCATGTAAGTTACTTAACTGACCGTAGAGGTTATTTTCCTATCAATCAGACTACTGAACTTAGATCATACACCATGCTAATGAACAAACCGTACGTGAGAAAGGGCAACTATATGGAGAAAAAACAAAGTTTTACAAGTAAAATTTCGTTTAGATTATTAGTTTTGATTTTTATTTTAATCACTTGTATTAGCTCGATTATTGGTATTACAAGCTATTACTTTGCAAAACAAGAATTGATTGCAAGTGGCAAGTTGGATTTGGCTCATTTAACAGAGGCAGCAACCGAGGTACTAAAAGAGTTAAATACACAAGTTGAACAAGGAACGATTACAAGAGAAAAAGCGCAAGAAAAAGCACGTAAGATATTAATAGGACCTGCTGAATCTGATGGTAATTTACTGTATGACTATAGTAAATCAACGTTTGTTTATAAGGATAATGGTTATCTATTTGCATATGATTCAGATCACCACGTGACACTGCACCCAGTAATTCCATTAAATGAAGATCGGACAGATTTCCAAAATAATAGTGGGCAAAATGTAGTGAAAGATTTAGTCAGCATTTCTCAATCATCTAACTACGAGGATCATTTTTATACATATAGCTGGATCAATAAAGAAGGTGAAAAAGAACGCGAGAAAATTTCCTATATAACCTACTTCGAACCGTGGGATTGGCATATTGGAATTGGCGCATACACAGATGAATTTTATGCCTCACTGGCGAAGTTAAAATGGATTACTATCCTATTAACATCGCTTGCAGTTGTAGTGGGGTTAGCGACTTTTTACTTTACGACAAAGAAAAAATTCATTTTATTAAGTGAGGTCTCAAAATCATCACTGCAGATTGCAGATGGTGATTTAACAGGTAAAAAACTACCAAATTCAAATGATGAAATTGGCCAACTTGGTACATCCTTTAATCAAATGACAACTAATCTACGTACTTTACTATTAGATGTACAAAAAACAAGTAATTTGCTAGTTACTTCTGCAAATGAGTTATCCGCCGTATCGGAAGAAACATCTGCAAGCAGTGATGAAATCGGAAATGCTATGACAGAAATTACAGCAGGTGCGATTGGACAGGCTACTAATTTAGAGGAAACAAACAGAAGTCTTGGCTTATTAACTAACTCTATTGAAAAGATGAACGCGCAAAATCAACATATTACAGAAATTACCGCAATCTCTGAAGAGGCAACTAGTAAAGGACAAGAGATCGTCTCCGTTCTAAAAAAATCAAATGATGAATCTACACAAGCATCTGAACAAATTAGTATTGGCATTACAAATCTTTATACAAAACTAAAAGATATTTCATCAATAACTGATGCAATTAACAACGTTTCACAGCAGACAAATCTATTGGCATTAAACGCAAGCATTGAAGCTGCACGTGCTGGGGAGCATGGTAAAGGCTTTGCCGTTGTAGCAGAGGAAGTACGTAAGTTAGCGGAAGAATCTAGGGTATCTACTCAACAAATTCAGCAAATGATTATGGGCATTGAAAAAGAAGTTGAAAATACCGTTACAGCCATGGCAACAACGCATACCATTTCCAACCAATTAAATAGTTCGGTCAATGATACAGAAGTTGAATTTAATAGAATTGCAAACACTGTCCAGAAAATCATAAGTGAAATACAACATTTAAGTGTGGAAATACAACAAGTTACAGAACAAAGTACAGTCATCATTGATTCGATTCAAAATATATCTGCTATTTCCGAACAAACAGCAGCTTCTTCTGAAGAGATAACCGCATCAGTTGATGAACAAATAAAAGCCATACACAGTGTTACTACTCTTGCACAAGGGTTAACCGATTTAAGTGAAAAAGTAAATGAAACTATTAGGAAATACCGCTTATAATAAGGCTCCATCACAATTTGATGTTGCTATAAGGATATATATAGCTGCAATATACTAGCAGCTTTCCGACTGTAGACAAAGTTGAAATTGGACTTTGTCTATTTTTTTCTTGATAATTAATCTCTATTTCAAAGAAATTAAAGAGTGAGAAAATCAAAATGATAATATGCGCTTGATTCTTTTTTCTAGGGTGACGTCCTGGAAGCTACTATTTTGAAATGTATTTTAATTGATAGCAGGTGTGTTAATTAGGGGAATATTAGGTTGTTATTTACCATTAAAATAGTTATTTTATGTTCAATACTTACGTATGTTACTACGTTTTTAGTTGATTGTAGCGGAGGGTGCTTGCCCGCGGAAAGCGAGCATCCCGTAGCGGAAATCAACCTACCACTTTAATGGTAATGGTTAAAATTGGTGGATCAACACACCTGAATTGAAGTAAAATTAGCTGCTGTTTAAAATAGACAAGTTACTAAATTTGAAATGCAGTAATCCTGGCTCTTCAAATTGCATATCTTTGATCATCTTATTCCCCTACATAAAGAGAGTGAATTCAGTTCCTCATAAATCGATTCAACTTCGATTATTCTTTAGCTTTTCTAAAAAGTTATAGCTTTTCTCCCAACCTTAAATAAAAGTGGAATAAGTGCTAGTAAAGTAATACCCACCGCCATTGTTGAAAATATTAACTCTCTCCAAGCTAACTGATGGTTCTCGAATAAACGGAGAATAATGAGGGAGTTAATCGGAATATTCAGCATAATTCCTGTAACAAGACCTGGTGCATATTTTTTTAATGCTATTGTTGCAATGACATGAGGGAAAATAGCATTGAGAATCATTGAACCTAAAAAGCCAGTGAAAATCCATTTCGCTAAGTTTGACTCGGGTACATATAGATAATAGAAAGCTGATAAGTATGCAAGTGCAGTAATGACAATCACAGCAAAATGAAATTCACTAGCAGTAACTGATTTTTGAAACTTTGAAGGCTGTTGTGACCACTTAGGCAACCAAATAGCCTCTTCTATATTATGCAAAGTAATCGCAAAGCAAAATAATAATATGAACGAATCCATAAGCTACCTTCTTTCCTATATGAATTTCTAATATCCTTTAGTTAAAAATAAATATTCTTTCCCGCCTCATTATACACCAATATATCCCAAATTTAAATAACTCAAGATCATCTGATTTACCCTCTACTAATAAAAAATGAAACAAACAAAAAGTAGGCCTGAAATACACCACTCATGTAGTATATTTTAGGGCTGCTTGACGTTTACTTCCTATTTCATTATTTTTTCATCATAACCATTTTTTTAATAGAAATCTATTTTTTTCTTAACAAGGAAAAATTTTAAAAATGAAACGAATGTACTCATTATTAGAATTGTTGCTCTTTATTCTTCCTTTATAATTGTAGAAGAGAGGAGGAACTAAATATACTTTTCAAAAAGTTGGCAATTGTAGAACACCTACTGTTCTAATAACTGGAATTATTGTGCCTAATGTTCCTTATGCAGAAGCGGTAACATGCGGTATAAATATTAAAAAAATAGCTAAAAGAGAGGGTTTCTATGAAAAAACAAGTTGTAACAGCCATGATCTTAAGTGTTCCATTATTTATCTCTTCAGGAAATGTAGCTAGTGCTCAAACGAATGTTCCACAAAACGTAAATCTAGAAAATACTCCATTACAAAAAATATCTAATCAACAAAAGCAACAAATGCAAGTGGTGAATATTGAACATGCTGCTAGAGAAGCTATTCCAGGTTATGCAAGATTTATTCATGCCCTTGGAGAGACATCTACTGTAGGAGTAATTATCAATGATTTAAAATTAGTAGACGTGGAAGAAAAGTATGTAGATCCGGATTATCCTGTTCGATCTAAATTGATCGGAACTGGACCTGAAAAAGTAGTTCAATCAATAGATGAATATATATATAACGACCATCCTTCTGCTGAACTAACGAAATCACATACATTCCAACACGCTATCTCAAATACTTCGACATTAACAAAATCTATTACACATAGCCATAAAGCAGGTGTTAAATTTACTTATAAAGCAAAAGTTGACTTCCTTGTTGCAGGGTCAGAACTTGGTGCTGAAGTGGCATATGAATATACAAATTCTAATCAAAATGGGACATCTGATTCACAAACCTTTTCGAAAACGTTTAGTTCAACTGCATCCGCTAAATTACAGCCTATGTCACAAGGAAAATTGGTTTCAACTGTGTACACTTCACCAGCTGTGTATGAAATTAAAAGTCGTGGCTTCTTTACAGGATCCGTACAATTTTCATATGTATTAGCTAGTGACCCTGGTACACTTCAAAAGAGAACTGTATCCTTATATGAATTATTTACAAGAACGGACGAACAAACTGCAGATAAAATTGCTGATCAGTATCATATGTGGTCGTCAACATTTTGGAAGCCAGAAAATGGGGAAGCTGTTAACGCATTGTTATTTGAAGGTACTTCGATTTTAACTATTGATGAAAAATATCGTACGGAAACGCGCTTAACTGATATAAAGAAAACTAGATAAATAAGACCCGAATTATTTTAGAAAATGAAAATTAAAAAGCCGATTTTCTAAGCGTGGGAAAATCGGCTTTTTCTTTGTCGAAATTTGCTTAGCGTGTGTTTTATGTCATTTGGTTGTCCGGACCCCTATATAGGTTTTAATGAAATAAAGCTCCTTATAGTTGAAGATATTCAATCTTAGTAATTTAACCGATGTATGGCCATTCGTTTATACTACATCCAATATTATTAATGAACACAAAATTAGGAGTAGGTTAGATTTTAGAGCGATAGCTATATCTTTAAGCCTTCTTTACCCTATTACCATAATAACTTGTACCAACAATCCCTGTAATGATAACAGTGGCCCCTACTAGATGATAAAAGTGAAATTCCTCTTGTAAAAAAATAACTCCTGCTAATATCGTAATGAGTGTCGCGAAATTACTGAAAACACTCATATTAGACGCAGCCATTTTTGATAAGGCATAATTAGAAAGAAACGAAGTAATAAGTGAAGATAGGATACCTAAATAAAAAATGGCTAAAACAAAATCTATGTGCATTAAAGGTTGGAAGAAATGCTTCGTAGTACCATTGATGACATTCATACTAATGGCTATGCCATTAAACCCGATAAATCCAAAAAGTGTCATTACATACGTTAAGGTAAACAATGAATACTGTTGTGTTAACTTTCTTGCCAGAACATTATAGAGTGATGAAGCAATAGCTGATAACAAGATAAATCCACTTCCGATGAAGCTAACCGTAGCTGACCCTGCCCCGTTCATAATGAAAATAAAGATAACTCCAAGTACTGATAAACTAACACATATAAGCTGTTTAAAGGTTGGTTTTTCCTTCAATAATAAACTCGCCAAGATTAACGTAAAGATAGGAATAGTTGCTTGAATAATGCCCGCTTCCGAAGATGAAGTACGAGCTAGACCAAACACTTGAAAAGCAAAAAATAATATTGGATAAAGTAATGCTAAAGGTAGAATTCTCTGCAAATCCTTCCACCCTATTTGTAATTTGGTTTTACTAAAGAATAGAAAAATCGTTGCAACTATCAAAGCAATCGTAAATCGGTGTGCAAGTGTATCCAATGGACTGGCAATCGTGAGCGCTATTTTGACAAACATAAAGGAAAGCCCAATAATAATGGCATATATGATTGCTGCGATATATGCTTTTTTCATTTCTTTCATAAGATATTGCTCCTTTTCGATTAAGTCCGGCCGGTACAACTATCTTATTAAAAAATACATATTTAGACGACTATAAAAATACACATCTGTACCGATACAGATGTACAAGGAGGTTCAACATGCTTAAATATGAATTAATCTATAACGATTTATGGCATCGCATTTATAATGGTGACCTGTATTCTGGTGCGAAGTTACCCTCTATTCGACAATTATCACAACAGTTTTCTTGCAGTAAAAGTACTACACTAACGGCATTACAAAAACTGGAAGACCATCATTTGATTTACGCTATTCCGAAGAGTGGCTATTACGTGGTGGACCATCAAATACCACATAAACCAACTGTATCAAGTATCATAGACTTCGCCACTTCTTCTCCAACATGGCATGCGTTCCCTTATAAAGATTTTCAGCACTGCATTAACAAAGCCATTGATACTTATCAAACAGATCTATTTCAATATGGCACACCTAAAGGCTTATCCTCATTAATCACAGAGGCGAAGAAATTATTAGAATCGTATCAAGTATTTACAAATAACAGTAATATCTTTATTACTTCAGGCGTTCAGCAAGCGCTCTCTTTACTAAGCCTCATGCCCTTCCCTAATAAACGTAAAACCATACTTGTTGAACAACCAAGCTACCATTTATATATGGATTTTCTAAAAACGTATCAGTTGCCAGCTGTTGGCATTAATCGTTCTATAGATGGTATTAATTTAGAAGAACTGGAACAGATTTTTCGAACTAGAGAAATCAAGTTTTTTTATACTATGCCACGATTTCATAATCCATTAGGAACTTCTTATAGCAAAAAAGAAAAAGAAGCGATTCTCCATCTTGCCAATCAATATGATGTATATATTGTTGAAGACGATTATATGGCAGACTTTGAGTATAATTCAAAACGAGATCCATTATTTTCTATAGATCTCCATAACCGGGTTATTTATTTAAAAAGTTTTTCTAAAATCATGTTCCCTGGTCTACGTATAGGACTTGCCATTTTACCAAATGCTTTGATTAATATTTTTCAGCAGCATAAAAATACAACTGATATTGACAGTTCTATGATTTCACAGGCCGCCCTTGAGCTATATTTAAAAAGTGGCATGTTTGAACGATATCGTGCACAAGTACATGAGATTTATCATAATCGTGGAAAAATTCTTCAGCACGCGTTAAAAACATATTTACCTATGTATCCATCATCTTCAGAAATATGTATGCATAGCCATATCGTTTTTCCTAAAGAAGTAGATCTAAATCGAATAATCAGATATTTAAGCGAAAAAAACATTTTATTTAATCCAATTGAGCAAAACTATATAGATGACTTTTATCATGAGCGAATTTTAAAAATTAATGTTTCAACTATAGAAGATGATAAAATTGAAGTTGGTATTAAAGAAATTGCTTATTCATTAAACAACCTTAATAACTACTTTTAAAAATTTTTCATTCTCGGCGATACCCAATAAAGCTTCCTAGAATTTGTTTCATAATCACTAAAGTTCTTTTATCTAAATGAGCGTGTCAACATCATAAGTATAGAAATGAGTTCGTCACTATGGATTATTAAGCAGTGTCTTATATAACTACTATGTAGCAAGATTAGGATAAGCCTCTACTAACGCCTCCATTTATTTTCCTACTTGTGGTGATCTGGGAGATCTAATGGCAGAAGAGAAAAACCGTTTCTAAAGTAATTCGGTTTTTGAAGCGTTTTTAATAGCGTGTTGAATTTCCTAGTTCATCATATAATACTTCCACAGATTCGTAGTATTATTTTTCCTTTTACCCTCATACCTTGGCATAATGGGTTTGCCATTTTGTATTGAGTGACAATAATTCATTTTAGTTGGAATATTATTGAATAATAGGAGGTGAATATTTGAAGAAAATCGGATTTCATTTACTACTATTTAATTGTGCTTTAGCGGTTTTTAGCTTTACATCGTTTCTTTTGAATTTCCATCCATCTGGCTATGCATTTTCAGTTACAGATTCCATTGTCGAAGTTACAAAGGGCATAATGTCCCCTCAAAAAATTCAGTTTCCCATTTCAGACGCTAATGCAGTATCGCTTATTAAAATAGAAATGGCCATTATTAAACTAGTTAATCATTGGTTAATTTATTCGGTTTTCTTATCGATATTGATTGCAGGAATTTTGGGCTTTTTCAAATTGACATATAGATTCAATCTAAACCTCATCACTTACACTATTATTTATACCTTTGTATTCATCATAGTTATTGCAGTTGGATTTGATATATTTAATGATCATATTACCTACATTGATACTTTAGTAAAATAAAAACGCTTGAATTTATGTACAAGCGTTTTTAATGCTGTCAAATTAGTTCATTAATAGAACCATAATAAATACGGTATTTCTTTCCCTTTTACAAGCGCATTCAAATTTGTTAACGATTGTTCCATTGCTTTCCGCTTCTAAGTCAATAGATATTAGCGTTTGTAGTGCGTCCACTCAATAAGAAAACGCCTAAAATGGGATAATATTTTAGGTCGTTAGGATATCAGCAGTTTTTTATGTTAGATTATTATGAGCACTCGGAATTAAAGTAAAAGTTAGTTTTCCTTCACTCTTCAAACTAGTGAATTTCCAAAGTGATCCGAGTGCATACCATTGCAAAAGGTTGACCTCGGCCAATTCAATATTACATGGTTAATTTATTCATAAAATAAAAACTTGATTCTATTATTACATCAGAATCAAGTCTTTATTTTACGCTACCATTTTTTTCTTCAAAACATCTTCTAATTTACGTTCGCACTTGATTTGATAACTCTGTCGACTTAACTTCTCGTAATTAAATCGACCAATGATTTGTCTAACATCTTTATCGTGTACAATCAGTTCTTTCAATTCGCCATCTTCTAATAAAGCTATATACCAGTTATGTTTTTTTAATGCCTCGATATTTTTTGAAATATCTTCTTCATCTGGTTTAAGGAACGGTAAATAAATAATTAAGTTTAATGCATCAAGAATGAGTACCGCCATTACATAATCTCCTTTGAATTTATACTATTTACTTTATATACGTGTCAGACAATACAAAGTTTCACATTACTAGATAATAGCATTATTTCAACATTGCTCCTTTTCTAGTATTCCTAGATAATTTATCACCTACCGCATTGTCTAATTGAACTGTTTCAATACGTCCACGACCTAAAATTGCAACCGTTGCCTTCGTTCCATCTCTTGTAACTAATACTCGCTCTTGTTCTTTATCATTTCAATAATCCCATTGAATTTACTCAACAGAAGAGCAAATTTCAATATAGTGTCCGTCTGGATCTGCTATATATGCAACTGTTTGTCCCCATGGCTTTGTTACAGGTTCTTTTATGATTGTCACACCTTGCTCCCGAAGAATTTCGATTGTAGCTGGAACATCCTCTACAACAAACCCAACCTCGAATGTTTGTGTTGAAACAGATGCTTCAGGGACATCTAATCCTATTTCCTCTTTTACAGACTTACGCGTATTAATCGATAATGTTGTAGCACCTGTAACAAATTCAACATATGTACCTTGCTGCATCTTGACAGGTAACTGAAGAATACCTTTGTAGAAATCCATAGACTTTTCAAAATCATTCACATATAAGATGACATATTTCATTGTTAGCTTCATTTTTTCCACCCTTATCATTTAATTTTATTAGACCTTGATAATTCTATTTTGTTCAAAATACTACTACATGTAAACATTTATTAATCTATAAGTCAGAGAAATAGGCCAATTTTACTCGTACTTTTTTATTTTTAAAATTGTTGTTTAGTATAGAAAAGAACCTAATATCGGCCAGTTCAATTCCATTTTACACCATAAGTTTCTATCCTTTAACGTATTAATCTTTATGCAAAAACCATTTATACGCTCGTTTTTCTAATTCATTTACATAGTCTTTTTTTGCTTTACTATATTCTCTGGTATCATCATATTCCGAAGTTAGTACCGTCTTTACATGGTTATAGCCATCTACTTCTAAAGGATGTGTTCGTAAATAATCTCGAACTACTAAATGACGTTCAATATGAGGATTATCAAATTGATACATATGAATATGATGTGTTCGATTTTCTCCACCTTTTCGGTATAACCTTCTACCATTAATACCCCATTCCCCAGCCACATCATAGCCATTTGCTAGTAGAATGTCATTGAAGGGCTCCAAATCATCAATACACTTAACAATCCCTATCATATCAATAACAGGTTTTGCTTTCATTCCCTTTACAGCAGTACTACCAAAATGTTCAAACTGAATCTCTATATTTTTCAAAATACTTTTTAAAAATGTCGCCTCTTTTTCAAATTCTTCTTGCCAATGTTCTTGATAATTAGTTAATCTAACCTTCATTGTAGTCACTTCCTGGCCATTAGTTAAATGGAATTTTCACTATTATTTCCAACACTTAATATAGGGAGTAAAAACAGCTGATGATTTTATTTAATCCGAAGGCTGTGTTTAACGTTACTATTAATTATTAGATAAAATTAAGGGAAACCCAAACTAGTAAGGTTTCCCAAGCCTTGTTGAACTAAGGCTATCTGTTAGTCTAATAAAGTCTTTTCAAGAATTATTTTGTGTAATCCTTCTTCATTAATATAAGCATCAATGACATCGAAGCCATTTTTGATATTTAATATCAACATGCTACGCCATCTATTCATTGTTTTTGTTTGAATAACTTTATAACCATACTCTTTTACATATTGATGTTGCTGTTCCATTAACTTAGAAGCAATTCCATGTTTTCTGTAATCAGCATCTGGAATGGTGTTAAAAACAAGGAATTTAAAGTCCAAAGGTAATTCTCCTTTCAATAAGTCATTAATCTTTGAGTTATTGCTAACCTATTTGTTGAAGAAGAACTAAACATTGAATTTTGACAGACGCAAACTCTCATAAGTATCTGTCTTTTCAAATACAAATGATGTTAATAGAAATTCTTTAATGTTATGTTTAGTGCTTTCATTACATCGGCTACCACAAACAAGAACCAATCAAATAGCTACTTTTATCAGCCTTTGTTATAAATTATCAACATTCACAGTCTATTCTTTAAAAATCTATATTTGTTTTAGACACTTTAATCCAGAATGATTTTAGCAGTTATCAAAATCTTGTTTTAACAATGAATACATATATAAATCATCAAATTTACCACAAGTAAACTCATAATTTCTTAATAAACCTTCTCTTATAAAGCCATTCTTTTCTGCTAACTTTTGAGATGCGATATTAGGAGGTTCAATTAACGCTTCTATTCTTTGGAGATTAAAATGTTCAAATCCATATCTTATTACAGCTTCAAAAGCCTCACTGGCAATACCTTGTCCCCAGTAATCTTTACTTAATTCAGTTCCGATTTCAGTGCGGTAATGTTGGGGAACACTATTAAGAAAGCCACAGCTACCAATTACTTCCCCTTGGCCTTTCAAAGTAATTCCCCATCTAATTCCTGTGCCCTTTTCAACTATTGATTGATACCATAAAATCTCACTCATTGCATCCTCGATTGTGTTAAAAGGATCTAATCCAACGTGCTTCATTACATCTTTATCAGATAAATATTTCAAAACACTACCAGCATCGTCTTTTGTAACTTTTCTTAATATTAATCTATTAGTTTCAATTACAGGAAATGCACTAACTTCTATTTTCATAATAAACTTCCCCCTAGTTTTTACATTTACTTCTATATTATACTTACTATAGTTTAATCTTAATTCCATTATAACGCCATTTTCCAGAAGAACATTTGATGAGAAAGAAAAAAATTACATTTTTAAACATTTTCCAATTCCATATAGATAACTCATACATCCTCTACAAGTACCATCACCATCAATACTTATATCAGTTACATCGATTGACTATCGAATTGTCTAACGTAATTATCAAAATGTTCTTCTCAATAGTCATAAAAACTATCAGGTGTGTTGATTAACCAATTTAAACCATTAGCATTAAAGTTTTAGGTTGATTTCCGCTACGGGATGCTCGCTTTCCACCGGCAAGCACCCTCCGCTACAATCAACTAAAAAATGTAGTAACATAAGAACATAAAAAACCATTTTAACGGTAAATAACAACCTAATGTTCCCCTAATCAACACACCTGAAAAACTATCAATCTATGCTAATCGTTATAGCCAGTTTGTTCAACTAACCCTATTCCTTCATCTTTTTTACCATCTCGGATTAAATAAAGCCTGCTTCGCTTAGCAGGCTCTCTTTATCAATATAAATCTTTTTTTACAATGATCCTACCATCTTCTGCTTCAATAAACGCGAAATCGCCTTCGAGACTAGGATACACAGGTATGTAAACGAGCTGATAATAGCCTTCTGAGTCATCAGTATATTTCTTCTGCCATTGCAGTTCGACATTAAACAAGCTGGTGAATAATTCTTTTGCCTTTTCCTCTGAAACAGTAGGTTCGGAAGGAAGAGCTGCGATTAATTCAGGTTGGATATCAGGTCCGAGATAATGATTTATCTGTCCGGTGGTTCGATTGATAGTTATGCATGTAAATCCGTATCTGAAGTCAATGCCCCCATGATACAATTCAAAGTGAAACCATGCATTTGTTTCGTCTTCTTCCGTTTCTGACTTCATGCGGAAAAACTGATCAGCTTGCGGGTAAAGTTTATATAAAAACTGCAAGGCGATGTCCTCACATTCATTCAGGCTTAATTGTAATGCTCCTTTACGTTCCAAGAAAGAAAATGCACCTTTTAATTGACCGCTCTCTTTATCAGTCCTGATTTTAATCGTATTATCATTTCTTTGTTTGAAAAAGCCGTCTATACTGTGATCAGAAAGTTTAGGTTCTTCTTCAGCGATTCGCCAAACTGTACCAATCGAATTACCCATGTCCTGCTCGCGAATTTGTTGGAAAATGGACCGATCCAATCCGATAAAAGCATCTACATCCTTCGCTGCTGCTTTCGTTGGTTTAGGTAACGGGATGAGCTGACTTGAAATCTCTTCTTCCCTTTTGATTTCTGGAGCTTTACCATCAGCTAGTAGTTGATGGCTTCTCAAGTTTGGTTCAAACATGAGATGGGGCAAATTATCGCCAGCCTCATACACTTCATCGCTAAGAACGGCAATCGTTGTTTTCATGACCAATTCATTTAATAACGTGCTTCTTGCCTCGTCTTTATGTATGATCTTTTCAGGATGGATAATCTTTTCTGCTACTCCATCGTAACGAAAGCGCACAATTTCACCGCTCTTTGTTATATCAACAAAAAATCCGGTGTGGGGAAGGAATAACTCTAATTCATTTTGGCTATATGTAAACTGCAGTTTATCGTCCTGTCTTTCTTTCATTTCTTCAAGGGTAAATTGCTCGAGTGCATTTGGATAATGATCAAGAACAAATTGCAAGGCAAGTTCCTGTAAATGTTCGTTCGGTAAGGAATCTTCTTTGCTTTTCGAGGAAGTATCCTTTGTCAAATCAGTTAGATGACCATCTCCGTCTAATTCAATCCAAATACCATTATCTTCATCATGTGGGTCTTTCCATAGAAAAGTAGCACGGCTGTCCGCCTCGTTTTCTCGGTAATCTTCAATTTCAAGCTCGTATTCAGTTGGGATGCCACCAATCGCTTGTGCTTTTTGCTTTAATTGTTCGTTTAACATACACATCTTCCTTTCGATTGCACGTTCTACTGCAATTCAAAATAAATTCCACGTCTATTTAGAGTTAAGTAAACAAGGGGTTTCACTGTGTCGATTGAGTAACTTATAATGTAAGAAATCTCCTGAAATGTATAGCCAAAGGGATTTCCCAGCACTATTGTCCACTGATATTTTTCGTTTAAAGATTCAAGCGTTTCTTTAAATAATATCGGGCAAAGCGATTCAAAGTTGAGAAGCGAATTTCAATCCGATTTTAGCAGACTTGATGATCTCCAGCTTGCACATTTTTGGTATGAAAGATTAAGCCTATGTTCTAAAAGATTGTCGCTAAAACATAAACGACCATTTCTGAAACGATAATATCGATAATTAGTCAAAAGCAAAGGCCCCCACGATGAAGCCCATTATTTTGGTTTATTCTACTGTTAACGGACCCGTTACTTAAAAAAGAAAAAATAAGCTTCACTGAATTATATTATCTAACCGTGGATGGAGACAGTTTCTCCAAAAGAAAGCCCCAAATAACTATATTTTATAATAACCTTGGATATTTCTTTATTGTAGAAAACTGTTAATCCATAGCTTTTATCACTTTCAGTAGCAGTGCCATTATTTGCTTTTTCTAACTGTGTTGATGGAGAGGTTTTCGATTGGATTTTTACATCCTCTATATTTATAAATTCATAATCTCTTTCCTCACCATCAATATCATCAGAAATAATAAAGCCTTTTAATGGATTACTTAGCTGTATTTTTTGTTTTAATGGTTTTTCATTGTTATTAATTAACACCTCCTTAATCTGAACATCACTAAAACTTTTATTTCCTATTACAACGACTACTGTATGTTTGTCGCCTGATGTAGCGATTGTTCCACTAACTAAAGGTGGATTGGATTTAACTAAAGAAAAAATTCCAATCGATATAATTGCAAACATTAGCACTAAAATCAAAGGTTTTTTTTTCAATTTATTCAACACCTCCATCGTTAATATTTTACCACAATAAACCATTTCTCCACTGAACTCTTGTGCCCCGATAGTGAAATAAGCCATATCAATTACATATTAGAAAGCTATTGAGATATTTTATTGCTACACCATTAAATCGTTCTATCCAGTCTTTTAATTGTCGCTGATAACTATTGACATGCTGAACGTGATAGATTTTTTGATGGACTTATTCTTTGTTGCGCTCATTACTAGCTTCAGTCTTACCCTTTAATAGCTGCGATTTTTTTATAGTTCGTTGCCACATCTGTCCGTAGCCATTCGAGCTCCAGAAACGTATATCATGACAGACGCAGAAGTAGCTTTATAAAAAAATCTATCGAGAGTATCCTCATTTTACAGCAAACAAAAAGAATCCATTTTGAAAAAAGATTGATCAAAATGGATTCTTTCTTGTGATTTAGTATACAGTTTTAATAAAATAGTTTGATTATTTTTAGTGAACCTTATTATACGAAAACACCCGTTAGTTCAATAAAAAGCTTTTTCTACATTTGAATTGGTTCCACCTAATAATCTCCACATCATTTATATCAACTTCTCCAAGGCTTAATAAGCGTGGTATAAAGGGGATTAGTCCAAATCTATTTCCCTTTTCTTTTTCAATCTTATAATACTCAATTGTTGTTCTTCTTTAATTTTTATACATAAGCTTGTAATTGCCTCATAAACATGAAATGGATGTAAAGGTAGAAGGTGAAGAACATCATTCCACAAACAATTCCATTTAGGAACTTGTTTTTTCAGTAGCTTTGATCTCTCGGAGTGGTCAAAATGCTTTTTAGTGTATACCTAATACAACTGAGGATAGATTTTACCTAAAGCATTCAATGGATTAAGTGTGTTGCCTATCATCTCTTTAGAAATCATATGATATTTAATCTTGCACTATGGCACCTCTACCTCTACTATTGAAACTAAAACTTTCGTATACACTTAAAAATATAATTATTGTACTTTTACTGTATATGTCCCGTTTTCATTATCAAATTTATAAATATATAAATAATACTTTCCTGGTTCCGCTTTATATTTACCTTTTATAATATTTCCATCCTCCTGTCCATATGATGCGTAATTTTGCATATCAGACTCATGATAAAGTACCCATGTCATTCCAATTTGATTTTCATTTACGACAGAAATATCTATTTCTTTTGGAGACGTAACATCGAATTTGTATACATCCGTATCATCACCATCAATCAAACTACCTTTTAGGAGCATATTAAATGGAATCATATTCGCTTCTTCTGGATGATTATTTGGTTCTATCTCTGTTTGTGCTCCTTTCCCTACAGTTACAATTGCTTGATCTTTACTTTCTATTCCCTTATCATCTTTCACTTTTAATGTCACATCATATGTTCCTGCTTGCTCGTATACATGAGTAGGGTTTGCCTCTTCACTTGTTTTTCCATCACCAAAATCCCAAAGGTAAGAAACTATTTCCCCATCCTCATCTTTTGAACCATCGCTCTTGAACTGGATTTTTTCATTTTCGACTCCAGCATATGGACCATTCATATTTACAATAGGTGCTTGATTTTCTCCATTATCCGTCGCAACGCCGTGGAAAACAATATCATATTCAAACTGGTTTGCTGCATTCAAACGGTAGTTTACAAAATACGCTGTCACTGTTTTATAGCCACTCCACTCTTTTTGCGACAGTTGCTCCAATACTTGGTTCACTTGTTTACTCATCGTTTTCCAATCTTTATATTCACCTTTTGTTTCACTACCTACATACGTACCTTCGACTGTAAATGTATCAAAAAATTGAGACTTATGTTTTGTAATTTTTGCATCTTTTACGTTAGCAACATCGGCAATTTCTCGCTCCACTTCTTTTAACGCTTTTGGTTTATGTTCCGCAAAATAATCCTCTGATACTTGTGGCACATCGTATTTTTCTTGATTATCAATCAATTGCTGCATATAGGCTTGGTATTCCGTATTCAGTTGTGGATCTTTACTTAAAGCGTCACGATACGCATCATAACTTTTCACATCGTTCGCACGAATTAAATCTTGAATTCTATCAAATGTATCAAATTGATGATTATACATATAAGACTGTAATGCAAATGAATAGTTATAAAAATCCCATGATCCATATTTTGCAAACATTGTCTGCTCGGCTGTATAGCGTTGTGATGGTTCATCTGATAATCCACTAATAATACTCTTACGTGGAACAACATCATTTGTACGTGTTGATCCTGCAAAGAATTCTGCATTTCCTTCCTGGAACCATGTCAATCGTTCATTTTGATACATATCTCCTGTTCCGAATAAACCAGGAACCTCGTATCTTCCTTGTAAATAATGTGTAAACTCATGGCGGAACAACTCTTCTAAACTATAAATACTTTGCTCCGGCGTACGTTCATATGTAAAGAAAGTCCCCTTCTCTTCAATATAAATACCACCATTATTTGTTTCATACCCGTACAATTGACGGTTTAATTGATATTGATCCGGAGTGTCATAAATTACAACTGTTAATACATCATCAGCATTGCCTTGTTCCAATGCTTTATCATTACCAATTACACGGTGGTATTGTGCTTTTACTTCTTTTGCAGCCCAGTATAATCTTTGAACTTTGTCTTCCGTTACTTTATCTCCCGTTTTAAATACAATTGATCCATCATCAAATGTATATGTTTTCGGTAAATACTGCTTCTTTCCTTCTTCACGTATTTTCGGCAAATCTACGGTATTTCCACTATAGTCTTTTCCGCCATAATTTGTTGTAATTTGCTCTACTGCAACAAAATAAGCTTCACTTAAATGAGGGTACATATGCATCGCTTGGGTAACAACTTCTAAACCTTTATTCGGATTACTATGGAAGCTGCCTAAACGCCCTGCATAATAAATGCCATTATTAATTAACCAACTATTGTCATCTGTCACATTATGCATAAGGGCAATTTTATTAACTTCATTTATGAAGCTATCAATCTTTCCATACCACATCGTCGCATTAGGTTCTTTACGTGTCTCTTGCAAATAGGACTGCATGTCATAATCAATCCCTTTTATTAATTCATATATAGCTTGTCCTTTTAAAGGATCGCTTTCATATGTAGAGAGATTTCCGTTATACTGTTTTAAAATTTTCGCAGCATACTGAACTGTTTCTGCATCACTAGAAGCATTACCTATTAATTTTCCATAGGCGGATACCACTTTATCTTGCTCATCTGTACCAAGTTTAAAGTTTGAATTCTTAGCCATTTCCTTTAATGCTGATAAACACTTATCGTGGAAACTTCTTTCGTTTAAATAACCTAGTTCGTTATTATAAAATGCTACATAAAAAGCAGAACGCAATAGCTCAACAAATGTATCAATCCCCTTTGAATCATCTTTCGTAAAAGAACTTCCCCTTTTTCCTAATTCATTGATGATAACTTGCATGCGTTCTTTATTTTGATAAAAAACTTTTGTTTCCTCACTGAATTGGAATAAGTCTGTAATTTGATTCCAACGAATATTTCCTAGCGTATCAATTAGCTCACTATCACTCATTCTATTAAGCTCTGCCATCGAGTACTGTTCCTGCAACTGCTTCGTTTCAGCACGTTTTAAAATTGGAGCTGGGTGTTGCGAAAAATCTCCAATTTTCAAACGTTTTTCAAATGATAATGTTTCATCAGCCTTTGTAGAATGTACAATTTCGTCTTGCGGAGTTACTATACCAACAGGTTTCATTTGTAATACATTATAAGGCGTTTTTTCTGCTGCTGATACTTCTGCCTGTAACCCGCCTAATGATAGTGCCATTGTACTAACCCCAATTAACACTTGATTAAATTTTAATTTTTTCTTCATAATAAGCCCTCCTATGGTACTATATTGATGCTTTGGTACTATATTGCTCTCCTAAAAATAACATATTATGTGAATAAATCAATATAAAATGTTATATTTAGTAATATTTTCTTGTATAATTTGAACACTAAGACACAATTAGACCATAAAAACTGGTACCCCTCTATGTTCTATTCATGTATGAGTAAGCTAAACTTTTCTTTAACATAAAAAAAGAATCCGAAATTCGGATTCTTTTTTAAATGTTAAAGCGAACTTTTATAGCATTTTGATAAAAATATATAGAAAAATTTTAATATTATTCTAATTAGAGCCTTGTCTTATACGTTGTGATGCCACTTCCAGGAGTTAAATATACATAGACGTCTTATTAGCGCTTAATAGAGCTTTCAATTCAATGGACTTGGCTTATATATACTTCATCTACATCCTTTTTAGATTAGTAGTATTAGTATGTCAAAGTTAGATAGTTTTTTCGCACCAGAACCAAGATTTCTCTTGTATTTAATTGTTGGTGGTTTTACAAGCTCTATCACTTTTATTATACCAAAAATTGTATGTATCAGCGAAGCCGGTTCTTATATGAATGATAGGGACCTGTTGGCATGTTTAAGTTAGCATCCTACTATTCTACATGTAACGCAATATTGGATACGATTGCTTCAGCAGCATATTCCCATCTACCATCCATTAGCTGTCCCATTTTTTGACCTAACTCCTTCAAGACTTCTGGAGTAAGAGGGATACCATTATACTGCGCAATTAGGGCCAATAATGGTGCTGATATAACCGTCCAGCCGCCACGATCAATTTGAATATCAATTTTTTTTATTTCATTATTTTCTTTTTCAATTCGATAATAGAATTGATCATCTGGACGATAACTTAAATGATGAGAGATTTGTCCATTCACAATGGTTAAATTTTTACTTTTCGAAATGTAAGCTGGTTTTACGTTAAATTCATGATCAAACACTTTTAATTTTTTTACTTCTGGACCTGTCAATGCTGCTTGGACTGCTACATCCATATTATTCAAAATAAGTGGTGTAACATCTTCTTGCTGCGTTTGCATAATTGGTTCATTATTTGCAGCAAAAGTCGAAGATACTGGTAGTATAGTCGTAACAAATGTCGTAGCCAGAACCGTAGCTGTCAATCCTTTTACAAATGGTTTCATTTTTTCCGTCTCCTTTTGTTGTAAAAAATTCATATTTTTATCAAATATGTATTACAATTCAGATTCTAACATTAAATTAATAAGGTTACAATAGTTTGATAAAGAAAATTCCGAAAAGTATGACTTTTTTCGACAAAATTTAAAAGAGAAAGATCTCGGCCAATTCATGGTTGACGAAGATGTAACCTAACAGAAGCGAACCTTACAAATACTGATCTCCGTAGAGCTAATTTGGCCCAAGCAGAACTAAGAAAAATGACAATGGAATTAAAACTTTATTATATTTTCAACAGCTTTATTGTTCGTGAACAGATGCTAGAACGACCATTACCAACTAGATGGTCAAAGAAATAAATCCTGACATTTATGTGACTCTGCTATTATTTATATTGATTGATTTATTTACATTTGAAATAAAATTAAAAATGTCACAATCTATGAGATTGTGACATACCTAAAATTATATAATTCCTTATCTTTCACATATTTCAACCTCGTCTATACTCTTTAATTCCTAATATAAAAAATACAATCCCTACAAAAAATGATATTGAATAAATTGCTGTTAACTCTAATGGCAAAATCTTGAATGTTGCTCTGATCAATTCTGAATCTAAATTATCACTTTTTGCTAAAAGTATTGATACTGAAATATATTTTACACTAAAAATAATTGCAGATATAAGGAAAAATATACTACTCACCAAAATTTTTTTCACATTATTACCTCCCTCGCAAAATTTAATAACACATTAAAATTCAATATGAAGAACAACCATCTTTTCTTGCTTCTTATAAGTAAGAATAATGGATAGAATTACAGCATTATCAAGATACACCAATAGAAGATAATCTAACTCTATTCTGCATTCTAAACAATGTTCCAATCGAAAAACACTTATGTCTTTGTGACGTAGAGGAAATGAACTAAAAACATTCAAGTGGCTCACAGAAGATTATATCGAACATATGGGACATCATATTCAAAAGAAAATCTTAATATAATAGATATTGTATAATTGAAATAGGCAAAAACCATTTTGTTGAATCACTCCGTCAAAATGGTTTTTTTTAGATTTTATACCTTCCACTAGCCTTCTTTTTTGTCGTTTTATTCATTTACACAGAATATTTTACGCTCTCTCACGTAAGGCTAAGAGGTTAGAAGATGAAAATGAATGTTGAGTAGAATGCTTTACGTTAATTTTACCATATTATTATTTACATAAAAGTAATTTATTGTTTATACTCTAATTGAAAGGAGCGATTTTATGGATTCAAAAATCCCAATACCAGTCCAAAATATTCTAAGTGAGTATATTTCCTTGTTTCATGAACGAATTCCCAATACCCTTGAAGGATTATATTTACACGGTTCAATAGCTCTTAATGCTTATATAAATGGCTCTAGCGATATTGATTTCATTGCAATTGTAATCCGACATTTAACTGAAGCAGAGGTGAAAATAGTATCTGAAATTCACCGAGAATTACAAGATAAATATAAAAAAACGGGCATGGATGGATGCTACCTTCTTTGGGAAGACATAGGTAAAAAGCAGACTGAAACAAGGCAATGTTTATATGTAAACGACGGCAAGATAGATTGGAGTAATCATGTTATTAATCCGATTACTTGGTGGATTCTAAAAGACAAGGGAATAAGCATTATTGGTCCTGAAATAACTTCATTTCACTTTGATGTTAATGAGAATATTCTGGCTGATTACGTACTAACTAATATGAACACCTATTGGTTAAATCGAATAAAAACAATTAAAAGATTCAAAAGAATAGTTCATCTATTACCCAATAAATTAGTAGATTCGGAAATACAATGGTCAATTACTGGAATGTTACGCCAATTCTATACGCTTAGAGAACATGAAATCGTTTCAAAAGTAGACGCGAGTAAATATGCAATCGATCATATGCCAGTAAAATGGCATAACATCATCAAAGAAGCGATAAGTATTCGGGAAGGATTAAACATACGGTACTGTGATTCTAAGAAACAACGGGTTAATGAAACAATACAATGTATGAACTACATACTTAATTATTGTAACAGGCGTCTTTATTAACCGTTCTTATCCATTAATATTAAAGTGGTAGGTTGATTTCCGCTACGGGTTGCTCGCTTTCCGCGAGCTAGCACCCTCCGCTACAATCAACTAAAAAATGCAGTAAAATAAGTTAATATCTAACATAAAAAACCATTTTAACGGTAAATAACAACCTAAT
>NZ_JAEOAH010000034.1 GCF_016612995.1 Viridibacillus soli
TGCTAGCGTATCATCCGAAGATGATATCTATTTTGTTTTGATCCACCAACAGATGTTGGCGTTCAAAAACATTTATTGATTAACGTCTTACATGTTCAGTTTTCAAGGTTCATTTTATCGTCTGTTTTAACGACTTCATAATCTTAACATTTTCTATTTCGTTTGTCAAATACTTTTTGAAATAAGTTTTCAACAAGAATAGCAATTAAGTTTTTTCAGTACGTCTTAGCGACAATTAATATAATACAACATACTAGATATAACTGTCAACACTTTATAACAAAAAAGTTATAGTAAATTTTTTAGCGTTTATAAAAAAGGGGTGAAAGCGTTGATATGATAGAGTTTGAGCATGGGTAGAGATCAGAATAAAATGTTTCATCCTCAAATATTGGGGTGACTAAAAGATCATGATATATAAGAATCCCGTTTTATAATCTTACACAAAGATAGTTAATAACCTCACCGTGTTGTTGGTTAACATCCTGAATAAAATTTCTCATTTTTAAAGTTTTTCAGTATTAGAGAAAAGGATGTTATTGATAACAGACTCTCTTTCAATTGTTTCCATAAGCTTTCAGCTGGGCTATAGGGAAGCAAAGATACGAGTTCAAGTCGATGCTTATTTTCTTCTGAAAAATCTTGCAAATACTTGGTGTGATGAATGTGGGCATTATACAAAATCATAACTATTTCTCCGATAGGTTAATGCACAAGAACTTTAGATAGGAATTCTTTAAAGGCGACGATAGCATCATACTCTTTTCTTTGACTTAAAAGATTTCACCCGTTTCATAATCCAATGTACCAACCAACTAGACCTTTATGTTTGCCTTTTAAGGACCAGATCCGCTGAATCGCCTCATCTTCAAAACGAATATGATTAATTTCCTCGCCTACTCGCTTTTTAGAGAGGGTAATGTTTCTTCGAAAAATGTTTTCTGCTTTTCAGAATAGATTTTCCCGTGTATAAGTCGGACGCGTATAACTAAACCCTTGCTAATCTAAGAGGATAAACATTCCACGTAAAGAATAGATGTTTCCAACGAAGTCAACAACGAGCGGGCGCAAGCGTCCAATTATATCTAGCTGTGAAATCTACATCAATTGGGCTTGGGTGGACACGATTTCTAAGAGAATGGCTTTTAGTTCCTTTGATAATTCGAAGGTTTACCAGAAAGATGACCGAGTACAAGTCTTTCTAGACCACCTTCTTTATAAATTGGAATATAAATAATGACTGTTTCAGAGATTCGATCAATAATTTGAGCGATTTCTTTTATTTTTTACCTCGATAAATAGAGATAGATAATTTGATAACGTTTGAAATGATGCTGGTCTTTAACACATTTCATCACTTCTTCAACTTAATTTTGAAATCTCCAATTCCTATGGAGTTATTTTTATCTCTATACCCGTTTAGGAGGTTCCGGAATCATTAAATCAACTTATATAACTAAAATGAACTCCAGTTTCTTTATATTTACTTGATAATTTGATCATCGTACAAA
The DNA here is from genome assembly GCF_016612995.1 of Viridibacillus soli. Classification (GTDB taxonomy): domain Bacteria; phylum Bacillota; class Bacilli; order Bacillales_A; family Planococcaceae; genus Viridibacillus; species Viridibacillus soli. Next base: position 1,512 of record NZ_JAEOAH010000034.1, read on the forward strand.
ATCTTTCAAAACTTTTTAAGCCAACAACCATTAGAAGGTGGATAAATGTAGATGTTTCAAATTTCAGTTTGCCAATTTAGAAGGAGCTTAATTACTCTTTTAAATTCTTGAATAACCGTTTCCTCAACTTCTTTATAAAATGCATAGAATATTTCTTTGATCTTACTTATTAAAGTAGGGCCATTTTCTTTAGCTTGATCAAACCGAGTTACAGAAGCTCGGGTACTTACTCATTCTAAATACCAAGTCATTTCTTCATTAAGTGAGCTTGCTCTTTTATAAAATACATAACGCCTTCGTTTACATTTCTTACAATCCTAAGCATCTATTCCTTTGAATGCGATGGCGAATAACATCCTATCCAGTAAGTAATAGAAATAGTCTGCAATATTTAAAAATCAATTTAACGCATGTTTGACAGCTGCCTTTAAGGTTGAGTTCATATCCAATATTACCGTTTCAACGTTCACACCATAATGTTGAATAGCACTTAATCGTTTCTTTTTAATGATTCGGTACTAAATCAATAGATTCACGTGTTTCCGCATTCGCAATAATCAGCTGATACTGTATCTCCCCTGTATTCATCAATCACAATTATACTTGTCATAGCTTTCGATTGTTCAATCTTATTATGAACCATTTCGTTAAATCGACGCATAGTAAGTATCGTTTGACTCCATTCAGTTGAAAAATGCTGATAACATTGAACAATACTTTTTATTTAGAGAAGTGTTTTCCACCTTCTGTATACGGTAGTCGTGTACTTTACATGTCAACGCTCCACAAGTTGGACAAACATAATCTTTAATAGGCATTTCTATATGAATAGATATGTAAGGATTTCTTTCTTCTACATTTGTGATAGTAAAGCCTTCAAATCCTGGCATTTTCATGT
>NZ_JAEOAH010000035.1 GCF_016612995.1 Viridibacillus soli
CGTTTTGTTTTGACGACTTACATATCTTATCATTCATTCTGCATTATTGTCAACACTTTATCATAAAAAAGTAATAGGGGGTTTTTTAGTGTTTATAAAAAATGAGTGGGAGCGTTGATATGATGCGGAAAATTATCATTTTAAGTATTTTTATTTTGTGTGCTTTATTATTATTTATTCCTACAAAAGAGAAACTATTAGAAGTTTTTAATGTAACGGACGGACCGAATATTATTGCGAAAGGAACTCATGGGCAAACTTTAACGATCGATGTTTCTTTTGGCGATCAAGAGTTGGAGCAATGGCTAGAGTCACTATCTGCCCCGTATCCTCTATTGTTATTAGACACGGATTGGATTAATCGTTCCCCTACGATTATTCAATTAATTCAAGAGAAGAAAATTGCTACTGGACTGTTAGGTAAAAATAGTACCTATTATGAAAGTAACTTACAGGCTTTGGAGGAAGACATAGCTGTTTATGAAAAGCACTTTGGTGTAAAACCACTTTGGTTTAGAACAAAAGACCAACTATTCCCTAGTGATATGCGCCAAGTTTTATGGCAAGAACAAATTAATATGCTTGGCTCTTCTAAAGTATGGACGAATGATAAACTCCCTATGCTTGTAAAAGGAGATATTATTACTGCTCTTATGCACAAAGAAGAACGGATGAGTTTTAAAAAGATTGATGAATTGCGTGCAAAATATACCTTTTCTTCTATAGAGGAAACGATTTTCGGCTACGATGTGAAAGAAAAAAAGTTTCCATGAGAGATTGTTTGTTACTGAAAGTAGTTTGATCGTCGCTTAGCCAGATGGTTGCTTCTCTAAAAACAGACAGCTTAATATGATTTTCTACTCTAAATTTAACGATAATCTTTATCCATAAAAAAAGTGATGACCTTATATTACAGGCCATCACTTTTACTTATTACTTTGCTTTAGCTGCTTCCGCAAGTCTACGTGCTTTGCGGCGTTCTTCTAATTTTAAACGGTCCTCATCTGATTTTGCGTTATACTTTGGCAAAACTAGTAATTGGAAAGCATTTACTGCTAATAGAGGGAATAATAATAATGTTACGTATTCGTCTCCACCTTCAGTACGTACCCATAGTGCGATTAACCATTCTAATGTCGTCACAACGATCATAAAGAATAGTGCTGGGACAAGAACATGTTTCTTCGTTAGCTTTGTTTTTTTAATCGCTGTAGCTATAGAACCTGCTAGTAAAATTAGCAATAAACCAAAATACAATAACCAATCTTGAGCAGTGTGAGCATATGGTTTAAAACGGAACCAAACTAAATCAACTAGTGTTATAACGATTATTAGCATTTGCACCCAATTCCATAATGTTAAGGAACGGAAAATATTCACGCCTATTTGGTGCACTGTTAAATATGCAAAGAATCCCATCTGTGCAATAACACTCATTGTAAAACCTAAAATAACAAACCAAGCGAAACCGGAAAATAACTCTGCCCATTCTCCATTCGAAAAATGTACAGCATAAAAGTCATTCCATCGGATGAATAAACTTAAAATCCCCGTGATGGAACCACCGATTAACATTGCATTTAAGAAAAATTTAAACCAATTTCGTATCGTCACGACTAAAAGTCCTCCGTTTATAAAAACAATTTCTTGTTTCATTCTAACAACGAATGTGTAAAAAATCTATTTCTCGTGCAAATCAATACATATTCCTTCGTCAATTGTGAACAATAAATGAAAGCATAGTGGAGAAAGTGAGGAATTCGAATGGTGAAAAAGATCATCTTATCATTTTCCTTCGTCGTTTTCTTGTATGGCTGTTCTGCAAATCAGCAAAACACACAGTCTTATGATGAAATGAAAAAGATTGTACTCGATTCACTGCAATCTGAAGATGGTAAAAAGGCAATGCGTCAGCTTCTAGAAGATAGTAGCTTCCGGGATATGCTTATATTGGAGCATGAAGATGTAAAGAAAGCAATTGAAGAGACAATGCTATCCAAAGAAGCCGAAGCTTATTGGAAAAAACAATTTGAGGATCCCAAATTCCGTGAAACATTTGCTAAAAGTATGAAAAAAGAGCAAGAAGGGGTTATGAAAGATCTTATGAAGGATGCTTCATTCCAAAAAGACCTGGAGCAATTTTTTGGACAGCCCGATATGCAAAAGCAACTGGAGAAAATTTTAAAGTCGGCCAATTCTAAAGAAAACTTAGAAAAGGTCATTGCAGAAACGATTGAAAGTCCACTTTTACAAGAAAAATGGCTGAAACTTATCCAATCTGTTGGTGAACCATCTGGCGGTGAAGAAAAATCTAAAGGTGGCAAGAGCAGCAGTGATTCTGGTGGAGAAAAAGGAAAGCAGGGGGAAAAATGATTTATGTGTACTAAAAAGCGAGTACCTTTTAAAAGGTACTCGCTTCTTTTTAAGATTATTTCTCTTCTAATTTTCCAATCACATTACGTGCGATATCAAGATAAATTTGACCTGTTGAGTGATTTTCAGCATAAACAGATGGTGCGAAATCAACATCATTCCAGTCAGGTTGACCTAATGGAATTTGACCAAGTAATTCCGTGCGAAGTTCTTCAGCCAATTTAGGACCGCCACCTTCACCAAAGACGAATTCACGCTCACCAGACATTTTTGATTGGAACCAAGACATATTTTCAACAACACCAAGGATATTATGATCTGTTTTGATGGCCATTGCGCCAGCACGAGCCGCTACGAATGCAGCAGTTGGGTGCGGAGTTGTGACAACGATTTCATTTGATTCAGGTAGCATTTGGTGTATATCAAGTGCAATATCCCCTGTACCTGGAGGTAAGTCCAATAGTAAGTAGTCAAGCTCGCCCCACTCTACATCGCGGAAGAATTGGTCTAATACTTTACCAAGCATTGGTCCACGCCATACTACCGGTGCGTTATCTTCTACGAAGAAGCCCATAGAAATCATCTTCACACCTAAACGGTCAACTGGAATAATGCGGTCTTCTTCTACTACCGGCATCGTTTGTACACCCATCATATCAGGCACACTGAAGCCATAAATATCAGCATCGATTAGGCCTACTTTTTTGCCAAGACGCGCAAGAGCTACAGCGAGATTAACTGAAACAGTTGATTTACCTACGCCGCCTTTACCTGAAGCGATTGAGATAAATTTCACATTGTTTAGTGGTGACAGTACATCTTGTGCTTCCGCTCTTGTTGCTGTACCACGAAATTGTTCTAGTGTTTCTGATGGAAGCTCTTCAAAACGAATACCCACTGTTCCCACTCCAGCGTTCTTCAATGTATCTACAACTTGCATTTGTAATTGCATTTGTTCTGGTGTATTTGTTTTAGCGATTGCTACTTTAACACTTACATGATTTTTTTCTTCTTTGATTGAAACGTCTATAATACCGTTTGTTTCTGCTATTGTTTTATGTAAAAAAGGATCTTTTAATGCTCCGACTAATTCACGGACTTGTTGTTCGTTCATCACAGTAGACACTCCTCTAAATATCTTTTTTCGAATTTTAGTATATCACAAAGGGTATGAATTAGGTTTATGAGTTGCTTCACTCAATATTAATCTCAAAATACCGCTCGATTCCTTCTACAATTGCATCTGCCATTTGATCTTGGTATTTTTTCGATATTAGTAATTTCTTTTCTTCTGGATTGCTAATAAAGCCTGTCTCCACTAACGCAGACGGCATCGTTGCTTTTTTCAATAAATACACCTGCTTAATAGATAAAGCTTCTCGCTCCGTATTCTTCAAATTCTCACGAATAGACGATTGAATTTCCTTTGCCAAAAATTCACCACCAGCATGACCGTCCTGATGATAGAATACTTGGGCACCTCTCCACTTTGTCTCTGGAATAGCATTCGCATGAATACTAATAAAAATATCAGGATTCTGTTTTGCCACAAGTTGCTCTCTTAGGAAAATATCCTGCTTTTTACGTTCGCGCAATGTGTTATATGATTGATCAGATGCATGCTCTGAAATGACATCTCCATTTTTAGTACGCGTCATAAATACAGTAGCACCTTTTTTCTTCAGCTTCTTCTCTACATTGAGCGCAATGGCTAGTGTTATATCTTTTTCAATAATATCATCTTTAGATGCCCCACCATCTATCCCTCCATGCCCAGCGTCTAAAACAACCTTCACTCCACCAAGTGTTTCTGAGATGAAAAATCCTCGATCTGATGCTTGCGTTTCATATACGACAAAAATTAAACAGCCAAGTAGTATCGTCCCCAATATAAGCCATCGCTTCAAATAAAGACACCGCCTTTTGCATTAATATATGCGGTTCGATATGATGTTATGTCGTAATGATGAGCTTATATAGAATCGTTTATACAGCGTATTGTATTTTGGGTATAAAAAACCAGCCCCGTAACAGATACATTATTATCAATAATAATTTGTCTACATAGCATGAATAGATTTTAGGGTTGAGCCTTAATATATGTAATATTGCAAATGAACATAAAAAAGCACCCTCCAAATATAATGGAGAGTGCTTGAATGTTGAAAGATTAACGTTTTGAGAACTGAGGTGCACGACGAGCGCCGCGAAGACCTGGTTTTTTACGTTCTTTCATGCGTGAATCACGAGTAAGTAGACCTGCTGATTTAAGTGCTGGACGGAAATCAGGATCAACTTTTAGTAAAGCACGTGCAATACCATGACGGATTGCTCCTGCTTGACCTGTGTATCCACCACCATTTACATTAACGTGAATGTCATAGCTTCCAACTGTTTCAGTTGCTACTAATGGTTGTTTAATAATTTCGCGTAAAGCTGCAAATGGAACGTAGTTTTCAACGTCGCGATTGTTAACAATGATGTTTCCTTCGCCTGGTACTAAACGTACGCGAGCTACAGAACTTTTACGACGACCTGTGCCGATATATTGAACTTGTGCCAAGGGTGTTTCCTCCTCTAATAATTATCCGCGAAGCTCATATGCTTCTGGTTTTTGTGCTGCATGTGGGTGTTCTGCTCCAGCGTATACGTGAAGTTTTGTGAACATTTGACGACCTAAAGAGTTTTTAGGAAGCATGCCTTTAATTGCTAATTCCAACATTTGAGTTGGATATTTTTCTTTCATCTCACCTGCAGTACGTGTTTTTAAACCACCTGCAAATTGAGTGTGACGGTAATAAATTTTCTTTTTCAATTTATCACCAGTTAATTCGATTTTACCAGCATTGATAAGGATTACGTGATCCCCAGTGTCAACGTTTGGTGTGAAAATTGCTTTATGTTTACCGCGTAAGATAGCAGCGATTTCAGAAGCTAAACGACCTAGAGTTTTGCCTTCTGCATCAACTACTAACCATTTACGCTCTACTTCGTGACCTTTAGCCATGAATGTTGTACGCATGTTAGTATCCTCCTACTAATTGTTTCTATTATTCTGTTCCAATTGTTTTCTTTATCCACAACACTATAAGATTCGGGGCTTATCGAGTGGGGTAATGAAAATACCATATGTTATATTATAACGAATAGCAAGTTTTGTCAAGTGGTTCGATAAAAACACCTGGTGATGTTGCTTCAGTCATTATAGAACACGGATTCTAAGTACAATCCGTGTGGTGGCGCGGTTTTTCCGGCTTTTCCTCGCTCCAATGAAGCTACGATTGAGGCTAGTTCATCGGCTTGGCGCTTGCCAATTCCAACTTCCCATAAAGTACCTGCGATAATTCGCACCATATTATACAAAAAGCCGTTTCCTTCGATTGTCATATGTAATTCCTTACCATGCCATTCAAAGTCCAGCTTTGCGACAGTACGCACTTTATCTTTCACGCTTGTATTGGCTGCACAAAAGCATGAAAAATCATGTGTCCCAAGAATATACTGCGCTGCTTCTTGCATTGCCATAACATTTGGCTTTACACCATTGGTTGGCGTCGCATAAAAACGTCTAAAAGGGCTCTGTACGGCTTCACAAGACCAGATATAGCGATACCGCTTACCATGTACGCTAAATCTCGCGTGAAAGTCCTCAGACACCTCTTCTATTTCCACAATGCGGATGTCTCTCGGCAATTGGACGTTTAATGCTTGTGCATAACGATCAAGAGGAATGGACAACGTCGTGTCAAAATGGATGACTTGGCCAGTTGCATGCACCTTTGCATCTGTTCTTCCACTAGCAGTCACGTGGACAATCTCATTTTTATGCATGGTGGTAAGCACTTTTTGAAGTTCTTCCTGCACGGTACGCTTTTCAGGTTGCACTTGGTAACCCGAAAAGTTCGTCCCATCATATGCGATTGTTGCTTTCATTCTTCTTTTCATCGTTATGCAATCTCCTCATTTATTAACTACGAAGGGTTATTAATAACGCTGTCATGGCTACAAGTAGGATCATTGCTAATGTATCCTTACCATCCCATTTCAGCTGACGATAGCGTGTACGGCCTTCTCCGCCTCGGTAGCCACGTACTTCCATTGCTGTAGCCAAATCCTCCGCACGCTTAAATGCGCTAACGAAGAGTGGTACTAGCAGTGGTACAACCGCTTTTACACGTTCTTTGATCGGGCCGGTACTAATATCGGAGCCACGGGCCATTTGTGCCTTCATTATTTTATCTGTTTCATCCATTAACGTTGGGATGAAGCGGAGTGAAATCGACATCATTAATGCTAATTCATGCACAGGTAGCTTCAATTTTTTGAATGGATTCAAAAGTACTTCTAAACCATCTGTAATTGAAATCGGTGATGTTGTTAGCGTTAAAATCGAGGTCATAAATACTAACACTAAAAAACGGATTGAAATAAATATCCCTTGTCTCAAACCTTCTTCATACACATGGATGAACTTCCACTCAAAGATTGGATTGCCTTCCTTCGTGAAGAAGATATGAAGCAAGAATGTAAAAACCATTAATATAATAACAGGCTTTAAGCCATTTATTAAAAAATATAATTTAATTCGCGAAACGAAAATGACTAGTAACGCAAACACAAGCAATCCCGCGTAAGTCACTGGATTATTCGCAAAAAACACAATAAATATAAACGCGAATACAAAAAGTAGCTTCGATCGTGGATCTAGTTTATGCACGAAGGAATCCCCTGGCATAAAACGACCGAAGATCATTTTTTCCATCATTGGCCCGCACGCTCCTCTCGAACAGCTGCCGTAATCGCTCTGGCAAGCTCTTCTTCTGTTAGACAAAGCGTCTGCAATCGACGGCCAATCTTCGCTTCAAGCTCTCTTTGGAAACGTACAATACGAGGCGCCTCTAAACGATAAGTTGCTAACTTCTCAGCATTACCGAAAATTTCTTCTGGACTTCCTGTTAAAACACATTTACCTTCGTGCATAATCGCAATACGGTCAGCATAACGCGCCGCATCCTCCATACTATGTGTCACAAGAATTGTCGTTAAATTGCGCTCTTTATGCAGTTGCAGAAATAAATCCATAATTTCTTTACGACCTCGTGGGTCAAGTCCAGCTGTTGGCTCATCTAGGACGATTACTTCCGGCTCCATTGCAAGTACACCTGCAATCGCTACTCGACGCATTTGACCACCTGATAAATCAAATGGTGACTTCTCAAGTATAGTATGTGGTAAGCCAACCAACTCAATTAGTTTGTGCGCACGCTTTGTCGCCTCTTGTTCAGAGACACCGAAGTTCATCGGGCCAAAAATAATATCCTTTAAAACCGTTTCTTCAAACAATTGATGCTCAGGGAATTGGAATACAATCCCTACCTTTTGACGAACCGGTTTTAAATCCTTCGCCTTTTTACCAGCTGTAATTGTACGATCTCCGATTTGCAAAGCACCCTCAGTAGGTTTTAGAAGTGCATTAAGATGTTGTAAAATCGTCGACTTGCCTGAACCTGTATGACCTATGATGGCTTGATAGCTACCTGAAGGAATAGCCAATTCAACATCAAATAACGCTCTCTTTTCGAAGGGAGTGCCTTTTGCATATGCATAGCTTACTTTTTGAAGTTGGATGTCCATAAGTCATTCACCAGCTCTTCTTCTGTCATGTGCTCTCCTTGAAGTTCGACACCATCTTGTTTCAAAAGCTTCGTAAGCTTCATAGCAAATGGTAAGTCTAATCCAAGATCTAATAATTGGTCGCCTAAAGCGAAAATTTCAGATGGCGTTCCTTCAGCAAATTTCTCGCCGCCATTCATAAATAACATACGGTCAGCCAAAATGGCTTCTTCTAAGTCATGCGTAATGGACAGTACAGTTAAACCTGTTTCCTCACGCAATGCTTGTACAGTAGCGAGTACTTCTGCGCGACCTTGAGGATCAAGCATAGATGTAGCTTCGTCTAAAATGAGCAATCTCGGCTTTAATGCAAGTGCACCCGCAATCGCTACACGCTGCTTTTGTCCACCTGATAAATGCTGGGGCTCATGATTTAACAACTGATCCATCTTTACCTGCTGTAGTGCTTCATGTACACGTTTGACCATTTCTTTATATGGTATGCCATTGTTTTCAAGTGCGAAAGCAACGTCATCCTGTACTGTCGCTCCAACAAATTGGTTATCTGGGTTTTGGAATACCATGCCCATTTGTGATCGGATTTCCCATAGATTCTCTTCTGTTAATGGCTCATTCATGACTTTAATCGTTCCTTGCTGCGGAAACAATAGTCCGTTCATAAGACGCGCGATAGTCGATTTACCAGACCCGTTGTGACCAACAATCGCTATCCATTCGCCTTCATGTACAGTAAATGATACATCTTCAACCGCGTTCTTAACATTCGGTTCATCCGGGGAATATGTAAATGTTATGTGATCCAGTGATAAGATTTCATCCATTTGCTCAAAACTCCTCTCGCTCAACTTCGCTCTGCTGTTCTCTCTAACTTACACTGTTTTATGTATTAATACTAGCTGAAAAAATTCTTCCTTAGAAAAATACGACTTTTGCACATAACGGCGAAAGTCGATTCTCTTCATTGCTAATATTTAGTGGACAAGAGCAAGTGCTCTTCCAAATTAAATAAAAAAGCGCGCACCCCATTCAGAGAAATGCGCTTTGTTTCGTATCTCCGTTCTTATGGTTGCTCAGACCTTAAGGGTGAATGAGGTGCGTAGAGCTAAACGAGTCGGCTTTTATGTCCGCTCATCATAACACTCAGCTTTTAAATTTGTCGTATAAATCTTAATTGTTATTTTGAAAAAAAGAGGGTGCAGTTCAAATAGCAATGAACCTGACACCCTCCTCCGCATCGTATGATTAAACTAGTTCAATCACAACTACAGGCGCACCGTCACCGCGGCGAGGTCCCATTTTCATAATGCGTGTATAACCGCCTTGACGTTCAGCGTAGCGTGGCGCTACATCATCGAACAATTTTTGCAAAGCGTAAACTGTTGATTCGTTGCCTTCTGCGTCAGTAGTAGTCGCTAATTCACGACGGATATAAGCAGCTGCTTGACGACGTGCATGCAAGTCTCCGCGTTTGCCTAAAGTAATCATTTTTTCAACAACCGAACGTAATTCTTTAGCACGAGTTTCTGTTGTTTCAATGCGCTCATTGATGATTAGGTCAGTCGCTAGATCGCGTAACATCGCTTTACGTTGAGAACTTGTACGTCCAAGTTTTCTGTAACCCATGGATGTTTCCCTCCTTTGTTCAATAACTGATCAGTCTTTTATATAAAAGTTCGCTTAGTCTTCTTCGCGTAACCCTAAACCAAGCTCTTCTAACTTCGCTTTTACTTCTTCTAATGATTTACGTCCTAGGTTACGAACTTTCATCATGTCATCCTCTGACTTGTTAGCAAGTTCGAGAACAGTGTTGATACCTGCTCGTTTTAAACAGTTGTAAGAACGCACAGAAAGATCAAGCTCTTCGATAGTCATCTCTAAGACTTTTTCTTTTTGGTCTTCTTCTTTTTCAACCATGATTTCAGCAGTTTGTGCCTCGTCTGTTAAACCAACGAAGATATTTAAGTGCTCGGTTAATATTTTTGCTCCGAGCGAAATCGCCTCTTTAGGACCGATGCTGCCATCTGCCCATACATCAAGTGAAAGTTTATCGTAATCAGACGATTGTCCAACACGAGTATTTTCAACTTGGAAGTTGACGCGTGAAACTGGAGTGTAAATAGAGTCGATCGGGATCACACCGATAGGAAGATCCTCGCGTTTGTTTTGATCAGCAGGAGTGTAACCACGTCCGCGTTGCGCATACATACGCATACGAAGATGACCATTTTTAGCAATAGTTGCGATATATAGATCTGGGTTTAAAACTTCTACGTCACTGTCATGCGTTATATCCGCAGCAGTTACTACCCCATCACCTTTAAAATCGATTTCAATGACTTTTTCTTCATCAGAATAGATTTTTAAAGCTAGCTTTTTAATATTCAAAATAATTGAAGCAACATCTTCTACAACGCCCTCAATAGTAGAGAATTCGTGTAGTACGCCGTCAATTTGGATTGAAGTAACAGCAGCTCCTGGTAAAGAAGACAGAAGGATACGACGTAAAGAATTTCCCAAAGTGTTTCCATATCCACGCTCAAGTGGTTCTACAACAAACTTGCCGTATTTGGCATCATCGCTGATCTCAACGGTTTCAATCTTTGGTTTTTCAATTTCGATCATTCAAATTTACCCTCCTTCAAAACATCGAATGTATGATTTTTATTTCCTACATAAAATCGAATGTCTAATCAATCATGTGTCTGCACAATTCAGTTTGTACAAGAAATGAGATTCTCAATCAACAGATTGAGATTCATCAATTATACACGACGACGTTTTGGTGGGCGACAACCGTTATGTGGAACTGGAGTTACATCTTTAATTGCTGTAACGTCTAAACCTGCAGCTTGAAGCGCACGAATAGCAGCTTCACGACCTGCACCAGGACCTTTAACAGTTACTTCTAATGTTTTTAAACCATGTTCAATTGATGTTTTAGCAGCAGCTTCAGCAGCCAGTTGTGCAGCAAAAGGAGTTGATTTACGAGAACCACGGAATCCTAGAGCACCTGCACTTGACCAAGAAACAGCATTACCTTGCATGTCAGTGATGGTTACAATTGTGTTATTAAATGTAGAACGGATGTGAGCAATACCAGATTCGATATTCTTTTTCACACGACGTTTACGAGTTTGTTGTTTACGTGCCATGTTAAGAAGAAACCTCCTTTACCGATTATTTTTTCTTGTTCGCTACAGTTTTACGAGGACCTTTACGCGTACGCGCATTGTTCTTCGTATTTTGACCGCGAACAGGTAAACCGCGACGGTGACGGATACCACGGAAAGATCCGATTTCCATCAAACGTTTAATGTTAAGAGAGATCTCACGACGAAGATCACCTTCTAATTTATATGAGTCTAATTGTTCACGGATTTTATTAAGTTCGTCTTCAGTAAGATCGCGAACTCGAGTATTTTCAGAAACACCTGCATCTGCAAGAACTTGTTTAGCAGTTGTGTTACCTACTCCGTAAATGTAAGTTAATGAAATTACAACGCGCTTGTCGCGAGGAATGTCAACACCAGCAATACGTGCCATATACGTTGTGCACCTCCTTCAAATTAACCTTGTTTTTGTTTGTGCTTAGGATTTTCACAGATTACCATTACTTTACCGCGTCTACGAATAACTTTACATTTTTCGCAGATCGGTTTCACAGATGGTCTCACTTTCATCTAACCTAACCTCCTTAGTGGTCCGGAGTGCAAAAGATTATTTAAAACGGTATGTGATACGACCGCGAGTTAAATCATACGGAGATAACTCAATAGTTACTTTATCTCCAGGTAAGATGCGAATAAAGTGCATACGAATTTTGCCCGATACGTGAGCAAGAACTGTATGACCATTTTCTAATTTTACCTTAAACATCGCGTTTGGCAAAGTCTCAACAACTGTGCCTTCGATTTCAATTACATCGTCTTTCGCCATCGACCCTGTCTCCCTTCTATATGCAATTCAGGTTCTCATCGTCAAATCAAACGGAATTTGCTGCAAGTGTGTTTCTTTCATGAAAGAAGCGACTCGTCTCAACATATGTTTGGATTGTATGAGAGATGTTCGAAAGACGCTCATCAGGTTTCGCTTCTCACAACCCATGGAATTGACTTCCCGGTTGAACCCTGTTTCCCTCATGTCAACACGACCATCCGGAATTGTCTTGGATAAGATTCTTCCATACCCGCTTACACAGACGCTTCCACGAAACCCATTATACCCTTTCAGAACTAGGATTGCATCAAGGACAAAGGGTATCCTGTATACCGATGCAGCTAATTCATCAGTGCATAGACCGGGCACAATATGCTTTTGCAGCTCTCGAAAATACATTTCCGTTGCTACCGCATACTCCCCGCGGAGGCAGTTATCTGCACCCGGGATTCGGGTATTAGTTGCGGCTGCCCTGTAATAGAGCATCTACGTCAGCGAACACATCTGAGATGTCTTGCTGTCCGTTGATATTTGTTAACACATTTTTAGCTTGATAGAAATCAAGTAAAGGTTGTGTTTGTTTGATATTTATTTCCAGACGGTTTGTAACCGTTTCTGAATTATCGTCTGCTCTTTGATAAAGTTCTCCTCCGTCTTTATCACAAATGTTTTCCTCTTTTGAAGGATTGAACACTAAGTGATAAGCAGAGCCACATACTTTACAGATACGACGACCTGTTAGACGTTTAATCAATTCTTCTTGTTCTACTTCGATGTTTACTACATATTCTACTTTTTTACCGAGATTAGATAAAATAGTATCTAATTCTTCAGCTTGTTCAATAGTACGCGGGAAACCATCTAGTAGGAAGCCTTGATCACAATCAGGTTGGCCTAAGCGTTCGCGAACGATACCAATCGTTACTTCATCAGGTACAAGAGCACCTTTATCAATAAACGATTTTGCTGTAAGACCTAATTCCGTACCACCTTTAATAGCTGCACGGAACATATCGCCTGTAGAAATATGAGGGATTTCGTACTTCTCAACAATTTTGTCTGCTTGAGTGCCTTTACCAGCACCAGGCAAACCCATCAAAATGATATTCATACGGAGAGCTCCCCTCAGATTAGTTTGAAGGTTCAAGGAACGATAATCGTCCCAAAAACCAACATTATTTCATAAAACCTTTGTAGTGGCGTTTCACAAGTTGTGATTCTAATTGTTTCATCGTTTCCAGTGCAACACCGACTATGATTAGTAAACTAGTACCGCCAATTTGAGCTGACTCTGGAAGCTTCGCAACATTAATAAAAATGATTGGAAGAATCGCAACTAGCGATAAGAAAATCGCTCCTACAAATGTTAAGCGATATAAAACACGTGTTAGATAATCTTGAGTGCTTTGACCTGGGCGAATACCCGGAATATAGGCACCTTGTTTTTTCAGATTATCCGCTACTTTTTCAGGATTCACTTGAACGAACGCATAGAAATATGCAAACGCCATAATTAGCGCTACATACATGACCATCCCAACTGGTTGAGAGTAATCAAACGTTCTTTGAATGAACTGAGTTGCTTTATTATCTCCAAAGAAAGGTGCAATAGTTCTAGGCGTTACGATAAATGCAACAGCGAAGATCACTGGGATAACCCCAGCAGCATTTACTTTCAATGGTAAGTGAGATTGTTGTGCTCCTCTTTGTGCACCAGCACGTTTTGCATATTGAATAGGAATTTTACGCAACGCTTGTTGAACGTAGATAACCCCAACAACAATCACAAGAGCGGCTAATACAATCAAAGCCATTACGATAATACGGATGAACAATTGCTCTCCCGCACCTTCGAATTGTGAAGCATAAATTTGATTCACTGTATTTGGCATTGCAGCTACGATACCTGCGAAGATGATAATGGAAATACCATTCCCAACACCTTTTTCAGTAATTTGCTCACCTAACCAAAGTAAAAATGCAGTACCAGCAGTTAACACTATCGCAATTGTTAAGTACGTCATAACACCCTCATCTTTAATCAATGAACCGCCGTACATACGATTGAAACCGTAAGACATTGCGATTGATTGAATAAATGCAAGGATAATTGCGAAGTAACGTGTAAATTGAGCGATTTTACGTCGACCAACTTCACCTTGTTTTGACCACTCAGTGAACTTTTGGACAACATCCATTTGTAATAGCTGAACTATGATAGAAGCCGTAATGTAAGGCATAATACCCATAGCAAAAATCGAGAAGTTTGATAAAGCTCCTCCGCCAAATGTATTTAAGAAACCAACTAAACTATATTGATCAGTGGCTTTTAATACATTAGCATCGACGTTTGGTACCGGGATAAACGTTCCAATACGGAAAACCACCAACATCAAAAGGGTGAAAATGATTTTATTTCTAATATCTCTCACGCGCATAAAGTTAGAGATTGTTTGAAACATTAAATCACCTCGATTTGTCCGCCGGCATTTTCAATTGCTGTCTTAGCAGAAGCTGAGAATTTAAGAGCTTTAACTGTAAGCTTTTTCTCAAGAGTTCCATTACCTAGAACTTTGATTCCTGCTTTTTCGTTGCTCACAACACCAGTTTCAAGTAATAAAGCTGGTGTTACTTCTGTGCCGTCTTCAAAACGATTTAAAGTGTCAAGGTTTACGATAGCGTATTCTTTACGATTAATATTCGTAAATCCACGTTTAGGTAAACGACGGAACAATGGATTTTGACCGCCTTCGAATCCTGGACGAACGCCGCCGCCAGAACGAGCTTTTTGACCTTTATGCCCTTTACCAGAAGTTTTACCGTTACCAGAACCGATTCCGCGACCTACACGGTTACGTTCTTTACGTGAACCTAAAGCTGGTTCTAACTCATGAAGTTTCATTTGGGTGGCACCTCCTTGTTATTGATTTTAAATTAAATCTCTTTAACAGTAACTAAGTGTGCTACTTTTGTGATCGCACCGCGAACAGCTACATTGTCAGCATGTTCAACAGTATGATTTACTTTACGTAAGCCAAGCGCTTCGATTGTTTTACGTTGAGCAGGTTTAGTACCGATTAAACTTTTAGTGAGGGTGATTTGTAGTTTAGTTGACATGTAATTCCCCCCCTTAACCTAATAGTTCTTCTACTGATTTACCACGAAGTTTTGCAACTTCTTCAGCATGTTTAAGTTCAGATAAACCTTTAACAGTAGCACGAACCATGTTAATTGGTGTGTTTGAACCAAGTGATTTTGAAAGAATGTCAGTGATACCAGCAAGTTCTAATACAGCACGAACTGGACCACCAGCGATAACTCCTGTACCAGGAGCAGCAGGTTTAATCATGATGTTACCTGCACCGAAGCGACCCATGATTAAGTGTGGTGTTGTACCACCAACACGTGGAACTTCGATCAGGTTTTTCTTCGCATCTTCTACTGCTTTGCGAATTGCATCAGGTACTTCCTGAGCTTTACCTGTACCGAAACCAACATGGCCGTTACGGTCTCCAACCACTACTAATGCAGTGAAGCGGAAACGACGTCCACCTTTAACAACTTTAGCTACGCGGTTAATCGTAACTACGCGTTCTTCAAGTTCAAGTTTGTTTGCGTCAATGCGACTCATGAAATGTGTACCTCCTTCTTATTAAAATTCTAAACCATTTTCACGTGCAGCTTCAGCTAAAGCTTTTACACGTCCATGATATAAGTAACCACCACGGTCAAAAATAACAGATTTGATATTTTTTTCCGTAGCGCTTTTAGCGATAATTTCACCGATTTTCTTAGCAGCTTCTAAGTTACCAGCATTGCCTTCAAACCCTTTATCCATAGTTGAAGCACTTACTAGTGTTAGGCCTTGAGAATCATCGATTAATTGCGCGTAAATGTGTTTGTTAGAACGGAATACGTTTAAACGTGGACGTTCAGTAGTACCAGTAATTTTAGAACGCACGCGCGCATGACGTTTTTTACGAACTTGATTCTTATCTTGTTTCGTAATCACAGAGGTCACTCCTTTCTAATGCTTTAAGAAGCATTATTTACCTGTTTTACCTTCTTTACGACGAACGTGTTCGCCTTCATAACGGATCCCTTTACCTTTATAAGGCTCTGGAGGACGAACTTGACGGATGTTAGAAGCTAAAGCTCCAACGCGTTCTTTGTTAATCCCTTTAACGATAACTTTAGTGTTTGTAGGAACTTCTACAGAAACTCCTTCTTCAGGTGTGAACTCAACTGGATGAGAGTAACCTACGTTCAATACAAGTTTAGTTCCTTGTAATTGAGCACGATATCCTACCCCAACTAATTCAAGTGTACGTTCAAATCCTTCAGAAACACCAGTAATCATGTTTGCTAAAAGAGCACGAGTTGTACCATGGTTAGTACGGTGTTCTTTTGATTCAGAAGGACGAGATACAGTAATCACGTTACCTTCTTGTTCAATTGTCATATCTTTGTTAAAAGAGCGAACAAGTTCACCTTTTGGTCCTTTCACAGTTACTGTGTTGCCAGCAGCGACAGTTACAGTTACAGTTGCAGGTACCTCGATTGGTTTTTTACCTACGCGAGACATTAATGTTGCACCTCCATTCTTTTGTTGCTAATTACCAAACGTAAGCTAAGATTTCTCCGCCAACTTGTTTAGCGCGAGCTTCTTTGTCAGTTAATAAACCGTTAGAAGTTGATACTAAAGCAATACCAAGCCCGTTCAATACTTTAGGTACTTCGTTAGTTTTTGCATATACACGTAATCCTGGTTTAGAAATACGTTTTAATCCTGTAATAACACGTTCGTTGTTTTGGCCATATTTTAAGAAGATACGGATGATACCTTGTTTGTCATCTTCTACATACTCAACGTCACGTACAAAACCTTCACGCTTAAGAATTTCAGCGATCTCTTTTTTGATGTTAGAAGCCGGAACCTCTAATTTCTCGTGACGGACCATGTTAGCATTACGAATGCGTGTAAGCATATCTGCAATTGGATCAGTCATTGTCATTACATTTTACCTCCTTCCCAAATTAGGGGATTACCAGCTGGCTTTTTTCACGCCAGGAATTTGTCCCTTATAAGCAAGTTCTCGGAAACAAATACGGCAAAGTTTAAATTTGCGGTATACAGAGTGTGGACGCCCACAGCGTTCACAACGAGTGTATTCTTGCACTTTAAACTTTTGCGTGCGTTGTTGTTTAACGATCATTGATTTTTTAGCCACGTTTTCGCCCTCCTTGTTTTATTACTTCTGGAACGGCATACCGAATTGAGTAAGTAACTCGCGAGCTTCTTCATCAGAGTTCGCAGTAGTTACGATAACGATATCCATACCGCGTACTTTAGAAACCTTATCGTAGTCGATTTCTGGGAAGATTAATTGTTCTTTAACACCTAGAGTGTAGTTACCGCGACCGTCGAATGCTTTTTTAGAAACACCACGGAAGTCACGTACACGTGGAAGTGAAACAGCAATTAATTTATCCAAGAATTCATACATACGCTCACCGCGTAATGTAACTTTCGCACCGATTGGCATACCTTCACGAAGACGGAAACCTGCGATAGATTTCTTAGCTTTTGTTACAACAGGTTTTTGACCTGTAATTAATGTTAACTCTTCAACAGCAGAGTCAAGAATCTTAGAGTTTTGAACAGCGTCACCAACACCCATGTTAACAACGATTTTCTCAACTTTAGGAACTTGCATTACTGATGTATATTCAAACTTGCTCATAAGAGCAGGTGAAACTTCACTTAAAAATTTGTCTTTTAGGCGGCTCATGTGTTTGTACCTCCCTTCTCTATAACTTATTTATCGATTACTGCACCTGATTTTTTTGCTACACGAACTTTTTTACCATCTTCGATTTTGTAACCTACGCGAGTCGGCTCGCCAGATTTTGGATCGATTAGCATTACGTTCGAAACGTGAATTGCTGCCTCTTGGCTGACAATTCCACCTTGTGGATTGATTTGGTTAGGTTTCACGTGTTTTTTGACGATGTTAACACCTTCAACTAGTACACGATCTATCTTAGGAAAAGCAGCAAGAACAACACCTGTTTTGCCTTTATCTTTACCAGAAATAACCTTTACTTTGTCGCCTTTTTTAACATGCATTCTGTCGCACCTCCTTGATTGGCACTTTCATGAAAATTAAAGAACTTCCGGAGCTAAAGATACGATTTTCATGAAGCTGCTGTCACGTAGTTCACGTGCAACAGGTCCGAAAATACGAGTTCCGCGTGGTGATTTGTCGTCTTTGATGATTACACATGCGTTCTCATCGAATTTGATGTAAGTACCGTCTTTACGACGAACACCGCTCTTTGTACGAACGATTACAGCTTTTACAACTTCACCCTTCTTGACAACGCCACCTGGTGTTGCTTTCTTAACTGTACATACGATTACATCACCGATGTTTGCAGTTTTACGTCCAGAACCACCAAGTACTTTGATTGTTAATACTTCTTTCGCACCTGAGTTGTCAGCAACTTTTAAACGGCTTTCTTGTTGGATCACTTAGGTTACCTCCCTTCGGACATTGTTATGTTCCGAAATATAATTAGATAATAACCGCTTTTTCTACAACTTCAACCAAACGGAAACGTTTAGTAGCTGATAGCGGACGAGTTTCCATAATGCGGACGATATCTCCAACTTTTGCTTCGTTGTTTTCATCATGCGCCTTAAATTTCTTAGAGTATTTTACACGTTTGCCATAAAGCTTATGCTTTTTGTGTGTTTCAATTAAAACAGAAATAGTTTTATCCATTTTATCTGAAACTACGCGGCCAGTGTAAACTTTGCGTTGATTACGCTCAGTCATGCTGCAAACCTCCTTTATCAGTTATTTGCACTGATTTCTCTTTCACGAATCACAGTTTTCATACGCGCAATTGCTTTGCGTACTTCGCGGATGCGAGCTGTGTTTTCTAATTGACCAGTCGCCAATTGGAAGCGAAGGTTGAAAAGCTCTTCTTTCAGTGATTTTACTTTAGTTTCAATTTCTGCTGTTGTAAGTTCACGGATATCATTAGCTTTCATTAGATTCACCACCAATTTCTTCACGTTTAAGAATCTTACATTTCACAGGAAGCTTATGAGATGCTAAACGAAGTGCTTCACGAGCGATTTCCTCTGAAACGCCTCCGATTTCGAACATAATTTTTCCTGGTTTAACTACAGCTACCCAACCTTCAGGAGCACCTTTACCTGAACCCATACGAACTTCTAGAGGCTTTTTCGTATATGGTTTATGTGGGAAGATTTTAATCCAAACTTTACCGCCACGTTTCATGTAACGAGTCATCGCGATACGTGCAGCTTCGATTTGACGGTTAGTGATCCAGCTAGCTTCAGTTGCTTGTAAACCGAATTCGCCGAATGCAATTTCTTTACCGCCTTTCGCTTCTCCACGCATTTTTCCGCGGTGTACACGACGGTATTTTACGCGTTTTGGCAATAACATATTATTTGCCTCCTTCCTCAGAGTTCTTCTTCACTGGAAGGACTTCACCGCGGTAGATCCATACTTTAACACCTAATTTACCATAAGTAGTGTCAGCTTCTGCATGAGCATAATCAATGTCAGCACGAAGAGTATGAAGCGGAACAGTTCCTTCACTATAATGTTCAGCACGAGCAATATCAGCGCCGCCTAAACGACCAGATACTTGAGTTTTAATCCCTTTAGCACCTGAACGCATTGTGCGTTGAATAGATTGTTTTTGTGCACGACGGAATGATACACGGCTTTCTAATTGGCGAGCAATGTTTTCTGCAACCAATTTAGCGTCAAGATCCGCACGTTTAATTTCAACGATATTGATGTGTACACGTTTACCAGTGATTTTGCCAAGGTTTTTACGAAGTGATTCCACTTCAGTACCGCCCTTACCAATTACCATACCTGGTTTCGCAGTGTGAATTGTAATGTTAACACGGTTTGCAGCACGTTCGATTTCTACTTTAGAAACTGACGCTTCTTTCAAGCTGCTTTCGATGTGTTTACGTACTTTAATGTCTTCATGAAGTAAAGTAGCATACTCTTTTTCAGCGTACCATCTAGATTCCCAATCACGAATGACACCAACACGTAATCCTATTGGATGTACTTTTTGACCCACGTATTATCCCTCCTTCTTCTCAGATACCACTAGAGTAATGTGGCTTGTACGTTTGTTAATTGCGCTTGCACGTCCTTGTGCGCGTGGACGGAAACGTTTTAACGTTGGACCTTCATCAACGAATATTTCTGAAATAACTAAGTTATTTACATCTAAATCATAGTTATGTTCAGCATTAGCAACTGCAGATTTTAGTACTTTCTCAACTACAGGAGACGCTGCTCTTGGAGTATGACGTAAAATTGCAACCGCTTCGCCGATTTGCTTGCCTCGGATTAAATCAACCACTAAGCGGACTTTACGAGGAGCAATACGAACTGTGCGAGCAATAGCTTTAGCTTGTTGCATCAGGATTTACCTCCCCTCATATTAGCGTACTGATGTTTTCTTATCATCTGCACCATGACCTTTGTATGTGCGTGTTGGTGCGAACTCACCCAATTTATGACCTACCATATCTTCAGTCACGTATACAGGAACATGTTTACGTCCATCATATACAGCGATCGTTAGTCCGATAAAGTTCGGGAAGATTGTAGAACGGCGAGACCAAGTCTTGATAACTTGTTTTTTCTCAGAAGCCTCTTGTGCTTCCACCTTTTTCATTAAGTGGTCATCAACAAAAGGTCCTTTTTTCAAGCTGCGGCCCATATTGGAACCTCCCTCCGTGATCCCACTACGGCTCTTTCAATGAACCGCAGTCTAATCACTTTATTTTTTACGACGACGAATGATAAGTTTGTCGGATTTGTTTTTCTTGTCACGAGTTTTGTAACCAAGTGCTGGTTTACCCCATGGCGTCATTGGTGATTTACGTCCGATTGGAGAACGACCTTCACCACCACCGTGTGGGTGATCGTTAGGGTTCATTACAGATCCACGTACAGTTGGGCGTTTACCTAACCAACGAGTACGACCTGCTTTACCAATGTGGATAAGTTCATGTTGCTCATTACCAACTTGACCGATTGTAGCGCGGCAAGTAGCAAGGATCATACGAACTTCACCAGATTGTAGACGAACAATTACGTATTTACCCTCTTTACCAAGGATTTGTGCTGATGTACCAGCAGAACGTACTAGTTGTCCACCTTTACCAGGTTTCATTTCGATGTTATGGATTGTAGTACCCATTGGGATATTTTCAAGTGGTAATGCGTTACCTACTTTAATATCAACATCTGTACCAGATACAATTGTCATTCCTACTTCTAGACCTTTAGCAGCTAGAATGTAACGTTTCTCACCATCAACATAATTAATTAATGCGATGTTGGCAGAACGATTTGGATCATATTCGATAGTAGCAACGCGTCCTGGTATGCCATCTTTCAAACGTTTGAAATCGATGACACGGTATTGGCGTTTGTGGCCACCACCATTATGACGAACAGTGATTTTACCTTGGTTATTACGACCAGCTTTGCGTTTTGTCGGTTGTAACAAAGATTTCTCAGGTTTGTTAGTTGTGATTTCAGCAAAGTCAGATGACGTCATGTTACGACGACCATTTGAGGTAGGCTTATACTTTTTAATCGCCATTTGAGTTCCCTCCTTCTTTATTGTTCAAATATGAACGAAATTTACATTTCGAATAATTCGATTTCGTTGCCAGCAACTAATTTTACGATTGCTTTACGGCGTTTGTTTGTGTAACCACCGAATTTACCTACACGTTTGTATTTACCTTTGTAGTTCATGATGTTAACTTTCTCAACTTTAACTCCAAAGATAGATTCAACAGCGTCTTTAACTTCAGTTTTGTTGGCACGAGTGTCAACATCAAATGTATATTTATTTTCTGCCATTAGTTCTGAAGAACGCTCAGTAATGACAGGACGTTTTAAAATATCACGTGCTTCCATTAACCAAGCACCTCCTCAACTTTTTCTACAGCAGCTTTAGTGAATACAACTTTATCGTGACCTAATAGATCAAGAACGTTGATACCAGCAGCTGGTACAACAGTAACGCCTTGGATGTTACGAGCAGATAATGCCACGTTTTCATCTAAATCAGCAGTTACGAATAATGCTTTAGATTCGATTGAAAGATCTTTAAGAACTTTTACGAAATCTTTTGTTTTTGGTGTGTCTAGTTTAAGACCATCTAGTACTAAGAAGTTAGTTTCTAATACTTTAACAGATAGTGCTGATTTAAGAGCTAAACGACGTACTTTTTTCGGTAGTTTGTAGCTATAGCTACGAGGTACTGGACCGAATACGACACCACCACCACGCCATTGTGGCGAACGGATAGAACCTTGACGAGCACGACCTGTTCCTTTTTGCTTCCATGGTTTACGACCACCACCAGCTACTTCAGAACGGTTTTTTACTTTGTGATTACCTTGACGTAATGAAGCGCGTTGAGCGATTACAGCGTCAAATAATACATTTTGGTTTGGTTCGATTCCGAAGATTGCATCGTTTAATTCGATTTCACCAACAGAAGAACCTGTTTGACTAAGCAAAGATACCTTTGTCATTCCTGTTTCCTCCTTTCTTCGGTAATTTAGTTAGCTTTAGTTGCAGATTTAACTGTTACTAGCGCTTTACGAGAACCAGGAACATTACCTTTAATAAGTAGTAAGTTGCGTTCAACGTCAACTTTTACAATTTCTAAATTTTGGATTGTAACAACTCCGCCACCCATTTGACCAGGTAATTTCTTTTGTTTAAATACGCGGTTCGGAGCAACTGGACCCATTGAACCAGGACGACGGTGGTAACGTGAACCGTGAGACATCGGGCCGCGAGATTGTCCGTGACGTTTAATTACGCCTTGGAAACCTTTACCTTTAGTAACACCTGTTACATCTACTACTTCGCCTTCTGCGAAAATTTCAACTTTGACTTCTTGACCAACCTCGTACTCAGCTAAGTTTACATCGCGGATTTCGCGGATGAAGCGCTTAGGAGCAGTGCTTGCTTTAGCTACGTGTCCTTTTTCAGGTTTGTTAGAAAGTTTCTCACGCTTATCTTCGAAACCGATTTGGATTGCTTCGTAACCATCTGTATCAACTGTTTTCTTTTGAAGAACTACGTTTGGAGCAGCTTCAACTACAGTTACAGGGATTAAATCACCGTTCTCAGCAAAAACTTGCGTCATACCGATTTTTCTACCTAAGATTCCTTTGGTCATTTGTCACACCTCCTGTGATTATTGTTTTTCTATTTTCATTTTTACCATTAAAGTTTGATTTCAATATCAACGCCAGATGGTAAATCAAGTTTCATTAACGCGTCAACAGTTTGTGGTGTTGGGTTAACGATATCAATCAGACGTTTATGAGTACGCATCTCGAATTGCTCACGAGAATCTTTGTACTTATGAACGGCACGCAGAATTGTATACACCGATCTTTCAGTTGGAAGTGGAATCGGACCTGATACACTTGCACCTGAACGTTTAGCAGTTTCCACAATTTTCTCAGCAGATTGATCAAGAATTCTATGATCATATGCTTTCAAACGGATACGGATCTTTTGTTTTGCCATTATTTTCCCTCCTTTTCGCCTATTCCCTAGACATTCTCCACAGAAATTTCTCCGTCACACGCGCCATGGCAATGCGGCCGGGTGTGTCGGCAACCTCCCGCTTCATCGCAGTCAAAGACCAACATTAAATATTATACACATTAAAAAAAGAATAAGCAAGTCTTTTTGCTAAATTCTTTTCAATGTCACGATTATTCTTTGTCAATTTTATATTTTGCTCTTTAGCCGATTTCAAGTATATAAAATAACCATCTATATTGCAAATTATATGGTATAAAAAAGATGCAATTCATTTAGAATCGCATCTTTACAGTTATAAGAAGAATACACAAGCAACCCACCCAAAGATAATGAGTGGTATATTCACGAAGATAAATGTCGGTACACATGTATCCCAAATATGATTGTGCTGTCCATCAACATTCAATCCAGCTGTTGGCCCAAGCGTCGTATCAGAAGCAGGTGAGCCAGCATCTCCTAGGGCACCCGCTGTTCCAATCAAACACATTATCGCTAATGGGCTTAATCCTAGTTCTACAGATAATGGTACAAATAGTGTTGCAATGATTGGAATTGTTGCAAAGGATGAACCAATCCCCATTGTTACGATTAAACCAATGATTAGCATAGCAAATACTGCCAAACTAGCATTACCTTCTAAAACACTTAATGAACTTGTTATTAGGCTATCTATATCTCCTGTTGCATTAATAACGGATGCAAAGCCGTTCGCCGCAATCATAACAAAGCCGATAAATGACATCATGCGCATACCATCTGTTAAAACTTCATCCGCTTCTCTCCATTTCAAAGCTCCAGTTACATACATAACTGTAATACCTGCAAATGCACCAACAATCATAGAATCCGTGGTTATTTGTGTATAGAGCGATGCAATTAATGCAATGATAGTTGAAATAATCACTCTTTTGCTGACCTTTACCTCAATAGAAGAAGTTTCAACATCTGCTGCTTCGTAGTGTCGAGGTTTACGATAAAAGAATAACGCGACAACTAAGCCAATAAGCATCCCAAGCACCGGAATAGCCATTGCTGTCGGAACATCACTTACTGATACATTCATGCCAGCTTTCGTTACTTGAGTTGCTACAATCTCTTGGAAAATAGAACCGAACCCTGCTGGTACAAAGCTATATGTACCAACTAAACCAACTGCAATGATTGTTGCAATGATCCGACGATCTACTTCGAGCATATTTAAGATTTTCAAAATTGGCGGAATTAATAATGGAATAAATGCAATATGAATTGGAATCAAGTTTTGAGAGAAAACGGACATTGCAAAGATTAAAAGGAAGATCAAAACCTTCACTAATCCACGTCTATTATTTTCACCGTTATTATTCAAAAGTTTTAAAATCGATGCAATCATTAATTCAGGAATTCCTGTTTTTGAAATGGCGATTGCAAAACCACCCAATAAACCGTAACTCAAAGCAATTGTTGCTCCTGCTCCTAGCCCCTGTGTAAACGTTTCTACGGTGTTAGTAATCCCCATACCACTTGTTAGGCCCCCTGCAAATGCACCTAATACAAGTGAAAGTACAACATTTATGCGTAGTAAGCTCAATATTAACATAACAGCTATTGCTATAATTACTGCATTCACACTTTACACTTCGCTTTCACACTCTAGTTCTCTAGTTCGATAAAGTAATTATAGAGACATAAATTAATGATGTCAATAAAAAATTCCATGTAGAATCATAATCTACATGGAATTTCTTCTATATTATAAACTTTCATTTACTACTTTACGGTAATACATAACAGAGAGCCATGCGAATACCGAGTAAAGTAAAGCATAAATGCTCATTGTCACAATTAATGGTGTTGTTAACTCTGAACCAAATAACATCCACCCTGATTTAACTGCGAAATAACTGTGTAGTAAGCCGATTAGCAGCGGTACACCAAAGTTAAAGGCTTGCTTTATATAAATTCCCTTCATAATTTCTGACTTTGTAAAGCCGATTTTACGAAGTACTGTATAAGACTCTCTTTCATCTTCCGCATCAGACATTTGTTTAAAGTATAAAATGCTGCCTGTTGCTAGTAAGAATGCAAGGCCAAGGAAACCTGTGGCGAAAATGACATTCCCCCATAATTCTAATGAATCATTTTTTTTACCTTCCTGAGTTGATGCAAAAAACTTTCTCTCTTTGCCCTTTGCATCCTTCGTAGTAAATGTTCCCCCATTGGTCGTCTTTTCATAAATTTCTTGAGCCTTTTTCAGATCATTCTCTTCAAATGAGTAACCTTCTTGTTTATACCAAATAGAGTTCTTTTTGATTTTGGTATCAGTTACTAGCTTATCGAAAAATTTATCTGTCACTATCACAGCAGGACTACCATATGTTAGTTGACTCGAAATAATCCATTCCTTTTCAAGACCAACCATCGTTAATTTTGTTTTATCTTCTTTCGTATGAACAGTCATAGATTTACCAACCTCTAATGGCAGTAATTCTGCAAGCATTCCACTATTTCCAACTAGATACGCTTCTCCCTCTTTTAAAGTTACTTTAGGGTGGATTTTCTGCATATCGCTCAATCTTGTCACGATAGAACCTAATACCATATTCTCTTTTATCGAATCAGCTAATGGTTTCTCCAATAATCCTGAAGTATCAATATCTACCTTCAATAGAGAGAATTCATATTTCTCATAGTTAATATTTTGTTTCTTAAGATGTTCTTCAAACATTTTATTTTGCCCATTTAATGAAATGATATCAAAAGGCACAAATTGCTTTGCACTAGAACCTGCAGAATAATAGGAAATATACGACAGTGACATAATTGCTAAAGCAATAGCAGTCATAATTGTAATAAGTGTTAACGATTTCGCATTACCCTTCATACGGTGCATAATCGGCGTTAACGCCAACACATCATTTAATGATAAATGTCCTTTTTTCCCTTTACGAATCACATTCATGATGAATGACACTGAGAAACGGAACACAAAAAACGTCCCTATGATTGTTGAAGCTAATATAGTTATCATCTTAATAATTAGTAAATTCAAAGTAACTGAATCTGAATCTAAATCAAATAAATGCGTTGATTTATAATAACCAAAGCTGATTAATATTACTCCTACCAGACCTAGAAGCATTTGAAATGGTCCAATACGTTTCACACGCGTATCACCTTTTTTACTTGCCAAGAACAAATCAAGCAACGTAGAACGACGAATCACAAAAATCGTTTGAACTGTGATTAATACTAGGAGCGCCAAAAAGACAACCATTGTTTGCACGAACGCCTGTGAAGAAAAGGAAATCTCCACTAAAGCCTCTTTACTAATCAACTTCAATAGAATCATCGCAAATACACGTGAAGTTAAAAAGCCAATACCAACTCCAATAGTTGTAGCACCAACCCACAATAGAATATTCTCTAAAGAAAGTAGACGTACAACCGTTGTCTTCGACATACCAATCAATTGATACAAACCAATCTCTTTACTTCTACGCTTCATAAACAGATGATTTGCGTAAATTACGAAGAATGTCACGATGAATAATAACATTGCTGAAGCAGCTTTAAATCCCGCTGCCCCAGTCGTACTTCCTTCCGTCATATCTGAAACACTCGGATTAAATTGCAATGTCACAAATGAAAAGTACAAAGTCACACTAAATATCAATGCAAAAAAATATAAATAATAATGCGTAATATTCTTTTTCAAGCTACGCAGCACAAGTTGACTAAGCGTCATAACCGTCACCGCCTAAAACACCTTGCGTATTCATAATTTCTTGGAAGAACGTTTTACGATTTTTATCACCTTTATAAAGCTCTGTGTAAAGCTGACCGTCTTTTAAGAACAATACACGACTACAGAAGCTGGCCGCAACTGGATCATGAGTAACCATCATAATCGTTACACGTCGCTTCTCATTTATAGTTACTAAATTCTCTAATAGGACCGTAGCTGATTTTGAATCTAACGCACCTGTTGGCTCATCACCGAAAACGATTGACGGATTCGAAATAAGTGCACGTGCTGCAGATGTTCTCTGTTTTTGCCCACCTGATATTTCATTTGGATATTTATTAGCTAATTCTCGAATATCTAATAAGTCTGTTAGTGTATTGAAGCGACTTTCCGCCTCAGCTTTTGAAACTTTACTAATCGATAATGGCAATAGAATATTCTCTTTCACAGTTAATGTATCTAATAAGTTATAGTCTTGAAAGATGAAACCTAGTTGCTCACGACGGAATCTAGATAGTTCCTTTTCTTTCATCTTTCTTAAATCATTACCATCGATTTCAATAACACCCTCTGTCGCATGATCAATCGAACAAAGAACATTTAATAAAGTTGTTTTACCAGAACCCGAAGGCCCCATGATGCCGACAAATTCTCCCTCATTTACTTCTATATCAATACCCTTTAACACTTCTTGGGCTGTTAGTTTACGTCCATATACTTTTTTAACTTTACGTGCTTTTAAAATAGCCATTACAATTCCTCCCTTTCGCTTATAAACCTATATTATAGAATTTTCATAAAAGAATCGTTTGATTAACATGACAAATAAAAAGAGTAGATGACAATTTTGTCATCTACTCATGATTTTAACGAATTCATTTTTCAAAGGGAATCGTAAAGAGAAGACAGAACCTACCCCTTCTTCTGATTGCACAAAAATTCGGATCCCTAACTTACTTGCAGCTTTTTCGGCCAAATATAACCCCATACCAGTCGAAGCTGTCTGATGGCGTCCAATTGTACCCGTGAATGACTTATTAAAAATACGTGGTAAATCTGCTTGACTAATCCCAATACCCGCATCTTTAATATATAAATATACATGACCATCTTGATCCTTTGATGTATACACTTGAATGTCTGTATCATTGCCACTATACTTCACAGCATTCGCAAGTATTTGGCGGATAATAAAAGCCGTCCATTTCTGATCTGTTAGAACTTCTGCATCTAGATTTTCGATATCAAAACCAATATCCTTTTCAATACACCATGTTTGTAGATTTTTTATCTCTTTGAGCAATGTATATCTAATTGATACGATTTCCATCATATTGTCATTTTCTATAGAAAAAAGTCTAATATGATGCAATTGCTGATCAAGTAGCAAATGAACTCTCAACCATTCAATTTCAAGCCTCTTCTTCAAAGTATAATCCCCTAGCGAGTCAATCATAAGCTTCATCGCAGTTAGTGGCGTCTTCACTTCATGAATCCAAGCCAATGCTCTATCCTGCTCTTCTAAGGATTCAACATGCATTTTGTTTAGTTGTTCACGCCTTTTCGATTCTACATCTTCAATCACATTAAAATACACTTCCTCAAAACTGGATAGCTTTTCTGAAGATAACGGAACAATATTCTCTATATCTAAAGCATTTCCCAGGAAATGTTCCAGTTTACGAATTGACTTCGCCTCTTTTACATATCGCCATATTAAAAAAAGCACAAATAATAGTATATTAGTCATATTAAGATACTCTGCTGATACAGTGGATAAACCTACATCTAAATACAGAATCACATTCATCCATAGTTGCATGACGATAAAAAAAAGTATCCATGACTGTCTTTCCCTAAGAAACTTCCAAAGCATCGTAAATTAGACCTCCTTCGTAATTGCCATATAGCCTAATCCCTTTTTCGTAAGAATGACATCTGCTAAACCGATTTCTTCAAGCTTCAAGCGCAGACGATTTACATTCACGGATAACGTATTATCATTAACAAAACGTTCATCATCCCATAGTTTTCTCATTAATTCATCTCGTGATACTATTTGATCTAAACGTTCTAGTAATACTCTTAAAATAAATAATTCATTTTTTGTTAATTCTGCTGTACGTCCTTGTAGCGTAATCGTACTTCTAGAATAATCGATTGTCGCTGCATTCCATAAAGCACTATGTAAATGCTCTTCTTTATAATCATATGTTCTGCGTGTAATGGCTTGTACTTTAGCTAATAGCACGTCCATATTGAACGGCTTTTGTATAAAATCATCGGCACCCATTTGCATCGCCATAACTTGGTCCATCGGATGATCACGTGATGATAAGAAAATAATAGGCACTTTCGAAATATGACGTATTTCACGGCACCAGTGAAAACCATCGAATGCAGGCAACTGGATATCTATAATAACTAGCTGTGGTTTTTCCTTATAAAAGCTTTCCATCACTTTTTGGAAATCAGCAGGTCTTATAACTTCCAGTGACCACTGACTAAAGCGCTCCTGGATAATTTCAAAAATAGCCTGATCATCTTCAATTATAAGTATTTTCATAACTCGATCACCCTCTCTATTACCATTGTACAAGAATTTGGTAAAATAAAAAAACTTTCGCCAATAAAACGAAAGCCCCGCAAATTTGAACATAAAAAAATCCATCTCGTCGTCACGAGATGGATTTTAAAACTAGTAATAGAAATTACTTAGTGATTGTAGCTACAACGCCAGCGCCTACAGTACGTCCACCCTCACGGATAGAGAACTTAGTACCTTCTTCAAGAGCGATAGGAGAGATCAAAGAAACAGTCATTTCGATGTTATCTCCAGGCATAACCATTTCTACGCCTTCAGGAAGATTACAAACACCAGTTACGTCAGTTGTACGGAAGTAGAACTGAGGACGGTAGTTTGAGAAGAATGGAGTATGACGTCCACCCTCTTCTTTAGAAAGAACATAAACTTCAGCTTTGAAGTCTGTGTGTGGAGTGATTGAACCTGGTTTAGCAAGTACTTGTCCACGTTGGATATCTTCACGAGCTACACCACGAAGAAGAGCACCAATGTTGTCTCCAGCTTCAGCGTAGTCTAATAATTTACGGAACATTTCAACACCTGTTACAGTTGTTTGTTTAGCTTCTTCAGCAATACCAACGATGTCTACAACATCGCCGACTTTAACTTGACCACGTTCAACACGGCCAGTTGCAACTGTACCACGACCAGTGATAGAGAATACATCCTCTACTGGCATCATGAATGGTTTGTCAGTTTGACGTTCTGGAGTTGGGATATAAGAATCTACAGCGTCCATTAATTCAACGATTTTTTCTTCCCAATCTGCTTCGCCTTCAAGAGCTTTAAGAGCAGAACCTTTAATTACAGGAAGATCATCGCCTGGGAAATCATATTCAGTTAATAGGTCACGAACTTCCATTTCTACTAATTCAAGTAGTTCTTCGTCGTCAACCATATCACATTTGTTCATGAATACTACTAGGTATGGAACACCTACTTGACGAGATAAAAGGATGTGTTCACGAGTTTGTGGCATTGGACCATCAGCAGCAGATACTACTAAGATACCGCCATCCATTTGAGCAGCGCCTGTGATCATGTTTTTAACATAGTCGGCGTGTCCTGGGCAGTCAACGTGTGCATAGTGACGAGTATCAGTTTCGTATTCTACGTGAGAAGTGTTGATTGTGATACCACGTTCTTTTTCTTCTGGAGCGTTGTCGATATCAGCGTATGACTTAGCTTCGCCACCCATTTTTTTAGAAAGAACTGTAGCGATTGCAGCAGTTAAAGTTGTTTTACCATGGTCAACGTGTCCGATTGTACCAATGTTAGCATGCGTTTTAGAACGGTCAAATTTTTCTTTAGCCATTAGAAAATGCCTCCTCAATAATTGTTTATATTTTTTTAGTTTTATAGTCATGCATCTCAGAGGATAGGGCCCTACCCTCTTCCATACATAGCTTACAAATTAGTTATACTTTATGCAAGATGAAATTTCAATTATTCACCCATATTTTTTTTGATAATGTCAGCAGCAATTGATTTTGGTACCTCTTCATAATGATCGAATGTCATTGAGAAGACACCGCGACCTTGCGTTGCAGAACGAAGAGTCGTTGCGTAACCAAACATTTCCGATAAAGGAACCATTGAACGAACAACTTGAGAGTTACCGCGAGCTTCCATACCCTCAACGCGTCCGCGACGAGAAGTAATGTTACCCATGATATCACCAAGGTATTCTTCTGGAATTACTACTTCTACTTTCATCATTGGTTCTAAAATAACTGCATTACATTGTTTTGAAGCTTCTTTAAGAGCCATAGATGCAGCAATTTTGAACGCCATCTCATTCGAGTCAACGTCATGGTAAGAACCGAATACTAATTTCGCTTTAATGTCGATTAGTGGGTAACCAGCTACTACACCGCGGTCAAGAGAGTCACGAAGACCCGCTTCTACTGCAGGAATGTATTCACGAGGTACTACACCACCAACGATAGCGTTTTCGAATTCAAAGCCTTTACCTTCTTCATTTGGAGAGAACTCAATTGTTACGTCTCCGTATTGTCCACGACCACCAGATTGGCGAGTGAATTTACCTTGAACTTTTGCAGAGCCACGGAATGTTTCACGATAAGATACTTGTGGAGCACCTACGTTAGCTTCTACTTTAAATTCACGGCGCATACGGTCAACTAAGATATCAAGGTGAAGTTCACCCATACCTGAGATGATTGTTTGTCCAGTTTCTGTGTCAGTGTGAGCACGGAAAGTTGGATCCTCTTCTTGAAGTTTTTGTAAAGCTTGACCCATTTTATCTTGGTCTGCTTTAGATTTTGGTTCTACAGAAAGAGAGATAACTGGTTCTGGGAATTCCATTGATTCAAGAATAACTAAGTGTTTCTCTTCACAAAGTGTATCACCAGTAGTAGTATCTTTAAGACCTACTGCAGCAGCGATATCCCCAGCGTGTACTTCTGCAATTTCCTCACGAGAGTTAGCGTGCATTTGTAGGATACGACCTACGCGTTCACGTTTACCTTTTGAAGAGTTTTGCACGTATGAACCTGATTGTAAAACACCAGAGTATACACGGAAGAATGTTAACTTACCAACGAATGGGTCTGTCATTACTTTGAACGCTAATGCAGAGAATGGTTCTTCATCACTTGAGTGACGAACAACTTCTTCGTCTGAATCAGGAAGTGTTCCTTTAATTGACTCAACATCTGTTGGAGCTGGTAGGTAATCGATTGCTGCATCTAGCATTTTACGAACACCTTTATGTTTGAATGCCGTACCACAGATAACTGGGTAGAACTCAATATTGATTGTTGCTTTGCGAATCGCTTTTTTAAGCTCAGCAACAGAAATTTCTTCACCTGCAAAGTATTTTTCCATGATATCTTCATTAACGTCAGCAATTGCTTCGATTAATTTTTCACGGTATTCCTCAGCTTGTGCTTTATATTCTTCAGGAATTTCGCCCACAGTAACTTCAGTACCTAGGTCATTTCCGTAGAAAGTTGTGTTCATTTCAACTAAGTCAATAATTGCTTTGAACTCATCTTCAGCACCGATTGGCAACTGAATTGGGTGAGCGTTCGCTTGTAAGCGCTCAGTTAAAGTTCCTACAGAGTATAGGAAATCCGCACCCATTTTGTCCATTTTGTTAATGAACACAATACGTGGAACACCGTAAGTTGTAGCTTGACGCCAAACTGTTTCTGTTTGTGGTTCTACACCTGATTGTGCATCAAGCACTGTAACTGCACCATCAAGTACGCGTAGTGAACGTTCAACTTCAACTGTGAAGTCTACGTGTCCAGGAGTATCGATGATGTTTACACGGTGGCCGTCCCATTGAGCTGTTGTTGCAGCAGAAGTGATTGTAATACCACGTTCTTGCTCTTGCTCCATCCAGTCCATTTGTGATCCACCGTCATGCGTTTCACCGATTTTATGGATTTTACCAGTGTAATAAAGGATACGCTCCGTCGTTGTTGTTTTACCAGCATCGATGTGAGCCATAATCCCAATATTACGTGTTTTCTCAAGTGAGAATTCGCGTGCCATAGGGTATTTCTCCTTCCGAGTTGGGTTAAAGTCGGTTTAATCTTACCAGCGGTAGTGAGCGAATGCTTTGTTCGCTTCTGCCATTTTGTGCATATCTTCACGTTTTTTAACTGACGCACCAGTGTTGTTAGAAGCATCTAGAATTTCGTTAGCTAGACGTTCTTCCATAGTTTTTTCTCCACGAAGACGAGAGTAGTTAACTAGGTAGCGAAGACCAAGAGTAGTACGACGATCTGGACGTACTTCAACTGGTACTTGATAGTTAGTACCACCAACACGGCGAGCACGAACTTCAAGAACAGGCATTACGTTGTTTAATGCAGCTTCAAATACTTCAATTGGATTGTTACCAGAACGTTCTTGAACTAATTCGAACGCACCGTATAAAATCTTTTGAGAAGTACCTCTTTTACCATCTACCATCATTTTATTGATTAAACGAGTTACTAGTTTTGATTTATAAATTGGATCTGGTAACACGTCACGTTTGGAAACAGGACCTTTACGAGGCATGTGTTTTCCTCCTTTCGATTAGAGCTTGAATTTTAGATTATTTTTTTTCTTTTGGTCTTTTAGCACCATATAGAGAACGAGATTGCATACGGCCAGTTACTGCAGCAGTATCTAGCGCACCACGAACAACGTGATAACGTACACCTGGTAAATCTTTTACACGACCTCCGCGAATAAGTACAACACTGTGTTCTTGTAGGTTGTGGCCTTCACCAGGAATATAAGCGTTAACCTCGATTTGGTTTGTTAAACGTACACGAGCGTACTTACGTAACGCTGAGTTTGGTTTTTTAGGTGTCATTGTACCAACACGTGTACATACACCGCGTTTTTGTGGTGAGTTAACATCAGTTAAAGCTTTTTGGAAGCTGTTATAACTTTTGTTTAACGCTGGTGATTTTGATTTCTTACTTTTGGATTGGCGAGGCTTACGTACTAATTGGTTAATTGTAGG
This sequence comes from Viridibacillus soli, assembly GCF_016612995.1. Classification (GTDB taxonomy): domain Bacteria; phylum Bacillota; class Bacilli; order Bacillales_A; family Planococcaceae; genus Viridibacillus; species Viridibacillus soli. Next base: position 34,410 of record NZ_JAEOAH010000035.1, read on the forward strand.
CATCGGTTTTTCCTCCCTTCATATCTTCAGTTTAAATCCACACATCCAGGTGGTTCATTTTTAGGTAAAAAACAAAGTCTTTGTGTACTATACACAAAAACCATCATTCAGTAATTGCAACTACTGCAGCACCTACTTGAATTCCGCAGGCTCTACCAAGTTCTTTTTTCGAGTCTACAAATGCAATGGGAATACCATTTTTTTGTGCTAATTGCACCGCATGCGTGGTAATTCGATCATCTACATCTAGAGCAACGAAAAGTTTAGTAACATGACCAGTACATATTGCTTTTACTGCTTGCTTATTACCGACGATTGTTTTTTTAGCCTTTTTGACTTTTTCATAAGACATTTGCATATCCTCCGAAATGATAGACAATCAACTATCAACCTTAAATATATTATCATTCAATGCATTTATTGTCAATCAAAATTATAAAAATCCCGAGAAGAAGGAAAATATCTCTTCTCCCCGGATGATTTTTTATAATTATTCAGCTAAAACTGATTCAGCGTCTTCTGTTTCGCTTTCCTCAATTTTGATTTGACGATAACGTTGCATACCAGTACCAGCTGGAACAAGTTTACCTAAGATAACATTTTCTTTCAGTCCTAGAAGTTCATCACGTTTACCTTTAATTGCTGCATCAGTTAAGACACGAGTTGTTTCTTGGAATGATGCTGCAGATAAGAATGATTCAGTTTCAAGAGATGCTTTAGTGATACCAAGGATTAGAGGACGGCAAGTTGCTGGAAGTTTTCCATTTAACAGCGCCTCTGCATTGGCTTCAGAGAATTGATGTATATCAAGTAATGAACCAGGAAGTAAATCTGTTTCACCAGCTTCAATTACACGTACTTTACGAAGCATTTGGCGTACCATCACTTCGATATGTTTATCTCCGATTTCTACACCTTGCATACGGTATACTTTTTGAACTTCTTTCAATAAGTATAATTGAACTGTAGATACATCAGTGACTTTAATCAATTCTTTTGGATCAATAGAACCTTCTGTAAGCGTTTCTCCGTGTTGTACTTGATCGTTCACTTGAACTTTCAAACGACCATTGTACGGAGCTAAGTATTTACGAGTTTCTACTGCGCCTTGAATTGTAATTTCTTTTTGGCCTTCACGAATTTCATCGATGTCAACTACTGTACCAGTGATTTCCGTAATAACAGCTTGACCTTTAGGGTTACGCGCTTCGAAAATCTCTTGGATACGTGGAAGACCTTGAGTAATATCGGCACCGGCAACCCCACCTGTATGGAAAGTACGCATTGTTAACTGTGTACCTGGTTCGCCGATAGATTGAGCCGCGATAATACCAACAGCTTCACCGACTTCAACTTTGTCACCCGTCGCTAAGTTCATACCGTAACATTTTTCACATACACCATGTTTAGTGTTACATGTAAATGCAGAGCGAATTGTAATCTCTTCAAGACCAGCCTCAATTACTTTACGAGCAAGCTCTGGAGTAACTAATGCGTCTCTTGCAATAATCACTTCATCCGTTTCTGGATGACGGACTGTTTTCTTAACATAACGACCTAGAATACGTTCTTCAAGAGCTTCGATTATTTCATTGCCCTCTTTTAAAGAACCGATTGTTAAACCGCGGTCCGTACCACATTCATCTTCACGGACGATAACATCTTGTGCAACGTCAACTAGACGACGAGTAAGATAACCTGAATCGGCAGTTTTAAGCGCTGTATCGGCAAGACCTTTACGAGCACCATGTGTAGAGATGAAGTATTCCAATACTGTTAAACCTTCACGGAATGAAGATTTGATCGGAAGTTCAATAATACGACCAGCCGGATTGGCCATCAGACCACGCATACCAGCAAGTTGAGTAAAGTTAGATGCGTTACCACGGGCACCAGAGTCACTCATCATGAAGATAGGATTAAAGCTATCTAATGATTTCATAAGTTTTTCTTGGATTACGTCTTTCGCTGCACTCCAATAAGAGATGACGCGATCGTAACGTTCTTCTTCTGTAATTAGACCACGACGGAACTGTTTCAATACTTTATCAACTTTTTCTTGAGTTTCTTCAAGAATTTCATTTTTATCAGGTAATACTAGGATATCTGAGATACCAATTGTAATACCTGCTTTAGTTGCGTATTTGAATCCAAGATCTTTTAGACGGTCAAGCATTTTAGAAGTTTCTGTAATGTGGAAGTTCGCAAATACTTCTGCAATAACTTTACCTAAATAACTTTTCGTAAATGGTCTAACTGTTTCAACTTCTGCTAAATGTTTCTTAACGTCTGTATTTGTAGGAACAAAGTATTTCGCAGGTGTTTCAACTTGTAAGTTAGTTGTTGTTGGTTCATTAATGTACGGGAAAGATTCCGGTAAAATCTCATTAAATAGAACCTTACCTACTGAAGTTAATAACAACATGTTATTTTGTTCATCTGTAAATTGTTGATTTTTCAATGATGAAGCTTTAATAGCGATACGTGTATGCAAGTGGACTTCTTGGTTTTCATAAGCAACCACTAATTCCTCAGGACCATAGAATACAGCGCCTTCACCTCTTGCCCCTTTACGTTCAAGTGTTAGGTAGTAGTTACCTAATACCATATCTTGCGATGGTGTAACAACTGGTTTACCATCTTTAGGGTTCAAGATATTTTGAGCTGCCAACATTAATAAACGAGCCTCTGCTTGTGCTTCAGCTGATAGTGGAACGTGAACCGCCATTTGGTCACCATCAAAGTCAGCGTTATAGGCTGTACATACTAATGGGTGAAGACGGATTGCTTTTCCTTCAACTAATGTAGGTTCGAACGCTTGGATACCAAGTCTGTGAAGAGTTGGTGCACGGTTAAGTAAAACTGGGTGTTCACGAATAATGTCTTCTAAAACATCCCATACCTCATAGTGCATACGTTCAATTTTACGTTTTGCAGATTTAATGTTGTGTGCAAGACCGCGCTCAACAAGTTCTTTCATCACGAAAGGTTTGAACAATTCGATTGCCATTTCTTTCGGTAGACCACATTGGTACATTTTCAAGTTCGGTCCTACAACGATTACAGAACGACCTGAGTAGTCAACACGTTTACCAAGTAAGTTTTGACGGAAACGACCTTGTTTACCTTTTAACATATGTGAAAGAGATTTTAATGGACGATTACCTGGTCCAGTTACTGGACGACCACGACGACCGTTATCGATTAAAGCATCTACCGCTTCTTGAAGCATACGTTTTTCGTTTTGAACGATAATGCCAGGTGCTCCAAGATCAAGAAGGCGTTTTAAACGGTTGTTACGGTTAATAACACGACGGTATAAATCATTTAAGTCACTTGTTGCAAAACGGCCACCATCTAATTGCACCATAGGACGAAGCTCTGGTGGAATTACAGGTAGTACATCTAAGATCATCCAATCTGGACGGTTGCCAGAGTGACGGAATGATTCAACAACTTCTAAACGTTTAATTGCACGAGTACGACGTTGACCTTGTGCAGTTTTAAGTTCTTCTTTTAAAGAATCTGCTTCTTTATCAAGATCGATTTCTTGTAAAAGACGTTTAATTGCTTCAGCGCCCATTGCAGCTTGGAATGTGTTGCCGTATTTTTCACGGTAAGCACGGTATTCTTTTTCTGAAAGCAATTGTTTTCTTTCAAGAGCAGTATCACCAGCTTCTACTACAACATAAGATGCGAAGTAGATTACTTCTTCTAATGAACGTGGTGACATATCTAAAATAAGCCCCATACGGCTTGGAATTCCCTTGAAATACCAAATGTGCGAGACTGGAGCAGCTAATTCAATATGACCCATACGCTCACGACGTACTTTTGCACGCGTTACTTCAACTCCACAACGATCACAAACTACGCCTTTATAACGTACGCGTTTGTACTTACCGCAGTGACATTCCCAGTCCTTTGTAGGTCCGAAAATTCGTTCACAGAATAAACCATCTTTTTCTGGTTTAAGTGTACGATAGTTAATAGTTTCTGGTTTTTTTACTTCTCCATAAGACCATGAGCGGATTTTATCAGGTGAAGCTAAACCAATTTTCATATACTCAAAATTATTAACGTCTATCAAGGAGCCTACCTCCCTTTAGTATGAAGTCTTTTCGACTTTATTCTTAGCTCGACGATTGATTTAATGATAATTGGAAAGGTGGACAAGTCCTACTGGCCCTGTCCAACGATCCATTATTAGTTATTTATTATTATTCAGGAGACCCTACTGGTGCTTCTTCATCAGTGTTCGGCAGAATATTAAGCGCGTCTGCTGGTTGAAGATCTTCATCTTCATCCATGTCACGAAGCTCAATTTCTTCGTCATCGATTGTTAGCATTTTCACATCTAAACCTAAACTTTGAAGTTCTTTAATTAATACTTTGAATGACTCAGGAACGCCTGGTTCTGGAACACTTTCACCTTTAACAATTGCTTCGTATGTTTTCACACGACCTACAACGTCATCGGATTTAACTGTTAAAATTTCTTGAAGTGTATAAGCAGCGCCGTAAGCTTCAAGAGCCCAAACTTCCATCTCACCGAAACGTTGTCCACCGAATTGAGCTTTACCACCCAATGGTTGTTGCGTTACTAATGAGTATGGCCCTGTTGAACGTGCGTGAAGTTTGTCGTCAACCATGTGAGCAAGTTTGATCATGTACATGACACCAACTGATACTCGGTTATCGAATGGTTCACCTGAACGTCCATCATAAAGTGTTGTTTTACCATCACGGTCCATGCCTGCTTCTTCCATTGTTGTCCAAACATCTTCTTCATTGGCACCATCAAATACTGGTGTTGCCATGTGAACGCCTAGAGTACGAGCAGCCATACCTAAATGCAACTCTAATACTTGACCGATGTTCATACGTGATGGTACACCAAGTGGATTTAACATGATATCAATTGGTGTGCCGTCTGGAAGGAATGGCATATCTTCTTCTGGAAGGATACGAGAAATTACACCTTTGTTACCGTGACGTCCTGCCATTTTATCCCCTACGCGAATTTTACGTTTTTGAACGATATATGCACGTACAAGTTGGTTAACGCCTGGAGGTAATTCGTCTCCATCTTCACGATTGAAGACTTTAACATCAAGAACGATACCGCCCGCACCGTGAGGAACACGTAGTGATGTATCACGTACTTCACGTGCTTTTTCACCGAATATTGCATGTAATAAGCGTTCTTCAGCTGTCAATTCAGTTACACCTTTAGGAGTTACTTTACCTACAAGGATGTCTCCGTCATGAACTTCAGCACCAATACGGATAATTCCACGTTCGTCAAGATTGCGTAATGCTTCTTCACCGACATTTGGAATATCACGAGTGATTTCTTCAGGTCCTAATTTAGTATCACGCGCTTCTGACTCATATTCTTCAATATGAACAGATGTGTAAACGTCGTTTTTAACAAGACGTTCGCTCATGATTACGGCATCTTCATAGTTATAACCATTCCAAGTCATGAAGCCAATTACTACGTTACGGCCAAGTGCTAGCTCGCCACACTCCATTGAAGGACCGTCAGCAAGTATATCACGCGGATTTACGCGGTCGCCAATTTCAACAATTGGACGTTGGTTATAACTTGTACCTTGGTTAGAACGGATGAATTTTTGTAATTTATATTTAGTTAAGTCGCCTTTAACTTCTTTGCCATCGATTTCTTCAATACGACGAACGTGAATAGAACGAGCTTCAACATGTTCAACAATACCAGGGTATTTCGCAACTACTGCAGCACCAGAATCACGTGCATCTACATGCTCCATACCAGTACCAACGAATGGCGCTTCTGGGTTTAACAACGGAACAGCTTGACGTTGCATGTTCGCTCCCATTAGAGCACGGTTAGAGTCATCGTTTTCTAAGAAAGGAATACATGCTGTCGCGGCAGAAACTACTTGTTTTGGTGATACATCCATATAGTCAACGTTTTCACGTTTGAATATAGTGTTATCACCACGGAAACGACCTACAATTTCGTCTTTAACAAATGAACCATCTGAATTTAAGATTGAGTTCGCTTGCGCTACTACGTAGTTGTCTTCTTCGTCGGCAGTTAAGTAATCGATATGTCCAGTTACTTTACCAGTTTCAGGGTCTACACGACGGTAAGGTGTTTCGATGAAGCCAAATTTATTCACTTTCGCAAAACTTGAAAGTGAGTTAATTAAACCAATGTTCGGACCCTCTGGAGTCTCGATTGGACACATACGACCATAGTGAGAGTAGTGAACGTCACGTACTTCGAAACCAGCACGCTCACGAGTTAAACCACCAGGTCCCAATGCTGATAGACGACGTTTGTGCGTTAATTCAGCTAGTGGGTTTGTTTGGTCCATGAATTGAGATAACTGAGAACTACCAAAGAATTCCTTGATAGAAGCAATTACAGGACGAATATTGATCAATTGTTGTGGAACAATAGATTGTGTATCGTTAATCGACATACGTTCACGTACAACACGTTCCATACGAGATAAACCGATACGGAATTGGTTTTGTAGCAATTCACCTACAGAGCGTAAGCGACGGTTACCTAAGTGATCGATGTCATCTGTGTTACCAACACCATATAGCAAGTTGAAGAAATAAGATACAGATGCGATTACGTCAGCAGGAGTGATATGTTTCACTTCTTCTTCAACGTAAGCGTTACTGATTACTTTAATTTCTTTTTGTGCTTCGTCGTTAGGAGCATAGATTTTAACTTCTTGAATTAAAACATCGCCTTCTAGAACGCCAGCCACTTTAGAAATCGTTTGGAAACCAATACCGTTTTCTAAATGCGGGATTAAGCGATCTAAAACACGACGATCGATTAATGTACCAGCTTCAGCTAAAATCTCACCTGTTTCAGGGTCAACTAGTGTTTCTGCCACTGTTTGATTGAATAGGCGATTTTTAATATCAAGCTTTTTGTTCATTTTATAACGACCAACATTAGCTAAGTCATAGCGTTTTGGGTCAAAGAAACGTGAGTACAAGAGATTTTTAGCACTTTCTACTGTAGGTGGTTCACCCGGGCGTAGACGTTCATAAATTTCTAATAATGCTTTCTCTGTACTTTCAGTATTATCTTTTTCTAAAGTATTACGTAAATATTCGTTATCACCGATTAGCTCAATGATTTCTTGGTCTGAAGCAAAACCTAGTGCACGTAAAAGAACTGTAACCGGTAATTTACGTGTACGATCGATACGAACATAGACAACATCTTTAGCGTCTGTTTCGTATTCCAACCATGCTCCACGGTTAGGAATTACTGTTGCGCCGAAGCCTTTTTTACCGTTTTTATCTGTTTTATCGTGATAGTATACACTTGGTGATCTAACTAATTGTGAAACGATAACGCGTTCTGCGCCATTGATAACGAAAGTGCCAGTTTCAGTCATGAGTGGGAAATCACCCATAAATACTTCTTGCTCTTTCACTTCGTCTGTTTCTTTGTTGTGCAAACGTACTTTTACACGTAATGGTGCAGCGTAAGTAACGTCGCGCTCTTTACACTCATCGACATCATATTTCGGATCTCCGAGATTGTAGTCGACGAATTCAAGTGAAAGATTTCCTGTAAAGTCTTCAATCGGCGAAATGTCGCGGAACATTTCACGTAAACCTTCTGCAAGAAACCACTCGTTAGATGCGGTTTGAATCTCAATTAGATTCGGAAGTTCCAGCACCTCTTTAATACGTGCAAAGCTTCTACGCTGGCGGTGTTGTCCGTACTGAACTAGTTGACCTGTCAACTCATTCACCCCTCAATAAAGCGATAATAGGTCTTTGCGAAATCATACAAATAGTGTATGATATCGAAAGACAAAAAGAAAACGAGTTCGTTAAAGAGCTCATTTTCGATTAACCAAACTTAACTTTGAAAAGTTTATCCATTTATATATAGTTTTTATACAAAAGGACAGACGTATTCAAATTAATATTTTTGCATTTTATTATAATATCATAGCTAATTTGTCAAGTCAATCTATAAACTTTAACAAATTTATTTTTTGGCCTGGATAATCCAGTAGCCTTTTTTCTTTTCTACGACTGCTACAGCAGCAAATTTCTCTTCCAAGTGCGCTATAGTCGATGGTGCACCTTGCTTCTTCTGAATAACTACCCACAACTCTCCATCGTCCACAAGTTTTTCATAAGCTTGATCATAAAAACGAAGAATTGTTTCTTTGCCTGCGCGAATCGGAGGATTTGTCAAAACGACAGCGACTTGTTCTTCTTGAACAGCGGAAAGTCCATCACTCTCGAAAATCTGCACATTTTGTACCCCGTTCACCTCAGCGTTTTTCTTCGCCAATGATATTGCACGGTCGTTAACATCCATCATATGAATGACTCGTTCAGGATAACTTTTTGCAATAGACAAGCCAATAGGACCGTAGCCACAGCCCACATCCAAAATACACCCTTCAACTGTAGGCATTTCAAAACTATCAATTAACACACGGGAGCCAAAATCTACTTCGCTTTTACTAAAAACCCCTGCATCTGTTTCAAATACAAAAGAAAATCCACGAAGAGTGAAATTCCATCTACTTGGTTTACTTTCGACTTGAGGTTTTTTTGAATAATAATGTTCTGACAAGGAAATGCCCTCCATCACGTAAAATGAAGAAAAAGCCCGTCATAATTGACGAGCTTTTTTCAAATAGAAAGTAGAAATTATTTAACTTCTACGCTAGCGCCAACTTCTTCAAGTTTAGCTTTGATTTCTTCAGCTTCAGCTGCAGCAACTGCTTCTTTAATAGCTTTAGGAGCGTTATCTACTACTTCTTTAGCTTCTTTTAAGCCAAGACCAGTGATTTCACGTACCACTTTGATTACTTTAATTTTTGAATCGCCTGCAGATGCAAGGATTACGTCAAATTCAGTTTTTTCTTCAACTGCAGCAGCAGCACCAGCAGCAGCTACAGGAGCAGCAGCAGTAACACCGAATTCGTCTTCGATTGCTTTTACTAAATCGTTTAATTCAAGAACTGTCATAACTTTGATAGCTTCTAAGATTTGTTCATTGTTCATTATAATTTCCTCCTATACGGAATATTAGTTTTTTTTGGCATACTATGCCGTGAAGATTAAGCTACGCTTAAAATTAAGCGCCTTGCTCTTCTTTTTGTTCTGCAACAGCTTTTGTTGCAAGAGCGAAATTGCGTACTGGTGCTTGAAGCACAGATAGTAGCATAGATAGTAGACCTTCGCGTGATGGAAGTTCTGCCAATGCTTTAACATCTTCAGCAGATGCAAATGTACCTTCGATAAGACCAGCTTTAATTTCAAGTTGTTCGTTTGCTTTCGCAAAATCGTTAATGATTTTAGCAGGAGCAATAACATCTTCAGTAGAGAATGCGATTGCATTTGGACCTGTAAGGAATTCATTAAGTTCTGCATGTTCAACTTCTTCAGTAGCACGGCGAACTAAAGTATTTTTGTATACTTTGAATTCAACACCTGCTTCGCGAAGTTGTTTACGTAGTTCTGTTACTTGAGCAACAGTTAAACCACGGTAGTCAACAACTACTACGGATGCAGCGCTTTTGAACTTGTCAGCGATTTCTTGAACGACAGCTTGTTTAGCTTCAACTGCTTTGTTCATCTTGACACCTCCTATAAGAATGGGTCATTTATACCGACAAAAGAAAAGCCTCCCGTCTATGTAGACAAGGAGGCGGAAAGTCATCATCTTAAATAAGAGTCTGAGTTCCTTTGTCCTCGGTAGGATCATTAAGCGACAAGTCGCCCCTACGGTCTACGGTACAAATGGATGATTCACAACGTTGTACATCATATCAAAATATAATGCCGTTTGTCAATCAGAAATTATTTTGTAGCAACTGAAGTAGAAGCATCAACCTTAATTGATGGTCCCATTGTAGTTGTTACGTGTACAGATTTGATGTAAGTACCTTTCGCTGCAGCAGGTTTTGCTTTTACGATTACATCAACAAGAGTTGATAAGTTTTCAGCTAATTGGCCAGCTTCGAATGAAGCTTTACCGATTGGAGCGTGAACGATACCAGCTTTATCAGCACGGTATTCAACTTTACCAGCTTTGATTTCAGCGATTGCTTTCGCAACGTCAAAAGTAACTGTACCAGTTTTAGGATTTGGCATTAAGCCTTTAGGTCCTAATACACGTCCTAATTTACCAACTTCACCCATCATATCAGGAGTTGCAACGATAACATCGAAGTCAAACCACCCTTGTTGGATTTTAGCGATATATTCTGAATCACCAGCGAAGTCTGCACCAGCTGCTTCAGCTTCTTTAAGTTTTTCGCCTTTAGCGAAAACTAATACGCGTTGAGTTTTACCAGTTCCGTTTGGAAGTACTACTGCTCCACGGATTTGTTGGTCGTTTTTACGTGTATCAATATTTAAGTTAAATGCTACTTCAACTGTTGCGTCAAAGTTAACAGTGCTTGTTTTTTTAGCTAATTCAACTGCTTCTTGTACAGAATACAATTGAGTGCGTTCTACTAATTTAGCTGCATCTTGCAGTTTTTTACCTTTTTTAGCCATTATATATTTCCTCCTTGATTGTGGTTGTAGCGGAATAAACCTCCCACGAATAAAGGCTGCGAGTTTCAAATATGACTATTAGAAACATTCGCAACCCTCAAAAACAATACTTCTATCAAGTAATGGGATTAGTCTTCGATAACGATACCCATGCTACGCGCAGTACCTTCAACCATTAACATAGCTGCTTCAACTGTTGCAGCGTTAAGGTCTGGCATTTTTGTTTCAGCGATTTCGCGAACTTTATCGCGTTTCACTGTAGCTACTTTTTTACGGTTAGGTTCACCTGATCCTGATTGGATACCAGCTGCTACTTTAAGTAACACTGCTGCCGGCGGAGTTTTTGTAATGAATGTGAATGAACGATCTTCAAATACAGAAATCTCTACTGGAATGATTAAACCTGCTTGGTCCGCAGTACGAGCGTTGAATTCTTTACAGAATCCCATGATGTTAACACCTGCTTGTCCTAATGCAGGACCTACTGGCGGCGCTGGATTTGCTTTACCAGCTGGGATTTGAAGTTTTACAACTTTAATAACTTTTTTAGCCACGAGACACACCTCCTTAAGTCCGTGATGTGGTAATTGGGTTGCCCCTCCCACTCAATATCTGTCTGTCGGCTTATTCCGATAACATTAAAAAATACATTGACAGTCTATAATTTTATTACAGTCTGACCTTTGAAATGATAACACTTTTAACATTCTAAGGCAAGTATAATTGTTAATTATACTTTCAACACTTGATCATAGTCTAATTCCATTTTAGTTAGGCGACCAAACATATCAATCGTTACTTTTACTTTTCCTTTATCAGCAACAATCTCTTCGACTTTACCTTGGAAATGAGCAAAAGGCCCTTCCAAGACTTCAACTAAATCGCCAATAGAGAAATCAATTTCAAGTGATTTTTCTTGCACACCCATTTGTTTAAGAATGAATTCAACTTCTTCAGGTAATAATGGTGTAGGTTTTACACCACCGCCTGATGAACCGATAAACCCAGTAACACCTGGTGTATTACGCACTACATACCATGCGTCATCTGTCATAATTAATTCCACTAGCACATAACCAGGGAATGTTTTACGCATATATTCTTTTTTACGGCCATCTTTAATTTCCGTTTCTTGTTGCTCAGGAATGATGACGCGGAAAATTTTATCTTGCATACCCATCGTTTCAACACGTTTTTCTAGGTTTGCTTTAACTTTATTCTCATAACCAGAGTAAGTATGAACTACATACCAATTTTTTTCCATAATAGATAGGACTACTCGTCCTTCCCTCCTTCGCTAAAGGCAAATGAAAAAACCCGTTACAGATTATTCACGGGCTATTTCAAAAATATTAACATTAATTCAATCATAAATCCAAATACATGCGGAATAATTTAGAAATCCCTAAATCTACTAACATGAAAAACGCAGCCATGAAAAGCAATGTTGAAACTACAACAATTGTATATTTCGTAAGCTCTTGGCGTTTAGGCCAGCTCGTTTTTCGCATTTCCGACATAACGCCGCGGAAAAAGCTATTAATCTTACCCATCTAACTAACCCCCGAATAAAATCATATATACAAAGCGAATCGTATTATCTAGTTTGTTTATGTAATGTATGTTCATTACAGTGAGAACAATATTTTTTCAGTTCCATCCTTGCAGTTGTACTGTCCTTAGATGCAGGAAGTGAATAATTTCTTGTCCCACATTTTTCACAGCTAAGCACGACTTTTTTTGCCATTTTATCACCTTTTCGGCATTTGTCCTTATAAAGACTAACACCTATCACAAATGCTGTCAACTTGCCTACAGCTAGCATTCTTGCAATTATTCGATATCTAAATGACGTTCTAATTTCCGCTTCACTCGTTGTAAGGCATTGTCAATCGACTTCACATGCCTATTCAATTCGGCCGAAATTTCGTGATAAGATTGTCCATCTAAATATAGAGCCAACACTTGCCGTTCTAAATCACTTAATATTTCGCCAATTTTTTCTTCCATATAGCTAAATTCTTCACGATGAATAATAAGCTCCTCTGGATCGTCGACAACTGAGCCTGTTAACACGTCCATCAACGTGCGCTGGGACTCTTCGTCAAAAATTGGTTTGTCCAATGAGATGTATGAATTAAGTGGGATATGCTTTTGTCTAGTTGCAGTTTTTATAGCAGTGATGATTTGGCGTGTAATACAAAGTTCCGCAAAAGCTTTGAAGGAGGATAGCTTGTCTCCTTTAAAATCGCGAATAGCCTTATAAAGCCCAATCATACCTTCTTGCACAATATCCTCTTTATCAGCACCTATGAGAAAATACGACTTCACCTTCATACGAACGAATGATTTATACTTCGTAATGAGGAAGTCTAACCCTTCACTATCACCACTATGGATCATTCCCACTAGCTCTTCGTCGGTATATTGCTCATATTGTTGCTGCTTCAAGTGTAAATGATCGCTAATAATCAATAGTATCACTCCAATTGCGCTAGCATTGTTAAACTAAGTATAACGGAATTGGAAAATATCAGTCAATCATTCATTTTATTTCCTCTTCGCCATAGTTCAAACTTTGCTGCAATATCATCCCTTAATTGGATCTTAGAACTTGGCCTTTGCACTTGAATATCTCTTACTGTTTGCGTTATTTTGGATTGTGTAGTTTGCATCTCTATTTCTAGTTCTCTAGCTGATTTTCTTAATGCCCCATGTCCGAAAATTACATTTTGCTCCGTCATATCGGATGTTGCCACATAAATACGAACCCTTTTACCACTTAAAGAAGCCGTAAGCTTTTCGATTCGTTCATCCGCTGTTTCCTTCGCTCTCGTATATATAACTTCCACTTCATGTTGCACATTTTTGGTTTCAATTCCAGGTACGAGATACGCGTCAAAGATAACAATGACGCGCCATCCAGTATACGCCTTATACTCTGCCATCATTTCAATCAGTCGGTCTCTCGCATCTATTAGCCTTTGCTCTTTTAATCTCCGGAGTTCTTCCCAAGCACCAATAATGTTATAGCCATCAACCAACAGTATTTCCATGGCATTCACCTTATACTTCTTGGCGTTTACGCAATACTTCGTACATCAGTAAAGCAGCCGCTACTGATGCATTTAATGATGTAACATGACCAACCATGGGTAAATTGTATAGGAAATCACATTTATCTTTTAGTAAACGGCTCATACCTTTTCCTTCGCTACCTATTATGACAGCTAGTGGCAGAGTAGCATCCATTTTACGATAATCCGCCGAACCTTTTGCATCTGTCCCTGCAATCCAAACACCACGTTTTTTTAATTCATCCACTGTTTGTGAAAGATTATTTACACGAACAGTTGGAATATGTTCAATTGCACCTGTAGATGCTTTTGCAACGACAGCAGTTAAACCTACCGCACGGCGTCTAGGAATAATAATGCCATGAGCACCAACAGCATCTGCCGTTCTCATAATAGAGCCTAAATTATGCGGATCTTCTAATTCATCAAGAATCAGGAAAAACGGATCCTCCCCACGACTTTCCGCTACTTTAAACAAATCATCTAATTCGGCATATTTATATGCAGCAACAGATGCGACGATTCCTTGGTGATTAGCATCTGTTAACTGATCTAATTTTTTCTTAGGAACGAATTGTACAATAATCCCTTGTTCTTTTGCTAACGCCAGAAGCTCTGTTAAGCTACCGTGTTGGACGCCTTCAGCAATCCAAATTTTATTCATTTCTCTCTCTGCACGAAGTGCCTCTAATACTGGGTTTTTCCCAGCAATCATTTCATTTGACAGTTCTTCCGTCATTATTTTGACACGCCTTTCTTTTCTTCAATAATCTCAATTGTATATTGAATGATTTCATTCACACGATCCATTTGACCTGTTAGATATAAACTGCCAAGTACAGCCTCATATGCTGAGCTGTAGCGGTATGTTTGGACATCGGTATTCTTTGGCACTGAGCCTGATTTTGCATTGCGACCACGTTTAAGGACAGCCATTTCTTCTTCTGAAAAATACTCCTCATCCATCATTCTATGGATGACGCTTGACTGAGCTTTTGCGGAAACATAATGTGTTGCCTCTTTATGAAGAATATTGGGTTTGACACGCCCAGAGCGTAAGAGATGCTCACGTATTGCGATTTCCAATACGGCATCTCCCATATACGCCAACGCCAGTGCATTTAATTGTTTGACATCTTGGTTACGAAGCTCTCCCACCGCCATTAACCCCGTTTCCATCTAATGCCTTGGCGTGTATCCTCTAAAATAATATTCATATCTTTTAGTTGATCACGAATTTCGTCAGCACGTTTAAAATCACGGTCTTTACGCGCTTGAATACGTTCTTCAATTAGCGCATCAATCTCTTCATCAAGCAATTCTTCTGCTACCTCTAATTCAATTCCAAGAACATTAGCTAATACACGTAAAGTATCAGCAAATCTCGTTAATACTTCTTCATTCGTATTTTTTTCAAGTAAATATTTGTTGGCAGTTGCGGATAATTCAAATAACATTGCAATTGCATTTGCCGTGTTGAAATCATCATCCATTGCTAATTCAAACTGTTCTTTTGTCGCTTCAATACTTGCTAACCACTCACCTTTTTCCTCGTTCAAATTAGCTGTTGCAGTTAAACGGTGCTTTAAGTTGTTGTAAGACGTACGAATACGTTCTAATCCCGTTGCAGCTGCTTCAACTAAATCTTGCGCAAAGTTAATTGGGTTACGGTAATGTACTGATAACACGAAGAAACGCAATACTTGTGGATCAATTTGTTGACGAATATCATGCACAAGGATGAAGTTGCCTAGTGATTTAGACATTTTTTCATTGTCAATATTGATATAACCATTATGCATCCAATAGTTTGCAAAAGCTTTGCCTGTGTAGGCTTCGGATTGAGCAATTTCGTTTTCATGATGAGGGAATGTTAAATCTTGCCCACCGGCGTGGATATCAATAGTATCACCAAAATGCTCATGTACCATTACAGAACATTCAATGTGCCAGCCAGGTCGGCCTTGGCCCCATGGACTTTCCCAAAAGATTTCACCTGGTTTAGCTGCTTTCCAAAGAGCAAAGTCTAATGCATCCTCTTTCTTGTCACCTGTTTCGATGCGAGCACCAACTTTTAAATCATCTACAGACTGATGAGAAAGTTTTCCATAACCGTCAAATTTACGCGGACGGTAATAAACATCTCCTTGAGATTCATAGGCATAACCCTTATCGATTAACACAGCAATAAATTCGATGATTTCATCCATATGCTCAGTAACACGTGGATGTGCATCTGCTTTTTGGCATCCTAATGCCGTAATATCTTCAAAATAAGCTTGAATAAAGCGATTTGTTAAATCTGATACATCTTCACCAAGCTCATTCGCCGCTTTAATAATTTTATCGTCAACGTCTGTAAAGTTTGATACAAACGTTACGTCATAACCTTTATAAGTAAGGTAACGGCGCACTGTATCGTATACAATTACAGGACGAGAATTGCCGATATGAATGTAGTTATAAACTGTCGGACCACATACATACATTCTCACTTTTCCTTCCTCGATTGGAACGAAATTCTCTTTCTGTCGCGTCAATGAGTTAAAAATTTGAATACCCATGTCAAATTACATCTCCTTTTTGCATTGTCCAATTTGTTGCTGAAGCTCTTCGATGCGCTGTTCTAGCGTTGAACAGCGCTCCTCTACTGGGTCAGGAATATTTTGGTGATCTAGTTTTTGCTTACTTTGCACTTTAATACCATCTTGAATAACAATTTTCCCTGGAATGCCCACAACTGTAGCATTTGGTGGTACAGCTTTTAATACTACAGAACCTGCGCCAATTTTGCTATTGGCACCAATTGTTATAGAACCGAGCACTTTAGCACCTGTAGCAACAAGTACATTATCTTCAAGTGTCGGATGACGTTTACCCTTCTCTTTACCTGTACCACCAAGTGTAACACCTTGATATAATGTAACATCATTACCAATTTCACAAGTTTCACCAACTACAACACCCATACCATGGTCAATAAAGAAACGTCGACCAATTTTAGCACCCGGATGAATTTCGATCCCAGTGAAAAATCTGCTAATTTGAGAAATAATACGTGCAATAAAATAAAATTTCCGCTTGTAAAACGCATGTGCCATGCGGTGTCCCCATACCGCATGCAAACCAGAATAAGTTAGCACAACTTCCAAAGTACTACGTGCTGCTGGATCATTTTCAAAAATTGTTGCAACATCTTCCCTCAAAGTTTTGAACATAAATTCAAAGCTCCCCTCTTTTTTTCAAAATAAAAACGCCTCTGTCACATAGGACAGAGACGCTGGATATGCGCGGTTCCACTCTGGTTGGAAGTATTGTAAAAACACTTCCCGCTTAAGGTCTATAACGGCGACTAACCGACTGAGCCTACTTAACGTTCAACTCAGTGCTCAGAGGTGCATTTCTGCATTGCCTTGGCTCAGACCACTTTCAGCCGGTGATGGTCCTCTCTATAGAGCTTGCTCTACATACTTCTCCTCTTCAACGCTTTTTTATCGATTGTAGCTTCATTTTACATTGAAGCTGAAAAAAAGCAAACTAAATTACTTGATAAATTGCTCGATGCGTTTAATAACTGTTTCCTTACCTAGTAGCGCAAGTGAGTCTGGAAGTTCTGGGCCGTGCATTTCACCGGTTGTAGCAACACGGATTGGCATGAATAAGTTTTTACCTTTATGGCCCGTTTCTTTTTGCACTGCTTTGATTGAAGCTTTAATAGTAGCTGGTTCAAATTCTTCTAAGCCTTCTAGTTGCGCTTTGAATGAAGCCATTACTTCCGAAACTTGCTCACCAGCTAATATTTCTTTCTCTTCTTCATTATATGCAAGTTCCTCTGTAAAGAATAATTGAGATAACTCAGCAATTTCAGCACCGTAACTCATTTGTTCATGATATAGGCCAATTAATTTAGAAGCCCATGCATGTTGTTCTTCAGTTAACTCTGCTGGTAATAGGCCTGCTTTTTGTAAATGTGGTAACGCAAGCTCTACCACTCCCTCATGAGATAACTTTTTAATGTATTGGTTATTCATCCATGTTAGTTTTTGTTTATCAAACATAGATGGTGATTTAGAAAGACGTTTTTCATCGAATAAACGGATGAAGTCTTCTTTAGAGAAGATTTCTTCTTCGCCTTCCGGTGACCAGCCTAATAAACCGAAGAAATTGAACATTGCTTCTGGTAAATAACCAAGATCACGATATTGCGAAACGAATTGGATAATCGATTCATCACGTTTTGATAATTTTTTGTGATTTTCATTAACGATCAGAGTCATATGGCCATAGTGTGGTGCTTCCCAGCCGAATGCATCAAAAATCATTAATTGTTTTGGTGTGTTTGATAAATGTTCTTCCCCACGGAATACATGCGTCATTTCCATGAAGTGGTCATCTAATACAACAGCATAGTTGTAAGTAGGGATGCCGTTTGCTTTTACAAGTACCCAGTCGCCAACGTCTTTAGATTCGAATGATACTTCACCACGAACTAAATCGTCGAATTTGTAAGTAACACCTTCAGGAACACCCATACGAATCGTGAATGCTTCGCCGGTTGCTTCTCTCTCTGCAACTTCTTCAGCAGACAAGTGACGGCATTTACCATTGTACATTGGAGCTGCTACGCCATTTGACTTTTGCACTTCACGGTCAGCTTCTAATTCTTCTGGAGTACAGAAGCATTTATAAGCCATACCTTTGTCCATTAGTTGTTGTGCATGGTCACTGTAAATATCTAAACGTTCCATTTGACGATAAGGTGCATAAGGGCCGCCGATATCAACTGATTCATCATACTCCATACCTAACCATTTTAAGTTATCTAATTGAGAAGCTTCGCCGCTCTCGATATTACGTTCGATATCTGTATCTTCAATACGAACGATGAAATCTCCATTATGGTGTCTTGCGTATAAATAGTTAAATAGAGCTGTACGTGCGCCACCAATGTGTAAATGGCCTGTTGGGCTTGGTGCATAACGAACACGAACTTTTTTAGTCATGATAAAATCCTCCTAATTTGCGTATAAAAATTCACTTCGTCCATTTTACCACTGGAAGTTTAAAAATTAAAGGAAGTCATTTTTTTATTAATAGAATGGTTGCCATTGAAGCAATCCCTTCTTCACGGCCTGTGAAACCTAACTTTTCAGTTGTTGTTGCTTTGACATTCACCTGAGAAGGTTCTGCATTCAAAAGTTCTGCAATTCGCTTACGCATAGGCTCAATATACGGGGCCATTTTAGGACGCTGGGCCATAATTGTGCAGTCAACATTACCAAGTACGTACCCTTTGTCTTCAACGATTTTCCATATATATTCTAAAAGCTTAGCAGAATCTGCATCTTTAAACGCGGGATCTGTATCAGGGAAATGACGACCGATATCACCTTCACCGATTGCACCTAATGCCGCATCAGTAACTGTGTGCAATAAAACATCAGCATCAGAATGGCCTACTAAACCTTTTTCATGAGGGATTGTAATACCTCCGATAATTAATGGTCTACCTTCTTCAAATGCATGTACATCAAATCCTTGTCCTACTCGAAACATAGTTATCCTCCTATACGTTGGCTTAGAATAGCCTCTCCAAATATTAAATCTTCTTTAGTTGTTATTTTAACGTTTTCGTAGCTACTTTCAACAATATAAACAGTTTGTCCTAAACGTTCAACGAGCATTGCCTCATCTGTTCCTAAGAAATGCTCTCTCTCTGCAGCCTGCTCCGCCTCTTGTAAAAGTTCAAACTGGAATGCTTGAGGTGTTTGAATCATCCACAGACTTGAACGATCCACTGTCTCTACAATGACTCCATTTTCCACCTTTTTCATCGTATCCTTTGCGCGCACACCTGCAATTACTGCTCCTTTTTCTTCCGCGGCTTCTACTAACTTGTGGATGACCGGGATTGTTATGAACGGTCTTGCTGCATCATGCACGAGCACAATTTCGCCATCTTCTATTTTTTGCACACAAGAGTACACGCTGTTTTGGCGTTCTGCTCCACCATTTGGCAACGCTTTTACTTTTGTAATATTATATTTTACAAGGAGTGATTGGATGAATGCTCGTTCCTCTGGCTTCACAGCTAACCAAATCCCTTTACATGCAGAATCCTGTTCAAAGACTTCAAGCGTATGGATTAAAATTGGCTTTTGGCTTAACTCTAAAAACAATTTGTTATGGCCAGCACCCATGCGCTTACCACTACCAGCTGCAGGCAAAATAACATCATATTTCTTCAAAATATTCACGTCCTACTCATGGAAAAGGACAAGGCAAAATGCCCTGTCTCTTTTAGTTTTCTATTAAGCTGTTTTGCTATTGCTTTTCGGTTTTGCGAAAATCATACGGCCAGCAGATGTTTGTAAAACACTCGTTACAACAACGACAATTGCTTGACCAATATAAGATTTCCCTTCTTCTACTACAATCATTGTACCATCATCTAAATAGGCAACACCTTGATTATGTTCTTTGCCATCTTTAATGACAACTACATGCATTTCTTCGCCCGGAATAACGACAGGCTTCACAGCATTGGCTAAATCATTAATATTCAAGACAGAAACATTGTGTAGATCACATACTTTATTTAAATTAAAGTCATTTGTTAAAATTTGTCCGCTCATTTTCTTCGCTAGGCGTACTAATTTTAAATCCACTTCTTGAATATCATCAAAATCCACTTCTGTAATTAAAATATCGGATGATCGTTCATCCTGCAACGTTTTTAAAATATCAAGACCTCTACGACCTCGTGTACGTTTCAAAGTATCAGATGAATCTGCAATATGTTGCAATTCTGTTAATACAAATTGTGGAACGACTAGAATACCTTCAACAAAGCCAGTGCCTGATATATCTGCAATACGCCCATCAATAATAACACTCGTATCGAGTAGTTTATAAGATGGTGCAGGCGCTTCCAGAGCAACATCCTCTGCATTTTTCTTTTTGGACAAATTACTTGCTCTTGCCGATGAGAACACCTGAATTAATTCATCACGTTTTTTAAACCCTACCTGGAACCCTAAATAACCAAGGACAATGGATAGTAAAAAGGGTAAGGGTACTACTGTCGTAAAAATTGCAAGTTGGATACTATCAATCGAAAACCCAATAAAATACGCAACTATTAATCCTACAACCAACCCCAATGTACCAAATAACAAATCACCAACAGGGGCTTTCAATAACTTTTCCTCCATCCATCGAATAAAACGGACAAAGTAATCGGAAAATAAAAACGAAAATCCGAATAAAATAATTGCACCGATTGTAACGGACACATACGGATTATTTAGCCATGGGTTTGAGGATAAATGAATGAATTCGTATAATGGCGGTAAGAATAGTAAACCCAACGTACCTCCGATAAATAAAAAAGCAATTTGAATAACTACTTTCAACAAAATAGGCACCTCCCTTATAGTATCAATTATACATAGTTTCCCTTTTATTTGCTCGGCAAACCCCTTACTCAATTCGAAAGATTGAAATCCTACGTTTTTTCTACTTTATAGTGCTCTTCATCCGCACAAAACCAATTTTTACGTAAAAACCTAACTTATAAATAACACAAAATATGCTCTATACTACAGAAATTCTTCTCGTTAACGACCTTCTTTTAGCCAAATCTTACATAACTGCTTTATATTCCCTGTAATCAGTTACAATTTTTGTATTCTAATAAATTCACAAAATGAAACAGGAGGATTTTTATGAATCAGACAAAAGACATTAAAATCACAACTGCAGATCCATCTGGTATTGGGCTTTTCGGACTCGCAATCGTCACACTTGTCGCCTCATCCCAGAAATTAGGTTGGACAGAAGGCGTAGGGCTCATCATTCCTTGGGCAATTTTCCTAGGGGGTATTGCACAATTTTATGCATCTATACTCGATTCCAAACATAATAATACATTTGGTACTACTGCCTTTGGAGCTTATGGACTTTTTTGGATGGCCGTCGCAACATCTTGGTTCGTTCAATCTGGCGTTTTTGGCTTAACATTGCAAGAAAGCGTTGATGGACGTCAATTAGGCTTCGTTTACATAGGATACCTTGTTTTCACACTCTTTATGACGATTGGGGCTTTAGAAACGAATAAAGTATTATTCATCATCTTTTTCTTAATCAATTTCTTATTCGTTGGCTTATCGCTAAGTACACTCGGTATTATGGAACACGGTATGCATCTACTAGCTGCTTATTCTGAGCTTGGCATTGCTATCTTGTCACTATACGGTGCGGGGGCTAATGTATTGAACAAACATTTTGGTTTCGAATTTTTACCAATAGGCAAGCCTTTCGGAATAATTACAAAACCAGCTGAAAAGGAAAAAGCTACTCAATTACGTACGACTAACTAAATGCTATAGAAAAGCGACAGTCTATTTGAACAGCACCTCAATCGGAGGAGCTGTTCATTATAGCTGTCGCTTTTGTTCATTTCATCATAAATCACGGAAGCAAAGTTTCAATGCCTCATTTACTGTTTCTACACCTACTACTTCAATGCCCGCTGGAAAATCCCAACCACCTAAGTTAGATGCCGGAACAATTGCACGTTTAAAGCCAAGTTTCGCTGCTTCCTGCACACGCTGTTCTACACGTGATACACGACGCACTTCGCCCGTTAAGCCTACTTCACCCATAACACAGTCTCCTGCACTCACAGCACGGTCTTGATAGCTTGAAACTATGCTTGTTAAAACAGCCAGATCAATAGCTGGCTCATCTAATTTCACACCACCTGCTACTTTAATATACGCATCTTGCGCTTGCAGTAGCATACCCATACGTTTTTCAAGTACAGCCATTAGTAATGACACGCGGTTTTGGTCAATTCCCGTTGCCATACGTTTCGGATAATTAAAGCTTGATGGCGTCACTAATGCTTGAATCTCAACTAAAATTGGGCGTGTCCCTTCCATCGAAGCAACAACAGTAGAGCCTGCCACTCCTTGAGAACGCTCTTGCAAGAATAGTTCAGAGGGATTTAACACCTCTTTCAAGCCACTTTGTAGCATTTCAAAGATGGCGATTTCATTCGTCGAACCGAAACGGTTTTTCTGACTACGCAAAATTCTATACGTATGATGACGCTCTCCTTCAAAATAAAGTACCGTATCAACCATATGCTCTAAAATACGCGGGCCTGCTATTTGCCCTTCCTTTGTTACATGTCCAACAAGGAAAATAGCGATATTTTTTGTCTTAGCAATGCGCATTAATTCTGCTGTACATTCGCGTACTTGCGAAACACTGCCTGGAGCAGATGTTACTTCTGGATGATGCACTGTTTGAATGGAGTCAACAATTACAAACTTCGGCTGAACCTCTTCAATTGTCTGATTCAAAAACTCCAAGTTCGTTTCTGAATAAATATAAAGCTCTGCAGATTTCACACCCAGTCGCTCTGCACGTAATTTCGTTTGACGGATGGATTCCTCACCTGAAATATACAGTACACGATGACCTTTATTTGAAAGTAGTGCTGAAACTTGCAAAAGTAACGTCGACTTGCCGATCCCAGGGTCACCACCGATTAACACTAAAGAGCCTGGCACAACGCCTCCACCGAGCACACGGTTCAATTCATCGAACTCTGTTTCAACTCTTGGTGCATCCTCGGTCTCAATAGAAATAATTGGCATAGCCTTTTGAGAAGTATTTGATGAATGTTGGAATGCTCCTCTAGGTCCCTTAGAAATAACTTCGACTTCTTCCACCATCTTATTCCACTCGCCACAACCTGGACATTTCCCCATCCATTTGGGCGCTTCATAGCCACAAGAATTACATAAGAACTTCGTTTTCTTTTTAACCATATTTCCTCCTACTATAACTTCTATCGTTCTCTCTATTATAAAACAAGGCACTCCAAACATGTTGTTCGGAATGCCTCATTGTTTCAGACTTTTGATAAATGTCATAGCAATCTACGCCATCATTTCATCTGACTGAATTATTTTGTTACGAACTCTTTAATGTGAACGATAAACTCCTCGTTTTCAACGTCGAAAACAACGCGTTGACCTGTGAGTACTGTGCCTTTTAAAATTTCTTCAGATAGACGGTCCTCAACATGTTTTTGCAATGCACGACGTAAAGGGCGTGCACCATATTGTGGATCATATCCTTCTTTAGCAATTTTCTCTAGAGCTACTTCTGTTAATTCAAGTTCAATATTTTGCTCTTGCAAACGTTTTGTTAATTGTTTTGCCATCAAGGCAACGATTTTCGTTAACTCTTCTTTTTGTAAAGCATGGAAGACAATCATCTCGTCAATACGATTTAAGAATTCAGGACGGAATGCTTTCTTCAATTCTGCCATCGTAACACTCTTATTATCTTTGTGTATGTCTTTCGCATTAGCAGAGCTAAAACCAAGCGATTTTCTATACTGGAGCTCTGTTGCACCAACGTTTGATGTCATAATAACGACGGTATTACGGAAGTCCACTACACGCCCTTTAGAATCTGTTAAACGGCCATCTTCTAATACTTGTAATAAAATATTAAAAACATCTGGATGCGCTTTTTCAATTTCATCCAGTAGGATTACTGAATATGGTTTACGGCGAACTTTTTCTGTTAACTGGCCGCCTTCTTCAAATCCTACATATCCCGGAGGTGAACCAACAAGACGTGAAGTCGAATGTTTTTCCATGTACTCAGACATATCAACGCGAATCATAGAATCTTCATCACCAAACATTACTTCTGCCAACGCACGAGCAAGTTCCGTTTTACCAACACCAGTTGGTCCAAGGAAAATGAAAGAACCAATTGGACGTTTAGGATCTTTTAAGCCCGCACGTGCGCGACGAATTGCTCTTGAAATAGCTTCAACTGCCTCAGCTTGACCGATGATCCGTTTGTGTAGCTCTCCTTCAAGTTTAAGTAGCTTCGCAGATTCCTCTTGTGCTAATTTAGCAACCGGTATCCCGGTCCACACAGACACAACTTCAGCAATATCATTAACAGTTACCTTTGATTCTTCCTTGCCTTGTTTTTCTTTCCATATTTTCTTCGTAGATTCTAATTCTTCTTTTAATTTTTGTTCTGTATCACGTAGTGAAGCCGCCTTTTCAAATTCTTGACTTTGTACAGATGCGTTTTTCTCTGAGCGAATGGCTTCTAACTTTTGCTCTAGTGCTTTTAAGTTAGGTGGCGTTGTATAAGAACGTAAACGTACTTTAGAACCTGCCTCGTCGATTAAATCGATAGCTTTATCCGGTAAGAAACGATCTGAAATATAACGGTCTGACATTTTCGCAGCAGCATCGATCGCTTCATCCGTAATTTTCACACGGTGATGTGCTTCGTAACGATCACGTAAGCCTTTGATGATTTGAATGGCTTCCTCAACAGTTGGCTCATCTACTTGGATTGGTTGGAAACGACGCTCTAGCGCTGCATCCTTTTCAATGTATTTACGATACTCATCTAATGTTGTAGCACCGATACATTGTAATTCTCCACGTGCTAAAGATGGCTTCAAAATATTGGATGCATCAATAGCACCTTCTGCTCCGCCTGCACCAATTAATGTGTGTAACTCATCGATAAATAGAATAACATTGCCTGCAGTACGAATTTCGTCCATCACTTTTTTCAAGCGGTCTTCAAATTCCCCACGGTATTTAGTACCTGCTACAACAGTACCCATATCAAGGGTCATTACACGTTTATCACGTAGTATTTCAGGTACTTCATTGTTCACAATTTGTTGTGCTAAGCCTTCAGCAATAGCTGTTTTACCAACACCAGGTTCCCCGATTAGAACTGGATTGTTTTTTGTACGGCGAGATAGAACTTCGATAACACGCGTAATTTCTTTACTACGACCAATTACTGGATCTAGGCTACCTTCCCTTGCAACTTGAGTTAAATCACGTGCCAAGCTGTCTAAAGTAGGTGTACTTGCAGCCTGTGTAGCACCATTCGCATTTTGTGCATGATCATTGCTTCCTAATAGCTGCAGCACTTGTTGACGCGCTTTATTTAAACTAACACCCGCATTATTTAAAACACGTGCAGCAACGCCTTCTCCTTCACGAATAAGAGCTAATAATAAGTGCTCTGTACCGATATAAGAGTGACCTAGTTTACGTGATTCATCGACAGATAGTTCAATTACTTTTTTTGCACGAGGTGTGTAATGTACGATGGGACCAACGTCTTTCGCACCGACACCGACTAATTCCTCAATGCCTTCTTCAATCATTTCAGGGCTAACATCAATAGCTTCAAGTGCTTTAGCTGCGATACCGCCGCCCTCACGAATTAAGCCCAGTAAAATATGCTCCGTGCCAATTGATTCGTGTTTCATACGAATTGCTTCCTCTTGTGCCAGTTGAAGTACCTTTTGTGCGCGTTGAGTAAAACGATTAAACATCATAAGAATCCTCTCCCTCTTCGTCAAATTGACCTTTTTTTAATTCTCTATTACACTGCAATCGTTCTCGTAACAAGCTCGCTCGATACACATCTCGTTCGTTCGCTTGAAGTGTAGTACCTGCATGTTGTTGTAAAAAGCCCGGCTGCATATAAAGCATACATTCGTTTAAAACAAAAACAGGTATATTTTGGATTATCCCTAAATATATACCCAAGCGGACGTTTGATAAACAATTTGCCGCTTCTTCGCTCGTTAAAATTCTGGCGTATAGTAAAGTGCCTAGCGAGCGATTGAGTCGATCGGCCAAAGCAATGGAAGCATGCTCCATTAATGCCGTACGTGCTTCTGTCTCTTTTTGAATAATTTGTTCAGTGACACTTTTCAAATCAGCTAAAATATCTTTCTCTGATTTTCCGAGTGTAATTTGATTTGAAATTTGATAATAATTGCCGACAGATTCCGTACCTTCACCGTACATTCCTCTCACGACCATTCCAAGTCGTGGCATCGTACTAATGAGTGAGCCAATTTGGTTCGTCATCGTTAACGCTGGTAAATGCATCATAATAGAGGCTCGTAAACCTGTACCTGTATTTGTAGGACAACTCGTTAAGTAACCGAATGTGTCATCAAAAGCATATGGTAAATGACGCTCTAATAGACGGTCGATTTGCTCGGCATTTTCATAAGCCTTCGCTAATTGTAGCCCCGGCTGCAAACATTGTATGCGAATATGGTCCTCTTCATTGATCATTACGCTAATCGATTCATCATCTGACAATAATACCGATCCCGCCTTCACTTTATCCGCGAGCTGTGGACTAATTAGATGCTTTTCCACTAACACTTGGCGCTGTAACACTGGCATATCATGTAATGAAAAATAAGAGAACTGTGATTGCTGCTCTTCGTCAGCATCAATTAATACGTTCGAAACAGCTTTATCAATCTGCATTGCCTCTTCCTCGGAAAAAGCTCTAGGGAAGCGAAAGTCCATTAAGTTACGCGCTAATCTGATACGAGTGCTCATGACGATATCATCATATTGACCTTCTCCTTGCATCCAATTCGCTGTTGATTTGTGTAAAAAGTGCTCAATGTTCATCTTGAGACTCACCCCCTACTTGTAACTTCTTTTCTAGAACGCGTACTTTATCACGCATACTTGCGGCATCTTCAAAGCGCTCTTCCTCTATAGCTATCTTCATATCCACACGAATTGCTTCAATTTGCTTTTTAGTTTGATACGCTTCATTAATGGAACCAGGTGCTTTTCCAACATGTTCAACAGCCCCGTTATGCAAACGTTTCAAGACATGTGGTAGCTGTTCTTTAAAAGTGTCGTAACAACTTGGGCAATTAAATTTGCCTTCGTTCAGAAATTGACGATAATTCATACCACATTCAGGGCAAGTATCTTGTTGCTGTGCTTTCTGCTCGTTTGCATTTGGTGCTGCAACTGACCAACTCGGCGTACCAAACCAATTAGAAAAAAGTTGATGCATCGAAATCGGGTCTGCATTAAAATCGAGGTTTAAATGGAAAGAATCAAGTTGCTTATTGCACACTTCACAGAAATGTCTCGTCATTTTTTTACCATTCTTCATTTGTGTTACCGTGATAGTGGCCGGTCTTTGTTTACAGTGTTCACAAATCATACCCTCGCACCTCTTTTACGATTGCTTGTCATATTTTATAGTTATTAGCATTGCTTGTAGAATACGCGCGCGTAGCTCATCACGTACCGGTAAATTTACTCGTAGTACAGAACGGTCAAGCGCCGCTAACATCATTTTAGCTTCTCTTTTCGTAATTACATTCTCGTCAATTAGACGGAAAATTAAATCATCCGTCATTGTTTGTGATGCCCCTTCATCCACTTGCTCAATCACTTCATCAATTAAACCTGCTTTTGAACTCGCCTTCACCCTAAGAATTCGAATATAACCTCCACCGCCGCGTTTACTTTCAACTAAGTAGCCACGCTCTGCGGTAAATCGTGTATTAATCACATAATTAATTTGAGACGGTACGCATTGAAACTTATCAGCAACTTCACTTCGCTTAATCTCAATATGTCCTTCTCCACCTAATTCGATAACCTCTTTTAAATAACCTTCTATTATGTCAGAGATATTACGCATTTTAGACTCCACCTCGCTCGCATCACTGACTTTGACCATCTTTGACTATATTATACACAGCGGAAGAAAAAACACGCAATTTAAATGCTCATATTTAAATGCTGATGCGGCCCGTTTAATCCCGACAAGTACCGGAGCTCTCGAATCAAAAGCATTACTTCAGCTTTTGTCCGAGAGAGCGGAAGTGACCTCGAGGGATTGGCCGCTGAAGCTGGATATGCTATCTAAATGTTGATGGCGCTCGTTCTACGGCGACAAGCGTTAGAGTTCTCGAATCAAAAGCGTCACTTCAGCTTTTGACCGAGAGAACGGAAACGACCTCGAGCCGTTAGCGCCTGAAGCTGGATATCTTTCTTAATGCTGAAGCGGCACGTTTAATCCCGACAAGTACTGGAGCTCTCGAATCAAAAGCATTACTTCAGCTTTTGTCCGAGAGAGCGGAAGTGACCTCGAGGGATTGGCCGCTGAAGCTGGATATGCTATCTAAATGTTGATGGCGCTCGTTCTACGGCGACAAGCGTTAGAGTTCTCGAATCAAAAGCGTCACTTCAGCTTTTGACCGAGAGAACGGAAACGACCTCGAGCCGTTAGCGCCTGAAGCTGGATATCTTTCTTAATGCTGAAGCGGCACGTTTAATCCCGACAAGTACTGGAGCTCTCGAATCAAAAGCATTACTTCAGCTTTTGTCCGAGAGAGCGGAAGTGACCTCGAGGGATTGGCCGCTGAAGCTGGATATCTCGATTTAATGTTGAGGGCTCTTGCTTCTATGACTCAAGCTCAACCTTCTATAACTCGGGCCCCGCCTTCTATGACTCAGCACCAACTTTAAATCTCGTGTTGGTTTCATTATTACCAAAAGAAAACATATATCATCGAATTTTAAATATAAGGAGTCTTTTATTTGCAAAACAATCAATTGTGAGTGTAATTTTATTATTATTCCCAGACCTGGTTGGATAAAGTTAGTGCCGAAGAATCCGTTCCACCCCGACAAAAAAACCGCGAAAGCAAAAGCCATCGCGGTCCTTCTGTATTAATACCAACTGCCAACAATAGGGTAATCCCAATCTGTATCATTAAGAGCATTTACAATGCCAATAATCGGTACGACAATCCCCATAATCGAGAAGATAATCAAGAACGGAATACCAATTAAGATCGCGCTGAAGATTACTGATACAATTATCAACGCCCCCATAACCAGTTGGAACAACAATGCTTGAATTGACAAGCGCTTAATTTGATCATCACTAATTAATATATAAAATAGGATTGGCACTAGTAATGGAGCGAAAAATGCACTTGCATGAAGAATCACTTTTAATCCTTTAGATTCCATTTAAAGCAACTCACTTTCATCAGTTAATATTTTTCTTATACTATTTATACGGTTGGAAAATTCATTAGTTTCGTGTTCTTTTCAAAAAAATATAGGAACATTCTTCATTGCTATGCGTCCTGTGTAGTAACGAATGCAAGGAAGGAGTCTTTCCTTTGAAAAAAGCATTATTATTCATCGGAAGCATCGCGCTGTGCTTAATCATTTTCATTGCAATGCCCTATTGTTTATTGAAAAATTCATTTTCATATGATTGCGAATCACAAGCTTCTTCGTGCTCTAAAACAATTGAGCATAAAATAAATAAAACTAACACCATTGGCCACACTGATTTTTTATCTCAAGATACGGATACTACAGAGGATCCATCTGATAAAAGCAATCGAGGCCAATTTGTATCTTGGCTTTTCCAAAACAACAACTAAATACTACTATATAGAAGAGGGTCGCCGCATTTAGGCGCCCTCTTTGCTATTTATAACATTTAAAATCTACATATCTCCAGTGAGTGACAATATCATGCAATTTATGAGAGTATAGTTATACAATAGTTGAAATGAGGAATACCAATGATTCGAACACTTGGGATTACAAACGATCAACAATTAATAATGGATTTTCCACTAGAAGAACTACGGAATGGCACCTTCGAATGGTATTGGGTCGATTTCGAAGAGCCTACAACACATGAAGAACTACTGCTTGATACTTTCTTTCATTTTCATCCATTAGCTATTGAAGACTGTTTAATGCGCTTACAGCGACCTAAACTCGATTATTATGATGATTATAATTTCTTAGTTGCACATAAATTGAACAAGGAAACCTTTGAAGCTGAAGAGATCAATATTTTCGTATCAAAAAATTTTGTTGTTACATTTCATAAATCACCGGTACCTGAACTGGATATCGTCCGTTCACGCTTACAAAACCAACCACAAAATTGGGAGAGAGGTGCCATTTTCGTCACCTATCAAGCAATCGATAAAATTGTCGATAGCTATTTTCCAATGGTCTATGACATCGAAGATCATTTGAACAAGATTGATGACGAGCTAAATTATCAAAGCAGTACAAGATCTATGCGCTATGTATTTGATTTACGTAGTGATTTGCTCCATATTCGTCGTACTATTTTACCGATGCGCGACCTTTTATATCGTATTTTAAACTCTGACCGATTCACATTAATCAAATCAGAACGTGCTTACTTCGGCGATATTCATGACCATCTCATCAAGCTCACTGAAATAGTCGAATCTAACCGCGAGCTCACTGCTGATATGCGAGACAGTCATATGTCGATGAATGCAAGCCGCATGAATGGCATTATGATGATTTTGACCATTATCTCCTCTATCTTCATTCCATTAACATTTATAGCCGGTGTTTACGGTATGAACTTTGAGAATATGCCTGAATTAGAGTGGCATTACAGTTACTTTATCGTTCTCGGCATTATGCTTGCCATTGCCGTATTTATGTTAACTTGGTTCAAATACAAAGGCTGGTTCGACTTATTCAAACCATAAAAAAAGTGCAAGCTCCTCACAATTAGTGAAGAGTCTGCACCTTTACTTTATGGTATCATCTTTAGCATCTTTTAAACCGAATAAAACAAAAGAAATAGTACCTGAAAATAGTGCTGCACCTGCCGCTATCATGATACGCGAGTTCATAGGAACGTCTGTATAATCTTTATTCAATAACATCATAGCTGATACCGCTACTACTGCCATTAGTGGTAAAGCAAATTTCATTCCACGTTTACGATCCATTGATCAATACATCCTTTTCTTCAAGACATTTCTTATATTGTAGCATGGACAACTAACAAGAACACGGCGAAACGATATGTGACATCGATTGTTCACTTTCTAGCATCATTTCTACAAACAGTCCTATAATAAAAAAACACTTCGAAGCACCTCGAACATTACTTTATACCTCTATTTTTTACTTTTAAATAACCTATTTATTAATTAATTATTACTAAATTATTAACAGAAAAAATAAATAATACGTTTATACATACGTTAAAAATGCTAAAATAGAATC
The DNA here is from genome assembly GCF_016612995.1 of Viridibacillus soli. Lineage (GTDB taxonomy): Bacteria > Bacillota > Bacilli > Bacillales_A > Planococcaceae > Viridibacillus > Viridibacillus soli. The sequence goes on from NZ_JAEOAH010000035.1 coordinate 66,007, forward strand.
ATCATACATTAAACTTCCCTTAAATTAGAATGGAGAAATTCACGTGTCAATTTGGACAATGAGAAGAAACAGCAAAGAAAAAGAATCATTTTTTCATACAGATCAGTATATCAATCAAGTTACATTAAATGTCACTAAACATCAAGATATACAAAAACAATTCCAATTATTGAATTTAACAACGCGAGATTTAGCTATTTTAAAACAACTACAGCCATTAACAGAAGATCTTATCAGTGAAATGGTCGAAAAATTTTATGATGCTATCAGTCAATCACCAGATTTAATGGGTATCATTCAAAAAAATTCAGCAATTAATAAATTAAAAATCACATTAAACCGTCACTTATCAGAAATGTTTGATTGTCAAATTAATGATGCTTACATTGAACAACGTAAGGTCATAGCACAAGTACATGTTCGCATAGGTTTGCAATCAAAATGGTATATTAACTCATTCCAATCATTAACGACCTCTTTCACTCATTTCGTTAATAGTTTGGAGTTAAGTACAAAAGAGGCTACTTTAGCAATCGACACATTTTCAAAGTTAATAAATCTCGAGCAGCAACTTGTCATTGAGGCTTATGAAAATGAACAAGATCGCATTCGTGAAAAACAGGATGGCATGAAACAAACAGTAGTTATTTCTGTTCAAAATACTGCAGAAGAACTAAGTGCTATTAGCCAAGAAACAACGGTTTCACTGCAATCTTTAGCTAACCAATCCGACGACATAGCACATTCAACAAAACAGGGTTTAATGTTCGTCACATCGACTCAAGAGAAATCGGAGAGTGGCAAACAGCTGTTAGATGCTCAAACAAAATTGATGAACAAAATGTCATCAAGCGTCTCATTATTAGATAAAACGATGAGTCGTTTACGCATATCATCTAAGGAAATCACTGAAATTGTGCATTTAGTAACTGATATTGCTGACCAAACGAATTTACTTGCATTAAACGCATCAATTGAAGCAGCACGCGCCGGTGAACATGGTAAAGGCTTCGCCGTAGTAGCTGATGAAGTACGTAAACTAGCTGAAGAAACGAAAAGTGCGGTTCAGAATGTCTCGCATCTTATTAAAGATACCGAAAATAACATCGGGAACATGTCAGTCTCCGTTAAGGAAGTCGACGTTCAAATTTCTAAAGGTGTTGAAATGCAAAGCGACCTTTCACAGTCATTTAATATAATCGCTGAAGCTGTTGCAGGTATAAAAGAAAAAAATGAAAATACAACAAGGGATATTACAAGTATTTCTCATCTACTTGATGACTTAAGTCAAGGCGCTGCCCAAGTATCTGCATCATCCGATCAACTTATTGATATTACCAGCCAATTAAAATAAGAAAAGCAGGCTGTTCACTATGAGATCCATAGCGAACAGCCTGCTTTTTACTTCTGATAAAATTGCCACATTACGTAGAAGCCACCGCATAAAAAGACAATGCCTACAATAACGATAGCTAAAATACACATCATTTCTGACATCATTTATCCATCCCTATCTGATTCCTTTTACGCTGTAATATCTCGTTTTGTGAAAACAATATAACTAATAGCCATGAAAATAACCATGTAAACAGATAATACTGCAAAAGCAAGTGGCATTGTTGTTCCTTCAACTAATACATTACCAGTTGCAAACTGTGTTAGATCTGTATACGTAAAGAATAAATATTTCACAATTTCATAATTTTTTAGGAAGAACACAATTGTACCACCCATAAACCATATGAGCATTGAAATACCAATTGCTAATGCATTTGAACGGAAAACAGAGCCAATCATAAAGGCAAATATCGCAGTTACAAAAATATTAATCGATGAAAGTAAGTATAAATACAATGAACGAATCCAAATTGATTGCTCTACCACTTCATCGCCATTCCATTTTAAATAATTAACACCACTAGAATCAAATAGTATAAAACCAACAATAGAAGATGTGATCCAAGTAACTACAGCCATGGCTACACCATATAATAGGACCGTTAATAATTTTGACGTTAGAATTTTCCAACGTTTCACTGGACGTGTTAACAACATCTTAATTGTTCCTTCAGAGAACTCACTTGCTACAATCCCAGCTGCAATAACAATTGTTAACATAGTTGCTATCGCTAACGTACTAATAGAACTTAGCATAAAGCTTTCACTAGTCATTTCACTATCAGGTGGAAGGTCTTTTTTTAAACGATATTCTGAAATGCTTTTTTGCTTGTTCCATTCTTCCTTGTCTGCTTTAGATAAACCATCTTCCTTAAGCATTTTGTCTTTCTCTGCAATATTAGCCTTTTCTACTTCTTGCCAAGTCAATTCTGGAGCTTTTTCTCCACCATCAACTTTCTTTACGGACACATTCCCTCCAGTTGAATCACCAAAATCAGAGTTTGAAACCCACTTCATGATCCCGGCCGTACCAATTGTGAATAGTACAAGCATAATTAACATGATCCAAGTGGCTTTTTTACGCCATAATTTCATCCACTCATTTTGAACTAGTTTCAGCAATCTGGCCACCTCCTGTCATTTCTAAGAATTGATCTTCTAATGTTTTATGATAAGGATTCACTGCATAAATATTGATATCCCTTGCAACCAATGACTGCACGATTGCTGGAATTTGTTTTTTTTCAGCCTGTACTAGCCATCCCTTTTCATGCTGTTCATAAACAATACCTGCATCAGCGAAGATTGTTGTGATATTAGCATTGGATTCTACTTCAATATAGTAATGTGGCTGCTCATTAGTATTCATTTCGCGCATATCAATAAGTTTTCCATTTTGAATAACTGCAATTCTGTCACACATTAACTCAATTTCAGAGAGTAAGTGACTAGATACGAAAACAGCGACACCATCCTCCTCCGCAATTTTACGTAAGTAGTTACGGAATTCGCGAATCCCTGCAGGGTCCAAACCATTTGTTGGTTCATCTAGTATTAAAAACTTAGGTTTATTCAGCAATGCCTGCGCTAACCCTAAGCGTTGACGCATCCCTAATGAGTACGTCGATACCTTTTCATGAATACGTTTTTCTAAGCCGACTTGACGAATAACTTCATCAATACGCGCTTTTGACACGTTTTTATTCATACGTGCAAAATGTTCTAGATTTTTATAACCTGTTAAGTATTTATACATCTCTGGGTTTTCGACTATAACGCCTACTTTACTAATAGCTTCCTCAAAATGACTTTGTATAGATTGGCCATCGATGAGAATATCTCCACTAGTTGGCTTCATAAGCCCTACCATCATACGGATTGTTGTCGTTTTCCCTGCCCCATTCGGTCCTAAAAAGCCCGTAATTTGACCTGGATACAAAGCCAAATTCAAGTCATGAATAATTTTTTTACCTTTAATATTCTTCGATAAATTTTTCAGTTCAACAATTGGTTTATTGTTCAACTTTGTCACCTTCTTTCAATAATTTTTTTAACCATGTAACAGTGTCTTGATTGTATTCTTCACGGATATTCTCGATTTCCTCTTGTGCCACAATTTTTCCGTTATGTAGAACAATGATGCCATCAAGCAAAGGCTCTACCTCCCTGATTTCATGTGTAGAAAGGAAAATCGACTGTGTTTCAGGATCCGTAAATTGAATTAGTCCTTTGATCAGATCTTCGCGTACGAGTGGGTCAAAACCAGAAAACGGTTCGTCCATCAAATAATAAGTTGCTTCGCGTCCTAAAGTGGCTGCCATTTTCACTCGCCCACGATTACCTTTAGACATTTTCTTTATCTTCACATCTAATGGAATATTTAAAAACTGTGCGACAATGCAAGCTTTGTCATAATGAAAATCATCAAACTGTGAGCCGTAATAGTGGAATAATTCTTCTCCTGTAAAGTAAGGGTAAAACAAATCTAAGTCCGGTAAGTAAGCAATACGCTCTGCACTTCTTCTCGTTACTTCAGTGCCATCTAACTTCACACTGCCATTCGAAGATTCCAAAACACCTGCAATGATTTTCAAAACAGTTGATTTACCGCTGCCATTTTCACCAGCTAATCCGATAATTTTCCCCTTTGGAATCGTAAAGGAAACATCCTCTAACACTGAATTTTTGCCATACTTTTTTGCAATACCTTCAACTGTAATCATGCTTACTCACCTCGTTCCTTTGACTGCAATACTTCAATCATTTCCCTTTGAGTAAAGCCTAATGATTCCATATTGTGAATGAAGCTTTCAACTAAGCCTAGCATCGTCTCTTCGCGTAGTTCCGCCAGTCGTTCACGATTTTCCGTTACAAATGTACCTTGGCCACGCTTCGTTTCCGTAATATCCATTTGCTCCAACTCCTTGTATACACGCTGCATTGTATTCGCGTTCACCCCAGCTTCAACAGCATATTCCCGAACTGACGGAAGACGATCACCTGGCTTTAAACTTCCACGAATAATATCACCGCATATAAGATCTACGAGCTGTTGATAAATTGGCTTGTCTTTCATGAAATCCATTGTCATCGTTGCTCCACTCCTCGGTCAAACCACTTTAGTGCTATAACGTAGAAGAGAATTGTCACAATGGCATAAAATAAAAAACTTCCTATATATACAGGCTGAATCTCCATAGTGCCGGGTACTTCTTTAATTTTTGGCAATATTCTCTGCACTGTAGCTGCTGGAATTTCCATGATATTGGTCCATTTCTTCACCCATGTTAACCCCATCATATTCGACCAAAGTGCAGTCACTGTAATCCCAACAATAACTGTAATAAAACCAGCAAAATTTCCTGTAAACGGTTTGATTTTCATATAGAATATCCAAAACAGCAATACGACTACGAACGAGAATAATGAATTTAAGGCAAATAACATGAATATCACAGTACCGAGTTGGAGTATTGCGCCTAGTTCCATGTCATTATTAACTACAAGTAAAATTATACCAATTATTTCCGTTACAAGTAACACAATTATCGTAAATACTGAGCTGAACATAATTTTAGCGCTCAACAACTGATTTGTTGTAGCAGGCGTATGTAACCATACATCTGTTCGCTTCGCATCTTGGTTTAGACTCATACAAAATTGTGTAGTGACGACGAAGCATTGCGCGAATATCCATATGGCAGTCAATATAAGTGCAATGTCTAAATAGTTTTCTTCTAAACCAAATACCTTAGCAATCCCTGCTGATACAAGAAAAATCGTTACTACTATTGCTAATATAAATCCCCATATCCAAGAATGATACAATAGCCATTCTCTACGAAATAGGCCTTTCCATTTCCCCATAAATATCCCTCATGCATTCCAGTGTACTAGTTATATAGTACACTATATAAAAAATAAAATGCAAGTATTTTTGTAAATTATTTTCCAAATAGTTGTCCATCATCTATTTCACTACACATGTCACACCTTGTTGTAGCAGTGAAAAATTACTCTAAAATAGCATCAATCTCCTGTTGTATTTGCTTTACTTTTTTCTCTATCATTACTAGACGATGTTCAAGCTCCCCACAAGTCACAATGACTTGATTTAATGTTCGTTCTACATGCTCCTGTGATGATTTAATACGTGAATGCAATGACCATTCTGAGAAAATGTCATCAAAAACATAGTCTGCAAATGTAATGAATGAACCGCGCTCAACTTGTAAACTTTCAGCTTGTACTTCTTTTACATCTAATAACTCGGTTTGGAATGTTTGTAATGCAACTTGTGCTTTATGGATCGCATTTTCAGCATCATCTAATTCACCGTGCTTTAAAACTGTCGCGATAAAACCACCACCTAAAAACGTATCCCATGTTGAGTATCCTTTTGCGCTATCTAATCGTTTCAGTGCAAACTGTAGCGATCGTTTTGCTACGCCTCCTGCCTTTAACGCCTCTTCCATTTCACGTTGTAAAGTCGTTAATAAAGTGTGCTCCTCGTACAATCCCCCTAATGTATGACACTCTGGTAAATTATTTTTGAAAATCCAATCTTCTTTTTCCTTAATAATCGCCTGCCATCTTTCATCAATATCTTGCCAGTATGGATTATTGAGTTCTGTTTGTATGTCTACTAAATCCACTTGTAAGGCCTCTTCCATTTTCTCAGCCTCACGCCATTTCGCTTCAGCTGCTGTCATTTCAGATAATTCCTTTAAACGAATCTCATCCTGCTTGCCTGTCCAAGTTCTGAACATATTCAAAAATGAAAAGCGATCTAATTTATCAACATCTTTTGTTTCCTTTTGTAACTTTCTACAATATAGTTCTGTTCGTCTTCCCGTCTCCTCAAGCTGCTCTTGAAGCGCTTTTTGACGGCGCAAAACTTTATCCCTTTTATTCATCTCAAGCTTCAATTCTGCATGTCGATAATCTAGCTGTTGCAGCATATATTTAGCCCTCCAATTTTACCTTTAATTAACATACGAAAAATATCTAAAATAGTTTCATTTAATTTGGTAAACTAAAAGAATAATCGTGAGAGGGTGAGCTTTTTGGTTACTTTATACATCACAAGACATGGACAAACAGAGTGGAATGTAGCGAAGCGAATGCAAGGGTGGTCCGACTCTCCTTTAACAGAACGAGGACAGAAAGACGCTGTTAAATTAGGGAATAAACTAAAAGATATTCCTTTTTCAACAGTCTATATTAGTCCAAGTGGACGTACTATACAAACAGCTGAAATCCTATTAAAAGGACGCGATGTTACAACTATTTTAGATAATGATTTGCGAGAAATTAATACCGGAGATTGGCAGGGTATGACTTTAAGTGATATTGAAGCGACTTATCCTACTCAATATGCTGATTATTTCGAGCGACCGGAGCAATTCCAGCCGGCATCTGGAGAAAGCTTTCATGATGTTAAAAAACGAGTTCTTGCAGCTTTAGCACGAATAATAGAAGCAAACGGCGATGGCAATATACTGATCGTTACACATAGTGTCGTGAAGAAATTACTTATCAATTATTTCAAAGGAAATCCATTAAATACACTATGGAATCCCCCGTTTATCCACGGAACGAGCTTAACCATTGTTGAAATAGATAGTGATGGACAAGCTATTTTGAAAATTGTCGGTGACACTACGCATTTCAAATAAAAACACCGCCCTTCCGCACGGCACTGAGTGTCGTTTTTGAGACAATAAGAAAACACCT
>NZ_JAEOAH010000036.1 GCF_016612995.1 Viridibacillus soli
CAAGTCGCCAATTTGTTGGTCACGAAGATCCTTTTGTGTCGGCGCATTATCCCTTTTAATTCCTCCACTAATTGTACTACGACTTTCGGGACCACTTCCTCTCCAACTCTGCGTACTTTTTTAATACTTCAACCTGTTGCTTCAAATAACGATTTTCAGCATGTAACTTAGCGGTTTCACTTTCATATTCAGGTCCTTTACCAAAAGTATATTGTTTTCCCACTGGCTGTTCAAGACGATGTAACTCGCCATTTTGATACCATTTCATCCATGTTTTTAACTGAGACTTATTACGAATCGTCAATTCTTCTAATACTTGCTTAACTGGAATTCCTGCTAACCTCATTTCAATCGCCTTCATTTTTACTTCTACTGGATAGCTCACTCTAGTTCCCATAGAAAAAAACACCTCCACGTTGGTTTTTAAAGGTAGGATACCCATTTTTCAACGAAAGGTGTTTTTATTTGTCTCATATTTTTAGGTCAGTGCAGCACGAATATTTGTGCATGAAGGGCGGTGTTTTTTAATTTAATCAGTGAGGCATTAAACGTTTTGCTTTACGATGCTCACGACGTGCAGGACCAGAATCGAATAAGCGTTTCTCTGCTTCTGTTTCTGGGAACACACCTGGCACAGGAACGGGCTTGCCATTTTCATCAACCGCAACCATTGTTACAAATGATTCAGTTGTTAATTTTTGTTCACCTGTTAATAGGTTACGGGAAATTACACGTACATATACTTCCATAGAAGAACGACCCGTTGACGTCACCACACATTCTAATTCTAGAACATCACCAATATGTGCTGGTGATACGAAATCAACTGAGTCGATTGAAGCAGTGACAACTGCACTTTTTGCATGCTTCATCGAGGTAATCGCAGCAATTTCATCGATATAAGCTAGAACTTTCCCTCCGAAAATAGAATTCATATGATTCGTATCAGGTGGAAGGACTAATCTTGTTTGTATAGTACGTGACTGGCCCATAGAAATTGGTTCTGCCATCTTCTAAACACTCCTCTAAATCAATTTACTTTCTCATGCTAACGTGATTTTAAAGTTAACGCAAATATTTTTTCACAATTCGGACAAAAATGATGTTCCAATGAGTAAAACATAGTTTTATTACTAAAAAAGACTTAAAGAACATTTTCGCAGTCTAATTACGCTAATACTATTAGGATTTTTAAACAGATTTCTCACTAAAAAGCTATCTGTATCATACCCGATGGATTAGCATCATATTCATATAACCGTTTTCACCGTAATAAATTTCAGGTCGGTCATACCTTCTACTGCAAATTTGATTCCTTCACGTCCATAACCACTCATTTTTACGCCGCCATATGGCATATTATCGGTCCGAAATGTTGGAATGTCGTTAATAATGACGGCTCCTGCCTCTAACTCATCCGCTGCACGCATAGCATCATCTAATTTATTTGTGAAGATACCTGCGTTCAAACCAAGGTCGGATTCGTTCAATAAATCAATAGCTTTGTCGAATGTTTCATATGAAACAATCGACAAAATCGGCGCAAATACTTCCTGACAAACGACCTTCATATCTGATTTGACATTCGTCATGACGGTTGGTGTCAAAGTACGTTCAGTGAATGTTCCACCTGTTTTGACAACTGCTCCTTGTACTTTTGCTTCCTCAATCCATTCCGTAATTCTTGCTACTTCTTTCGGATTAATCATCGCACTGACATCAGTTGATGGATCTAACGGATCACCAACTTTTAATTTTTCTGTTTCCGCTACGAATGCCTTTGTGAATTCCTCGTAAATCGATTCATGCACGAAAATACGTTGTAATGAAATACAAACTTGTCCAGCAAAGCTGAATGCCCCGTTCACACAGCGTCCAATAATTTTATCAATCGGCACGCTTGGTTCTACGATTAGGCCTGCATTCGAACCAAGCTCAAGTGTAATTTTACGCAAGCCTACTTGCTCTTTAATTTTTAATCCTACAGCACTACTACCAGTAAACGTTACTTTTTTAACAGTCGGATTTGTGACGAGCTCCTCGCTAAGTTCACTACCGCTTCCTGTGACAATTTGTAGTGCACCGTCTGGCAAACCGGCTTCCTTGAAAATTTCTGCCATAATAATGCTACTTAATGGCGTTTGCGTAGCTGGTTTTAAGACAACTGTATTTCCAACTGCAAAAGCAGGTCCTAATTTATGTGCCACTAGATTAAATGGAAAGTTAAATGGTGTAATCGCTGAAACAACGCCAAGTGGTACACGCTTCGTCCAACCGATACGATCCGTTACACCTGGTGCCGCATCCATTGGGACTGTCACACCATGTACTTGCTTCGCTTCCTCTGCGGCAAATTGATACGTCGCTATCGTACGATCCAACTCACCAAGGCTTGCTGTAATCGGCTTCCCTGCTTCTAACGCTAAAATATCAGCTAGCTCTTCACGGCGTCTGCGCAAAATTTCAACGACGTGATATAAAATTTCCGCTCTCTCATAAGCAGTTGTTTTTTTGAAAGATTGAAAGGCCTTGTGAGCTCCTTCAATCGCACGGTGCACATCTGCTGGTGTCGCTTTCGCAACTTTTGCAATCACTTCACCACTATACGGAGATTGCAGTTCATAACTCTCCATTGCTTCTTCCCATTTTCCATTTATCCAAAGTTGTGTTTCTTTCAAAACAAGCGCCTCCTATATTTCAATCCCTACTCCTTTTCATATTAGCACTATTATTTCTAGTTGTTGTAGGGGATGCTTATCCTCCATCGCTACTGTTTGCTGCAGTTGATGAACTTACTATAACTGCAGTAGAAATCATTGCAGCTTGCTGAGCCTGTAATATAGCATCTAAAGAGTTCATCACCGTCATTGTTGTAGAAGTTTGTGTTTCAATTAAATGCTTTGTTTCAAGCTGAATCGCAATTGGTAAAATCATCTCTTTATAACCCCATTTAAACAGCTTCATCTGTTCAAGTTCAAAATAGACTTCGACAATTTGTTGTAGGAGTTCATCTTTCGCACCGATAGCTCCCAACAAACCCAGTACCATATAATGCGATCTCTTAACTTTAATACCCGATTTTTTCAAAAAGTCACGTACATGCAACACATTCTCTGTGTTTTTGCGATTATATGTAGCACTCGTAATTGTCATAATTTGAGAGGTCCATTGCAATTCATCGCCACTATAAAAACGGTTGCTCTTTAAATCTTTATAATAATCATTCATCGTTGTAGCTCGTTCTTGTAAGTTTCCTTCCTGCTGACTTAGAAGCACCGCAAACGGAATATCTTCATGTGAGGTTAGGAAAGGATGGTGCTTACGAATTTCATCATATAGCTCTTTTCCTTTAATCGCTTGATCTGCCTCTGATAGCTCATTAGAACCGATAAAAAGCGCCGATAAATAAGAATACATAGAGCGTTTAAAGCCTGCTTGTTTCAAAATCCCCTCTCGTTCTAATAGGGTTTCAACCGCTACGCTCGGGCTCTCATCTGCACTATCTAAAAAAGCGACCATACTATGATGAATATAGGATCTTAAAGGTGACAATAATTTTGTCTGTTTTTTGATTTCATCCGATATTTCTAAATAACGTTTGGCGTTAAAAGTACGCCCTGTTGTAATATAGTAGCTAGAGATAGAGAGTAAAAAGCGCTTATCTACACTCCAACTCACAGTATTTTTTAAACTCTCATACGTATCTTGTAAATCCTGTTTTACTTGTTCCATTTCCATTACCAACCACTCCTTTTTCATTATTTTACGAACCGCCTAAAGAATGGTTTCATTTTGTTATAATGTAAGTAATTAGTGAGGTGAATAACATGACAGAATTTGATGTCATACAAAAAACGAATGTTTTCCAATCAAAAGATACATTAAAAGTTCAGCTCCAAGAACTAGGTATTAATATCGGTGATTCTATTATCGTTCACTCTTCACTTAGCAAAATGGGCTGGATTGCAGGTGCGGAGCAAGCAGTTATTGAAGCTTTGCTGGAAACAGTGACAATAACGGGGACAATTGTTATGCCGGCTCAATCTGCAGCCAATTCTGAACCATCCTATTGGGCATTACCACCTGCTCCAGAGCCTTGGCATCAAGCTATCCGTGATTCACTTCCAGCATATGATCCCCATTTATCACCTTTACGTGGCATGGGAAAAATAGCTGAATGTTTTTTAAGACACCCTGCAACAATTCGCAGTGCGCATCCAGCACATTCCTTTATGGCATGGGGACTAAATGCAGAAGAATGGATGAGAGAGCATCCGATTGAAAGCTCGTTTGGTCTTGCATCACCCCTTGGTAAAATGATGCAGCACGATATGAAAATACTATTCATTGGCGTTGACTATGATTCCTGTACAGCACTTCATTTATCAGAATATCTAGCTGATGTCCAAAACAAATCTCCTCAAGGAGCTGCTATGATGGTCGATGGTAGGCGCCAGTGGGTTACATTCAATATGCTAGATGTAGATTCTGATCGTTTCCCTGAGATTGGGAATGCTTTCGAAAAGGATCATTCTGAGCATTTATATTACGGCAAATTAGGACAAGCTAGCGCTAGGGTCATTACGATGAAGCCACTTATTGAATTTGGTACAGCGTGGCTAAACGCAAACCCAGCTACTCCTGAGAAATAAGAAATAAAAAAAGTTCTCCAGCAACTACATGCTAGAGAACTTTTATCTTTTATAAAAGCTTTTTCACTTCTGCAAACTCTTCATCAGTAAACGCACGCGAACGCGTTAAAAACCGTTTACCTTCAACACCTTCAAGGGAAAACATACCCCCACGTCCATCCACAACGTCAATAATGAGCTGTGTATGCTTCCAATATTCATATTGGCTTTCATGCATATAGAAAGAAACTTCACCTATTGAACCAAGACGTACATCGACATCTCCTAGGATTAGATCACCTTCTGCATAGCACATCGGTGAGGAGCCATCACAGCATCCACCTGATTGGTGGAACATGATAGATCCATGTTTACTTTTAAGCAAGTCGATCAATGCTAGCGCCTCATCTGTTGCGACAACACGGTCTACCATGTTCAGAATCCACCTTTCTTAGAAGAAGCCTTGTGCGCCTTCACTGTAACTTACAAGTAAGTTTTTAGTTTGTTGATAATGGTCAAGCATCATTTTGTGGTTTTCACGGCCGATACCTGATAATTTGTAACCACCAAATGCAGCATGTGCAGGGTATTGATGATAAGTATTTGTCCAAACACGACCTGCTTGGATGCCACGACCCATGCGATAAGCTGTGTTCATATTACGAGACCATACGCCTGAACCTAAGCCATATAACGTATCATTTGCAATTTCAAGCGCCTCTGCTTGATCTTTGAAAGTTGTCACAGAAAGAACCGGTCCAAAAATTTCCTCTTGGAAAATACGCATTTTGTTGTTGCCCTTGAAGACAGTTGGTTTTACATAATAACCAGTTGCAAGGTCGCCATCAAGCTCGTTTTGTCCGCCACCGATTAAGCATTCTGCACCTTCTTGTTTACCGATGTCAACATAAGAAAGGATTTTCTCAAGCTGCTCTTGAGAAGCTTGTGCACCCATCATTACATCAGTATCAAGTGGATTACCTACTTTAATCTCAGCTACACGTTTTAATGCTTTTTCTATGAATCTATCATAAATGGATTCTTGTATTAGAGCACGTGATGGACATGTACATACTTCACCCTGATTTAATGCGAACATAACAAATCCTTCAACTGCTTTATCTAAAAATGCATCATCTTGATCCATAACATCTTCAAAGAAGATATTCGGTGATTTACCACCAAGTTCAAGAGTAACAGGGATAATATTTTGAGTCGCGTATTGCATAATTAAGCGACCAGTAGTTGTTTCACCCGTGAAGGCAATTTTACCAATCCGTTTACTTATAGCAAGTGGTTTACCTGCTTCTAAACCGAATCCGTTAACAACGTTTAATACGCCTGCTGGTAGAAGATCTTGGATTAACTCCATTAATACAAGAATTGACACTGGTGTTTGCTCTGCAGGTTTTAATACGATACAATTTCCTGCTGCTAATGCTGGTGCTATTTTCCATACACCCATTAATATTGGGAAGTTCCAAGGTATGATTTGTCCAACAACACCGATTGGCTCATGGAAATGATACGCTACTGTGTCGTTATCAATTTGACTGATTGAACCCTCTTGAGCGCGAATTGCACCTGCAAAATACCGGAAATGATCAATAGCTAATGGTAAGTCTGCATTTAATGTTTCACGTACGGCTTTACCGTTGTCCCAAGTTTCAGCTACCGCTAAAAGCTCAAGGTTTTCTTCTATACGGTCCGCAATTTTATTTAGGATACGCGCACGCTCAGTAACAGTAGTAGTCCCCCAACTATCTTTTGCTGCATGTGCTGCGTCTAATGCTAGTTCAATATCTTCAGAAGTTGAGCGAGCTATTTTCGTAAATACTTGTCCCGTTACCGGTGTAACGTTTTCAAAATATTGACCATTGACCGGCGCCACCCATTTGCCCCCAATAAAGTTATCGTACTGCTCTTTAAAGTTGACTAGTGCACCTTCAGTATTTGGATTAGCATAAATCATCATCTATCTCCCCTTCAACAATAGTTTAAAACCACTTATTTTGGATACGCTTACATTAACATCTAAAAATATATTACCTATTATCCAAGTGGTCGTTTCTATTTACTATAATCTCTTATCCTGGGTAAAATTTCAACTTCAGGGTCCGAATTTTCTGAAAAATATTTTATGCTATCATGTATAATTATATTAATCAAAAAAAGGTGGAAGATTATGCGTATAAACAAATATTTAAGTGAGTCAGGGATTGTTTCAAGACGTGGTGCTGACAAGTGGATTACAGAGGGAAAGGTAACAATTAACGGTGAACTTGCAACTTTAGGCAGCCAAGTAGAAGACGGTGATAAAGTATATGTAGATGGCAAACCAGTCGGAAGACAAAATCAATTCGTTTACATTAAATTAAACAAACCGGTCGGCATTACAAGTACAACTGAAAAACATATTAGAGGGAATATTGTAGACTTTGTCAATCATCCATTACGGATTTTCCACATCGGCCGTTTAGATAAAGATTCAGAAGGACTTATATTATTAACAAATGATGGCGATATTGTAAATGAGATTCTACGCTCTGAAAACAAACATGAAAAAGAATATATCGTTAAAGTCGACCAACCAATCACTAGTCATTTCCTAAAGAGAATGTCTGAAGGCGTAGATATTTTAGATACAACTACATTACCTTGTAAAGTAGAAAAGCTCTCTAGTAACACATTTAAAATCATTTTAATGCAAGGATTGAATCGCCAAATCCGTAGAATGTGTGCAACTCTTGGCTATGGTGTAACAAGTCTACAACGCATTCGTATTATGAATATTGAAATCGACGATCTACGCGTTGGTGAGTGGCGTGATTTAACTAAAAAAGAAAGCTCAGAATTATTTAACTTACTACATTATAAACCAAAGAATTAACGTAATGGATATGTAAATATGTAAGGAGGGCTAGACAATGATCTCAATACAGAGTACAGAAAATTTGACTGGCGCTCGTATTAGCGGCGACTTTTGGGACTTTGATGAACTTGTACATGCTATACACCACATAACTACAATCGACGAATCAGACTCTCCTTATGAAGGTGCCCGTATTCGTGTATTAAGCGTCTGCTACGATATACGACATGCTGCACAAGGGGATCATAATATAGAATTCGTCATGAACGGTATGCATAAAGACATTATGAAGTCCCAGAATGTCATTGTCCCCGAACAAAATGTTTACCTATCCGTTGAAATATTATGGCCTGAACTACTTTTCACTACAATTGCTTTAAATGAGTTTATTCAATTATATAAAGGCCGAAATAATTTTCATTATTGGAACCTGCATATGACGACGATTCAAAAATTTCAAGCCAATGTGATCGACTGCTTGAAGGATTCCTTAAAGTCTCAAGACTTTAAGCTTTTTATGAGTATGATACAACTCCATCAGACATCAATAGTAGACTATGCCATTCAATACATAGACCTACTGAATCTGAAATTCATCCATATGTCACTAGAAGAACGACAAGCAAGTCTATCAACATTTGCATATAAAATTGCGTTTAAAGACACTGAATACATTGCATTTAAAAAGCAAATACTAAAAACAGCCAGCATAATCAAAAGCCCCATCTATGAAATGGAGCTCAGCTTAGAATACCCCGAAGAAATTGAATGGTAAAATTAATTGCTGAAGCGGCCCGTCGAGACTCGACAAGCTCCGGAACCTTCGAATCGAAAACATCTTTTCAGTTTTCGACCGAGAAGGTGGAGGCGACCTCGAGAGTCTGGCCGCTGAAGCTGGATATCTCATTTAATGCCAAAGGCGCTCGTTCAGCTGTGAAACACGTTGGAAGACTGACGCCAAAGTCGCTCTTTGACTGTGAGCGCCCGGCTGAAACGTCGCGAGCAGCTAGCGCTTGAAGCTGGATCTCTCATTTAATGCCAAAGGCGCTCGGTCAGCTGCGACTAGCGTTGGAGTTCTCGAATCAAAGTCATCTTTTCAGGCTTTGACCGAGAGAACGGAAACGACCTCGAGCAGCTAGCGCCTGAAGCTGGATATCTCATTTAATGCCAAAGGCGCTCGTTCAACTGTGAAACACGTTGGAAGACTGAAGCCAAAGTCGCTCTTTGACTTTGAGCGCCCGGCTGAAACGTCGCGAGCAGCTAGCGCTTGAAGCTGGATATCTCATTTAATGCTGAAGCGGCCTGTTCAGCCCCAACTAGCGTTGTAGAATGGAACACAGTCTAAGACCGCCACATCCTGTGGCAACGACTGCGTGACCCGCATCGTGCGGGCTTGAAACAAAAGC
>NZ_JAEOAH010000037.1 GCF_016612995.1 Viridibacillus soli
TGTTCAGCCCCAACTAGCGTTGTAGAATGGAACACAGTCTAAGACCGCCACATCCTGTGGCAACGACTGCGTGACCCGCATCGTGCGGGCTTGAAACAAAAGCATATAAAAAGAAATCTACTATCTAAATTTACCGTAACCGCAAGACCAAAAACCTCACCCTCGTATTTACACGAAGGTGAGGTTTTCTCATTTTACAAGCCACCAAGATAAGCAGCTTTAACTTCTTCTGTTTCTTGCAGCTCTTTCGCTGTACCCGATAAAACAATGCGCCCTGTCTCAATAACATACGCACGATCTGCAACAGACAATGCCATATGCGCATTTTGCTCAACAAGAAGAATTGTTGTCCCTTCTTTATTGATTTCCCTAATAATACTAAAAATCGTTTTAACCATGAGCGGCGCAAGCCCCATTGAAGGCTCATCAAGCAATAATAGCTTTGGCTTTGCCATAATAGCACGCCCCATCGCTAACATTTGCTGCTCACCACCGGACAAAGTACCAGAAAGTTGTTTACGACGTTCTAGTAAACGTGGGAAAAGCTCAAATACACGCTGCAAATCTTTTGCGATACCATCCTTATCTTTACGTAAATAAGCACCTAGCTCTAGGTTTTCCTCAACTGTCATATTAGCAAATACACGGCGTCCTTCTGGAACATGTGAAATACCTGCCTTCACAATTGATTGTGCTTGTTTACCTGCAATAGAAGAACCTACATACTCGATTGTACCTTTCTTAGGCTTCAATAACCCCGATAAAGTTTTCAATAAAGTACTTTTACCCGCACCATTGGCACCGATTAATGTTACAACTTCACCTTCATTTACCTCTAAGGAGACGCCCTTTAATGCTTGGATATTGCCGTAAAATACATTGATGTCATTCACTTTAAGCATATTATTCCGTAACCTCCTCACCAAGGTAAGCTTCAATAACCTTTGGATTGTTGCGAATTTCTTCTGGAATACCATCTGCGATTAATTGGCCATGATCTAAAACATAAATTCGTTCACAAATACCCATTACTAATCCCATATCATGCTCGATTAATAAGATAGTTAAATCGAATCTCTTACGAATTAATGCAATCAATTCCATCAAGTCCTTAGTTTCTTGTGGATTCATACCTGCTGCTGGTTCATCAAGAAGTAGTAGCTTTGGACCTGCCGCTAATGCACGCGCAATTTCAAGACGGCGCTGCATCCCATAAGGTAAATTTTTCGCTAACTCGTCTTTATACTTATCCAGTCCAAAGATTTTCAAAAACTTAATTGACTCTTCTTCCATTTTTGCTTCACCAGAAAAGAAGCTTGGCAAGCGAAATACGGAACTGAAAATTGAGTGTTTCGCCAATGAATGGTTTGCTACTTTAACATTATCTAGTACAGATTGCTCTTTAAACAATCGTATATTTTGAAATGTACGACTGACACCACTTTTTGTGACTTGGTGAGGTGACATATTATTTGTCCGCTTGCCGTCAAATGTGATTTCACCTTCTGTTGGTTTATACACACCCGTTAGCATGTTAAAGCTCGTTGTTTTACCAGCACCATTTGGACCAATTAAACCAATCAATTCGCCCTGAAATAATTCTAGACTCAAACCTTGTACAGCCTTTAATCCACCGAACTGAATGCCGACATTTTCCACTTTCAGAAGAAGGTTATTTGTCATCTAGATTACCTCCTTTAGAACGTTTACCGAATTTAAAGTAGTCTGTAATTTCCTTCGTACCCATCAAACCCGATGGTCGATAAAGCATTACAATAATTAATACTAAACTATAAATTATCATACGAGTTTCCGGGAAATCTGTAAGATACATTGAGACCATTGTTAAAAGGACCGCTGCGATAATCGCTCCTGACAAACTTCCTAAACCACCTAAGACTACATAAATTAAAATATCAAAAGATTTTAAGAAACCAAATTGAGTCGGTTGAATAAGGAAGAATTGGTGAGAAAATAATCCTCCTGCAAGGCCTGCAAAGAATGACCCAAGTGCAAACGCTACAACTTTATAATAAGTTGTATTGATCCCCATTGCATCCGCTGCAATCTCGTCTTCGCGTACTGCAACACAAGCTCGCCCGTGTCTCGACTTAGTAAAGTTAGCAATCACCACTACCGTTAGCAGTAAACTGAAGAATGCATATGTCCAAGTTGTTAACTGGTTAATAGGCATACCAGCTGCTCCACCAACATAATCCGTATTCAAGAAAATAATACGAATAATCTCTGCAAATCCTAATGTTGCAATTGCTAAATAGTCACCTTTTAAACGTAGTGATGGAATACCAACAATTAATCCTGCTACAGACGCTACAATAGCACCAACTAATAATGCTGCGAAAAAAGGTAGATCAAACTTCATCGTACAAATTGCTGAAATATATGCACCGACTGCAAGGAAACCTGCATGTCCGATGGAAAATTGTCCTGTAATACCTATGACTAAATGCAAGCTAACCGCCAAAATAACATTTATTGACATTAAAATCAATAAATTAGAATAGTACTGATCTAGTTGACCACCAGTAATCATCCCTTGGATAACTGCATACACAATAATTGCCGCTACAAAATACATCCAAAACACTTTAGACTTTTTCATAAGCACCATTCACCTACACTTTCTCACGGGTGTTCTTACCAAAGATACCCGACGGTCTAAAGATCAATATTAAAATTAAAATTACGAATGCCGCTGCATCACGCCACAATGAGAAACCAATTGCGCTTACAACTGTTTCAACAACACCAAGCACCATTCCTCCGACCATTGCCCCTGGAATAATACCGATACCTCCAAGAACAGCTGCTACGAACGCTTTAACTCCTGGAATGACACCCATTAAAGGATCAATTTTTGTATAATAAACTCCGAAAATAACACCCGCGGCTCCAGCTAGCGCTGAACCAATTGCGAAAGTTGCAGAAATTGTATTATCTACGTTAATTCCCATCAATTTTGCTGCTTCGGCATCATGGGAAACAGCCCGCATTGCCTTACCAATTTTCGTTTTATGTACGATAAATTGTAAAATAAGCATTAAGCCTACAGATACAGATAAAATCATCAATGACTGCGAACTAATATTTGCTCCAAAGAAATTAAATGTTTTATTTGAAAGAACATCCGGGTAGGCTTCGGGCTGAGCACCTCGTATGAAAATCATTCCATATTCGATGAATAAAGAAACACCAATTGCGGTGATTAATGCTGCAATTCGTGTCGCATTCCGAAGTCGTTTATATGCAATACGTTCAACCAATACGCCAAATATTGCACAGGCTACCATTGCTATTAATAGAGCTGGGAAGAATCCTAATCCCCATCCAGAAATGGCATAGAATCCAATAAATGCACCAATCATAAACACATCACCATGTGCAAAGTTGATGAGTTTAATAATCCCGTATACCATCGTATAGCCTAAGGCGATGAGCGCATATATACTACCGAGTGAAATACCGTTTACTAACTGTTGCACCCATTCCATAAAATCTCACTCCTTCTAAACCTAATAAGAGATAAAAAAAACGAAAAAGGGGGACAGTGCCCCCCTTTAGCTAAAAAATTAAGGATTAACTTTAGAGTTGAACACTTGTTTTCCGTCTTTATATTCAAGAACTGTTGCTGTTTTCACTGGGTTGTGGTCTTTGTCAACTGAGAAATTACCTGTGATTAATGTTAAATTTTTAGTCGATGCTAATGCATCTTTAACTGCTTCACTGTCAGTAGAACCTGCACGTTCGATTGCATCTTTTATCCAATACACTGAATCATAGCCTAATGCATTGAATGCATCCGGTGCTTTATCACTATTTGCTGTTTTGAATGCTTTTACGAAATCTTGAATTTTAACATCTGGATCTTCAGAAGAGTAGTGATTTGTGATGTAAGTATTGTTTAGAGCTTTTGCTCCTGCAAGGTCCACAAGTTTAGGAGAGTCCCAGCCGTCAGCACCCATTAAAGGAACTTCAATACCTAATTCACGTGCTTGCTTTACGATTAAACCAACTTCCTCATAGTAACCAGGGATGAAGACGAAATCTGGTTTCGCTGATTTTACACGAGTTAATGTAGAACGGAAATCTGTATCTTTCGCTACATAAGCTTCTTTAGCTACAACTTTACCACCGTTATCTTCGATTACTTTTTCAAATGCAGATGCGAGACCTTTCGCGTAATCACTCGCATTATCTGCATAGATTGCTACTTTTTTAGCTTTTAACTCATTTAAAGCAAAGTGAGCTGCAATCTGGCCTTGGAATGGATCAATGAAACAAGTGCGGAATGCATACTCATTAAGTTTTCCAGCTTCGTTAATTGTAATGTTTGGTGCAGTACCTGAAGGTGATACAACTGGCATTTTTTGTTGATTTGCAATTTGTACAGTTGCTACAGTAGCACCTGAAACTGCAGGTCCGATTTGCGCTACAACTTTTTCTTTAGTAGCTAATTTAATTGCTGCAGTTGTTGCTTCAGCAGCATCTGATTTGTTGTCAATTTTAACTGGTACGATTTTTTTACCATCAATACCGCCAGCATCGTTGATTTCCTTAATTGCTAGGTCAGCCCCCGTTGCAATAGACGAACCGTAAGATGCTACACTACCTGATAGCTCTAAGTTCATACCTATTTTAATTTCGTTGCTGTCTTTACCTCCACTACTACTACCACCTGATTCTTCCCCTTTGCTACCGCAACCTGCTAAAGCACCCACGATTAGTGAAGAAGCTAAGAATACTGAGGCAAATCTTTTTAGTTTGTTTTTTGCTATCATATGAATCCCCCTTAGATACAATACTTTGTTTTTTGATATTTCTGATAATTATAAACAATTAAGTCGCTATAAGCAATATAGTTATATAAATTTAATAGATTATCAGTTTCCAACTATTTTCGAAGCACACTCAATATATTAAAACATTCTGTTAATTCCGTCTAGAGTAATTTTTCAGTTAATTTAAAATATCCTTATATATTATGTTAGTATTATTAATTTACACTATTTTTATACTATTTTTCTATTATAAATAGTATATTTATGTCCTTTCATAAAATTGAAAAAACTCGTGAAATGTTTAGATTCACGAGCTTTCTTTTTAAATACCAATTATTTTCTTTTTTCAATAACTTCCCTGACCAAAAGGTAAAATAATCAGAAACAATTGTTAAAAAATACCTTTTTAACTCCTTATAAATACCTAAATGATAAAATTCGTTCATTTGGATTGTGAGTGGATAATTCTTTAATTAATATTTCATCCTGTAATTCAAAATTTGTTTCGTACTGTAAAAATTGCACATAATCCAATGATGGATAGTATAAAATAACATGGATTTGACGAGGTACTTCTTCTATTGACTGTAGTATATTATTAATTACCTTACGAAAAATTTGAATAGAAAATGGATTGAAAAAGAAAAATACATTATCTTCATGCTTAACTATATAATCTTGTGCTAACACACATTGAAAATCGATAGAAGCACTCTTCATTCTAAATTTCTTCGTATATTGTGTTTTATTCATTAAAGCACTATCGTAAAAAGTTGGATTCATTTCAACTCCAACAACTTGTGTTTGAAAACGATGATGTATATAAAAAGGGACACGCCCTTTGCCACACCCCATATCGACTACATGATCCGTACTGGCAAGCTGATATGTATCAAAAAATTGCTCCAGCGCTACATATGGCGTTGGTTCATAACGATGATAATGAGCCAATGTCGGATAGCCAAACTCATCTCCTACCGTTTGTATATGTAGAAATTTATCATATTGTTGTTCATTCATATTCATAACACCTCTCTTTTAATATTAAATATTTTACAGTTAAAAATTCCGATTATATATGGATCATCTCTTATGATGAACTCGCAATTTAATAATAGTTTAACGGAAAGAAAAAGGTGAATAGAATGGCTCGCATAAAAAATAAAGTATCAATTATTACTGGTAGTGGCACAGGAATTGGCTATGCTAGAGCTCGATCCACTAATTTAAAGCTGAAAGTACTCATTTAAAATCTGTATCAATCAATTTATGTTTTAACGACAAAATACCAAATACCTTTTAAGCTAGCTGTTTTTTATTTTCATTACTTTATGCTTGATCGATCATAGCGTAAAATCGTATTTAAATTGATTATCCAATTGCAGTATAAGCTCGGTACTTTGTGCACGGAGTCTATACTTTCGTGCAGAGAACTGCTGATTCTGAGTACCGGCTGAATCCTTACACGGGTTCAACTTGAGTTTACTCTCACAACAGGGATTTTTCCACAAAATATCAAAAGGTTGCCCTTAATCGTTGTGGTATACGATCAATTGGACAACCTTTTTTTCTAAATATAAGTTGGATGAGTTGCACTGCCAGCACGATCATCAAGCTTCATAACTTGCCGAAGCTTACTTCGCAAAAGGGGGTAATCCATTTGCGAGATGGCACTTTGCGACCTTTCACACTAAATTCGTCTTGGCATCTCATATCTCTTACCCCTTTTCAAATCTTATTCATCACTAGTTAATGTGTTTTCGATATTATAATCTTCATATAAAGAAGACAACCATGTTGAGTAATTTGTTTTTATTTTTTCATTCGTTAAAGCTGTTTTCACTTCGGGTTTGGAGTCTTTATAAGTAGCCTCTTTCGCTTCTTTTTTCCCGGTTACTTTAATGATGTGGTAGCCGTTATCTGTTTTGATTGGTTTACTGACTTCATCGATTTCCATAGAGAAAGCTGCTTCTTCAAATTTCCCGTCCACTTCACCTTTACCAAAATAGTTTAAGTTACCCCCATCTGTGGCACTGGCAGTATCAGTTGAATATTCTTCAGCTAAAGCTGCAAAGTCATCGCCGTTTTTTATTTTCTTCTCTACCTCTTTTGCTGTATCTTCATCCTCAACTAAAATATGACTAGCTTGTACCTGCTCTGCTTGAGAAAAGGTATCTTTGTTTTCTTTAAAGTATGCTTTTAACTCTTCTTCTGTAATATCAATCGTTGGTTCAATCAATTTCGTCGTTGTTAAATACGTTTTGATATTGTTTTTGGCATCTTGCAAAGTCATACTGTTAGATTCTAGAGCTGTTTTAAATGCACCTTCACCGCCGTAAGACTGTTGTAAGTTATCGAGCCCAACTTGAATCTCTTCATCTGATATTGTGACTTTTTGTTTCTTGGCTTCTAGTTCGATTACCTTGTTTGAGATCAATGTACTCAGTACGTCTGTACCGTATTGTGAAACCAGTTCTTTATTTAACTCTGATTGAGTAATTTTCACGTCGTTTATTTTTGCGACGTAATCATCTGCTCTCGTTGATGTTGCATAGTAAGCAATAGCTGCAATAAGTACTACTAGTAGAATCCCAATGAAAAGTATAAGGCGTTTTCCTAATTCCTTTTTGTTTTGTGGCGCTGCATTCAACATTCATCTCTTCCTTCCTTTACTCTTTATAAAACCTACTATATAGAGTCGATGTGTCAGTTAAATGTCGAGATTGATTTTTTAGAGGAACTGAAAAATCCAGTTCGCTATTGAGGGCGAATTGGATTTTTGGAGTTCACGATTATATAGTTGCCTTTGGAACCATTAATTCGAATATTGTTCCTCGCTCTGAGCTTTCTACAAGCTGTAGATCACCCTGCATAGATTGAGCCATCATTTTACTAAGTGGTAAGCCGAGACCTAAGCCACGTACTTCGTATTTCTTATTCTCTCCTCGATAGAAGCGTTCAAAAATTAAATCTTGTTCTTCTTCTGAAATACCGTATCCACTATCAGATACTGTAATTACAACGGCTTCCTGCGTTTCATAAAGCTTAACGCTGATTTCCCCTTGCCCTTTTACCGCTTGCTTAGCATTTGTAAATAAATTCGTGAAAATCTGTTGAAAGCGAATCGCATCAATCTTCACTCGCACTTGCTCTTTTAAAGTAGTAAGTACCAGTTGAATATCTTCTGTATCTTGCATAAGCTCCCATTGCTTTACCGTTTCTTTTACCAGCTGATTGATCTCTAGCTCTTCAAATTTTACTGGGATAGCGTTTACAGCAAATGAGTTGAATGCTAGTAAATCGCCAACCATCGTTCTTAATTTAGCTGTTTCATTTATCGCCATTTTCACAAATTCGCGGGCCTCATCATCCGAAACGACGCCATCTTGAATGGCTTGTAAGAGACCGCTAATCGACGTTACTGGTGTTTTCAATTCATGTGTCACGCCTGCTAATAATTCTGTTCTCATAGACTCAAGTTGTTCTAAGCGAATCGCCATCTCCTTAAAAGAATGAACAAGCTCATACACTTCTTCTTCCTTTAAGTTTTCGGGAAGTTGAATATTATAATCGCCTTGCTGTACTTGTTTCGCTGCAGCAGCTACCTCTTTAATAGGAGTAGCTAATCTTCTAGATAAGAAATAAATTGCCCCTAAACCGAGCAAAGCTAAACTTCCTATCATAATTGCTAGCTGACCATATTCTTGATTTAAATGTGTCAGGCGCTCTTTAGATTCAATAATGACAACCCAGCCAACTTGTTTATCAGCAATTTCAATTTTCTTCTTCACTGCATAATAATCTTTTGGTATTCCTTCATAGGTAAATCGCTGGACCTCATCTTCGGAAGATAAAATATTAGCTTGTATCTTTTGCTCCAACGGCTCTTTTGAACGATTACTTGAAATGAGTATCTTTTGCTCCAACGGCCCTTTTGGACGATTACTTGAAATGAGTATCTTTTGCTCCAACGACCCTTTTGGACGATTACTTGAAAGGATTTTGCCATTTGTATCTACTATATAAATGACCGGATTAATATCCATATTCATAAAGCGCTCGCGCTCTCTGAAAAGACCAGGGTTATCGTCTTTTGGAATCCCGACATCTGCATTATCTGAAATGCGATTGGTCGTTTCCTCAGCCATGAACTCAATCATATCCAAACGATATGTAAGCATTGTATGGCGTAGCCAAAGTGCAGATATACATGCCACAATCGTTAGCCCTATACAGAGAGTAAGCAAATAACGCGTCGTCCAATAACGTGTTAAGGATACCCTTTTCTTGTTATGGCCTTTGAACACTTAACTGATACCCCAATCCACGAAGTGTCTTTATTTCTCCTTCTTCAGCTGGCCACTGTTGGAGTGCCTTACGTAATCTTTTAATTGCTAAATCGACTGCCCGATCACTACCGTCATATTCCCAACCCCATACATACTCAATTAGCTGATTTCTTGTAAATGTTTGGTTTGGATGCTCTGCTAAAAACATTAACACAGATAAATCACGTGGTGTTAAATCTATTTCTTCATTATTCACATATACTTCATGCGATCGTAAGTTAATTTCTAAGCTACCAAATTGTCTCTTAGGCCCTGTATCACCCTGTGTTCTTCTTAAAACAGCTTTCACACGTGCAACAACTTCTTCTGCTATGAATGGCTTTGTAATATAATCGTCAGCACCTCCATTTAAGCCTTCTAGACGATAATTTACGTCACCTAAAGCAGTTAGCATAATAACTGGGCAGGTACTAGATTGTCTAATTTCCTTTAAAATCTCCCAGCCATTTTCTCCTGGTAACATAACATCTAATAACACGAGATTAGGGTTACATCCATGGAATTTCTTGATTGCATCAGAACCGGTAAAAGCCTGCTCTGTTTGAAAATTCACCTTTTGTAAATATGCCTTCAGTACTTGGCTAATCGCAAATTCGTCCTCTACAATGAGTACTTTATCCATATAAACCCCTCCAACTCGCCATTACATTTAATTTTCACATATTATAACATTTCAATACGTCAACTAGATGTCAAACAGACCTTCCAACGCTTAGCTAAAAAAATTTTTCCAAATCAAAAAAACTCCACTAACATTGTCGTTAGTGGAGTCCTTAATATATAGAGCTAGAGCTTGTTCTGTTTGTAATAGAAATTATTATTTATTTTACTGATTCTTCTGGTGTGTCAAAATAGTTTGCCGCTTTCTCGTAATCGAAGCGACCTTCCCATTTAGACATTACAACTGTAGCTAGAGAGTTACCAACTACATTTACAACTGTACGAGCCATATCAAGAATACGGTCGATACCAGCGATAAATGCTAGACCTTCAGGTGGAATTCCTACTGAACCAAGAGTTGCTAATAATACAACAAATGATACACCTGGTACGCCTGCAATACCTTTAGAAGTAACCATTAATACAAGCAATAATGTAATTTGGTCCAGAATACTTAAATCAATACCATACATTTGCGCAATGAAAATCGCCGCAATAGCTTGGTATAGCGTAGAACCATCTAAGTTAAATGAATATCCAGTTGGTACTACAAAAGATACTACATCCTTTGGACTACCGAATTTCTCCATTTTTTGCATCACTTTTGGTAATACAGTTTCAGAACTTGACGTAGAGAAAGCTAAGATCAATTCATCTTTTAATACTCTAATTAAACGGAAGATATTAATACCAACCATTTTTGCAATCAGACCCAAAACCACAACGATAAAGAATATCATTGCTAAATAGACTAAAATCGCTAATTTCCCTAAAGGAATTAATGACTCTAAACCGAATTTTGAAACGGTTATCCCAATTAATGCGAATACACCAAGTGGAGCAAATTTCATAACTGTGTTTGTTACCCAGAACATAGCGTCCGCTGTTCCTTGGAAGAAAGCAAGAACTGGTTTCCCTCTCTCACCAATAGAAGCTACACCAAGACCAAATAATACAGAGAAGAAGATTACTGCTAACATATTTGTATTAGCCATAGCAGAAATAATATTCGTTGGTACAATACTTACGATTGTATCAGCGAAACCATGACTTTGTACTTCTTCAGTTGTATTTAGATATTGAGAAATATCACCTTTAGTAATAGCACTCATATCCACACCAACACCAGGTTGGAATACGTTCGCAGCCAATAAACCGATTACAATTGCAATTGTTGTTACGACTTCAAAGTAAATAAGCGTTTTCACACCTAATTTACCAAGCTGTTTCATGTCACCTGTTCCAGCAACACCTAAAATCAATGTAGAAACAATGATCGGTACAACAATCATTTTGATCATATTCAAGAAGATTGTACCAATTGGTTGTAAATATTCTTCAACTTTTGGATTATCGTAGAAAATTGCACCTACTGCAATACCTAAAACAAGCCCGATCAATATTTGAATAGCTAAACTAATTTTAAATTTTTTCTTCATCAATAAGTCACCCCTTTGTCCTGTTCTTCTTTTTACAGAAAAAGCCTTATTCATATTCTAACTACGACTTATCAAATCCGACAAAATCCGACAATACTATTTATTATTTTTTAAAACGCGAAATTTATACTATCATTTGCTTTTATTTTTTTATTTAGGTGGGTGATGATATTTTTCTAAAGATTCCACATAAAGTACTTGTAAAAATTTTTTAACGTTTACCTTTAGCTTCCTCGGCATTTTAGAATCATCTTGAATTGAACGCATACACGTGCGAATTTCTGAGAACTCGAAATAACGAGGTGCATAATATTCAAATTCCGGATTCGTATAATCAACGACACCTAATGTCGCTAAATTATTCATGGCAGCTAATATTGTTCTACGAACACGCTGCTCAATAGCCTTACATTCCTTCATAATTTCCACGCCGTTTGTCTTTGTTTCAGATGCAAGCTCTTCATATAAATCCTTTAAGGCCGGCAATTGCATGGATGGTTTACTTCGATTTATTAGATGCTCCATTAAAGATAAAATATCATCACTACCCACTTCACCGACGATACCCATATCATTTAAAATTGACAACACAACATCCCTCACAGTACGATGTGTCTCCTCTTTCGTCGTCTCCTCAAAATTCACTAACGACTCCCGGATTGTGAGAAGTGACCGTTTTAACAAGAAGCGCTCCGCTGTTTTCTTCAAAACATTTTGCACTTCCATACGATTAATTGGTTTATGGATAAAAAACTCCACATCCTTCTCATACGCTTGTCCAACCATTTCCTTATTGACGACTTGTGAAATCATCACAAAGTGTCCTTTAAAACCTTGCTTTTTTAACTGATCAATCGTTTCAATACCATCTAAATGTGGCATTAGGAAATCAATCAGCACAAAATCAGGATGACTTGATAACACAAGTGGCAATGCACTTTCTCCGCTGTCCGCCTCACCAATTATTACCCCTAAGTCACCTTCAATAATAATTTGCTTGAGCATTCTTCGACTTGCTGCATCGTCATCTACTATAAAATAACGCAGTATTATTCAACTCTCTTTCGAATATTCTTCGTTGGTATTTCTATATGGAAAATCAAGCCGCTCTCAAATTTTTTAACAGAAATATCACCTTCAAGTGTTTGTACAATTTCGCGCACATGAGACAAACCAATCCCGGTTGCCGCAACACCATGCTTATTATATTTGGTCGTAAAGCCAGGCTCGAATATAATATCGAAATCCTCTTTAGGGACGCCTTTGCCCGAGTCACTTACTATAAAGCATGTCACGTCTACTGTATCAAACAGCTCGATTGAAATCTCACCATGATCGCCTATTGCCTCCACCGCATTTGCTACTAGATTATTGAGCATAGCTAATAAAGGAATTTGTTGATTCGTTTCAAAGTCAGTCGAGGCATTCACATTGAATGCAATATGTTTACCTAATAACTCACTATATTTAGTATTCGCCGTCGTGACGAAATCAAGTAGGTTCGATAAATAATACACATCATTCGTTTTTTGCAGCGTGATATTCGATAGACCCGAGAATATACGCTGTGCATCCTTCTTCACTTCATGAATTTCCTGGGCAATATTCAAAGCTTTCACACTTAGCTCTCTTTGCTCAATGTCCTTCAATTTACGATAAAGGTCATAACTAGACGCTGTGATTTTCTCGATATGATTCATAGATTTTTGCAAATATAACGTTTCGACATATAGGCCGGAGTCGACTGTTAGTTTTTCCTCTAACTGTTTATGCTTTTCCGTTAAAACGACAGAGCTATACAATCCAATAACGAAAAAGCTCCGCAATAAAGCAACCGCACTTAATATCCACCAATCATATAAGCCAATACTAGCTTCTGTTATTAAATAATAACGAATGATATGTTCTGCACTATTCCCTAAGAGTTCGAGTAGCGCCGCATAAACACCTAAGCGTAACGGGCTTTCTTGATATTGCCCTACACGCAATAAACGAAAACCATAAACAAAAACAAAATAATATATAAAGGCAGGTGAATGTAGTTTCAAGCTTTCCGCTAAATCACCTAGATTAAACGCCACATCAACAGTCACACGGAAAATAACAACTGTCAAACCGGTCATAATCCCAGTTCGTATAATAGTAACAGGTGTGCGAACTAAAATAAGTAAAAGGAACGTAATACTCCCTAAACCAAATCGAAAATTCTCTCCATTAAAAGGCGTCACTTTAATTTCACTACTAATGGCGGTCAAAATGGCGATCAGGATAACCCATAACAGCTCAGACTTTCTCCATCTAACACTTAAATTATTCATAAAACTCTCCTATATAAATAGCCATCAGAAATATATATGTCTAAAAATCTCTATATTATTTTTAAATTTTAACTACTAAGTCATTTTACCATTGTTCGATTTACAAGGAAAAACATTTACTGGCTTTTCTTATTCACTCGATATTGTAGTTTAAGCATCAAACTCAAAAGGCTTTTATATACATCCTATAACGACTTAAGTTGTTTGCCGTACAACATTTTAATCTACAGAATTTCCCCTTAAATAATCGCAATGTCTCTTACCAAACTGATTAACCTACTATTAATTCCCTAAATACACTTGTAATAATTCCTTAATTGGTATAATATTCTATACTAACAAAACATATAAACTAACTCGCTTTTGTAATCTAGAGTATTAAAGCGATATTTATCTTCGTTCTAGTTACTCAACTTAGAGAAAGAAGGCTGCTTATGAATTTAGACTGGTCTTATATGATTGATCAAATACCTTTGTATAAGAAAGCATTAATTCTTACTATTAAATTAGCTTTTTGGGGGATATTACTATCCACTATCATCGGGTTAATATGTAGTATTATTCAATATTCCAAAGTAAAGGTTTTACGCAATATTGTACAAGGGTATATCGAACTTTCAAGAAATACACCATTATTAATTCAACTATTTTTCCTTTATTACGGTTTACCGAAAATGGGCATCACCATTGAAGCAGAACTGTGTGCGATTATAGGGCTTGCCTTTCTAGGTGGAAGCTATATGACCGAAGCATTGCGTGCTGGTATTGAAGCCGTTCCTGTAACCCAAATTGAAACAGCGAAAGCAATTGGCCTAAGTAATAGTCAGTTGATACGCTATATTTTATTACCTCAAGCTGTGACCTCCAGTGTTCCTGCTCTCGGTGCCAACTGCATATTTCTTTTAAAAGAAACATCAATATTCAGTGGAATTGCCATTCTAGAGTTAACGAACACTACAAAGGATTTAATCGGCATGTTCTATAAAACAAATGAGTCCTTATTAATGTTAGTAATTGGCTATCTCATTATTCTTCTACCAATGTCACTTCTCTTGTCTTGGTTAGAAAGGAGAGTCCGCCATGCTGAATTCGGGTATTAACGTATTATTTGAAGGTATCAATATGCAACGCTTACTAATGGGGCTTCTCGTGACTGCAAGAGTTGCTGTCTTTTCTATTATTATTGGCTGTACATTAGGAACCATCATTGGTGTTATTCGAACATCTAAATCTAAAATTATTAAAATGGTTTTCCGCATATATTTAGAGCTTTTTAGAATTATCCCTATATTAGTTTGGCTATTCGTTTTCTATTTCGTATTACCAGCGGATTTCAATATTAACCTAGATGCAGAAATCGTTTCAATTATCGTCTTTAGTCTCTGGGGAGCTGCTGAAATGAGTGACATCGTCCGTGGTGCTCTTATTTCTTTACCAAAACATCAAGTTGAATCTGGTAAAGCTATAGGCTTAAATACGATTCAACTATATTGGTATATTTTGATTCCTCAATCCCTTAAGCGAACACTACCGTCCGCTATTAACCTAGCGACAAGAATGATTAAAACAACAGCATTACTCGTTATGATTGGCGTCATTGAGGTCGTCAAAGTTGGTCAACAAATTATTGAACATGCCAACTTAAAAAATCCAACAGCCTCCTTTTGGGTTTATGGATTCATCTTCTTTTTGTATTTCATCATGTGTTATCCATTATCTAAACTGTCACAACGACTCGAACGTAAGTGGGCTTCTTGAGGAGGAATTGTAAATGAGTGAGGCAACACCTTTACTACAAGTGAAGAAATTAGTAAAAAAGTACAACAATAAAACCATTTTAAATGGCATTGACTTAACAGTAGACAAAGGAAAAGTAATTGTCATCTTAGGCCC
Source organism: Viridibacillus soli (assembly GCF_016612995.1). Taxonomy (GTDB): domain Bacteria; phylum Bacillota; class Bacilli; order Bacillales_A; family Planococcaceae; genus Viridibacillus; species Viridibacillus soli. Next base: position 15,459 of record NZ_JAEOAH010000037.1, read on the forward strand.
ATCAGGTTGTGGGAAAAGCACATTGTTACGTTGTTTAAATGGCCTGGAAGATATACAAGATGGCTCTATCCTTTTTGCAGGTCAAGAGCTTATAGATCCTAAGGTTTCTTGGCAAAAAATAAGACAACAAATAGGAATGGTATTCCAAAGCTACGATCTATTTCCGAATATGACTGTACTTGAAAATGTTCTACTAGGTCCTATTAAAGTACAGAAAAGAGACAGAGCTGAAGCATTAGCACAAGCGCGTGAGCTACTACAACGCGTTGATTTAGCTGATCGCGAAAATGACTATCCAAGACAATTATCCGGTGGTCAAAAGCAGCGTATTGCAATTGTGCGTGCACTTTGTATGAATCCTGAAATCATGCTATTTGATGAAGTCACAGCCTCACTTGACCCTGAAATGGTACGTGAAGTATTGAATGTGATTTTACAACTAGCTTCACAAGGGATGACGATGGTAATTGTTACACACGAAATGAACTTTGCTCGCTCAGTAGCCGATGAAATTATTTTTTTAGATAACGGGAATATTTGTGAAGCGGGTCATCCAGAAGATTTCTTTAACAATCCTCAAACAGATCGTGCGAAGCAATTTCTAAATATATTACAATTCTAAACACCATAGGAGGAAATAGAAGATGACAAAAAAATTCTTCAAGAACGTATTTGCACTTATTACTCTATCCATTTTAGTTTTGGCGTTAACAGCTTGCGGGAATGATAATTCATCAGAGGATAAAGGAAAAACATCTTCAATTGACGCTATTAAAGAACGTGGAAAAGTCCGTATCGCTGTCTTCAGTGACAAACCACCATTTGGCTACATCGACGAAAACGGCAAAAATCAAGGTTATGACATTTTACTAGCTAAGCGTATTGCTAAAGATTTATTAGGTGATGAATCTAAAGTGGAATTCATCTTAACAGAAGCACAAAACCGTGTAGACGTTTTGAAATCCGATAAAGTTGATATTACATTAGCTAATTTCACAGTAACTCCAGAACGTTCTGAACAAGTTGACTTTGCAAATCCCTACATGAAAGTGGCCATTGGTGTTGCTTCACCTAAAAAAGCCGCTATTTCTGATATACAACAATTAGATGGCAAAAAACTATTAATCAATAAAGGTACAACTGCTGAAACATATTTCGCCAAAAATTACGCGGATATTGAGCAAGTGAAATACGACCAAAACACTGAAACTTTCGAAGCGTTAAAAGATGGTCGTGGCGCTGCTCTTGCACACGACAACACATTGCTTTACGCATGGGTAAAAGAAAACCCCGACTACGTTGTTGACATCAAATCTATTGGTGACCTTGACTACATTGCACCGGCAGTGAAAAAGGGCAACAAAGAATTACTCGATTGGCTAAACGAGGAATTAGAAACACTAGGTAAAGAACAATTCTTCCATAAAGCATTTGATGAAGTTTTGAGACCTGTATACGGTGAGAATGTACAAGCTGACGACGTTGTAGTTGAAGGTAAATCTAAATAACCGGCTATTGCCCTCTTGCTATTTAAAGGCGATATACGTACCCACTCATATATAAGAAATCCTTCATTTCTTATATAAAAACCCGATTAAGCAGCCATTTTTATGCGCTGTCTTTATCGGGTTTATCTTTTGCCTAAATTTAGATTACTTTTTTATAAATAACTACAATCTATTATTTTAGTCATGGTGCTGTTTAAGAAGTTTTAACATATTTTAACCGTCTATCATTTTCGCAATTAATTGTCGATTTCGTTTTTTAAATAACTCATTATGCGAAGATACCATACCAAAGCCATTTGCCTCTGGTTCAATATATTTCTTCGCCTTATTTACTGCGTTAGCTGCATCTTGAAATGCACCCGCGATTAAATTAACCTTGCCATCATATTTCACGATATCACCAGCTGCATATAAACCTGCTACTGAAGATTCACCACAAGAGTTACTTTCAATATAAAAATTATCTGCCATATCAATATCAACTTCACTATTTTCAAGTAAAGATGTGTCTTGATCATAACCATGATTAATGATGACTTCATCAATTTCTAAATATTCTACTTCATGATTTTGATGATTTGTTAACTCGATTTTCTCAATTATTTCTCGATTTTTACTTGCTACTAATTTTGTAATGGATGTGTTAAAAAAAGATGTAACCGAGCTTCCTAACAATTGATTCACTTGAGATTCATGGCCATTTAACTGATCCTTACGATAGGTTAAGTACACCTTTTTAGCAATTGGCTCTAATTCATTTGCCCAGTCGATAGCTGAATTTCCACCACCAGAAATGATAACCGTTTTGTCTTTGAAGCGTTGAATTGATTTTACTGTGTAATTTAAATTGGACACTTCAAATCGCTCTGCTCCTTCAATTTGAATTTTCGTTGGATTTAAAATGCCACTTCCTACTGCAACTATTATAGTTTTAGAATAGTGTTTATTTCCTGAAGCAGTTGTTAATTCGAAGTGGCTGTTTGCATTTTTCTCAATGGATTCTACTTTCTCATTTAACACAACGGTTGGATTGAATGTTAACCCTTGCTCCACTAATTGTTCAATTAGTTGCCCTCCAGATATTGGTTTATGGCCACCTACATCCCATATCATTTTCTCAGGATAGACATGTAATTTACCGCCTAAATAAGGTTGGAACTCAATAATTTTTGTTTTCATCTCACGTAATCCACTATAAAAAGTCGAATATAACCCTGCTGGTCCTCCACCGATTACAGTGACATCAAATAACTCTATTTCTTCCATATTATATAACTCCTATTTATATTCTAATTTATTTATATTTTCCAATATTTTTATCATTTTTAAAAAATATTTGACAATCAATATCATTCGCTTTATATTTAAGCATGCAGAATGATATTGAAATTCATTCTCAATTGTAAACTATTAATTTTATTTTGTAAACGGAGGTTAGTCATATCATGGTTCGCCTATATACAGATGACTTAAGCATTGGTTATGGTGACCGTTTAATTGTCAAAGGATTGAGTATATCAATTCCTGATAAGAAAATCACAACGATTATCGGCGCAAATGGTTGTGGTAAATCTACGCTTTTGAAAACAATGACTCGTATTATTTCTCAGCAATCAGGCGCAGTCCTGCTAGATGGTGAAAATATTGCTAAGCAAAACACGAAGGACTTAGCGAGTAAAATGGCCATTCTCCCTCAAACACCAGAGAGTGTTAGTGGGTTAACCGTTGGAGAGCTCGTATCCTATGGTCGTTTCCCTTATCAAAAAGGACTTGGTCGACTAACAAAAGAGGATTATGACGTCATTGAATGGGCACTTGATGTAACAGGAACTACTGAATTCAAATATCGCTCTGTTGACGCATTATCGGGCGGTCAAAGGCAACGTGTTTGGATTGCAATGGCACTTGCACAAGAAACAGAAATCATTTTTCTTGATGAACCAACAACATATTTAGATTTGGCTCATCAACTAGAAGTTCTCAGCCTTTTACAAAAGTTAAACAAAGAACAAGAACGTACAATCATCATGGTATTACATGATTTAAATCAGGCAGCACGTTTTGCCGATTATATTATTGCATTAAAAGATGGAGAAATCGTGAAAGCTGGCAATTGTGAGGATGTCATTACAGCTGATGTACTCGAAAAAGTATTCGCGATTGATGCCCATATCGGAATAGACCCTAGAACAAACAAACCTATGTGTGTCACATATGATTTATTAGAAGGAGCAAACAAATGAAAAAATTATTTTTACCATTCTTATTATTATTCGTTCTAATCATTGCCGCTTGTGGCAATAAAGCTGAGGATACTTCAGCAGATAAAAACAATGAGCCAACGACGATTACATATGAATCTGAGAATGGTCCAGTAGAAGTGCCAGCCAACCCACAAAAAGTAATAGTATTAGGTTCTTTTGCAGGTAACGTAATGGCACTTGATGTACCCCTTGTAGGTGTTGACTCTTGGGCAAAAATGAATCCTCGCTTTGATTCTACTTTAAAAGACGTTGAAGAAGTAACAGATGAAGATATAGAGAAAATTATAGAGCTTGAACCAGACTTAATCATTGGTCTTTCAACTGCTAAAAACATTGATAAACTAAAAGAAATTGCTCCAACAGTAACATTTACTTATGGCAAAGTAGACTATCTTACACAACATTTAGAAATTGGCAAATTATTAAATAAAGAAAAAGAAGCAAAAGCATGGGTTGCCGACTTTAAAGAACGTGCTGCTACTGCAGGTGATGAAATCCGTGCAAAAATCGGGGAAGATACAACAGTTTCTGTCATTGAAAATTTCAATAAAGACCTATATGTATACGGCGATCACTGGGGCCGCGGAACAGAAATTTTATATCAAGAAATGAAATTAAAAATGCCTAAAAAAGTAGAAGAGTCAGTCTTAAAAGACGGCTACTATGCTTTATCTCAAGAAGTCTTACCTGATTATGCTGGTGACTATGTTATCTTAAGTAAATTCTCAGATGGTGATACTTCATTCCAAAAAACGAAAACATATAAAAACATTCCTGCTGTTAAAAATGGTCAGGTATATGAAGCAAATGCTAGTGAATTCTATTTCAATGATCCGCTAACTCTAGAATATCAATTAGACTTCTTCAAAGACCATTTCTTAGGAAAATAAGCATCACTAATTTTAAAATAGGAATGATGATTAACTATGACAAAAGAAAAACAACAATCCATACCGTTTGTTATTAAATTCATAGTAGGAATTATCGTTCTGATCTGTATATTTACAGTAGCTATGGTATTCGGTGCTGCAAATACTTCTGTAAGAGAAGTATGGCTAGCTATTACTTCAGATTCAGCGAGTGATACCATTACGATGATTCGAGAAATCCGTTTACCAAGGGAGGTCGGCGCCATTTTTGTTGGTGCCGCCCTTTCTGTTGCGGGTGCTATTATGCAAGGCATGACACGCAATCCATTAGCAGATCCTGGATTACTTGGACTAACTGCTGGAGCAAATGCCGCTCTAGCCATCACCTTTGCTCTTCTACCATCCATAAACTATTTTGGTATTATGATTGCTTGTTTCATAGGTGCCGCAATTGGGGCTGTTTTAGTATTTGGAATCGGCATGTTAAAAAGAGGTGGATTTTCTCCACTGCGAATGGTGTTAACCGGAACTGCAGTCTCTGCATTCCTTTATGCAATAGCTGACGGGGTATCCTTATACTTTAAAATTTCAAAAAACGTTTCTATGTGGACGGCTGGGGGCCTTGTCGGCACTGCATGGAGTCAGCTACAGCTAATTACACCTATTATTATTGTAGGTCTAATTGTAGCGCTGCTTCTCTCAAGACAGCTCACCTTACTAAGTTTAAGTGAAGAAGTAGCAGTTGGCTTAGGACAAAATACAATGCGTGTAAAAATCATTTTATTTTTCATCATTATCATTTTAGTTGGAACATCAGTGGCACTTGTAGGGAATATGGCCTTCATCGGTTTAATGGTACCTCACATCGTGCGTGCCATTGTCGGTACGGATTATCGTCTCGTTATTCCTATGTCAGCAATCACAGGGGCTTCCTTTATGCTGTTAGCTGATACAGTTGGGCGTACAATTAACGCACCTTATGAAACGCCTATTGCTGCTATTATTGCTGTTTTAGGACTACCGTTCTTTTTAATCATTGTTCGTAGAGGGGGCAAAGTATTCTCATGATTGCACCTTATTTGATTAGAAGACAAAGGATAATCATATTTGTACTATGTGCTTTAATTATGGCTACATTTATTATAGGTTTAGGCATGGGCGCATCTTCTGTTACATTCGACCGCATCATTCCTACCCTTCTTGGTAACGGTACTTTTAAAGAAGAGTTTGTACTCTTTTCAATCCGATTACCTCGTATTCTTATAACAGTTTTAGCGGGTATGGCGCTTGCCTTATCTGGTTCTATTTTACAAAGTATTACACGCAATGACTTAGCAGATCCAGGGATAATCGGGATTAATGCTGGCGCTGGAGTTGGCGTAGCTATTTTCTTTTTATTTTTCCCTGTTGATGTTGGAACGTTTGTCTATGCGTTGCCTGCAGTGGCTTTTTTAGGCGCTTTACTAACTGCGGGGTTAATATATGCTTTCTCTTATAGCAAAAAAGAGGGGCTACAACCGGTACGTTTAGTATTAGTTGGGATTGGCTTTTCCATGGCGCTTTCTGGTGTAATGATCGTCCTTATTTCATCAGCGGAGCGCACGAAAGTTGACTTTATCGCCAAATGGCTTGCGGGTAATATTTGGGGAACTGACTGGCCTTTTGTTTGGGCAATTTTACCTTGGCTTGCACTACTTATTCCATTTACTTTATTTAAAGCGAATAAGCTGAACTTGCTAAACTTAAGTGAACCTGTTGCAATTGGAGTTGGTGTATCGCTTGAAAAAGAGCGTATTGTTCTCCTTTTGACTGCTGTTGCATTAGCTGCATCTGCAGTTTCAGTAACTGGTGGTATTGCCTTCATTGGCCTTTTGTCACCTCATATTGCAAAAGCATTAGTAGGTCCGAGAAATCAACTATTCATACCGGTCGCCATCTTAACGGGCGGTTGGCTATTACTGCTTGCAGACACTATAGGTCGCAATGTTCTAAGCTCAAGTAGCATTCCAGCAGGCATTATCGTATCACTAATTGGCGCCCCGTACTTCATATACCTGCTGTTTAAGAAGTAAACTTAAATTTAAAAACCCTGAATACTCCCGCTTTTAATTTATTGGGTGCGGTTAGTTAAATTAAAGTCCAACTAATCAGCATCCATGAAACTAAATAAACTATTTACTGCCCATCTACTTGGTTATCGTGCAAGTGTACTCTATGATGATTATTCTTTATAAAAGAGACAAAAGGAGTATAGTGAATTTCTATACTCCTTTACTTATATTTGAATCTATTTTTTATAAAAATCAAAATGATATGGTGCCTGAGCATCTCCTATATAATTTCTAGCATCATATTTGAAATTTAATTTTATTCGAGTACTATTATCAAACCACGTAGGCGAACCACTAACTAAAAAGTTAATTGCCCTATGTCCTCCCGGTTTAATTGTTATAGAATTAACCATCCGACATTTATTTCCTTTTAATTTTATTAAAATCAATTTTCTATCGTATGAATAGTAATCAAACTAGCCAAATATTACTTTCTCTAACTAATTTCTCTGATTCTCGGATAATATGGAGTTGGAAAGATATAAGAGGGTGCAGATTATTCACAAGCGTCAATTCCTTGCGCTTACCGTTGCAATTTTAATATATTTTTATTAATAACAATTACTTTTTCCTGGGAACTTCTTGTCCATTTTCTTAGCACAATCCATCTGAATCATAACCATTGTTGCAACAACTCCAGCCAAATTAGAGCGTACACCTAGTGCTAATAATTTTTTAGCTGCAAAAGTAAATTCTTTATCAAAAATCGCATTCGCTATTGTAGAAACTACTGTTACTGGACCATAAGCTGCTTTTAATCCTTCAGATATACACTTGTTACTAGCTGATAAATATTCAGGTTTATCTTTCATTAAATACCATCCGCAACCTACTGCTCTAGGTGCAATTTTTGGAACTTTAGTAGAGTTTAATTCATTCTTATCAACAAATACATCCGCATCTTCCATCTGCTGAATAATTTCTTCATAACCTTCATGGTCTTTCAATTCGTTTTCAAAAATCTCTTTATCATATCCAAGTGTATATCCTTTTTCATCAGTAACTATTCCTTTTTCAAAAATTAAATTTAAAGATATCGCAAGTAAAGCAACCTCTTCTGAAACATTTTCATTTTCTAAAGCTTTAGTTGTTCCAGCAAAAACACTAAAAAATGAAAGCATGACAATAGAAACCACCATACTTAATTTAAATAGCATATTATTAGCAAATTTCATCATTTATTCCTCCTTGTGTCACTTTCAAAATCAACATTTATTGTTTATTTAGCAATTTTTTATATATAGAAAATTGTTATTAAAACAAAAAAATTATTTTTTTGTTTTTCTTTCCTTCATTAACATGTTTAAAAAAACAAAAAGTCCAGTAAAAAATAAAGCAAAAATTATATTTGTAATTAGATTTAAATCTTCCCTAGTATTAAAAAGTAAAATAAATATACAAACAAAATAAACAACAATAGCTATTACTTTTCTTAAATTATCCAAAAAAAATTTTTTTATTTTATTCATTAAAAATAATCACCTCTTAAGTTATAACAACTATAAATTAACCAACAAAAAATACTCTTAAACTATGTTATAGCAAAAATACGTAAATTGATAGGTAATTATATTAAATTTATGTATTAATAACACTATTTACATAAAACATAATGATAACTCCCTCTTTTTCATGAAATTTACAAATAAAAATCCTCCATTGTCGTATCTACCGCATCTTCCGTCACACCTATATACTTCATGGTAATCGTTGGTGCAGAATGATTAAATAACTGCTGTGATACCCAAACGTCTTGCGCATCGTATGCGTGCCAATATCATCCCGTCCAAGTGCTTCTGCAGCCTTCTATAGTACTCTGTACGCTTGTGTCGTCGAAATCGGGCCATTTGCATATGCTTCCATATCAGAAGCAGGATGTGGAACTAACAATGAGCGAAGCATTTGTATATCTTACTCTCTAGCATTAGGCCATGTTTCATACTTGTTTTAAGGTAAAATCACAGGCATACAATGATGAAGTGAGCTCATTAATCCATTAGGTGTTGTAGTCAGCATCGGATAAGAATTTATTCTCTCACCCTTATATTAGACGCTTTACTTTCGTTGTAAAAAATCATTACGTCCAGATTTCATCGAGCTTGCTCGATGAATTCCCTTAAAAACCTGTGGGATCCGCCGGGGCATAAACTTAGATTTGGCCCACTGAATTGTATACATTTGTTGCATTCATCTCATCACTTATAGAAGTGGGGTACTTCTTCTGAATCAAGTTAAAGCAAAATAAATATTAGGATTAAAGCGAAAATAATTTGGAATAGACCAATACCACCTGCATATCCGGATAATTTCCATCCATTCTGTGTTAAATCTTTTACATTAACACTCATACCAATACCCGCAAGTGCAATGATCTCCAAATAGTTCCCAAAAACTTTTATCGGATGTGTAATTGATGTTGGAAATAAAAAAACACTATTGATTACGCACAATAATAGAAAGCCAGCAACATACCAAGGGACAATTGACCCCATACTGAATTTTTCTTTAGTAGCTTCTCGAGCTTCTTGATTTGCCATTTTTATACGTTTTAGAACAAAAACAACTAACACTAAGAAAATGATTCGGCTAATTTTAAAAATTTCTGCCTGATCTTTCACAGCCTCACCAATAATGCTTCCACTGGCAACAACTTGCCCTACAGATTGCAATGTCCCACCTATTAGAGCTGAGGAAGGCAGAACGTTATTATGAAAAACTGTACTTGTGATAACAGGTAAAAGAACCATCATAACCGTACCCAATAAATTTACAATTGTTATGGATACAGCCATATCTGGCGTTTTTGCATTGATAGCTGGCGCGGTTGAAGCAATTGCAGAAGACCCACAAACAGCATTACCGCTCGCCATCAATAACCGAAAATCTTCACCAAAACTCATTTTTTTCCCTAACCATATGACAAAAGCAATTGTTCCAGCCATTTGAATAAGAATATAAGATATGCCTGTTATGCCAATATTAAATAAAGAATTAAACGTTAACGTTGCACCCAATAAGATAATTGAATAATATAGCAGTTTACTTTCAGAAAACTTTATTCCTGGTCTTAGTATTGTTTTAGAGCCAAATTTTAAATTACCGACCAGAATTCCTATTAAAATAGCAAATAATCCACTACCTAAGCTTGGAAAAAAACGACCAAATACCATTCCAATAAGGGCAACAATAATGCAAGATATCAATCCAGGTAGAATGTTTATTATTTTCCTCATTTTTTTACCCCATTTAATTTTGTTTGTACCTAAACTTTACTGGAGAAATAATAATCAGTAAAATACATATAAATAATTATTATTATTAGTATTTCTAATAATAAGAGGAGGCCTCCCATGTATTATGATGCTTTAAGAACATTTGTTGCTTTAGCGGATATAAAGAATTTCACAAAAACTGCCGAATTCTTGCATATTTCTCAACCTAGCGTCAGTTTACATATTAAAAACTTAGAAGCTGAATTTAGTACACAACTCTTTTTGCGTTCGCCTAAATCAGTTAAAATTACCCCTTCTGGTGAAATGCTATATGATCGTGCTCAACAAATGCTAGCTATATATGAACAAACAAAACTGGATATTCTATCACTTCAAAATGAGATTAAGGGCAAACTTGTCATTGGAGCAAGCTTTACAATCGGGGAATATATTTTGCCATCGTTACTCGTCGATTTACAACAGCAATACCCCGAACTTGATTTAGAGATGTTCATCGGCAATACAGATGAAATCGTAGAATCTGTACGTTTACTAAAAGTAGATATCGGCTTAATCGAAGGTCAAACAACAGATAAAGAATTAATGTTAGAACCCTTTATGGAAGATGAGTTATTATTAGTTGCATCCCCTGAGCATACACTTGCCCATCAAAAGCACGTTACGATTCAAGACTTACAAAATCAAACTTGGCTAACACGTGAAGAAGGCTCAGGTACACGTAATTATTTACTACATGTACTGCGCTCTAACGGTATAAAAATAAAATCACTTCTATCTATAAGTAGTAATCAAGCTTTAAAGGAATCTATGATACAAGGAATTGACGGACTTACACTGCTATCTAAAAACGTCATTGAGAGGGAAGTAAAACAGCAGACGTTGGCCACTATTCAATTGGAAGACCATACATTTAAACGTCGTTTTTCTTATATCTATTCACCTATTATGAGCAACAAAAAGAATACAGCTATGTTCATCAAAGAAATCGAAAAGAATTATTCCATATAAAAAGCCGTTTCTTACATCAACTAAATGATGTAGGAAACGGCTCTTATTCAATACCCTTATTATTTTAACGTACGCTTCAAAAATGCCTTTGTACGTTCGTTTTGCGGATTATTGAAGATTTGCTCTGGTGAACCTTCTTCAACAATTACCCCTTTATCCATGAAAACAACACGGTCTGAAACTTCTCGTGCAAATTCCATTTCATGTGTCACGATTAACATCGTAAGACCAGTCTCCGCTAATTCTTTCATAACTTTTAATACTTCTCCTACCATTTCTGGATCAAGGGCGGAAGTAGGCTCATCAAAAAGCATAACATCCGGCTCCATAGACAACGCTCTAGCAATAGCTACACGTTGTTTTTGACCTCCTGATAATTGGCGCGGCTTCGCATTCACATAACGATCCATCCCTACAACCTTCAAGTATTTCATCGCCACTTTCTCAGCTTCACCTTTAGAGCGTTTTAAAACCTTCGTCTGTCCCACTAAACAGTTCGTTAACACATCAAAGTTATTAAACAAGTTAAAAGATTGGAATACCATCCCCAGTTTTGTACGATAACTATTAATATTATGTTTATTATCTAGAATATTCTCACCTTGATAAATAATCTGCCCACCGCTTGGCGTTTCTAATAAGTTAATACAACGAAGAAGCGTAGATTTACCCGATCCAGAAGAGCCGATGACACAGACAACTTCCCCTTTATTTACGGAGAAATCGATGTCTTTTAGTACTTCATGAGTGCCAAAGGATTTGCTTAGATGTTGTATTTCAATTACTTTTTTCATAAGTTTGTCTCCTTTGCTCGCAATCATGATTTTTTACCTTCTATTTGCGTTAAATCATCCATCATCTGATAGTTTTGTGGACCATCTAATCGTTTTTCAAAATAACGTAAAATGCGTGATATAGTAATCGTCATGATTAAATATAAAACACATGCGACAAAGAACGATTCAAAGTATCGGAAATTATTTCCTGCAATCGATTTTGTTTGGAAATATAACTCAGTTACACTAATTACGTTCAATACAGATGAATCTTTAATATTCATAACAAACTGGTTACCTGTTGCTGGTAAAATATTACGCGCAACTTGTGGTAACACAACATGAATCATCGTTTTCCAGTGATTCATCCCAATAGCTTGAGCCGCTTCAAATTGACCTTTCTCAACACTTACAATGCCCCCACGGACAATTTCTGTCATATAAGCGCCCGTATTAATAGAAACAACTAAAATTGCTGCAAAAGTACGATTCAAATCTAAATCAAATGCTTGAGCAGAACCATAGTAGATCACCATTGCCTGTACAATCATTGGTGTTCCTCGGAAAAATTCCACATAGATTGCTAGTATTGCATTAATAAACTTCAAGAAAAATCTCTTTATACCACGATCTGGCTTGGGAATCGTATTAATAACACCAATTAACAATCCAATAAGAGCACCAAAAATTGTACCGACAATAGCAACTAATAATGTCATCCATGCCCCGCGAAGGAACATCTCCCAGTTGTCCGTTACAATGCTAATAATCCAATCAATACTCATGCTGTTCCTCCTTCAAAAGCAATAATACCGGGTACTTTGTATGCAACCGGTATCCGTCATACATTATTTTGCAGCTGGTTGGTTTTTAATCGCTGCATCCATGATTTTGGTACGTTCTTCTTCAGAGATACCTTTTAAAATTTTATTAATTTTATCTTTTAAATCACTATCTTTTTTAACACCTACAGCAATTGCAGTATCTTCCTCTGATGCTTTAAACCCATCTGTAAATTCGACCATTACAAATTTATCATTTGCAGCTGAAGAACTGATTCCTTCTGGGCGCTCAGATACATAGCCGTCAATTACACCCGATTCAAGTGCTACACGCATTGCAGGGAAGTTATCCATTGCCGTTTGTTTTTTAACACCTGTAATTTGATCAATTACTTTGTAGTGTGTTGTATTCAATTGACCTGTAACTTTGGCACCACTAAAATCTTGGATTGAAGTAGCTTTCTCGTATTTACTACCTTTTTTAACAACCATTACATAATTAGATGTGTAGTAGTTATCAGTGAAATCAATTGTTTTTTTACGTTCAGCAGTTGGTGACATACCCGCCATAATTGCATCAATTTTGCCTGAAGTTAATGAAGGTACAAGACCATCCCATTCTGTTTTCACAATGACTAATTCTTTACCTAAAGAATCTGCAACACGTTTTGCAACCTCAAGATCATAACCGCCAGCATATTCTGCATTACCTGCAATTTTCACTGCGCCATTGGAATCATCTTTTTGTGTCCAGTTAAACGGAGGATAACCTGCTTCCATACCAATTGTGAATGTTTCTTTTTTCTTTCCGCCTGTAGTAGATTTACCTGTATCTGAATCTTTAGATCCACAACTAGCTAGTAATAAAATTGCTAGTAGCATCATGCTTGAAAAAATTGCCCATGTTCTTTTCATAATATTTCTCCCCCTTAGGTAATATCCATTTTTTTCTTATTAAGACTAAAAAAGGCTAATATACGTATAAAAAACGCGGCCTAAGATGAACTTAGGTCGCTTTGTATATTAGCCTAAATCCTCTACTTATCCCTAAATGAGATAGCTCAACTCAACGAACTAGGACGTTCATTGAGACAGTCCTGCAGTTATTAACTACAGACCCAGCAAGTAACATCGAGTGTATTACAAACTTCGGCGATATCTCCTTCTCTATAGCTTCATAGTTTCTCAAGCTCCACTATAGACTAATAGATATCGCGCCTCTACCTCACCCAATAGAAAGTGAGGTCGTATTCAATTATCATTGTACACAGTCTACATCAACAAACTTTCACTGTCAATAACCCTTTGGTGAAATAATCTGAATAATACAGAATTTCTTACAACTAATTATTACCCTCTAATAATGTCTGATTGAATGTACGTAATTTCTCCTGTAGTGGCATTGATTTTCTCAATTGCACCACTTTCACCCGAAAAATCAATGAAGTAATTTAAGCTGTAAATTGTCACTTCATCATCATCTTCATCAGTTTTTTCAAAACGTGCAAGCTTCATTTGTAGGTCTTTTTTATAAATAGCATCTGCTTCTGCCAATGTAATCGTTGGTGTTGTATTAATCTCGCGGATGGAATCTATATCTAAGATACTATATAGACATGATCGAATAATTCCCGTATGAACGCCTACTTCAATAAGGATAGTGTAGGCCTCTAATTTGTATTCTTTGAAGTAAGGGATGAATGTAAACATTGTCGTCGGCTCTTCTTCATACTCCTCTTCATGTTCACCCTCATCATCGTACTCATCTTCATCGAAGAAATCATCTTCATCGGCTTCGAATTCTTCCATATCTTCACTAAATACAACTTGATCTTCAAGTTTATATTTATCATGAATATCCCCAGCAATAATTTCTAAAAATTGCAGAGCGTTTTCTTTCAACTTCGCGAAGGCCAATTCTTCTTTCGATTCTGTATCCCATCCCACATTCGATTCATAGCTAGCGCCTTCATCATCGAAATGTAGCACTTCGATTACCGCTTTTGCATCGTCACCTTCATCATCCAAATCTTCCGCTACGTACCAAAACAAATTACCATCTTCTTCACGTAACACATATTGATCTGTAGCACCTAAAAGTTTTGGTAATGTGGTCGTCACTTCAACTGGGGGCACTGTGAATTGTTCCAGTTCTGTGTCTTTGAAAAGCACACTCGCTCTTTGAACTTTTCCATCAACAGTAACGCCCATATAATCACGAATTGGTTGATATACTAATTCAAATTCCCCTTGCTCGTCATTTTCTTCGATTCCTAACGCAACTAATGTTTCCTTACATAAAACCCCTCTTGCTTCATCCTCTGTTACTTCTACCTTTGGATAAGTAAGCTGATAATATTCTTGGAATAAAGTAGCTGATGTAACAGTGCCATACTGATTGATTTCAATAACAGCACCTGAATTAGGTAAAGGGAGTTTCAGCTTTTTATCCATTACTTCATAAATCACTAAATATTCGCCCTCACCAATTTCAATCAATTTGCTCAATTGTACTACTTCACGTCCGAAATCCTTCACAAACGAATCTGTAATATGTAAAATTTCATCGATTTCAAGTTCTTTCAGCTCTTCTTGCTCAATATCGCTATTCTCCATTAATTCATCAAAATCAATGTTAACGGTTGTAAGCTCTTTGTCTTCAGACACTTCAATATAACCGTAATTGACATCATTATGTGCATCCACAATTTCAATGATATCTTCCATTAATTCATCCTCTTTAATCACAATAGAAGGCTGCCCAATTAAATACTTCTTCAACTTCATTGCTAGTTCTATCATACGATGCTCCCTTTCAAGAAATGTATTATTGTTACTATAATATTAACTTCTTAAGCACTGAATTACTATCAAATAAAGCATTCTCTAAAAAAAACGACTAGGTATTTTTATATTCTCCTGGTTTATATGAAAAAAACGGAAAATAAAGAAAAAAGACCCACATTTAAGTAGCCCTTTTTCCGTCATTACCCTATTATTTAGTAAATAGTTCCTTCATAATTTCCTTCATAGCATGACTTGACTCTCATCTAAAATTTCCATCGTTGAAGATATTGTATTTTTTCTTTAGTCTTTTGTTACTTGAACAATATTCAAAAATACATCTATAAATTGCTCACCAAATGTACTTAGTATTTAGGGTCATCTAATTCTTGATAAGCTCTTTGATAAGGGCCGCCATCTGTAACTTCTGCATGATATAAAGCCTTCATTGCATAGTTTTTCTCAAGACCCATCGACTTTTTCAGCTCTTTGAATTTTTGATGCAGTTCTTTATTTTCATTAATCAACTTCTGCATCTGTGATTTGCTGTATTTCAAAAGATTTTCATCTCCTTTCAGATGTTTAATCTATTGATTCAGTATACCACTAATTGCAGCACTCTATAACGATTGAATCTAAAGCATAACTTACTTTTCACAGTAAATTAAGTGACGGTTAATGAGAGTAGTGATGATTTTCTAAATCTATAATATAAGATAAGTCTTTTTGTTTTAATCGTTAACTGCTTATTTTTATATTCCCCCTATACCTCTACCTATAATAATTGGAATATATATTCCTTTTTCATCAACAAATTTATATATAGGCTGGTTATCTTGTAATTTATAATATTGCACAAGTAATTGTTTTTCTTCAAATGTTAAATAATTGTTTAGAGATAAATAGAAATAACTTGATACGTGAGGAAGAAGCCCTTATTATGCTTTTCTAATTAATTTGAGAGTGTCCAAACTTCTTGCCCCTTCTTCACTTATTCCTTAGATGCAATGAAAATAAGAAAAGTTTTATTTAATAAAAATGTATTTTGATTTATTTTTTAAGGTATCCTATTGTTCTCTACAATGAAATACATGTAAGTCAAAATGATGAATTCAACTCCAACATCAATATACTTTGACATCTTACTGGAAATGAGGTAAATTACTAAAAGACGAACATTTTATTTATACTATTAATTAATATTCGGTTTTAGGAGTGTATTTTATGGATAATGTATTTGATTACGAAGATATTCAATTAGTTCCAGCAAAATGTATAGTAAATAGTCGAGCTGAATGTGATACAACTGTAGATTTAGGTGGACATACATTTAAGTTGCCAGTCGTACCTGCTAATATGCAGACAATTATAGATGAAAAAGTGGCAATTCAATTAGCTGAAAATGGTTATTTCTACATTATGCATCGTTTTGAACCAGAAAAAAGATCCACTTTCATCAAAGATATGCATTCACATAGCCTTATCGCTTCTATTAGCGTTGGTGTTAAAGAAGAAGAATACGCTTTCATTGAACAATTAGCTGCTGAAAAGGTAATCCCTGAATTCATCACAATTGATATTGCACATGGTCATTCTAATGCAGTGATCAATATGGTACAACATATAAAAAAACACTTGCCTGAAAGCTTTGTCATTGCAGGTAACGTTGGGACACCCGAAGCTGTTAGAGAATTAGAAAATGCTGGTGCTGACGCTACTAAAGTGGGGATTGGACCAGGTAAAGTATGTATTACGAAGATTAAAACTGGCTTTGGTACTGGTGGCTGGCAATTAGCTGCTCTACGTTGGTGCGCAAAAGCTGCTACTAAACCGATTATCGCTGACGGTGGGATTCGTACACATGGTGATATTGCTAAATCAGTACGCTTTGGTGCATCTATGGTTATGATTGGCTCATTATTCGCTGGACATGAAGAATCTCCAGGTCAAACAATAGAAAAAGACGGCCAGCTTTACAAAGAATACTTTGGTTCAGCTTCTGAATTCCAAAAAGGCGAAAAGAAAAACGTCGAAGGTAAAAAAATGCATGTAGAACATAAAGGTGCTCTAAAAGACACTTTAATCGAAATGCAGCAAGACCTTCAATCATCAATTTCATACGCTGGTGGTAAAAAACTAGATGCCATTCGTACAGTAGATTATGTAATCGTTAAAAACTCAATCTTTAATGGTGATAAAACATACTAAGAACTTAAATATAAAAAACCTCGTCAGAGAATTTTCCTGGCGGGGTTTTCGTATATTCATTCAGCAAATTTACAGTTGCTTATTTTCTAATATCTCAACAAATTTTGTTGAAGCTGGTGATAGTGGCACACTTTTTAAAAAGCATACACCTATACTTCTTTTCGGTATTTCTTCTATTAAAGGGACTTCATATAAAACACCTTTATTTAAATACTCTTGAGAAAATTCTTTCGTCACACACGCTATGCCTAAATTTATCTTCGCAAATTCTAATAATAAATCATGTGAACCTAATTCAAATTCGGGTGAAATTTTAACACCTTTAGTCATCAAATAATCATCTACATATTTTCTCGATATCGATTGTTGCTCAAGTAATATTAATGGCAGACTCACTATTTCATCAAAACTTAGCGGCTCTATAATTGCATTCTTATACTTCGCCCCACAAACAAAAATATCATGAACATCACTACATGATCTGAGTTCCAATGTCGGGTCATCAAGTGGGAAATTGCAAATTGCAATATCGACTTCCCCTGACTTCAATACAGCACAAAGCTCTAACGTTGTACCATTAATAATTTTAAATTTAATATTCGGGTATTTATTATGAAAAGCCTCTAAATAAGGAAGTAGAAAGTACCTCGAAATTGTATCCCCTACACCTATCTTTAACTCCCCTGTCGTTAAATCCTTAAATTCTAAAATCTTCTCTTCTCCAACATGAAGTAAGTTAATAGCCGAGTTAGCATATTCAAATAACAGACTACCTTCATATGTTAAAGTGACCCCTTTAGGCGTTCGATTAAAGAGGCGTATATCTAATTCTTTCTCCAATTGCATAATTGCTTGACTAACAGCTGGCTGCGTCATGTAGAGGTCTTTTGCTGCTTTAGAAAAGCTCGAGCTTTTTCCTACTTTACAAAATACTTTATATAAATCTAATTTACTCACCATATAAATACTCCTTATACCTATCATTTGTTATATTAATTTTACTTATATCATTACTCTAATGTATATTACAAGTAGGTAGTTAGATAATATAAATATATTTTAGAGTTTTAAGGAGCGATTATGTTGGAAAGAGTAGTTGGAACAGTCGTAAGAGGTCTTCGTGGCCCAATCATCAATCAAGGTGATAGTATCGAAGATATCGTTGTAGAAAGTGTATTAAAAGCTTCAGAAGTTGAAGGCTTTACTATTCAAGATAAAGATATCGTGACAGTAACAGAATCAATCGTTGCTCGCGCTCAAGGTAATTATGCTACAATCGATCACATCGCAAAAGATGTTAGTGCTAAATTTGGAGATGACACTGTAGGCGTTATTTTCCCAATCTTAAGCCGTAACCGTTTTGCTATCGTTCTACGTGGTATTGCAAAAGGCGTTAAAAAAGTTGTTTTAATGCTTAGCTACCCATCAGATGAAGTAGGTAACCACTTAGTTGATCTTGACACACTTGATGAAAAAGGTGTTAACCCATGGACGGACGTGTTAACTGAAAAACAATTCCGTGAATTATTCGGGCACAACAAACACACTTTCACTGGTGTTGACTATATCGATTACTACAAATCATTAGTCGAAGAATATGGCGTTGAATGTGAAGTAATCTTCTCAAACAATCCAAAAACAATTTTAGAATACACTAAGAGCGTGCTAACTTGTGATATCCATACAAGATTTAGAACAAAACGAATTTTAGAAGCTAACGGTGGAGAAAACATCTACAGCCTAGATAACATCTTAGCTGAATCAATTGATGGTAGTGGCTTCAACGAAAGTTATGGTCTACTAGGGTCAAACAAATCAACAGAAAACAGTGTAAAACTTTTCCCACGTAATTGCCAACCTGTTGTAGATAAAATTCAACAAACGCTAAAAGAGAAAACAGGCAAAAATGTTGAAGTTATGATTTATGGTGATGGCGCATTCAAAGATCCGGTAGGTAAAATTTGGGAGCTGGCTGATCCAGTTGTATCACCTGCTTACACAGCTGGTCTTAGTGGTACACCGAATGAAATCAAATTAAAATATCTAGCTGATAATAACTTTGCTGATTTAAGAGGCGAAGAACTTAAAAAAGCTATCTCTGAATACATTGATAATAAAGGAACTGACCTTGTAGGAGCAATGGAAGCACAAGGTACTACACCTCGTCAACTTACTGACCTAATCGGTTCTCTATCTGATTTAACATCAGGTAGTGGTGACAAAGGTACTCCAATGATCTTTATCCAAGGTTACTTTGATAACTATACAAAATAATTTTATATAAAGAAAAAGCAATGCTAGCAAAAGCGGGCATTGCTTTTTTTTTGCTTTTACATATTGTGAACTCTTTGGTTAATTGTATATTAGTATTATTGTGCAATTTGAAATTTTGAAAAAATTAGGGGCAGAAATTTACAAAAACAGGTAATAACGTATATGTTTATACTATATAATATGGGGTAAACCCTTTAAGTAGCATACTTTTCGTGTTTAATGTTAGGAGGTTTAACGACTAACTTCTCTGCTAAGAGCGTATACATAAAAGATGAGGAAATTGACCTTTTCAAAAAGGTACAAATTGAGGATAATCCAAAATATCCTCAACATATTCAAACAATGAGGGAATTTGGATATAAATTTTCCGGTTCAGCTTAGTTTATTAGCTATTAAAATCTAAATAGTTCATTAAAGTTAAGCCGTACGCTGATACTATTCATTTCAAATTCGTGTTTTCTTGTTTTATTTGATCTATTTGGTTTTTCCCTTTCATTTTGGTTTAATTGCTAAGGCAATTGAAGTTTAAAGTTTCACCTACTTACTTATAGAGCAGTAATAAAGTTAACTATTTTTACTATAAGAATTAAAGGAATTCCGACAATTAATAAACCTGTAAAGAAATAATAAATCATTTTTACAATATCGAAACTTGCTCCAGCTAAGTCATCAATAAATTTTGTCATATATAATTCCTCTCTAATATACCTTCGGCTGAATAACTTATTTTAACTAATTTGTTATATTAGTAAACTCTACAATTAGGGCATTCTTCTCAAATTATTTCCCGTTTTAAATGCTCAGCTTTTTCAAATCCTTATCTTTATCGATTACCCCTATACCGCACCGATTTTTTACATACTGTAATTCTCTATGAATCTAATCCATACAATTTCTTACAAAGGCATGGCGGAATCCATGTGCAGCCTGATTAATCCCTGTTTTCTTGCAGGCCACATTTATTCCATCTCGAATGGTTGAGTACTATACATTGACCACTCGTTCTTTGTCGCCCTTGCCCTGAAGTAACTGTTCTAGACGTTTTTCAAAATGACGAGGGGTATTGATCTCTCTTTGCCGTCCGCCCTTCGCAATCCCTGCACCATCGCCTTTTTTATTTCAAACTTCCAGCTATCCATTTGTTCCTCATATGTAAAATATTATACTCTCGCATTGGTAGCCTTTCTTACCCGTAAACCTAGCTCTCTTATCAAATCAACAGCCTTTGACACTTCGGGTGATACATTTTCTCGAATCAATTGCATTTTTTCAAGCCTATACGCTCGATTTCGTACATCTAGCCTCCTTGTACGCTTTTCTAAAATGCGAAGGGCCGTTTCAACATTAATTCTATGTCCTTCAGAAATTCCCTTCTCACTTGTGCTATGTCCCCTCTGTAATGTTCCTTATCTAAATCAGCAATCGACTTTACTCCATACTTGGATCTCGCCCTTTTCACAAAGGTTTGGTAGTCACTCATGGTATTTTCCTTTTGCTTTTTGAATGAATGCCACTGTTCCCATCCTCTCTTGCTGCACGCTTTGAAATACCGATTTTATCAATCGCTTCAATGCTTTCTTTGATTTCTCTTACGATCGACGTACGTCCTCTTCCTGCCATTCAAACACCCCATTTTTTCAAAATTCGCTTGTTAGGGTCAAATGCCGAGAATCAATTATAAGATAACCTACAATACTTTGACAAGATTTAAAAAAATATGTAATACTTGTAAAATAATTCTCTAAAGATAGTTTTATTATTACTAAAGGCGTGAATAAGACGGTCAAAAAGCTTCTTGTTTTATTTAGTATTGTAGTTGTAATGTTTAGCAGTTTTGTTTCTTTGAGTAAAATCAGCCATGCTAGTGAGGTTTCTGATTGGGAAACTAATTATAGTGAAACTGATGAAGAATTGATTTAAGCAGCAGAAAAAGTTTCTAGTTATTTTTCTGTAGATGAAGATGAGAATATTATCTTTAATGCTGACCGTGATACGTTAATTAGTGATTTAGGAGTATCGGAGGAAGATGCTGATTTAATGATTCTAACGATTGCTGAATTAACATCTAATAATAAAAATCCACAAATTCAGCCTTATGGATTTGTTGGAATGTACCTTATTTTATGTCCTCAAGTTCGAGCAATGAATGGATGGGCAGCAGGTGCCTTTGCGGCAGATTATGTAGGATGGTATACTAAACAATTTGCTGTTAATCCAATTACTGCCGATGTAGCTGGTCTTATTACTGCTGGTACAGCTCTTGCTGTAAAAAATGCAGTTGAAAATAACCTCAGACAGGTTTCTCTTGGTATGGATATTCCATACATGTTTTAAAAATAGATGAAGTGAGTATTACGATACTCACTTCCTTAAACTATTGATTTAATAATTAGTTAGTAGAAAAGCATAAAAGAAGAGGAGTTATATTTAAAATGTACTTACTTTTATTTACGATAGTTTATTGTTTTATAACACAACTTATGAATATATCTTATGGACCTGCTTTTGGAATATATTTATTACCTTTTGGCTTTATTAAAGGTTATTTTAGTAACGAGTTTAATAACTTTATAAATCTAGAATCGTCTAAAGATTTGTATAAAAAAAATGGATCTAAAGATTCTTTAATAGAACTGTTGTCTTTAGTTATAGTCTATATTAATTCTTTTTTAATTCATTATGAGCCCTTTTCTATTTTCGAATTTGTTTATTTATTTGCTG
The DNA here is from genome assembly GCF_016612995.1 of Viridibacillus soli. GTDB lineage: Bacteria > Bacillota > Bacilli > Bacillales_A > Planococcaceae > Viridibacillus > Viridibacillus soli. Next base: position 37,997 of record NZ_JAEOAH010000037.1, read on the forward strand.
GTTTTGCAATTTTATATCGTTTTCTATTTTGGGGTATAATACGAACAATTAGAGAAGAATTTAATTTCCATATTTAAAATAATAACCAAAATACACCATTAACAATTCGATCATACTGAATTCCTTAATTTTTTTAGGATTTAGTTTGTTTTTTTATACATTTTACGGGCGAGGGAGGTTCTTCTTAATCTTGATCTCTATTCTTTTGGTTAGTGGCTTTTTCAACTTCATATTTTACTCTATACCCCATATAGACTCTTTTATTAGCCCCTACATTTAAGGTATATCCAATACTACTACTTTTAGTTACAGCAAGAGAACCTGTTGCTAAATTATCAGAAACTCTTTTATAACTAGACCACTCTTCTGAAGTTGTAACATTTTTTTCACATTACGATAATCATTTATAAATAATGGATCTATCGATGATCGTTCTTCAAGAGATATTTCTAGTTCAGCTGCACTAGCATTATTAGGCATCACTAGAACTATTAAAGAAAAAGCAAACATAGATATAACAACAAACATCCTTTTAATAACTTTAATTCCCATAAAAACACTTCCTTACTTTTTTATAATATCATAATATTCTGCATATTCGATGGATTCTTCCTCCTACATTAATAATACTTGATAGTGTAGCTTTGAAATAAAGTTTGATAAAAAATTTCTCAAAAAAGCACCCAAAGGTGAGTTTGGGTGCTTTTTTTATTATTGGGTAGATACTATTTTATTTTTTGGGGCAAAGTAGAGAAAAAGTAATTGAAATAATAAAATAAAAGTGAAAACAACTCCCAATACAATAAATGCTACCATTCTTAATTCCGATGTTTGTTCTAAGCCAGAACCATCTATTTTTCTAACCCCAATAAATATTGCTGTAGCAGCAAATAACACTAACCAAAATAAACTAGTTATCCACCACAATTTCATTATACTAACACTCCCTTTATTTACTAAAAAACATTATATTGTATATTATACAAAAAAAAGCTTGCGTTAATATGGCTAAATTATTTTTATGGAATCGAAAAACTCAATGGATATAGAAGTTGTTAATGCTAATATGAAAGATTTCGATGCTGTTAATGTCATTGTTAAAGAAGGACAGGATGAACATTCCAAAGCGTTACCACATATTTTTAAAGCAGTTGATCAAGTTATGCCACAAAGTTATTTTTACGAATTATTAGAAGGGGTTAATAGTGAAATCTTAGTTGCAAAAATAGATGAAGAAGTGGTGGGTTTTGCTGTAATAGAAATAATTGAGTCTCCCCCATTCTATTACATGACACCAAGAAAATATGCTTATATGGTGATCGTTTAAGAAATGTCAAAAAGCTCAAGAACGTTGTTACATCAGTGTTCTTGAGCCTTTTTTTATTTGAGCGATTATGCACGAATTTTATACATGTCCTCAAAAACCTTACTACCTCAATGATTTCCAGGGTTTTACGAGCAATGGGTCAGTTGTTGTTTTTGCATAAAATCCTATCTATTTTTCTTCTCTACTTTACTTAACGGGCGATTATTTGTATAAGCTAATTATAAAAATTGATCGAACTTTGTTATAAATTATTAATCTTTATTCTAAATCGACAGATAGAAGCGTATGTAGTTTATGCGGGCTAGGAACTTTGCGTAACTTACGATTTAAATGATTATTGGCACTTAGTTTTATTAATACCAGTTATTGTTATATATTTTCTTGTCATATATACTTTTCTTTAATAAGAGGATTTAAGAGATCCAAAAGGGGAGATTAAAAATAAAGGATAATAAGAAATATTCCATGGGAACTAGTGTCATAAAAAAGGGAATTAGCTACGGAACTTGCTTATCTATGATTATTTCCTACACTGCATATCATTCAATAGGATGGGCTATTATACACGGGTGTTTTAGTTGGCTTTACGTTATATATTACTTTTTAAAATATTCACCCGGTTTATTTTAAAATTAGAAAAGACTTCTAGTGTTTTTTTCTAGAAGTCTTTTTTCATTATTAATTATTGATTATTTCATATCTGTTTATCGACAATGAATTCCGTCTTTTGCTTTATCGCTATTTGTGATACGGTTCACCTTGCTCTAAAGGCATCGTCGTAAGAAACGTTGTTTGTTCTCCAAGCTTACTTTGAACAGAGATGCTACCATTATGCATGTCTATAATTTTCTTTACGATTGAAAGTCCTAATCCACTGCCCCCGTTTGACATAGCTCTCGACTGATCAGCTTTAAAGAAACGTTCAAAAATATGCTGTTGATCTCCTTCTGTCATCCCTATTCCAGTATCAATAATGGAAATCGTCACAGTGTCATTCTTGGGGGCTATACGAATGCGAATCGTTCCACCGTTCGGAGTAAACTTAATACTATTACTAAGTAAATTCATCCACACCTGATTCATTAAATCTTCATCAGCAACTATAGTAATATTCCCCAATTCGATGTCCATTTCAATATTTTTATCTAACCACCTTGGTTCACAAGATAAAACAACGTTGCGTAATTGTTTATCTAGCCGATACTGCTTCGGTTCAAATGGATGATGTTGTGATTCTAATGAAGTTAATTTTAGTAAATTATCACTTATTTTCGATAACCGCTTACTTTCCATCTCGATAATCTCTAGATAATGATGTCGTTTTTCATCTGGCAAATCAATATTTTTCAATGCTTTTGCAAATCCGTTAATAGATGTTAGTGGGGATTGAATTTCATGAGAAACGTTGGAAATAAATTCTTGACGCATTTTTTCCATTTCCCCTAATTCAATTGCCATATCATTTATCCCACTAATCAGCTGCCCAAATTGATCTCCTTCACCTGATTTAAGATCTAGTTTTACGCTAAAATCCCCTTTTGCAATTCGCCGTAAAGCATCTACAATCGTCTCCCAATAATTCCGCTGTCTTTTTGCTCCAAATAGAAAAGTTACTGTCACTGTACATCCAAAGAGAACAAATACACCAATTACAGTATAAAGTTGTTGCCAAAACCCTTGAGGATACTTACCTAGCCAACTATATAGAAAAGAGGTAATGTGAAAAGAAATGAACGCAAATAATGTACTAACTATAAGAAAAAGTATGATCACAGATAGAAACTTCAAAATAAGTATCCACTTTTTCATGTGCCTAGTTCCAATCGATAACCAAGACCTCGAATAGTCCGTATGGTGAACACACTTTCTTCTTCTGGGAATCGCTCTCGCAGTCTTTTTACATGAACATCAACTGTACGCTCATCACCTTCATAGTCAAATCCCCAAATCTCTTCTATTAATTGCTCACGCGAAAATGTCTTCCCAGGGTAACTTGCCAATGTAAATAATAAGTCAAATTCCTTTAATCGAAGAGTAATACTTTCTCCCCTATATACTAGCTCATACGTATCGCGATTCATCCAAACGTTACCGACTTCAACTGTTTTGGACAAAGAAATACGATAACGCTTGAGGATAGATTTAACTCGAACGATTAACTCCGCTGGCTCAAATGGTTTTACGAGATAATCATCTGTACCTAAGTTAAATCCTTTTACTTTTTGAGCAGTTTCCCCTTTTGCAGTCAGCATAAGAATTGGCAATTCGTTATTTAGCTTTCGTATTTCTTTGCATAACTCCCATCCATCCATATTCGGCATCATAATATCCATAATTACCATATCAATTTTCTCTGACTCCAGCTTCGAAAGTGCATCAACACCGTCCACGGCTTCCAGTATATCTAGGCCTTCATTTTGTAAAAACACCTTTACTAATTCTCTAATATGTTCATCATCATCCACAACTAATAATCTTGTCATGACAACAAATCCCTTCATACTTACTCTTGAATACGTAATTGTTGTTTCGCGAATTCTCTGTACATCTCATGTGATTGAAATAACGCATCATGCGTCCCACTTCCCGTAATATGCCCTTTCTCTACAAATATAATATTGTCCGAATCGACGACGGTAGAAAGACGGTGGGCAATAACAAGTGTCGTTCTTCCTTTCATCAAATTATCCAATGCTTTTTGGACATAGATTTCTGATTTACTATCAAGACTAGAGGTCGCTTCATCAAGCATTAAAATTTGTGGATCACGTAATAACGCTCTAGCAATTGCGATTCTTTGTCGTTGACCTCCTGAAAGCTTGATACCTCGTTCTCCTACTTCAGTATTAAACTTATCTGGAAGTGCTTGAATAAATTGATCAGCATACGCCATTTTAGTGACTCTTTCAAGTTCTGTATCTGTAACCTCTTTATCTATTCCATAACAAATGTTATCGCGTATTGTACCGGATATAAGTGCACTTTCCTGAGCAACGTATCCAATTTGACTTCTCCAAGAATGTAACGAGAACGTATCAATAGGTGTATCTCCAAGTGTAATGGTCCCTTTTGTTGGTTGATAATATCGTTCTAAAAGAGAAAATGTAGTAGTCTTTCCTCCACCACTCGGTCCAACAATAGCCGTTACTTTACCTGGTTCAATTGTAAAATTAATATTAGATAAAATCGATTCTTTTCCATATGCAAAGTCCACATGATTCATATGAATAGGCTCTGTCACTAGCTCCAACTGTTTGCCTACATATATATCTTCTTCATCGTGTTCAAGTACTGTACTAATTCGCTCTGTTGCTCCCATTGCTTTTTGCAATTGTGTAAAGAACATCGTTAATTGAGTCATTGGAATAATAATTTGAATTAAATATAAAATAAAAGCAACCATGTCGCCAGCTGTTAATGCTCCAGAAGAGACACGCACTCCTCCATACCCAATAATTGCTACTAGCACAATCATTAAAATGAAAGAAATCAAAGGCGAGATCAGTGCATGTATTTTGGCTTCTTTTAAACCAAAATTGAAGAGATTTGTAATACCTTTTTTTCCACGCTCATATTCTATATTCTCTGCATTTGAAGCTTTCACTAAACGTGATTCTGGTAATACTTGATTTAACAAAGCAGTAAATTTTGCCGTTTCATCTTGCATTCCTTTTGAAATTACGTACATTTTCTTTCCTAACAGCATTAAAATCAACATAGCAATTGGAACAGCAACAAGCATTACTAAAGTCATTTTCCAATCTAAGAATAGCAAAATCGTAACAGAACCAATAATCGCAATAATTCCAGATAAACAGTTAGCAAGATGTTCTGTAATGAGTTCCTTCACAACTGCGGTATCATTCGTTACACGACTCAATGTCTCCCCTGTATCATTTTTATCATAATAAGGAATTGGTAAATGGAGTAATTTTCTCCACAATCGCTCTCTCAATTTTGCTACCACGTGATGTCCAACTCGGTTTAACAGATAAATAGAAAGCCCGCTCGCTATTGCCTGGGCAATAAAAGCAATGACTAGCAAAATAATTTGCCAATAGTTAAGTGAATCTAGTGAAAAACCGTCCACTAATTTCTTTGTGAACAACGGAACGACAAAACCTACCCCAGTTGTCGCAAAACTCATACATAGTGCAATGATTAACAAAAGCTTAGGAGGTTCTGTTTGTTTTATTAGCTGTACAAACTGTCGCCAACCTTTTAATTTATTCTCTTTTATCTTTTCCTTCATTATTCACATTCCTCCTTATATTTCCCCATAAAAGCGTTTCAGCAATCTTTCATTAGTTACTTTATCATTTCTTTATGAACTGAATATGAAATGATAAAAGAGAGTTGCACTTCTTATTCATATTACTATATCTGTGCACAATAGGGAGATTAGTGAAAAATGAAGGGCAGTCATTTTATGAGAGCTATAAATACAAGTGAAATCAAAATGCCTTACTTCTTCATAAGTTGATACAAATAGGAAAAGGAGAAGAAATATCACCGTCAATAGATGATATTTCTTCTCCTTTTCTAATAATATGATTGCAGGTATACCAAAATTCATTCTAAAAATCCGCCATTAAAATACCAAAATAATTTTTCATTATCTAGTTCTAGTTCTAAAAACTCTGGATTTCCTGTAAGAAAGTATATAAAGAACCTCTTTTTTCACATAAAAGGTCTCAAAGTAGATTACTGTCAGCAGCCTTCTCCTGATACTATCGGAGCTCGCATTTTCCACTATATAATAACTAAGGGAAATCGTAAATTATTTTTAAATTTTAAGCTCATTAGCGTTTAAATCATTTCATTAAAATAATGCTTATTTATCCTTTTTATCCACAATAACATGCTCGAATTTTTCTCCTGATAAATCGATATCAAATGCTTGGCCGAAACCAATTACATAACGCCCTTCTTTTGGCATAAGTTCAAATAAAGATAAATCTAATCCTCGTAAAACACCCATCATTGGTACACCGTGGTTATTTTCAAACTTAGCAAATATTTCTTCGTGGCCATTATTTCCGATATTCTCTGCAGTACATTGAAATCTAACTCGCTCACGCGCAAATAAATTAGGGGCATCTTGCTCATCTGCAAGCATCATAATACTAATTAAACTTCTCTCTTCAATAAATTTATAATGATCTGTAATTATACTTATATAAATATAAATCTTCCCATCATGCTGAACGTACGGTGCATAACTAGTAAATGGATCACCATTGTCATCCTTGCTACTAATCACAACTGTTTTACACTTGTCTATAAATCGTAAATATTGTTGCTTTTTTTTGATGATATCAATTTGTTTTACCATTTTCCTTCCTCCTCTTATTGTGTAGCTACCCGTGAAATGCCCATTAAATTAATACGTGGTTTTCCATGCTGAAAATGTGTATCAATTTCACATTCCACCCCGTAAACATTACGAATCATTTCTTGTGTCATAACCTCTTCTGATGTACCATATTTCACGACTATTCCTTTTGAAATAACGCATATTTTATCACTATAAATACTTGCTTGGTTTAAATCATGTAGCACCATCACAATCGTCATACCTAACTCCCGATTAACTGTGTGAATTAGTTCTAACAACTGAAGTTGATGAGCAATATCTAAGTAGGTGGTTGGTTCATCAAGTAGCAATATTTTTGGTCGCTGTGCCAATGACATAGCAATCCATGCACGCTGCGATTCCCCACCTGAAAGTGAGGATACCAATCTTTCTTTTAATGGTGTTAACCCTGTCTTTTCAATAGCCCATTCCACTATGCTTAAATCTTCTTCATTTGTGCGCTCATACCATTTTTTATGTGGTATACGTCCATATCTCACTAATTCTTCTACTGTAATATCTGAAGGTGGCTCATTCGATTGAAACAATACACTCATCATCTGTGAAATTGCTTTTGTTCCTAGTGATTGAAGGTCTCTACCATCTAAAAAGATTTTTTCTTTTTTAACAGGTATCAATCTAGACATTGCTTTTAAAGCTGTAGACTTCCCAGAACCATTGGGACCAATAATGGAGATAATTTCACCTTTTTCAACATTCAAATTAAAGTCATCTAATACTTTTTTATGATCATAACTTATATTCAGTAATTGAGCTTTTAGCATTCTAAATGTCACCCGATCTCATTAAATATAAAAAGTAAGGTCCTCCAACCATTGCCATCACAATACCAGCTGGAATATCTAAAGGTGAAAATAGAGAGCGTCCTACTGTATCAGCTAATAATAATACGAGCGCCCCTAACACCATACTCATAGGCAATAAAACACGATAATTTGACCCTACTATAAATCTCGACATATGTGGAACAATGAGGCCAACAAAGCCCAGTAATCCCACAACAGAAACAGAAATAGCCGCTAAATAAACTGCAACTAAGGAGAGTACGATTCGAATTCGGTTTGTATTCTCTCCTAAATTTATAGCTACATTCTCTCCTAGATTCAAAATATTTGCTGAACGGATGCAAAAGAGTGCTGCAATCCAACCAATGATTGAATAAGGAAAAAGAAGAATAACATCTCCCATTCCTTTTGCTGATAAACTCCCGTTTAGCCATTGTATTGCAGAAGGAAGACGATCACTATAAAGAATTGATAATAGACCCGTTATACCGCCAAATACAGAATTAACAGCTATCCCTGAGAGAATAATTCGGACAGGTGATATGCCATTTTTCTTCCATGCTAACGCATAAACTAAAGTAACAGCTACAAGCCCACCTACCACCGCAGCAAGTGGAATCCACTGGTCAAAACTAGGGAATAGCAGCAGGATAAATAATACCGTTACTGCTGCTCCGCTAGATACGCCTGTTAAACCTGGATCTGCTAGCGGATTCCTCATGACTGCCTGAAGCAATGCACCTGATATGGCTAAATTTGTGCCTACTAATATAGCAATCAGAACTCTAGGAATTCGCAAATCCCTGACAATAGTTTCTGACATTGCCTCACCAGAACCAAATATTGTTCTAATGGTTTCCATAGGTGACAAATGTACACTACCTATTCCAATTGATAAGATCATAAAAACTACTAGTAAAATAAATGTTACACCTATACTAAATCTTCTTTTCGGTTTTACTTCCATTTCGTCCAACCCTCATCTTAAGTCATATTACTTATATAAAATCTCGTTAAGCTGTTCTAATCCATCTGTAGCTTTTACGATAGAGGCATAGCCAAATATTTGGTAGTCCAGAGCCTGAACACGATCTTCTTTAAAGGCATTTAATTTCTCCCATGCACCATTCTTTTTTACTTCTGCTTTAAATTGTTCTAGCGCAGCCGTTGGATCTCCGTGAGAAACAAGAAGTATAGCATCTGGATTGGATACTATAACATCTTCCATATTCATTGGCACGTATGCCTCTGTTGATTTTTTCGCTTCATTTACAATATTTTTAGCACCTAACTTCTTCACTAAACTACCAACATATGTTTTTTCGCTCATTAACATGAATGACTCTCCTGAACCAAATAACACCATTACTTTAGATGAGTCTTTACCTTTCACATCTTCTAATACTGCTGTTTCTTTCTCTTCTAATTGAGTCAGATATTCTTTCGCTACTTCTTCTTTTTGTAATGTTTTCCCTAATACTTCAAACGAAATTTTAAGATCTTCATATGAATCTGTCGGAATATAAGCAGTTGCTACTTTACCGTTTTTTATCTTCTTTTCTAAACTATCTTGAATTGATTCAGGTCCAATTACTATATCTGGTTTAAGGCTTACTATTTTCTCTACATCAGGCTCAATAGGAGAACCAATTTGCGCTATTTTATCGAAGCCTTCAGGTAGCTTATGGGTTGAAATAGGTAACCCAACCGGTTTTACATCCAATATATTTAGCATTTCCGCAATCGAAACAGATGTTGTGACGACCGAATTTGGCTGTTCTGAAGGGAATTGCTTTAATAATTTTTCTAGTTTTTTTATATGTTCACTAGATACCTTTATATCACTATTAGATTTTGCAGCTTCACTTCCTTGATCTGCTACAACTTTTTTTTCAGCTGTTTCTGGCTCTGACTTATCTTCTGCACATCCTCCCAAAACAAGTAATGCGGATAAGACTACAGTTCCATATACACTTTTCTTCATAGTAAAAAGTCCCCTGTCTTTTATAATTGAAAATAATTATCATTATCAATTAGAAATATATCAAACAATGAAACTGTTTACAACTACTTTCTCAGGAATTGATGAATGACCATTTATAGTTACGTGATAGGGAAGCTGATTAAAAAGGTGGAATAGGTAACAATTTAATTAAAAATCCACACTGAATAAGCAACATTTTTTGAATTAGTAAGTGGATTTAAATTAAAAAAGGTGACATATCGTTCGATTCTGAACGATATGTCACCTTTGCCTTTTGTATTTCTTACTCTGGTTCCCTCATTAAGCTCATAATTCGCTTATAACATATCCACATTAGACCTAATCACTTCATTAAATTGAGTAATCGATACTACTTTTTGATTATAAAAACGATTCATTTGTGCTACGCTTACTATACCTTTCAGTCTTGTTATATCCATTAAAACAAGAGGAAAGCCATAGAAATATACTTGCCCTATTTTTAAAAACCCCTCTGACATTTTAAATCAGAGGGGTAAATTTTGTGATTCCATATACTCTTAAGCTTCTTGTGACAATGAAACAGCTGTTTTTTGTCTTCTTAATAAACTGACTAGTACATAAACAATAGGTGTAGTAGCTATTGATGCAAAAAATTTAAAGACATATTGCGTTAGAATCAAACTTCCTAGTACAGCTATTGGCATTGTGCCGTAGAATGCAATGGTGATGAAAATAGTTGTGTCTATTAATTGGCTCAGCATAGTGGACGCATTATTACGTAACCACAGCTTTTTTTGCCCATGGATGGACTTTAATTTATTGAACACAAAAACATCAAGGTTTTGACTTATCGCATATGATATTAAACTAGCCAAAATAACTCGGAAGCTTCCACTTAAAATAGTTTGGAACGACTCCTGGTCATTAAAAATGGGTGCTGATGGCAAATTAATTGTAATGGTGATGAATAATAGAGCAAGGATTTGCATTATAAATCCCGCATTAACTGTTCTTTTCGCTTCCCTTTTCCCATAAACCTCAACAATTACATCAATAATAGGATAAGTAAATATGTAAATGACTACAGCAGCAGGTAGTATAATCCACTCCCCAATGCTAAATAGTTTAACTGCTACAATGTTCGCCAATATGAGCAGCCCAACAAAAATTCCATTTAAATATAAAAGCATTACTATAATTCTCCCTTATCGATTATCAATTTTTTCCGGATATAGGTCATGATTCATCAAACGGAAATGTGCCATCTCTTCATACTTAGTACCAGGTTTCCCATAGTTGCACCACGGGTCAATAGAAAGTCCTCCACGAGGAGTAAATTTCCCCCAAACCTCAATGTATCTCGGGTCGAGTAATTGTATTAAATCGTTCATGATAATATTGACGCAATCTTCATGAAAATCTCCGTGGTTTCTGAAACTGAAGAGATATAACTTTAATGATTTGCTCTCTACAAGTTTTTGATCAGGTACGTACGAAATATACATCGTTGCAAAATCTGGCTGATGTGTCATCGGGCATAAACTAGTAAACTCTGGACAATTAAACTTCACAAAATAATCCCGATTCGAATGAAGATTATCTACTGCCTCCAATACCTCAGGTGCGTACTCAAAAGAATATTGTGTATGTTGATTACCCAATAACGTTAAATCCTTTAACCCTTCTTCATGGCTTCTTCCAGACATAAAAAACCTCCTTCTAAATGTATACCAAACACTTTTCAAGAGAGATCTGCCCCACCATTCTAAAATTCCACTAAAGAGATAAAAGACATAAAAAAAGCCACGTCCGATATGGACATGGCATATTGTCATGTATCCATAGTTTTTTATAGAGGGTATCTGCTATGAACCTCTCCCGTTCAAGTACGGGTATTCCATTTACATATGATATAGAATACCCAACGAAACGTCAATTAAAAGTTAATTAGGTATTTTATTCTATCTCATATTGATAAAGCATTAAAATTTCAACTACATCTAAATGATGCGGTTATTACTAGTACTAACACCTTACTTATTAGCCTCATATACTTTCAACAGTTTACCTTTTATAGTCGTATTCTTCATGCTTTTCAACACAATTGGGCCTTTATCATTTAGTATTTCAACATAAGAAAAAGTATCTGTAATTGTAATGATTCCAATATCTTCGACTGTTACGCCAGCAATCTTAGCAATCGTTCCAACAAAGTCTACTGCTCTAAGTTTCTTTTTCTTACCACCATTAAAGTATAATTTCATGATTTGTTTGTTTAATTTTTCATTTTTCGCCTTTTTCATTATTGGTTCAACGTTCATTTTTGCTTCAAAATCAGATTTTTTATTTGAAACTTCCTCTTTTGAAGGCACTGCCAAGCTCGGGATTTTGAAACCAATATATTCTTCAATTTCATTTAAAAATTTATCTTCAAATGGTGTAACAAAGGTCATAGCTTTCCCTTTTTGTCCTGCTCGTCCTGTTCTTCCTGTACGATGGACATAACTTTCTTTCTCTAACGGAAGGTCATAGTTAATGACATGCGTTATATTATCAATATCAATTCCTCTAGCGGCTACATCTGTTGCGATTAAATAGCGGAAATCCCCTCGTTTAAAATCATTCATCACTTCAAGACGAATATCCTGTATCATTCCCCCATGAATTTTGTCGCAGCTATAACCTAAATCCGCTAATTGCTCACACAAAAGATCTACTCGATCTTTTGTTCGGCAAAAAATGATACAACTATCTGGATTTTCAACAATCGTCACGTCTTTTAGCATTGAGATTTTATTATTCTCTTCCACCACAACTAGAGAATGATCGATTTTATCTGTCGTCAATCCAGTTGCCTTAATTTCAATATCAGTAGGTTTTTTCATGTAGTTAAGAGCTAAGTTTTTAACCGCCTCTGGTAAAGTAGCTGAAAATAACATTGTCACTCGTTTTCGAGGTAATTCTTTAATAATGGCTTCTACTTGTTCAATAAATCCCATATTCAGCATTTCATCAGCTTCATCAATAACAAGGTAGCGAATCTGATCTAAGACCAGAGTACCTCTTTCAATATGATCCATCACACGTCCTGGAGTCCCAACAACTACATGCGTTTTTTGTTTTAATTCTGTTTTTTGGATGGCAAAGGGTTGCTTGCCATAAATCGCTGTCGCTTTAATTCGTTTAAATCTACCTAAGTTTGTGAAATCCTCTTTCACTTGAACAGCAAGTTCTCTCGTTGGTGTCAAAATTAACGCTTGAGGTTTATTTTCCTGCCAATCGACTAATTCACAAATTGGAATACCATATGACGCCGTCTTACCACTACCTGTTTGTGATTTCACAACAAGATCGTTTTTCTCCAACACTAGCGGTATTACTTTACTCTGAACTTCTGTTGGATTTTTATATTCTAAGCTATCCAGTGCATTTACGATTTCATTACTCAATTTATAATCTTTAAAACTTTTTTTACTCATAATTATTCCTCTTTTGTTTTGAATTATTTTTCTTATTATTTCCGTAAAGTTTATTACCTTATACAAGCTATAATTATATGCCTTTTATTTACATCATTTAATTGAAAATAGTTAGGTATTCCAGAAAATGCTCCTTAATTTTCCTGTTTTTCAGGTTGAGAATAAAATAAATATCAAAAAAAATGAAAGCAAAAAAATTATAATTACAAATCTCTTTGCTTTCATTCCATATTATTATTTTGCTTATTGATTATTTAAGAATAACCTAATGCTTAACGGTTTGTTATATAGAAAAGGTCCCCCATAAAATAATTATATAAAGCTCCTCTACTAAATTATTTTACTTCATCCTTCTTAAGCTGCTTACTTCTCAACTGACCGCACGCTGCATCAATATCGGTCCCATGTTCTTGGCGAATTTTGCAATTGACACCTTTCTTTTTCAAAGTATCGTAGAAAATTAATACCGATTCTTTTTCACTTCTTTGATACTGGCTATGCTCATCTACAGGATTGTACGGGATGAGGTTCACATACAATTTATCTTTTATATCACTAAGAAGATCCGCAAGTTCCTCCGCTTCCTTCTTATGATCATTCACGTCCTTCAGCAGAATATACTCAATCGTAAGTCTACGGTTGTTTTTTTCTAGATAATACTTAAGTGAATCCATTAACTTTTCAATTGGCATTGCACGATTTATTTTCATAATACGTGTGCGTAGCTCATTATTCGGCGCATGCAACGATATAGCTAGATTTACGGGTATTTTAGTGTCCGTAAATTCGTAAATTTTGTTGACAATTCCACTAGTTGATACTGTGATACGTCTAGCTGCAATGGCAAGTCCTTTATGATCCATAACTACATTTAAGAAGTCGATCATATTTTTGAAGTTATCAAATGGCTCTCCTATGCCCATCACAACAATATGGCTGACGCTTTCGCCTTGTCCTATTTGATCGAGATGAAGTTGAACATTCATAATCTGTTCGACAATTTCCCCACTTGATAAATCACGGCTTTTTGCGAGTAAGCCACTTGCACAAAAACTACAGCCGATATTACAGCCTACTTGCGTTGTAACACAAACGGATAGGCCATATTTATGTCTCATCATAACCGTTTCAATCAAATTTCCGTCCTGTAATCTAAACAAAAATTTAACTGTTCCATCTGATGCTTCTTGCTTTATATGTTCACTCAAAGTTTGAATGGCAAAATTCTCTGTTAATAATTGAAGACAGTCCTGGTTAACATCTGTCATATCCAAAAAATTAGTCACGCGCTTTCTATAAAGCCAATCCCACACTTGCATTGCTCTAAATTTTGTATGATCACGTTCTATCAGCCATTCAGTCAATTGATCTACAGTTAATCCATAAATGGATGGTTTATTCATGATTTCCCTCTTTCCTTGATGATAAAAACTACTTTTACTATTATAGCATCCACTTGAATGAAGTGCCCTTACTTAAGAGGCAGTTCTCCATAACATATCTAAGTCCCATTTTAATTCATAATTATATAACAAACTGAAGTATACCTAGGCTAATGGGAATCCTTAGAATTATTTTTACGTTGCAATTAGAAAAAGGATTATCTAGATTGAGATCCATTGTGACATAATCCCTCCAGGTTTTAACAAGTATTTAAGCTCGTAAAACTTCCCTGTTTGCACGCCAAACACTAAAGACTTTTCACCATTCTAAGTGATTTCACATAAATTAAAGTGAAATTGTTTAGAAAGGAGGTTTGTATCTTGAATAACAATAGTTTTTATCCGCATGGAGGACATGGTGACGAATTCGGCAATTTTGGTGGGAACTTACCATCAGGAGCAGAAATATCCCCATCTACACTGAGTTCCCCACCCGGCTTTTCTCCGCCTATTCCAGCTTGGCAAGTTGGGCCTAGTGGCTTAAGACGTTGTTTGTTTCGTAACACTTATATATGGTTAAATAACGGAAATAGTTTTTGGTTTTTCCCAACATTTGTTGGCAGAAATACAATTATAGGATTTCGCTGGTCAAGAAGAAGATTTGGCTGGGTTTATCATATGATTAACCCCAATACTGTTCGTTCTTTCCAATGTTTCTAGGCAAAATTGCTATATTTCCGACTATATGAAATTTGATTTTCTAAAGGATTAAAATGATTGAGTTTCAATGTACAAAGTGAGATTTCATAAAAGAAATCTCACTTTTCTATGCTAATATTTCTAAACCCTATGTTCAAGGTTATCAAACCAAATTCTATATATTATATTTATTGAAAATAGAATTTTAAATAGAAAAACTCTCAAAAAAATTTTTTTCATATTTTTTTCCGTTGCTTAATTCATAGATAAAAAAAGACTGAAATATTTCATTCAGTCTTTTACTTTGATTTAATATTATGTTATTTATACTTTCCCATTATAAAAATTTTACCACAACAGCAGTAAAACCTTTTCCCCTCTGGCCTCTAATCCAAGGCTTATGAACTGAGAAATAATTATGCAAACCTAACTAGTGCTGATTACCAATTGGCATATTCCATTACGGGCTCCTTCAGATATATGTAAGAAAGTGTTGTCTTTTGTGATTAAGATAAAAAAGCCAATTTGACGCAAGCAGGCTTATACTTGCAGATGATTTTCAATACTTAAAAAAGTCCATTCTATGAAACGGTTCACTAGATATTACCAAAATACGGAATCCAATTTTGAATATCCTAATTTTTTTAGAATTAATTAATAGACTACGAAAACTTTTTCTTAACGTGCTACTTTTTTAAAATAACGATAAATTTTTTCTAATTTTTTTGCTTGTTTCCCCTTTGGACTTTCCATGTTACCAAATTCAAAAAATTTCACTTTTTTGATTCCTACAAAATTAAATAAGGCTTTTCTCATTAATGTTTTATGTGCATTATTCAACCAGAGAAGTGGATATTTTGTAGGTCCCTTCATAGTGGATACACATACAACAGGCTTTCCTTTTAAAAGCCCTTCTGGTAGAAGTCCCTTCTTATCCCTATAGGCAAAATTTGCAGCAAACAATTGATCAATGTATCCCATTAGCATTGCAGGTGGTCTTCCCCACCAAATAGGATAAACAAAAACAATCTTATCAGCCCACGTAATTTGCATTCTATATTTTTCAGTTTGAGGATCACGATACATATCACGTCTACGTTTATGTTCATTAAATACTAGAAGCGGATTAAAGCCCTCTTCATATAAGTCTAAAACCTGCAATTCTTTTATATTAGAATTTTCATTGCTTCCTTTTATGACTTCCTGTAAAAATGCATAATTTAAACTTTTGTGATTAGGATATGTGTAAATAACTAACGTTTTCATAAAGCACCCCATTACTTATCATTTGATAACAAAACTATACCATTTGGCAAATTTAGTTGTCAAATGATAATTGTATTATGATAACACTTTTGTTATCTTCTCAGTAAGGGGTGAAAGTTATGGATAAAAAAGCTCTTTTTAATAAATGGGTATCATTTACAACTTCTGTTCATCAAGTGACACACGAATTAACACAGAACGTCAAATCAGATTCCATCACGCCAGTTCAATATAACATTCTAGAATATATAACAGTTAGTCAGCCCGTTACTCCTAGTGACATTAGTAACTGTCAGCATATATCTATGCCGAATACGAGTCGTGAATTAAAAAAATTAAGCGAAAAAAATTTAATCGAAAAAGTTACTGATACTGAAGACCGACGAAAACAATATATCCGTCTCTCGAAAGATGGGAAAATCATGATGGACGAGGCCCTTGCTTTTGTAGAATTTCGTTTTCTAAATCGAATACAAAATGCGTCAAAAGAAGATCTAGAGGATATTGACCGCGCACTAGATGTTCTTCAGACAAAACTATTTTATTAATAGGTAATAATAACAGAAAGAGGGCTCTCTTGATTGGAAGATTAATGTTCATATTTGAACAACTTCTAATCAAGGGAGCCCTTTATATTGAGTCTTCTAATTGGCGTACTATTGAAATTGAATCAAAAATAATTTCATATAATAGCTAATCTTCTTACCCCAATAAGCACAAAACGGATTAATACTTACTACAATTTATATTGAATATTTAACATAACTTCTCATCTATTGTTGACTCTTTTCATAGACTGTATTGACACTAAATTATTTTTTAAAGATATTAATTTTCCCATACTATCTTTAGTTAAAAGTAAAAAGGAGCAGGAGAATCGAATGAATAAGAGGAAATTAGTATTATCAGTGATTTTAAAGGAAACACCTAAACTTTTGCAATTATTTTTAAATTTTTGCCTAGTAGTTTTAGCGCTCATTTTGTCATTTCTGCTTATTAAAAATATAGTAGGGTTCTTGGAGATATTAATGAAAGATGGTAGTAATGATTATAAACTTTTCCTTACGAATATCCTTATTTTCTTTTTATATTTTGAATTCCTCACGATGATCGTTAAATATTTTAAGGAAGATTATCATTTTCCTCTTAGATATTTTATATATATTGGAATTACCGCTATGATTCGGCTTATTATTGTAGAACATGATCACCCCATTGATACATTGATTTATTCACTAATCATTTTGATTTTAATCATAGGTTATTTCATTATCAATATTACACCGTTGGAAAGACCTGTTCGTTCATGGTTCACTAATAAGCCAGAGGAAGGCTAGGTTTCCGTATTCACTTTGGTTAATTAATAGTATTTTTTAGATTGGTTCAGTTAAGTTCATCTTTTTAAAATTCACTGATTGATTTATACACGTCAAATTTACATATGGTCTAACGTGTTTATTTAAGTCAGAAAAATACAGGAAAAGGGAGCACATCAAAAGCCCTTAAAACAAAAGAAGCCAAGAAAAATGTATATTTTTCTTGGCTTCTTTTTCGTTTATCTTATTCTCTTTGAAAGTAGCTAGTGATTCAAGTTGTTTTATTCACATACGCGTTTAAACTTCGGATTGCTTTTGACATTATTTTTGATCACATTTGTACTTTTTAAGAGTTTTATTGGGAGGGTTATGGGTAGGATCAATTAGAATTTTAGAAAAATAGGTACAAAGCCAAAGCAAGTCTTATTCGCGATACATATAAATACAAAGCGACAGAACTAATGGGATAGATAAAGGGGGTGATAAAGGCACATTTATTCAATATAAGTTATAAAGCCATTTCATAACAATATTATGAAAAACTAGCTGGAAAGAAGGTAGAATAATATGCAACTAATGGCTTGGGTAACCATTTTATCTTTTTTGCTTACTCTTGGGTTTATTCTTTGGAGACCTAAAGGCATTAATGAAGCTATACCTGCTACGATTGGTGCCATTGTTGTATTACTAAGTGGTAGTGTTTCGCTTACTGAACTTGGAATCATTACGGAAACCATAAGTGGGGCAGCTATTACCATTATGGCAACGATTGTTATGGCCATAGTCTTAGAAAGCTTTGGGTTCTTTAACTGGGTCGCAGAAAAACTTGCAGAAAAAGCAAAGGGTTCTGGCATCCGATTATTCTGGTACGTCAATCTTTTATGTTTTCTCATGACACTCTTTTTTAATAATGATGGTAGTATTTTAATCACAACCCCGATTTTGGTCATGTTATTAAACAATATGGGGTTAAAAAACCATCAAAAAATTCCGTATTTACTGTCTGGAGGCTTAATCGCCACCGCTTCAAGTGCTCCTATTGGTGTAAGTAACATTGTAAATCTGATTGCTCTGAAAATCGTGCATATGAGCTTGTATGCTCATACGGCAATGATGTTTGTTCCTGCAACACTTGGTTTACTACTGCTAGTTGGTCTCCTGTTTCTACGATTTAAAAAGGTCTTACCAAAAACAATCCCTACTAAAGTAACCGGACTGTCACTCCCTTCTTACCATCCGCTCAAACAAAGTTCCGTATATTCTTCGGAAAAGGATCGTTCAAAGTTTATGCGCAACATCCTGTTATTCGTATTCGCTGTCCGTCTCAGCCTCTTCATTGCTTCATTCTTTGCCATTCCAGTCTCTGTTATGGCTGTTATTGGCTCTCTTGTACTTTTAGGATGGAGATGGGCCTATTTAAAAATACCTCCAGGCGATATGCTAAAAAAAACACCATGGTATATTATCATTTTTGCTTTTAGTATGTATATCATTATATATGGTCTAAATAACATCGGTTTAACGGATTGGTTGATTGGATTCATGCGTCCTATGGTTTCTGGAAGCCTACTCCACACAAGTGTGTTAATGGGAATACTACTATCTGTACTCTCCAATATATTTAATAATCACCCTGCTCTTATGGTTGGAACTCTCACGTTAACGAGTATGAATCTAGATTTACTTTCCTTGAAGGTTGCCTATCTAGCGAATGTTATTGGGAGTGATATGGGATCTCTACTACTTCCAATGGGAACGCTTGCCACGCTCATGTGGATGCACATTGTAAGGCGTGGAAAAGTTAGAATCACTTGGTGGGAATATATAAAAGTCACCATTGTCGTTATTCCACCTACAGTATTATTTACATTAGTATTGTTATATTACTGGGTTACTTGGCTTTTTTGATGAGTAGTACAAAGATAGATAGTTTTAGAAAAAAGGCAAATGAAATTCGTTATCGATTTTATAGATTTAATGAAAATAGGCTAGCTCAAAAAGGTTTGAAAGAACATAGCGATTTTTTAACTACTGAAAAAAACAGTGTAACGTAATTAAAAGCATATTAAAGCAGGCAATGTTCCATGTGAAACAGGGTTCTGTCGAAGTAATAATAATGATGATAATAAACTCAAACACTACTAATATTTCTTTTAGGGCATGTCGTTTGAGTCATGACCTTCTTTTATGTATACCACATATTGTTAGCCTATGTTTAGGATTAAATTTTGTTCAAGGAAGAAAGAAATTATCAATTATAACTTCACATATTTGCTCCCCTAAAATAATAAAATAAACCTTAAATGGCGTAGCCATCTAATCAGGTTCAAAAAATAGCCCTTAAATAAACATTTTTTATTTTTCTACTTAAGCTAATCAACTTGGTTAGTTTAAGTAGAAACCTTCACAATCTCAATAGAATACTCCTATTTATACATAATAAAATTACCTCTAAATATGATATGAGTTGTGAAAATAAAGGTGTTGGTGTTGGTGTATATACTTTTTCTCCCGTGTTACTGTGCTCCATACCAAATGCAGCTTTAATTTTTGATTTTACACCATAAAGTTTAAATCCAACTTTGCTTCCAGAATTACTTGTTGAGGTGTTTGCATCAGTCGTTGAAATATTTAAATCTGTTACCTAAGGAAACCAACCTTATATTACTACTAATCAGACAATCTTTTGATTTAAATAAGTAATAACCAACAGTTCATAATTTTGCTCCTTCAAAAGAACTCCAAACGCGTAAATTTTTATACAAATCAAACCATTCCCATATATACGATGCAACTTCTTCACGGATTTTTATTGTGAGTGCTAATTGGAAATTCAACTTGAACTAAAATTTGAGTGCATCCCTTTTGCATCATGCTAATTCTTGTTTTACTTTGATCAGTTTATACAAATATTCATCTCTTATTTGATGCATGATAAACAATCATATCTATATCTTCACTATAGCCTGCTTCAATGTCCGCAGAAACGGATATGTTCACATTTTCTGTAATTGTTTTGATAATTACTAAATGCTTCTCAAAATCAATTAATTCACCGTCTGCATATCCAAGTGAGTTGGCAATTCCCCAACTTGTCGTGCCAATCGCTTTGAAACCTACTTTCTCGAGTGTAAAGGCAGAAAGAAGATCCCAGGCATTACCTATGAATAGCATTTATTTTGGCGAATGTAGCTCATTGAATTCCTGAATTTTTATCATTTTATTTCCTCCTGATGTTTATTGAATCTCATTTTATCAAGGAATCCACATTCTTGCTCTTATGGTCTATAGAAACAAAAAAAGAGAAGTTATCGTAAACTTCTCTTTTAAAGCTATTTTTTCATTGGAATTATAACTATTTATATTACCCGATATCACACGCCATAGGTATTTACCCTCACCCCTGTTAGTTTCAGAACAACTTTTTTTACTTGTAGTGCGGTTTATATTTTTTGTGTTAATAATCATAATTTTTATAGTGTATATGCTCTTAATTACCTTTGATGCTAATGAGCCGTATGGACATCTACTCTATGATTGTTTACTTTTCATGCCACGATAATTGTGCCTGTCGTTTTCTACAAATCGTTAATCCTGGCGAAATTGGGATCGTCATCATTTCATATGATTCTGTTTCCTTTGATAATTCTTCAACTGCTTGGTAGGCAGTCTCACACAAAGATGGGTGCATCATATACTCATTTTCAGGATGCGTATCATGCAATAAAATTAAGCCATGGGAGGCAACGAATGGAAAGAAATCCTTGAAATCTTGTAATACTGCCTTTTTTGAATGATCTGCATCGATGAATAACATATCAATTTGCAGAGGGTGAACCTCTAATTCTTTAGCAAATTCCTGTGTGGTACCATTAAAAAATTGAACATTCTCTGATTTTGTCATATAATTGCCAGCACCAGGGGTAATATCTACTCCTATCAAGCGTTCAGCCACAGGAATTATTTGATTAAAAAGCTTACAATGCTGTATTCCTAGCTCCACATATACCTTTGGACGGACAAGACTTGCCAAGTTAAAAATAAAGTCTTCATGCCAGTTTGCTCCCACATTACTCAACCCTTCATTCTATTTATTGGTTAGTCCAATGAATTACTATTTCTTTAGTTCAATCCGTTGAATTGGTATCAATAATTACGATTTCATCGACAATACCCTGAATCTAAACATCAAGCAATTTTACTCCTCACATGACGCTCAATCCTACAAACTAATAGTTATAGTCTTATATTATGACCACTTCAAAACTCTACTTTTAGTCATTCTGTATAATATTTCAACGAACTAAAAAGTGTTACACCGTCGCAGATAGCAATACATACTTTCGATTTAATCCACTTCCCTTTAATCTATTGACTATCCTGGATCTAACACGGTAATCTTTTCGAGATGAATATCTATGATCTTTTAATCTTGCAGGTTCTTTCTTGCCGATGCGGCAGTATTCACTTGATGTTATGACCTACTATTTTACTCGCTCCCCTCTCAGGGATACTTTGTCGCAGGACTTCAACCTTACAACCTTAGGACCTCTTCACCAGTTGCCCGTCAGCTACAAGGCGACTTGGCTCTTATGCACTTATCTCAACCAGACTCACATCGACTAGTTATGCCTTGCTTTGATAGGCGTGCCAAAAGAAAAAAACCTAAAACCAAGGATCTTAAAGGTTCTTTAATCACACTATTCCACATGCCCTTCAATACTCCCTAAATGCAAAAAGAGCCTTAGAAGCAATTCTAGAGGCTCTTTTTTTCTGCTATTTTATTTTTTTGAGGAAAATGGACTTTTCCAGTGGCCTCGATCACCCATCAGCCTTTATTAAACTTTATGGAATTCATATATTCATTACTGTTTGCCTTCCATCTCAGCTTCCCACTTGGTTATTTCCTCCCGAACCCGAGGCGCTACCTCTGTTCCTAGTAGCTCAATAGCTCTCATCACTTGGTCATGCGGCATCGTGCTTAACGGTACATACATCATAAAGCGTGTAATACCCACATTTTTACGAAGGTGAATGATCTTTTGGGCAACCGTTTCTGGATCGCCAACGTACAGTGCACCTTCAAAACTGCGCGCGGCATCAAAGCTAGCTCGGTCATAATGCGCCCACCCCCGCTCCCTGCCGAGTTTATTCATCCCTGCCTGAGTAGATGGGAAAAATGTATCTGCCGCTGTTTCCGTATTCTCTGCAATAAATCCTATCGAATGCGATCCGACCTTAAGCCGCGATTCGTCATGACCAGCGTGCGCTGCCGCTTTCTTATAAAGCTGCACGAGCGGTTCAAACTGCATCGGATTACCACCAATTATCGCCAGCATCAGTGGCAGTCCTAGCAGACCTGCACGGATAGCAGACTCCTGATTGCCCCCGCTGCCAACCCATATTGGTAAAGGATTCTGAATAGGTCGTGGATACACGCCCAAATTATTAATCGCTGGCCGATGCCCACCCTTCCAGGTTACTTTTTCGGACTCCCTTATTTTAAGGAGCAACTCCAAATGTTCTTCAAACAGCTCTTCATAGTCATTCAGATCATAGCCAAACAGTGGAAAAGATTCAACAAAGGAACCCCGCCCAGCCATAATTTCCGCACGTCCATTTGAAATGCCATCGAGGGTAGCAAAATCCTGAAAAACGCGCACAGGATCAACTGAAGAAAGCACCGTTACTGCACTGGTCAGCCGAATCCGTTTCGTCTGCGCTGCAGCCGCAGACAGTACAACTGCTGGTGAAGATGCCGCATAATCCTTCCGATGATGCTCACCTACGCCAAACACATCAAGTCCCACTCGATCGGCAAGAACAATCTCCTCAACAACTTCACGCAATCGCTGTGCGTGACTCATCACTTCCCCTGTCTTAACGTCCGGCTTTGTTTCTACAAACGATGTAATACCTATCTCCATGGTCAATCTCCCCTATTCTAATAGCTTTTTTCTCTATATTAATAGCTTTGAAAGTAAGTTTTAATTCCATATACCTTTATTCCGAACCATTATTCTGTTCTTTTCAAACAGGTTGATGTAGCTCTGATTAATGCTGCTGAATCTGAATATCATCTGAAACAAGCTTTATTTTAATACGGCAGCCGTAGCGCTGCGGGTCATTGCCCAAAACAGCAGAGCTAAAGCACTAACAAAAGCTCCGAGCAAGCATACTCCGCCCCAGCCATAGTGTGCATATATCTGGGTCGAAGCAATTGAACCGATAGCACTGCCGATGGAATAAAAAATCATGTACCCGGCAGTGATCCGACTGCGCGCCTCCGTACTCAATGCTAAGATCATACTTTGATTAGTGACATGAACGGCCTGTACCGCCAAGTCAAGAAGAACAACGCCAATGACCAATGCTAACAGCGAATGTTCTATATAGCTGATTAACAACCACGATATCAACAATAGGATCAAAGCTACGCCCGTCGTTCTCTGTCCGTAGCCTTGATCGGCTAGCTTCCCTGCTCGTGCTGCAGCTAACGCTCCGGCAACTCCTGCGAGACCAAACGCCCCAATTGCAGTGTGCGAAAGAGATAATGGCGGCGCGCTAAGAGGCAGTACTAGTGACGTCCACAAAATGCTGAAAGCAGCAAAAATCAGCAGAGCCAGAATAGCACGGATGCGTAATATTCGTTCTTGTGCGAACAATATAAACACCGACCTAAGTAGCTGGGGATAAGACAGTGATTTTACCCCACGCTCAACATTTGGCAACACCCTAAATAATGCACAAACCATAAGAAGCATCAACGTAGCAGAGACCAAATAGACGGAACGCCAACCCGCCATATCTGTTAATATTCCTGAAATAGTTCGCGCAAGAAGTATGCCAATCACAATTCCACTTGTTACCATTCCAACGACGCGTCCTCGTTCAGCAGGGGCAGCCATTGTCGCCGCGAACGCCACAAGAGTCTGCGTCACAACGGCAAGCAGTCCCACCAAAGCCATACCTACGAATAATGCCGTGCTGGAGGAGGCAGTCCCAACTATAACTAAAGCTATTATGGATAATAGCATCTGACCGATAATCAGTCGGCGTTGGTTCAGTAAATCTCCAAGCGGCACCAGCAGCAACAGTCCCGCTGCATAAAAGATTTGAGTAATGGTAATGAGAATGCCAATAGTTGAATAGTCAATACCGAACTCACTCGACAGATTATCGAGTAGCGGTTGTGCGAAGTAGATATTGGCAACAGACATCCCGCAAACAGCCGCAAACAATAGCGTCACATAGCGAGACATGGAAGAACCATGAACTGAATTTGCTGCGGTAAACATCCCCCGTGATGAATTTGCCCTTATATCGGCTTCGACTGCTACTTTTTCTTTAACCTCCTCCATTTTGTCCCCCCTTATCTCTATTAATTTTAAATACCGAGTATTATAACATACCGTTCAGTACGTTATAATGCTCAGTAAATATAACCCATAAAAACAATCACTGTCAATAATTTCATTCGATTTAACTAGTTATAATCTAATATACGATTTTCCTTTAATAGAATAACTAACTTACATTTGACAAAATAAATGGCTAACTATAAAATTATAATATACTGTTCGGTATGTAACTAGACGCAGTTTACAATTATATATGATTGAGATCATTGAGCAATTGAGAAAAAATCAACAGTAACGAGAGGGATTAATTATGGGACGAACCCGCGAATTTGACGAAGAAAAAGTATTAGATGCCGCTATGCAACTATTTTGGGAGAAGGGATATGAGGCTACCTCATTAAGCGATCTAACTTCCAGAATGGGTATTCAACGCCCCAGTATATACTCTGCCTTTGGAGACAAAAAAGAATTGTTCGAAGCCGCACTGCGCAAATATACGATGTCCCGTGCTTCCGATGTGCGAACTAGACTTCAAAACCATTCATCGGTAAAAGAAGCATTTTCCACTTTTTTTGAAAATGTGGTTGCTGAGGAATATACAAAAAATAGCAGTCGAGGATGCTTTTGCATCAATACAATGGTCGAACTTGCGCCTCATGATGAGAAATTTGAAATTCTTACAAGGGAACATCAAATGTATCTATCAGTCATATTTCAAGAAACCATTGAGCGAGGTATACAATCAGGTGAACTAGAGGCCGATGTAAACGCGAAGGCTTTATCACAGGCGCTAATTGTATCGTTAATTGGGCTAACCGTAATAATGAAATCCCGTCCAGAGCGATCATTTGTTAGTAATACGATAGAGGTAATACTTAAATTGCTTAAGTAATTCGGAAAGATTTTAATTTTTACGAATGGGATTTACTTTTAGGTCTTTGTTTATAGTGAAAAGTACCAGGTTCTAAAACAATTCAGAGTTGTTTTAGAACCTGGTACTTTTTATTTTAGTTTCTCTCCAGAATCGCAAAATAATTTCCTTCGTTATCTGCAAAGTTAAATACTCTACCAAAAGGCATATTTACAATGTCCCCGACTGTGATATGTTTATCCAAAAAGTCTTTATATAGCTTATCAAGATTATCTAAGAAAAACAGTGACGAAGGCGTTTCATCACACCCCACTTAGGCAAGTCTCTTCAAAACTGAAACCATCTAATCTATTTTCTTTAAAGATGGATGTTTCAAGTTGATTTATAGGAAGACTTTCATAAATAATAAAAATAAACTAGGCTGTACAGATTTACAACCTACAATCATTCTAGTTTCTTAATAAATATAATAAAGATTCTCTAACACATATTTACCATTATTCAATTGGCTAAATTTAAATTGGACCGTGACCGTACCAAAGGCATCAAAGTTTTTTGGTCGGAATTCGTACGTAAATGTGGCAAATCCCGTCCCTTTATATGTATTGTAAACTTTCACCTCGGAAGTTGTAACTTTTTTAAGCGCCTTCGAATAAATGGAAAGATTTTTTTTCGAAGTGCCTTTTCGCATTGCCTTTACTTTTCGACTGTAATTGTCCCTTACATATTTGTGTCCAAGTAAATAGTTATCATTCGATTTCTCTGCTACATGTTTATTAACATACGAATTGAAAGATGTAGTTTTTCCGGTATTAAGGGAATCACCGTAGATTTTTACAAGGTTAGCAGCTTCCGGCTTTAATTCGCTTATCACTTTTTTCATGCTAAATTGCTTAGGAAAGGTTAATACCCCTTTTTTCGAAACAGTAGCAGCTACTTGTGTAACACCGACAGATTTAGATGTTTGCTGCGTTTTATTTGTTGCAGCTTTAGCTTCTACTCCAACTCCCATTGAACCAAATAAAAGGATACAAGCTACAATCGTTGACATGGCCATACCTTTTTTTAGTTTCTTTCTTCGTTGTTTCATCAAAATTCCCCCAGTTCTATCTTCTTTGTTAAACAGATATTAATTTTGAAAATATATCCACATTCATTAATTTTACAATAAAAACACCAGTATTAGGTTTTATTACTTGAAAAACAGGATTAAATTACCTATTAATTAATTTAAAATAATTAAATAGACTTACTTTAAATGAGTAAATTTCATTCAAGTAATTTCCATTTAACAAAATAAAAAGACAGAATCCACCCTTTTGGTTAAAATGAAAGCTCTAACCCAATCATCCACCAAAGGAGCGTATCTGTCCGATAAATAGATTAACACATCACCAACAAATCAACAAAGGGTTTCTTGATTCGCAATTGCCTTTTTACTTTTCAAAGCCCGTTTTACGGCATTTGACTCACTTTATCGATGGGATGTCGAGTGTTGGTTTCACAGGCAAACTAACAGAAATCCATGCCCTAAGCCACCATCAAAAGCATCGTACAACACTTGGCCATTTCCTTAAAAACAGCCTATGGAATGAAGCCTATCTTCTACGACAATCCCAAAAATACGTGCGGCA
>NZ_JAEOAH010000038.1 GCF_016612995.1 Viridibacillus soli
GCTTCTGACCTCCAACGCGTCTCGCAGCTAAACGAGTCGGCTCAGTATATCGGAGTACCTAGCTTCGGCGACTAGACCCTAGTGGTCACTTCCGTTTTCTGGTACAAAAGCAAAGGAATGCTTTTGTACCGGAAAATTCCAGTTTATGTCTGATTTAAACGAGTCGCCTCAGCATTTCGGTTATGTTACAATATTACGGAAAGAAGGGGTTGAAACCGTGAAAAAGAACATTCAAATCGCAATTGACGGCCCTGCTGGAGCAGGAAAAAGTACAATTGCTAAAATTGCAGCAGAGGCGCTCGGTTATACATACATTGACACAGGTGCTATGTACAGAGCTCTTACATTAAAAGCATTGAAAGTAAATATAAATTTAGAAGATGCGGAAAGTGTAACAAATTTATTAGGAATAACTGAAATTACTTTACAACCTTCAGATAAGGGACAATTAGTGTTTCTAGATGGTCAAGATGTATCACAAGAAATTCGCTCAAATGAAGTAACAAGTAATGTTTCAAAAGTAGCTTCACATGCGGCGATGCGTGAAATTATGGTACAGCATCAACAAGAAATGGCGAAATTAGGCGGTGTTGTTATGGATGGTCGTGATATCGGTACAGCTGTATTAATTGACGCTGAATTAAAACTTTATATGTCTGCAACTGTAGAAGAACGTGCACGTCGCCGTTTTGAAGACAATAAACAACGCGGCATAGAAACCACTATTCTGCAGTTACAAGATGAAATTGCACTTCGGGACAAATTGGATAGCGAACGAGAGGCTTCTCCACTTGTACAAGCGGAAGACGCCATCTTCTTAGATACAACTGAGCTATCTATCCAACAAGCAGCTGATGCTATTTTAAAATTAGTGAGTGAAAGGATGGCATAAGATGGACTTTTACCAATTTGCTAAATCTGTTGTTTTTACCGCGTTAAAGCCGATTTACCGTATGGAAGTCATCGGGCTTGAAAATTTCCCGAAAGAGGGGGGCATTTTACTATGTTCCAATCATATTGATGCACTTGATCCGCCAATTGTAGGTATTACTTCTCCTAGACCGGTTAATTTTATGGCGAAGGAAGAACTTTTTGGGTTACCTATCTTAAAAAAGATTTTACCAAGTGTTCATGCCTTCCCGGTAAAGCGAGGTATGAGTGACCGTCAAGCGTTGCGGACGGCTATTGATTTATTAAAACAAGGTCAAGTTGTCGGTATTTTCCCAGAAGGTACAAGAAACAAAACGGGCACGCTTGGTAAAGGTTTTTCTGGTGCTGGATTTTTCGCATTAAAAGGCGAAGCAAATGTGATGCCATGTGCCATTGTTGGTCCATATAAACCGTTCAAACGTTTGAAAGTGGTTTTTGGTAAACCAATCGATATTACACCATATCGTGAACGCCGTGCAAAAGCAGAAGAAGTAACTGAAGTCATAATGGCGAGTATTCAAGAGCTATTAGATGAACATTATCCGAAAAATTAAAAAAATTCAATTAAAAAAGAGTTAATTTTTGTCTTTGTGAGAGAATTCGCATAAAATAGAGATGAAACGTTGTGAAGGGGGATTACATATGTCTGAAGAAATGAACTTGAATAAAGGTCAAGAATTCCGTGAGGGAGATATCGTCAAAGGTATCGTTGCTCAAGTTGAGGAAAAGGCAGTAACCGTATCAATTGAAGGTGCACCATTTGATGGTGTCGTACCAATCAGTGAGCTTTCAAGCTTGCATGTTGATAAAGCTTCCGACGCTGTCTCAGTCGGCGATGAATTTGAACTCATTATTACAAAGGTAGAAGAAGAAAACTATGTACTTTCAAAACGAAGAGTAGATGCTATCCATGCGTGGAAAGTACTAACAGCTCAGTTTGAGAATGGTGAAATAATTGAATCAGAAGTAAAAGATGTTGTAAAAGGCGGCCTAGTAGTCGATTTAGGCGTTCGTGGCTTCGTTCCAGCTTCTCTAGTAGAAGATCATTTTGTTGAATCATTTGAAGATTATAAAGGGAGAACAATGGCCTTTAAAATTGTTGAAATGGATCAACAGAAAAACCGATTAATCTTGTCTCACCGAGCAATCGTAGAAGGCGAAAAAGCATCTAAAAAAGAACAACTATTGGGCGGCATCAATAGTGGTGACGTATTAGATGGAACTGTTCAACGACTAGCTTCGTTTGGTGCATTCATCGATCTTGGTGGTGTAGATGGTTTAGTGCATATTTCACAAGTATCACATGGACACGTGGAAAATGTATCGGATGTTCTTTCAGAAGGACAAAAGGTTACAGTGAAAGTGTTGTCTGTAGATAAAGACAACGAGCGTATTTCACTTTCTATTAAAGAAACCTTACCTGGACCATGGGAAGAAGTTGAAGGAAAAGCACCGAAAGGCACTATATTAACAGGTACAGTTAAACGCCTAGTGAACTTCGGTGCATTCGTTGAAGTATTCCCGGGTGTAGAAGGCTTAGTGCATATTTCTCAAATTGCACATAAACATATTACAACACCACATGAAGTACTAAAAGAAGGCCAAGAGGTTGAAGTAAAAGTACTTGATGTCAATAAAAACGAAAACCGCCTATCTTTAAGTATAAAAGTATTACTTGAAAACAATGAAGCGGAAGAGATTACCGATTACGAGTTACCTGAAGAAACGAAAGGCTTCTCATTTGCTGATGTAATTGGTGATAAATTAAAAAATTTCTCTGAGTAAGAGAAGACTTTTATAAACAAATAGTAACAACGAGCAGGCGGTTCTTCTTATATCCGTCTGTTTTTTCTTGTAATGCCCGGTGTATCAATGTAAAATAGATATATAAGACGACTTAAATTGTAGGTGATGGGGAACTTATAAGGTGCCATCGCCTTTTTTGTTGTATAATAACGATTATTAGAAGTTGGAAGGATGAATATATTATGACGAAACCGATCGTAGCGATCGTAGGCCGTCCGAATGTCGGTAAATCGACTATTTTTAACAGAATCGTAGGGGAACGTGTATCTATCGTGGAAGATATTCCTGGTATCACACGTGACCGAATCTACAGTTCTGCGGATTGGTTAACACATGAATTTAATATTATTGATACAGGTGGTATTGATATTGGAGACGAACCTTTCTTAGATCAAATTCGTCACCAAGCAGAAATCGCCATGGATGAAGCGGATGTTATTATCCTCATGACAAATGGTCGTGAAGGTGTAACTGCTGCAGATGAACATGTTGCAAAAATTCTATATAAAACAAAGAAACCAGTTGTTTTAGCTGTCAATAAAATCGATAATCCCGATATGCGTGAAATGATGTACGATTTCTACTCATTGGGATTAGGAGAACCATTCCCTATATCAGGTTCACATGGTCTTGGTTTAGGAGATTTACTTGATGAAGTTGCAAAATACTTCCCAGAAGATGATGAAGAACAATATGGAGACGATGTCATTAAATTCTCTTTAATCGGCCGCCCGAATGTTGGTAAATCTTCTTTAGTGAATGCATTCTTAGGTGACGAACGTGTCATTGTTAGTGATATAGCTGGTACCACACGTGATGCGATTGACTCCCCGTATGAATTCGAAGGACAAGAATATGTCATCATTGATACAGCTGGTATGCGTAAAAAAGGGAAAGTGTACGAAACAACTGAGAAATATAGTGTCCTGCGTGCCTTAAGAGGTATTGATCGCTCAGACGTCGTGTTAGTTGTTTTAAATGCTGAAGAAGGTATCCAAGAGCAAGATAAGAAAATTGCAGGCTATGCTCATGAAGCAGGTAAAGCAGTGATTATCGTGATGAATAAATGGGATGCCGTTGAAAAAGATGAAAAAACGATGAATCATACAACTAAAGTGATTCGCGAGCAATTCCTATATCTTGATTACGCACCAATCGTCTTCGTTTCAGCGAAAACGAAAAAACGTGTGCACGCATTATTGCCTGTCGTAAACCGAGCAAATGAAAATCACTCAATGCGTATCCAATCAAGTATCTTAAATGAAGTAATCGCAGATGCAGTAGCAAGAAACCCAGCTCCAACTGATAAAGGCCGCAGATTACGTATTTACTACGTTACTCAAGTTGCGATTAAACCACCAACTTTTGTTGTCTTTGTAAACGAACCAGAGCTTATGCACTTCTCGTATGAGCGTTTCTTAGAAAACCGTATCCGCGAAACATTCGATTTCGAAGGTACGCCAATTCGTTTAATTACACGTGCTAGAGGATAACAGTTATGTCTAGATGGAAGGGGATCCAGTCATGAATAAAGTAACAGTTCTAGGTGCGGGCTCATGGGGAACGTCACTAGCAATTGTCTTAGCTGAAAATGGTCACGATTGCCTGCTATGGTCACATCGTGAAGATCAAGCAAACGAAATTAATAACCAACATACTAATGCAAAATATTTGCCAAGTGTAGAACTATCAAAAGTATTAAAATCAACACATGTGTTAGCAGATGCTGTTGCACATGCGGATGTAATCGTGATGGCGGTACCTACAAAGGGAATCCGCGAAACTTGTCAAAAAATGATGGAGACATTAGATCGTAAAATGTTATTTGTACATGTTTCAAAAGGTATTGAGCCAGACTCATTATTACGCATATCTGAGATTATGAGAGAAGAATTAGATGAAGCTTTCATTGAAGATATTGTTGTGCTATCTGGTCCAAGCCATGCTGAAGAGGTAGTACTTCAGCACCCAACAACTGTGGCAGCAGCATGTGAAAACTTAGCTTCTGCAGAACGTGTCCAAGATTTATTTATGAATCAATATTTCCGTGTATACACGAATCAAGATGTAATTGGCGTTGAAATGGGTGGTGCGTTGAAAAACGTTATTGCTTTAGCTGCAGGTGTAACGGACGGTTTAGGTTTTGGGGACAATGCGAAGGCAGCGCTTATTACACGTGGTTTAGCAGAGATGTCACGCTTAGGTGTGAAAATGGGTGCACAGCCTTTAACATTTGCAGGTCTAACGGGTATGGGCGATTTAATCGTTACTTGTACAAGTGTTCACTCACGTAACTGGCGTGCGGGCAATATGCTTGGTAAAGGTATGACATTGCAAGAAGTGCTCGACCAAATGGGTATGGTTGTTGAAGGTGTCCGTACGACAAAAGCGGCACATCAACTAGCTGAGAAATACGATGTTACAATGCCAATCGCTTCTGCTCTATATGAAGTATTATTTGATGAACAAAATGCAAGTGATGGTGTCGGAAAATTAATGCAACGTATGAAGAAGCATGAAATGGCCGGATTATTCGAGTAAGATCTACATTTGTCACAAAATTGTACGATTGAGAAATCGGGTATAAAACGGTTTGAAATGCTGTTATATCAAGCTTTATTTAAAATATGGACAAGAGGTGATGCGTCCTCACCTCTTGTTTTTTTATGATATACTTTCATCTATGAGAACGGAAATGCTCCGTAGAAAAGAAAGGTGGTTGTTCTGTTGTCAGGCTTGGTGTTATTAAATGGTAATCCTTTTAGCGCAATGGATATGATGTGGATATCCTTTTATTCAATGGGCTTTATGGCCATAGCGATGGGGTTAATTTACTTAAGTCGTCATAAAATCAAAAATACAATTGTGAGTTCAATTCTAGCATTGGTCTCATATATATTTTTAATCATAGGTTTCTTGACGATGATGTTCGTCGTCTTCACATGGTAATCCTAAGTAAATGAGGTAAGCATATGAAAAAAATGAGAATACTACTATTATTTGTTGTGATAGCGACTCTATTATCCGGCTGTATGTATCCGGAATCTGAACGTACTGAAAATCAAATTCCGGATGAAGCGCAACTAATGGTCGTACAAAAAGCATTGGATCAATTTAGAGAATCATCAGGTGGGTTGCTACCAATCCAAAATCGTGATACAGAAGTGGATCAGTATATTAAGTATCCAATTCAATTCGAAAAATTACAAAGTGGCTATTTAGATAAGGTTCCTGGAAATGCCTATGAAAAAGGTGGAATTTATCAATATGTCATTTGGAATGCAGAAAGTAAAAAACCAGTTGTTAAATTAGTTGATCTACGTGGAGCAGAAGTGATTCGTGGATTGAATATTAAAAAAAGCGTGAATGGCTTTGTGCCAATCGCAGATAAAATAATAGGTGATATTTACCAAATGGATTTCGAAAAAATGGGTTATAAAAAAATGCCTACAGTACCAAGTCCATATTCAGCTACGACTCTTCCTTTAGTTGTTAAAGGGAGTGGTGAAATTTGCATCGACTACTCCATCGAATTACAGCGCATTTTAGATGAAGATAAGCCAAAAGTAAAAAAGGGTGAGGATATTCGATATTTATTATCTGATAAATACGCCATTTTACCAGCCTACTCTTTACCATATACAGTTAGCGATGAAAATGAAGTCATGTTTTTAACTGATAAAAAATAACCTTTCAAAACGTTTTATGCATTTAGCATGAAACGTTTTTTTTATGCATAGAATAGATTGCGTAGAATAGGAGGGATTCACATTTCAGAACAGTTATATGAGCAAATTGTGGAGCGTACAAACGGTGATGTATATCTCGGAATCGTAGGACCAGTTAGAGTTGGAAAATCAACATTTACAAAGCGTGTAATGGAAGTAATGGTGTTGCCGAACATAACAGATGAAGCCGAACGTATGCGAGCGCAGGACGAGTTGCCTCAAAGCTCTCCAGGACCCGTTATTATGACGGCTGAACCTAAGTTTGTCCCGGCTAAAGGAACACAAATTGCAGTCGGAGAAGGGCCTCTAACGATGCAAATTCGATTGGCCGATTGTGTCGGCTATATTATTGATGGTGTGAAAGGCTATGAAGATGAAAATGGCCCGAAATTAGTACACACACCATGGCATAATGAGCCGATTCCTTTTCAAGAGGCAGCTAGGATTGGTACTGATAAAGTCATCCGTGATCATTCGAATATTGGCATCGTCATTACAACGGATGGTACTGTAAACGGGATTCCGAGACAGGCGGCTGAAAAAGCAGAAATTGAAATAATCGAGCAATTACAGTCCATTGGCAAGCCTTTTGTTGTCGTGATTAATAGTAAAATGCCTGCTCACAAGGACACAGTAGCGTTGCGTGATGAGTTATTTGAGCGTTATCAGGTACCTGTAATAAGCACTTCTGCAGATCAAATGTCTGTGCAGGAAGTGAATGCCATTTTGCGTGAAGCACTCTTTGAATTTCCGATTACAACGATTGATATTGAGCGTCCAGATTGGATGGAAGTCATTGAAGAATCGAATCCGATTAATGCCTCTTTAAACGAAGCAATTACTAAATGGGGCGAATCTGTGACAAAAATTCGTGATGTTAAACATATTGCCACAAAATTAAGTGAAGAAGATTATATTTCTAGTGCAGAAGTGACGGATGTGAATCCAGGACTTGGTAGTGCTAGAATTACACTTCAAGTAAAAAATGACATATATCAGTCTGTTTGCGAACAATTTTTGGAAGAACCTGTCGTTACAAAAAAGGAATGGTTGTTATTTATAAAGGAATCGCAGGAAGCGAGAAAGGCTCATAAACGATTCCATGAAGCGATAGAAAAGGCTAAAAAAGATGGCTATGGCGTTACTTTACCCAATATGCAAGAGCTAGAACCAACGCCGCCCGAAATCATTAAGCAAAATAATTTCTTTGGTGTCCGAATGAAGGCAAATGCCCCGTCATACCACATTTTGCGCATTGATATGGAGGCGGAATTTGCACCATTAATAGGATCTGAGTTTCATAGTCAACAACTATTAAAAGACTTGAAGCATGGTTATTATCATGATAGAGATGCACTTTGGAATACCCAACTTTTTGGTACACCACTTTATGAAGTGATGAAAGAAAGTATTGCTTATAAAACAAATGCTGTACCAGCTCATGCGAAAACAAGAATGCGTCAAACGATTGAAAGAATGGTTAATCAAGGTGATCGTGGGATGGTAACGTTTATTTTATAATTAACCATTTATTTATAGAAAAAACAAAAAAAGGCCTTTTTGCGACTCTGCAAAAGGCCTTTTTGCGTTTTATAAGGATTAAATTTGCTTAAACTAGCTAAAAGGAGTATAAATATTGTTGCATAGGGTTTTCGGTTGTGATAATCTTTTTACATGATTGAGTCCATACCCTTTGAGAGGAGGTGAATGGTGTGAATAAAACAGAATTAGTTAACTCTGTTGCTGAAGCTGCAGGTCTTTCTAAAAAAGACGCTTCTAAAGCAGTTGAAGCAGTATTTGATACAATTCAAGAAGCTCTTACAACGGGTGATAAAGTACAATTGATCGGTTTTGGTAACTTCGAAGTACGTGAACGTGCGGCTCGTAAAGGTCGTAATCCACAATCAGGTGAAGAAATCGAAATCGCTGCAAGCAAAGTCCCTGCTTTCAAACCAGGTAAAGCGCTTAAAGATGCTGTGAAATAATTAGTATCTGTGGTACATAGAACAGCTTTCTTAGGAAGGCTGTTCTTTTTGTTTGTCTCTGGCTAGTCTGTTGTTATGAATAGACTGGCATACGAGAAATGAACAAGAAATTACATTTTCTTGTTCATTTCTCGTGTGATGGGGTAAAGTCTGCAAATTTGTGCTTAGTTTAAAGGTTTCTGTTTATGATTAGAGATGGGATTTATTTTGGTTAACATCAGGATTTGAAAATCTTTAGGTTATTCCTGTTCTTGATTTTCCTTTGGTTTATTTTTATTCAAAGCTCAGTGTTTTGATTTCCTTACGATTTTTAGTTATTTAGATTTTACAAAGAATCGGGGTTTTTCAGTCAATCTTTCAGCTCTGCTGAAAACATGAGATAAAGAGAGTATATATATAATTGCCTATGATTTGTGGTTAGGAACAAAGCGACAGAAAAAATAAAGTTTTAACAAAAAAATAGTGTTGGGTAAATGTTCAAAAAAACCCGCCTTTATTTTAGGCATGGTATTTTGCATTTTGCTGTGATTGTGCTACCATCACAATGTAACTAGTAATGCTGATATATTGGGGGATTAATGTTGACTACTATGGATTTAAATAAAATAGAGCAAGCGATTAAATTGATTCTTGAAGCGGTTGGAGAAGATCCGAATCGCGAGGGACTTTTAGATACGCCAAAGCGTGTTTCGAAAATGTATCAAGAAATGTTCGCGGGATTGCATGAGGATCCAAAGAAATATTTTGAAACAGTTTTCCATGAAGGACATGACGAGGTTGTACTTGTGAAGGATATCCCATTCTTCTCAATGTGTGAACATCATTTAGTGCCGTTTTATGGTAAGGCGCATATTGCATACATACCGAAAGACGGCGTTGTCGCTGGTTTGAGTAAATTAGCTCGTACAGTGGAAACGGTATCACACCGTCCTCAACTACAAGAACGTATTACGGCGACAATTGCTGATACGTTGATGGAGATGCTAAATCCACAAGGTGTTTATGTAGTTGTTGAAGCAGAACATATGTGTATGACGATGCGTGGTATTAAAAAGCCTGGTGCTAAAACGATTACATCTGTTGCAAAAGGGATCTTTGAAGAGAACGACGTAAAACGTTCAGAAATACTATCATTCATTCAAATGTCTTAAAATAGACCTTTTTTTGTGATATGATAAACAAAGGAAATAAGATAGCAAGGAGAATGTTAATATGTCTCAAACTGACTATATTGTAATCCGTGCAGAAGAAGATGGCGTTCACGTAATCGGCTTAACTCGCGGTACAGATACAAAGTTTCATCACTCCGAAAAATTAGATAGCGGTGAAATTATGATTGCCCAATTTACGGAACATACGTCTGCAATGAAGATTCGTGGTAAAGCAGAAATTCGTACAGCTTATGGTGTCGTAAATAGTGAAGCGAAAAAATAATCGAAACATCATTTTTTATGTAAAATAGCATAACACTACAATTATGTAAATATTGGAAAAGTATATAGATAACAGGAAACAAACTGAAATGGAGAAAAGTTTATGAATGCAGCTAACATTGACAACAAAATACAAGAACTACAAACGAATATTTTAATGCAATTGCATCATAGAACGCTCCTCAAATATACAGGTCAGCCCATTGTAGAAAATGAGACATTATTTTATTTATTGTTACCATTCTTGAATGGTGAAAAGTGGACAAACGAGCAAGATGAAGTGGCTACAACAATCGGTATGATTTACACTGCGCTACATGCGCATGATCAAATCGATGAAGTAGACGCTACTTCAAAGGGCCAACAGCTAACCGTTTTAGCTGGAGATTTTTATAGTGGCATGTACTATCAAATGTTGTCTAAAATACCTAATATCGCTTTAATTCGATTATTATCGGGTGGTGTCGTAGACATTAGCGAAAAAAAGACAGCTGTTTATGAGCCGACGATTCGTCCTATAGCTGATTGGTTGCACACATTAACTGTCATTGAATCAAAGTCTATTGAACAATTTATGAAACATTATCATTTCGATCAATATATTCCACTAATGCAGCAAGCGCTAGTATTGAATAGACTCGCGTATGAATTGCGAAATTTACAGCAAACACATATGCAGACACGCATTGTGGCGGCGATTGAGAAAAGTGAACAATTTACTTCTACAAAAAGATCGGCAGAGAGAATTTTAGAAGATTTAGTATCAGAGCTTTCATCTACATTAATTCGAAGTATTTCAACTTCTCCATTTCTTCAAGATGAAGTCAAAACGCTCATTATAAGTCGCATGCCAACTCATACATGTGAACAACTAACGACGAGAGAAGGTTGAAAAACAGTGTCACAATCGAAAGAAGAACGTGTACACGAAGTATTTGAAAATATTTCGGATAGCTACGACAAAATGAACTCTGTTATTAGCTTTCAATTACACAAAAAATGGCGCAAAGATACGATGAATCGTATGCAAGTAAAACGAGGCTCTAAAGCATTAGACGTTTGCTGTGGCACAGCAGATTGGACGATTACCATGGCTGATGTTATAGGTGAAACAGGACAAGTAACAGGCCTTGATTTTAGTCAAAATATGCTGAATGTAGGCATTGAGAAGACAAAATCGTATCCTCAAATCAATTTGCTACAAGGTAATGCTATGGAATTACCGTTTCCTGATAATACATTTGACTATGTAACGATTGGTTTTGGACTTCGTAATGTTCCTGACTATATGCAAGTTTTGAGTGAACTGAAACGCGTGTTAAAACCAGGTGGTATGGCAGTTTGTTTAGAAACATCACAATCTGAAATTCCTGGTTACCGTCAGTTATTTAGATTTTACTTTAAATTTATCATGCCGATTTTCGGTAAATTATTTGCTAAAAGCTATAAAGAATATTCTTGGCTACAAGAATCTGCGGACGATTTCCCAGGTATGAAGCAGTTAAAGAAAATGTTCGAGCAAGTAGGTTTCCAAAATGTAAAATATAAAGCATATAGTGGTGGAGCTGCTGCTATGCATATGGGCTTCAAAAAAGAAAACTAGGTGGGAGAAGGTTTATTCACGTGGAAAAGATGAAGTTAAAACTACTCTACTCTGATTTGAAATCAGATATAGAGGTCATCGAAAAAGAATTAGAAACAGCGTTGAATTCGTCTTCACACTTCTTGAATGATGCTTCTCTTCATTTGTTAAAAGCTGGAGGGAAAAGAATTCGTCCCGTTTTCGTTTTACTTTCGGCAAAATTTGGTCACTATGATATCGAGCAGATGAAAAAAGTAGCAGTTTCTTTGGAATTAATCCATATGGCTTCACTTGTTCATGATGACGTCATTGATGATTCGGAAATGAGAAGAGGAAGACCTACAGTTAAATCTCAGTGGAATAATAGAGTGGCAATGTACACAGGCGACTTTATTTTTGCACGAGCATTGCAATATATTACCGATATTGAC
The DNA here is from genome assembly GCF_016612995.1 of Viridibacillus soli. GTDB lineage: Bacteria > Bacillota > Bacilli > Bacillales_A > Planococcaceae > Viridibacillus > Viridibacillus soli. Next base: position 11,896 of record NZ_JAEOAH010000038.1, read on the forward strand.
AATCCAAAGGCACATGAAATTTTATCGAAGACGATGGTGGAAATCTGTGTTGGTGAGGTTATTCAAATTGAAGATAAAATGCAGCTCGATCAAAACATACGTGACTATTTTAGACGGATTAAACGTAAAACAGCATTGCTGATTGCATCTAGTTGTCATCTTGGTGCCGTAGTGGCTGGTACAGACGACCAGATTGCGAGCCGTTTAAAACGCTACGGTTATTATGTTGGCATGTCATTCCAGATTATCGATGATATTCTAGATTTAACGTCAACAGATAAACAGCTGGGCAAACCCGCAGGCAGTGATTTACTACAAGGTAATATTACCTTGCCAGTGTTGTTAGTCAGAGATGACCCGGCTATTCGCCCGCTAATCGAGAAAGCTTTAGAGGGTACAATTACCGAAGATGAAAGACAAGAATTATTAGGTAAAATTCGTGGGTCAGAAGCGATTAAGAAGGCAAAGAAAATTAGCGACACATATTTACAAAAAGCACTACGTGAAGTTGATGCTCTTCCACAAAATTCAATCAAAAAGTCTTTGCGTGACATCGCATTATATATGGGGAAACGCAAATTTTAATACTATATGTTGAACTATCTGCCATACAATGATAATATTTTACGGTGGGTATAAAACCTGTAAACAATTTTAAGGAGTTGTATTTTAACAATGGCTATTCAAACAACATTTCTAATGGTTAAACCTGATGGCGTTAAACGTCAATTAGTAGGTGAAATCGTAGATCGTTTCGAACGTAAAGGTTTCGAACTTAAAGGCGCTAAATTAATACAAATTACTGAAGAGCTTGCAAAAAAACACTACGCAGAACATGCTGAACGTCCATTCTTCGGTGAATTAGTAGAATTCATCACTTCTGGTCCTGTATTTGCAATGGTATGGGAAGGCGAAAATGTAATCTCAGTAGCACGTTTAATGATGGGCGCTACAAACCCTGCTGAATCAGCACCAGGAACAATCCGTGGAGATTTCTCTACTACTCTTTCTCACAACGTTATTCACGGTTCTGATTCTTTAGCTTCAGCTGAACGTGAAATTGGTTTATTCTTCAACGAAAACGAATTAGTATAATTCTTATTTTCAAAAGCTGTTCGCAATTTTGCGAGCAGCTTTTTTTCATAGTATGATACATAACAGTAGCGGTTATGAAGAAACACACTTGAATTGCTCAAATTGTCAAATAACTCTTTATATCTACTATTTAAGAAATGCTTCATTTCCGATATAATAGACATAGGACTAAAGAGAGGGAAGATATTCTTATGACTGATTATGAACAATTTGTGGGAAGTATTAAAAGAAAAACAAGTATTGATCTTGCCTTATACAAAGAAGCTCAAATGAAAAGACGTTTAACATCTTTATATGAAAAAAAAGGCTTTAAAAGCTTTATTGAATTTTTTAATGCATTAGATAGAGATCGTGAACTTTTAGATGAATTTTTGGATCGCATGACGATTAACGTTTCCGAATTTTATCGTAACGGAAAAAGATGGGAAGTTCTCCAAAACAAAGTATTCCCTCGTCTATTACAGCAAAATAAGAAATTGAAAATTTGGAGCGCTGCTTGTTCTACTGGTGAAGAACCGTATTCATTAGCGATGACGTTATCGAACCATGTGCCGTTATCTCAAATCTCGATTACTGCAACAGATCTAGATGAAAATGCTATTGCAAAAGCAAAGGCTGGTATTTATCCTGAGCGTTCTTTAGCAGAGGTTCCAAAGGATATCCAAGCGAAGTATTTTGACAAAGAAGGATCTTTTTACAAAGTGAAGGACGAGATTAAAAGAACAGTCTCATTTAAAAAACATAATCTATTAAAAGATACATATGATCAAAACTATGATCTAATCGTTTGTCGTAATGTGATGATTTATTTCACTGAAGAAGCGAAGGATCAAATTTACGATAACTTTAGTAAATCTCTTCGCTCAGGTGGCGTATTATTCGTCGGTTCTACAGAGCAAATTTTCAATCCATCCCGTTATCAATTTGATATTGAGGATACATTCTTTTATAGAAAAATGTAATCGCATTTCTTCTATTATAAAAGCAAACGCAAGAACGCTTTTCGCCTCGTCGCGAAAGGCGATTTTTTCTAAAAAAAATAGATAGTCAAAATTTATAGGATTTTGCGAAAAAGTTCCGTTAATTCACTGATTTTTGAAACATAATATGTTATAGTGAAAAACAAATACTTTAGCGAGTTGAAGGGAGAAAGTGTTATGCGTTATTTAACAGCAGGAGAATCACACGGACCGCAATTAACAACAATCATCGAAGGGTTACCATCTCAGTTGCCATTAACGGCTGAGTTAATAAATAAAGAATTAAAAAGACGTCAAGGGGGCCACGGTCGAGGTCGTCGTATGCAGATTGAAACGGATACAGTGGAAATCTTATCAGGCGTTCGCCATGGTAGTACACTAGGCTCTCCAGTAGCACTTGTTGTAACTAATGATGATTGGAAGCACTGGACGAAAATTATGGGTGCAGAGCCATTAGAGGAAGATATTAACCCGGAAGACATTAAGCGTCAAATTTCACGTCCACGTCCTGGACATGCAGATTTAGTCGGTGGAATGAAATATGGTCACCGTGATTTACGTAATGTATTAGAGCGCTCTTCAGCTCGTGAAACGACTGTACGTGTAGCGGTTGGTGCAGTGGCGAAAGCATTTTTAGCAGAGTTAGGTATTTCAATCGTTTCACATGTTACTGAAATCGGTGGCATCATTGCTAACCCTGAATCTACTGCAGGAAAATCAGTAGCTGAAATTCGTGCAATTATCGAAGAGGATGCATGCTATTGTGCAGATTCAGAAGCTTCAGCGGAAATGGTTGAAGCCATTGATGAAGCGAAAAAAGCAGGCGACTCAATCGGTGGTGTTGTTGAAGTAATCGTAGAAGGTTTACCAGCTGGTATCGGATCTTACGTACATTATGATCGTAAACTAGATGCAAAATTAGCATCTGCTATGTTAAGTATCAATGCATTTAAAGGTGTAGAGTTCGGTTTAGGCTTTGAAATGGCTCACCGTAAAGGCAGCGAAGTACATGATGAAATTATTTGGTCTGAGGAAGATGGCTACACGAGAAGCTCAAATCGTCTTGGCGGTTTAGAAGGTGGTATGACAACAGGAATGCCAATCGTGGTACGAGGTGTTATGAAACCTATTCCTACTTTATATAAACCACTACAAAGTGTTGATATTGAAACAAAAGAGCCGTTTAAAGCAAGTGTTGAGAGATCTGATAGTTGTGCAGTTCCAGCGGCTTCTGTCGTTGCAGAGCATGCAATTGCATGGGAAATTGCGAACGCAATAATGGAGCATTTCCACAGCGATCAATTACCACAGCTAAAGGAACAGCTTGCGGCGCATAAACAATATACGAAGGAGTTTTAACGATGAATATTCCAGTTAAAGCGAAATCCCATGCGTATGAGGTGCAAATTGGTGCAAATAATTTAACAGAGGCAGTAAAATCATTTAATGACCAGCTCTCAAAGGCAGATAAAATTATCGTATTTACAGATGAAAAGGTATGGCAATTACATAGTGAACGCTTTACGGCGGAATTTCCATACCCTTTTGAAGTAAATGTGTTGGCAGCAGGTGAAGCTTGCAAAACCTTTGATAGTTTCTTTGCGGCACATTCATTTTTATTAGAGCAAAAATGCACGCGCAAATCATTTGTTTTTGCGTTCGGTGGGGGAGCAGTCGGTGATTTAACGGGTTTTGTTGCAGCAACATTTATGCGTGGCATTCCATTTATTCAAATTCCGACGACGATTTTGGCTCATGACAGTGCAGTTGGCGGCAAAACGGCGATCAACCATCCACTAGGCAAAAATATGATTGGCGCGTTTTATCAGCCACAAGGAGTGCTGTATGATATTTCATATTTGTCATCCTTACCAGAAAGAGAAGTGCGTTCTGGGATGGCAGAAGTGATCAAACATGCAAGTATTTTTGATGAAAAATGGCTAGCCAATTTAATGGAGGCCAATTCTATTTTGCATTTTAGCCAAGTTGAGCTTGCTAGACATTTAGAGCAAGGGATCCGTGTGAAAGCGGATATTGTCGCACAAGATGAAGAGGAGCATTCTGTACGTAAGTTCTTAAACTTTGGACATACGTATGGTCATGCCATCGAAGCAGCTTCAGGGTTTGGTAAATTAGCGCACGGTGAAGCAGTTATGATTGGTATGGTCTATGCCCTTATTTTAAGTGAGCGCTACGGAACAATCTCACCAACCTTTACACGTTCATTTATCGACTTTGCTCTACGTAACGGTTACTCATTTGATGCAGTCAATAAATTTACATTTGAACAGCTACAAGGCTATCTAATGAAAGATAAAAAAGCAGAATACGGCGTTTTACAATTTGTCTTGTTAAAGCAAATTGGTGAGCCATTTGTACAACAAATATCAGTAGAAGAATGTCAAGAAATCGATCGTCTTCTTCGTGTATTAATAGAGGAGGTGCTCGCATGATTCGTGGAGTACGAGGTGCCATTACAGTGGCGTCTGATGAGGCAAAAATCGTCTTAGCAGAAACTGAGAAATTAATAGAAGAAATTGTGAAAGCAAATAATATAGCAGTAGATGACATTGCATCTGTTGTTATTTCTACAACACCAGATATCGTCTCAGCATTCCCGGCGAAAGCGGTGCGTACAAAAGAAGGTTGGAGCTATATACCGGTTATGTGTATGCATGAGATGAATGTTGCTAATGCATTGCCGTTATGTATTCGCGTGCTTATGCATGTGAACACGGAAATAAGTCAGCAGGAGATCCGTCATATTTATTTAAATGATGCGGTGAAATTAAGACCTGATTTAGTAAAGTAAACATGTAACAAGAAAGAGGCGAACGTTCGATGAAATGGAAAGAACAAATTACAGGTATGAAGGCTTATAAACCAGGAAAATCAATCGATGCAGTGAAAAGAGAATTTGGCTTAGAAGAAATCGTTAGATTAGCGTCAAATGAAAACCCATTTGGTAGCTCTCCAAAAGTGCAAGAATTTTTGGCTAAGGAATCATTTAACTTTGCGTTATATCCTGATGGTTATGCAACGGAATTACGTGCTGCTGTCGCAACTAAATTAGGCATTTCGGAAAATGAATTAATCTTCGGTAATGGCTCTGATGAATTAATTAGTATTATCACGCGTGCATTATTGTATCCAGGTGTTAATACAGTCATGGGGAATCCGACATTTTCACAATACGCACTTAACGCAAAAATCGAAGGAGCTGAAATTCGTGAAGTACCTTTAATAGATGGTAATCACGATTTAGACACTATGCTTGAAGCAATCGATGAAAACACAGCTGTTGTGTGGGTATGTAGCCCGAATAATCCAACAGGTGTTGTAGTAGAAGATGAGCCATTGCAAGCATTCCTGAAAAAAGTTCCATCAGATGTATTGGTCGTGCTAGATGAAGCGTATTTCGAGTACGTTACAAGTGCTGCACACGTAAATACAGTACCGTATATTCAAAACTATCCAAACGTCATCATTTTAAGAACGTTCTCAAAAGCATATGGCCTTGCAGCATTCCGCGTAGGTTACGGCATTGCTAACAAAGAATTGATTGCTAAGATGGAACCTGTTCGTGGACCATTTAATAATACAGTATTAAGCCAAGCTATTGCACAAGTAGCATTACAAGACGATGCTTATATTGAAAAATGTCGCGAAGAAAACAGCAAGGGTCTAAAACAATTTGAAGTATTTTGTGATAAAAACAAATTACACTACTTCCCAACTAATACAAACTTCATATTAATGGAAGTAAAAGCAGATAGCGATGTTGTTTTCCAAGGATTGATGAAACGTGGATTCATTATTCGCAGTGGTAATGCGCTAGGTACACCAGGATATATTCGTGTAACAATTGGTACGCAAGCTCAAAATGAAGGTTTCTTAACGCAGCTAGATGCAGTTTTGCAGGAGCAAGGAGTCTTATCATGAAACAAACAGTTCTTGTTGTAGGCCTTGGCCTAATTGGTGGATCTATTGCTTTAGCTCTCCAAAAATCACCGAATGTTCGAGTGATAGGGTTTGATGCCAATTCTGACACACTACAAAGTGCAAAAGTGCTGGGTGTTGTACAAGATGTAACGAAAAATCCTGAGGAAATAGCAAAAAAAGTAGATGTAATTGTATTTGCAACACCTGTGAATGCGACGCTTGAGTGGATGGAGTCCCTAAAATCTTGGGGACTACCGTCTACTACAATTGTGACGGATACGGGTAGTACGAAATCTTTGATTATGGAAAAAGCATACGAACTTCGTCAGCAAGGTATTACTTTTATCGGTGGTCACCCAATGGCAGGTTCACATAAAAGCGGTGTACTAGCGGCTAAGCCGTATCTCTTTGAAAATGCGTATTATATGCTAACGCCTTTAGAAGGTGAAAATGAGGAGACAATTAATAATCTACAAGATCTACTGCAATATACAAGTGCGAAATTAATGCGTGTGACAGCAACTGAGCATGATCACATGACATCTGTTGTCAGCCATTTCCCTCATATAGTCGCAGCTTCGTTGGTGCACCAACTACATGCTGAAGGAACGGATAACCCAATCACAAAATTATTAGCAGCAGGGGGCTTTCGAGATCTAACGCGAATTGCGTCATCTAATCCTATTTTATGGCGTGATATTACAATGCAAAACCGTCAGCAAATTGCAGAACAACTAGCCGATTGGCAGGCAGAGATGAAACGTGTGCAAGATCTTCTTACAGTAGGAGAGGCTGCACAAATCGAGGATTACTTTGCGAAAGCTAAAATGGTGCGTGATGAGCTACCAATTAGCTCACAAGGGGCCATGTACATGACTTATGATTTATATGTTGATGTACCTGATTACCCTGGTAGTATCGCGGAAATTACAGCTTTTTTAGCTGAAGAACGTATTAGTATTACGAATATTCGTATTGTGGAAACACGTGAAGATGTCTTCGGTATTTTAGTTGTCAGTTTCCAAAATGCAGATGATCGTGAACGTGCGGCTGCATGTATTCAAAAGCGCAGTCCATACGAAATTTATATTTCATAAAGGGTAGGTGAATAGGATGGTGAAGAGTAAATCTTTAGCTTACAATAAGCCAACATTAAGAGGAACAATTACCGTTCCAGGTGATAAATCAGTTTCTCATCGTTCTATCATGTTCGGTGGAATTGCGAAGGGACGTACGACAGTAAGTGGCTTTTTACTTGGTGATGATTGTTTGTGTACAATTGATTGCTTCCGCAAATTAGGTGTACATATTGAATTAGACGGTACGAATGTTGTGATTGATAGTGAAGGCATGGCTGCATGGCAGGAGCCGACCGATATTTTATATACCGGGAATTCTGGTACGACGACGCGCCTAATGCTTGGATTAATGGCAGGCTCTAATGTCCATTCTGTATTAAATGGTGATGAGTCGATTGCTAAGCGTCCGATGAAGCGTGTGATTAATCCATTACGTGAGATGGGTGCTAGTATATCCGGTCGTATGGATGGTCAATTTACGCCTCTGGCGATTCAAGGAACGAAATTGCAAGCAATCGATTATACAATGCCTGTTGCAAGTGCACAAGTAAAATCTGCCATTCTATTAGGCGGTATAAATGCGGAAGGCACGACAATTATTCGTGAGCAGGAAGTTTCCCGTGATCATACAGAGCGTATGCTACGTCAATTTGGTGCGGAAATTACAACTGATGATGGTGTTGTATCGTTTAAAGGTGGTCAACAATTGACTGCAACGCATGTAGCGGTCCCTGGGGATATTTCGTCTGCAGCATTTTTCCTTGTAGCTGGAGCCATTGCTGAAAATAGCGAAATGACGCTAGAAAACGTTGGGTTGAATCCTACACGTACAGGTATTATTGATGTATTACAGGAAATGAATGCGAAAATGACGATTGCAATTGATGATGAGACAGCCGCTGAACCGACAGGCACAATAACTATTTCTACTTCTAATTTACAAGGAACAACAATTGGTGGCAACGTTATTCCCCGCTTAATCGATGAAATTCCGATTCTTGCACTCTTAGCAACGCAAGCGAATGGCCAAACGGTTATAAAAGATGCAGAAGAGCTTAAGGTGAAGGAAACAGACCGTATTACAGCGGTTGTTAATGAACTGAAAAAGCTTGGTGCGAATATTGAAGCGACAGATGACGGTATGATTATTAACGGACCGACGCCGTTAACAGGCAATTCGATTCGAACTTATGGAGATCACCGGATTGGTATGATGGGAGCAATTGCTGCAATCATTACTGAAGGTGCAGTCGAGTTAGATGATGCTGACTGTATCGCAGTCTCTTACCCAACATTCTTTGAAGATGTACAAGTTGTTAGGAATTGAATAGACTAAATGCGAAAACTCTCCACTAAACAGGAGGGTTTTTCCTTGTACATAAAGAATTTGTCATGTAGCATAATGATTGAAATTAATGAGAATAGGTGAAGCGCTTGGAAATTCAAAATAAAATGATTGAAGTAATTGAGCAAGGAAATCTAGAGGGAATTCAAGATTTATTGGAGCAGTTCAAAATGCAAGCTGACCCTAATGTGCAATATGAAATAGCAGAGCTGCTAGTAAATTACGGCTTTTTAGCAGAAGCAGATCAGCTATTTGAACATTTGCAATTTTTGTTCCCGGATGAAACGCAATTGAAAATTGATCGTGCAGTATTGCTGATGGACCGCGGAGAAGAAGACGAAGCATTAGATATGTTCATGTCAGTGCGTCCTGATGAGCCAGAGTATCCACAAGTTTTATTAGCACTGGCGGATTATTATCAAATGCAAGGCCTTTACGAGGTCGCTGAGCAGCGTATAAATGAGGCGTTAGAATTATTACCTACTGAACCTTTGTTGCGTTTTGCGAAGGCTGAGCTACTTTTAGAGTTAGGTCGCTTAACTGAAGCTGCACGCCTTTATGGAGAGTTGTATGAAGAGCAAGAAGAGATTGCAGGTATCCGCTTAGTCGAGCGCCTCGCTGAAGTACACCGTACGGGAGCTGCGTTTGAAGAGGCGTTAACATATTATTTGAAAGCACTAGAGTATCATGTCGCACCAGATTTATTGTTTGGTGCAGCTTATTCTGCTTTCCAATCTCAAATGTATGAAACAGCAATTAAACATTTAGAAGAGTTAAAAGAAGTAGATCCTGATTATTTTGCAGGTTATTTATTATTAGCTGAGAGCTATGCAATGCAAGAAGATAATAAAAAAGCTTTAGAAATAATTAAAGAAGGCATTAAACGTGATGAATACGATAAAGAATTGTATTTATTTGCAGGTAAAATGGCGTTGAAAAACAGTTTACCAGAAGAGGCTGAACAATATTTACGCGAGGCAGTTGCACTTGATGGTGAATATATGGAAGCAATTTTAACGCTCGTTGCACTATTAGCGCAAGATGAGCGTGATGAAGAGATTGTTGAATTGATTGAAGTATTGCGTAATGACAATTTTGACTGGTCTACTTTATCTGCATTTGCTGCACAATCTTATGATCGCCTAGAAGATTATAATCGTGCATACGAATTTTACTCTTTGGCATATAATGACCATAAGGAAGATCCAGCATTTTTAGAAAAGTACGCGTATTTCCTAATCGAAGATGGTAAACGTGAGGAAGCTCACGAAGTTGTCAATCGATTAGTAGCACTACAGCCTGATGAGCCGACTTGGTTGGATCTCTTACAAACTTTCGAGTGAGAGGGGGAATCGGTATGACCGCTTCCGTTTCTGTGATGGATAAAAAGGTTTTCGTTCATTGGTTTTTAAAACGTTATCAATTAAAGCGACGTGAATGTGTATGGATTTTAAATTATTTACTCGGCCATGATGAACTGCTGGAGCATGTACATTTTGTTGAGGAAGCACATTATTGCCCACGAGCAATGGTCATGTCAACGACTGAATCATCTGGTATTCCATTTCGCTTTTACAAAGGGAATATTATGACTGCAGATGCAGAGAAATCATTCCATGACTTGAGAATGCATCCAGATGAAGAAATGTTTATCCAACTTAATTTCCCTAAACTGCCACCTAGTAGCGAATACTTAGCGGTTCTAGAAGAGAACCCTCATATGCCTAAGTATTTGCATATTAGTGAAAAGGACCGCATGCTAGCTGAGGAAATATTGAATGATAGCATGAAGTCATTTAGGGAAGAAACGATTTTAAAGCAAATTGATGAAGCGTTAGACAATAATGACAAAGAAAAGTTTTATGAATTATCCGCATTACTAAATGTCTTAAAAAATGTGAATGAATAGAAAAAACTTCATCGCTTAGATGAAGTTTTTTCTCGGGAGGAAATAAAAATGTTTTGGATTGGCAAAGATGTAGATGTATTTTTAACACAAAAAGAATTTATTGACACCGCAATTGTCCCACTAGCTGTGATGGATGGTTCACCGATAGGTATGAAGCAAAGCGCTTCAGCTGCAGAGTTTTTAATGTCGTTAACGGCATTTGTGGAACAGCAATTTAAAGGACGCATTATGGTAACACCACCATTTACGTACACAAATAGCATGCCGAAAAAAAACTTTATTGAGGCAATTGATGATGAATTAAAGTCAGCGGGTTTTAAATACATCTTCTATATGACATCAGATCATAGTTGGACAAGCGAAACGCCTGAGTTAACGGTTCTATGGTTACCATCTATACCACTTGGAGATATGGATCAATCAGTCAAACAATCTGTGTTAAGTGACCAACTTCGACAAGTTGTACCAATGTTATCCGCTAAATGGGCAGGTCAGTAGTTTTCTTTCATGAAATGTTCACAAATCATGACAAAAGTGTCGAATGCGTTATTGACCTTCCATTTTGATTGATATATCATAGATATGTCCTAGTAATACTATTTTGTATAAGTTTGTCCGTTGGACTGACCTTTAAAGTTAGAGGGGGGAAAAGGATGAGTAACAATCGTGTAACAAGACGTCAATTTCTTAACTACACATTAACAGGTGTTGGTGGCTTTATGGCTGCTGGTATGTTAATGCCGATGGTCCGCTTTGCGGTTGACCCGGTATTACAGAAAAAAGAAGGCGGAGATTTTATATTAACTAAACAAAAAATCTCTGAGTTAACAGAAGTTCCTGTTAAAGTTGACTTCACTTTTGAACAAGTTGACGCTTGGTACAAATCTAATGTTACAAATACAGCGTGGGTTTATAAAGAAGGCGAAGAAGTTATCGCTCTTTCACCTGTATGTAAACATTTAGGATGTACTGTAAACTGGGAAGGTGACCCAGAACACAAAAACCAATTCTTCTGCCCGTGTCACGCTGGCCGCTACGAGAAAAATGGTGACAACATCAAAGGTACACCACCACTTGGTCCGTTAGATGAGTTCGAAGTGAAAGAAAAAGACGGTCTATTAATGATCGGGAACACAAGAGCAAATACTTTAGTTTAATTGTAAGGGGGTACGACATCAGTGCTAAATAAAATCTATGATTGGGTCGATGAACGCTTAGATATCACACCAATTTGGCGCGATATAGCCGACCATGAAGTGCCAGAGCACGTTAACCCTGCACATCATTTTTCTGCATTCGTATATTGCTTCGGAGGCTTAACGTTCTTCGTAACAGTTATTCAAATCCTTTCAGGTATGTTCTTAACAATGTACTATGTTCCGGATATTGAAAATGCATGGAAATCTGTTTACTACCTTCAAAATGAAGTAGCATTCGGTGAGATTGTGCGTGGTATGCATCACTGGGGAGCTTCACTCGTAATTGTCATGATGTTCCTTCATACATTACGTGTATTTTTCACAGGTTCATACAAAAAACCTCGTGAACTAAACTGGATTGTTGGGGTACTAATTTTCGCAGTAATGTTAGGCCTTGGCTTTACAGGTTACCTACTTCCATGGGATATGAAAGCATTATTCGCTACGAAAGTAGGTATTGAAATCGCTGCTTCAGTACCATTTATTGGAGAATCGATTAAAGTATTACTTGCCGGAGATAGTACTATCGTCGGTGCACAAACATTAACAAGATTCTTTGCGATTCATGTATTCTTCTTACCAGCTGCTTTGCTTGGGTTGCTTGCAGCACACTTTGTAATGATTCGCAGACAAGGTATTTCAGGTCCATTGTAGTTTTACAATGAACTTGAAGAATTACTAAAGGAGGGGACACAATGCATCGCGGAAAAGGAATGAAATTCGTAGGAGATTCTCGTGTGCCTTATAAAGCAAACAGAACAAAAACTCCGCCAGACTATTCCGAATATCCGGGGAAAACAGAACCATTCTGGCCAGACTTTTTACTGAAAGAATGGATGGTTGGTGCTGTATTTCTTATTGGTTATCTAATCTTGACTGTCGCTCACCCGTCTCCACTTGAGGCACAGGCAGATCCGTCAAAAGTTGCAGGTTATATACCAATGCCGGACTGGTATTTCTTATTCTTATACCAATTATTAAAATATGAATACGCTTCAGGTCCATATAACATTATTGGAGCTATGGTAATACCGGGGATTGCTTTCGGTGCACTACTATTAGCGCCATTCTTAGATAGAGGACCAGAACGTCGCCCGATGAAACGCCCACTTCCAGTAGCGTTCATGTTATTAGCACTTGCTTCTATGATTTTCTTAACTTGGGAATCAGTAGTTAACCATGACTGGGAAGCAGCTGCAAAACAAGGTGCGATTGTTAAAACAGTCGAATTCGATAAAGAATCTGATGGCTATAAAGTTTATGCTGGCCAATCTTGTATTAACTGTCATGGTGAAAACCTTGAGGGTGGTGTAGCTAAAACATTGATGAACACTGGTTTATCGGCTGATGAAGTAGCTGACATTGCTCATAACGGTACTGAGGGTGGTATGCCTCCAGGTCAATTTGACGGTTCGGATGAAGATCTTCAAAAACTTGCTGAGTTTATTGCAAGCTTAAAAGCTGAATAATACTTACTTAATTAAAAGAGTCAGGAAACTGGCTCTTTTTTTATTATATCTATAGGCTGAATGAAATCCATTTGAATATAGAGGAACTTAACCTATACTAATGATATGCAAGTGAATGATACAATTTTACTTGCCAATACTAAAGAATACATATTTCATTAAAAAAAGGAGTATTGATATGCCTTCAACTATCTCGAAATGTTGGGTCATTCTTATACATCGATCGTTTTTATGGCTTTTATTAATTATTAATGTGATCGGTACAATTTTGGGGTATATTTGGTACGGTTGGCAATTAGAGATAACTAAGCCAATATTTCTTATCTTTGTACCTGATAGTCCTACCGCAACTCTGTTCTTCTGTATAGTAATTGTCGGTTGGTTGCTAGGACGTCATTGGAAAATAATTGAGGCACTCGCTTTAATAACGCTCGTCAAATATGGCTTATGGGCTGTGGTCATGAATATATGGGCGTTAGTTGAAACTGGTTCCATCGGTTGGATGGGTTGGATGCTTGTCTTTTCGCACTTTATGATGGCGGTTCAAGCTGTTCTTTATTTACCAGCCTATCGTTTTAAGTTTATTCATGTTTGGATTGCGGCAATTTGGACTTTGCATAATGATGTGATTGATTATGTTTTTGGGCAAATGCCAATTTACAGTATGTTGTCTAATTATGTTCAATCAATTGGTTATTTTACATTTTGGTTGTCTATATGTTGTATTTCACTGGCGTTTTGGACTGCGAAAAAAAGCTTTTCATTTGCGGAAAGATCATAGACACCGTAAAATAATAGTAAGCTAGTATTAGGAGGATGGTTAGTTTGTCAATAGCGATGTATATCATATATTTTATCGTGTTATTATTAATGCCGATTTACGCTCAAATGAAAGTAAAAAGAACGTATAAACGGTACTCGCAAGTTCGTTCAACTTCTGGTATGACAGGTGCGGAAGTTGCAAGATTAATTTTAGATCAAAATGGATTAAGCAATGTTCGAGTAGTGGAGCAAGAAGGATTCTTAACTGATCACTACAATCCTGCGACAAAAACAGTTGCTTTATCAACACATAACTATCATGAAGCATCTGTAGCAGGAACAGCTGTAGCAGCCCATGAATGCGGACATGCGATTCAACATAAAGAAGCTTATTCATTCTTAACAATGCGTTCTAAATTAGTACCTGTAGCAAATATTTCTTCAAATGCATCATGGATTTTCATTATGATTGGTTTAATTGCTACAAGTTCAAACCTACTATTAGTAGGGATTGTGTTACTTGCAGCTGGTGTAGTATTCCAATTAGTTACTTTACCAGTAGAGTTTAATGCCTCAAACCGTGCCATGAATCAAATTGTTGAACACGGCATTATTCGCAATGAAGAAGAACGAGATGCAAAAAAAGTTTTAAATGCGGCAGCTCTAACTTATGTTGCAGCGGCAGCAACTGCTGTTATGGAATTAGTACGTTTAGTGTTAATCTATACGGGTATGAATGGCGAAGACTAATATTAACTGTACTACTACAAAATGGAAGACCCTTGAACTGTTAAAACAGTCAAGGGTCTTTTTTGGTATAAAAACGATAATTTTTATAGTAAAAATATCATAAAATCAAAATATTGTTATAAACCAACCCTTTATTGTAGTCAAACTGTAATACTTCTGTAATTGAAATAGCGTTGTTTATTACAAATAATTTCTGTAAAGTTAGTGTTGTAGAAAGAACAGCATATGAATTTACTAAAATAATCGACTTTAAATAGTTTGAAAAATATTGGAGAGTATATATCGATGAAAAAGAAAAATCTATTTACAGCAATTACAGCAGGTACATTAGCTTTAACGATTTCATTCACAGGACTGACAGCGGGTCAACAAAATACAGCTTCAGCCGAATCCCTAACATCTACTAATGAAGTACATAAATCAACTGCTATTACAACAGTAGCTAGTTCGACAGCTACTAAAATTAGCGGCAAATATAAAACAACAGCAGCATTAAATATGCGTAAGAGTGCAAGTACTAAATCAAAAGTGATTTTAACAGCAAAAAAAGGTGCTATCGTAAAAGCTACTTATAAGAAAAAAGTAAGTGGTACAACATGGTATAAAGTTACTTATAACGGAAAAACAGGCTGGATGACATCAGCTTATTTAAAAAAATATAAAAAAGTAAGCAAAGTTTCAAATAGTGCAACTGGATCAGCTATTATAAATGCGGGCCGAAAATATTTAGGCGTTCCTTACGTATGGGGTGGTACAACACCTTCAGGGTTCGACTGTAGTGGTTTCACTCAATATACTTATAATCAAGCAGGTATGGGTTCAATTCCTCGTAATAGCCGCGCACAACGTGAAGCAGCTTCGTACACAAGTAATCCTCAAGTAGGTGATTTAATATTCTTCTCTGAAAATCCAGGTGGAAGTTATATTACACATGTAGGTTTATATGCAGGTAATGGACAAGTCCTTCATGCTGCAGGTAACCAAGTTCAATACCAAAGTATTTCAAGCGGTAGTTACTGGGGTGCACGTATCATGAGCTATGGTACTTTCAGATAATATATAATTTAAAGCCCTCAACAGTGGAGAAAATCCGTTGCTGAGGGCTTTTTTAAATCCCAATAAATTCTAAAGCTGCAGGTTGCTAATTGGTGATTTATTGGTACTTATTATCGTTTAATTCAGGTGAATTACAAAATAGGATACTGATGGTTTTTATCGACATTTCTGAGGGTATAAAAATAGCAGATAGATTAGCTCTATCTGCCACTCATTTAATGTATTATTCAATCGGTTGTTTTTTATCGTCTAGTGTAAAACCTTCTCCACTAACATCATGTACTTCTGAAACAGATACAAATGCGTGCGGATCTACCGAATGTACAATGCTTTTTAACCTAAATAGTTCATTTTTTGCAACGACGCAATAAATAATTTCACGGTCTTCTTTTGTGTAATGACCGTAACCTTTTAAGATAGTTACGCCGCGCTCCATTTGTTTAGTAATTCGCACGGCAATTTCATCTTGTTTGCCGGAAATAATAATAGCTCCACGGGCAGCATATGCACCATCTTGTACGAAGTCAATAACACGAGCACTGACAAAGACAGCGACAAGTGTATACATCATTGAGCGTGAATTAAGGAATGTCGCCCATGATAGCATAATAACGACAGCATCGAACATGAACATTGTTTTCCCCATCGGCCAGCCTATAAATTTATTGATGAGACGTGCAATAATATCGACGCCACCCGTTGTACCACCATAGCGGAATATGATACCAAGTCCAGCGCCTAAGAAAATACCTGCAAATAGCGCGACTAAGAACATATCATCCTTCATCCCAATATCAAACTGATAAACTTGGAAGATTTTCATGAATACTGAGACGGAGACAGTTCCAATAACAGTATAAGCAAACATTTTGCGCCCAAGTATTTTCCAGCCTAGTATAAACATTGGTATATTCAGTAGTAAGTTCATCAAAGCTGGATCCCATTTGAGAACGAAGTACAGAATTAACGTTATCCCTGTAAAGCCACCTTCTCCTAGCTCGTTTTGGACGGTAAAGTGTATAAATCCAAAACTGAAGATGGCTGCACCGAGAATGATAAACAGTACATTTTTTAATTTAATATTTGGCATCAATTTTTCACCTCTTTATTGGATAGTGGAGCGTATAATAGAAAGGACTGTATGAAAAAAAGAATATGTATCAAATTCGTAAGTAATTTGATTTACAATAGAGATGCGAGCATGGAAGTCGCTCTCAGTTGGTCACCAACTAAGCTGTTTTAAAAAGTCTTTTACAAAAATATATTATCATGTATTTTAGACATTTTGACAACATCTAGTATTATTGATTACGATGAGTATAGGAGAGTGATACATATGAGTAAAGAAGTAACAATGCAACAAATGCAGAAACAAGTGGACGATTATATCGGACAGTTTAAAGAAGGTTATTTTCCCCCGTTTGAATTATTAGCAAGATTGACGGAAGAACTTGGTGAATTATCCCGAGAAGTGCAAAATGTCTATGGCATGAAAAAGAAAAAGCCAACAGAAGCTGCTAAATCCCTTGAAGAAGAATTTGGAGATTTCTTATTTGTCCTTATATGTTTTGCAAATGCAGAGAATATTAATATGGCTGAAGCTCTACAAAGAGTTTTACATAAATTTGAAACACGTGACAAAGATCGTTGGACTAGAAAGGAAGAGAAAGAATGACAATTCGTGTTGCAATCGCTGGACCACGAGGTAAAATGGGGTCCGAAGCTGTACATACAGTGATGAAGAACGACAATATGGAATTAGTAGCTGTACTTGATCATAGAGAAATCGCAGACTCATTAGAGGATTATGCAGAGTTCCCTAACAATTATTGTATACCCGTTTATACAGATTTAGAATCTTTATTTAAAACAGAGAGACCGGATGTCTTTGTTGATTTAACAACACCTGAAACTGTGTACAAGCATACGAAAGAAGCGTTACTTAATGGGGTACGACCAGTTATTGGTACGACAGGTTTTACAGATGAACAACTAGAAGAGCTTACAGAGCTATCTACAGAATTGAAACTGGGAACGATAATTGCACCGAATTTTGCAATTGGTGCAATATTAATGATGAAATTTTCACAAATGGCTGCCGCTTACTTACCGGATGTTGAAATTATTGAGATGCATCACGATAGAAAGTTGGATGCTCCTTCAGGTACAGCAAATAAAACGGCCCAACTAATTCAAGAAAATAGACGGGGCCATAAGCAAGGACATCCCGATGAAGTAGAAACGATTGAAGGCGCTAGAGGCGCTGATATTGATGGCATGCGTATACATAGCGTACGCCTTCCTGGACTTGTAGCACATCAACAAGTACTCTTTGGAGGAGAAGGTCAACTACTCACATTGCGCCATGATTCATTCAGCCGCAGTTCATTTATGTCGGGCGTGAAATTTTCAATTGAAAAAGTAATGGAGTTAGATGATTTAGTATACGGCTTAGAAAATATTTTATAAGAATGGAATGAGTGCCATGAAAATAGCTCTAATTGCCCATGATAGAAAAAAGGATAATTTAATACAATTCGTAATAGCATATCATGCCATTTTAGCTCAACATGAATTATATGCTACAGGAACGACAGGGCAACGTGTAATTGATGAAACGGGCTTATCTGTTACACGATTCCGTTCGGGTCCTCTTGGCGGCGATCAGCAAATTGGTGCAATGATTGCCAATAATGATATGGATATGATTATCTTCTTCCGAGATCCATTAACAGCGCAACCACATGAACCAGACGTTTCAGCATTAATCCGTCTATGTGACGTCTACCAAATCCCTTTAGCGACAAATATGGGAACTGCCGAAGTACTATTAAAAGGCCTACAAAAAGGCTACATCGACTGGCGTTTAATAGAAGGACGTAGAAACTAAATGCTGAAGGCGCTCGTTCAGCTGCGACAAGCGTTGGAGTTCTCGAATCAAAGTCATCATTTCAGACTTTGACCGAGAGAACGGAAACGACCTCGAGCAGCTAGCGCCTGAAGCTGGATATCCTACTAAATGCTGAAGGCGCTCGTTCAGCTGCGACAAGCGTTGGAGTTCTCGAATCAAAGTCATCATTTCAGACTTTGACCGAGAGACCGGAAACGACCTCGAGCAGCGAGCGCCTGAAGCTGGATCTCCTACTAAATGCTGACGGCGCTCGTTCAGCTGCGACTAGCGTTGGAGTTCTCGAATCAAAGTCATCATTACAGACGTTGACCGAGAGAACGGAAACGCCCTCGAGCAGCTAGCGCCTGAAGCTGGATATCCTACTAAATGCTGAAGGCGCTCGTTCAGCTGCGACAAGCGTTGTATAAAGGAACACAGTCTAAGACCGCCACATCCTGTGGCAACGACTGCGTGATCCGCATCGTGCGGGCCTGAATCAAAGTCATCTTTTTAGACTTTGACCGAGAGAACGGAAACGACCTCGAGGGATAGATGTCCTGATTAATTCCCCAAACCCTAATGCAACTGCAAAAATATATACAAGCAAGAAAGGAAGTGATCGGGTGCGTAAACTAAAAATTGGTATAACTTGTTATCCGACCGTTGGAGGCTCAGGCGTAATCGCTACAGAGCTTGGTAAAATGCTGGCGGAAAAAGGGCATGAAATTCATTTCATCACTTCTAGTATGCCATTTCGCTTAAATAAAATTTACCCAACAATTTTTTATCATGAAGTAGAAGTGAATAATTACTCCGTATTTCAACATTCTCCGTATGATATCGCGTTAGCGAGTAAAATGGCAGATGTTATTAAAAATGAGCAGCTTGATGTTTTACATGTTCACTATGCAATTCCACATGCTATTTGTGCGGTGTTAGGTCGAGATATGGCTGGAGAGGATGTCGGAATTGTCACAACGCTTCACGGTACGGATATTACTGTGTTAGGCTATGATTCTTCATTAACAGGTGCCATTCGCTATGGCATTGAAAAATCTGATATAGTGACAACTGTTTCCGATTCATTGAAGTGTCAAACATATGAACTGATCGAAACAAATAAATCAATCGAAACAATTTATAATTTCGTCGACGAAAGGGAATATACACCAAAAGATGGCACGCAATTAAAGCGTGATTTTGGTGTTTCAGAAGATGAGCGAGTGCTTATTCACGTGTCGAACTTTAGGAAGGTAAAACATATTCCAGACATTATTAAAACATTCATGAAAGTAAGAGAGCAGATGCCTGCAAAATTGTTGCTTGTTGGAGATGGTCCTGAAAAACATCGTATTATGGAAGAAGTGAAAAAATGTCCATATGTGAATGATGTTTTATTTTTAGGCAAACAAGATAATCTATCTGAGCTTTATGCGATGAGTGATATTAAACTACTCATGTCTGAAAAAGAGGCATTTGGACTTGTTTTATTAGAAGCGATGGCATGCGGAGTACCTGGTATTGGTACGAAAGTGGGCGGTATTCCAGAAGTAATTGAACATGGTCTCAATGGTTATTTAGTTGAGTTAGGTGATACAGATCAGGCAGCGGCGTATGCGATTGGTTTATTGCAAGATGAAAAAAAATTACAAGCCTTCCGAGAGGCTGCTATTTATAGAGCAACTCATTGCTTCCACTCGTCGAAAATTGTGGAGCAATATGAGGCTCTATATGAGAAGGTGGCACGTAAAAAATGAAATTAGATGTGAATTGGCAAGCGGCTTTTAACATCATACATAGTCTTGAAAAAGCGGGCTATGAAGCGGTCATTGTTGGTGGCGCAGTACGAGATTATTTACGAGGGCATCTAGCGAATGATGTCGATATCGCAACGAGTGCTTTACCTGAAGAGGTGAAGACGGTTTTTTCACGCACAGCAGATGTCGGAATCGCTCACGGTACTGTGTTAGTCATTCATCCGCTCAGTCCTGTTGAAGTGACGACATATCGTACGGAAGGCAGTTATGCGGATCATCGTCGACCTGATGACGTGCAGTTTGTACGTTCCCTAGAAGAGGATTTAAAGCGCCGTGATTTCACGATTAATGCGATGGCAATGCGGGCGTCAAAAGAAATAGTCGATTTATACGGTGGACAAAGTGATTTAAAAGCACAATTGATCCGGGCAGTTGGAAATGCTAGTGACCGCTTCGCAGAGGACGCTCTTCGTATGCTTCGTGCTATCCGTTTTAGTGCTCAGCTTGGATTTGCTATTGAAGAAGAGACTTTCAAAGCCATTCGTAAGCAAGCAGCAGATCTAAGCTATATTGCTAAGGAACGTATAAAAGCAGAATTCGATAAAATATGGACGAGTGCAAATGCCAAAGAAGCGATTTACTATGTAAATGACACGCAGCTTGTAGACTATTTACCTGTGGAGTTTTCGGGAAATGCAAACGCTTGGAGCAATTTTGAAAGTCGTGGCAATCCAATGAATGGTTGGGCATTTTTAATTTTATTACAACGAGATGAAAATGCACTGCAACTCTTGAAAGCATTTAATTGTTCGAACAAAGAAAAAGTCTACGTTCAGCAAGTATTACAAGCGTATAAAAGACGGATAACACCCGGTTGGACTGCTCGAGATTATTTTGAATTTGACTTACCTGTCTTAGAAATCGCGAATGATTTTGCGGAAAAATTAAATCGTAATATTGGTAATTTAAATAGTTCTGAAATCCCACACAAGAAGAAATTACTAACCATTCAATCTCGTACAGAAATCGCTGTAAATGGTCGTGATTTGATGGAGTGGAGTGGTAAAAAAAGTGGCCCGTGGTTAAAAGTAGTAATCGATAAAATGGTCGATGAAATACTATCAAATAAGCTTGTCAATGAACGACAACATATAAAGGAATGGTTTAGTCATGAAAGCAACATTGAAAAATGAAATTATCAAGCGCTTAGTTGAGGCTGATGGCAAACCGATTTCTGGTCAACAACTTGCTGATGAATTTGGTATCTCTAGAACTGCGATTTGGAAGCATATGAAGCAGTTGCAAGAAAAAGGATATGATTTTGAAACGGTGAAGAAAAGAGGCTATATTTTAACAGCAACTCCTGATACAGTCGATGACGCGAAAATTACAGTGGCTCTTGAAACAGAAAAATTCGGCCACCGGATTATTTACGAAGAGTCAATGACCTCTACGCAAACGATTGCCCATAATCAAGCGCAGGACGGAGCCTCTGAAGGTACCATTGTAATCTGCGAGGAGCAAACAGCTGGTCGAGGTCGTATGATGCGTGAATGGAAGTCGACAAAGGGCAAAGGAATTTGGATGAGTGTTATTTTCCGTCCAGAGATTCCTCCTTATGAAGCACCTCAATTTACGCTAGTGGCAGCAGTAGCACTGACTAAAGCAATAGATGATGTAACAGGTGTGCGCCCAGAAATTAAATGGCCTAATGATTTACTGATTCAAGGTAAGAAGTGTACAGGGATTTTAACTGAACTACAAGCAGACCCTGACCGTGTCAATGCTATCATTATGGGGATCGGCATAAATGTCAACCATGAACAAGCTGATTTCGATGAAGAAATCAAAGATATCGCAACATCACTAAAAATTGTTAGTGGAAAGCATATTGACCGCGCAGCACTTGTTGCGAGGATTCTTTATTACTTAGAAATTTACAGTGCACAATATGTTAAAGAAGGCTTTGAGCCGATTAAATCGGAATGGGAAAGTTATTCTTGCACAATTGGCAGTCGTATTCGAGCTACAACTTTACAAGATGTGTTCATCGGTAAAGCAATCGGTATTACAAAAGACGGTGTACTGGAACTACAATTAGATGACGGTACGATTAAAGGCATCTATTCAGCTGATATTACACTCGAAAAATAATGATTGGAATGTATCGTAAAACTTGCTATAGTGGAGGCACAGGACAGTATCAATTTATTTGAACTGTACCTTGCAACAAAAACTATAACTAAAAAGATCTGCCTTGATCTAGTAATAGACAGGGACGGAAGAAAACGATGCATTTCATTGAAAACGCAACCCTTCTGTCCATTTTTAGACAGAGGGGTTTTTCTGTTTTCTTCCTGCAAAAAGGAGGAAGAGTTTTGAAAACTACGATTGAATTTTTGAAAATGAAAGAGCAAAAAGACAAAATTGTCATGCTTACCGCTTATGATTTTCCTTCAGCAAAATTAGCTGAAGAAGAAGGTGTTGATATGATTCTAGTCGGTGATTCACTTGGCATGGTAGTGCTCGGCTATGATTCAACGGTGCCTGTGACAGTTGCAGATATGGTCCATCATGCAAAAGCTGTAAAACGGGGAGCAAAAGACACATTTATCGTTGTTGATATGCCGTTTGGTTCTTACCATGGTAATCTTGATCGAACTTTGCAAACTGCAATTGAAATGTTCCAACAAACGGGTGCAAGCGCATTAAAAGTTGAAGGGGCAGATGACGTTGTAAATGTTATTTCCTCGCTAGTGAGTACGGGAATTCCAGTTATAGCTCATTTAGGCTTACTTCCACAATCTGCAGCAGTTCTTGGTGGCTACAAAGTGCAAGGGAAAACGGCTGATGCAGCAGAAAAATTAATACAAGATGCATTAAAAGTTGAAGCTGCAGGCGCATGCGCTGTTGTGATCGAATGTATTCCCTATCAACTTGCAGCAGAAATAACAAAGGTACTAAAAATTCCAGTGATCGGTATCGGAGCAGGAGCAGACGTCGATGGGCAAGTGCTTGTCTATCATGATGTACTTGCGTATGGCACGCATCATGTGCCAAAATTCGTTGAAACTTTTGCACCTGCAGGAGAATTAATGCGTAGTGGGATTGAAAGCTATACAAATGCAGTGAAAAATGGTTCATTCCCAAAGCCAGAGCATCGCTTCACGATGGCAGATCATCAGCTAGAGCAGCTATACGGAGGCATTAAAAAATGAAAATCATTACAACTATTGAACAATTAACAGTACACATTACAGCGATAAAAAAAGCTAACAAATCAATCGGTCTTGTACCTACAATGGGTTATTTACATGAAGGGCATATGGCGCTTGCAACAGCTGCGCGTGAAGAAAATGACATCGTTATCATGAGCCTTTTCGTCAATCCAGCACAGTTTGGACCGAATGAAGACTATGAAAGATATCCGAGAGATTTAGAGCGTGATGCGAAGATTGCAGAAAAAGTTGGAGTGGATTTTTTATTTGCACCTACTGTAGAAGAAATGTACCCAACAAATGGTGGCATTCAAATTATTGCGGGCCCACAGTCCAAGATTCTTTGTGGTGCTACAAGACCGGGACATTTCGACGGTGTTTTAAAGATTGTGACAAAGTTATTCCATTTAACGTTACCAACCCAGGCTTATTTCGGTCAAAAGGATGCGCAACAGCTAGCAATTATCGAAACACTTGTACGTGATTATAATTTTCCGTTAGCCATTCGCAGCGTGCCAATCGTGCGTGAAGAAGATGGTCTTGCTAAAAGTTCACGTAACGTATTTTTAACAGAACAACAGCGTTTACAAGCACCGGTTATTCAACAAGCGTTAGATTTAGCTAAAAGACATTATTTGAAAAATGGCGACATCTTGTGGGCGACAAAACTTGCAACAGAGCATATTGAATACAATGCAACTGGCAAAATGGATTATTTACAAATGCTTAGTTACCCAGATCTTACTGAAGTGACAGAGCAAACTGACAAAGTATTGCTTGCAGCAGCTGTTTACTTTGGCAAAACTCGACTAATTGATAATATTATTTTTCAAAGAAAAGGGGAATAAATGATGCTAAGAATGATGATGAATGCGAAAATCCATCGTGCAGTTGTGACGCAAGCGGATTTAAATTACGTAGGAAGTATTACAATTGACGAGAATTTACTCGATGCAGTCGGAATGTTACCAAATGAAAAAGTGCATATCGTTGATAATAATAATGGCGCACGTTTTGAAACGTATATTATTGCCGGGAAGCGTGGAAGCGGTGTTATTTGCGTAAACGGAGCAGCTGCTCGCCTCGTACAAAGAGGAGATGTCGTTATCATTATGTCCTATGCCTATGTTGATCACGAAGAAGCAAAAAACCATAAACCAACTGTAGCGATTATGCAAGAAGGTAATACAATCAAGGAACTCATCCAGTACGAGCCGGAAGCAACAGTTATGTAATTGTGTGAAGCATCCGTCATGTCGGGTGCTTTTTTAGTGATTTAGGGCATGAATATACTGCTAAATAAAAATTGAACGAATTCGCGAAACATTCAATGGATTTACTGTTACAATCATCTCCGATTGCGCAACAAAAAAACTGCTTACAACAACAATACCGAAAATCTCTATTTTTGCACATCCACTTCAGCTATTCTGTTCAAAATGTGATAGAATTTTGAATATAAATCGATCGGAAAGTTGTGAAGAAAATGATGGACAGTCAAACATATGCAATCGTAGATATAGAAACTACAGGTCACTCTTCTCAAAACGGAGACCGCATCATTCAAATAGCGATTGTTTTGATGAAAGATTGGGAAGTTCAATCAACTTACACCACTTTCATTCACCCAGGGAAGAAAATCCCTCGTTTTATTCAAGACTTAACGAATATTACAGACTTTGATGTCAAAGATGCAAAGCCATTTGAAGCGCATGCTGAAGAAATTTATAACATTTTACAAGATTGTGTATTTGTCGCACATAATACCGATTTTGATTTGCCGTTTTTGCAAGCTGAATTGAAAAGGGCAGGTTTACCAAAATGGTTTGGTAAACAGATGGATACAGTTGAATTATCGAAAATTTTATTCCCAACGGCCTTTAGCTATAAGCTCCAGGATATCGCAATGGAATTGAATATTTCATTGAAACATGCACATCGCGCAGACGATGATGCCAATGCAACAGCACTTTTATTGAAACGCGGTTGGAAAGAACTCTTAACACTACCACTTTCAACAATTGAGCAATTGCATCAACGCTCATTCCGCTTAAAATCAGACCTATCGCAATTATTTTTTGATGCAATCCAGTTAAAAAGAGCGGCATCAAAGCAATCTGACAGCCACTTTTACTACAAAAATTTAGCTTTAAGAGGAGTAGTTATCGAAACTCCAGCAGAAGTAAAGCTGACATATCCACAAGCAGATGCTGAAAAGGAATTGCTATTTAGTCGTGCTTTTAAAGATTTCGAAGTACGTTCCGATCAATTTAAAATGATGGACCAAGTTTGGCAAGCCTTGAAAACGAAACAAGAAGTATTAACAGAAGCATCCACTGGAATTGGCAAGACGCTTGCATACTTAATTCCAGCGATAATTTATGTTAAACAAACAAATGGAAAAGTAGCGATTAGCTCATATACATCGCATTTACTAGACCAACTTCTAGCGGAAGAACTGCCAAAAGCAGAAGCGATTTTACAAACAACAGTCAATGTTGCCATATTAAAAGGAATGGAACATTATATCGATGTGGACCGTTTTGTGGAACTTTTTGTCGTAGACGATGTGTCCTATGACGAAGCATTTACAATGATGCAGCTACTCGTGTGGCTTGCAAATACGACTACAGGTGATTTAAATGAAATTACATTATCTGGTGGCGGACAGTTATTAGTAGATAAAATTCGTCGCTCATCTACAACAGCTGTTTCTCGTGGTAAAAATTACTTTGATTTTTATGAATATGCCATTAAAAAAAGTAAAGCAGCCGATCTCATTATTACAAACCATGCAATGCTGCTATCTGATTTGACACGTATTGAACCAGTACTTGCTTCTGTTAACGGTTGGATTTTAGATGAAGCACATCAATTTATTCAAGCAGCCACATTAAGGGATGAAAAAGTTCTCTCTTATACGCAATGGAAATACATTTTTGGGCAACTTGGGACAGTAGATGAACATCAGTTAATCCACGACTATTTCAAACTGATGACTGATAGTGAGAAAATTCCAATTAGGCAGTTATCGAAGCTTGAAACGAAATATTGCGAAATGGTGCAAATATTTGACGCAGCAATTCATCAAATCATCAATCAATTAAATATTCAAAAGTCAGGTTCACGGCATAATAAACGTACATTTCCTTTAAATTCACTAACCACTCAGCAACCTTTATATGAAAAAGTGAGTCATGTTATTGGAGAATGGGTGCAATTTGCCAAGGAACTAAGTGATACTTTTTTGCAATACCCAGACGATTTATCACCTTGGCAACAAACGATATTGTCAGATTGGCATTATTGGTTACGCGAATTAACAATTAAAGTGGCGGAATGGGACGCCATTTTCTTAACATTTGATAAAGATTGCTCAGCTTGGATTGAGTTAGATTTAAGGAGTATTCCTGGTAGCTTACATGTTTATAAAAGACCAATTCGTGTAGAACAATCAGTTACAGCTGTTTTAGATCGCTTCCGAACACAAGCAGGAATCATCTGGGCATCCGGTACATTAACAGTGCCGAATAATCAACGTTTTATCGCGGATCAATTAGGACTCCAAAGTTCAGTACCGTTATTCCAATTCCAAGCACCACATTCTTACTATGACGGTGCAAGCCTTTATATAGTGGAAGATATGCCTGAAATTCAACAAGTCTCACAAACTGAGTATGTAGAAGCAGTGGCAGATGCTATTATTCAAACAGTACTTGTTACGGAAGGGCGTTGCTTCGTATTATTTACGTCGCAAGATATGCTCAGAAAAACGGTTGAGTTAATCCAAGAAACGGAAGCGCTAAGTGATTATATGCTCTTTGCGCAGGGTATGTCTTCAGGAAGCCGTATGCGATTACTGAAGCTTTTCCAAAAATTTAATCATTCCGTGCTCTTTGGTACGAACAGCTTTTGGGAAGGGGTAGATGTACCAGGTGATGCATTGTCTGCGGTCATTGTTGTACGTTTACCATTCTCTGCACCGGAAGAACCTATTTTCCGAGCAAGAGCGGAAGTGTTAACCGAGCAAGGTTTGAATTCGTTTTATAAATTAGCACTTCCTGAAGCCATCTTGCGATTTAAGCAAGGCTTTGGTCGTTTAATCCGTTCTTCACAAGATAAGGGTGTATTTATCGTCCTGGATCGTCGTATTGAAACAAAATCATATGGGAAGGAATTTATACATTCTCTTCCAGCAATTCCAGTCAAAAAAGTATCCCTTCAACATATGGTCTTAGAATTAGAACATTGGTATAATAATAAAGTATGGGGATAGAAAGCAGGTCGATCATATGGAAAGTAAAATTGAAGTACGATCCACTATTAAGAGATGTTTTCAGCCGAGCTTCAGTCAACTTGAAAATGCGTCAAAGCCAGTAATTCCTTTGTTTGGTTTAGCGCATTTAAAAGTAGGCAAAATGAAGCCTATCTTCACGATAAATGAAACGTAAGGTGATATAATGAAAAATTGGATCAAGTTCTTTACGATATTTTTGTTAATCCTGTCGTTATCAATTGTCGTTATAGTTGCTTGGAAATCGTATTCACCGTTTTACAGCTCGGAGAAAGCCGCGAAGGAAGCTGTACTTGATACAGAGAAGCTAGCGACTGTCACCGATACATATGTGTATAACGGCAAGAATCCGTTTGTTACGGTAATTGGAACAGATCAGGCAGGAAAGAAAAAAGCTGTGTTTGTTCCAAAAGATGATAGTAAGGCAAAACTAGTAGACGTTTTAATGGAGGATGGCATTTCAGAGAAAGAAGCACTTTCGGTTGTATCCAAAAAGGATGACGTGAAAGAAATTCTGCATACAAAATTGGGTATAGAAGAGCCCGGCGTCGTTTGGGAAATTACGTATCTTAATAAAGAGGATAAGTTAAACTACGTTTATATTCTGTTCGAAAACGGACAGTGGTGGAAGCGTATATTGAACTTGTAAAAAAAGGGGAAGATTAACTTGAAACAACATTTAGCAGATCGTGTAAAAACATTAACACCTTCTACAACTTTAGCGATTACAGCGAAAGCAAAAGAGTTGAAGGAACAAGGAATTGACGTTATTGGATTAGGAGCTGGCGAGCCCGATTTTAACACGCCACAAAACATTTTAGATGCAGCTGCGGAATCTATGATGCAAGGCTTCACAAAATATACACCTGCTGGTGGTCTACCAGCATTAAAACAAGCCATTATTGCTAAATTAGAAAAAGACAACAATCTTACTTATGCACCAAACGAAGTAATGGTAGGTGTAGGTGCGAAACATGTGCTTTATACATTGTTCCAAGTGTTGTTGAACCCTGGTGACGAAGTAATCATTCCAATTCCTTATTGGGTAAGTTATCCAGAACAAGTGAAATTGGCTGGCGGTGTACCCGTGCATTTAGAAGCTACAGCAGAACAAAACTATAAAGTAACTGCTGAACAACTTCGAGGTGCTATCACTGATAAAACACGTGCACTTATTTTAAACTCACCAAGTAACCCTACTGGTATGGTTTATACGAAAGAAGAATTAGCTTCCATCGCTGCAGTATGTGAAGAAGCAGATATTCTAATCGTGTCAGACGAAATTTATGAAAAACTTGTATATAATGGAGTAAAACATTTCTCAATTGCACAACTATCAGAGTCCGTAAAAGCACGTACGATGGTTATTAATGGAGTAGCAAAATCTCACTCTATGACAGGTTGGCGTATTGGATATGCAGCAGGAAATGCTGAAATCATTAAAGCCATGACTGACTTAGCTAGTCACTCGACTTCAAATGCGACAACTACAGCACAATATGCTGCGATCGAAGCTTACAATGGTCCACAAGATACAGTTGAAGAGATGCGCCAAGCATTTGAATCACGTTTAACAGAAATCTATCCAAAATTAAATGCAATTCCTGGCTTCCACGTATTGAAACCAGAAGGGGCATTCTACCTATTACCAGATGTAACAGAAGCAGCAGCTAAAACAGGCTATGACTCTGTAGATGCATTTGCAAAAGCATTATTAGAAGAAGCTAACGTTGCAGTCATTCCTGGCTCTGGCTTTGGTGCAGAAAAAACAGTTCGACTTTCATATGCGACTTCACTTGAAGCATTAGAAGCAGCTGTTAAACGCATCGATACTTTTGTACAATCTAAATGGCAAGACTAATACTCTAATAATAACAATGATGCAGACTACTTGAAGACCAGGTAGTCTGTAAAATTGTTTAGAATGTGGGAGGGTAATATGAAAAAAATTATGATTCAAGATATGCCAAATCATGTAGGTGAAACGGTAAAATTAGGTGGTTGGCTTGCAAATAAACGTTCAAGCGGTAAAATCGCCTTCTTACAATTACGCGACGGTTCAGGTTTTGTTCAAGGCGTAGTCGTAAAAGCAGACGTGCCAGAAGAAGTGTTTGTAACTGCCAAAGGTTTACATCAAGAATCATCTCTATATGTTGTAGGAGAAGTAACAAAAGATGAGCGCTCCGCATTCGGATTTGAACTTCAAGTGAAAGAAATTGAAGTAATTGCAGAAGCAAATAATTATCCAATAACACCTAAAGAGCACGGTATTGAGTTCCTAATGGACAACCGTCACTTATGGTTACGTTCTCGTAAACAACACGCCATTATGAAAGTACGTAATGAAATCATCCGTGCAACTTACGAATTCTTCAACGATAATGGCTTCACGAAAGTTGACCCACCGATTTTAACAGGCTCAGCTCCTGAAGGAACATCAGAATTGTTCCATACAAAATATTTCGACCAAGATGCATACCTTTCACAGTCAGGCCAATTGTACATGGAAGCAGCTGCAATGGCGCTAGGAAAAGTATTCTCATTCGGCCCAACATTCCGTGCGGAGAAATCCAAAACACGTCGTCATTTAATCGAGTTTTGGATGATTGAACCAGAAATGGCTTTTGTAGAACATGATGAAAGTTTAGAAGTTCAAGAACAATACGTTTCTTACATCGTGCAATCAGTACTTGAAAATTGCAAAATCGAACTAGAACGTCTAGGTCGTGATACTTCTAAATTGGAACAAATTAAAGCGCCATTCCCTCGTATTTCTTACGATGATGCCATTAAACTTTTACACGAAAAAGGCTTCGATGATATTGAATGGGGCGAAGATTTCGGTGCACCACATGAAACAGCAATTGCTGAGCATTATGATAAACCAGTCTTTATCACATGCTATCCAGTAGGTATTAAACCATTCTACATGCAACCACATCCAGACCGTGATGATGTTGTATTATGTGCAGACTTAATCGCACCAGAAGGTTACGGTGAAATTATCGGCGGCTCTGAACGCGTACATGACTTTGAATTAATGAAACAACGTCTAAGAGAACATGATTTAGATGAAAATGCATATGCTTGGTACCTAGACCTTCGTGAACAAGGCTCAGTACCTCACTCAGGCTTTGGTCTTGGTTTAGAAAGAACAGTAGCATGGATTACAGGTGCAGAACACGTACGCGAAAGCATCCCATTCCCACGCTTACTTAATCGACTATACCCATGATTAAATGCTGAAGGCGCTCGTTTCAAGGAACGTAACCTAAGTTTGCGACGTCCTGTCGCAACGGTTACGTGACCCACATCGTGTGGGCCTCCGACAAGCGCTGTAGCTTTCGAAACAAAAGCATTATTCCAACTTTTTTCCGAGAATAGAAGAAGGCAACCTAAGTTCGCGACGTCCTGTCGCAACGGTTGCATGACCCACCTCGTGTGGGCCCAAGTGACCTCGAGAGTCTAGCGCCTGAAGCTGGGTATTCTAAATGCTTCAGCGGCCCGTTTAGCCCCGACAAGCACTGGAAGGCTTGAATCAAAGGCGCTGTTTGCCTTTGACCGAGAGACTGAAGTGACCTCGAGGGGCTGGCCGCTGAAGCTGGATATGCCGTGTAAGTACCTCAAGGATAAAAACAAACCAATAACATCCAACAAGAAGAACCGCAGCGACTTGCGATTCTTCTTGTTAATTTTCAGACAAAAAAAGGGGAGTTCGACAATGACTAACGAAGCTGATCGACTCCGAATTTGGATAGAGCAGGGAAATGTCAGCATTTCTCATCTTTTTTTTCAGTTTTATAAGGAGTTAGGCATCAAAGATTCAGAAGCGATGCTATTGATGCATCTAACAGCATTTCATGAGGAAGGCAATGAATTTCCGACACCAACTGCCATCGCCAATCGTATGCAGATGACAGAAGATGAAATTGCATCAAGCCTACAACGTCTCATGCAAAAAGGCATTCTTGAAATTTTGCAAAAAGTGGACGAGCTAGGTGTTTTATTTGAAACAATCAATCTACAACCATTATGGACACGCTTAGTGGATTGTGTCTTAGAGAAAAAAGTAAAAAAAGTAGAAGATACTTCAAAGCTAAAAGAGGGAGAGCTTTTCAACCTGTTTGAGCAAGAATTTGGGCGTTTCTTGTCACCTATGGAAACAGAAACGATTTCAATGTGGCTTGACCAAGATGGCCATTCTCCAGAAGTGATTCGCAAAGCATTAGTGGAATCGGTATTATCGCAAAAGCTTAGTCTGCGTTACGTCGATCGTATTCTATTTGAATGGAAAAAGAAAAATGTCAAAACGACGCAAGATGCTGAAAAGCTAGCGCAAAATTTCCGCCAGAATACGGTGCCACAACGATCCCAATCGCAGCAAAATTCGCACAAGGCTGAAACACAACAAACGAAAAAAGTACCGTTCTACAATTGGTTAGAAGAGCGCGAATAGGAGGGGATATGCATGTTAACGAAAAAACAATGGGATTACTGCTTAGAGGAAATGGAGAAAATGTTTCCAGATGCTCATTGTGAGCTAGTGCATGAAAATCCTTTCGAATT
Organism: Viridibacillus soli; assembly: GCF_016612995.1. Taxonomy (GTDB): domain Bacteria; phylum Bacillota; class Bacilli; order Bacillales_A; family Planococcaceae; genus Viridibacillus; species Viridibacillus soli. Next base: position 44,207 of record NZ_JAEOAH010000038.1, read on the forward strand.
AACAATTGCCACATTATTATCTGCCCAGTGCACAGACGTACTTGTTAATAAAGTAACAGCCATCTTATTCCAAAAATATAAAACGCCTGAGGATTACTTAGCTGTGCCTTTAGAGGAATTAGAACAAGATATTCGCTCGATTGGTTTATTCCGCAGTAAGGCAAAAAATATTCAAAAACTATGCCATATTTTACTAGAAGAATTTAACGGTGAAATACCTGCAAATAGAGAGTTTCTAGTAACATTACCTGGTGTTGGACGTAAAACCGCGAATGTTGTCTTGTCCGTCGCATTTGATGTTCCAGCGCTCGCAGTAGACACCCATGTCGAGCGTGTTACGAAACGCTTAGGTTTATGCCGTTGGAAAGATAACGTGATGCAAGTAGAAGAAACAGTGATGAAAAAAACGCCTATCGAAAAATGGTCGAAAACACACCATCAACTTATTTTCTTTGGGCGCTATCACTGTAAAGCACAAAATCCGCAATGCCAAGTCTGCCCACTTTTTGACGTTTGTAGAGAAGGCCAAAAGCGCGATAAGAAAGGTCTTGTGAAGCGATGATAGTATGCCGGAAAGACGCTATTTCAAAAGAACGAGTAGAAAAATGGTTGGCTGATTGGGAGATATTAAGAGCAGAGATCCATACTTCACACGCAACTCGTGATGGTAAAGCAAAAGAGATCATGCTAAAGGGTATCGACTTATATGAAGTTTTTATTATCAATGTTTCGCAGACATCTGTAGAGGTAGTTCAATTGCGAGAGGAATATGAAGTGCTGCCGATTAACGGTGTTGAACGCTTACAATTTATTAAGCAAAGACCTGGTCAATATGCATGTTATCGTCAACTAGATGAATTGTTTATTGAAACGAAAAAGCGAATGGCCCGCTTACGTCTTAAAAAGAACTGATGTGGATTTGAAATAAAGTCGCGATGTTTATAAAAAAGATGCGAAGCTTTCCCCCTTTGGAGATGATTATCTAAAGGGGTATTTTTATGTCCAAAAGAGCGAGAACAACTAAATTTAATCAGTGGTTTAAAGAAGGTCGGAGATCAGGTAAGGGTGCAGATTATAAGTCATGGTTGAACATTCAAGACGTTTCTGTGGATTTTGAATAAAGTTTGATCAAAATCCTGTATTAATTTAAACAGGATTTTTCTTTTTTTAGCGCTACTTTGTCTAATTGCTCCGTCACATTTGCTGGAGATTTAGAAGACCACATGATTTGCCGAATCTGTCACTTGCTTTTCTGTGAAGCATCCTCTGAAGTCTTTTCGGCATTACCGCAAGCACCAAGCCCTAAACTGAAAACTATTGCCATTCCAAGTACGAATAATTGCTTTTCCATTAGTCGATTCCCCTTTTTGAATATAGTAAATATAATTTACCGCTTCTTCATAGGACCGAAAGAATAAATCTTTATTGGTTGTAAATGTATTTTCACTTCCTTTACCAGTCGAGATTACCAAAAGCTTACCACAATATCGATTATTATTGAAAACGATTATCATTATCAGTAATACTTGATATTAAATATATAACTAAACTTCCATTAATTCAAGAATAATTTTTCGAAAATGGTTGGAAAACAAGGAGTAGAAGGGGAAGGTAAAGTCATCTTTTGTGAATGATTGTAAAAAATTATCAATACATGGTTGATATATTTAGTGAGAACGATTATCATTATCAAAGTAATGGTAATCTCTCTCAATTTGAATTCTTTCAACCTAGGCTTTATCAGATATCAATTCGGATTTGTGAGAAGGTAAATAGCGAATAAGATTACTAGTAATAAAGGGTGGGGGAAATCGATTAGATGATACATAAAAAAATGAATAAAAGCTCAATGGATAAAAATACTGGTAGCGGAGAGGTTACGATCAAAGGAACCGAACAGAGCATTATGCATTCAAGTACTGGGAACCGTGAATTTCAAATCTTTGTATCAAAGCCTCTGGAAGAGCCTCCTCCCTCAGGGTATCCAGTCATTTATTTACTGGATGCCAACTCGGTATTTGAAACAATGGTTGAGGCGGTACGATTGCAATCACGCCGACCGGAAAAGTCAGGTGTAGTTCCAGCTATCATCGTGGGTATTGGTTATTGCACAAATGGACCATTTTCTTCTGAACGTTATTATGATTTTACACTACCGGTTGCGGTTACCGAGTTACCTAAAAGACCAGATGGAAGTCCATGGCCTGCACATGGGGGAGCGGAAAACTTCCTGAAATTCATAGAAGAGGATTTAAAACCGGAAATCGGCAAAAGATTCAAGATCGATCATAATAGCCAAACCCTCTTCGGGCATTCCCTTGGCGGTCTTTTCACTTTATATGTTCTATATAAAAATCCATATGCATTCCAAAATTACATAGCTGGAAGCCCATCACTTCATTGGAACAAAAATTGGTTCCACGAGGAGGAGGAGAGGTTTCTTTCCCGGTTGAATCAAGGAAATGGGGATATTTCCTTATTGCTAGGGGTAGGGGAGCAAGAAGGTACCCATAAAAGCAGGATGAATGAAAATGCATTGGAGCTATCGATACATTTATCGATGACCGATTGCGGAATAAACGTTCAATTCAAGGAGTTCGAAGGGGAAGGGCACCTTTCTGTTCTGCCGCCTTTGATTAACAGGGCTTTACGTTTTGCATTGAAGGAAAATGTGCCTAGTTAGTAATAGGACTTTATTAGTAAATAACCGAATGGTACTTGACCATTAACTTATTAATATATATCATTACCTGTATATTCCAATTGATAATGATTATCATTATTAGTTATAACCTTGCATTTTGCAGCAATAGTTAATGGATTAAGCCATGTATCTCCCGTCTATCAGGGGGATGGTAATTGGGCTACTATACATTGAAATCTTGGATTAGGAAAGGGAGTGTCATGGTGGACTTTTTGGAATGTAGTGGGAAAGTTGCGCTTGTAACGGGAGGTGCCCAAGGTATCGGTGCCGCAGCCGTCCAGGCTTTAGCTAAGCTGGGTATGGTGGTGGCGGCAATTGATTATAATGCCGAAAAACTAAATGGCCACGTAAATGAATTGAAGTCTCAAGGTTTGGACGTATATGCCTTTCCAGCGGATGTAAGTGATAGTCATGCAATCGTTGGCATAGTTGATGAAATTGAACGTGATATTGGTCCAATAGAGACACTGGTCAATGTAGCTGGGGTGCTGTGCACAGGAATGATCGAATCATTTAGTGACCAAGATTGGGCAAAGACCTTTGCCGTCAATTCCACTGGTGTTTTTAATGTCTCCCGTTCAGTGAGCACATACATGATAACTAGAAAAAGAGGTTCGATTGTCACGGTGGGATCCAATGCAGCAAGCGTCCCAAGAATTTCATTTGCTGCGTATGCTGCATCCAAGGCAGCTGCCGTCATGTTCACTAAATGTTTAGGGCTGGAATTGGCCCAATATAATATTCGCTGTAACATCGTCTCGCCTGGATCTACGGATACTGAGATGCAATGGTCGATGTGGAACAACGAAAATGGCGCACAAGCTGTTATAAATGGGATGCCTGAGACATTCAAAGTAGGAATACCACTGAACAAAATAGCCATGCCTTCTGATATAGTCGACGCCATTCTATTCTTCATATCCGATCAGTCGAACCATATTACGATGAGTAATTTATGTGTGGATGGTGGGGCCACTTTAGGTGCTTGACACGGATCATTCATTTGAGTCTGAACATTACGTGAATTTGGAGGGTTTAAAATATGATGAAGATTAAAGAGAATTCAACTGTATTGGAAAAACAGCTGTTGGACGATTATAAGGTTGGTGACTTTTTCCTGGCATCGCCATCTCGAACACTATTGGGGAAAGGTTCCTTCATTACAGTTCCAAGAGATGAAGGAAATGATAATCAAATGGAAAGTCTTGCAGCAAGAGTGACGGCTGTATTAAAAAAGGCAAAAGAGCAAGGTCATGCCAATCCAATGGTAACGGGTGCTGTACCATTCGATTATAAAAAGGACACCCAACTCATTGTACCTGAAAATATAAGGTCATCAGTCCCTCTGCAAGACACATGCACCAGCCAGCTTGCGAAAACGGAGAAGCCGATATATGAAATCAAATCGGTACCCGAACCTTCTCAGTATAAGGCTGGTGTCGAACGGGGCCTTACTCATATTAAAAGCGGCCATCTTGACAAAATTGTACTATCAAGATCCTTGCACCTCACTTCATCAGAAACGGTGAATATCAATCGGTTACTTCAAAATTTGGCACGCCACAATAAGAATGGTTATACCTTTGCCGTGGATTTACCTCAGCCGGAAACGGAAAAAGCGGATTCCCAAATTTTGAGAACCCTAATTGGAGCTAGCCCTGAATTACTTGTTTCAAGAACGGGATTACAGGTGGTGGCCAACCCTTTGGCAGGCTCTAGGCCAAGGAGTGATGATCCAAACGAGGATAAGAGACGGGCGGACGAGTTACTCTCCTCCACTAAGGATTTACATGAACATGCTGTTGTCGTCCAGGCTGTAGCAAAAGCTCTGCGACCATTTTTCAAAAAGATAGATGTACCAGAAAAACCATCAGTGATACATACCGAAACCATGTGGCACCTTTCTACAGAAGTAACAGGAGAGCTTGAAGATCCTACAACTTCCTCGTTGGAGCTAGCGATCGCGCTTCATCCGACTCCAGCTGTTTGTGGCTCACCGTCTGAATTGGCCCGAGAAGCCATTCAGGAAATCGAACCGTTCGATCGTGGATTTTTCACGGGTATGGTCGGCTGGTGCAATGCAGAAGGAGACGGCGAGTGGATCGTTACCATTCGGTGCGCGGAGGTGGAGAAACAGGCTCTTCGCTTATTCGCTGGTGCAGGGGTCGTTGCAGAATCGAAACCAGAAGAGGAATTGGCGGAAACATCGGCTAAATTTCAAACGATGCTACGTGCAATGGGAATAGATGCAAAGTCATTAAACTAAAGTGTGTGGGGGGATAAAGGATGTTAACAGGGTGTTCTTCGTGGCCTAAGGATTATGCAGATTTATATAAAAGGGAGGGGTGTTGGAAAGGGGAAACCTTCGTGGAAATGTTGCGTGATCGTGCCGAGAAACAAGGTGACCGGATCGCCATTACAAGCGGAGACAGAAACGTGAGCTATGCGGAATTGGATAATAAGGCTGGTCGTTTGGCTGCAGGATTACAGGAACTGGGGATAAAGCAAATGGACAGGGTAGTCGTCCAGCTTCCCAACGTAATCGAGTTCTTTGAAGTTTGTTTTGCATTATTCAGATTAGGAGCATTGCCTGTGTTTGCCCTTCCATCACATCGAAGCAGTGAAATTAACTATTTTTGCGAGTTCGCTGAGGCGGTTGCCTACATCATCCCTGATAAGCACGCTGGTTTCGACCATCGTACTCTAGCAAGAGGTGCAAAAGATAAGAATGAAAAATTAAACGTTATTGTCACGGGTGATGCAGAGGAATTTGTGAATTTGGCGGATTTATATATCGATCCAAAAAAAAACGAAGCAAAAGTGGCTTCAAGTGACATTGCCTTTCTTCAATTATCTGGAGGAAGTACAGGCCTATCAAAACTGATTCCAAGAACACATGATGATTATATATACAGTTTGCGGGTTAGCGCCGAAATTTGCCAGATAGACAAAGATAGTGTTTATCTCGCCGTGCTGCCAATCGCCCATAACTATCCATTGAGCTCGCCGGGTATCCTTGGCACGCTTTATGCGGGTGGCAGGGTAGTCCTTTCACCAGGCCCTAGTCCTGACGATGCATTTCCGCTTATTGAAAAACAAGGCGTGACAATTACTGCTCTTGTACCGCCCCTTGCCTTGAGATGGCTTGATGCGATATCCACCCGTGACTATGATTTATCCAGCCTCCAAGTGCTGCAGGTTGGCGGAGCGAAGTTCAGTGCGGAAGCTGCCCGTCGGGTATATCCCGCTTTTGGGTGTAAGTTACAACAAGTATTTGGCATGGCTGAAGGACTAGTTAACTATACAAGATTAAACGATCCGGAAGAGATAATCATCAATACTCAAGGCAGGCCGATGTCGAAATATGATGAAATTCGTATTGTCGATGAGGAAGACAGGGATGTTGAGCAGGGCGAAGTGGGGCATTTGTTAACGAGAGGCCCATACACCATCCGTGGTTATTACAAAGCCGAAGAGCATAATGCGAAGGCATTCACGGAGGAAGGATTCTACCGAACAGGTGATTTAGTAAGTATGACCGCTAATGGCTATATAGTTGTAGAAGGTCGAGATAAGGACCAGATCAACCGTGGCGGAGAAAAGATTGCCGCTGAGGAAGTTGAAAACCATCTCTTGGCACATGAGGCGGTACATGATGTAGCCATCGTTTCCATGTCCGATGATTATTTAGGGGAGAGATCATGCGCCTTTGTGATATCGCGTCAGAAGGCCCCTACGGCAAAGGAACTTAAACAATTCCTGAAAGAGCGGGGACTTGCCGCTTTTAAAATTCCTGATCGAATTGAGTTTACCGATTCCTTCCCAAAAACGCCTTTAGGTAAAGTGAGTAAAAAAGCGTTGCGGCAAATTATATCAGATAAACTGAACAATCGAATTACGCTGAAGTAAATAAAAAACAATAGAAGGAGTGATTTGATGGCTATTCCTGCTATCACACCATATGCAATGCCTGTAGAATCCGAGTTACCCAAAAATAAAGTTTCGTGGAAAGTAGATCCGTCGCGTTCAGTGCTTCTTGTTCATGACATGCAACAATACTTCCTCGACTACTATACAGTAACCGAATCGCCGATAACGGAACTGATATCGCATATACAGTCAATAAAAATTCGTTGTGTGGACCTGGGCATCCCTGTCGTTTATACAGCACAACCAGGCAATCAAAACCCTGAGGATCGCGCACTGCTTACCGATTTTTGGGGTCCAGGGCTTGATGACGATATCAATCAAACAAAAGTCGTTGAAGAGATTGCTCCAAGCGAGGACGACATTGTCCTTACTAAATGGCGTTATAGTGCATTTAAGCGGACGAATCTTCTTGAAATGATGAGGGAGCAAGGCCGTGATCAACTTATCATTTGTGGGGTCTATGCACATATCGGCTGTCTTCTGACAGCAAGTGAGGCCTTTATGCAGGATATTGAGCCATTCCTGGTAACGGATGCAGTAGCAGATTTTTCATTAGAGGAACATAAAATGGCGATTAAATATGCAGCTGAACGTTGTGCTGTCACAACATCTACATCTCGGTTGCTGGAACAATTGAATAGCGGTGAACAAGCATCGGCTGGGGTCGTACAAGAAAATGATGATCCTGGTTTGACATTGGATGGCCTAAGGATTCAAATCGCTGATCTCCTAGGTGAATCACCATCGGATATCGGTGACAACGAGAATCTAGTGGATATAGGGATAGATTCGATTAGAATGATGAGTCTTGTTGAAATCCTAAGGGGAAAAGGGGCAGAGATCAATTTCATGCAGTTGGCTGAAAAACCGACGATCGCCGCCTGGTGGGAACTATTATCTTCACAAAAGGTGTTAGCTTGAATTAAAAATAGGAAGGAGGTAAGGCGGAGTGCTTAATATTCAGGATCAAGGTGTGCGCTGGACGTTGTCCGGCGCGCAATCCGGTATCTGGTTCGCTCAGCAGCTGGAGCCAGATAACCCGATTTATAACACAGGGGAATACATAGAAATTGCTGGACAGATTGATATAGAGCATTTTGAACAGGCACTGAGGCAGGCGGTTAAGGAGGCGGAGTTTTTACATGTCCGCTTTGGCGAGGATTACAATGGACCGTTTCAAATCAGCGGGGAATCGATTGATTTCCCTTTTAATTTCATGGATATGAGTAGAGAGGAAAATTCTCAGGAGAAGGCTATACAATGGATGAAAAAAGATTTGGCTCATCCAATTGACCTGAAAAGTGACCCGCTCTTCAATCAGGTCTTATTCAAAGTGGATTCGGACCGCTTTTTTTGGTATCAACGCATTCACCATATAGTCATGGATGCATTTGGATTTTCACTTATATCACAACGGGTAGCCAAACTATACACGGCACTTCAAAAAGGACAAAGTTTGGACGAAGGTGCTTTTTCTCCTTTACGTTCACTTCTTGAGGAAGATAAGGCGTACCGGGAATCCGAAAAGTTCGACATTGATCGCCAGTTTTGGCAAGAACGTTTTGCAGATCAGCCGGAGGTTATGAGCCTAGCTGATCGAGCACCTAGGACCTCTAAAGGCTTCCTTTGTCAAACGGGTTATCTATCATCTTCCGCTACACAAGCCTTAAAAGCGAATGCGCATATATATTCGGGAAGCTGGCATGAAGTGGTGATTGCAGTAACGGCCGTTTATGTGAACCGTTTGACAGGTTCGGAAGATGTCATCCTGAGTTTACCGATGATGGGCCGCTTGGGTTCTTCCTCTTTGAATATCCCTAGTATGGTAATGAATCTGTTGCCACTGCGGTTGTCTGTACAGCCAGAGATGAGTTTCAAAGGGTTGGTGAAGCAGGTGTCGAAGGAAGTCCGCACCATCCGCCGCCATCAAAATTACCGCCATGAAGAATTGCGACGTGACCTTAAATTGCTGGGTGATAACCAGCGATTATTCGGACCGCAAATTAATGTCATGCCTTTTGATTATGGACTCGACTTTTCAGGAAGTAAGGCGATCACACATAAGCTAGCCACCGGCCCTGTCGATGATTTGTCGATTAACATCTATGACAAGTCTGATGGAAAAGGGCTGAGGATCGATTTAGATGCTAACCCCGAAGTATATAGCATCGAAGATTTAGGTACACATCATTCGCGTTTTTTGAGTTTTCTTGAAAAGGTCGCGATTGCAGATAAGAATCAATCGATTGGGGAAATTGAGCTTCTTTTACCTGAGGAACACCAGCAAGTCCTGCTTGAATGGAATCGAACGGAAAAAGAGCTTCCATCTGAGCTTTTACCAGGGTTGTTCGAGGGTCAAGTTTCCAAAACCCCTGATTTGACAGCCGTAATGGATGGAAATGCTATTCTTACTTATAAGGATTTAAACGAGCGAGTCAATCGACTGTCGCACCTCCTTTTGGAGAAGGGGCTGGGACCGGAGAAATTCGTGGCTATAGCCCTGACGCGGTCAGTGGATATGGCTATTTCCATGTTGGCGGTGTTAAAAACCGGAGCGGCCTATTTACCTATCGACCCAGATTATCCATCAGATCGAATCGAATTCATGCTTGATGATGCCAGGCCTGCAGCAATCATAACTAGTAAAGGGATTGCTTCTAAACTATCTGATAGCGAAGGAACGGAGCGCATCGTATTGGATGAGAAAGAGACCATTACTGCTCTGGGAAATCAGCCAGATATAAATGTGGAGGATGAAAAAAGGAAGGGAACCATGTCCCCGCTTAACCCGGCTTATATGATTTACACGTCAGGTTCTACCGGGAAGCCAAAGGGTGTCGTGATCCAATCGGCAAGCCTTATTAATTTCCTTTCTTCGATGCAAAGCGAATTTTCTTTAAATCATCGGGATCGGCTCTTGGCAGTTACAACCATTGCTTTTGATATATCCGGTTTGGAAATCTTCGTGCCGCTTCTGAATGGGGCAAGCTGTATCATAGCTGCTAAGGAAACGATTCAAGACCCTAAGACTTTGTCTGAGATGATCGTTCAACATGATATAAGCATCATGCAGGCCACACCTACGCTTTGGCATTCACTTGTAGCGAATTATCCTGATGTGATAAAGAATCTTAGAGTGCTAGTAGGAGGAGAGGCACTTTCAATCAGTCTAACCAACGCCTTACATCAATTAGGATGCGAAGTGACGAATCTGTACGGACCGACGGAAACGACAATATGGTCTTCATCCATTACGCTTGATCCTAATCAGGGTGGTATGCCCTCCATCGGCAAGCCCATTTGGAATACACAGCTTTATGTGCTGGATGCTGCTTTGAAGCCTGTTCCTAAAGGGACTGTAGGGGAATTATATATTGCCGGTGCAGGGCTAGCACGCGGATATTTAGGTCGCCCGAATTTAACTGCTGAGCGATTTGTCGCTAACCCGTATGGTTCAAAGGGTAGCCGCATGTATCGAACCGGCGATCTTGTTCGTTGGCGTGGCGATGGCACCTTGGATTATATCAGTCGGGCAGATCATCAAATTAAAATACGAGGGTTTCGTATTGAACTAGGGGAAATTGAAGCAAAGCTTACCCATCATCCTGACATTGAACAGTCTGCAGTCATCGTTCGCGAAGATCAGCCGGGGGATAAACGCATCGTTGCCTATATCGTTCCTTCTTTAGATGTGCCAGCAAATATTGTGGGAATTCGGGAATTTGTAGGTAGTGGTTTGCCGGAATACATGGTCCCATCCGCTATCGTTGAGATGGAGGAGTTGCCATTGACTCCAAATGGAAAGCTCAACCGGAAGGAATTGCCCGCGCCTGATCTTTCTACACTTGTTTCTGATCGCGCTCCTAGAACACCGCAGGAGGAAATCGTCAGTGATCTTTTCGCCGAGGTTCTTGGTCTTTCACGAGTCGGTATCGATGATAGCTTCTTTAATTTAGGCGGTCACTCTCTTCTTGCCTCCACTTTGATGGCGAGAATAAGAGATACATTCGGAGTTGAAATAGGCATTGGTAAACTGTTTGAGACACCGACCGTTTCCGGTATTGTCAAACAACTTTCCAACGGGAGGAGTGCAAGGTTGCCTGTTAAAAAGGCACATAGACCGGAACAGGTACCTCTTTCCTTTGCCCAGCGGCGCTTATGGTTCCTTCATAGTCTTGAAGGACCTAGCCCGACGTATAATATTCCGCTCGTTGTTGAATTGTCCGGCGAAATTGATACCAGGGCACTCGAAGCTGCGATCAATGATGTAGTCGAGCGCCATGAAACTTTACGTACGCTCTTTCCAGTTACATCGGGTACAGCTCATCAATATGTGCTAGATCCTTCCAAGGCTCAAGTGGAATTATTAGTATCGCACATTCACGAGGCTGAGCTTGAAGCAGAAATTGCTATCGCTACGAGATATAGTTTTAATCTTGCAAAAGAACCGTCCATTTGTGCCCAGCTTTTCACAATGGCCCCTGACAAGCATGTATTGGTTTTATTAGTACATCATATTGCAGGAGATGGATGGTCCCTAACACCGCTTACTCGCGATCTGACCGCAGCTTATGTTGCTAGAAGTAAAGGTGTCGACCCTAACCTACCGCCGTTGCCTGTACAGTATGCCGATTATGCGCTCTGGCAGGAAAATCTTTTAGGAAGCGAAAGTGGTGAAACAAGTTTAGCCAATGAACAAATGGATTACTGGAAAGAGACATTAGCTAACCTGCCAGACCAATTGGAATTGTCTACCGATTATCCACGTCCCCTGGAATCCAGTTATCGTGGAGATACGATAGACTTTTCTATAAATCCCGAAATGCATCAACGTTTATTGGATTTGGCTCGTGAAAATGGCGTCAGCTTATTCATGGTATTGCAATCCGGTCTGACTGCGCTCCTCACTCGACTTGGAGCCGGTAACGATATTCCAATCGGAAGTCCAATAGCAGGTCGAAGTGATGATACTTTAAGCGACCTGGTAGGGATGTTCATCAACACCTTGGTGTTACGTACGGATACATCCGGTGACCCTACTTTCCGGGAGCTTCTTGACAGGGTGCGAAGGGTCAATTTACATGCTTATGAGCATCAGGACTTGCCATTTGAGCGTCTGGTGGAAGTATTGAATCCAGTTCGGTCCCGATCTAGGCATCCATTATTCCAGATTATGTTGGCGCTGCAAAATACACCTGATCCTAAATTTGAGCTTCCAGGGGTTCAATCCAACCTGAAGTTATATAGCGTAGGTGCTTCGAAATTCGATTTGACCATGGAATTCCGTGAAGTGCATGCTGAAAATGGCAGTCCGGATGGAATTAGCGGATTCCTTGAATATAGTACAGATCTATTTAAGCGGGAGACCGCCGAGATGTTAATATATCGTTTATTAAGGCTATTGGACGGAGCCATTTCGGAACCGGATCAGCATATTGGACTTTTGGATATACTGGCACCAGAAGAGCGCCAAAAAATTATTGTGGATTGGAATGGAAGTTCCGAGGAGCTAGCGCAAACGAGCATACCTGCACTACTTGAAGAACAGGTGAGAAAGTATCCTCACAATATTGCATTGGTATATGGGGACACTTCATTGACATATGAAGAGGTAAACAAAAAAGCGAACCAGCTTGCCCATCTGCTAATTGCTAAAGCTATAGGGCCGGAGCAATTCGTCGCATTGGCTATGCCTAGATCATTGGAAATGGTTGTAGGGTTGCTAGCTGTACTCAAGACAGGAGCCGCATATTTGCCTTTAGATCCTGAATATCCAAATGATAGATTAACGTTCATGCTTCAAGATGCTCAGCCTGCTTGTGTCCTAACAAGTTCGAGTGTAGCTGCGAAGCTTCCCGAGATGCATGATACCAGGCAAATTATACTTGATGAAGATAGTATGATAGAAGAATTGGCACAATATTCTACACTCAATCCAACGGATAGTGATCGAACTCAACCATTATCACCTTTAAATTCAGCTTATATTATTTATACTTCCGGTTCTACCGGTGTACCAAAAGGAGTCGTGGTTCCACATCAGAATGTAATTAGACTGTTTGTATCTACGGAACATTGGTACCAATTCAATTCTGAAGATGTGTGGACTATGTTCCACTCTTATGCTTTTGATTTTTCGGTTTGGGAGATTTGGGGAGCTTTACTTCACGGAGGCAAGCTTGTTGTCGTACCGCACTCAATCAGCCGGTCACCAATGGAATTTTTACAGCTACTGGTTAAAGAAGGAGTAACGGTACTAAATCAGACCCCATCGGCATTTTATCAATTAATGCAGACGGATCGGGAAATGCCGGCACTAGGGCAGGAACTTGCATTACGCTACGTGATCTATGGTGGAGAGGCACTTGAACTAAGCCGTTTGGAGGATTGGTATAGCCGTCATCCGGAAAATAAACCATATCTCATCAACATGTATGGAATAACGGAAACGACCGTTCATGTCAGCTATCTTGAGCTTAATCAGGATATTACATCCATAAAAGCCAATAGCCTCATTGGCCGTGCGATACCTGATCTGGGGGTGTATGTGTTAGATGCCAGGTTACAGCCAGTTCCACCAGGGGTAGTGGGAGAGCTCTATGTTTCCGGACCTGGTCTTGCCCGTGGTTATTTAGGACGCCCAGGATTGACGGCGGACCGTTTTGTCGCGAACCCATTTAGTTTAACAGGTGACAGGATGTACCGCACTGGAGATTTGGCTCGGTGGCGCGAGGGTGGATCTTTGGATTATATGGGGCGTGCCGATCATCAGATTAAAATCCGCGGATTCCGTATTGAATTGGGTGAAATCGAGGCATCGATTGCTCAACATTCCGATATTGAACAAGTTGCGGTAGTGGTTCGTGAAGACAACCCAGGTGATAAGCGTCTGGTCGCATATGTAGTACCTGCATCGAATGTGACCTTTGATCCTGCACATGTACGTCGCTTCGTTGCTGAAGGCCTTCCTGATTATATGGTCCCTTCCGCTTTCGTTGAAATGGAAGAATTACCTTTGACACCAAATGGTAAGTTGGATCGCAAGGCATTGCCGGCGCCGGAATTCGGTGCCATTCAATCGGGGCGCGGTCCGAGAACTCCACAGGAGGAAATTCTTTGCGACCTTTTTATGGAGGTTCTCGATTTGCCTCATGTCGGAATAGAAGACGGATTCTTTGATCTAGGTGGTCACTCGCTGCTAGCTGTCCAATTGATGAGCAAAATCCGTGAAGCGCTTGGAGTTGAGCTGAGTATTGGTAACCTATTTGAGGCTCCGACTGTTGCAGGGCTCGCTGAGCGACTTGAAATGGGTACAAGCCAAAGTGCTTTGGATGTCCTGCTGCCGCTTAGGAAAAATGGGATAGAACTTCCGTTATTTTGTGTACATCCAGCTGGTGGACTTAGCTGGTGCTATGCTGGGTTGATGACTGCTCTAGGACCTGACTATCCAATCTATGGGTTACAAGCACGAGGCATATCACAGAAAGAGCAATTTCCGAAAACGCTGATTGAAATGGCAGCGGACTATATCGATCAGTTACGGACGATCCAGCCAAAAGGGCCTTACCATCTATTGGGATGGTCTCTCGGAGGCAATGTCATTCATGCAATGGCAACCCAACTGCAAAATGAGGGAGAGGACGTTCGCCTTGTCGCAATCCTCGATGCATATCCAAGTCATTTCCTGCCCATAAATGAGGCTCCGGATGATGAGGAAGCTTTAATCGCACTGCTTGCATTGGGTGGATACGATCCTGATAGTTTAGGAGACCAGCCGTTGGATAATGCCAGTGCCATAGAAATACTGCGTCGGGACGGAAGTGCATTGGCTAGTTTAGAAGAAGAAACGATCCTGAATCTTAAAGAGACATATGTGAATTCTGTTCGGATCATGAGTGAGTATAAACCAAAGACCTTTAAAGGGGATGTGTTGTTCTTTAGATCGACGATCATTCCGGACTGGTTTAATCCCATTCACCCAGAAACATGGAACCCATTCATCCATGGGGAAATTGAACAGCATAATATCGATTGTCGCCATAAGGATATGTGTCAACCAGGACCGCTTGCTGAAATTGGCCAGGTGATTGCTGAAAAACTTTCCAATATGAAGAAGTTAGCCAAGATTAATGAAGGAGGAAATAACGGATGACCAACCCTTTCGAGAATGAAAATGGTATCTATAATGTATTGATAAATGAAGAAGATCAGCATTCTCTTTGGCCCGCCTTTCTGGTTATTCCAGAAGGCTGGTCCGTCATATATCGTGAAGAAAGCCGGCAGGATTGCTTGGAGTACATCAACACAAACTGGACGGATTTGCAGCCCAAAAGTTTGAAATTAGTTGCCAGCAGTGATGGAACAAAGTGAAATCAAGGATACAGCTTGACCCTAAATTAGTAGTGAGCATCGTTTATGTCGTAGCGATGTTCATGGTTTCGATGGACGGGACGATCGTCAATGTAATCTTGCCAACGATCAGTAAGGAATTTAACATCGAGCCCTCGTCAACGAGTGGCATTAACGTCGGATATTTAGTAAGTCTGGCAGTATTTCTCCCTGTAGCTGGTTGGCTTGGTGACCGTTTTGGGACCAAGAAAATCTTCTTGATGGCCTTGGGAGTCTTCACGGCCGCCTCCCTTTTATGCGGATTCGCTAATAATCTTCAAACCTTGAACTTGTTCCGGGTTTTACAGGGGGCAGGAGGAGGTGTCCTGACACCAGTTGGAATGGCTATTTTATTTAGAACGTTCTCTCCTGAAGAACGACCTAAGGTATCCAGGTCCCTTGTGCTTCCCATTGCCTTCGCACCAGCCATTGGTCCGATCGTTGGCGGATTCTTTGCGGAACAGCTGTCATGGCGCTGGGCGTTTTATATAAATATCCCTTTCGGAATTATCGTCTTGTTATTCGGGTTACTGTTTTTAAAAGAACATAAGGAGCCCGCCGCTGGTAGGTTGGATCTCCCAGGATTCGTGCTATCGGCAGCAGGATTTTCTATGTTGATGTATGCACTGAATATAGGGCCATCTAAAGGATGGGGTTCCCCTGTCATCATGTATACAGGATTTGTGGGTTTCGTGTTTGTTTGTTCGTTTGTTCTGATTGAGTTGCGTGTGAATAAACCAATGCTCGATTTGCGTTTATTATCTGATCGACTGTTTCGGACATTAGGCATCATTTCATCATTTTCAATGGCCGGCTTATTGGGGTTGCTCTTTGTGTTTCCGTTAATGTACCAAAATGCAACGAATGCCACAGCTTTAGAAAGTGGACTTGCAACTTTTCCAGAGGCACTGGGTTTGATGGTTGCATCTCGAATGATGCCTTGGACTTCCAAGAAACTAGGCATACATCAGGTGATTTGGATAGGACTACTGTTGACAACTATGATTTTTTCAGTAATAAGCATTGTTGGTCCGACAGCGAATTCTTGGTTCCTCCGGGTCCTATTGTTTAGCGTAGGCATATGCTTGGGACATACTGTAGTTGCAGTACAGTTTTCAACTTTTACTAATATCACTTCTGCTTCTATGGGGAGGGCAACTACATTGTTCAATGTTCAAAATAGAATTGTCTCTGCCTTTGGTGTAGCCATATTAGCTAGCATTTTGGGGGCGGTGGGCACTGGATCGGTGGAAACAACTGGTGGAGAACCTTTTAATTTGGCATCCTATCAATTCGCTCTACTCGGTTCGGCAGTTTTCCTCATAATAGCTCTATTATTTGCGCTAAGTTTAAGGAAGGAAGATTTTAATGCGGTTATGTCGAAACAGGTCACTGCCAAGCCTTCTCATATAGAACCAGTCAGAAGAGTGAGTGGGTAATTCAATTTTAAAAAATGTTTTTTTGTTAATGGAGGGTTGCTGTGATTTTAAACAGTGCCCCTTCTTTGTTTTCTAACATTTTGACTCTCAATTTATCGGTCAGTTAAGAGGTAGGAGGCAGGAGAATTGATTGAAGTATATATTTGTAAATTGCCTGCAAAGAGGGAGAAAGCGACTCTAAACAGTTTGCTTTCCTATGTTTCAGCGGAAAGGCAAAATCGAGTGAGGAAATTCATGAAGGTGGATGATGTGTACCGCTCATTGATAGGAAATCTGATGGTACGTATTATTCTTAAAGAACGATACGGTTCTAGTGTTGAGGAATTAGAAGTGGGGATCAATGCATATGGCAAACCTTTTTTAAGTGGGTATCCTTCTTTTCAATACAATATTTCCCATTCCGGTGAGTACGTGGTTTGTGCTGTTCATGACGAAGAAGTTGGTGTGGATATAGAAAAAGTAGGACCATTTGACTTGCAGCTTGCAATGGGGTTCTTTACAGAAGAAGAATATAGGGATTTGTTGAACGCCAAAGAGGATGGAATTCATGCTTTTTATGATATATGGACCTTAAAAGAAAGTTATATCAAAGCGATTGGTAAAGGACTGTCTTTTCCCTTAAATTCTTTTAATGTAAAAAAACATAACAATGACTCTATTCAATTAACGGATGTACTTATAGGTAAACCAATTACTGATTATATTTGCAAACAATATATGATCGATAGTGACTATAGCCTTTCAGTTTGTGCACATCAGGCGAATATCAATCAATTTAACCAACATCTTAATTTAGTATCCTTTAAAGAAATATGCTGTGCTTTATGTGTTTCTTCTTGAAGCGGCATAATTAATAAAATACGAATCCGCAGTGTCATATACATCGTTTTTGTTTAGAATTTTTCGAGTTTGCCAGGATCGTTATTAACGAATTTAAGTAGTCTGGATTCAGAAAAATGGATTAATTTTTATACACATATATATTCTGGTTGTTTAAGGTGCAGCTCTTATGGAGGATTCAAATTGCGAAATATTAGTATAGTACAAGCTATTGAAGAGAGTAAATTTAACGCTTTTCATCTTTCAGTTTTATTATGGTGCATTTTTCTAATTCTTTTTGAGGGCTTTGATCTTGTTGTTTATGGAGCAGTCATACCTACTTTGAGTAAAGAGTGGGAAGCAGCGCCAAGTGTTTTGGATTTGATAGGAAGTTTAACTTTGGTAGGGGGTCTAATAATAGGATCACTTTTTTTGCGGAATAGTAGCAGATAAAGTAGGAAGGAAGAAAGTAATTGTTTCTTGTGTCGCTCTTTTTGGTACATTTACTTTATTGACAGGTTTTGCACAGGGTCCAGTAAATTTTGCTATTTACCGTTTTATTGCTGGATTGGGCCTGAGGGGGGATTTATTCCAAACCAACAACTGAAATATCGCCATTTAAACGAAAGAGCAGCAATATCCACTAAGGATATTGCTGCTCTTTTCATATTGTCATTCTAAATTGCCAGTTTGTGATTTGTCATTGCTAAAGTCATCATCGGTAGCGTTTGTATCGACTTCTTCTTCTTCATCCTCTGGTTTGACAGCGTTATTGTCATTATCAGACGGGTTTTCGTTGTTTGTATTATCATTTTCATTTGGCTTTTCATTTCCGTTATCACCATTTTGGTTATCTGCAGGATCTTCTGTTTCAGTAGGTGGTTCAGGCACTTCAATCTCTTCAGGAGGTGTTATTTCCTCATCAGGAGGTGACGCTTGAATTTGAATAGACGTTGTAGCTGCTTCACTCTTCTCATCATCTGCTACTGCTACAATAGAGAAGACATATGTTTTACCATCTTGCGGCGTAGCATATGTGTATGTCATATCATTCGTTTGAGTTAACTTTTGTGAGCCTCGACCATCGACAGATACGGAAACTTCAAAGCTAACGCTCGTATCCTTAGGTGCTTTATGAGACCAAGATAAGTTAATGGCATTGGCCTCTTCATCGAAGCTTGCTTTTAAGTCAGATGGTGCTGCTAATTCCTTTTTCTCTTCTTCGACAGGAGCAGTACTTGTAGGTATTGTTCCTTTAACGAATAATTCTGTAGAAGTCATACTAGCCGGTGTATTTGAGCCTGCTAATTTTAAAGGGTTTGAACCTTTCACAATCTTTGCTTCTACAACCGAATTAGGTTTCTTGAAGTTCGGTGTTGTCGTATTATCTGAAATTTGTTGCATGACCGTTTTAAATAATCTTTGTGGTAATAAACGCTCATCATTCGTTGTGATTGGATCTTTTCGGTTTTTATAGCCACTCCATACAGAGATGGAATACTTACTTGAATAGCCTGCGAACCATGAATCTGGAACGGATGAATCAGGTAAGTTATATTTCTGGAATTCATCTGCACCGTAGTTTGTCGTACCTGTTTTACCCGCAATATCTATGCCAGGAACTGCTGCTGTAGTACCTGATGCACCATATTTCGTCCCAACAACATCACGTAACATATCTGTTACCATATACGCTGTGAAATCACTCATAGCGGGTGTTGGGTCAGGTGTGTAAGATTTCGCTGTTTTGCCGTCACGATAAACAATTTTTTTAATAGAATGTGGTGTAGTGTAAATACCGTTATTTCCAAATGCTGCATATGCTCCAGCCATTTCAATTGGAGATAAACTGATTTTACCGCCACCAATAGCGTCAGGTTCATGAATTTCATCTGCTTCGACACCTAAGTTATTGATGAATTTTTTCGCGTTATCGGCTCCAACTGCTTTTAACGTTTTAACTGCTGGTACGTTACGAGAGTTGTATAATGCTTCGCGAATTGTCATATCACCTTTATATAGTTTGTCGTAGTTGTTAATTTGTTTTGAGCTACCGGTGTAGAACATTTTTTCATCGGTAAGCGTTTGTCCCGTTGACCATTTTAAGTTTTCAATTGCAGGACCATAGTCAATCAGTGGTTTCATCGCTGAACCGGGTTGGTTTTTAATAGCCTCAGCATAGTTTAAACCACGTTCAGGACCGTAATTACGTCCACCACCGATTGCCTCAATGGCACCAGTTTCAGTATTAACAACGGCCATCCCTGATTGAATATCTTCTGTAGGGAATAAATCTGAGTTCATAGCAGATTCAACAATTTTTTGTGCGGAAGTATTTAATGTTGTATAGACATTAATACCTTCCTCCAATGATTTTCCATCCCCGTTTTCAGCAAGCTCTTTTAAAACGACATCGATGAATGCATCGTATTTTGATGCTGCCACTGTTTTACGTTTATTTTCAGGTAATAAGCCAACTTCGATATCGACTTTTTTTGCTGCTTCCATTTGTTCTTTTGTAATCTTTTTATGTTGATACATTAAACCCAAAACGGTATTACGACGTTTTTCAGCATATTCTGGGTATTTGAATGGGTTATAGCTGTTAGGAAGTTGTGACATACCAGCTAGTAAAGCCTTTTCTTCTAATTTTAGATCTTTTAATTCCTTACCATAGAAATATTTTGATGCAGTACCGTAACCGTATATACGTCCGGACATTAATACTTTATTGAAGTACATTTCAAAAATTTCTTCTTTCGAGTATTCTCGCTCTAATTGAATGGCAAGATAGGCTTCTTGCGCTTTACGTTTGATCGTTTTTTCATTTTGTAAAAATGAGTTTTTAATTACTTGTTGTGTCAAAGTACTGGCACCTTGTGCACCAAAGCCATGTCGTAAGTTGGCTAATAGAGCACCACCAAGGCGATAAAAGTCAATGCCGTGATGCTTGAAGAAACGAACATCTTCCGTTGCTAAAATTGCATCTCGCATTTCCTCAGGTATATCTTCATATTCTACATGTTCCCGTTTTTCTAAGCCCATCGTATAAAATACTTTTCCATTAGAATCAAAGAATTGAGAAGATACAGGATCCTTTAACAATTCCTCATCTAATTCAGGTGCCGTTGCTGCATAATAAGCAAATACGATAGCCCCTGCGATGAATATAACAATACCTACTGATATTACTGCTATAAAAAGACGTTTAAGCCAAACTTTCATCGGTTTTTTTTGATTCTTTTGTTGTTCTTGCATTTTTCTTCGTTGTTCCCGAGAATTAATTTCTTGCCCCACTAAATTCTCCTCACTTTCTTACAAACTTTCATAAGTTATGGCAGTATTTGACGTACTGCTTGTAAATAATCGATACGTGGACCATAGCTTGGTGTAACTTCGATTGCTTGCTCCTCAAATTCTGATAAAGGAATAGATTTGCGCCCGCCAGTTAACATTCTACCCCAAGCGTTTTGCAGCATTTCTAAAGGTACTACAAAATAGCGTTCTATGGAAGAGAAACGTATTAATAGAAAACAAATACCTTGCTGCTTTGCAACTACGGCCATATGATCGACCTGATGCGGATGGACATTTTTTAAAGGGAATGATGTCTTACTTTCCGTTTCTTTTGCATCAAAATCAATATGATAGCCGTCGTAAATGCCATTGTAGTCCGTCGTAGAAGGTGTTCGAAAGTATGCTTCCCGAATAACAGCAGCACTTCTCGATGGATACTCTACTTTGACGATTTGTATCGGTACAGGTTTCTTATGAATTACTGCTAGTTGTTGTTGTAAATAAAAATCGTTTGCCTCATCAATTTCATCTTCCAAAGTTTTTCCCCGATTACTAAAGGAATAATCCTTTATACTCCTTTTTTTTACTTCAGAAGTTGGTGGAGTATACTTTTTCCCATTTGGATAGCGAATTGCCATATGACCACCTCATCATCAACTATAATAACATATTTTGATATACAAAAATGGTGGCAGAAATGACAGAGATTTTTTCTATTTATATCGAACACGCACTTGTTTTGTCTAGTAGAAAGGATTATTTCAACTTATAAGGAAATGATAACCCTAGGAGGCGATTATGATGCGAAGAATAAACCATTTACTCACTCAACTTGAATTAATCGATCACTTGCTTCAAGCCCAAATGTCTGTGGAGCGTCAAACCGAAATTCAAAAACATATGAATGACATTGCAACTGTCCAACACCGCCTAAGCCGTTTGGAAAAGCGATCGAGAGGTATATTTGTTCGTGCATAAGTAGTTTCTTTAGCGATATTTTGTTACACTGAAATAGAATGATCTTTTATAGAAAAATGAATTGTACATTGAATACGGAGGTGTGTGAAATGCTATTATCAAATACCGAAAAATTATTAGAAGAATGCGATGCATGCTGGCAACGATTTCTGCGCATGCGAGAAGAAGACACATCTCCTGATTTTTTTCTAGAAGTGAAGCCTCATGCTGATCATTGGCATTCTATTTTAGTAACTTGGAAGTTAGATTCAGAGAAGTGGATTCAATTAAACAACCCAAAGTATATGCATATGACACAAATTGATAATGCGCTTGATGCAATGGATCAGTTTGTCGTGCAATCTTTTTATAAAGCAACGAGTAAAAAACGATTTTATCAATCGATTCAATCGGTCAAATATACATTAGAAACTTTTTTGCGCTATTTGCGCGAGGAGGGTGAACAGCATGCGTCAGAAAAAAACAATAAATGAGCTTTTAGCAGAGTGGCAGCAGTATCCCGAGATGATGGAGCGAATTGAACATCAGCACACGATAGATGCGAAACCTGCAAAACTCGTTAATTTTCCTGACAACTTGCATCCTTCTCTAGTAAAAGCCTTAAATCAACGGGGAATCAGTCAGCTTTACTCACACCAAGGACAAGCATTTGACTTTGCGACTCACGGGCAATCTTTTACGGCCGTAACACCAACAGCCTCAGGAAAATCCCTCTGCTATCATTTACCCGTGTTACAAGCGATTTTAGAGAATAAAGCCTCACGTGCACTTTATCTATTTCCGACGAAGGCACTCGCACAAGATCAAAAAAGTGATTTGAATGAGCTAATTGAGGAAAGTGGCGAAGAAATTTTAAGCTACACATATGATGGCGATACTTCACCTGGCATTAGGCAGAAAGTACGAAAGGCAGGTCATATCGTTATGACAAATCCTGATATGCTACATTCAGGGATTTTGCCTCATCATACGAAATGGGTCTCGCTATTTGAAAATTTGCAGTATATTGTCCTAGATGAACTGCATACATATAAAGGGGTATTTGGAAGTCATGTTGCTCACGTCATTCGTCGTTTGCAGCGTATTTGTCGTTTTTACGGCAGTGATCCCATTTTTATATGTACGTCAGCGACGATTAAAAATCCCAAAGAGTTAGCAGAAAATTTAACAAATACAACACATAGGCTTATCACAGATAATGGAGCACCTGTAGGTAAAAAAACATTCCTATTTTATAATCCACCAATTGTTCATCCAACTTTCGGTGTTAGAAGAAGTGCCATTTTAGAAGTTAGAGATTTAGCTAGAAAACTATATGAAGCGCAAATTCAAACCATTGTCTTCGCAAAAAGTCGCGTGCGAGTAGAAATGCTCGTTACGTATATGAAGGAATTAACGAAAAAGAAAATTCAAGATGAATCAATTCGGGGCTATAGAGGTGGTTATTTACCGTCAGAGCGCCGTTTAATTGAAAAGGGTTTACGTGATGGTACAATTCAAACGGTCGTTAGTACGAATGCATTGGAGCTCGGTGTAGATATAGGTCAATTACAAGCATGCATTATGACGGGCTATCCTGGCAATATTGCAAGTGCGTGGCAGCAAGCTGGGCGTGCTGGTAGAAGACAAGATGCCGCATTAATTATCTATGTTGCGCAATCTACAGCGCTGGACCAGTATATCGTCAATCATCCAAATTACTTACTTGGAAGTGCACCGGAAGAGGCCCGCATTTATCCAGACAATATGCTCATTTTAATGGATCATTTAAAATGTGCATCTTTTGAGTTGCCTTTTAAAACGACAGATATGTACGGAGAGTTTGAGATTCAAGAGTTACTGGAATATTTACAACAAGAGGGCGTGCTTTTAAAAACGTCTGAGCAGTGGCATTGGATGAGTGATAGCTTCCCAGCTCATGAAATAAGTTTGCGCTCGGCTTCCCAAGAAAATGTCGTCATTATCGATCAGTCGATTCCTGCTAATACCCGCGTGATTGGTGAAATGGATCGCTATAGTGCGCTTACTTTGCTGCATGAAGAGGCAATCTATTTACATCAAGGGGTTCAATTTCAAGTAGAAACGCTTGATTGGGAAGAAAAGAAAGCTTTTGTTCGTGAAGTAGATGTCGATTATTTTACAGATGCTAATTTAGCAGTTGAACTTAAAGTAATGAGTGAAGATAAACAAAAGCATGTCGGCCAAGCAGAAGTGGCATTTGGTGATGTGATGATATTAGCTACAGCGACAATTTTTAAGAAAATCAGATTTGATTCACACGATAATATTGGCTCGGGGCCCATCCATCTACCGCCTGAGGAACTTCATACAAGCTCCACTTGGTTATCCTTTGATCAACCGGATAACTGGACAGAAGATGATTTAACCGGAGCTATGACGGGTGTTGCGTTTGCGATGAATAGCTTTATTCCACTATTTATTCAAAGTGACCGTAGCGATGTGCATGTCATACCACAAGTGAAGGCGGTACATTCAGAGAAGCCGACATTCTTTGTCTATGACCGTTATCCAGGTGGCATCGGATTAAGCGAACGAGTATATGATATTTGGGAACCCCTTATTCAACATGTATTTGAGCATGTTACTGCATGTCCATGTCAGAATGGTTGTCCATCTTGTATAGGTGCACAAGATTTAAGCGATAAAGGCAAGCAGCAAGTATTGAATTTTTTGCAATCATTTCTATTAGAAGAGTTGGATGATTAATATGTCATATGAAAATAAGATTCTTCAGATGAAAAAACTATTGAAGAAAAATAATGCACAACAAGAAACGATATCTGAACCAATGCTAAAACCAGACGTCCCAAAGTATGCGGAAATTTGGCAAAATGCCGGTTTGCAAATGTTGGAAAATGATTTTGGTGTAGTCTTTCTAATGGAAAAGCATTATCCGCTTGATTATAAACATGGTGCTATTTATCTTGGAGAGTTGTATGACGCTTTTGAAAAGTGGCAGCGAACGCAAAATACACACCCGATTGCTTTAACAGATGCCAATAATCTCGTATTCTATGATACGGAAACGACCGGATTAAAAGGGGTAGGCACGCATATCTTCTTAAATGGTTTACTAGAAGAATCAGCAGATGGCTTTACGTTAAAGCAATATGTATTAGCGGATCCAAGTAATGAAGTTGCGTTTTTGTTTGAATCAAAATTTTGGCAAGGGCATAAAACAATCATTACGTACAATGGTAAAAGTTTCGATTGGCCACAGTTACAAACTCGATGGACATTAAATAAAAAAGATTTACCACCATTAAGAGACCATGACCAGTTGGATTTACTCCATGGATCAAAGCGCATTTGGAAAAATGACATAGCTCGGATGAAACTTTCACAAGTAGAGGAAGAGAAGTTGGGTTTTCACCGAGTGGACGATGTACCTGGTTATTTAGCGCCGATTATTTATTTTGATGCAGTGAAAAGTGGGCAGCCTGATGCATTATTAAAGGTGTTACAACATAATGAGTGGGATTTATTATCACTATTAACCCTTTATGTACAGGCGACGAATTTGCTTTGCGAAAATGTTGCAGAAGAATCCGCTACTACGTATACAAACATCGGTAAATGGTATGCTGACTTAAAGGAAATAGATCGTAGCGAGGAACTTTTACAGCAAGTAACGTCTCAATATACGAGTGAAGAAGCAGCGAATGCTTATTATCATCTAGGCTTTCAGCAAAAAAAACAGCAAAACTTTAAAGGTGCTCGGCAATCTTTTCAACAGGCCTTGCCTTTTCTTCAAGAAAGACAGCAAATTACGGCATTCATTGAGCTAGCAAAGATTTTTGAACACCGCGATAAAAATTATAATTTTGC
This sequence comes from Viridibacillus soli, assembly GCF_016612995.1. Lineage (GTDB taxonomy): Bacteria > Bacillota > Bacilli > Bacillales_A > Planococcaceae > Viridibacillus > Viridibacillus soli. The sequence continues at coordinate 69,611 of NZ_JAEOAH010000038.1, forward strand.
AATAGAGATGACTGAGCAAGCATGGAAACTTGTAAAAGAGAGCTCGCTTTGGACGAAAGAGCATAAAATTTCGAAATTAGCGGATTTGAAAAAGCGAAAGAATCGGCTTGAAAGGAAGAAGTAATTTCCTGGGAAATCGCATTTTTCGACAAAAATCGTCGAAAAATGGCTATAAATAAGCATTGTTATTAAGAAATATGATATACTAAAAACACTTATGTTGCGATGGAAGGGCGATGTATATGGATACTAAATTATCAGCTAAAAAGATTTTAGATAAAGATTTTAAAACCGGATTACGAGGCTACAGTCAAGATGATGTGGATCAATTTTTAGATGAAATCATTCAAGATTATGAGAACTTTGAAAAATTATTAGCTAAGAAACAAGAAGAGATTAACATGTTGAAACAAGAACTTGAGGCTGCACAAAATGCTAAACGACAAACACCTACGCAAGTTCAGCCACAACAACCACAATATGCGGGTAATACAAACTTTGATATATTAAAAAGAATTGCGAATTTGGAAAAACATGTTTTCGGTGATAAGCTTTACGATTGAATATAGGTAATTAGAACTATTGGATTAAGTTGGTTGTTCCATTATACTAATAACATCATCATGAATTTTCGGGTAATCGCTGCAATGCTAGACATTGTCGAGGAAAGTCCATGCTCGCACGGTTCTGAGATGACCGTAGTGTTCGTGCTTAGTGAATAAATAAGCTAAGGCAGTCTTAAGGCTGACGGCGGGAGGAAGACCTAAGTCCTTTTGGGATATGGTTGAAACTCTCTGAAAGTGCCACAGTGACGAAGCTGGTGCGGAAACGTAACAGGTGGAACGAGGTAAACCCCACGAGTGAGAAACCCAAATTATGGTAGGGGCATTCTCCTGAAGGAAATGAATGGATGGAGAGACGTGAGTGCTTGCACATCACGTAGATAGATGATTACTACCCGGCTGTACGAGATGCAAATCGTTTGAGTACTCGGGCACAAAACATGGCTTATTGAACTTTCAATGATGTTTAAACATGAACAGTCAGGCTCTCCAGTTCCTGGAGGGCCTTTCTTTTAGGGATATGGTGATAAAATCTATGGAAAAGCAAGCTATTAAAGAGATTATTAGTCAAACCACTATTTCTAGTTATTCCGATGAATTAATACAAAAGGTATTTGAAATGATATCTGAAGGCGTTATGATTACCAATCCAAAAAAGAAAATAATAAATGTTAATCCAGCTTTTGAGTTTGTTACGGGCTATAAAAGAGAAGAAGTAATTGGACATAGCCCAGCAGTTTTACAATCGGGGTTACATCATAGTGAATTTTATAAAAACATGTGGGACGAATTGCATGCAAAAGGTGAATGGAAAGGCGAGATATGGAATCGCCGAAAAACAGGTGATATTTATCCTGAATGGCTCTCAATCATGGAAGTCCGTAATAAGCAAGGAGAAGTGACGAACTATTGTGGTGTTTTTTCTGACCTCTCTGAGCAAAAGGATGTTGAAGATGAGCTTGAAAAACGAGTATTAACCGATTCATTAACAGGTGTTTCAAATCGTTTTGCTTTTACAGAGCGTATGGGGGTTTTACTTGAATCATCCTCTACACGTTCCTATCAGCATGCCGTTTTATTTTTGGATTTAGATCGCTTTAAGCAAGTAAATGATACGCTAGGTCATGCAGTTGGTGACCATTTGTTAGTGGAAGTAACGAAAAGAGTACAATCACTTTTGAAAAACAAAGACATTTTAGCTAGATATGGCGGAGATGAATTTGTTATTACATTAACAAATATTCATCATCCTAGAGAAGCAGTACATTTAGCAGAAACGATTATTCATTTAATAGAGCAACCTTTTGTTTTCGATGAACAGGATTTATATGTTTCCACTAGTATAGGAATTAGTATTTATCCTCATGATGGAGATGATGCGGAAGTATTATTAAGCAAAGCGGATAAGGCGATGTATTATGCAAAACAAAATGGAAGTGGTCAATTGTCTTTCTATTTTGACGAGCTACAAACAGATAAAAAGCGCGTATTACTTCTTGATAATGAGCTAAGAAAGGCCATCGAAAATGATAGCTTTGAACTGCATTATCAACCGAAAGTGTCCGTAGAAACGGGTGCAATCATAGGGGTAGAAGCTTTGGTACGCTGGCATAATGAAAAACTAGGTTTCGTATCACCAGGGGAGTTCATCCCTTATGCAGAAGATACAGGCCTGATTATTCCAGTTAGTGAATGTATTATTAATCGTGCTTGCCAAGACTGTTTAAAGCTTGAAGCACAAAATGTTAAAAATATATCAATTGCATTGAACATATCAAGTATTCATTTTCATCAAAGTAATTTCATTGAATCCATTAGGCAAATATTAGAGCGTAATAATTGCCCTGCGCGTCATTTCGAAATAGAATTAACTGAACGTACAGTAATGAATAGTGAAAAAGACACGATTCGAAAATTAGTACTTCTTAAGCAAATGGGCTTTAGATTATCAATTGATGATTTTGGGACAGGCTATTCATCACTTAGCTATTTAGTACAGTTCCCGTTAGACTATTTGAAAATTGATAGTAGCTTTATTCAACATATATGTTCGTTAAATGATAAACAAGCAGTAGTAGATGCCATTATTCAAATGGCGCATCGTTTACATATGAAGGTAATTGCAGAAGGTGTGGAACAACGAGATCAAGTTCAATTACTACGTAAAATGGGCTGTGATATGATCCAAGGTTACTATTACTCCAAGCCATTACCTTTAAATGAATACATCGAGTTCCTAGAATTTTGGGAATTAGAGCAGTTAGAAGGGAAATAAGAATGACAACATTTCGATTAGTAGCAACCGCAGCAATGGGGTTAGAAGGAATTGTCGCACAAGAGCTTCAAGACCTAGGATTTGAAACAACAACAGAAAACGGCAAAGTATATTTCGAAGGTGACGAGAAAGATATCGCAAAAACGAATCTTTGGTTACGCGTAGCGGACCGAGTGAAAATTATTGCAGGTGAATTTCCAGCCCATACATTTGATGATTTGTTCGAAGGCGTTAAAGCAATTCAATGGGAGAAATTTTTACCGGTAGATGCAGAATTCCCTGTGACAGGTAAATCAGTTAAATCAAAACTTTTCAGCGTACCAGATTGCCAAGCTATTACGAAAAAAGCAATTGTGGAACGTATGAAATATCATTATAAGCGTCTTGGTTTCTTAGATGAGACAGGTCCTAAATTTAAAATTGAAATTTCGATTTTAAAAGATGTAGCAACGCTTACAATTGATACTAGTGGAGCCGGCTTACATAAACGCGGCTATAGATTAGATCAAGGTGAAGCACCGCTAAAAGAAACATTAGCAGCAGCACTTGTTCAAATTTCTAAATGGAATCCAAATCGCCCATTCGTAGATCCTTTCTGTGGTTCAGGTACAATTGCACTTGAAGCTGCCATGATTGGCCAAAATATGGCACCTGGTTACAACCGTGAATTCCTATCAGAGGCTTGGCCTTGGATGAAACAACAAATTTGGAATGATGTTCGTATGGAAGCAGAAGATGTTGCAAATTACGATCAGCCTTTAGAAATTATCGGCTCAGATATCGATCACCGTATGATTCAAATCGCAAAAAACAATGCTGTTGAAGCAGGTTTTGCGGACTTAATCACATGGAAGCAAATGCAAGTAAGAGATTTTACTACATTTTCAACTGACGGAGTGATGATTGGAAACCCGCCATATGGTGAACGTATCGGTGAGGTAGAAGTCATTGAACAAATGATTCAAGATATAGGCAACAATATGGCGAAATTCCCATCATGGTCTGTGTATATGCTATCATCAATGGAAGACTTCGAAACGCTATACGGTAGAAAAGCGACGAAAAAACGTAAATTATTCAACGGGTTCATCAGAACGGATTATTATCAATTCTGGGGTCAACGTACACCGAGAAATTAATCAAAAACGGAAGGGGAATTTATCCCTTCCGTTTTCTTTGTGTGCCGGGCATGTCCGTTAACTAGGTGATGAAAGTTCACTGTGGGCGTTGGGATATGCGAACCACTAGCCAAGAGCAAGGGTGTCCGTGGCGGCGCGAAATCTGAAGGAAGCTGGCGGCAAAACCTTGGTACGAGGTACACGAATCACATTCGAGGTTGTTCTGTTTGGACGAGATTACCAAACAAATCGAAATCCTAAATATCCATGGAAATCAGAGCAATAAATGTGACGGATAGATGAGGTGA
>NZ_JAEOAH010000039.1 GCF_016612995.1 Viridibacillus soli
AACCAGTAATGGGAAGGGCTGAACGAAAGGAGTGAATCATGGAAGGGATATTATATGGCAGTGAAGACACAGCCAATCGAAAGACTTTTCGTTGCCTTGAAACGCAGAACGTGAATCGCGCAACGTAAAGAGTGGAACTGTTCATATGCATACTTACACCATGAGAACATATGGAATCAAATGGGCTAATTTATTTAATAACAGACCGAGATAATCTAAACGAAGCTTTTAAGAAGGTACGTAGAAACAAAGGTGCTGCCGGAGTCGATGCGAAAGGTATAGAGGCAACACGCCATTACTTAAAAGAAAATAAAGAAAAGATTACCCGCCAAATCCAAACAGGGTAATTTCGTTTTAATCCGGATATTGTTATAATAATAATAAATGTATTCTTCGACAATATTTATAACACA
>NZ_JAEOAH010000004.1 GCF_016612995.1 Viridibacillus soli
GTCATCTACCATGACTTCGAGTTGATTGCGATCATGTTCCTTCGCTGTGGTGAGTACTGTTTTTTCGGGATAAGACGTTCCTTTTTCCATGAACACCAGGCGTAAGTGAAGCATAACGCCCGCTTTTGTTTTACGAAATTCAGCCCATTTGTGATTCGTTAAATTAAGAGGTAATGTACTCGAATCAATGATTTTTAAAGGCATGACGCTTTTCGAGAGATTCGTTTTTTGGTGGATTTGAACGACTAAATCAAGGAAAAGCTGTTGGAAGATGTCTGGATTCATGCCGTTCAATCTGCGTGATAGCTGGGAAATACTGATGGATTCTAAGTTCGTGCCTTTTTGAAGATGTTCGTCGAAAAGACAATCACTCAGCGCATATAGACTTTCGGTTTCCTGTAGCTGCGCAAAAAGCAGTAATTTTAAGAATGAATCCGTCGTAAGTTTTTTCGTATAAGCATCTAATTTCATCGTTTTCACGTTTTCTTCAAAAAGTTGAAGATTTATGGGTAAAAACCATTGTCCAAATGATGTTTCTCGTGTAATCTTGTCCATACGTAGTTCCTTTATTAGTGGATTTGGACGGGTTACCACCTGACTTTATCATTTATAAAGGACTTTTTTTATGCACAAAACAAGATTATTGAACATTTTGAGTGTTTTTAAAACTAAAGTTATTTTAATGCAACGCTAGTGAAAAATATTAAAAAAATAGGAATTGAAATATTTATATATTATATAAATATGGTAATTTAACATATTTATAATTTAATTAATAGATTTTTATCTTAAAAGGAAATATTATCATTGTAAAACAATTGCATGAATGGTATCTTATAATAGAATAATAAAATATTATATTATTCCAGATATTACAAAGAGAGAAGGATGTTTTTTATGAAAAAGTTTCTAGCGTGTATATTTACCATTCTATTATGTAGTACTATGCTAAGTATTCCAAATACATTAGCGGCCACTCTATATCTCGATAATGATGACCCGATTGGTAAAACATGGTCAGATGGGACTTGGGGTTATGCTAAGAGCAGTACAGGTTACAGAGGTGATCACAGGATTGCATATGGAAAAGGAAATGAATATCATTGGAATTTTGATTTTCCTGGGACTGGAAAGAAAAAAATCTATTATGTGTATCTATCAAATGCTGCATTTACAAATACAAAAGCAGTATATTATGGATCAAATATGAGTGGTACTGAAATGTATACATTAGGAGAAATAAATCAAAATAAAGCAAAACCAGGATGGGTTCAAATTAATAGTACTGGATATACTGGAAGTAATTATTGTTTAGCGGTTGGTACAAATGGTAGTACAGCTGGTACAGGAGCCGATGGTGCAAAAGTAGAATATTAGGACATGATTAGTAGGTGAATATTTTATGAAAAAAAGAGTTGCTATTTTTTATTCAATAAGTATTATTTTGATAGGGATATGGTTACTTATTAATAATAATTTTTCTTCTACTCATAATAAAACTACGGATAATACATCAACTTTGAAAATTGGAAATAAGATTAAAAAAGACGATATTCAAGGTAAAATGCTGAATTCAATAGATTATTATAATAAAGTAAAAGGTTCATTTGTGATAGATAATAAATCCAGTAATTCCAATATTGAGATAGAATATTTTGTTGATACAAAAAAAAATAATTCAAAAACTGAAGGTATTTTAGAAGGTTCTTCAATAGAGCTCGTCCATAATGGTTCGAATAATACTAGGATAGAAATTGATAGAACGAATAAAGTTTTCAAAGTTATGAAAACAGTTCCACCAGAAGACCTTAGTGACATAGATGAAAATGAATTAGACAAATCTGTGAAAAGTAGATATGAATATGGTAATGATGGAGTAGTGTATGTTTTTAGAAACGACCCAACTTATATGGGAATTGCTAGTGAATCTTTATTTCCACAAGAAACTGCTTTATGGTATCTTGAGGATCAGTCACTTTGGAGTATAAAAAAACATACTGAGAACATTCTCGGAAGAGAAGTAGTTGTGATTGATGGTGAATTTGAAGATTATTATGTGAAAAATCGTGGTGCTACAAGTTATAAACTTTGGGTTGATATTAAGACTGGAATACTTCTTCAACTTGAGGAGTATAATAATGAGGAAATAATAAATTCTCTTTATACTAAATCAATTGAAGTAGATAGAAAAAGTTTTAGACAGACTAACCTAAATGAAAATATTTTTAATGTAACTCCACCGAAAGGTTATAAAGAAATGACCCGTGAATAATTTCGGGGATTCTAAAAAGCATGGAACTTGTATAGTACAAGTTCCATGCCTTTTTATCGATTTTTTCAAATTTAGAAATATATAAATATGAAAATTAATCTTAATGTTTACACGTTATTCAAATAACGTACATATTTTATAGCAATTCTTTTTCATGCACGTAACAGTTTTTCTTTGATAGCATTATGAAGAAAGATACAGAATAATTTCGAGTTTCTTCTATTAATATAGTAAAGCGCCTTACATTGTACAAAATACAATGTAAGGCGCTTTTTTTGTATACAATGTTGCAAAAATCGACAGTACTTTACAAAGCATTTACAATACCTTTATATAACCTTACATTCCATTTATATGTCCTCAACATGCCTCCTTTATAGTTAGCAGTGTAGTAAACAAACATAAAAATCTTAGGGGGAACAAACAGATGAAAAACTGGAAGTACTTCATGATGACATCAATCGTAGGCTCGGCACTGTTGTTAGGAGCATGTAGCAGTGACAAAGAAGAAGGAAGCAAAACGTCAAATAGCGGTGCAACTAGCTCAGAGACAAATGCTGGTGCAAGTGAACAACTAGAAGGAAAATTAGCAGGCGATGGTTCTTCAACTGTAGCACCAATCATGGAGGCAATCGTAGAGGAATATACAGCTGTTCAACCTAAAGTACAAGTTTCAGTAGGTGTCTCTGGAACTGGTGGTGGGTTTGAGAAATTTATCGCAGGTGAGACAGACTTCTCAAACGCATCACGTGAAGTTAAAGAAGAAGAGGCTGCTAAGTTAAAAGAAGCAGGCATTGACTATACAGAAATGAAAATTGCATACGATGGATTATCAATCGTAGTGAATAAAGACAATGATTGGATAGAGGGCCTTACAGTCGAACAATTAAAAAAAGTTTGGGTTGAAGATGGTAAAGAAAAGAAATGGTCTGATATAGATCCGTCTTGGCCTAAAGAAAAAATCATCTACTATTCACCAGGTACTGCTTCAGGAACATACGATTACTTTGATGAAGTCATTTTAGACGGTAAAGACTTAGTGAAAAAAGCAACTCTATCAGAAGATGATAATGTACTAGTAAAAGGTGTACAGGGCGATAAAAATGCCATTGGGTTTTTCGGCTATGCTTACTACTTAGCGAATAAAGACAACTTGAAAATTGTAAAAGTGGGCGGCGTTGAACCAACAAATGAAACAATCAAATCTGGTGAGTACACACCACTTTCAAGACCATTATTCGTCTACGTGAAAAATAGTGCAGTAAAAGAAAATGCAGCATTATATGACTTTATGAAATATGCGCTTGAAAATGCAGGTGAAATGGCTGAGGCAGTAGGATATGTTAGAACACCTGATGAAGATTATAAAAAAGATTTAGATGCACTAGAGGGCTTGAAATAATCACTGAAAAGTAAGGGGAGCGAGTAGCAAAACGCTATCTGCTGCCCTTTTTGTGAAGGGGGACTTCAACTTGGTTATGAAACAACCAGCAGAGAAATTGTCTGTTCAAGAGTTAATTGCACAATCTCGCAGTAAAAGATCCAAAAAAGTGGTGGAGAAAATAATGCCTATATTATTGTTCATTACCGCTTTAATTTCTGTATTGACAACGTTTGGCATTGTCTTTACGCTAATTTTCGAAACGATTGAATTCTTTACGAAAGTATCTGTTATCGATTTCTTATTTGGAACAGAATGGTTGCCATTCTCGGGTAAAGAGCCGATGTACGGTATATTGCCACTCATTTTAGGAACATTGAAGGTTACATTCATTGCCGTGCTAGTAGCAGTTCCACTTGGTATTGCTGCAGCAATCTTCCTTAGTGAATATGCAAGTGATCGTACACGCCGTTTGATCAAACCGGTTTTAGAAGTTTTAGCAGGTATACCAACAATTGTTTATGGATTCTTTGCCTTAACATTTGTCACACCTGTTTTACAGGAAATTATCCCGGGTCTAAAAATATTTAATGCGTTAAGTCCAGGAATTGTTGTCGGTATAATGATTTTACCGATGATTGCCTCACTTTCTGAAGATGCGATGACATCTGTACCGAACGCAATGCGTGAAGGTGCATTAGCACTTGGCTCAACAAAACTGGAAGTAGCCATCAAGATTGTTTTACCAGCAGCATTATCAGGGATTTTAGCTTCGGTCGTACTAGCAGTATCCCGCGCAATTGGTGAAACAATGATTGTTTCGCTTGCTGGAGGTGCGACGCCTAAGTTTGACTTTAACGTAACTGACTCAATACAAACGATGACAGCTTATATAGTGCAAGTTTCAACGGGTGATGCAGGATATGGCACAACAATTTACTACTCGATTTACTCAGTAGGATTCACGCTATTCCTCTTCACATTGCTTATGAATTTACTCGCACATTTCATTTCAAAACGCTTTAGGGAGGAATACTGATGGTGAAATATGTAGATCATGTGCAAGTTGTGAAACGGATGAATGGACGACTTGTTGTGAACAAGATGTTTAAAATCGTATTTCTCTTAGCAACACTCTTTGCGTTAGCGGCACTTGGTGTTTTAGTTTATCGTATGTTCGATCAAGGATGGGGTTATTTATCAGCAGACTTTATCACAAACTTTGCTTCTCGTTTCCCAGAAAAAGCAGGTATTAAAGCGGCACTTATTGGCTCCATGTGGTTAATGGTTGTTGTGGCGCCGATTTCATTATTACTTGGTGTTGGAACAGCCATTTATTTAGAAGAGTATGCGAAGCAAAATAGATTGAATGATTTTATTCGCATGAATATATCCAATTTAGCAGGAGTTCCTTCTATTGTGTTTGGTTTACTCGGCTTAACTATTTTCGTTCGCTCACTAGCTTTAGGAAAAAGTGTTCTAGCGGCAGGGCTTACGATGAGTTTGCTAATCTTGCCAGTCATTATCGTAGCTGCACAAGAAGCAATTCGGGCTGTACCAAAAGAATTGCGCGAAGCATCGTACGGTATGGGGGCGACGAAGTGGCAAACCATTTTAAAAGTCGTGTTGCCATCTGCAGTGCCAGGGATTTTAACAGGAAGCATTTTAGCCTTATCTCGAGCAGTAGGAGAGACAGCGCCACTCGTTGTTTTAGGAATTCCAGTAATCGTACATTTCTTACCTAATGGCATTTTGAGTGAATTTACAGCATTACCAATGCAAATCTTTGACTGGGCAAAACGTCCACAAGAGGAATTCCAATATGTTGCAGCGGCCGGTATTCTAGTATTAATGACATTTTTAGTCATCTTGAATTCAATTGCTGTCTTTATACGAAATAAATTTCAAAATCGCTATTAAAAACTAGGGGGCTTCAAAGATGGTTAAACTTTCAGTAAAAGACGTATATGTAGCAAAAGGACAAAATTTAAAAGTAGTTTCAAAAGAAGAAAAACAAACAGTGTATCATTCGAAAAAGTTGAATTTGTGGTACGGCGAACATCATGCATTAAAAGATATTGATCTAGAAATGAAAGAGAATGAAGTAACGGCTATTATTGGGCCATCTGGTTGCGGTAAATCAACGTATATTAAAACATTAAATCGTATGGTTGAACTAGTGCCATCCGTTTGTACACAGGGTGAAATCTTATACCGTGAGCGCAATATTTTGGACAACAAATACCAAGTTGAAGAATTACGCACAAAAGTGGGGATGGTATTCCAAAAACCCAATCCATTTCCTAAATCTATTTACGATAATATTGCCTACGGTCCACGAATTCATGGCATTAAAAATAAAAAAGTGCTCGATGAAATTGTTGAAAAAAGTTTGCGAGGAGCAGCAATTTGGGATGAAGTAAAAGATCGTTTAAACCAAAATGCGTATGGCTTATCGGGTGGTCAGCAACAACGTATTTGTATCGCAAGATGTCTAGCGATTGAGCCAGATGTTATTTTAATGGATGAGCCAACGTCAGCGCTAGATCCAATTTCTACATTAAAAGTGGAAGAGCTAGTACAGGAGTTAAAAGAGAATTTCTCTATCATTATTGTGACGCACAATATGCAGCAAGCAGCGCGTATATCCGATAAAACAGCATTCTTCTTAAATGGAGAAGTAATTGAGTATGAGGCTACGAACCATATTTTCTCTACACCTACGGATAAGAGAACAGAAGATTATATTTCCGGAAGATTTGGTTAAGGAGGAATAGTAGTAATGACAGTTCGTGAAAAATTCGAAAATGATTTACACCGAGTACAAGGCCTGATGTTAGATTTATGCCATATGTCTATTCATGCATTAGAAAAATCAGTTGAGGCCCTTTTCGAGCAAGATATTGATGCGGCTTTAGTATTGATGGATCAAGACCGCTTTATAAATAGATTAGAAGAGCATATTAATGATGAAGTAATTTTATTAATCGCCAAACAGCAACCGGTTGCGACTGATTTACGTCGCTTAATCGTCATGATTAAAGCGGCCTCTGATATGGAGAGAATTGGAGATTATGCGGTAAATATAGCGAAGGAAACAATTCGCCTTGGGCAAACAAAAGTGGTGTATCCTACTGAAAAAATTGCACAAATGCGTGATCAAGCCATTGCGATGTTAAAAGGCATGGTGCAGGCATTTATCGATGAGGATATGCAAAAAGCGAAAGAAATTGCACTCTTGGATGATCAAATTGATACATTATATGGTGAGGCTATTGTTGAGATTTTAAATACACCAACAGAAAATATGAAGGATATTGGACAAGTGGCACAGTTATCATTTGTATGTCGCTATTTAGAACGCTCTGCAGATCATGCCACCAATTTGGCAGAGCTATTATTTTACTTAGTAAAGGGTAAGCATTATGAATTGAACCAATAGAAATCTACACTAAAAAAGCAAGCTGACTATTTGTCGGCTTGCTTTTTCTGGAAATTCTAAAATTAATGCTTTTTATAAAGTTTCAATTGGAATGAATTCAATCTTTGGCTTTGGTCGCCAATGGAATTAGTATTAATAAGATAATGAAAAATAGTGCGAATCTTATTATCAGCCTAATCCTACTATCCTCCTTTACCCACTTTTGAATAGGATGTATGAAATGTCCGCTTGTACTTATGGAAATATGCTGATCAATTAAATTCACATTTTTCTGGTGCCTCTTCTAATGACGAAAGACTTTTTAGAATCTCTGTACAATAAGACCTGAGCCTCTACATAAAAGAACGCCCATTAAGTTAGTTTTACACTTAATGGGCGTTCTGCTTTTTAGATGATGTATGAGCATATATACTGTTATTTACTACGTGTAATTTTTTTTGCAATCTGAGCAGTTGTCATATTGACTGTTAGATCGTAAGAGCCAATTTGAAGACTTGATGCTTTGTCGTTTTTAATGATGTAAAGCTCGAAGTCACCGGCGTCTTTAATCATACCAGCCTTTTCAAGTGTTTCACTTACTTCTGATGTTCCCATGCCTTTTTTTATGACAAGTGTGTACGAATTTACTTGTTTCTTAGCTAGGGTCTTTGTAGTGACTGTATTGTTTTTTAACGCGTTGTAATCTGTTTGGATTTTAGCGAGCTGCTCTTTTGCTTCAGCTGCCTCAACGTTGATTGTTTCTAGTTCATTTTTCTTAATAATAACTGAACCTTTCGGCAAGTTTGCTTTAGCTGCTTCTGTGTTGTCATCTTGAGTTAAAAAGTCTGCTGTAGTGAAGCTAGCACCTGCTACAAAAAGTGCGATGCCAAATGCACGGATGGATGATTTTCTCATACGCGGCTGCCTCCAGCTAAAAGAACCTCTTGTACTTGCTCGATGGTTAAAGAGGAGCGCTTACTAATTTCAGGTACAGTATAACCTTGCTTATGTAGCGCTTGCACCTGACTGACGATAATTTGGTGAATACCTTTTGATGATGCAGCTGTAGGAGCAGTTGTTTTTTTGGGCTTTCCAATCATTTTGGGCTCTAATAATAGTTCTTCCTCAATGATTTTTAAACGACGTTTCAATTGATGTGTCTCCTGATAGAAATTAAGAGAAAGCTCCTCAACATCGCCCTCCATTTGTGTCGAATGATCTTTGATAAAAAATGACGCGATTATTACGATAATTCCAATAATCATTAATATAGATGATAATTCCAAAATCCTTCACCTCAATAGGTTAAAATAGTTGTGTGTTCATTTTATCATAAAGTAGTCCATAATACTCCTACACATCAAACAGTATCCCACGTTTTGCTAAGGATTAGACGAAATTTCCATAAGAAATGACAGTAGATTTTTTTTGAAGTTATGATATAATGAGTTAGTCGTATAAATCATGCTCACTAAAGACATTTTATTCTTGATATAGAGTGGGAGGGGTAAAGATGCGCGTTAATATTACATTAGCTTGCACTGAATGTGGAGAACGTAACTACATTTCAAAGAAAAACAAGCGTAACAATCCAGAACGTCTTGAATTGAAAAAATATTGCTCTCGTGATAAGAAGAACACTCTTCACCGTGAAACGAAGTAATAACTGTTGCCAAAACCACGAGTGGTTTTGGCTTTTTCCATTTTATGGACTGAAAAGGAGAGAGCCCCTTGCATAAAAAAACACTACGTCAAGATATGAAAGCTAAGCTTGCTGGAATGTCAGGAGCAGAGTATGATGCATACTCATTGGAAATTCAACAACGATTATTAAAAGATTCTTCTATTAAAAAAGCAAGCCTAATTGGCCTAACAATATCAGCCTTTCCAGAAGTGAATACAATGCCACTCATTGAAAAACTCTGGGCCCAAGGAAAGCGTGTTGCCGTTCCTAAATGCGAACCGAAAACACGTGCGATGATATTCTATGAAATTACATCATTCGATCAATTAGAAACGGTCTATATGCAACTAAAGGAACCCATTCCTACTTTAACAAAGGCAGTATCGAAGGAAGAAATTGAATGCTTAATCGTTCCGGGTGTTGTATTTGATGAATTAGGTTATCGTATCGGATTCGGTGGCGGCTATTATGATCGATATTTAGCGAATTATAACGGAATTTGTATTACGTTAGCATTTGCGTTGCAACTCGTACATAAAGTGCCGACAGATAAATTCGATTTACCGGTTCATAAAATAATTACGGAGACAGCTGTTATTGATTGTCACAGAAATAGAAAGGAGTCATATGCAGTCGATGAAAACAGTATATGATGTAATGCAATTTTTGAAACGCTTCGGTACTTTTATTTATACAAAGGATCGCCTAGCGGATTTAGAAATGATGGAGGATGAACTCAGAGAACTTTACAATTCAAAGTTAATGGACGTTAAGGATTACCAAATGGCGACGTTAATCCTACGCCAAGAAATGATGAAAATAAAAAGACAAAGACAACAATAGATGTTAAGGTAGTAGAATTAAGTTTCTACTGCTTCTTTAAATAAATGAAACTTTTACTTGTTTCATCCGTCTAATACAAGAGCACTGAATAAAAATATAAAATGAACTATATAATATTGGATGTAACATTTTTGTTGCGTTGTTGTAAAAAAAGGATTATGATATATTTTGTTTCTTTCATACACGGAACTGAAATTGTAAAGACGAAAGAAAGTAGGAGGATGTTAGGAATGAATTTTAAAAAAGCACCTAAACATTCAATTTTGGCTATAGCAATTATCGCCACTTGGATCAAGACTTATATAACCTATCAAACAAGTTTTGATATGAAAATTGAAAATACAATGCAACAACTTATTTTGTTTATCAACCCACTAAGTTTCTTGCTATTCATATTTGGGTTATCTTTGTTCTTTAAAACTGCAAAAGCACGTAACCGTTATATAATTATAACAAGTAGTATTCTAGCAATTGTTTTATATGCTAACGTTGCTGTCTATCGCTTCTTCGATGACTTTATAACACTACCAATGCTTTTCCAAACAAATAACTTTGGTGACTTAGGTAACTCTGCGTTATCTTCTATGTACTTCACAGATGTTTTCTACTTTACAGATGTTATTTTATTAATTTTAGCAGTTAAGTTTTTACCAGCTGCAAAAGAAATTTTCACTGTGAAGCCGAAAATGCGTCGTACGTATTTTGTATTATCATGTGCACTATTATTCTTAAACCTTGGTCTAGCTGAAACTGAACGTCCACAGTTACTAACACGTAGCTTTGACCGTGAAATTTTAGTGAAGAATATCGGTACGTACAACTACCATTTATATGATATTTACATTCAATCAAAATCACATGCGCAACGTGCATTAGCTGATGGTAGTGAGTTGACAGAAGTAACAAACTATGTGAAATCAAATCAAGCTAAAGTCGATGATAAAATGTTCGGTATTGGGAAAGAACGTAACGTCATTATTATCTCGCTTGAATCAACTCAAAACTTTGTCATTAATAATAAAATGAATGGTCAAGAAATTACACCATTCTTAAATTCATTAACAAAAGATAAAGATACATTCTACTTTGATAATTTCTATCATCAAACAGGTTTAGGAAAAACATCGGATGCTGAATTTATCGTAGAAAACTCTTTATTTGGTACAGGTCGAGGAGCTGTCTTCTTCACAAATAGTGGGAACACATTCAACTCGATGTCTGAACGTCTAAATCGTGAGGGCTATTATACTTCAGTGCTTCACTCAAATAACAAAAGTTTTTGGAACCGTGATATGATGTATCATGCTTTTGATATTAAAAAATTCTATGACATTGACTCATTTGAAACAACTGAAGAAAACTCCGTTAACTGGGGATTAAAAGATATTCCGTTTATGGAACAGTCCGTTGATATTATGAAAACAATGCCACAACCGTTCTACACTCGTATGTTAACATTAACAAATCACTACCCATTCACTTCTGATGAAGAGGATCAATTTATTGAACCTTATACATCTGGAGATGGTACAGTAAACCGTTATTTCCAAACTGTTCGTTATACAGATGAAGCGATAAAAGTACTATTCGACGATTTAAAAGCAAAAGGTTTATATGATAATTCTATCATTGTGATGTATGGTGACCACTATGGTATTTCAGAAAACCATAACAAAGCGATGGAACAATATTTAGGTAAAGAGATTACACCGCTTGAATCAGCTCAACTGCAACAAGTGCCATTCTTCGTGCATATTCCAAACTCAGGTGTTGGTAAAGTAATGCATGAAGTATCAGGTCAAATGGATATCCGACCAACAGTATTACATCTACTTGGTGTCGATACGTCAAATGACTTACAATTAGGTGCTGATTTATTCTCGAAAGATCACGAAGACTTTGTAACTTTCCGTGACGGCCGTTTTGTAACAGATAAATTTGTTTATGCTGGTGAAGTTTGTTATAACAAAGAAACGGGCGAGAAGGCAGAACCATCAGAATGTGAACCGTTTATTGAAAGAGCGAATACGAAATTAGATTACTCTGACCGTATTATTAACGGCGATCTACTACGCTTCTATGATGAAAATACAGGTAATTTAAAATCATCTAAAGCAGATGGTAAATAAGAATATAGTATTCTACCCACATGAAGCTATTCATGTGGGTTTTTTTATGAAAATCCATATTTTCCTACTTAAATTGAAACCTTTTTCATATATAATCGTATAATAGATGTAGGTGAAGAGGAGGCACAATATGAAAAAGACAATCGTGTATCTAGTCCTCACTTGTGCCATTTTTCTAGTTGGGTGTAATAAGAATGAAGAACCGAAACCAGATTCAGATGCGGAATTAAAGAACTCTGAAGAAATCGAACCAAAAAAGGTTGCGACAGATGTTCTGGACTATTCTATGAAAACAGAAAACTTACATAGTATTGTTGGCTTTTTGTCAGAAACAACGATTTTATATGTAGCATATGAGTCTGATAATTTCCACCTAGTATCTTACAATTTATTTACTGGTGAAAAAGAGACGATTTATACAGAAGCGGATCAAATCATTCAAGTAATGATCCACCCTTCTAAAAAGCAGATTATCGTTCATTCTTCCGTAAACTCCTCATCTGCAACGGTTAAGATAATTTCGTTGAAAGGGACCATCCTTCATAATATCGATATTCCATCCTCTGAATTATCGATTATATGGAATCCTTCCAATCCTCAATTAGTCGCCTTTACAGCATTTCAGGGGGATTTTTCGTACCAATGTTATGTCTATGAAGGTGAACAAGAAACGTTGCATAAGATTGATCCAAGCAACCCGTTTTTACTTTGGCAATCCGATGATATTCTACTTTATAACCGATGGGCAGCACGTCAGCTAAATGGCGGTACTATGATGGAATTGAATTGGAAAAACGGTCAGGAACATCCGACTGATTTGAAGAAAATTGTCTATTTAGATACGGACAAGGATGCTAGATTAACAGTTCAAATTGATTTTGAAACAGAACAGTTTTCTTATTTATTAAAGAATAAAAATAAGGAAGCAACTTGGCAAGCACCTGCATTAAGTAATTATTCACAATGGTTTGTACCAGATTTAATTTGGTTAGAGGATCAATCGATGATGGCTATTGTACCAACTGAAGGTGGCTTGATGGATAATTATTCAGGGAAATTTAAGTTGATGAAAATTTCAGGGGATAAAGTAGAAGAATTGGTAACGCTTGATGATTTTGCGATGATCAATTGTTCACCGAAAGGATCGCTTTGTTTATATGGTAATGAATTAGAACAAGCCATATCCTTTGAACCTTACAACAGTAAACAATGGTTAACACTTGAATAGAAGACATAAAAAAAGCTGTGGTATGAAACCACAGCTTTTTTTGTCCCACTTTTGATTAGTGAACAAGGGCTGGCGGGTAACCTTGATGTAAGACAGTCATAACTACAAACCATCCAAACACTGCAAATGTTGCAAAGTTAAAAGCAATTCCTAGAATGCTTTTTTCTTTAATAGATTGTACAGTGCCAACTAGAGCTAAGATTGCTACTAGGCCGAGAATAACCATTAATAAGTTCAATATAGACACTCCTTTCGACATCAGAAAATGAATGTCGCAAACAATATTCCTCTTCTATTGTAAAACTAATTAGGAAGTTTGTCGAGGATAAAAAATGACGTTTATATGAACGAATGAAGTCATTGTATGTATTTCATTTCGGAAAGGAATCTGTATAATATAGTGGAGGTGATAAGAATGTTAAATATTCGTACATATACATTAGGACCTGTTCAAACAAATTGCTATATTGTTTCGAACAAGCAGAAAGAATGTCTTATTTTTGACCCGGGTAGTGAAGGAGAACAGCTTGTACAGCAATTAAGAGCACTGAATTTGCGTCCATTAGCCATTTTGCTAACACATGCCCATTTTGATCATATCGGTGCTGTAGATGCAGTGAGAGCTGTTTTTGAAGTACCCGTTTATTTGCACAAGGCAGAAACGAATTGGTTACTCGATCCGATGAAAAACGGTTCTGGACGTTATGCTGAATTGCCGAATATTACAGTGCGCCCTGCAGACCACTTGCTAGATAAACCGCAGGAGTTAACTATTGGAACTTTTACATTTGATATTGTGCATACACCGGGGCATTCACCGGGAAGTGTTTCATTTATATTCAAAGATGAAGGTTTTGCAATAGTGGGAGATACATTATTCCAAGGTAGTGTAGGCCGTACAGATTTACTTGGCGGCAATGAAAAAGTATTATTGAAATCCATTCACGACCAGTTATTATCATTAGATGAGGATTTGATCGTCTATCCTGGTCATGGCGATGCGACTACTGTTGGAACTGAGATGGAGCAGAATCCATTTTTGAACGGATTTTTGTGAGTTATGTGGAATTAGCAGCTGATCTTCGTAGAAATGCGGAGGTCAGTTTTTTGTGGTTGATGGTGGATATTAGATTTGGGGCTTTGATGACAGGGGAATTGGCTATTATGACCCAAGAGGGAACTGTAGTAACTCATAGGTGAACTTTTATGACTCAAGGAGAAACTTTGATGACTGGAATTGGCTATTATGACTCAAGAGGGAACTGTAGTAACTCATAGGTGTTTTTTATGACCCAAGGAGAAATTTCCATGACTGGTATAGATTTTTGTGACTTTAATCAATAAGAATACGATTATCAGGTACGATAATCGTATTTTTATTTTTTTGTATTCACGAATAATAAATTTGTTTCAGAATAATATAGTCATTTAAAAGATAATAAAGATGTTTCAAAAAGCCCTTCACTCAAAAGTTCGAGTATCGGGCTCTTTGAATATCGTTTATAATATTTATATATATAATTTGGTAATTGAATCTTTGATAAAGGAGCAATTTCCGGAGGTGTTTAAAATGAACAAAGAAAATCATACAGATAGGACCAAAATGAGTGTAAAGCAGCAAGTATTGTTAGGTATCATATTAACTTTGATGATTATTAGCTTTTTGCTTTATGTAGTTTTAGGCATTGATTCTAAATGGATACAGATTTTGGATTTATTTATTATTTTACTTTGGGGAATATTATTATTTGGGCGATTAAAAGATACAAATGGAATCGGCTGAAAGTTGAATTAAAATCGTTCAATTATTGAAAGTAAGGGCGCATTATTAAAAAATTTCGAGATTTAAATTAAACACCTTTAATAACCTTCCACCTATTGTATGAATGGAAGGTTATTGTTTTTACCGTATCAAAAATAAATGACTTTATTATTTAGACACAGTTGCCGAGCTCGATCAAGAAACGAAATAAACTTTCCCTTTAAAATAACGTAGCCAGCTAATCGCAGTGTTGAAACGCGATTAGCTGGCTATTTTTTATATAATAGAAACAAAACCTTATGTAGCGATTATTACCCTATTAGCAAAATGGTTATTTTTTCAATAACTTTATTTATTGAATGACAGCAAAGGTCATCGTTAAGTAGGTGGATAAAGGCATTTTAACGACCGTTCTTGATAGGTGCTCCCCATTTGCTAAATTAAAAGCATTTATTTCACTGTCATTTAGACTCTGTGCAATGTCATAAATAACGTAATCATTATTCGAATAAAGTGAAAAGGAATTACTCGATTGTTTATTTATATTAATTTACTCAAACTTACCTGTTTTCAAGTCGATTGATGAACGCTGTAGAGAGCGGTTATCAACGACATACGCTTTATCGTGGGCTGTCGTCATACCAATTGGCTCCGATAAATCTTGCTTGACGCTTTGCGATAAAAAACGACCTGCTTCATCAATAACGTAAAAAGCTCCTGTATCGGAATCACTGAGACTTTTTAATTCCGAAAAGGCTAATAAATATTTGCCATTTTTCATCTCTAATGAGTCAGTTGCTTTGGGTAGGTTTTCTACGAGTGGCACCTCTTTCTCCTCTAAATAAGGGGAATACGCAATGTTAAGAAGAAGGCGTGGTAAAAAATAGCCTGCTGCTGCAATCACAATTAAAAAAACACCGATAATGTACAACCATTTATATTTCTTCATCATTATCTCCTATTTTATATCTTTAGTTATTTATACTATACTTATAGAATAATAGTATTATTAGACTTAAGTATTTCCATTGGCGTAACAACTGTATCAATCGTAATATAATCAACATCGATACCTTGCTCTAACCAAGCTCTCCATACCAATGATGAACAATAAAAATGACTAGTTCTACGCTTGTTAAGGAACTGATAACTATAGGGTTTGTTGGCATCCACTTGAGCCCTTGCATATTTATAAGCTCCTTCAGATTTCCCTTTAACTTTTAGAAGATAGACATCCTTTTTCATATTTCCCCTTCGATTATGGTACATCTCAGGTCCAGTTTTCTGCTCTCCTCCAACAATTCTCCCTTTAGGTGACCAGTCCAGCGCAAAAGATTCTATTGTATAATTTGTATTTTTAGAAACTAACGCACGATGACCAACTGACCAGTAAGAATTACTAGAACTATTACTACCATCTCTTGCATCAATTATAATATTTCCTTTTTCTCCAATAGCTGAACTTGCTGTTGCTCTTGCATTTTTTCTCTCGCAGCCTGTTCATATTGCTCAGATGTACCTTCTTGCATTGAGTGAGCCCATTTTAAGATATCTTCATCAGTCATATCATTATTTTGCATTGAAGTTACTGCATCATGTGCTTCCATTTCTGTTTTATTGAATTTTTCTTGAATTAATAGTTTAGCACTTCTTAATTCTTCGCCTTCTTGAGCGAATGCATATGTATTGATATTAGTACTTAATAATGCAAGCGTTAAAATACTCCCTATAATCATTTTTGATTTCAAAATAACCTCTCCATTCAATATATTATTTTAATATAATATATTTCTATTTAAGTAAAGAGAGGGGTTTTTAAAGAATATTCGTTTAGCTACTTTATGCTTAATATTATAGACAAGTCGATTCTTATTTCTTTATGTTAACGAATAATAAAGTTGTTACATTTATAATAAAGTTGTTACATTTATTATAAAGAGGTTCAAAAATAATTAAGTCGTTTAAAAGTACAGGTGAAAAACCGCAATACGAGATTTGAAAACAACTTTATTGTTTTCAAATCTCGTATGTTCTAAGATAACAAATCATTTTTAAATAACTTTAATAACCTTTGTCTAATTTAAAAGACGGAGGTTATTGTATTTCTAGGATCAAAATTAAACAATTTTCTTATCTCTACACATTTTGTATTTATTTCAAGATGATTGGCTTCAATTCATATAGCTTTGAATTTTGTTGGGAATCATTACGACTTCTGTTGATAAATCAACGGGCTTGAAAGTAGGGTCTATACATTCGTCCCAGTACTCTAAATGTTTTATATCAATCCAATGAGTGGATTCTTCGACATCTATTCCACCTTGTCCACGTACCGAATACCAGTATAAATATTCTTCGCCATTTAAAACTTCACGAAAAATAGTTTCAACGTACATTTTTTCAGCTTCTAAAGTGACGAGTACATCATCTAAATGATCATTAAGAAACTGTAACCATTCTGTTACTTTTTCAGATGCTCCTTTTTTTACTCTAAATCTTGTACATTCTACAGATAGCATATTATAATCCCTCCACTTACTTGTTAGAAAAGTAAACAAATGTATCTTTTGTTTAATTATATACAAATAAAAGGTTTTTGCAATGAAAAAATGCTCATTAATACATGAGGAAGGACTCAGTGAACGGTATGTATATTTTATAGTGGAAATTGGAATGTAATTTTTGAGGTTATCAATGTTTTTGGTATAAGTTTAAAAGTTAGATGAAGATTTTGAGTATTTAGATAAGATAGCCAGCTCCAGGCGCTAACGTAACGGCTCGGGGTTGTTTCCGTTCTCTCGGTCAAAGTCTGAAAAGATGACTTTGAATCTGGGCCGCACGATGCGGGTCACGCAGTCGTTGCCATAGAATGTAGGCTTTCTTAGACAGTGTTCCTATATACAAAGCTTGTCGCCGTTTAACGAGCGCCTTCAGCATTAAGATAAGATATCCAGCTTCAGCGGCCAGCCCCTCGAGGTCGTTTCCGTCTTCTCGGACAAAAGCTAAAGTGATGCTTTTGATTCGAAGACTCCAACGCTTGTCGGGGCTAGACGGGCCGCTTCAGCATTTAAGCATAAAAAAAAGAGGCTATGGATGCCTCTTTGGTTAGAAGATATGGATCTTCTTCATCTAGGGGATGTTTCTCACCATATATAATGGAGAGGGATTAAGTTAAGCTACAATTAGTATTATACCAAGTGTTTACATGGTGTCAATAGTGAAAAAAGGAAAAATAAAAAAGACAGCCGTGTGACTGTCTCTTTTATTACTATTAATGTCCAGCGCCTGCAACATGAATGAATGTAGTATAGTACGTGAAACCAGCGAAGAATACTGTTAAGTAAGCACCGAAAATGTACATATACATACGTTCTGTAAGGTTTAAGAATCCTAATAGAAGGAAAAACCCTGTGTTAGCTAAGAATAATAGTGAAGCTTCTGTCATACCACCTAAATAAAACATAACTGCGAAAATCCCTGTCCAGAAGCCCATTACTTTATACATATTATCCATGTATGATTCCCTCCTTTTGCGACGACACAATAATCTCTTATCCATTATAAATGATTTGAAACCAACATGTAAACCGCAACTTCGCCTAACTTTGTGACAAAGCAGTGTAGAAAATTAAATATCTATATGATAAGTGCAGTTTTTACAACTTTTGACCATACTATCCACTTGTACAAAATCTTTTACATTAAATAAATACTCAAATTGACCTTTTAAGAAAGACTCATGTAAATCACAAACGACTGATGCGTGTTTTTCGATTTGGCTATGGTAAGGGCAGTTGTATACTGCAAAATCAATCGTTTTCCCTTCTGGTTTATCGTGAATTACCGGAACGTAGCCGATTAATGCAGCAGCTTCCGTAATGATCTCTATACGCTCATCAAATGAAATTTGATTTTTATCCTTCTTTCGAGTTGATAGTATTGTTTGGATTTGCTCGACACCTTTTTTGTAACAAATCGTTTGACCAACTACTGCAGCATCGTCACCTAGCTCTACAATAATTTCTAATACCCATTGTAACATCTCCTCATAATTGCGTTGAGGGAAGGAAAGGGATAGTCCGTTTGAAATCGCTTTGTATATTCTACCTGGACGCCCGCCTTTGCCAGTTTTTTCATATTCAGATGTAATTACTTCAATCTCGGTTAATTTAGTCAAATGTAGGCGAGCTACGTTTGGATGAATGGAGAAATGGTCGGCAATATTTTGAACTGAGAAAGATTCTTTTTCTTGTAACATATATTGATAAATAGAGAATCTAGTTTCATCTGCCAATGTACTTGTAATTTTTAATGGATGCAACATGAAAGTGCTCCACCTCCTATATAGTTATCTTTATTATAAATCAATAATTCATATGTACCAGTCTAAAATCTGATAAATTTAAAATAATTAAGTAGAATAATGTAAAATAGTTAAAGATTACTAGGTTTAAGTTGGATAAAACTGCTTTTTACGTAGCTAAAAAGCCTTGAAATTCGACTTTGGCCTTTTTTAAGAATGTAAAATATTACTTTGATGATTTGTATATATTTTCTTTCTTTTCCAATGTATAATTTTGCTAACGGATAAGGAGCGGTCGTTATTCGTCGTGGTAGAAAGGAGGATATATGTCATTTACTGAGACGGTTGTGGAGCAGAAAAGTGTGCATTTATTGTTAAAGGCAATACATTTTGGTGCATCCGACTTACATTTAATGCCGAATAAAAATGATTATCTACTATACTTTCGAAAATATGGTCAGCTCGTATCTGCTGGTCAACTTCCCCTGGAATTAGGCGATCGTATGATTTCCTACTTTAAATTTCTCTCCTCTTTAGATATTAGTGATAAACGTAGACCTCAAAGCGGTTCATTTCAACAAGTTTTAAATGAACAGTCGATTGCGTTTCGTGTATCAACCCTACCTTCCGTTTTCATAAGGGAAAGCTTAGTCATTCGTATTATGTTACAGGATCATGCTATTCCACTTTCTTCCCTAAGTTTTTTTAAAGAATCAGCAAACCATTTATTGAAATTAGTGAAAAAAAGACAAGGGATTTTATTTTTCACTGGGCCGACCGGATGTGGCAAATCCACATCATTATACTCGCTTATCCATTATTGCTCCAATGAACTAAAAAAGCACGTCATATCCCTAGAAGACCCAGTGGAAAATAATCAATCGAATTTACTGCAAATTCAGGTAAATGAGAGGGCAGGTGTCACATACGCTAGCGGATTGAAAGCAATTTTAAGACATTCTCCTGACATAATTATGATTGGTGAAATTCGTGATCAGGAAACCGCTAAAATTGCCATTGAAGCTGCATTAACAGGGCATCTCGTTTTAACAACAATCCACTCAAGGGATACATTTGGATGTTTATTCCGTTTATTAGATTTGGGCGTTTCTTTAGAAGAGCTAAGGCAAACAGTAATCGGAGTTGTGGCGCAACGGTTAGTAAAAAAAGCAATCGCCCAAGATGAAGAAAAATTCGCGGCCATTTATGAAATATTAGCCGATGGTAATTTAGCAAAAGCTGTTGAACATGTAAAGTCCGGACAAAATTTCACACTACCATTTGAACTTTCTTTAGAAGGGCAAATGAAAGAAGGGGTGAGGCTGGGTGCAATTACAGCTCAAGTTTCAACGGTTTAGTAAAAAAAAGAAGCAAATCCTACCTAAGATTAAGGAGCAAGCCTCCTTTTTGAAAAAGATGAGTGTGTTATTAGAAGAAGGCTATACATTTCGAAACGCCTTATCGATGTTATTACCACATCATGTTGAAGAAGTATCGGAAGTGGAATCATTAATAGAGGAAAAGTTCCGGAGTGGCTCTAATATGAGTGAAATCCTCCAATTGCTTGGCTTTCAAAAAAACTATTTAATGACCGTGCATGTGGCAGAACAGCAAGGACGTGTTGTACGAGCACTTGATACCATTGCAAGGCAAATGAAGACGAAAGAAGAAACGCAAAAAAGACTGCAAAAGTTAATGGCATATCCTGCAATTTTGTTTGTCTTTTTAGTCATGCTCTTTTTCGCTTTTCGAACATACTTTTTGCCGAATATGTCGTCTATGATGCTTTCAAGAGAAGGTGATGTTAATATGTCAAAGCTTACCTTATCATCATTTTTCTTGCACATCCCAGACGTCTTAATTATCGCTGCGTGTGTAAGTATCCTCTTTGCTTTTTTTACTTGGAAAACGATTAGTAAAAAAGAAGTAGATTACCAAATGATCGTGTATTTGAAAATACCTATACTTTGCAGATGGTTTCGTCTCCAATTGACACGGCAGTTTGCGTATGAATTAGGAGGGCTTTTAGAAAGTGGCCTATCAATGCAAGACAGTTTAAGTATTTTAAAGCAACAGGATCTCCAACCGTTCATGGCGGAAATAGCAGGTAAAATTCGTGGGCGGGTTATTTTTGGTGAATCACTATCGACAGCAGTCAACCAGATGAAGATTTTTCAAAAGGGCTTTAATGTGTATATTGTGCACGGCGAAGAGGGTGGAAACCTTGGTAGAGAGCTCCAAATCTATAGTGATTTTCTGACTGATAGGACCGAAACGAACATGACTAAATTGCTAGCAATTGTTCAACCGTTACTTTTTTGTATTATTGCGCTTTGTATTTTAGGCGCTTATTTGGCAATTTTATTACCGATGTACGAAATGATGGAAATGGTGTAAGAAGGGAGAAGCAAAATGCATTTATTAAAACAAGAGAAGGCCTTCACTTTGATCGAAATGCTAATCGTCTTATTTATCATCACTGTGCTGATTTTAATTGCGATACCGAATGTCACAAAGCATTTTAGCACGGTGGATGATAAGGGGTGTAAAGCATATGTCAGTATGGTGCAGGGACAAGTTGAAGCTTATCGCATTGACGAAAAAAGTTATCCTGCAACAATTGATGTGTTGAGGGATGCAAAATATTTAAAGAAAGATGATAATGCATGTTCTGGGAAGAAGATTCAAATTATTGATGGGGCTGTTTCTATAATAGATGAATAACAAAGAGGCCGGTTTTACGTTCGTCGAATTATTAATTGTACTCGCTATAACGATTGTCGTTTGTTCACTTAGTATTGCTGTAGGCAAAGCAAAGCTTGATGAAAGAATGATCAATCAGTTTCTTTATCAATTGATGCTTGATATTGAACATACTCAAAGTGAATCGATAGGAAACGAAGTTTATTCGTATCTGGAGTTTTTTGACGAAGGAAAGAAATATAGGGCATATACGATGGTAGGTATGGGTGGTGTGGCGAGTCAAAATAATAGTGCAATTCCTAATTTGCGGCATTATTATTTTACACGTGAACTACCAGAGGGTGTCGAATTGAGTTATTCAAGTACATTACAATTGATCAAAATTAATAATAAAGGTGTTTTTTCAAGTTTCGGTACATTGGCTTTTGCGACACCAACTGGAAAAAAGTCGCTCATTATAAATATTGTTAAAGGGAGGATGAAAATTGTGGAATGAAAAAGGCAATTCATTACCCGAAACATTACTTACTTTAGTTATTGTGATTACAGTATTCGGCACGCTACTACCAGCTTTGCAAATGTTAAAGGGTACGTTGAGCGAAAAGAAAACATCGATGTATGCAGCAGAAACGGCATA
This sequence comes from Viridibacillus soli, assembly GCF_016612995.1. Classification (GTDB taxonomy): domain Bacteria; phylum Bacillota; class Bacilli; order Bacillales_A; family Planococcaceae; genus Viridibacillus; species Viridibacillus soli. The sequence goes on from NZ_JAEOAH010000004.1 coordinate 22,364, forward strand.
CCAAGCTGCCGTGCGGGTCGTAAATGACGAACAGTTTCAAGGAAGCCGAACGATTGAAAATAGGACGTATAAGTGGTACTTCACAAACAATGAAGTGTGTGTATTTTATGAGAATTTAAAAGGACAACAGCAAAAATGTATTCGGCCGTAAAACATCTAAGAGAAAATCGCTCAGGTTATACGTTAGTAGATGCACTTCTTCAGCTAATGGTTCTATTGTTATTTTCGCAGTTATTTGTACTCTTCTATCCATGGTATGAAGATACAAACCGTTCATTTTACCAGAGGCAAGAACTTGAGTGGGAACTGTTTACGTATGACTTACAAACGTATTTGGTAGATGTTGAATCTGTTGAAATAGGGTTGAGTGTTAGTTTACACATCGTCAAGGATGATCGATATCTTAGCATTAGAAATTCGAATGCGGTAGTACGGATGCAAAAAGAAATGCAAGGGAATGAGGCGATGCTTATGAATGTTTATGAAATTCAGTTTTATTTTAGCGATGATCGTACTACGTTAACGACAAAAGTGTTGTTTAAAGATGGCTTACGAAAGGAGAAAGATTTTGTCATTACGTATGTTGAAGGGTGAAAAAGGTATGCTCCTTCCAGTAGCGATGATCCTATTGTTTTTTTGCTCGAGTTACCTTTTGGGAACCGTCATGTCGTATGAATCTCATTTTCGAACTTATAATTCATTGGAATCAGCGTATGTTCGTGCTACTATAAATAAAATACAAGAAATTGAAAATAGCACAGAGTAACAGTCGTCGTTGATGAGAAGGTGAAAAGATGAGAAAAGTATATTTAGTAGGATTTATGGGTAGTGGTAAAAGTGCGATTGGTAAGCGTTTAAGCTATTATCTGAAAATGCCTTACTATGATATGGACCAAGAAATTGTCAGAAGAGAGAAAATGACGATTCCTGAAATATTTGAAAAGTATGGAGAAGAGCGCTTTCGTCAAATTGAGACGGATTTTTTACGCAATTTCCGAGATGAATTTTGCATCATTTCCACGGGTGGTGGTGTTGCAATGAATCCCCAAAATCGTAAAATAATGCGTAAAACAGGGCTAGTCCTCTTTTTAGATGCGACTTTTCCGGATATTTGGAAGAGAATCCATAAAGACAAAAATCGTCCAATCGTGCAACGTTCTACAAAACAAGAATTAGAGGATTTATTTTATCAACGTCGAAAATATTATCGAGAGGCAACACATATTACAATTCGTACAGAAGGCCGTTCTTTAAAACAAATTGTAGAATATGCAGCTTTTCAAATAAAAAGACTCAAAGGCGAATGAAAATAAACATAACACTCTATAACGTTCGTTTATAAACTATTTTACAAAAAATATTGCACGCAACACCTATTCAATGTTAGGATATAGACGAGACGTGTTGTTATAGAACATTGACATGGAAATAGTGCCAAGATTCAATCTTGGGCGGATGATTGTACGGGGAGAGAACGTCTTGAGACGTCGCCGAAGGAGCAAATAACAATTGTTATGAATCTCTCAGGCAAAAAGACTCGTGCGGGACGCAACTCTGGAGAGAGCTGTATGGATTACAGCCACCAAAGAGGACAGCCGTTTAGGTTAAACTTTCAGGTGCATGGACAGAGATTCCTTTTAAAGGGATTTCTCTGTCCATTTTTTTATGTCCTAAACAAATGAGGAGGAAAATTAATGACTAACGAATTAAAAAGAACACCTTTATTCGAAGAGTATTCGAAGTATGGTGGAAAAACAATTGATTTTGGTGGTTGGGAATTACCTGTTCAATTTTCTTCTATTAAAGCGGAGCATGAAGCGGTCCGCACAAAAGCAGGACTATTTGATGTATCCCATATGGGTGAAATCTTCGTTGAAGGTTCAGAAAGTTTGGCGTATTTGCAAAAACTAGTCACTAATGACGTATCGAAAATTGCCATCAACCAAACTCAATATACTGCAATGTGCTATGAAAATGGCGGCGTTGTAGATGACTTGCTCATTTATAAACTGGCAGAAGAACGATATTTATTAATCGTCAATGCATCAAATATTGAAAAAGATTATGAATGGATGCTGCAGCTTGTTTCAGGAGATGTGAAAGTAACAAACGCGTCTAATGAGTTCGGTCAATTAGCGTTACAAGGACCACTTGCTGAAAAAGTATTACAAACGTTAACAGAAGTACAATTACATAACATTAAGCCATTCCGTTTAGAACAAAATGTAATGATTGCGGGATATGACACGCTTATTTCACGCACTGGTTACACAGGTGAAGACGGCTTTGAAATTTACGCAGCACCTGAAGCAATTATTGCTTTATGGGGCAAAATTTTAACAGCTGGGGAAGCTGAAGGCGTTTTACCATGTGGTTTAGGATCACGTGACACATTACGCTTCGAATCTTGCTTACCACTTTACGGCCAAGAATTATCAAAAGATATTTCACCACTAGAAGCTGGTATTAACTTCGTTGTGAAATTAAACAAAGAAGAAGATTTCGTTGGCAAATCGGTATTACAAGATCAAAAAGAAAATGGTGTACCACGTAAGAGCATAGGTATCGAAATGATTGATAAAGGTATTCCACGTCACGGATATCCTATATTTAAAGGTGATACACAAATCGGTGAAGTAACAACTGGTACTCAATTACCACTTGCTAAACGTAATGTTGGTCTTGTATTAATTGATCGTGAATTCGCGGAGCTTGATCAAGAGTTGGAAATTGAAATTCGTAACCGCCGTTTAAAAGTAGTTACTACTGCAACACCATTTTATAAACGCCAAAAATAATCTTTTATGAAGAGAGGGTTTTTTCGAATGAAGCATCGGTACTTACCTATGACTGAGCAAGATCAAAAAGAAATGCTAAACGTAATTGGCGTTTCTACTGTTGATGAATTATTCTCAGACATCCCAGAAAAAGTTCGTTTTAAAGGAAATTACAACATTAAACCTGCAAAATCAGAATCAGCATTGTTAAAAGAGTTAGCACAACTTTCTAAAGAAAATGCCAATAGCGATGATTATGCATCATTTTTAGGTGCTGGAGTTTATGATCACTATAAACCTGTTATCGTCGATCATGTTATTTCACGTTCAGAATTCTATACAGCTTATACACCTTACCAACCTGAAATTTCACAAGGTGAATTACAAGCCATTTTCGAATTCCAAACAATGATTGCGGAGTTAACTGGCATGGATTTAGCGAACTCATCTATGTATGATGGTGGTACAGCTCTTGCTGAAGCGGGTATGCTTGCAGCGGCACATACGCGTCGCAAAAAGCTATTAGTTTCTGGTGCGGTTCACCCAATCTCTCATGATGTAGTTAAGACATATGCAGCTGGTCAATCGATTGAAGTTGTAAATGTTCCTCTAAAAGATGGTGTAACAGACCTTGCTGCGTTACAAGAATTAATCGATGCAGATACAGCTGCTGTATTGGTTCAATATCCTAACTTCTATGGTCAAGTAGAAAATGTGCAAGCAATTGCAGATGTTATTCACGAAGCAAAAGGATTATGCGTTGTATCTTCTAACCCATTAGCACTTGGTATTTTAACGCCTCCAGGTAAAATGGGCGCTGATATTACTGTTGGGGATGCACAACCATTTGGTATTCCAGAAAGCTTTGGCGGACCACACTGTGGCTATTTCGCTGTAACAAAAAAATTGATGCGTAAAGTGCCAGGTCGTTTAATTGGTGAAACAATTGATGATGAAGGTCGTCGTGGTTATGTCTTAACATTACAAGCACGTGAGCAGCATATTCGTCGTGAAAAAGCGACTTCTAATATTTGTTCAAACCAAGCGTTAAACGCTCTTGCAGCTGCAGTTGCTATGACAGCTCTTGGTAAAAAAGGTGTACAAGAAATGGCTACTCAAAATATTCTAAAAACGCATTATGCAAAAGAAGCTTTCGAAAAAGCAGGCTTCACTGTCGTTTTCAAAGGCGCACATTTCAACGAAATCGTTGTGAAATGCAATACATCTGTTTCTACTATTAATAAAGGACTTTTTGAAAAAGGTATCATTGGTGGCTTTGACTTAGGTAAAGTAGATGCAGCTCTTGAAAACCACGCATTAATCGCTGTAACAGAACAACGTACAAAAGAAGAAATCGATGCACTTGTGCAAGAAATGGGGGCTCTCCATGCATAATGACAATCAACCACTAATTTTTGAACTTTCTACAGAAGGTCGTATTGGCTATAGCTTATCAGAACTTGATGTACCAGCAGTAGATTTAGGTGCCATCTTACCGAGCGAATTTATTCGTACAGAAGAAGCGGAACTTCCTGAAGTATCAGAACTTGATATTATGCGTCACTACACTGCGCTTTCTCGCCGTAACCACGGTGTCGATTCAGGTTTCTATCCACTAGGTTCATGTACGATGAAATATAATCCGAAAATTAATGAAGCAATTGCACGTTTTGCAGGGTTCGCTAATATTCATCCATTACAAGACGAAGCTACTGTACAAGGTGCACTTGGCTTAATGTATGATTTACAAGAGCATTTAATCGAAATCACTGGTATGGACGAAGTAACGCTTCAACCAGCAGCTGGTGCGCATGGTGAATGGACAGCTTTAATGATGATCCGTGCATTCCATGAAGCAAACGGTGATTTCCAACGTACAAAAGTACTTGTTCCAGACTCAGCTCATGGTACGAACCCAGCATCAGCAACTGTTGCCGGTTTTGATACTGTTACTGTAAAATCTGATGAAAACGGACTAGTAGACCTAGAAGATTTACGCCGTCTAGTTGGAGATGATACAGCAGCACTTATGCTGACTAACCCAAATACATTAGGTCTATTCGAGGAACATATTCTTGATATCGCTGCAATCGTCCACGAAGTTGGAGGTAAAGTATATTACGATGGTGCTAACTTGAATGCGGTAATGTCTAAAGCACGCCCTGGCGACATGGGCTTTGACTGTGTTCACCTAAACTTACACAAAACATTCACTGGTCCTCACGGTGGTGGTGGTCCTGGTTCAGGTCCAGTCGGCGTTAAAGCAGACTTGATTCCATTCCTTCCAAAACCAGTTCTGGTGAAAACAGAAGAAGGATATCACTTCGATTACGAGCGTCCACAATCAATCGGTCGTGTGAAACCATTCTACGGTAACTTTGGTATTAATGTTCGTGCATATGCTTATATCCGTTCAATGGGTCCAGATGGTCTTAAAACAGTAACTGAAAATGCAGTAATTAATGCAAACTATATGATGAGAAGATTAGAGCCATACTTTGATCTACCATACAATCGTCATTGTAAGCATGAGTTCGTATTAAGTGGAAGCCGCCAGAAAAAACTGGGTGCTCGTACACTTGATATGGCAAAACGACTGTTAGACTTTGGCTACCATCCACCAACAACTTACTTCCCATTAAATGTGGAAGAAGGTTTAATGATTGAACCAACTGAAACAGAATCAAAAGAGACACTAGACGCTTTCTGTGACGCAATGATTCAAATTGCGAAAGAAGTAGAAGAAACACCAGAAGTAGTACAAGAGGCGCCTCATACAACTGTTATTGGCCGTCTTGATGAAACAAGAGCTGCTCGTAACCCAGTATTACGTTACCAAAAGGAAACTGTAGAAGTATAAATACATTTCTATAAAGTGAACCTCTAGCAAAACGCTAGAGGTTTTCTCATGCTATGTAAGAAAAAAGTTGTTAAATGTCGAAAAAAACATGGTAGTTATGGAAAATAATCGCTTCATCATAGACAGATGTCTTTAAAATTGCTATGCTAACATAAAAATATTATGAATCAACGAGTGAAAAAGGGGAGTTTCCATGGCTTACTTTAAAAGTATTAATGATATAAATAATGCTAAAAATGATTTACTTGAATCTTTACATGAAGATTATCAAAAATATACAACAGATGAATTGATTTCTGAATTGTACGTGAAACAAATGCAAGAGAACAATACATTGATTTATTTCGCTCCTGATGCGCCTACAAAGGAACTAATGGCATATGAGAAAAAGATTGTCTATGATTTGCTACATGAGCGAGGTTTAACGAATAGACAAATTTTACAAGAAATAAACAAGCAAAAAAGTGAAACTGAATAAGTAAAAAACAGTATATAATGAATTGTCCGTTTTTCGGAAACTCTTTACGAATAAAACACCCCTTGGAGAATGAAATAACTCTCTAAGGGGTGTTTGTCGTTAAAATCCAATATTCACTTCGCAGTCTTCCCATTCATTACGTATAGCGTTTTTACGCTGTTTTTGTAAATCTTTAATACATTTTGCGTAATCGAGTTGTTTGTCGTAATGCCAGTTGAGGGCAACGGACATATATAGTTCGTTGAGCTGTGAAATAGAAAGTTCTTTTGAGAGCTTAGCTGCGTCCATTAACTCATCTTCTGTGAAGATGTGCTGAATATCTAATTTACGTAAATAAGTAGCTCGAATTTTAGTCGATGGATTCATAATCTCATACGCTCGGTCAAAGCGGCCTGCACGGTTAATTAAAGCAGGGTCAATCCGGTCTGGATAATTGGTTGTACCGATTAAGAAAATACCTTCACGTGATTGTGCTCCGTCTAATGTATTTAAAAAGACAGAACGCGTATACTCTGGCATAGAGTCGATATCTTCAATGACGAGTATCGCTGGAGCAAGGCTTGTCACCATGCGGAATACCTCTTCAATCGATTCACTTGATGTATGCTCAGTAATTTGCCAGTACACGACAGGAGCTGTTACAGAGCCTGTAATGGACTTTACAAGCGTCGTCTTGCCATTGCCAGGTGAGCCGTATAATAAAATACCTCTTTTATAAGGGAGACCATAATGCTTGAAGAAATCGCCATCTTCTTTGAAAAATTCATCGATAGAGCGGAATATTTCGCGTTTAAGAGAAGATTCTAATAAGACATCATCTCTTGTGATTTGTATACCTTCACCGTAGCTACGGCGCTTAATACTGTCTTGTACATCAACTAAGTAAGTGACTGTTTCCATGAGCATTTGTCGTAGCTGCTCTTGAATCGCTTCGATAAAAGTCATCATTTTTTCGGCGCTTGTTGTAAAATAGAAAAACTCTGGCCATTCCGAATCGGAGCGGTACACTGGGATATGTGTAATCGCTACTTCATAATCAGGGAAGTAGATTAGGGCATTACTAAATGTTTTAACTAATTTTAACTGATTATCAAGTTGATCTTCTGAAACGGAATTTAGCACAATACTAGGCAATGCCGCGTATATGTAACTTAAATTTTCGTAGCGAATTAATTCTTTGTCCATCATTTCGAGTAAATGATGGTGAAACTGTGAATTATTTAGCTCAACGGTAACACCACGAAAATCTGCAGGATGTACCTCATTTAATTTTTTCGAGATGCGTTCAAAGACTTCCGATACATCTGCGTAGTTTGGGATATCTTGTCGTAGATCTTCATGAAATGTATATAAGAATTTTGCCATTATATCCTCCTTTATAGGGGTTGCTATTTATATGTCCTACAGTTTGAAAAGTTTCGAAAAAAGAGAGTCATCTCTGATTTTAATAGAAATGACTCTCTTTTATGAGCAACACCATCAAATTACTTCGATTTGATTTTGCCTGTCCAATTTTTGTATCCACCTTGTAATTGGAATACTTGATCATAGCCTTTTTTCTTTAATAACATAGCAGCACGTGCACTACGTCCTGCATTTTGGCAATACAAGTAAACAGGTTTGTCCGGGCGAATTTCTTTGTAGCGTTGGCGAAGTTGTGAAGATGGAAGGTTACGAGCCCCTAGAATATGACCTCCGTCAAATTCCTTTGTCTCACGCACATCGATTAATTGTGCTTTACGATAACCTTCAATGAATTCCTCTTGTGTTAAACTTGTTACGGCTTTTTTGAAACGAAGTGCGTTTACTAATGCGTATACAATGACCACAAATAAAATAATCGCTAATGTATATAACCAACTCAAATCGACTTTCCCCTTTCTATCTACAGTAATATTATAAAAGAACATCTAGCGATAGTCCAATGAGTTTGTTAAAATAGATAAGTTGATTATAAGGAGGAGACCAAATGAAAACAACATGGTATTTTATAAATTCAGGTCCTTGTAGCCCTGCATTTAATATGGCATTAGATGAAGCGCTCCTACATTGGCATAGTAAAGGTTTAATTCCACCTGTAATACGATTTTACGAATGGAATCCAGCAACACTTTCTATTGGTTATTTTCAACGTGCAGAAAAAGATATTGATTTTGAACAATTACATAAATTGAATGTAGGGTTTGTGCGTCGCCCGACTGGAGGCCGTGCAGTTTTACATGAACATGAATTAACATATAGCATCATTGTCGCTGAGGATTATCCAAATATGCCTAAGACAGTGACAGAAGCTTATCGCGTTTTAAGTGAAGGTTTATTGCAAGGCTTCCGTAATTTAGGATTAGACGCGTATTTCTCAGTACCAGACTCAGAGGCACAACGCGCAGATTTGAAAAAACCAAAGAGTGCGGTTTGTTTTGATACCCCAAGTTGGTATGAGTTAGTTGTAGAAGGTAAAAAGGTTGCAGGTAGTGCACAAACGCGTCAAGAAGGTGTCATTTTACAACACGGAGCAATTTTAATTGACCTTGATGATGAAAAATTGATCTCTCTTTTCAAATTCCCATCAGAAGCTTCAAAAGAGCGTATGCGCAAACATTTACCACAAAAAGCAGTAGCGATTAATCAACTAGCTAAAAAAGCGGTTGATGTGGAAACATGTATCAGTGCTTTCCATAAAGGATTTGAGGATGGACTAGATATTGAATTAGTGCCGTACACGTTGACGGAGGAGCAGTTGGATTTTGTTAATAATTTAGCAAAAACTCGTTATGAAAGTGACGATTGGAATTTTAAAAGGTAATAGTCTTTTCGGCTTATTTTAGTTTCATGAAAACCGAAAAACCGCTTCCAATGTTGCTACATCAACATTTTGGGCGAAATCTCCTTATTTGCTTTTCTTATCAATATATAGTATCGTATTGTCTTGAACAAACACTATATATTGTGTTTAGGGATCGATTTAGATAGGGAGGCGAATGATAATGGTACTTGCTTCACAGCATCATAATCAGACGATTAATGTACAACAATTAAACAATGATATTCAACAATTTCCACAAGTTCATGCCATCACAGAGGACATGCAATTAACACATAAAGGTGTGTCTCGCTTAGTCATGATCGACCGTTATTCTTTTAAAGATACGGAAAAGAAAACGCTAAAAGCAGGAGATTTTGTTGTGTTAACGGTCAAAGCTGACCCTAAATTCCCAGCACGTGGTCTTGGTTATATCGTTTCAATTAATGTAGAAAAGAAAACAGCAGAAGTGCTGATTGAAGCAGATTATAGAAGTGCAATTGATGATGATGACGAACAACAATCAGGAATTGTCACACGTTCTTTAGAAGTTATTGAAAAGCCTCTAGAAGTTTTTTACGAACAAATTGCTAAACGTAATGCAACTGGCCTTGCAGCCGTTGAAAAAACAGCAGAAAAACGCCAAGAATGGTTTGAGAAGTTCTACGAGCAGTTAGTGAAGTTAAACTTCATACCCGCTGGCCGAGTAATTTACGGAGCAGGAGCAGGAACAGATGTTACGTACTTTAACTGTTACGTAATGCCGTTTGTAGCCGATTCTCGCGAAGGCATCAGTGATCACCGCAAACAAGTAATGGAAATTATGAGTCGCGGTGGTGGTGTAGGTACAAATGGTTCTACATTACGCCCTCGAAACACGCTAGCTCGTGGTGTTAACGGTAAATCATCAGGATCTGTTTCTTGGTTAGATGATATTGCTAAGTTGACTCATCTTGTTGAACAAGGTGGATCACGCAGAGGTAGAGCAATTTAGTAATTGCATGTGTGCTTCTGCGTTAACAAACCTCGTGAACTGCTGGAAACTCTTTCGGTAATAATAACTAAATGAGGTGTTTAGTTATGCAACCCTATGATGCAAAGGTTGTTCAAAATTGTGAAATATGCCGATTTAAACTACCGCATAACAAACAAGGTCGATTTACAAGCCATTTTGAACAAATAGAAAAGATCATAGTTGACTTGTTGGCTACAACGTAACTGGAAACAGTAGGCGTGAATGCTTGAAAACAACAGGTGGAAAAAGACAATCAGCATCCAAGCCCCTGTCAAATGGGAAAGGTTCAACGACCATCGAAAACACGCTCGTAATGAGTGGAAGTGAGTAGAGTAGGGATCAAGCGATTCCGAAGTGCGAGGACATCTACAAAGATGTAAGATATGGTCTAAACTTTATGGTGACATAAAGAGTATAGTCGTAGCGGATTATCAAATATAATTAGCACAAATGATTATGTTAGCCGATTGGCATCCAGACATTATTGAATTTATTATTTCAAAAATGCAAAATCCTCGTATTTTACGTTTCTTAATCGAAAATACAACGGATGAAACAATCCAACGTCTAGCACAAGAAAAACTAAAATTCAAACCTTTATCACTTCAAGAAGAAGCGATGTACCAAGGTATTACTAACTATAAGACAATCCCTGGCATGGGTGGCTTTAACGACGCGATTATTCGCGATGCTGAAACGAAATTACGCGACGGCGGAACATTCAGTGTACACAACTCTGAATTCCTAACGGGAGCGAATATTTCTGTTACAATTACAAATGAATTTATGGAAGCTGTAGAAGCTGATGCTGAATTTGATTTACGCTTCCCAGCAGTCGAATCATATAATGCTGAAGAAATGAAAGTTTATAACGATACATGGCACGAAGTTGGTGATGTTCGTGAATGGGCTGAAATGGGACATGCTGTACGCACTTTCCGTAAAGTGAAAGCACGTGAGCTTTGGAATTTAATCAATATTTGTGCAACGTACTCAGCAGAACCAGGTATTTTCTTCATCGATAATGCGAACGACATGACAAATGCAAAAGCATATGGTCAAAAAGTTGTAGCGACAAATCCATGTGGCGAACAACCACTTGCACCATACTCAGTTTGTAACTTAGCAGCTGTAAACTTAGCGCAATTCGCTCAAAAGGATACGAAAACAGTTGACTTTGAAGCATTAAAAGAAACAGTACGTGTTGGCGTACGTATGCAAGATAACGTCATTGATGCAACACCGTACTTCCTTGACGAAAACCAAGTACAAGCATTAGGTGAACGTCGTGTAGGACTAGGTGTCATGGGAATGGCTGATTTACTAATCTATTGTGAAAAAGAATATGGCTCTGAAGAAGGTAATATCTTAGTTGATGAAATCTTCAAAACGATTGCAACGACGGCTTATGAAGCATCTACTGAACTTGCAAAAGAACGCGGTAGCTTCCCATTCTTAACAGGTGAAACTGAAGCTGAAACAGCTGCACTTCGCAAACGTTTTATAGAAACAGGCTTCATGCAAAAAATGCCTGAACATATTCGTGAAGCAGTACTTGAGGGCGGTATACGTAACTCTCACTTACTAACTGTAGCTCCTACAGGTTCAACAGGAACAATGGTTGGCGTATCTACCGGTCTAGAACCATACTTCTCATTTACTTACTACCGCAGTGGCCGTCTTGGTAAATTCATTGAAGTGAAAGCAGATATTGTACAAGAATACTTAGCTGCTAATCCGGGTGCAGATGAAGCAAACCTTCCTGAATGGTTTGTGACTGCAATGGAATTAGCACCAGAAGCACATGCAGATGTGCAATGTATTATCCAACGCTGGATCGACAGCTCAATTTCTAAAACAGTAAACGCACCACGCGGTTACACTGTAGAGCAAGTACAACAAGTGTACGAACGCTTGTACAATGGTGGCGCTAAAGGCGGTACAGTTTATGTAGATGGTAGTCGTGATTCACAAGTACTAACATTAAAAGCAGAAGAAAACGTTATGGATGAAGACACACTACAAGAAGAAGTAGTAGTTGAAAAACGTCCAGTAGTGTTAATCGATACAATTCAAGACTTACGTTCAACAAACGTCACAATCGGCTCTGAAGTCGGTGACACATGCCCAGTATGTCGCAAAGGAACAGTCGAAGAACTAGGCGGCTGCAACACATGTACAAACTGCGGTGCACAACTTAAATGTGGCCTTTAAGCTGGATATCTAATTTAATACTAAAACCACGAATTACCGATACGGAGACTACTCTACACTTGAAAAGTGCGGAGTAGTCTTTTTATTTGATGAAAATATCCAGAATAAGCATAAAATACATAAATTCGAACATAGAAAACACTTTTTGAATATAGAAGTATATTATATTTGGAGTAATTATCCGTTGTGAGCGTAAAATCATGTTGAACGTGCGTAAATCTCTTCTGAACACGCGTAAAACCCCAAAAGTTGAGCGTAAACTTAATAGAATCCAGATTAAGTGCTGAAGCTACATTTTTTAAATTCACTCAACCCGATAATAAATAAGACTCCCCATTCATCAATCGATGACGAGGGAGTCATTTTATTTTGTATGAAATTAGAAATTCTCCAATACTATGGATTTGAAAAATACTTCATTGAAATTGTCAGCGTTGAAAATGGATATCCGTGAAAGCCTGATCCAACTTCTTATCAATATCTACATGAAAAATATGATCTAGATTTAGCTATTGGAGACAGAGCATTCGATTTAATTCCAGCGAAGAAAGTCGGGCTCACAACTTGTATGTTCGAAGCAACAGACTTTCATCCACATGATTATCGAGAATTATTGACCACTGTTAAAATAAATTGTTGAACAATTTACTTATTAAGCGTCTCTTAGAAGAACATTCATGATAAAATGAAAACAATTTGTTAGGAGTGATTTTGTGAGTAATAAAATTGCAGGTATATTTTTCCCGGCATTTGCGATGTTAGGGGTTATTGCAATGACTTTAACGGGTGCTTTTGGTGATGATGAGGCAAACAAATCCTTTTTTTTCCTTAGCTTAGTTGTTGTTTTTCCATTAGCCTTTTTAGTACAGGGGATTTCTTGTGCGTTAAATAAAATAAATCCATGGATTGCGTTAGCGGTTTCTTATATTGCTTTTGTCATTATACTATTTACTGTGTTAAATAGTTCTGCGTGGGATTATGGCATTTACTTTTTAGTGTTTTGGCTAGTAGGGTATTTCGCCACAAAAGGCATTCAAAAGCTACGTGCCAAAAATAATAAATAAAACTGTGCAAAATTTGCACAGTTTTTTTATTGCCGATTATCATAAACGCTAGCAAAAATATCTTCACTATGTACTGTCTTACTAGACGTTGAGTCTGTTTCATCATCTCAAAATAGATCTTTTCACAAAATTGAATGATAGTTTTACTTTCTCTATATAGCCCGCATTAATACAGCATGTTTTGTTCATCCTTAACTGTCAGAACATATTGGCTGTGATAATAGTCTGTGTTGATCAAATACCTTGGCTCTGAATAGCTGGAATCCTCAGCGATTTTTATGTCGCTCGTAATATCTTGTCCGTCCATATGCTTTTTCAAACAATTATGCTGTAAAAACTTAGTATAGGGATTGCTTTTATTTAAAACATATATAAATAGGAAGTTAATACTTATAAAATATCAGGCGTGTTGATTAACCAATTTTAACTATTACTATTAAAGTGGTAGGTTGATTTCCGCGGGCAAGCACCGAGCCGCTTCCTCCGCTATGCTCCGTGCAGGGTCTCGGTTCGCTTGCATTTCCCGCAGGAGTCGAGCACCCTCCTCTCTAATCAACTAAAAAAGGGAGTAACATACATTAATATTGAACATAAAAAACCATTTTAACGGTAAAAAACCACTTGATATTTCCCTAATCAACACACCTGATAAAAAATATTAAAATTCGTGTAGTAACAATAAAACGGGCCTCCTTCAAGTGAAATTACTTCTTTCTAATAATTGTGCAAAATAACTCTTAAAGTATAATATGTAACTTTTGTAATTAGAAGAAAAACGCAGAGGATCTCACTGAGTTCACCTGCGTTTTTCTTCTAGTTTAATGTAATATTCTTTGGATCTTTTTCGATTTCTAGTAATTTATTAAAAGAAGCGATTGCAACTTCTACTTGATCGTCTTTTGGTTCTTTTGTTGTTAGTAATTGTAGCCATAAACCAGGATAGCCTAAATAGCGCAGTACTGGAATGTTACGACAAGCATTTGTCCATTGTAGCACTTCAAATGCCACACCAAGTACGACTGGAATTAATAAAATACGATTTACAATTCGTAGCCAGAATGGATCTGTCGGTACTAGGAAATAAATGAACATACCAACGATAACTGTAAATAGCATAAAGCTACTACCACAACGATAGTGAAGGCGAGATTGTGCTTGCACATTTTCCACTGTTAATGGTAGGCCGTTTTCAAAACAATTTATGACCTTGTGCTCGGAGCCGTGGTATTGGAATACGCGCTTAATGAGTGGTGTTAATGATACAAAGTAAATATAGACAAGTAGCAGTATTAATTTAATGCCACTTTCTAAAAGAATTTGCCCCGTTTTACTAGGAAGCCAAGTATGGAAAAGCTGCGCTAAAAAAATAGGAATTAACGTGAAAATGATTTTACCAATTAAAAAGGAAAGTACGCCGATAGCAGCGACGCCTAAAATCATTTGTAGCTTTGAACCTTCTTCGGCTGTTTCTTCAACTTCTTCACCTGGATTGACATCATAACGATCGCCGGCAAATTGTAAATGCTTTGAGCCATTTGCTGCTGATTCAATAATTGCGACAATTCCTCTAATGAAAGGAATTTTCTTCAATTTTTGAAGAACTGGTTTTTTTTCTTTTTTTACATAGAAATACTCAATTGAGTCATCATTACGGCGAATAGCGGATACAGTATGTTCTTTACTGCCCATCATAACGCCCTCAATCAATGCTTGTCCCCCGTAAGTTGGAGTCTGAGGTTGATCCTTCACTTGCTACACCGCTCTCTTTTTGTATATTCACTCTGTCTTTATTGTACTAAAAATTACAAAAAAGCTCTAGGAAAAGAATAGCTTTTGAAAATGAGGCAATGCTTGTGAAAAAGGAGTGTTGTGTTTTGAAAATCCATGTCTTGATGTGGACGTCCATTTTAAGTGCCGTGTCGTTCACAGTTTGCCTTCGTTTGTTACAACTATTTTCAATCATTCATTGGAGTCCGATTGGTTGGTCTAAGAAATGGCAGTTATTTAGTGGGCATATACCGCTATTTAAATGGATGATGTTAGCTGTTATGTTGCTTATTGTAGCAATGGTTCTTTTTTTCTTGAGTGAATTTTGTACGGCTATACGAGCGGATCTTGCATCATTTGTACTGAGCATCGTTGTATTAGTATTGTTGGAATGGTGGATGTCCGGTACAGTGGAGTTAAAAAAATTATCGATTCCGATATTTGTATTACTTGCAACGCATTTGCGTTTTATAATGGAAACTTCTATGTATCATAAAAAAGCTGAAAATTTAGACTCTCGAAGTAAAATGCCGTATAATACAGGTGAGGTAAAATAAAACCACTAATAAAGAAAGGGGAAAGGTATATGAAGTATATATGCTTAAATGGTCCTAATTTGAATCGATTAGGGAAAAGAGAACCGGCTATTTATGGCTCGGAAACTCTTCAAGATATAGAAGATGCCCTTCAAAAGCTCGCAGCTGACTTTGGTGCAACAGTCGAATTGAAGCAATCGAATCATGAAGGCCAATTGATTGATTGGATTCATGAAGCTGAAGATACAGCTATTGCGGGCATTGTCTTCAATCCGGGTGCATATACACATACAAGCGTCGCGTTACGCGATGCGATTGCTTCAGTAGATGTACCTGTCATCGAGGTTCATATCTCGAATATACATAAACGTGAAGAATTCCGCCATCACTCATATCTTGCGCCTGAATGTGTGGGACAAATTTCAGGGCTTGGTACAAAAGGATATCAACTTGCTTTACGCATGTTTTTAGAAAATTAAAAAGGGGAAATGATGACTATGGAAAAACTAACGAAATTAAGAGTAGCATTAAAAGAACAAGGCTTAGATGCAATCCTTATTACAAATGATTATAATCGTCGTTATATGACCGATTTTACTGGATCAGCTGGTGTGGCAATCGTTTCTCAAAGTGATGCGGTTTTTATTACAGACTTCCGCTATACTGAACAAGCTGCGAAACAAGTGCAAAACTATCGCATCGTGCAACATACAGCGACAATCATTGAAGAAATTGCGAACCAAGTCCAAGAAATGGGTATAAAAACATTAGCATTTGAGAAAGACACCGTTAGCTACAGCATGTTTGAGCTGTATTCAAAACATATAAAAGCAGATTTAGTCGGTTTTTCAGGCCTAATTGAAAAAATACGCTTGATTAAGACAGAGCAAGAGATTAATATTATTAAGGTTGCTTGTGAAATTGCGGATGCGACTTTCGAGCATATTCTGACATTTATTAAAGCAGGCAAAACAGAATTGGAAGTATCGAACGAGCTAGAATTTTTCATGCGCAAGCAAGGTGCCACTTCATCTTCCTTTGACATAATTGTTGCATCAGGTCTACGCTCGGCATTGCCACATGGCGTCGCAACTGATAAAATAATAGAAAAAGGTGATTTTGTCACTTTAGATTTTGGTGCGCTCTATAATGGCTATATTTCTGATACAACACGTACGGTTGCGGTTGGAGAGCCTTCAGATCAATTGAAGGAGATTTACAACATTGTGTTAAATGCTGAACTACTTGGCTTAGAGCAATTTAAACCAGGTATGACTGGCGTAGAAGCAGATGCAGTGACGCGTGATTATATTAAAGCACACGGTTATGGCGAGGCATTTGGCCATTCAACAGGTCATGGAATTGGCTTAGAAGTACATGAAGGTCCTGGATTATCATCCCGTTCAAACACAGTATTAGAACCGGGAATGGTCGTAACTTGTGAACCGGGTATTTATTTACCTGGAATCGGTGGCGTTCGTATTGAAGATGATACATTAATTACAGAGACAGGTAATGAAAAACTAACGCATTCCACAAAAGAATTAATCATTTTATAATGTAATATTGGAGGAACAATCATGATTTCAGTAAACGATTTTCGTACAGGCTTAACAATAGGGGTAGACGGTGGATTATACCGTGTTATCGATTTCCAACACGTAAAACCTGGTAAAGGTGCGGCATTTGTGCGTTCAAAACTACGTAACCTTCGTAGCGGTGGGATAACAGAAAAAACTTTCCGTGCTGGTGAAAAAGTAGAAAAAGCACAAATTGATAATAATAAAATGCAATATCTATATGCTTCAGGTGATAACCATGTCTTCATGAACACTGAAACATATGATCAAATTGAATTAGCTGAATCTCAAATTAAAGAAGAGTTAAAATACTTATTGGAAAATATGGAAGTTTCTATTGTGTCTTACGAAGGTGAAATCCTTGGTGTTGATCTTCCAAACACAGTTGTTCTAGAAGTAACTGAAACTGAGCCAGGTATTAAAGGTGATACAGCTTCAGGTGGTTCTAAACCAGCAACAGTTCAAACTGGTTTAGTCGTTCAAGTACCATTCTTCGTCAATGTTGGTGACAAATTAGTTATTAACACGGATGAGGGTTCATACGTTTCTCGTGGCTAATCCAGTCATACAATACAATCGATTCATATAGCTTAGGCTATATGGGTCGATTTTTTTGTTTCTAAATACTGTTTATCAAAGCGAGGTTTATATCAGGCGTGTGATTAACCAATTTTAACTATTACTATTAAAGTGTTAGGTTGATTTCCGCTACGGGATGCTCGTTTCCCGCGGGCAAGCACCTAGCCGCTCCCTTCGCTACGCTCCGTGCAGGGTCTCGGTTCACTTGCGTTTCCCGCAGGAGTCCAGCACCCTCCGCTACAATCAACTAAAAAATGACGTTAGTATTGCACATAAAAAACCATTTTAAAGGTAAATAACAACCTAATATTCCCCTAATCAACACACCTGTGTTCATATCTTACATTTACGCTGCATAGAATAGATTATACAAGAGGAGGGGCAGCTACGGAACTTCAGGATATTCTTCGCATCGCCGGCATTGGACTTGTGATTGCGCTATTACATATATTTTTTGAACAAACCGGCAAAAAAGAGTTCTCCTTTTTTCTCTATTTTCTCGCCTATATGTATATCGCAGCGGAATTACTTCATTTTTTACGTTTATTCTTTGATGAAATTCTCATCTTCTTCCAATGGTTAACGGCCGCCTGATTACATGACGACAATATTTTACGCTGTGATTATGCTTATTCTTTTAATGTTCATCAGATTAGTTATTCCTGCTTTACATCGTGTCTTTTATACGGTGTTTTTTTTCTTATTAATGAGTTTTTTGTTGATACGATTATTCATTCCACTTATTCAAAGAATACTACATGCATTTCCAGTTGAGGTACCGTATTTATCGCTCATTTTAGGTAGTGCTTTTTTATATTTCGTATCAACAGCTGTGTCTCAGCATTTAATTGATCAGGAATATGAATCACTTTCTCTTTTATCACACACGGCGGTAAAGCTCGTCATTTTATCATTATGGTTGCAAGAAATGATTGAGCTATTCTCAATTTGGCAACGCATCCTTGAGCCTTAAAACTTGGAGGGATCTCCGTTTTTTAAAGGACAAACCTTAAAAGCTAGGTGGATTGAATGTAGAACTTTAGTAACAAACGGCAGAACAGGTAGGAGGGCAAGGGTGGACTGGCTAAAGGAAATTCTTATCGCCCCTTTTAAGGACACATTATTTACACTCGTCTCATTGCTATTTTATGCATTTCTTTTTTTAATCTTGAATTTTATAATGCCGAAGTTTAAGGAGTGGACAAGGTTATTCTTTTTCATCGCTGTACTGACTACGACATTAAAGCCTGTTTTCCAAGCCTTCTCTATGATGCAGAGCTTATCTGAGAATATGATTAGTTTCTTTAGTGCGCTGTATCCAATATTAATGTCTGCGATGGTGATCTCTGCTGGCGCTATGTCTTTAATGGCCTGGCATCCTATGTTAATACTACTCATTCAGTTTGCTGTATTTTTAACGGGACGCTGGTTAATCCCGTTGTTAACAGCTTCCATACTTTTGGATTTCTTGACGCGCTTTATGCCGGAAATTTCATTTTCAAGAATGGCTGATTTTATTAGAGTACTTGTGTTAAGTGTTGTGTCGGCAACGGTGATGTGTTATTCGTTGTTTTTAGTGATAAATGGTGTTGTTGCAGTATCTTTTACTGGAGCTGCAATGGGCCCTCTAAAAAAGATGATTCAGCAAAATATTCCGTTTATTGGTTCGTTTATAACAGAGAGTTTAAGCACTTTTAGAAAATATTCCTCCACTACTGCAACGGTAACGAGTACAGGTTTAATGATCGGGATTTGGACAGCTGCTGTTATACCAACCGTGAAAATATTAATGATGGGACTTAGTTTTCGGTTTTTGGCGGCGTTGTTAGAGCCCTTTTCAGATAAAGATATTGCAAGCTTTCTAGATGATATTGGCAAGACATTGTTTGTGTTGTGTGCGGTATCCTTTATTATCGCATTTGCCTTCTTTTTCACAGCGATTTTAGCCGTTATACTTTTGAAATTACAAATTCAAGAAGGATAGGATTTGGGTTGTGGAAGCATTTTTACTTGGTTTAGTCGTAATTATCTTTGTTGGGAAAATAGTTAGTTTGCTGTTAGAAGACCAGGAAGAGTGGGTTATTCTCTTGAAAATAATCGTGGCATTATGGATTTTGCAGTTTGTTTTTAATTTTTGGCGTTAGAATTTCATAGATTAGGGTTGTGCTTCATACAATGATGTAGATAACAGGAAAGATGTGAAGAGGGGGATGACTAGCTCGGGCGGTGCAGGATATGAAAAAAAAGTCATTTTATTATGTAGGAATATTGATGGCAATCGTCATCATTGTCGTGGGTATGTTTTCATACAATAATGATAATTCGATGAAAACAACGTCTAATGGAGAACATTTAACTACTAACGAAGCGGAGAAGCTAGCGGTCATTTTATCAAGGATACAAAATGTTGGAGAAGTTGAGCTTTATTTTTATGCGAATGGACAAACGCCAAAAGATACGGAGAAGAAATCTTCATCTCTTGACAATTATTTTAGCTGGTCCAGTACAGCAGGACAAGAAAGTGAACAAATATCAGGGGTATTAGTTGTAGCGGAAGGAGCGGATGATATCGCTATTCAGAATGAATTAGTGAACACACTGACAAAAGTGCTGGAGATTCCTGCACATCGAATTGTTGTAATGCCGATGGAAAAGAGAGGAGAAATGAAATGAGAGTAAAAAAGAGAGCGGTTTGGTTTTTAACACTATTGAGTTTAGTAACGGTTATATCGGTATATTATTTAATGAACCCTACGCCACCATTTAATGGGTTAGCAATCTTCTCGGATGATACGTTAAAAGATACAGCTATCGATGATATTGCAAAATCTACAGGTAAAAAGACGACTGTTACAGCACAAAGCGATTTGTTTGAAGAAATGCGTATGGAACTACTAAATGAGCGTAGTCAATTGAGAAAAACATTAACGCAAAAAGTTGCTTCAGAACAATATACAGCGGAAGAAAAGAACGAAGCATTTAATGAGATGGATGGTATTATTAAGAAGGAATCTAATGAAGCGATGTTAGAGATGCTCATTAAAACGCTTGGGTACTCCGATGCATTTGTAAGAGCTGAAGATGATAGAATTCGTGTTACAGTACAGTCGAAAGAACTTTCCAAATCTAAAGCGGCAGAGATTGTTTACACGGTTAAAAAGGAGTTGAAAAACTCTGGAGACGTTATGGTCGATTATAAATCTGAATCTTTCTAGTGAAAATAGTCCTATGTTTTCTTGAATAATCCCTATTTTCAATTATCTATTTAAAAATACTCCGAAACAAGATAGAATAAGTATTGTATTGTAATACACACTTAGTAAGGGGAGTAATGGTATGTTGAAAATCCAAGAAATTCGAGAAATTATCAAATTAGTAGATTCATCTTCAATCGACGAGTTCGTTTATGAGGTAGATAATTCAAAAATTAAATTAAAAAAACAAAGTGGTGTAACAGTTGTAACTGAAGCGCCAGTAGTTAAAGCTGCACCAGTAGTAGTAGCACCAGTTGCGGCTCCAGAGGCAGCTGCTCCAGCACCAGCAGTAGAAAAAGCTACAGCTGAAGCACCGGTAGCAGTTGACTCTTCATTACACAAAATTACTTCACCAATGGTAGGAACTTTCTATCAATCTCCAAATCCAGAATCACCTGCATTCGTAAAAGTAGGAGATAAAGTTGGCGAAGAATCAGTAGTTTGTATCGTTGAAGCGATGAAATTATTTAATGAAATTGAAGCAGAAGTGAATGGTGAAATCGTTGAAATTCTTGTAAAAGATGGCGATTTAGTTGAATACGGTCAACCTCTGTTCCTAGTAAAAGAGAACTAAGGGAGGCCAATCCAAATGAAAAAAGTATTAATTGCAAACCGTGGCGAAATCGCGGTACGTATCATTCGCGCTTGTAAAGAACTAGATATTCAATCTGTAGCAGTCTATTCAGAAGCAGATCGTGATGCACTTCACGTTCAATTGGCAGACGAAGCATATTGCATCGGCCCAAAACTTTCTAAAGATAGTTATTTGAAAATTGAAAGTATTTTAAGCGTAGCTCAAAAAACTGGCTGTGATGGTATTCACCCAGGATACGGTTTCCTAGCTGAAAATGCTAGCTTTGCAGAAGCTTGCGAAGATGCTGGAATTACTTTCATTGGACCAACTTCTGATGCTATCAAAATGATGGGGATCAAAGATGTTGCAAAAGATTCAATGATTAAAGCGGGTGTACCAACAGTTCCAGGTTCAGCTGGTATCGTTGCAGATGCAAACGAAGCTACTGAAGTTGCGAAAGGGATTGGTTACCCAGTCATCATTAAAGCAACTGCTGGTGGTGGCGGTAAAGGGATCCGTGTAGCACGCTCTGAAGAAGAGTTGATTAAAGGAGTTCAAATCACTCAAAAAGAAGCGGCTGCAGCATTCGGTAACCCAGGTGTATACTTAGAAAAATTCATCGAGGATTTCCGTCACTGTGAAATCCAAGTATTAGCAGATAACTACGGCAACACAATTCACCTAGGCGAACGTGACTGTACAGTTCAACGCCGTATGCAAAAACTAGTAGAAGAAGCTCCGTCTCCAGCGCTTTCAGATGAGCGTCGTGCTGAGATGGGTGATGCTGCTGTTAAAGCAGCACTAGCTTGTGGCTACCGCGGTGCTGGTACAGTTGAGTTCATCTTTGACTACAACGAAGATAAATTCTACTTCATGGAAATGAATACTCGTATTCAAGTAGAACACCCAGTAACTGAAATGATTACAGGGATTGATCTTGTTCAACAACAGCTTAAAATTGCTTCAGGCGAAAAATTAGTGTATAAACAAGAAGATGTGAAAGTGAATGGTTGGGCGATTGAATGTCGTATCAATGCAGAAAATCCATCTAAAAACTTTATGCCTTCACCAGGTAAAGTTGAAAATTATATAGCACCAGGTGGTTACGGAATCCGTATCGACTCAGCTATGTATCCTGGATATAGCATTCCTCCGTTCTACGATTCAATGGTCGCAAAATTAATTGTACATGCAGATACACGTGAAGAAGCAATTGCTAAGATGAAACGCGCATTAGGAGAATTCATTGTTGAAGGACCAGGCATTCAAACAACAATTCCTTTCCACGCAAAATTAATGGATCATGAAGTATTCAAAAAAGGTAATTTCAATACGAAATTCCTTGAAGATAATGACGTCATGAATTCATAAGAAAGGGGCGAATTCTATGGCTGAGAACGTCATACAATCATTACCACAAAGCACTCCTGTTGGTAAGGAGGAGCTAGGTAAGATTGAAGTAGCACCTGAAGTCATTGAAGTTATTGCAGGAATTGCTACTACAGAAGTGGAGGGCGTTTCTGGTACAAGAGGAAACTTCGCTACAGGCGTAGTAGAAAAATTCGGTAAAAAGGTTCATGGGAAAGGTATTAAAACCGAATGGACTGAAACTGGCTTAGTCGTCGATGTATATTGCTTTGTGCAATACGGTGCATCTGTTGCGAAAGTAGCTCATCAAGTTCAAACCCAGATCCGTGAAGCGATCTTTAATATGACATCTCTTGCAACGCAAGAAGTAAATGTACATATTACAGGAATTCAATTTGATCAAGTGAACGAAAAAACAGAATAATGTCTTGAAGCACCACTTCATAGGGAGTGGTGCTTTTTCTGCATGTTTAGGCATTCGCGCCACCTCCTCGAGGTCGCTTCGAAACCTCTCACGAATTCAAAGAGCGACAACATTTGAGGGCTCGCAAGCAACTTGAGGCCCACAAGATATGGGTCGTGTCGGCTATGCTGCAGGGCGCGGCTTTTTTGCCGATGCGGGGGTGAACTGGCGCAAATGAGCTTTTCTGACTATTCAAAAGTTAAAGGAATCGATGAATTGAATCGAAAAATGTGATAAGATAATGCTAAATGTATATTAATGAAACACTTCACATTCTGGGGTAGTTTTGAACGTTTTGTCCTGTTTTACATAGGTAATATGTCAGAATTTCCCCAATGTAGTAGTATAAAGGAGAACTAAATAAATGAAGCGACGAGAAGCGCGAGAAAAAGCAATCCAAGTACTTTTTCAGCTAGAAAATACTGAGTTAACTGTAGCAGAGGCAATCGAACATATCGTAGGTGAGGATAGTTCCCCATTCTTCGAGCAAATCGTACATGGCACTGTTTCGCATATGGAAGAAATTGATGCATCTTTAGTAGAAAAATTAGAAAAATGGTCATTATCCCGCCTAGCGAAAATTGAACGTACAATTTTACGTTTAGCGGTTTTTGAAGTTTTATATACACCAGAAACACCAAAAAATGTCGTTCTAAACGAAGCAATTGAGTTAAGTAAAACATTTGGTGATGAGAAATCTAGCCGCTTTGTAAATGGCGTATTATCAAAATACGCAAATTAAACTAGTCAAAAGCTAAATTTGGGAGTGTTAATAATGTCAGGTAAGCTAATTAACGGTAAAGAAATCGGAGAAATAATCCGACAATCGATTCAAAAAGAAGTGAATGACTTACAAGAACAAGGTGTTACACCGGGGCTAGCAGTTATTTTAGTAGGTGACAATCCTGCTTCGAAAACATATGTTTCAAACAAACAGAAATCTTGTGAACAAATAGGTATTTACTCAGAACTAATCGAATTATCAGCAGATACTACAGAAGAAACATTATTAAATGAAATTAACAAATTAAATGCTGACCCGGCAATCGATGGCATTTTAGTACAATTACCACTTCCAAAGCATATAACTGAACAAAACGTAATAGCAGCTATTTCACCTGAGAAAGATGTAGATGGCTTCCACCCAGAAAGCGTTGGTAAAATGATTTTAGGACAACCCACTTATTTACCTTGTACGCCATATGGTGTGATGAAGTTATTGGAATACGCGAATATTGATGTTGCAGGCAAACACGCTGTGATCGTTGGACGTAGCCATATCGTTGGCGTTCCAATGGGACAACTATTATTACAAAAAGACGCAACAGTAACATATTGCCACTCTAAAACACCTGATTTAGTAGCGATGACTACGCAAGCAGACATTTTAGTCGTTGCAACAGGTCGCGCGAAAATGATTGGTGCTGAACATGTGAAAGAAGGCGCTGTTGTTATTGATGTGGGTATTAATCGCGATGAAAACAACAAACTTTGTGGTGATGTTGATTTTGATGCAGTCGTTGATAAAGTATCAGCTATCACACCAGTACCAAAAGGTGTTGGCCCGATGACAATTACAATGTTATTGTTTAATACATTGCAATCAGCAAAAAAGAAGCTTACTCAAGACAAATGAGCTCAGAATAGGTAAAATAGTAACGCAGAAGCTGTTTTTCTGATGAAAGACAGCTTTTTTTTGCTTAGGAAATTATAAAGCTTTGCATTGTGGATAACATTACTGCAAGCTGTGAGCGCCAACTCATGAGGTCGTTTCAATCCCTCGGGGGAAAGTTGGAAAGACACTTTTACTTCGGGCTTGCAAGCAGTTGTCGGGTGTAAACGGGCGCTCTATGCTCTTGTTCATGAGATTATTTTCTTAAATATCGTTCGGATAAGGAGTCTGAGGCTTTTTGACAAGTACACCTTATTTATCTGTCCAAGCATTAACCAAATATATAAAAAAGAAATTTGATGCTGACCCACATATGCGTGATGTGTATGTGAAAGGTGAGCTATCAAATGTCAAAAGACATACAGGATCAGGCCATATCTACTTCACTTTAAAAGATGAAAAGACGCAAATTGCAGCAGTAATGTTTGCAAAAAGTGCGAATCGTTTAAAGTTTGAACCGGAAAATGGGATGAAAGTTTTTATTCGTGGTGATGTCAATGTCTATGAAGGCA
Organism: Viridibacillus soli; assembly: GCF_016612995.1. Lineage (GTDB taxonomy): Bacteria > Bacillota > Bacilli > Bacillales_A > Planococcaceae > Viridibacillus > Viridibacillus soli. Next base: position 47,877 of record NZ_JAEOAH010000004.1, read on the forward strand.
GTGGGCGCTATCAATTATATGCGGCATCGATGGAACCAGATGGTGTAGGGAGCTTACATATTGCCTTTGAACAATTGCAGGCAAAGCTCTATAAAGAAGGATTATTCGATGAGCAACATAAAAAGGCGATTCCGACATTCCCTCGTAAAATTGGTGTCGTAACTGCACCAACTGGAGCAGCCATTCGGGATATTTGTACAACGATTACACAACATTACGCTTTAGCGGATGTCGTGATTTTCCCAGCACTTGTGCAAGGGGAGCAAGCAGCTCCTAGTATTGTAAAAGCGATTAAGCAAGCAAATAGTGTAGAAGGTCTCGATGTTTTAATTGTTGGGCGTGGTGGTGGGTCTATTGAAGACCTTTGGGCATTCAATGAAGAAATCGTCGCCCGAGCTATTTATGAAAGCGTTATACCGATTATTAGTGGTGTCGGACATGAAACAGACACGACCATTGCGGATCATGTATCGGACTGGCGTGCAGCGACTCCAACGGCTGCTGCAAAAAAGGCAGTGCCAAATAGTGAGGACTTGATGAAGTATATACTAACGCGTCAGTCACAGCTATTTCAATTGACACAGTCACGCATTCGACATGAAAGAAGTCAATTAGAGCGTTTGCAGAAATCCTACCCATTAACTTATCCTGACCGGCTATATCGCCCGTTCGTTGAAAAACTAAGTCGTACGGATGAACAAATACAAGCTCAAATGACGAACTTTATCAAAAATAAACAGTTAGTAGTACAAAGGTTAACGAATCGTGTACAAATGAATACACCGCTACAAGAAGTAAGATATAATCAGCAGCATGTGGCAAGGTTGAAGGCACAGCTTGATAAAAGCGTTGTACAAAATGTGAATAAGCAACAAGATGCTTTCAGGTCCATCATTCGTACACTAGAAGCATTAAATCCTTTAACGATCATGAATCGTGGATATAGCATCGTTTATCAAGACGGGAAAGTAGTAAAATCCGTACAGCAAGTAAAAGAGAAACAAAATTTGACTATCCATTTTCCAGATGGTCAGGCGAATGCTGAAATTACGTCCATTACAATGACGAAAAGGGGAGAAGAATAATGGCTGAAAAGAAACAATCTTTTGCAAAGTCTATTGAACAACTCGAAGAAATCGTTCATCAACTGGAACAAGGTGAAGTACCTTTAGAAGATGCGATTGATTTATATAAAAAGGGAATGAAGTTATCCCAGTTTTGTCACGATCAATTACAAAATGCAGAACAGCAGCTAATCTCAATTATGGATGAAAATGGCGACGAAAAACCGTTTAATCCAACAGGGGAAGAGGGGCAAAGTAAATGACTGAGCTTTTGAAGAAATTTATGGCTAACAATATACCAACAGTTGAAAAAAGTATGCAGGAGCTTGTTGGGCATGTTGAAGCGCCGGCAGTGTTAAAAGAATCGATGTTGTATTCATTAAATGCAGGCGGTAAAAGAGTGAGACCACTTTTTGTTCTTGCTGTTATGGACCATTTCAATGTTCGCAACGACGATGGATTTACAGTAGGTGCTGTCATTGAAATGATTCATACGTATTCATTAATCCATGACGATTTACCGAGCATGGACAATGATGATTACCGTAGAGGGAAGTTAACAAACCATAAAGTATATGGTGATGCTTTTGCCATACTTGCAGGAGATGCACTTAATACAATGGCATTTGGTATTCTTGCTCGTATGCAACAAATTTCACCTGAATCGCGTTTGCTATTAATAGACAAACTAAGTGTGGCAGCGGGAGCAGAAGGTATGGTTGGTGGGCAAATCCTTGATATCGAGGGTGAAGTGAAACAGTTAACATTATCAGAACTAGAAAAAGTACATGTCAACAAAACAGGAGCGCTTCTTCGATTCAGTATTGAAGCAGGTGCTATAATAGCGGATGTCACTGAAGAAGAACGTGAAATCTTAGTAGGATATGCTCATCACATTGGACTTGCATTCCAAATTCAAGACGATATTCTAGATATTGAAGGTACGACAGAACAACTAGGGAAAACTGCCGGAAAAGACGAAGCAAGTGATAAAAGCACATACCCCGCACTCCTTACTTTAGCAGGTGCCAAAGAAAAGTTGCATGAGCACTATAATCTAGCTATACAAGCGCTTGAAAAACTGCCTTCGGAAAGCAGCCTACTAAAAGACTTTGCTGATTACATTGTTCATCGTAACAATTAATGGCTGTTTTAGTTTGTACAATTGTTTAACACTGTTATAATAGTAAAAACATTGTGCGAAGAATATATTAATGAAAAGGTGTGTGATGGCGATGGATTTAAACAAAATATCTAGTCCATCCTTTTTGAAAGAACTAAATACGAAACAACTTCAAGACTTAAGTGAAGATGTTCGAAAATTTTTAATCCAAAAATTATCCGTAACAGGTGGTCATATTGGTCCTAATTTAGGTGTTGTTGAACTAACAATTGCCCTACATCGTGCATTCAATAGTCCAAAAGATAAATTTATTTGGGATGTTGGGCATCAAGCGTATGTCCACAAAATTTTGACAGGTCGTGCCGATCAATTTGATACACTCCGTCAATTTAAAGGTTTATGTGGTTTCCCAAAACGCATCGAAAGTGAACATGATGTATGGGAAACTGGCCATAGCTCAACTTCTTTATCGGCAGCGATGGGAATGGCAGCGGCACGGGATATTAAAGGCGAAAAAAACTATGTAGTGCCAATTATCGGTGATGGTGCTCTTACAGGTGGTATGGCCTTAGAAGCACTAAACCACATCGGTCATGAAAAAACGAATATGACCGTTATTTTAAATGACAACGAAATGTCAATCGCACCAAATGTAGGCGCACTGCATAATGTTTTAGGTCGCTTACGTACTGCGAATAATTACAACAAAGCAAAAGATGAATTAGAACAGCTATTGAAAAAAATCCCTGCAGTCGGTGGTAAGTTAGCATCTACAGCAGAGCGTGTGAAAGATAGCTTAAAATATTTACTCGTATCAGGTGTATTTTTCGAAGAATTAGGTTTCACATATCTTGGACCAATTGATGGTCATAACTTTGAAACATTAGAAGAAACATTACAACATGCTAAAAGAATGAAAGGCCCTGTGTTAATCCATGTTATTACGAAAAAAGGGAAAGGTTACTTGCCTGCTGAAAACGATACAGTTGGAACTTGGCATGGAACAGGCCCTTATAAAATGGAAACAGGCGACCTTGTGAAGCCAAAAACAACAGCTCCAGGCTGGTCTAGCTTAATAGCAGAGACAGTTCGCAAATTAGCTCGTCTTGATGATCGAATCGTAGCAATTACGCCTGCAATGCCTGTAGGCTCTAAATTAGAAGGCTTTGCAAGTGAATTCCCTGATCGTATGTTTGATGTTGGTATTGCAGAACAACATGCTGCTACGATGGCAGCAGGTATGGCAGCAGATGGCACGAAGCCCTTCTTAGCTATTTACTCAACATTCCTACAACGAGCGTATGACCAAGTACTACATGATATTTGTCGTCAAAACTTGAATGTATTTATCGGGATCGACCGTGCTGGATTAGTTGGTGCAGATGGCGAAACACATCAAGGTGTCTTTGATATAGCCTTTTTACGTCATATGCCGAATATCGTTATTATGATGCCAAAAGACGAAAATGAAGGTCAACATATGGTGAAAACAGCCATTGAGTATAATGACGGTCCAATTACCCTTCGTTATCCACGTGGTAATGGCTTAGGAGTTCCGATGGACGCTGAGCTAAAAGTTTTACCAATCGGTAGCTGGGAAGTACTTCGCGAGGGTGCGGATGCAACAATTGTCACATTCGGTACGACTATTCCAATGGCACAAGAAGCAGCTGATACTCTAGCGGAACACGGCATACAAGTAGAAATTGTTAATGCTCGCTTCATCAAACCGATGGATGAGGAGATGTTACACCGTTTAATGCAAAGTAAAAAACCAATCTTAACGATTGAAGAAGGTATTTTACAAGGCGGCTTCGGTAGTGCAGTGTTAGAATTTGCAAATGATCATCACTACTCAACAACTCAAATTGATCGTATTGGTATTCCAGATATGTTCATTGAGCATGGTAACGTTGATTTATTATTAGAAGAAATTCATATTACGACTGAAGAAACTGTGTCACGTATTCAAAAATTAGTAATTAAAGACATTAAAGATCAAGCGGGTATTAAAGCATAATGACAATAAAAACACAAAAAGAGCGTGTCGATATCCTTCTTGTTGAAAGAGGACTTTGTGAAACACGTGAAAAAGCAAAACGTTCGATCATGGCAGGACTTGTGTATTCAAATGAAGAGCGTCTAGATCGACCAGGTGAGAAAATCCCTGTTGATGCAGAGCTAACAATTAAAGGATCACAGCTCCGCTATGTGAGTCGTGGCGGCTTAAAATTAGAAAAAGCATTAGATATTTTTAATGTTGATGTAAAAGATAAATTAATGTTAGATATCGGTTCTTCCACTGGTGGATTTACTGACTGTGCCCTACAAAATGGTGCGAAGCATTGCTACGCACTTGATGTAGGTTACAATCAGCTAGCATGGAAAATTCGCCAAGATGAACGTGTTACTGTAATGGAACGTACTAATTTCCGTTACGTAACAGCACCAGACCTAGTAGAAGGTTTACCTGAATTTGCAACGATTGATGTATCGTTTATTTCTTTAAAACTTATTTTACCTGTATTAAAAACATTATTAGTACCAGGTGGCGATGTCATCGCACTTGTGAAACCACAGTTTGAAGCAGGCAAAGATAAAGTAGGTAAAAAAGGTGTCGTTCGTGAGCCGAAAATACATTTAGAAGTAGTAGAAACAATTGCAACATTCGCTGAATCAGTAGGATTTGTGGTAAAAGATGCTTCCTATTCTCCAATTACCGGTGGAGAAGGGAATATAGAATTTTTATTCCATCTATATAACCCACTCCGAGGAGAAGAGCTGCAATCCTTTTCAGACTTCAATACCTTGGTAAGTGAGGCACATCAACAACTTAAATGACGCGGCCCATTTCTTTTGGGTCGTGTTTTTTCTTGTGATTTTAGATAATCGATGTTAGGGTTATATAAAAAGAAGAGCATAATTATTCATAGAGGTGAAAAAAATTGAATAAAAGCCAACGCCATATTCGTATACGCGACATGATCGCTAATAATGACATTGAAACGCAGGACGAGCTTGTCGACTTATTAAAAGAAGCAGGCTATCACGTAACGCAAGCTACAATTTCTAGAGATATTAAAGAATTACATTTAATCAAAGTACCACTACAAGATGGTCGCTATAAATATAGTTTACCAGCGGATCAACGCTTCAATCCAATTCAAAAGTTACACCGTGCCTTAGCAGATGCTTTTATTAGTATTGACGGTGCGGGCCATTTCTTAGTAATGAAGACATTACCAGGAAATGCGCATGCAATCGGGTCTTTACTGGATCACTTAGATTGGAATGAAATTTTAGGTACTATTTGTGGTGATGACACGATTATGATTTTATGTCGTGAAGAATCCCAACGCGATCTTATCAAAAATCGCTTACTTGAAATGCTGTAATACGAGGTGAATTGTCTTGTTACGAGAGCTATCGATCAAAAATTTCGCAATTATTGAAGACTTAACTGTAGGGTTTGTCGAAGGATTAACTGTTTTAACTGGTGAAACAGGAGCGGGGAAATCGATTATTATTGATGCGGTTCAGCTATTAGCAGGAGGTCGCGGTTCCCTGGAATTTATTCGCCATGGTGCTAAAAAAGCCGAGCTTGAAGGGCTCTTTATGATTTCTTCAGAAAACCACTCTGCATACCAAAAGTGTGAAGAGGTTGGAATTGATATTGAAGAAGGTATGGTTATTTTACGCCGTGATTTAAATGACAGTGGGAAAAGCGTTTGCCGTGTGAATGGTAAACTTGTTCCGCTATCTCTATTACGTGAAATCGGTGCGACATTAATCGATGTTCATGGTCAGCATGAAAGCCAAGAGTTAATGGATGATAAGAGGCATATTTCGTTATTAGATCAATTTGCTGGTGCTGAAATTGCTCCGCTGAAAGAACGATATGCCGAGGAATACTTGGCATATCGTGAATTAAAAAAAGAGCTAGCTGCAATTTCCGTTGGAGAACAGCAAGTGGCACAGAAAATTGATTTATTTTCATTTCAAATTAAAGAAATTGATGCTTGTCAGTTCCGTGCAGGGGAAGAAGAAGAGCTTGCAGAAGAACGCCGCCGCTTGATGAACTTCAACAAAATTTACGAGCGCTCAAGTACTGCTCATGAGGCAATTTTAGGTGAATCGAGAGGGCTCGATTGGATTGGTCAGGCGATGACCGATCTAGAAGAGGTTGCAACATTAGACAATAATTTTAAAGAGCATTCCGATAATGTATCTGCTGCCTTCTATTCTTTACAAGAGGCTGCTTTCCAAGTCAAAAATATTTTAGATGAGCTTGAGTTTAATCCAGAACGTTTAAACGAAGTGGAACAGCGTCTAACGCTAATACAATCGATGAAACGTAAGTATGGGACAACACTTGAGGAAATTCTAAACTATCGTGAAAAAATTGGTGAAGAGCTTGAATCACTATTAAATCGCGATGAGAATATACAAAAAAATGAGCAGCAATTAGATGAGCTAAAAGAAAAATTATTGCAAACAGCTGAAAAATTAACAGCCATTCGTAAAAAAGAAGGTCGCAAATTAAGTGACGCCATTATGCAACAACTGCGTGCATTATATATGGAAAAGGCAGATTTTAGTGTGCATTTTGAACCAATTGCTGTAGATCAGTTTGACCAAAATGGATTAGATCGCATTGTTTTTTATATTGCAACAAATGTAGGGGAACCGCCGAAACCATTAACCAAAATTGCTTCAGGTGGGGAATTATCACGTATGATGCTTGCGTTGAAAACCATTTTCTCTTCAACAAATGGCATTACATCGATTATTTTCGATGAAGTTGATACAGGTGTCAGTGGACGCGTTGCTCAAGCGATTGCTGAAAAGATTTCCGCTATTTCCATGCATTCTCAAGTGCTTTGCATTTCGCATTTACCGCAAGTAGCTGCGATGGCAGATCATCATTATTATATTAAGAAGCATGAAGAAGCGCATCGTACTGTGACCTCACTTACTGAAATTTTCGAAGATGCAAGGATCGATGAAATTAGCCGAATGATGTCTGGCGCTGAAGTGACAGAGCTAACATTCCAACACGCAAAAGAGTTGGTAGAAATCGCCAATGGTCGTAAAAAAGCAATGACCTTTTAATTAATAAACTGTCTGTCCTATCCAATTGGGCGGGCAGTTTTTTGTATATGTATGTATGTCAACTAAATATCAATGTAAAACCTTCCACCTTCTCCAATCATCCAATTCACCTCAAATATTTACCTTACATAACATGCTAAAACAAAGCCATAGTAAAAGGACTTGAGGAGGTGAAAAATGAAGAAACAAATGCGATATGTCATGCAGATTGTCACGTTGTTATTTGCCATTTTGCTACTACCATTTAGTGTTTTCGCCGAAAAAAGCCTAATACCAATGGGGCATTCTATCGGTGTTGAGCTACAGCTTCAAAGTGTTTATATAACGAATGATGTTCTTCTGAAAAATGGTGCGTGGTTAAAAGCAGGTGATACGATTCAGACAATGAATTCACAAGAAATCCATACGCTCCAAGAAGTGCGATCCCTATATACCAGTGCTTCAGGGAAGATGATTGATGTGAAGATAAAACGTCAGCAAAAAACGCAGCATATCAAATTAAAAAAGGAAGAACTGGAACCAGTGCTATCCTTTTTTAGAGATCAGACAGATGGCATTGGTACATTAACCTTTATTGACCCGGAAACAAAAGAGTACGGGGCTTTAGGTCATCAAATTATCGATTCTGTTGTAGCGGCACCACCTAAATTCAAGTCCGGATCGATTTTCTATGCATCCATCGAACAAATAAAGAAGAGTGTTCCTGGAGAGCCAGGTTATAAAATTTCATCCATTGAACATAATGCTGGACAGTTAGGAAGTATTGCTGAAAACAATGTGTACGGTATTTTTGGTAAATGGTCAAATGCTTTAGAACAAGGTTTTCCTAAACCAATGGAAATCATGCAGCCTTCTGAAATAAAAGTAGGTAAAGCGCAATTATTAACGACGATTGAAGGCAAAAAAGTAGAGGCATTTGATGTTAAAATCACGAAAATAGATGACAAATCGTTGCAATTTGAAGTGACAGATGCGCAATTGAAAAAGAAAACAGGTGGCATTCTACAAGGGATGAGTGGTAGTCCGATTATACAAAATGGACGTTTTGCTGGAGCTGTCACACATATGTTTATCGAAAGTCCTGAAAAAGGAGCTGCTATTCCACTTACGGAAATGCTGAAAAAACAGCCATCTTAAAGAAATGATCAACTATAATTTTATGTGAATTAGACTGCACTGAGCGAGTTAGTGCAGTTCTTTATGTTGAATTTTCAATCCCAAAAGAATATATGATAAAAAGCATTCTTTTTCATTGCTATTTTTGTTACAATAAAAGTTACAAATAATCGACAAATTGCTTAAAATGGATGAATACTGTCGAAAATCATAGATTCTCTATGGCTACATACTCATTTTTTTAAGAATAAAAGGTATTCATAGGAAAAAGTCGAATTATCCACTTTGTATCAAAAGCGAGTTTGCATATATTGATCGTGTCGGTTTTGATTATGTTTAACGAAAGCGAATCACAAAGGAGGAAATAATAATAATGCAAAAAGTAAAAGTTGCAATTGCAGATGATAATCGAGAGCTTGTACGTACATTAGAGATGTATCTACAAAATAACCCAGAAATTGAAGTCATCGGAACGGCTCCTAACGGTAAACTTTGTTTGAAAATGTTAGAGGAGCAAGTGCCAGATGTTCTATTATTAGATATTATCATGCCTCACCTGGATGGTTTAGCGGTTTTAGAAGTTATGCATGAAAACGAAATTTATAACGATGTTCAAGTGATCATGTTAACGGCATTCGGCCAGGAAGATGTTATGAAGCAAGCGGTAGATTTAGGTGCCTCTTATTTTATGCTTAAGCCTTTCGAATTTGATCGCCTTGTTGCAAAAGTATTACAATGTGCGGGTCATAAAACAGAAAAACCAAAACGTGTAAGCATTCTACAAGGTTCGCACCCGCAACAACTCGACCAACGTCAGCTAGATGCGACAATTACGGGTATTATTAAAGAAATCGGTGTACCTGCTCATATTAAAGGGTATGCATACTTAAGAGAAGCCATTCAAATGGTGTATATGGATGTCGAGTTACTTGGGTCGATTACAAAGATTTTATATCCTGATATCGCAAAAAAATTCGATACGACATCGTCTCGTGTTGAACGTGCGATTCGCCATGCGATTGAAGTCGCTTGGAATAGAGGAAACTATGAATCTATCTCTAAAATGTTCGGCTATACAGTTCATCATCTAAAGAGCAAACCAACTAATAGCGAATTCATCGCAATGATTGCCGATAAAATTCGTATTGAAATGGTTGCTGTTTGAAAGGGCTAGTACATTGATATATCAAGGTTTTAAAGTAGTTGTCAGTTGTCAGACTGCAAAATTATTTACCGATAAACTACCTAATTGAACCTATAATTAACTGAATATAAGCGTGTAAATACTAACGCACTTTCATTTGTTGAGTTTACAAAAATTCGATGAAGTTGGAGGTGTGTTTTTTTGCGTTCAAGAGAGAGAAATATTACAGAATTCGATTTACAGTTAGATAGTTTCATGCTGCATTGTGATGCTAAATATTTATCGCCAAAGATATTAAAAAGCTTTGAGCAGACAGTAACATTATTCGGCAATTATCTAAAACAAGAATTAAAAATTGAAGATGCTGCAAAGGTTAAATCATCACATATAAGGCAGTATATTAAGTATTTGAGAAATAGGGGTAAATACACTGTATCAGCTTCAGAAAAGGCTTTAGAGATTAACTATCCAAATAGACGTGAAGATTATCAAAAGCCGATGAGTGATGTCACAATAGCCAATTACACGAGAAATATGAAGATATTCTTTAATTTTTTGAAAATGGAACGAGAAATTGTTGGAAATTCAGTGAGTACAGTTGAAAAAATTAAGCTAAAACGGAAACAAAAACAGTTACTATCACCTGAAGAAATTAAATTGGTGTTAAGGACGTATAATCTCACTAAATTTCACGAATACCGAACATGGACACAGTTGCGTTTGATTATAGATACAGGTTTCAGAGCGACTGATGTTTTACGTAGTAAAATGGCTAGTCCCAAACACTAACAACTCGGGAGATCCCCTCGTAGCAAATAATATGAGGAGGGGTAATAGGGGGAATATGATGTTTGACAGAGGGATTTGCCCGATTATGCCGTACTCACCCCGGCCGAACACCGTATAATTTTTATATAAATTATAAATATTTGAAACTTTTTTATAACAATTCATCTCTAATGAGTGAAAGGAGGTCAGTACATGAATGGAAGAAAACTCGTAAAAAAGGCGATTAAGGGAAATAAAGAAGCCTTTGAAGAACTTCTTGTCATACATAGCAATCAATTGTATCGCACTGCTTTTATATATGTAGGAAATCGTGAAGATGCACTGGATATAGTTCAAGAAACAGCTTACAAAGGGCTTTTATCAGTTGGACAATTAAAAAATGAGGAATTTTTCTTAACATGGCTAACAAAGATTCTTATTCATTGTGCTTTTGATGTGATGAAAAAGAAAAAGAAAGAAAAACCACTAGAAAAAATAAATGAACTTTCATCTGCGAAATTAGAAAAAAGAGATGAGCATTTAGATTTAGTGAACGCTATTAACCTGTTAAAAAAACCATATCGAAGTGCTGTTATTCTTTTTTACTTTCAAGATCTTCCAATTAGAGAAGTGTCGAAAATAATGAACGTGCCTGAAAATACAGTGAAAACATACCTTCATCGAGGAAAGAATCAGTTAAAAAAACTGTTAAGGGGGTTTGCGTACAATGGAGAAGAAACAATTCCAAGAAGAGTATGAAAAGATTGAGGTACCAAAAGAGGATGTATTAAAGGCTATACAGACTGGAATAAGACGCGCAAGTTCTATTGAGAAACCAAAAAGAAATAAAAAATATTTGAAATCTTATATTTTGTCAGCAACAGCAGCTATTTTAATTTCCTCTAGTTTTATTTTTCCTTCAATGTCACATGTTATGGCTAAAATACCCTTACTAGCAAAAGTATATGTAAACTTTAATGACTTAGTTGGAAGAAATTTAGCATCGCAACAATTAATAACCCAATTAAATGAAACGGCCAGTAATAAAGGTATAGATGTATCTATTACGAGTGCTTATTATGATGGGGCAGTTATTGGTGTTACCTTTAACGTGAAAGGTAACGTTAAAACAGATCAGGATGGTCAGCTTATGGGTTTTTATGAAATATTTGATGGTAAGGAAGGTATTGCAGATAGTAAAGAAATCGTATATATGGTGCCTTCAGGGGAAGGTTATTCAGGTCATATCCAGCTAAATTATCCAAAATCAGAATTACCGCCTGATACTACTTTCCCTCTTGAATTCAAGAGTATAGGAGAAAGTGAAGGGGTTTGGAAATTTAATGTACCGATTAATCAATTACCATTTGAAACAATAAAAACTAATGAAGAAAGTAGTAACAGTGACGCAAACGTAAAGATTCATTTTGATTCTATTATTGAAGGGGAAGCTTCAACCGCAATTAATTACACAGCGATTTTTCCAAGTGAAGGAAAACACGATCAAGTAAGATTAGAGGTTTTTGACGACCAAGGAAAGGAAATTCCTTTGTTGTCAGATGGTATTGATTTAGAAACTAATAAATCAGAAAACCAGATAACTGTAAAAGGAAGAACTATCATTCCTCAATCTTTAAAAGAAGAAACAAGTTATTTGGAAATCCAACCAAAAGTGGCAGTGCATGAAAAGAATCAATTTGTTACATTGGAGCATCAAACTCCCATTGAAATAAGTTCTGATCGACAAAATCTATCCGTAACAGTGGAAAAAATCACTTTAAAGGAACAGAATTTCATCGTCGATTTCCAAGTTAACCATGGAGATATGAGAAATTGGAATCTCATGTTTTTTAAGGACTTTGCAAGGAACGATATAGCACTTGTGAAAGAATCAGAAAAAGAAATTTATGAAGAACCCATGAAACATTCAATTGAAGTATTAGATGAGGATGATTTACGTTTTAGAAGCACATTTGATATTGGCACAGTAAGTGATTTTAGTAAGGATAATTATGTTATAAGAGTGAATTTAGACTCACTTAGTTCGAATATTCCAGTTGAATTAGACTCGGTAAAAATTGATTTAAATTAAATCTTAATCATGTATGAGCTATTACCAAAAGGAACATTCTATAAACTCATTGTTAAATTACACAAAAACATATAGTTTGTCTTTTTGAGAACGGTTCAACTAAACGTTTGTTACAATAATAAAGTTACTTCTATGTAGATGGTACGATTATCCTGCAATAAAAATGAGATGAGGGGGGTTTTTCTCTTCTTTTCATTCTTCTTAGCGCAAAAAGAGGACAGCTGAATGATTTTATTAAAAGTCAAGTAAATGTTTATAAAGCTCTATAACTTAAGTAATTCAATACAATGTCACACATTATATAGGGTTAAAAGGAGAGGATAGATGAACAGGGGGATTACCTGCTTACATCTATCCTTTTCAGATTGATGTTGAAAGACAAAAAAAGTCGGGAACTAAAAACTCGATCCATTAGCTGTGGGTCGAGTCTTTTATTACACTAAATAATTTAATGATGTTTTTTCCTAATAATTGTTAATTGTGTTAATATAATAAAAAAAGATTAATAAAGCATTAGTGATTGGTTTGTTAATTCCGATATATATATAAGTAATTTTGTCTATTATGTGGTTCCGTCAGAAATATGCGGATTTAAAACGTTAAGCACTTAAAGTTACCAAACGACGCTTTGGGAGCTTTATTCTTCAACTAACGCAGCAATTCAGTTGAAGAAGGATATGCTAAAATAAAGTTATGAAATAATTAGTAATTTAGGAGATAATTATGAAAAAATATACCTGTCCTTGTTATGGTTTTAAAACATTTTCGGAAAAAAACGGTAGTTATGAAATTTGTACGGTATGTTTTTGGCAAGATGATGCTGTAATGAATGCTAATCCAGATTATTGGGGGTGGTGCTAATGATGTATGTTTAAGGCAGGCACAAAAGGACGCGCCGCTTGTCGGCGCTTCGCCCTTGCCCTTGGGGACGGGAACGGCGTTACGGGCAGATGCAGCGAATTTATATTTTCGGAAGTAGGGAAGAAAAATGATTGAATTAAGAAAAATTACCCACGATAATTTTGAGGCAGTGTTGAAGTTAAGCATAACAGACGAGCAGAAAGGAAATGTGGATTCCAGCATATATTGTTTGGCTAAAGCCTATGTAAAGATACTCAACGACGAAAAACCTCCTATGATCTTCGCTATATGCAACAATGATGAAGTCATAGGATATGTCGATATTGGATTTTTCGAACTGGCGGAAAGTGCATTTTTATGTGAAAAATATGGAGATAAATCTACTTATGGACTTAATCGCTTTATGATTGATAAAAAGCATCAAGGCAAAGGATTTGGCAAACAAGCAATGATGAAAGTTATTGATTACATAAAGTCGTTTCCACAAGGAAAAGCCGATGCAGTTGCTACATCATATTGGATGGTAAACGAAGCCGTCCGGAAGTTGTTTGCGTCTGTCGGTTTCGTTGAAACAGGAGCGATATGGGACGGACAAACAGGGGGTAATTGGAATGCAGAAAGAAAAGATATAGAGTATGCAGAAGTAGGTGCCAGACTCGGATTATAAAGCTAACAATTTGAATAGTGCATCGTACAGTATAAGACCAACTATGCGAAGTCAATAGCAAAAATGCAAAAAGAAAGCACAACATTAGCCGTGCAAAAAAGTTTACTGAAATGGCGCGTTATATATGTGTTGGGTGAATGCTCTTTCCTGACTAAGGGTACCGTACCGCTTTATTATTCCTCTTTACCGCTGTTCTTTTCCTCTTGTAGGGGGATTTCTCCTTCTGTTAGCGTCTCTTTTCATTGGGACGTTGTGCTTTTGTTTACGGACGTATTTGGGGTAGTTTTATTTGTTGTATTCTCCATTGCAGGGGCGGGTTTATGCGCTTTTTTATATGTGTACACGTGGCTCTGTTGAGGCTTACTGCCGACAATGGATTTTATGTAAACGGGGTCCCGTCAGATTTATGCGGATTTACAACGTTAAGCAACGAATGTTCCCAAATAAACCTTAAACAACCGATGCCTACTTCTTTAACTTAAAAAAGTAGGCATCGGTTGTTTATATATGAATTTTAATTCTCAATTTTATACTACAAAGTTTTGATAAAATCATTTAATTGAAGAGGTGTTATTGTTCCTTGATGGAAATAAAGTTGCCATCTTCCATCAATAAATTTCCATATTGAACTACGCAGTGTGTTTCTATTTCTTGTTGTATCTACAAGAAAATATGTAGATAATGTTAAATCATTAGATAAAGGATAAATTTCATAGTTATGTATCTTCATTTCTGCCAATACAACACCAGTTTCCAAACATTCTTTTTTATCATACATATAGCCAGAACTGCCTATTTCAAAAAAATCCGCAGATAAAATCTCATCAAGCCTTTCTCTACTCATCCTTACTTCTAAACCTGTATGGCTTTCTTCTAAACTTTGTAAATGTTCTTTCAAATTTTTCAACATACATATACCACCACCTTTATTTACATTTAATTTCTATATTATTTAATTAAAATCCTCTAAAATTATTGTAGAAATATATATATTTTGTATGTTGTATTTCAAATAAAATTTTATTAATTCGTCATACATAAAACGTTCCCAAATGTAAGTTTGGTAATACACGAAAAAGCGACAAACGTTGTTAAATCAACATTTGTCGCTTTTTTAGTGGAACATTATTTATACATACTTTTATGCACGTTTCTACAAAGCTAGTCGCAGCAACAAGTTGAGCGTGTTTTGGTGCTGGCTGCGTTCATTATGATGTTGCATAGAATCGTGCATATTTTTAACGTTTCTTAACGTTCAAAATTTCCAAAATACAGGCTGTACCCCTATACAAATAAAAAGTTTGATTATAAAGTTTGATTATATATAATCAAACCCAAAACCTCTAAATATAAGGTCTAATTTTATTTTATTATATTATTTACCCTATATTAATTATAATTAGGAGGCTTTTTAACGATTTAACTGGTACTATATTTTTTATGTTTGAATTGAACACGAAGTGATAGGAACCACATGATTAATTTATATATAGCAAAACCAAACATAGCACCTAATGTATTTAAGATGACATCATCAATGTCTGCCATGCCAATTTGAAGTGCAAATTGAATTGTTTCAATACAAAAGCTAGTTATAAATGCGATGGTAACTACGCTTGTTAATTTTTTGCAACGTTTAAACAAGAAGGGTAAAAGTAGTCCTAATGGTAGTAAAACAATGAAATTACCAACAAGATTATTAACCGCAATGCTTGTGTTCATATGTTCAGCCTTTAGATAAAGAACAATCGTTTTAAATGGGATAAAATTTACGTTTTGTTCCCAAACGCTAAAATCAAAAAATGCTTTTTCAGTAGCTAATGTATCTTGTGTTCTTACATAAGAATTGAAAGGGAAATCAAATGACTGATAATTTAATATACGTGTGATTAAACGCTGAATTAAAAGTATCCAAGAAAACGCAAAACTATATAAAATAAAGCCAATCAATGCAAACTTATGTAACCATCCGTACAAAGGGTCCACCACTTGCTGAAAGCTCAATTTCAAAACATTTGTTTGACCAAATGTTTGAATAGCTTTATTTGTCGCACTTTTTTCTTCATGCCCATTAGCTAACAGCACTTCATAAGAAGTATATAGATGGTCACGCATTTCATCTGCAATCTCTTGTTTTTCCTGTGGGCTACAAGTAAGAGTAGTGGTTATTTCATGAATATATTGTTCGAGTTTTTCATTCATATAACACGTCTCCCTTCGTCCACTTTTCAATCAATTGGTTGATTTGTTGCCAATCCTTTAGCTTCCCGGACAAAGCATTTTGTCCCTCTTCGGTTAATTCATAGTATTTGCGTCGTCGAGTTCCTTCATTTTCTACCCAGTAAGAATTGATATAGCCTTGTGACTCAAGTCTTTTCAGTGCAGGATACAATGTACCTTCACTCATACTATACAATTCATCACTCGATTGCTTTAATGCTTGCACAATCTCATAACCATACATATCTTGCTTGGCGATAATTGATAGTAACAGTAAATCTGTGCTACCCTTCATCATTTCTTTATTCATATTATCCTCACCTTTACATCGTAATACAAAGTATATGATACATCGTAATACAAAGTATAAAATTTTGCAATATTAATTGTTAATTTTGGTTTAATTCAGGGAGTTTTGTGTATGTTTTCTTGAAAATAAGTTTGTGAAAAATTGTACGTGAACTATCGGGGCGATTGTGTAATGGCAGCGGGTATTTGGTTTGACTTGGGCCAATCTTTAGATATTGCTAAAGAGTTGAAGGATCAAACAAATCCAAAAGCTTTTTCTGAGGAGAAGGTTAATACAAAAATGGTTATCGTCATCATGCAAGCAGAGGTTAAAAAGATAATCTGAAAGGGAAATCAGGTAGTGTTAATTTTTGAACCAAAAAGAAAGGGGTTACAAGTAATAACTATAATGCATGATGAAGTCTCACCTAAGGATCCTGATAAAGCTACTCTTTTTCAATTAGTTACTCCTGATGGTTTTGAATATGATTATACTTTATCTTCCTAAGCATTTATTGAACTAACGGGGGCTTGAGTTGAAGATTATTGGGCTGCTTAGACGGCTCTTTTTACTTGTTGAACTAAATGCAGGTCAGTGACAGACTGAATTGTCCCTCCTAACCAGCTGAAAATAGTATGGTAACGGCGGTTCAACCCTTATTATTACAGTCACGTTAACAAAATTCTTTTTAATCTTTTTCTTTTATTCTTTATTCTTTTTCTTTCTTTATGCAGGAGGATTAAGATCTAGGTAGCCTTGACGTAATTGCGTGATGGCTGCCAACAAGTAAAAGAGGAGATTCGGGTGTTTCGAGAAGCATGTAAGGCTTTGTTATATAGGGGCGATCGAGGGAGTTCGCTTTTTTACTAGACAAATATGATTTTTTATTATACAATCAATGTAATAAGATCGTTTGCAAGGAAATAATAAATTCACATATTACAAAGAGTAATCGTGTTTTATTTGATACTTTTTGTAATATGTGAATTTTTTTCTTTTGAAGAAATATGATATTATTTAATACAATTAATGGAGGTCATTTAAATGACACAAGGTACAGTAAAATGGTTTAACGCAGAAAAAGGTTTTGGTTTCATCGAAGTAGAAGGCGGAAACGACGTATTCGCTCACTTCTCAGCTATCCAAGGTGACGGTTTCAAATCACTTGACGAAGGTCAAAAAGTTGAATTCTCAGTAGAAGATGGTCAACGTGGACCACAAGCTACAAACATCGTAAAACTTTAATTTTTAATGATGTAACCATAAAAGAGGCATCCTTTCATTAGGATGCTTTTTTTGTTTAAGAAGCTTACAATATTGTACTGTAGATACTGGCTATTGGATTCCCCTCCAATGATATAGCGGTAGGATGGAGGGAAAAGTGTTTACAACCTAGGATTGTGATGGTTTACACTTAAAGTAACGGGGGACTTTGCTTTTGGGAATTACTCTTGGAATTGCATTATTAGCATTTCTATGAAAAACCGAATTTACAATATCCTGTTGGAATTAAAATTCAAAATACTCTTAATGTAACTTTTGGTAGTGTGCAAAAGGTTATGGAAAGTAGTTAGCAAGTACATATCTTAAAGACATATTGGAGAGGCTCTTTTCTAAAAAAGAGCTCAATGTTCAAATTAATGTTACAGTTAGAAAGAAAATTTTAAAAGTGAGTAGGCGAAAAACATGATTGAGGTAAAAACATCTCCACTTAGTGATGGAGAATTCAATAGAGGGGTATTTGCTACATGTGATATCAAAAAAGGAGAGCTTTTACATGAAGCACCTGTCATTTCTTATCCAAACGAACAGCATCAATACATTGAGCAAACCATACTCGCTGATTACGCTTTTGAGTATGGGATAAAGCATTCAGCTATCCTTCTTGGTTATGGAATGTTGTTTAACCATTCTTATGAACCTAATGCAGATTATGAGATTAATTTTAGAAATCACACATTTGACTTCTATGCTTTCACAGATATAAAAGCAGGAGATGAGATTCTAATCAATTATAATGGCGATGTTGATGACAAAGATCAACTATGGTTTAATCAGGACAAATAAGGATAGCAAAATAAATCAGAACTTTGCCTTTAATCGAATATACCTATTTTGTTTATAATCCTTAGACCCGTTTACTAGATATTGATAAAGTTTTATGGTCGATTTCATTTTTACTTTTCAATTAAATTCCCCAAGATTTTGTAAGCAAGGGTTTCGATTACTTCAAATGAAATAGAGCAAGCTTCCTTATGGATTGCTCAACAATTAGCAAAATCATATTCAAAACACGTGTATATGGAATTGATTTAGGTATTGATGAAAAAGGTAAGGGTTATCAATATATGAGAGCTGTTATTGATCTGGAGATTTGGCTACGAGAGATGAAAAAGGAAAGGAATATGTACTCGAACGCTCTCGCTCTAGTAAGCCACGTGTATTAGGAGATATCCAGACTGTGAATATGGGAGAGAAGAAGCGTTTTTACTCATATAGCTGATTAATATAACTCCAATAAAAGGTGAAGATAATGGTGAGGAAACGGAAATGGCAAGGTAAAGAAAAATGGGAGCATATGAAGGAAACTGGACAGACGGCAAAATTGCTTAGCAGTATGGTTTGGAATTCAGGACCATTACTAACGCTATGCATTGTTTTTTTTTATTGTGATTGATGCAACGATACCTATTATCCAATTGTATGTTTCTAAAAAAATGATTCATGGTATTGTGACCAGGATGTGTTATCCCATACGGAAATGTGGGCCATTGCTTATGCAGGCAGTTTGGTAATTCTGAGTGTAGTGAAGTTGTTAGAATCATGGATAAAGACACTGCTTTCGGAGCGTTCGATGATTACCGTTAATAGTTTTTTACTTGATGCTTTTGAACGTATTCCAGGTATGCGTTTTTTTGAAGACCGCCAGTATCGGGACAGGCTTGAAACATTACGAGACCGTGCTACTTGGTTACCTTCTCAATTTATTAATATAAGTGCAAATTTATTTACTGCAATACTTTCATCAATTGGGATCATTTTAGTTATAGCATATTTGTCACCTCTGTTAGCTTTACTTCTTGTTCTGTCTACTGGTCCGTTTGCTTTTGTACAGAATCGTTATAATGAGATGGAATGGGACTATGCCAAAGAGTATGCAATGTTAAGAAGAAAGATGGATTATGCACGAAGTTTGTTACTCGGTAGACGTTCAGCAAAGGAAATTCGTCTATTTGGTTTGGGGAATTTCTTATATGACATCACTAGTGTTACATAAATAAAGGTGGCTCCATTCATTTGGTTTTTATTTACAATTACACGTGTGCGACAACGACAGTTTGCGTTTTATGGAACAGCTTTTCCTTCGATTTTTCGAAGCCAGATGTAGGCTGGTTTCCATAAAGAAGCCCTTAAATATCGGCTGATTTGCAGGGTTTTTCGTTTACTCTTGGTTTCAATTTGAGCTAAAACATTCAAGCAAAATACAATGAGGGCAATGAACACTTGGTTGTAAATCGCATTCTCACTTTGACCATAGAACTTTTTAATGTTGAGCTGTTGCTTGATCCATTTGAAAAACAACTCAATGGCTCAGCGTGATTTGTACATGTCTGAGATTTCATCGGGTGCTAAATCGAAGCGATTCGTAATTAACCAAAGGATATTCCCCTTTGAATCCTTCACTTTGAGTAAGCGAAAATAGTTCTCTGCTCGATTTTGCACGGTGCCAATCAACACCATCTGATCCGACAAAACAGCAGAATCTGCAGGGATTTTAAAATCATAAATTTCCCGGATAACCGCATTCTTTTTCAATCTCGTAAGGAAAAAGAAACCCTCATCTGTCATGCGATCGAAACGTTCATAATCCAGGTAGCCGCGGTCGAAAACGTACATGCATTCTCGGTCATCTACCATGACTTCGAGCTGACCACGATCGTGTTCGATGGCATTTGTCAGCACCGCTTTTTCGGGATAAGACGTTCCTTTTTTCATGAACACCAGGCGTAAGTGAAGCTTAACGCCCGCTTTTGTTTTACGAAATTCAGCCCATTTGTGATTCGTTAAATTAAGCGGTAATGTACTCGAATCAATGATTTTTAAAGGCATGACGCTTTTCGAGACATTCGTTTTTTGGTGAATTTGAACGACTAAATCAAGGAAAAGCTGTTGGAAGATGTCTGGATTCATCGTATTTAAACGACGTGACAGTTGTGAAACACTGATAGAATCTAAATTTGTTCCCTCTTGAAGTTGATCGTCAAAAAGGCAATCACTAAGTGCAGACTTTTTGTTTCCTGTAGCTGCGCAAAAAGTAGTAATTTTAAGAATGAATCCGTCGTAAGTTTTTTCGTATAAGAATCTAATTTCATCGTTTTCACGTTTTCTTCAAAAAGTTAAAGATTTATGGGTAAAAACCATCGTTCAAATGATGTTTTTCGTGTAATTTTGTTCATACGTAGTTCCTTTATTAGTGGATTTGGACGGGTTACCACCTGACTTTATCCATTATAAAGGACTTTTTTTATGCACAAAACAAGATTATTGAAGATTTTGATTATTTTTAAAACTAAAGTTATTTTAATGCAACGCTAGTGATATGACATGTATAAATCAACTTTTGAACATATGTATAGCCTTTTTTGTCGTATTCAAATAAAAGGTTCTCGTAGCGCTGTATTAACAGTTTTTTTATCAGGGATGGGAACAGGGATTGGTTATTTTTGGATATTAGTGAAGTCCGGTTCCGGTAGTGTTTCGATTGGGGATTTCGCCAAAGAAGGTGCAAATACGATCGATATATGGAGAATGGGAAAAGATTTTATTCTTTTTATGAAAGCGGAAAAGATATTGTGCTTTCTACTGAAACAGTACCTTTTGCTAATGAAGGAGCAATGTCGATTGAATTTAGAGACGTTTTTTTTCGCTATCCTTATCAAGAATCATATTATGATGATGGATACCCTTGTTCTTCTGAGGAAGACATAGTGGAACAAGATTTGTCCGATTTCTATGATAATGATGGTAGGGAAGACGAATTGAATAAAGATAGGCATGAAAGAAATATCGAGGATAGTATGTTAGAAAAAAATAAAGATTCTATCGGAGATAGTGGGAAACGTTCTGATTATGTGTTAGATAATATTAATTTCTCGGTCTCTCCGGGAGAAAAAATCGCAATTGTAGGTGCTAATGGCTCAGGAAAAACGACACTTATCAAATTACTTTGCCAATTTTATGAGTTTAATCAAGGAGAGATTAAGGTGAATGGTATTGATATTCGTGATCTTGATTTAGATGAACTCTGGCAGTGTGACAGGTTTAAAACATGTACCTTATTCTTTATGATATTATTGGAATCGTTGCTTGGGCCACTATTGATTTGGTTAAGTGCTGAGATTATTGACGAAATCACTCGTACTCCCTTCAAGTTGTTCTCTTGGAACATGTTGGTGTGGATGGCGTTAATTTATATCACATTTACATTAATAGTAGATGCTCTTCAACCATTAGTTGAAATGCAAAAGCGACTGCTTACTGTTAAACTTCAAGCTCATATTGATGGATTGCTCATTAATAAAGCTATTTCGATTCCGGATATTGCTCCTTTTGAACAAGCATCGTATCACACGAGAACTCAGATCATCTGCTTTAGATGTTTTTATTGAAGAAGAAATATTTGAAAGATTACATGAATTAACTTATGGAAAAACTGTAATCATTGTCTCACATCGATTAAGCACCGCCCGCTTTGCTGATAACATTATTTTTTTAGAAAAGGGAAGAGTCGTGGAGACTGGAACACATGCTGAATTGATCAATAATCAGGCACAGTATGCAGAGCTATATGAGTTACAAGCGCAAAAATACAATTGATAAGGGAATGTAGAAAATTGAAAATAAATGAGATGAGAATCTTTAACGAGAAAGATATTGAGACGATACAAACATGGTTCGAGGACTCGGAAGTTCAACGTCGTTTGGATGGAATGTTGCCACTACATGAATGGTATGGATATGTAAAAGATAATATTGGATATAGAGTATGGATGGGGCTAGGAGAAAGTGGACAATCTATTGGTATTATTATGGTAGAGCAGGATATAGATTTCACCGGAAATATCGCAATTATAGTGAATCCAATCTTACGTGGCAAAGGATATGGCAGAGCATTAATTGGACAAGTAATGGTCTTATCTGAAACGCAACCTATAAAAAAATGGTTTGCTGGTATTGAGGAAGATAATATTGCTTGTTTGAAATGTTTTCAGTCAATTGGATACTCATTTGAAGATTCAAAATCAGATGAAGATGGTTATTACTCGCTTATCTATTTTTCTGATTAGTTTAAGTAAAAAAGTAAGGAGAATTCTAATATAAAAATTATTAAATTGATACGGATTGTCCTACTTCTTATTCAATTCCCCCAAGAAGTTTTTGCCGATAATAAGAAAAAGGATGACTATACATTTCTTGTCTATATGGTCTGTATTATTGAAGCAAACTTAACTCCTACTGTTTCAATGTTTTATTCAACTAAAGGGACATGTTAGCCAAAGAGTACTTCTTTGATCTCTGTACAACAATCGGGTTATTTTATAAAATAAGTGTTTTAGGCTAAAAACGTTTTCTTTAAATAAGTCATCTTGGATCTAAGTACATTAAGTTAATAAGTTGCATAGACTATTTTTATAACTGTGAAGGGATTGAGGGAAATATACTATAGTCCTTATATATATCCATATCCTTATTATGCTAATATACCAATGTATAACTATGGAAGACAATCGGTTTACTGGAATTATCCTAATGAGATAGAACATGCAAACAGATTTGATTCTTATCGCTCTTCCAATGGTGATGGTAGAATATTGTTAACAGATTATGGTTCAAAACCATTTGTCATTAATATCAATGCAGCAACGAAGCAAAACAATACTTATCGTACTGCTTTATGGACAGGAACACATTTACAAGTTACTTTAATGAGTATCAATGTTGGGGAGAATATCGGTTTGGAAATACATCCTTGCGTTGATCAATTCTTACGTATTGAACAAGGTCAAGGGATTGTTCAAATGGGCAAGAGTAAAGATAATTTAAACTTTGAAAGAAATGTCTACGATGATTCTGCAATAATGGTACCTGCTGGAACATGGCATAATGTAACAAATACAGGTAATATTCCTCTAAAACTCTACTCGATATATGCTCCTCCTAACCATCCATTTGGTACTGTTCATGTTACCAAAGCAGATGCATTGTCTTCGGAATAAAAAGGCGCCTTTTTGTAATGGGCACGATTCTGAATCCACACATTTAAGGAATTTTTATTTTAAAGTGTAGAAGAGATTATGAAGATTTCTACTTAAACTATAAGGTAGCGTTGATCCAAGAAGGATTAACCTTTTTTGGGTTGAACTTATTGTATTAGCGGGGCAGTTTAGTTTAATAAGATACCTTCCATCTGTTTAATTGAGTGCCAGCTCATGTTATAATGAGTAGCTTAGGGTAATTACTACTTTTAATTATATGAACGGATGCCAAGAAAAGCCTCCGCATAGCGATAAAATATGGAGGTGTAAGAGAATGAATAAACAATGGACGATTGGTAAAATTAAAGAATTTGTTGAGAAAAATTCGGAAAGTAAGTTGCTAACGACGGAATATCACGGTTTTTCTCAAAAGTTACTATTTAAATGTGCATGTGGTAGCAACTTTGAAAAAACATTTACGAAATTTAAAAATAATAACCAACGTAAATGTGACGTGTGCCAACCGCCAAAAACGGCACGATAACGTATAGCGAATAAACGAAGTGCCGATTTCTATTAAAGAGAAGTTGGCACTTCGTTTATTTTATAGTGGGAATAAAAGTAGATTTCACTAAAGGGTAGGTTTAGACGAATATACCTTCTTCAACTAACGGTTTTTTTCTTTAAGAGCAATCATTAAAATGATCAAACTTTTTTATGAAAATCACATACTTAGTTAGTAAGAGAACCTCCATCTTGATCAAACTTTTTTCAAAATGGAGTTTTAATATTTGCTAGTAGATAAGGATTGTAGTGAATTTGTTAATCAAACTTTATTCTAAACCAACATAGAGTACACTTGAGTAGTATATGAATAGAAAAAATAGTTAGAATCTTGTTTCAGGTTCATCACCAAAAGTTGCGGATGACAAAATTAACGCCCGGTTTCCAAGCGAAGTCGCAGGAAGAAATGGGCGTCGTTTCGAGATTATAAGTATATAACTCAACTTTCGCACAGCGGAATCGACAAATAAACCTTGATATAATTGGGCAGACCGCTAAGCCAGTATTGTAGTTGAATTTCAATATACTTTTTCATTTTGGAATTCATTTGCTTTAAGGCATCTTGAAGAAATTCAATCAATGGCTGTAAAGCAACAGCCCAATCGAGTTCGTTTACTTCATCGCATAATTCATAAAAGAGGCCGCCTAATGTTCGTTGATCCGTGTTACAGCGATTTTGCCATGACAGCACAATGTAGCGGACGAATACAATCGTCGTGTGGCTAATTAGCAGATCATAAGAGCGGCCTTGAAATTCTTTTTGAAGGTTCAAAAGGGATTTCGTCGTCTTGAAGAACACCTCAATATCCCATCTCATGCCATAGATTCGACTAATCTCTTGTTCTGTAAGCGTACAGTCGGTGCTCAGAATAGCCAGCCATTCACTTTTCTTGTTTCGATTTTGAATGAACACGATTTTTACGGGCGTCCCGTTGGCCATCACACAATGAATAGAGCGAAGAAGCCCTTTTTTAGCCTGTACGGGTTGGGCCAGAGGGAAAGTTGCTTTAAAGAAACCAATTTCCCCCCGCTAAATAGCGCTGCTTCGTCACTTTTACCATGCCAATGACGTCCAATCCTTGTGCTGCAATCCCTTTGATAAGCAGGGGCATTGTAAACCAAGAATCCATTAGGACATAACGGGCGTCGATTCCACTTGAGAGCGCACGTCGGATCATGTCAG
The DNA here is from genome assembly GCF_016612995.1 of Viridibacillus soli. GTDB lineage: Bacteria > Bacillota > Bacilli > Bacillales_A > Planococcaceae > Viridibacillus > Viridibacillus soli. The sequence goes on from NZ_JAEOAH010000004.1 coordinate 73,336, forward strand.
GAATCTGTTCAGGTGCTGTTTGTAAAGCGTTTACTCGAAGTTTATAGCCAGAGGTACGTTTGTCTATATCTTTTGATATGCCATTGATTTGAGCTTTCACTGAACTGAGTAAGGAGAAGTCGATTGGCATAAACGTGCAACCATCCGACCAGCCCAACGTAAGCATACGAAAGCCTTTATAGAAACGCATTTTCAGGGAAGCATGATCGAAACAGCGAGCTAGAAGTTCCACCTTTTTGTAAAGAAAATGAGATTACCTTTGCAACCATTCAAATCACCCTCTCTTAGTATCATTAAACAATAAAACAAGATAACTATAAAACCATAAATATATAAACCTGTATTTATGATTTTATAGAAAGGCAGTAGATGTCGATTTTAATGTTGTAAATCTGCATAGCAATATTTATATGGTGTATAAATACGTAATTGGATTAATCATTACTTTATATATCAATTGTCGAACGCTTTCAGAGCTAATCTAAAGCATAGCGAAATAAGCTAGTTAGGGTGTTTTTGCTCATCCCCTCGAAATGGGGGAATAAGCAAAAAGTAAGCTCATCCTTAAATAGGTTATATTAATATTAGGATACGGCGAGCTCAAGCTTACTTCCTAAAACTTTGTAACAAAACGGCTATAACATAGGTCGCTACTAAACGATACTGGATATACATATCTTTATTTTAAATATGACAAATTTGTTAAATATAGTAATTTGTGAAGTTTTTTGTAATTTAAATGGTAGTATTAGCATGTAAGAATAAAAAATTATAAAAGGGGATAATTGATTATGTTTACACCAAAACAAAAACTAGTTACCGTAGCAACTACTTTAGCATTAGGATGTGGATTAACTTTCGGGCTAACACCTGCTTCTGCCGCTTCAAATGAACCTTCCACAGAACATATTTCCATCTCGTCTTTTGAGAAACAACAACAAACACTTTTCACAGGTTATGTTGTTTCTGTGGATAGTCATTATATGACAATTGCGAATACACCAACAATGGAGGAAGCGCTATTGTATCAAGAAAATTGGGGAGATTTAGTTAACCAAAATAAAATATTACTTGTTCCTGTTTTGTATAATAATTCTTATACTATTGGAGATAAATTAGATGTTTATTTTAAAGCAATGACTATGTCGCTTCCACCTATTGCGATGTCACCTATTATTGAAAAAGTTACAGAATAGTCTTGGATGCTAAAAAAGAAGAGTTTGTACAAACTCTTCTTTTTTCAGGCTGTGGAGAAAGTCTTCTCCACAGCCTTTTTGATGTGCCGGGCATGTTCGTCAACTAGGTGATGAAAGTTCACTGTGGGCGTTGGGATATGCGAACCACTAGCCAAGAGCAAGGGTGTCCGTGGCGACAAAGCCTTGGTCCGAGGTACACGAATCGCATTCGAGGTTGTTCTGTTTGGACGAGATTGCCAAACAAATCGAAATCCTAAATATCCACGGAAATCAGAGCAATAAATGTGACGGATAGATGAGGTGAAAGTGGGCGGACTTACCCCGGGAGATCTGGTGAATACCTGGAAACAGAACCTATCTAGTGATAGATAACTGAATCATCAGAAGTCAGCAGAAGCCATAGTACCAGTAATGGGAAGGGCTGAACGAAAGGAGTGAACATGGACGGGATATTATATGACAGTGAAGATACAGCCAATCGAAAGACTTTTCGTTGCCTTGAAACGCAGAACGTGAATCGCGCAACGTAAAGAGTGGAACTGTTTATATGCATACCTACATCATGAGAACATATGGAATCAAATTGAAGAAATGCAAGACCTAGCTGTTAGTCGAGGTGGAAAATGTCTTTCCGAAGAATATATAAATGCAAAACTAAATTGTTGTGGCAATGTAGTCAAGGTCGTACCTTCAAGTGTAAAGAAAGGTTCTTGGTGTATACAGTGTAATGGGATAAAGAAAAAGACAATAAAGGATATGTATAAATTAGCAAAATTAAATGATGGAAAATGTGTATCGGATATATATACAGTAATACATCATTAAGATGGGAGTGCAAAAATGGGCATCAGTTTGAACGAATTGGGTCACATGTAAAGGAAGGAAGAAGGTGTCCTTTTTGTTGATAACTGTAGCGTTATTTCTTAAGGAGGTACTGGAGATGAATAAAGTGAAACTTCTATAGAGATGCTTGATGTTGGAAATGTTAAATTTGTCTGCACTGAACGAAAAAAACGTTGAAATAATTTGGACTTGGGTGTAGAAGAAGTAGTAGTAGTGAGTTCGAGAGAGTACCTGTGAAGTTTATAAATGCTACATTAATATTGGAAACTTTAGGTAGGGAGTTAAATATGATGGAGAAATATTAGTGAATGAGAACGGAAATAAAATGAGAACATTTTAAGGGGCTATTGTTTTCTTGAACATTTTCAAAAATGAGAAGGAGAAATAACTGGTGAAGCGGGGGATGAGTTTACAGGAAGGCTAGTCAAACTGAGATGTAAATGTCTTGAACACTTAATCACCCACACTCAGTCCACGATAAGAATAGAGAGAACTAAAAACTAATAAATATTGTATGGAATCATTCTTTACTGTACAATATCTCATAGACAAACGTAGGATAATTGTAGTATGATTTTATTACTAGTAAATGGAATTGTTTAGCGATAAATATTCTATCGTAAACCAATAAACATATACAAGATTTAGTTATATACATAATCAGAAACCCAGTAACATCAACGGCTATACAGTCCATCACTTAAAGAGCAAACCAGCTAATAGCGAACTTATCGCCATGATTGCTGATAAAATTCGTATTGGATGGTTGCTAGCTGAAAAGGCTAGCCATTTTCAAAGTGAATATAAATATAAAATGACAAGTTCCATCAGAAGTGAAAATCTGGTGGGGCTTCTTTTGTATAGAGTTAGTAATAAGGATATGAAATATATTTCGTAAGATAATGTACGAAAAGTTAAAAAACGTGATACGATACTAATATATATTAAATTGTATAAATTTGAAAAATAATATCAGACCTATTGCATTAGTCTTCAACAGACTATTTCGAAAAGGATAATTATGAAATATAGAAAAGGTTTATTATATTCAAATTAGTGAAAAATGAAGATTTGAAATGTTTCAAGTAATTTATTGTATTCTTAATGAAAATCTAGCTGAAGTATGACTATTACATGAATTTTATGAATTAGAAAGATTTCTTGGAAGCGTTTTATAGCATTTTTCTGTAAAAAAGGAATATGAAAACGATAATAAGAATAGATATTTATTATCGTTCGGAAGGATGGGAAAAATGTGTTAATTTTTGAAAATGATGATATTTTTTTAAAAGAAGAAAACGACATAGTGTATTTGAAGACGTTGAGAGAAGGGTTTTCGTTAAAGGATTTCGACAGTATATTAAAGAAGAATCCGCGTATTAAACTATCGAGCTTTGCTATTTTAAGAAAAGTGACTGCTACTGTTTCTGAGCAATTTGAGGAAATTGGTAAATGGCTTCCTCCTATTGAAATTGCTATTTCTCGTGATCGTATGTCAGCAACAATGTATGTCCATGAAGATCCGGCAACCGTTTTTACAGATAGCACTAAAATGCAGGAGCAAATTAAAGAATTTGCAAATAATATTGGGATTGTACATGGTTTTGTTGATTTGACTTTAGATACCGTTTTATCAGGAAAACCGACTGTTGTTGCAATTGGAACGCCAGCTATCCCAGGAAAAGATGCGAAAATTACATATATTGAAAAACCAGTGAAAAAACCGGTCATCCTTGAAGATGGAAGAGCGGATTATTTTGATATGAATTTTATTTATGAAATAGAAGCACATGAGTGGTTGGGTGAGAAGATTCCTGCAGATCAAGGCGTACCGGGGAAAAATATTATAGGTGAAAGCATTCCAGCATTACCAGGAAGAGATTTTCCTATAAAATATGATCAAAAAACAGTTTACGAAACAGATAAAGAAGATGGTAAAGTGACAATCTATGCAACTAATGGTGGGGTTTTGGATGATTCAGAAGGCTTCATATCTGTTCAAAAACATCTGCCCGTAGCTGCTGATGTCGGCGTTGGGACAGGGAATTTAAAATTCGATGGATCTATCAGCATTAAAGGTACTGTACTTTCAGGCTACTCGGTTGTTGCTACGGGTGATATCGCTATTGAGTGTGTCGAAGGTGTGACGAGTCCGAAATTGATTGAATCACTACACGGAGACGTCTATATCCGTGGGGGGATTTTCGGCAATGGAGAGTCAGTAGTACGTGCGGGTGGTAATATTTTTGTCAAACATACGAATGAAAGTACATTAAATGCGCAAGGTGATATTCATATTGGTTCATATGCACTTGGTTCCAATTTAACGGCAAGTAGTATACTCATCAATGAATATAAAGGTAAAATTATCGGAGGTCGTGCAGAAGCAACCCATTCGATTACTACCGCTATAGCTGGCAATCATTTAGAGCGCAAAACAGAACTGGTGATCACGATGCCTGATCGAAAAGAAAGCATGCAAATAGTAAAAGAAAAGGCGGAAGAAATGAAAGTTTTAGAGGCCGATATTGTAAATGTTAAAGCTCGTATTGCGCAATTGCAGGGCTTTGTCGATAAGATGAATGGTGCGCAGCGAAAAGCTTATGAGGATTCAAAAGTTTTGTTAAGTGACAAGGAAAATGAATTAATGATTTTGGATAAAGAAGTACAAGTAATATTACAATCATTAAAAAGTATGGGGACAGAAGTCATTCAAATTACGAAAGAAGCTTACCCCGGGACATATATTCAACTTGGTAAGAAATCGACGACATTAAACAAGCAAACCCGCGGTAGATTTAAATTAGATCAAGGTGAAATTAATGCTTAGACCACTTGTTTTTGCACATCGAGGCGCCTCGGCTTTTGAGATGGAAAATACTCTGAAGGCATTCATTAAAGCTATCGAACTGGATGCGGATGGTATTGAATTGGATTTGCAAATTACAAAAGATGACGTTCCTGTTGTGACGCATGATCTAAATTTGCGTCGAGTGACAGGGAGGCGCAAGATAGTCACCGAAGTTACACTGAAAGAAATAAAACAATTGCGCGTAGGTAAAAATTGTTTTCGTAGATGTAAAGGCCAAGAAATACTTACATTAGATGAATTATTAGAGTGGGCTAAAGATAACCCGATACCGATGAATATCGAATTCAAGGAATCTTTTATCGACAATCCATATGTCCTCGAAAAGGTCATAAAAAAATGCGCCCACTTACCAAATGTGCATTTTTCTACTTAGAAGTACTCAAACAAGCAAAAGAAATCGATCGGCGCATTGAAACAGCATTGATTGCAACAAAAAAGCTAAATTGGCATGAGCTAAGTGACATCCCATTTATTGATACCATCCATGCAAATAAATCACGTTATTATAAACCTGAATATTTGGATGCATGTTTGTTGGCAAGTAAAAAGTGCCGCTTTTATAACATAACAGGGGATGAAGAATTCCTTGTAAACCCACATAAAGCTGTCGTTGGCTGGATTACAGATTATCCAAACAAAGTTCGCGCAGTACAAGAAAAGAACGCTGACCATTAACGGTCAGCGTTCTTTTGTTTTGCAAATTTAGGTGAAACATTCCCTTTTTTGCGATCGCGATGCAATAAAAAACCGGCAAAAAAGCCGAATCCAATAACAAAAAGGACAATTCCAATGATGAATTGTAACCAAAGAAATGGGATGGGGTCCACAAGCTTCGCAAATAATGTGTCGCGAATTAATTTAATTCCACCTGCAGCCATTAAACCAGGTATGAGTAATACGATAAACGCGGCAAAACGTGCCATATACTTTCACTCCTCTAATCTATACTCATTTTTACCTGTCTCACAAGCGTTGTCAAGGAAAGAAAGTTCAGATATGATAAAGCTATATTGAAAATGCAATAAATTGCACAATATTGTGAAAGGAAGTGAAGTTCCTTGCAAAGTATATTAATTATTGGTGCTGGTGCTGGTGGTACGGCTATCTTACAATTATTATCCAAATCTGATCATCTTCGCACTACAGCGATTGTCGATATTAGAGAGGATGCACCTGGACTAGCGCTTGCTAAAATATCTGGAATTGCTACAAATAAGGATTGGCGAGCTGTTTTAACTGAGGATATAGACATGGTTGTTGATGTAACAGGAGAGCCAACCGTTTTTGAAGAACTGCTTTTGGCATTGCCGAAGCGTGCTGTATTAATCCCGGGGACCATTGCTTATTTAATCGTTCAATTACTAAATGAGAAAGACTTTTACATAAATAAAACAAAACAAGCAGCATACAAACAGCAAATTATCTTTAATTCAATTGAAGAAGGTATGATTGGTATCGATCCAGAAGGACAAATTATTTTCTTTAATAAAAGCGCTGCAAGAATGACGGATATCTCTGTTGCAGAAGCTATGGGTAAGCATATTAACGATATTATTGTAGGAAGTGAATTGCCACGCGTGTACGAATCCGGAATAGCTGAGATCAACCAAGAATTGAAGCTTACTAATGAGAAGGAAATTGTCGCTTCGCGATTTCCTATGATTGATGGAAAGGGCAATAGAATTGGTGCATTTGCTGTTTTCAAAGACATTTCAGAGGTCGTCAATTTAGCGGAGGAAATTACAAATTTAAAAGAAATTCAAATGATGTTAGAGGCGATTATTCAATCGAGTGATGATGCGATTTCTGTAGTCGATGAAAAAGGAAGGGGGATACTCGTTAACCCAGCTTATACGAGAATAACGGGTTTGCAACCAGAAGAGATTTTGGGGAAACCTGCCACGATCGATATTTCAGAAGGCGAAAGTATGCACTTAAAAGTATTGCGGACGAAAAAGCCAATTCGTGGTGTAAATATGCGGCTTGGGTCGAAAAAACGTGAAGTAATCGTCAATGTTGCTCCAGTCGTTGTCAATGACTGTTTGAAAGGTAGTGTCGGTGTCATTCATGACATGACGGAAATGCGTTCCTTAACGAAAGAGCTAGACCGAGCGCGTACAATCATTCGAACACTTGAATCCAAATATACATTTGAAGATATTATCGGTGACTCTGAGGAAATGCGCATTTCTGTTGAGCAGGCAAAATTAGCTGCCAAAACACCTGTCACCGTTTTTTTACGAGGGGAGTCAGGTACTGGGAAAGAGCTTTTTGCTCACGCCATTCATTCTGCAAGTGATCGTATTTACAATAAATTTATTCGTGTAAACTGTGCGGCGATTGCAGAGCACTTACTAGAGAGTGAATTATTTGGCTATGAAGAAGGTGCCTTTACAGGGGCGAAACGCGGAGGAAAACGTGGCTTTTTTGAAGAAGCGAATAATGGCAGTATTTTCCTTGATGAAATAGGTGAGATGTCTTTAAATACACAGGCTAAACTGCTACGAGTTTTTCAAGAAGGTGAAATTGTAAGAGTTGGTGGGACAAAGCCAATTGAGATTAATGTCCGCATAATCGCAGCCACAAACGTCAATATGGAAAAGGCATTATTAGAGGGTACGTTCCGAGAGGATTTATATTATCGCTTAAATCGCATGCCCATACATATACCGCCTTTACGTCAAAGAAAAGAGGATATACCGCAGTTAGTGGAGCGCCTACTCGTCAAATTGAACCAAGAATATGGACGTAATATTCATAATGTCACACCAAATGCACTAAAGCTTTTGAAAGTCCATGATTGGCCAGGTAATGTACGTGAACTAGAAAACGTCTTAAGTCGAGCTATGATTTTCATGCAGTCAAACGAAACGATATTAGATGAAAGTTATTTGTCAAAATCATTATTCCATGCTGTTCATCAAGAAAATACTGTCGAAATGGAGCTTCAAGAAGGAACGCTTGCGGAGCAAATAGACAAAACGGAGCAGCGAATTTTGCAACAAGCAATACAGGCTAGTCAAAATAATAAAATGCAAGCAGCGAAGCAATTAGGCATTTCGATTCGTAGTCTCTATTATAAATTAGAAAAACACAATCTTGCATAGTTTTGCGTGCAATAAAATGCGCAGTATGCAAATAATTGCATGAATCTAAAAAACAAAAATGTTGTAAAATACAGCATAGTGGCTTTTTGCATGTTGGCACACTTTTTGCTTATATATAGGTGACTTAGCAAACTAAGGCAAAAGATGACTAAATCTTTTAAAAAAGAAACTTGGTCACTACATCAAAGGGGGCATTACAATGGAAATTTTCACTTATATGGAGAAATATGATTACGAACAACTGGTTTTTTGTCAAGATAAAAATTCTGGATTAAAGGCTATTGTAGCGATACATGACACTACGTTAGGTCCGGCGCTTGGTGGTACTCGTATGTGGACATATGCTTCAGAGGAAGACGCAATTGAAGATGCATTACGCCTAGCACGTGGCATGACTTATAAAAATGCAGCAGCTGGACTAAATCTAGGTGGGGGAAAAACTGTTATAATAGGTGACCCTTTAAAAGATAAAAACGAAGAAATGTTCCGTGCACTTGGAAGATTCGTGCAAGGGTTAAATGGACGATATATTACAGCAGAAGATGTCGGTACTACTGTTGCAGACATGGATTTAATTCATGAGGAAACGAATTATGTAACAGGGATTTCACCTGCATTTGGCTCATCAGGTAACCCATCACCAGTTACAGCGTATGGTGTACTTGTTGGGATGAAAGCAGCAGCGAAAGAAGCATTTGGGAGTGACCACTTAGAAGGTAAGAAAATCGCGGTGCAAGGCTTAGGAAACGTAGCGTATACTTTATGCAAGTATTTACATGAAGAAGGTGCGCAACTTATCGTTACGGATATAAATGAAAGCGCTGTAAAACGCGTAGTAGACGAATTCGGTGCTACAGCGGTTGATCCAAAAGATATTTATGCGCAAGATGTTGATATTTTTGCACCATGCGCACTTGGCGCTATTATTAATGACGATACCATTCCACAATTAAAAGCAAAAGTTATTGCAGGTTCTGCTAATAACCAATTAAAAGATTCTAAACACGGTGACATTATTCATGAAGCTGGAATTGTATATGCACCTGATTATGTCATTAATGCGGGCGGCGTGATTAACGTAGCGGATGAATTGTATGGCTATAATCATGACCGTGCGATGAAACGTGTAGAAGGAATTTATGATAATATAGCTAAAGTAATTGATATAGCAAAACGTGATGGTATTCCGACTTATTTGGCTGCCAACCGTTTAGCGGAAGAACGCATTGAACGTATGGCAAAATCACGTAGTACTTTTTTACAGAACGGTAAGCATATTTTATCAAATCGTTAAAGCACAGCTGTTCAGGGATAAAGGGAAATGACTTCTTCCCTGAATGGATTTGAATAATTGGGAGAATGTTCCGTATACAAGGGGATCATTATTTGTGGTTTTAATTGGCTGGCATTGGGGAATGTCAACTACGGAAAAGCTTTTTATAGTAAAAGAGTGACTTTTACATGGTGCAATGAGAGGAAGTGTTCAAATGGCTAAAGACTATGATGTTGTTATTTTAGGTGGCGGTACTGGAGGCTATGTGGCAGCAATTCGTGCAGCACAGCTCGGTTTAAAAACAGCCGTAGTAGAAAAAGGTAAACTGGGGGGGACATGCTTACATAAAGGTTGCATTCCAAGTAAAGCATTACTTAGAAGTGCCGAAGTTTATGCAACAACAAAGCATCATGCTGCTGAATTTGGGGTGAATACAGGAGAAGTGACGCTTGATTTTAGTCGTGTGCAAGAGCGTAAGGATTCGATTGTAGCGCAACTACATCAAGGTGTACAAGCTCTTATGAAGAAGGGCAAAATTGACGTTTATGAAGGAAAAGGCCGCATTTTGGGACCTTCTATTTTCTCGCCAATGCCAGGTACAATTTCAGTTGAACTGGCAAGTGGAGAAGAAAATGAAATGCTCATTCCACAAAATGTAATTGTAGCGACAGGCTCTAGACCGCGCACTTTGCCTGGACTAACAATAGACGGCGAACTTATCATGACTTCTGACGAGGCGCTTTCATTAACAGAACTTCCGGCATCCATTCTTATTGTTGGTGGTGGTGTCATCGGGATTGAATGGGCTTCGATGCTAAATGATTTTGGTGTAGAAGTGACGGTTATTGAATATGCTGATCGTATTCTACCAACTGAAGATAGAGAGATTTCAAAAGAAATGGCGAAACTCTTAAAGAAAAAAGGTATCCAATTTGCAACCTCTGCTAAAGTTTTATCCGAAACGCTATTAACGGACAATAATAAAGTGACTATTGAAGCAGAAGTGCTAGGTGAAAAGCAAAGTTTCAGTGCAGACAAAATGCTCGTTTCAGTTGGCAGGCAGGCAAATGTAGAAGACATAGGTCTGGAAAACACAGAAATTGTTGTAGAAAATGGTTTTATTCAAACAACTAAGCATTTTCAAACGAAGGAATCTCATATATATGCCATAGGTGATGTAATTGGTGGATTACAGCTTGCACATGTCGCTTCACATGAAGGGATACATGCAATCGAACATATTACAGGGACATCTTCTGAAAAAGTTGATGACAAATGGATTTCACGTTGTATTTATGCAAGTCCAGAAGCAGCAAGTGTTGGTTTAACAGAAGAGCAAGCAAAACAACAAGGGCTGCCTCTTAAAATCGGCAAGTTCCCATTCAAAGCAATTGGCAAAGCGCTCGTCTACGGTGAATCAGAAGGCTTTGTGAAAATTATCGCAAACAGTGAAACGAACGATCTTATAGGAGTGCATATGATTGGACCACATGTGACCGATATGATTGCTGAAGCTGGCCTTGCGATGGTATTAGATGCGACGCCGTGGGAAATTGCGCATAGTGTGCACCCACATCCAACTTTAAGTGAAGTACTTGGAGAAGCGGCATTAGCAGTTGATGGCAAAGCAATTCATATGTAATAAGGAGGATGAGAAATGACTGGAAATCGTCATGAAACAATTGGTTTATCAAATGAGGATGTACTATATATGTACGAAACGATGTTACTTGCACGTAGAATTGATGAGCGTATGTGGCTCTTAAATCGTGCTGGTAAGATTCCGTTTGTCATTTCATGTCAAGGGCAAGAAGCGGCGCAAGTAGGTGCTGCCTTTGCACTTGATAACAAGAAGGACTATATTGCTCCGTATTATCGTGATATGGGAGTTGTCCTTCATTTTGGTATGACAACAAAGGAATTAATGCTATCCGCCTTTGCAAAAGCGGAAGACCCGAACTCTGGTGGACGTCAAATGCCAGGTCACTTCGGCCAAAAGAAAAATCGCATCATAACAGGTTCATCACCTGTAACGACACAAGTACCACATGCTGTAGGTATTGCACTTGCAGGTAAAATGCAAAAGAAAGATTTCATCACATTTGTAACACTTGGAGAAGGTTCATCAAACCAAGGTGACTTCCATGAAGGAGCAAACTTTGCAGGGGTTCATAAATTACCAGTTATTATTATGGTAGAAAACAATAAATTTGCTATATCAGTACCAGTTGAAAAGCAAATCGCATGCAAACATGTGTCGGACCGTGCAATTGGCTATGGTATGCCGGGTGTCACTGTAGATGGTAAAGACCCAATTGAAGTATATAGAGTAGTGAAGCAAGCAGCGGATCTAGCACGAAACGGGGGAGGACCTAGTTTAATTGAAACGGTTTCTTACCGCCTAACCGCACACTCATCTGATGACGATGATCGTCAATATCGTACAGCAGAGGACTTAGCTGAAGGCCGTGCTACAGATCCAATCATTACTTTTGCAAGCTACTTGAAAGAGCAAGGGATCTTAACAGATGTACTTGAAAACGAAATAAATGAGCGCATTATGGCTGAAATAAACGAGGCGACAGATTATGCGGAGCAAGCACCATATGCCGCTCCAGAAGATGCGCTGAAATACGTCTATGCTGAAGATGGGGGGACTATCTAATGCCAGTATTATCATATATTGATGCGATTACACTTGCGATGAAAGAAGAAATGGAGCGCGATGAGCGCGTGTTTATCCTAGGTGAAGATGTTGGCCGTAAAGGTGGCGTTTTTAAAGCAACACAAGGATTATATGATCAGTTTGGTGAGGACCGAGTACTAGATACACCACTTGCAGAATCTGCTATTGCAGGTGTTGCTATTGGTGCGGCTATGTATGGTTTAAGACCAATTGCAGAAATGCAGTTTGCAGATTTTATCATGCCTGCTGTGAACCAAATTATTTCAGAAGCCTCGCGTATACGATACCGTTCAAATAATGATTGGACTTGTCCACTTGTTATTCGCGCGCCTTTTGGAGGCGGAATTCACGGAGCACTTTATCACTCGCAATCAGTGGAAGCTGTATTTGCCAATCAACCCGGTTTGAAAATCGTTATTCCTTCGACGCCTTACGATGCAAAAGGATTGCTAAAAGCAGCGATTCGCGATGAGGATCCGGTTTTATTTTTCGAACATAAACGCGCTTATCGTTTAATCAAAGGTGCCGTTCCGGAAGAGGATTATACAATTGAAATCGGCAAAGCGGATGTTAAACGTGAAGGGGAAGATATTACTGTTATCACTTACGGTCTTGCAGTTCACTTCGCATTACAAGCTGCAGAACGTATGGCGCAGGACGGTATTTCTGCGCACATTCTAGATCTGCGCACAATTTACCCTCTAGATAAAGAAGCGATCATTGAAGCCGCTTCTAAAACAGGAAAAGTGTTGCTTGTCACTGAAGATAATAAAGAAGGCAGCATCATTGGTGAAGTAGCAGCCATTATCGCTGAAAATTGCCTATTCGACTTAGATGCGCCTATTAAAAGACTTGCGGGACCAGATATTCCAGCAATGCCATATGCACCGACGATGGAGAAATTCTTCATGATTAATCCAGAAAAAGTAGAAAAAGCGATGCGCGAATTAGCAGCGTTCTGACGTAGAGGGGGAGCAATTCATGGCAATTCAACCAATTAAAATGCCTCAGCTTGGAGAAAGTGTAACGGAAGGCACAATCGAAAAATGGTTAGTAAAACCTGGTGATACTGTACAAAAATATGATTCATTAGCGGAAGTGAATACCGATAAAGTAACTGCAGATTTGCCGTCATCTTTCTCAGGCGTCATTAAAGAATTAATCGCTGGTGAAGGGGATACTTTAGCAGTCGGTGAAATCGTTTGTACAGTTGAAACGGAGGAAGCTGGAGAGGCACCACAAGCTGCATCACAGCAGGTAACACAAATTGCACAGACAGTACCAACTCCTGAGCAAAAAGCAACTCTTGCAGTGGATAGATCAAGTAAAGTACGCTATTCGCCGGCCGTTCTAAAGCTAGCACAGGAGCATAATATCGATCTCCAATTAGTTCAAGGAACAGGTGCAGAAGGACGCATAACGAGAAAAGATATTCAAAAGCTAGTAGATACCGGGACTATTCCGACTAGCAGTGCACAAATACCGCAAATACAGCCTTCTGCCACAGAGCAAGTAACACAATCGGCACCGCAACAACCGCGACAGGCTGCACCGATACAAGCAGCAACTGGTGATATTGAAATCCCAGTAACGAATGTACGTAAAGCAATTGCGAATAATATGCTACGTAGTAAACATGAAGCACCACATGCCTGGATGATGGTGGAAGTAGATGTCACAGAACTTGTCAATTATCGCGATGCAATTAAAGGTGAGTTCAAACAAAATGAAGGCTTTAACCTCACTTACTTTGCCTTTTTTGTCAAAGCGATCGCGCAAGCACTGAAAGAGTTCCCAATGATGAACTCCATGTGGGCTGGTGATAAAATCATTCAGAAAAAGGATATTCATATTTCAATTGCCGTCGCAACTGAAGATGCCCTTTTTGTTCCAGTGATCAAACATGCAGACGAAAAGACGATAAAAGGCATCGCAAGGGAAATTAACGAGCTTGCCGGGAAAGTTCGCGCAGGTAAATTAAAATCCGAAGAAATGCAAGGTGGTACATTTACTGTCAATAACACTGGATCGTTCGGTTCAGTGCAGTCTATGGGTATTATAAATCACCCACAAGCAGCGATTCTGCAAGTTGAATCGATTGTCAAACGACCAGTTATTATGAACGGTGGTATGTTCGCTGCAAGAGATATAGTGAATTTGTGTTTATCATTAGATCATAGAGTTTTAGATGGACTAATTTGCGGAAAATTCCTAGCTCGAGTAAAAGAAATTCTCGAAAATACAACAAAAACTAACACTGCAATTTATTGACAATGATCTGAAAATCGCAATATCGCGATTTTCAGATTTTTTTATACTTTTACGATTCGACAATCTTGTGTAAAATAGGAATAGAATTACCAAAGGGGGGAAGCTAGTTAGCGTCCACATGAAGAACAATATGAAGGAAATTGAATTTTCACAAGCTAATTACGAACAATGGCAAGAATCTGCTGTTAAAGCTTTGAAGGGTAAACCATTCGAATCTTTAATTACAAAAACAATCGAGGGTATTACATTTGAACCAATCTATACGCAAGACCAACTAGTTGAAAAGTTAGATGGAAAATTGGCAGAACAGGTTTCAACAATTCGTTCATTAAAAACAGGTGAGAAATGCTTAGCAGCACAACAAACATTTGCAGATTCACCTGAAAGTTTACTACATGGCGTTAAAGAGGCTTTGGCAAAAGGAAACGACATTATTAATATTGATAGTCGCGTGGACTTTGCATGGGATGAAACAACACTAAAAGAATTAGCTGTACTTTTTACTGAAAATTCGTTTAAACTAAATTTGCAAAATAATCAAGATTCTTTATTACAAGTATTTAATTATATAGAAGTGGATCAACAAGAGGCGGTAACAGGCTTTGTTTCTAGTACAGATGAAGTAGCTTTAGATGGCTTCCCAAATGTTCGCACGATTAATGCGAATGTATTAGAAGCTCACTATGATGGTGCGCATGCCGTGCAAGAATTGGCAGTGGCATTACTACAAGCAGCTCAATATATGGAATCAGAAGAAGATATCGAAGCATTTGCAAAGAAGTTTTTCGTCACATTTGCAGTAGATACGCTGTTCTTTGTCGAAATTGCTAAAATCCGTGCTTTCAGAGTACTTTGGAAAGCGTTTACAACAGCTTATGGCACTGACAAAAACATATCTGTAGCAATCGTTTCTGAAACATCTATACGTAGCTTTTCTAAATTAGATGTTTACGTAAATCTTTTACGCGCCGGGAACGCAGCATTTTCAGCTATCCTTGGTGGTGCAGATGTTTGTACAGTACATCCACACGATGTTTTATCCGTACCAAATGACAAATCTATTCGTATTGCACGCAACGTACAATTGATTGTGAAAGAGGAAACGCATGTTGCACATATCAACGATCCGTCTGGTGGTGCATATTTCATCGAATCATTAACAGCGGATTTAGTGAAAGATGCCTGGGCATTATTCAATGCATTACAAGAAGCTGGTGGTTACGATACTGTGAAAGCAAATGGCCAACTAGATGCTCTATTAAAAGAGACAATGGATTTACGTATGAAAGAAGTGGAAACACGCAAAAAATCACTTATTGGTACAAATAACTATGCAAACCCTGCAGATGTTATTGATGAGCGTAATAATCCGCTATATGCAGATTACAACCGTTTAGCAAAACCATTTGAGGAGCTTTGCTTAAATTATGCGGAAAACCAACCAAAAGTAGCATTATTGACAATTGGCTTATTAAAGCAATTCAAACCACGTGCTGATTTCGTTTCTGGTTTCTTCGCAACAGCTGGTATTATCCCAGAGAAGAGCCCGGAAATTCAATCTATCGAAGAAGCAACCGCTTGGTTAGCTTCAACAGATGCTCAATTTGTTATTGTCTGTGGACAAGATGATGCAGTTAAAGAATATGTTCCGGCCTTATTACTTGATAAACCAGCTCATATCTCACTTGATGTAGCAGGTCGATTTAAAGAAGAGCAAGATGAATGGACAAAAGCTGGCTTAAACGGTTTCATCTTCGCAGGTCAAAATATCATTGAAAAACTGACAAGCTTAACAGCAAATGTGAAGGAGGTCCAACGATGAGTAAGCCAAATTTTAAAGAAGTTAATATTGAAGAAGTATTAAAGGCAGATCAAATCGTAAAAGAAGACACAACATTCATGACAAATGAAGGCATCGAAGTGAAGTCAACTTATACGGAGCAAGATCTTGAAAACTTAAGCCATTTAAAAGACTGGCCAGGTATTGCACCGAATACTCGTGGACCTTATCCAACAATGTATGTCGGTCGTCCTTGGACAGTACGTCAATATGCAGGTTTTTCTACAGCTGAAGAAAGTAATGCGTTCTATCGTCGTAACTTAGCGATGGGGCAAAAAGGCCTCTCTGTTGCATTCGACTTAGCAACACACCGAGGATATGATTCTGATCACCCTCGCGTTACAGGGGATGTTGGTAAAGCCGGTGTAGCGATTGACTCGATTGAAGATATGAAAATTCTATTCGATGGTATTCCTCTAGATCAAATGTCAGTTTCTATGACAATGAACGGTGCGGTATTACCAATTTTAGCGTTTTACATCGTTGCAGCTGAAGAGCAAGGTGTGTCACCAGACAAATTAGCTGGTACGATCCAAAATGACATTTTAAAAGAATATATGGTGCGTAATACATATATCTATCCACCAGCAGTATCGATGAAAATCATTGCAGATATTTTCGAGTTTACTTCAAATTCCATGCCTAAATTTAACTCTATCTCAATTTCTGGTTACCACCTGCAAGAAGCAGGTGCAACGGCAGATATTGAACTTGGTTATACTTTAGCAGATGGTCTTGAATATGTACGTACAGGTTTACAAGCAGGAATCGATATCGATTCCTTCGCACCGCGTCTATCGTTCTTCTGGGCAATTGGTATGAACTACTATATGGAAGTTGCGAAAATGCGTGCAGGTCGCCGTATTTGGGCACAAATGATGAGCACGTTCGATCCTAAAAACCAAAAAACATTAGCGTTACGTACACACTCACAAACTTCTGGATGGTCATTAACTGAACAAGATCCATTCAACAACGTGACACGTACTTTGATCGAAGCAAACGCTTCTTCAATGGGTCATACACAATCATTGCATACGAACGCTCTTGATGAAGCCATTGCACTACCGACTGACTTCTCAGCTCGTATCGCTCGTAACACGCAATTATTCTTGCAAGAAGAAACGTTAATGACAAAAGTAATCGATCCATGGGGCGGTTCTTTCTATGTTGAAAAACTAACAGATGAACTGATGAAAAAAGCATGGGAACATATCGAAGAAATCGAAGAGCTTGGTGGCATGGCGAAAGCGATTGAAACAGGTCTTCCGAAAATGAAAATTGAAGAAGCAGCTGCAAAACGCCAAGCTAAAATTGACTCTAAAGCCGAAACAATTGTCGGCGTAAACAAATTCCGTCTTGCGGAAGAAGAACCAATTGATATTTTAAACATCGATAATACGATTGTACGTCAAAAACAAATCGACCGTATTAACGAAATGCGTGAAAATCGTGATGAGGAAGAAGTACAACGCTTACTTGCTCGTATCACAAAAGCGATCGAAACTGGAGAAGAAAACTTATTAGTATGTGCAGTTGATGCAGCTCGTGCCCGCGCAACACTAGGTGAAATTTCGGATGCCATTGAAGTTGTTTCAGGCCGTCATAAAGCCATTATTCGTTCAATTAGTGGCGTTTACAGTGCGAACTTCTCAAATGAAGAGGAAATTCGTGAAGTAAAAGAAATGGCTGATGGGTTCTTAGAAGACGAAGGTCGTCGCCCACGTATTTTAATCGCTAAAATGGGTCAGGATGGTCATGACCGCGGTGCGAAAGTAATCGCTACAGCATTCGCTGATCTTGGTTTTGATGTTGATATTAGTCCATTATTCCAAACACCGGCTGAAACTGCAGCAATGGCTGTAGAAAATGATGTTCACGTTGTTGGTGTAAGCTCACTTGCAGCAGGTCACAAAACATTAGTACCTGAACTGCGTGATGAACTGAAGAAAATAGGCCGAGAAGATATTCTAATCGTAGTTGGTGGGGTAATCCCAGCACAAGATTACCAATTCTTATATGACAATGGCGCTTGTGCAATTTTTGGACCAGGTACAGTAATTCCTGTTAGTGCACAAAAAGTAATTGAAGAAATCTATAGAAAATTAGGTTATGAGGAAGTGGTATAATCATGAGCCACAACAAAGAGATGGACGATGGTGCATTATTTGTAATGGATGGTATCGCCGCAACGCATGATGGAATGGAACACTCTAGTAGAAAAAGATTCCGTAAAAAAAACAATGATGATATCAATATCGCAGAGCTTGCTAAGCAAGTTTGTGCTGGTTCAAGACTCCATTTATCAAAAGCCATTACTCTTTTGGAAAGTACAAATAACTACCACAAAGAAAAAGGACAAGAATTATTACAAGAGCTATTGCCTTATACTGGGAAAAGTATGCGTGTTGGTATTACAGGTGTCCCTGGAGCGGGTAAGAGTACTTTTATCGAAGCATTTGGAGGCAAATTATGTGATATGGGACACCGTGTGGCTGTACTCGCCATCGATCCAAGCTCGAGCCTAACGGGTGGTAGTATTTTAGGGGATAAAACACGTATGGAAGAGCTTACGCGAAATCCACGTGCCTTTATTCGACCCTCTCCATCCTCTGGTACGCTTGGTGGTGTACACAAAAAGTCACGTGAAACAATGCTATTATGTGAGGCAGCAGGTTACGATATTATTTTGATTGAAACAGTCGGTGTTGGACAAAGTGAAACGATTGTCCGCGGCATGGTCGACTTCTTCCTATTACTCGTTCTCACTGGAGCTGGTGATGAGCTGCAAGGTATGAAGAAGGGGATTATGGAGCTTGCAGATACGATTGTTGTTCATAAAGCGGACGGTGATAACATGCGCCAGGCGAAGAAAACTGTTGCGGAATACAAACAGTTCCTGCATTTCCTACAACCAGCGACACCAGGTTGGACAACGCAATCTATGCCCGTATCCTCTTATGAAAATAAGGGCTTAGAAAAAGTATGGGAAACGATTTTACAATTCAAGGAAATCTGTGTAGAAAATGATCACTGGTTAACTCGCCGCAGTGAACAAACAACAGAATGGTTCCGCTCCATGATCACGGACCACTTAATTGATTCGTTCTATGGACAACCTGAACGTAAACAACAGGTAAAAGATTTAGAGAGTCAAATATTAAATGGCCAATTAACTGTTACACAAGGCGTCGGCCAATTATTTCATAAACCATAAGCATCATTCATTAGTTATTTGCTATTCAAAAAGGACCGTTGAATGAATCGAAGGTCCTTTTTACTTTGAGAATTTATTAATTACATTTGATGATCACTTCAATACTGTACTTATGACTTAAATTGATTCATCATAAAATAGTATATTTTTAGGAATTAGGTACATTCATGAAGAGAAAATTATTGTGGAGTGCCATATCAGTATTGTGTCTCTGCGGAGTGGGGGTTTATTTTGCTTTGCAATTAAAACCGTTGCCTGCATCTGCTATTGAAATTCATCAAGCAAGTATTTTTTGATCAATCGATGGTTCGCAATTAAATATTGATGGCTCTGTAAACAGACCTTTTTATTCGTATGAAGGTAAAAAGGTGGAAATTATCGAAAATAAACTGTATATACAAGTTGAAGGTAAAGTTGGTAAGAACGACAATCCAAGATTTGAAATTGTTGAAGACAAAAGTGATTGGGCAAGTATTAGTAAAATCTATGTATATGAAGATAATAAGAAGAATGGCACCCTTATTTATCCAACGAATAATATGTGCGGGGATCCACGATTTTATCAAAACTATTAAAATGATAGGATTTCATTAATTTTAAACAAGAGCTTTGAAATGCATCTATACTCCTGTTATAGTAAAGGTAGAAGTTGAAAGGAGCGTTACAACATGAACATGGATTATGATTTATTTATGAAAGATATGTTGGTTCAAGCACGCGGTGAAATGACTGCAAATGGTTATGAAGAATTAACAACACCTGTAGAAGTAGATGAGGCTTTCAAACGCCCTGGAACGACTCTAGTTATGGTTAACTCAGTATGTGGCTGTGCAGGCGGTATTGCACGTCCATCAGCAGCACATGCGGTTCATTATGATAAACGCCCAGACCACTTAGTAACGGTGTTTGCTGGACAAGATAAAGAAGCAACTGCTCAAGCACGTATGCACTTTGGAGAAGATCATTTACCATCATCACCATCATTTGTTTTATTAAAAGATGGTCAAACAGTAGCTGAAATTGGACGTCACGAAATTGAAGGACATGATCCAATGTCAGTTATTACTAATATTCAAGCATTATTTGAAGAATACTGCGAAGAAGTTTAATCCTATATTGGCTGTCTCACATGTCATAATTGACAATGGAGACAGCCTTTTAACGTTTTAATATGAAAAGGGGAGAGATGTTAG
Source organism: Viridibacillus soli (assembly GCF_016612995.1). Classification (GTDB taxonomy): domain Bacteria; phylum Bacillota; class Bacilli; order Bacillales_A; family Planococcaceae; genus Viridibacillus; species Viridibacillus soli. Next base: position 93,834 of record NZ_JAEOAH010000004.1, read on the forward strand.
TGAAAGGATTTTCAATAGGCTATCGTACGCTAAAGACAGCAATTGGTGCAGCAGTTTCCATTGGATTAGCACAATTTTTTGGCTTAGAATTCTTTACTTCCGCTGGTATTTTAACCATTCTATGTATTCAAACGACGAAAAAAAAATCAATGAATGCCGTTTATACGCGAGCTCTCGCTAGTATTGTTGGTATGATAATGGCTTTCTTTTTCTTTGAAGGAGTGGCGTACCATCCATTAGTTCTTGGTTGCATGATCCTCCTCTTTTTACCGATACTTGTCATGTTAAAGGTGACACCTGGCTTCGTATCGAGTGTAGTTATTATTTTACATATTTTTCACAACGCAGATTTTACCGCAGATTTGTTAGTGAATGAATTATTATTAATGCTTATCGGATTTGGCACTGGCTTGGCAGTTAATATGTATATGCCAGATATTCAACATCGATTAAACAAATATCGTATCCGCATTGAAGAATTATACAGTGTTATATTTGTTGAAATTGTGAAATATTTAAGGGATGGCGATACAAGTTGGGATGGGAAGGAATTAGTAGAGGCAAATGAAGTGATCAATCGCGGTAAATCTTTAGCTTATCAAGATGTTGAAAATCACTTATCTCGTCGAGAAGATTTGTATTATATGTATTTTGACGTTCGTGAACAGCAGCTTGAGATTATAGAACGAGTATTACCTAAAATCACCAATTTGCCAGTAATCGTAGAGCAGGCGGAGCTAGTAGCGGATTTCATGGAAGATTTGTCACAAAATGTTCACTCAGGAAATACCGCGAGTAAATATCGAGAAAAATTAGATGCAGTGAAGGTGGATTTTGCCAAGTTATCACTACCATCAACGCATGAGAACTTCTTAGCGATGGCGTCTTTATATCAGTTTATCGAAGAAATGGACCATTACCTTGCCATTAAGCAGACTTTTAAGGGATTAAATCCGTCACATAAGCGTTTTACAAAGAATGAGAAACGTTAAAAATAGACTAGTCCCCCAAAAAGTCCCCCATTTTTAATGAAAAATGAAAATGTATCACATTTGAAGTGCGTTTTTGAATACTACAAGTGGTACATTTTTGTTTTCTTCAGATGCGTGTGCGTAAACTTTTAAAACCATTTCCGATGAGTCCCCCAGACGATTTGCAACTGTCACCATATCAATACCACTTGCAATTAAAATAGATGCATGAGTATATCGCAAAGTGTGTGGTTGTACGTGAAAGCCTAATTGTTTACCAGCAGAGTTAAAATTAGTTCTTGTCGATGAAATACCAATCCCATCTAAATTTAACTTAGATATAAAAAATTGAGCATCTTTTTTAAAAGGAATACCTACAGATAGTTTTAATTCTTTGCAATAAGCTGCATTTCTTTTAAGGGTAGATACAACTGTTTCGTCAATAGGTATTTTTCGATAGCTGTTTAATGTCTTAGGTGTTCCAACGCCAAATGAGCCTCTCGTTTTATTAATATTTACAATCCCTGTTTCAAGATCCACGTCACTCCACGTTAACGCAAGTGCTTCACCTATTCGCATCCCTGTGAAAGCTAGTAAATTTGCAATCGTGTATTGTGTAACGCTTCTTCGTTTCATTAAATCGGGGAAGCGTTTTAACTGATCCACACTAAGAACATTCGGTTCTATATCTTCATACTCTTTTACAGTTTAAAAAGACTGAACGTGTATCGATTTGCGCTGAAATTTTGGAATTTGATATTACTGATGAAGGATGAATGAAATTAGCGAGAACATGGTTTTGTAAAGCACCATTATGTCCGATTTGTAACTGGAGGAAAACGATGAAATGAAGTGTGCAAACAACGAAGATTGTTTCCGAAGTGATTCGACAAAAACCAGTCGCACGTTGGTTGTTTTTAACGTTGACGGTGAAAAATGTGTTTGACGAAAAACAATTAATTGAATTTAGATGATACAGAGGATGGGGATCTTGTTCACGTGGATGATGAAAAAAGTGATGAAAAAGAAAAAGCTTATTCCATTGTGGCGCAATGGAATTGGAAAGTGCAAAATTATTTTATTCGATAAATTATGTGTATATGGTTACAATTAAATTAAATTTGGAATTATTTAACAAAATACGATAGAATATATTGTGTAAGTTAAAATTAATAGAGGAGGTAATACATATTATGAAATTTGGTAAGTTTTTAATTATTTTAAGTTTAGTAACTGCGTTAACTGTGGCTTTTGTAATTCCTAGTGAAACTTTGGCTGCAGAAAATGATGTAATAGAAACTGATTTGCAAGTAAAACAATTATCTGAACAAGAAATGCAACAGTTAGCTTTAAGATTGAATGCATTATACGTTAATGAGAATTCAGGAAATACAGGTTCTGGAAATCACGTGATAGAAACCAGAGGATTAAAATCGAAAGCAGCGCTTAAAGTAGCTGAGATGTTAATAAAACCGGGTAATAAACCAGTTAATACTTTAGAGGATTTTGGATTATTAGATGCTGCGGCAGCGAAAAGTTTTAAAAAGGTAACAGGTAAAGTAGGGAAATTCGTAGAATCACTTGCAAGTGCTGAAGATGATGCAGCAGATTGGATTTTCCTATGAGTTTTGTAGATATTCCAAATACAACCCAAGAAGTAAGAGGTATTATTTACGATATTTTTGCAACTTATAACATAATATTACTTGATAGAAAACATGAACCTGTATTAAATATAATAAGAGAAGAATATAATTATCTGGAATTACCTGATTTGGATGATAAAAAAATAAAAATAAAATTGTCATCTTTATTTGAAAACGAATGGAGTGTTTCGTTAGAAGAAGTTATCAAAGAGTGTAAAAAAGATGATATATTCTTGGGAATCGTTAAATATCTAGATGAAGAAAGATGAAGGATAAGTGTCAACGGTAAGAGGAGAAAAAAGGCTGTCCTTTAAGGGCTGCAGTGAAGCGTTTCTCACATTCTCCACATACATAACGTCGTTTTCGATAGTAAATAACACTTAATCGTTCAAACTATTTCAAGTGTTTAATCTTCTGTATACGGTAATCATGCACTTTACGCGTCAACGCCCCACAAGATGGACAAACCTGTTCATTGATTGGCATTTCTATATGGATAGCTATGTGTGATTCTCTTTTATACACGTTTGTGATAGGTAAAGCCTTCAAATCCTTGCTTTTTCATGTTAAAGTTCATTTGCACGACACTCGCTTTCTACTTATTTCTCGACAATTCAAGTATAAAGAAATCGCAGTGTTCGTGCATTTTTTGTCTTCAATTGTTTGAAAACCCCAACAAATATTATAGAACCTTTTTATTGATGAAAAGGAGATGGAGAGAATGAAGAATTGGGCAGATGAATTGTTAGTTGAATATAAAGAAGGTAAAAAAGCGTCGCACCAAATGAAAGCTAATCTTCATGAGGATAATTTCTGGATGAGACGCAAATCAACAGCATGGTCGAGAGCATGACATTTGTCTAAAGATGCTCATGGATATTTTCATTTTATAACCAGTCATTACTATCATGGCGGTGAGCAAGCAGGTCCATATATATCATCTATAGCAAATTTTCCTTCTGAACAAGAAGCAATTATAGGTGCAAGAAGACAAATATTTTCAGTTTATGATCCGGCAGATATAAATGTTGTTTGGATAGAAAATGAGTCGTTCTAATATTGAAGCATCCTTCGGGGTGCTTTTTATTGCTCTGACACAAACGAATACTTTGCTGACCAAAACCCTTATTGGATGGCGTTCGTTTGTTGGAGGGTGAAATATTAATTATTTAAAAAAATAAAAAGGGTTTTAAAGAATTAACTATAATATAACAAATATGGGTAAATATTAATTTGTTGGAGGGTGATATTAATGAAAAAGAAAAAGTCAATGTTTCCTATCGTAGGCGCTCTACTAGTTTTGAGTTTATCGTTTGCTACAAGTGCAAGTGCGGGTTCTGTTTCAAAACCACATCTGGATGGAGGAGGAGGTGGACCTATTAGTAAACCACCAAAGTGTGATAATAGAGGTAACTGTCCAATTTGAGCTTAATTATAACGAAACACTTAGCATCCTTCGGGGTGCTTTTTATTTTGATCAAATTAAGCAATTAGCATAATGAGGTGAGGCCATAGATTGAGATGAAGTTTACAGATAAGCAATTGGCGTTCATGGATGTATACATGGTGGATTTAAACGCTACATAGGCAGCTATACGAGCAGGTTACAGTGAAAGGACTGCAAGGTCACAAGCAAGCCAATTGTTGGCAGATGTTGGCATTCTCGCGCGTATAGTGGAAATGAAGAAGACACGAGCAGATAGATTGAATCTTGATGCCTATTGGGTGCTTAAAAGGTTGATGGATATATCAGAACGTGCTATGCAAGTGGAGGCAGCAATGGAATTTGACTACGATTCAAAAAGTCTTGTTCCAACAGGGGAATTTCAGTTTGATAGTGCTGGAGCGAACAAAGCTACAGAATTAATCGGCAAACACTTAGGAATGTTCAAGGAAACAGTTAAACATGAAGGTTCGATGAATGTTATCTTTATTGATGATATTGGTGATGGCGATGAAACGTAAACTATCCGAATTTATTCCTAAAGTATTTCATTCAATTTAGAAGGCAGCTATAGATCCCGACAAACTAAACATCGTTTGTAAAGGTGGTCGTGGTATGGGTAAATCATCCGATATCGCTCATGTACCTCCTTAAAGGGTATAGGAATGCAGTTGAAAAAGGTGACATTCATATTTTTACTAATTTTGATACGTATAAAGAAATCGCAAATGAGGTGTAGACAAAAATAATTGGCCAAACTACTTCAAATGGCATTCTTATTAAAGGTTATAAATTACATTTCATTGACAGGGGCCTAGGTCAAATAGAAGCTGGTACATCCCAGAATAGAGAATGGGCAGGTGTTCCAATAGGTGCTGTTAAGAAGGTATTGTTAAATCCCGATAAAATAATTAGCAAGCAGAATTCTCGTCAATACATCAATGGGGAATGTATAGTAACAATAAATCATGTTACAGGGAATATGATTCAAACTCCCCCTAAAAAGTAGGAGTGATACTATGATTCAAATGACAAAGGAAGATGAGGAATTTTTACAGAAAAACTTATCGGATTTTAATGAACTCAGAAATGGAGATATAAACGATTTGTTATTAGCAATCCATGATCTTACTTTAGAAGGTTTAGATGCAAATGATGATCCAACTGATTTTTATTATTTAGCTCAAAAAGTTCATGACTCGATTTTCTCATTAAATTAGCACTTAACCAAATACAAATGGTTGAGTGCTTTTATTATGCTCTCAAATGGCTTCTTTCTCAGATTGGGAGAAAAGTTTTACCTACCAATAAAATAAATGGTATAATTTTCTTTACTGGTAAATAAGGGGGATTTGATATGAAGTATGAAGTAGCAGTTGCATATGGAAATGAGGGTTTAATAAAGAAAGTTGTAAATAGCGTAGAGGAAATCGTAGTGGAAGATGAAGCATACTTTTTATACGATGTAGACGGTGATATGATTTTTAGCGCTCCTCTAATTAGTGTAGTATACATTCAAAATATTTAATTTCTAAGCCACCCAATAGAGTGGCTTTTTATTATGATTTTGCGTCTTTTTGCACTCGCAGACGTTAAAGAACGGGTTGCAATACCAAACTTGTCGTTACACGTTAAAAACCGAATTAGGAGGATGCAGAAATGAAAAAAGAAGATTTAATCGCACTAGGTATAACTGCGGAACAGGCAGATAAATTTATCTCAGACTATGCTACTACAATTCCTAAAACTAGCTTTGATGAAGTAAATATTGAAAAAAACAACTTGAACTGATTTAGCTTCTCGTGATCAACAGCTAGAAGAATTGAAGAAAGTTGAAGCTGCAGGTTTACAGGTGAAAATCACAGAGCTTCAGCAAGAGAATGCTGGTGCCAAAGCTAAGTACGAAAATGATTTAATTTAACCAGTGCTTTTGGATTGGGAGCGAAGATACGAAAGTCATTACCGTAGCATCAATATCTCAAACTCATGAAGAATGGTGTTGTAGCTTAAAACACATATGCTAAGTCGATTGGATGGAGTTTGTTTGTGTCAGGATGAAATTATTATTTATCGAGATAATCACTCAATGTATTCTTAATAGTTTCCCTACCAACTGGACCTAATTCAGGAATATTAGAATATTCAATTTCAACTAGATCTCGGACTGTATTAAACTTTACAAGCCAAGGTCTTTTGAGTGCTCTAAAAACCCTAGGTGGTAAGTCTAAGAGTTCAATAGGTTGATCAAGCAATTCTTCTTTTGTTTGATTCAATGTAATCATCCTCCTTTTTTATGATTATCACACTTACTTTTATTGGAGAGAAAGTTTAAGACTAAAAGTGGTTTAGAACAATAGAAAGAATTAAAACGAGCACTTAGCATGAAAGTAGTGATACGAAAACAATTGAGTATTCGGAGGTGGTGTTATGAGAGATGGCTAGACCTAGATATTCAAAACAACAACTATTAAGGTTTACTTTGCAAATTTAGTATAACTTCAAATAAAAAAACCACTATAAAAGTGGCTATTAATTAAACATTAAATCTATTATCTAAATCTCTATTAATGCCTTAGTATTCGCATATCCATACGTTACCTGCCCGGTAACAATTTGGTCCAGCGACAGAGGCAGCAGAGGCGGATGTTGCACCAAAAAGTGCTGCAGCAAAAAGAAGAATACCTAATTTCTTTTTCATATTAATCACCTCCTTATTAAATATTATATTTTATAATTGGAAGATTATAACCAAATTAAATGTGACCAGACACAACAGCCCAAATCTTCTTGTTAAAGAACCGCAAGCCCGTTGATGGGTGTGATAAACAACAAGTCGAACCTAGCGGTAATATGACGGTCGACAATCCTGTAAGAATTTGACCACAGAGGAACTATGGAAGCTGATTGATAAATGACAGATAAAGAGTTAAATCAACTGAAGATGATGGCTAAGATGGAACTTGCTAACTGCGAGTTCTTTTATTTTTGTCATTTGCTTGCGCCTGACTTCTATGCTGATGATCGTCAGTATTTAATCGACCTTTGCAATGAGATGCAAGACTTCTACGAACGGATGACGATGTATTGGTTATCAATGTACCTTCGTGACATGGTAAATCACGTACTGCCGTAATGTTGTCTCAGTGGTTGTTTGGACAGAACCAAAATGAAAAGATAATGACTGGTTCCTACAATGAAACACTGTCAACTATGTTCTCTAAGGGCGTTCGTAATGGCATATCTGAGGAAAAGGCGGATGATTACAGACTTAGCTAATACAGCACTTGATATGGCGATATCACTCTGACCCCCTAGAAGATGTGTTCCCAACCCAAATAGATGGAATTTTATTATTTCTCTTAGAGGCCGTAGCTGGTCAACAAGAGCAAATTACTCGACTGCAGGAACGAAATGAAAAGCTAGAAGTAGCAAGGAGGGTTAGATTGGATATGATAAAAAAAACATACAAAAGCCGGCTGTAAAGTTCTTTATTTTCGTTATAGCCCTTGATTTGCTTATAATTTTATTAAAGTGTAATCATTATTATTTTTATATTCTTGTAGGTATCGGATATGGATTTTTATTTCCTGCCATACTGACGCTGATTTCATTTTTCTACTTGCAAATTCTCTTAAAATAAGAACATATGTAGCCGTTTTAGTATCAATTTTTGGCATACTATTTATATTGGGAACTTGGTTGGCTTATTTAATAGCTGAATTTTCTGTTAACCGAATTGATTCTCCTACAGGCGAAGAGACACTGATAATCGAACATAGAAACGCTTCTTTAGGAGAGACAACCCACTTTTAAAACTTTTATCGACCAACTCCTTTCCCAGGAATTTTTAAAAAATTAAATAATGAGCCAGTGTCATTTTATATTCGTTATGATGTTAATGATAAGCCGGATGCTTTAAAGGCATTAGGCGTAAATAATGCGAATTGGACAGAGGATGGAGTCATTTTTTATTCAGAACGTGGAGAAATTAAAGTGGATTTCTAACGCTAAGATAAATACTGAATTTAAGGGGACAGACTTATTATAAGAGAGCATAAAAATTATTCAACAAACGGGTTTAGTGGAGGATTGTTGAGCTGTTCAGACAGCTCTTTATTGAACTAAAGGGGAAAGGGGTTATTTTTTATAAACTACGTTGTAAATATACATTGAAACGATGTAGGGATTATAATTATTAATTTTTAAACAACCGGTGCAAGAGTTGCTGAACAAACATAGTTCGGCAGCTCTTTTTCTTATTGTAGTAAGTCTTATTGACCTATCAGGGCAGAAATTACAAAAGAGGTATTTACAATTTTATGTAGAATCAGTATATATATAGGACTATTTATTTTTTATAGCCGAAACTTAAGGAAGGGGTGACATATTGAAAATGATAGAATTTCAAAATAGCATGCTAATGAGAGGGATTACTTCTTAACTAAGGTTTAATCCTCTCAAAGGTAATGGGAGGAAAAATAAAAGATGATGAATTTAGGAAACATGGTAAGAGGAGTAGCTTCTGATGCAGTCGCTCAGAGTCTCGTTCAATTCTGGGAATATGACGAGGGAACTTTGGAGTTGTGGCGTGCAAGTTCAAACTTTGTGTATGCTTTTGAACGTAATCAAGTTCAATATTTTTTGAGATTTAGTTTTGAGCAGGATAAATCTATTGAACAAATAAAAGCTGAGTTAGAGTTTATGCAATATTTACAATTAAATGGATTTCCATCGGTAACACCAATTCAATCAATAAGTGGAGAACTAATTGAAACACTAAAAACACCAGAAGGAACGTATATTGCCGTTGTCTTTAGTGCAGCAAACGGAAAGACAAAGCTTTCAAAAACCATGGCAAAAGGATAACATGAAATAAATACAAGTCACCGCGTATAAAATTGGTCGATTGTTTTATAATGGGATCGAAAAGTTTTAACTATTAGAACTGTTTAGAATTCAGGATCAAATGGATGCACTAATGAATTAGTATGTTAAAAACTTTGGATTTTTTATTCGTTTCGGGAATATCTTTAGCTATTGGAGGCTCTACTTCTTACTAATTAAACTAGAAAAAATGTAGTTCATGTTGTCGAGAAGGGATTATGAACTATTGTATTTGAGTTAACGGTGCGTTAAACCAAGAAGGCTAAAGCCACTTAATCAAACTGATTTAACTCAGTAAATGCAGTTCGATTAAGTCTGATTTATCAAGGTTTTAAGCAATCCTCAAATTAACTGAGTTAAATAAAATTAACTCGAAAAAATAATTATGTGAGCAAATGTGTGAGCATTTTGGAGAGCAAGTGATCTGTTTCTAAAAGCTTAAAGTAAATTAGATTTGATTGTCGTATTTATAAAAGAAGAATGTAAGGCATAGACGAAGCTCTATTGGTATTGGTTTTCTTCAAATAGAGTTGCAAAATTTCTATGTAAGGATATCGTCAGGGGCCGGAGGAATGATAATGATTTGAGTAATGTCTCGTCGCTGGATGGCACTATCCTCAATACGAAAGCTATGCCGATTTAAGAGTTACTTAATGTTGATAATTTATAATAAAGATTGATTACTTAAAATCTCCTCCATATTTTTCTTAGAGGGGATTTTTGTATTATTTACTTTAAAAACACTATAAAGAGATTGTGAAAATATGTACTTAAGCTAACTGGGCAGGTTAGTTGAACAAGAGAGGGAGAGGTTCTATATCTGTTTTTACAAATAACCCTGACTAAAACCAAGAATAAATCAGTAAATATTTTTTCGTTTTTCTTTGAACCAATCATAAATTTCAAAGAGAAAAAAAATAAGGAAATATAGAGGACCTAATAGAAAAACGTATCTACTTTCAGGCGCCAAAAAGGCTACTGGAAAAGCAATTATTACAATTGTGATGAGAAGAATTTTTTGTTTTTTATACATATAATGTACTTCCTTTGACAGTAATACTTTAACCATAATATAACTTTTAGTAAGTAGGAAATTAGCTTTTGGGGATTGATGCAGTACGAACATAATGTGCAATAAAGGAATAGGTCTTTATTCTATTAACGTTTTTTTGTTGGAGTTATTCAACTAACGAGGCAGGATAGTTGAATAAAGAAGATTGAAAGGAAAGTAATTCACAAAAAAGGGAGGTATAAAAGGTGGACTTATTACTCTGGATAACTATTGGTTTCATAATAATCGGATTTGTTGTTCTCACTTCTATGAAAAAAGGTATGGAAAGTAAGCTCGCTTTTATAACAGTAAATATGGAAGACAAGGAAAGTTCAACAAAAGCTAAATCCATAATTTGGTGGATAGCGAGTACCACGGCTTGGGGAATAGTGAGTATGATTCTTATTGTTTGGTGGTTTCATAATCATTTTGGATAACTGTTGGTTTCAAATGTACTTAAACAAACGGTGTGCTTTACTTGAAGATCATTGAGTTGCAAATGCAGCTCTTTTTTCTTTATTGAACTAACGGGCCAGGTTTGCTAACAAATAATGTATAATTATACCATTGGGAGGGCCAAAATATAAATTCCCCCCAATACGAGAGCTATTTTATATCAAGAAGACTAGGAGTTGATTAAATGGGGAAATTAAGTAAAAGTATAATGTTAGGTATGTTAAGTACTGGATTGCTATTATCCAGTACCGTTGCAGTAGGTAATGAATCTACTGTTCAAGCAGCTAGTACTATTAATAATAGTAAGGTAGTAAGTCAAAAAGCGTATGTTTCGTCTGCTAAGAAAAAATTAAGTGTATATAAGAAGAGTTTAGCTGAAAATATCGCTATATATAAAAAGTATGCTGTTTTGGATGAGAATTCAACTCCTATAATAGGTGATTCTATATGGTCCCTAGAAGACTACTACATTGAAGATAGATATTATTATTTAGTTCCAGATTATATAAGTTACGAACGATCAAAGTATATATCTAAACTAGGTGATATAGATAAAATTCACGATATAGACGAAGAAAGGTCTAAATATCCATCTAAAAAGACACTTGATGAATTCAAAAAAGTAGAGTCAGAGTTAAAAAAGAAGAAAATAGATAGAAAAAAGGTAGATAGTCTTCTGTACAATATAAAATCGTCATTACGTTCAAACAGTACATTCCAAAATTATAGGTATAACTTAGTATTGAAAGTTGACTTTGACACAAAAGAACTGAATTTCTTATATAGTGAAATGAACGGAGGAAACGCTATACGGAGTAATGTAGTAAAGAAGTTCACTCCTACTGAATTAGATTATATTAAACTAATTGAAAGTAAACGTGTGGAATTAACTTCCCTGAATACTCGCCATTTGGAAACAAGGAATTCCATTGAAAATCGTACGGATGAATTAGAGAACTATACAAAATTAAATAAATACGGGAAATACCTTAAAGGACTTGTATATGATACAAGTGTATATAGTAAATTAACTGTAAAACAGAGGGAGAATGTAACTGCCGCACTTGATTATTATAGAAAAACGAGAAATGAATTGATGAATAATGGTATTTATGGTGAAGATGATATAAGTAATAGAAAAGAAGATATGCTAAAAAGAACCGAAAAATACTACGAGGCATACTCAAAAGCATCTGAAGAGGTGAAAAATACGAACGGTAAGAAGAGCGGTAAGATTGATATATACAACAAAGCTGCTAGCGACATGGCGTTTAACATACAACTGGCTAATGATACTTACGAACATTGGAACAAGGTAATGAGTACACAACCGATTCAAACTATGTCTTCACTATTGAAAAAAGTAGGAATGGATATGGAAGACTAAAGAGTAGATAAAAACAACCAAAAACCACTAATGCGGAACGAGAGCTGATTTATATTAAGAAGGAGATGATACAATGGGGAAATTTAGTAAAAGCGTAGTGCTAGGAGTATTAAGTACAGGAATACTATTATCAAGTGTAGTTGTAGAAAGTCCTAAATCTACAGTTCAAGCTAGTACTAATATAGAAAAAAGCAAAGTAGTAAGTCAAAAAGCGTATATTTCGTCTGTTAACAAAAAAATCAAACTATATAAGAAACGTATAAAAGAAAATGAGGTTCAATATCAAATATTTTATGGTATGCAAAAGGATTTAAAACCTCTGCATAAAGAAGTGTTCAGTAAAATACCAAAGGAAGATATAATCAAGGGAGAAAAGTATTACACCGAACTTACACCATATGTCAGCTTTGAAAAATCGAAATATTTATATAGAGTAAATAATGTAGGTTCTATTAATAGAAACCAATCATTCGCAGATCAAAATAAGAAATACCCGACAAAACGAGTAACTGATGAATTCAAGATAATAGAGAAGGAACTAAAGAAGAAAAAAATTAATAGAACAAAAGTAGATCGACATTTGAACATTGCAAGATCAATGATACATTCGGCCGGTTCATCCATAAAAATGATGAATACTGCAACTTCACGAACTACCTTTTATGTAAAAGAATTGAATTTCATGCACAGTGAACTGTTTGGTGGAGACGCTAAACGTAGTAATGTAGTAAAGAAATTCACTCCTGCTGAGTTACATTATATTGATTATATGTATAGAGCTCGCAGAACCCTAGCATCGAGATACGAGAGTGCTATAAAGTCTATTACGAGTATGGATGAATTAGAGAACTATACAAAATTAAACAAATACGGAGAATACCTAAACGGGATAATAAACGATGACGACGTATACAGTAAATTAAGTGTAAAACAACGATATGAAGTACTTCACTCACTTAGACACTATGAAGAAGCTAGAGATGAACTAATGAAGAATGGTATATACAGTGAAGATGATATAAGTAAAAGAAAAGAAGAGGTATTAAAAAGAATAGACGCTTATTATGACCGTAATGTTAAAGCGTACGATGTAGTAGTAAAAACGTTTGGTAAGACAAGCGGTAAAATTGATTTTTACATCAAATCGTCAACTGACATGACCTCGAGTATGATTATGCTAGACGCTACGCGTGACAATTGGGACAAAGCGTTTAGCGAACAACCGATTAAAGAGATGTCACGGGAATTGAAACAGTTAGGACTGGATATGGAAGAATAATAGAAGATAAAAATAAACTTAAAAACCACAAAGAATAATAATTTCTCTGTGGTTTTTATGATTATTTTACTTGTTAATCCACAGCGTGTGCAACTGTATTTTAATCAAACTTTATTACTAAGTTACAGTAACTTTATAAAAAAATTGATAAAAATCACCTCTTGAGTTTTTCTTAGAAATGAGTTTTTATTGGATATTTATGTTGAAATCAATGTAAAGCTGAACTTAATCCTTTTACGGTTTTATAAGTGAATTTTAATAACTTTATTACTCCTATTCATATTTAAATGAACAGTATCATGGAAGAAGACCAGTTCATGGCGGGAACTGGTCTTTTATTATTATTCGTATTTTTCCAGACTGTTGCCGGACTCCTGAATCAGGATAAGGGTGTGCTACTCCAGGTTCCTCAGCAGCAAATATCATATTCTCTGGCAATATCCGCACGGGACTTCCCATTTTCATAAAGTTTCACTATTTGTAGCTTAAATTCAGGGGTATAGGTTTTACGTTCTCTTTTCATTTTGACACGCTCCTTAAGGTATTAGTTTTAGTGTACTAGCCCTTATCAGAATTGTCTAAATTAGTGTAACCTATCCACTTCAACTAACAGGGGCTTTGAGCAAGGAAGAAATTAAAGCCTTTTTTTTGAACTTATTATACTAAAGCGGCAGTTTAGTTTAAGAGTGTTTTATAACTTTTGTTCAACAATCGGGCCAGATTGTTGAGTAACTTACTTAAGGACATATAACTAGGTGTAGCTTATTAACGTGGAATTAGACTAACACTTCGAAGGATATCGGGCAGTCCTTATCGAAATTATTAATAGGAACGTAACTGTGGTTGTATTACGTAAAGGGAGGAGGTTCACTATGACAAGAATTATGAGAAGTTTAAAGATTAGCTCTATGCAAAGTTTATACTGTAAACAAGGTGGTTGTTTGTATAGAGCTAGAAATTGGTTTCCGCCTGAAAAGTGATTATTGTTTATAGTAATGACTTTGCTACCTTAAAAATTTCATCTGATTTAAGGAGCGAAGCTAACATGAAATATGTAAATGCAGAAAGTATCTTTCCAGTAGAATTACTGAATGAAATACAGAAGTATGTAAATGGAGAAATGGTTTACGTCCCTATTTCTAAGGGATCACGGAAGAAATGGGGCGAAAACTCTGGGAGTAAAACTTATTTGAACGATAGAAACCATGAGATCCGTCAAAAATTTTCTGCCGGCATAAAGGTAGATCAACTTTCAGATCGATTCTTTCTTTCTCGCGATAGTATTAAAAAAATAGTTTACTCAAAAAAATAGTTTGTATATGTCACATTGGATTAAATCTGATGTGACTTTTTTGTGTAAAGTATAATTTATAATCGTTCATTATATATTTTCACTGGATTGCTTTTATTATAATTACATATATAAGTACAAAGGATGATGCTTAATACAGTTTAGGAGGTCAGGATATGTTTAATTTTTTTCAATTTGATACTGATGAAAGTAGGCGATCTTTGTCAATAAGGGCGAGGAGAGTCGCTTTATTATCCTTACTACAGTATGACTTAGAAGGGAAAGCATTCAATTTATCCAATAGAGACAAGTTCAAAGGAAAGCTTTTTGCTTCGTATACATTCGGATAGATTGGGTAGGGAGGAAATTCGCTCAGAACTTACTTTGCTTGGCATTGAATAAACCGGATGATCTAACTGTCCCAGAAGGTCTGGTAAGTTGTGATGGTTCTTATGTATTAGAAATAGTTACCGAAGAAGGATATCGGTGACCATGTGTCACGATGATGCGGTGGGTAGGGGGAGAGCATGTAAATGGTGAGTTAGCGGATAGCCGTGTATATAATATGGGCGTATTGATGGGGAGACTTCATGAAGTAGCAACAAGTTTTGTCCCACCAACCGGTTTTGTTCGACCCATTTGGGGGGCAGAAAGCTTTAAACGTGAAATGACTAAGTTGGAACGCCATTATGAATGTTTTTTATCAGGTAAGGGATGGAGAACATATCAAGCAGCAGCTGAGAAAGTCGTATCTACAAAAAAAGTATGAAGAATATTAAAAGGGATTAATTGTTTAAATGAAAACTTACACATATGTTTTTATGTCTATTTTAAAAGGAGAAGCCTATGAAAATTGATGTTCGTTTAACAGATAAAAGTGAAGCATATATTATAAAAAACTTATATCCTTTATACCTATATGACCTTTCTGGACATTATGGTAGAATCCCGAATGTTCACGGGATATATGAGGATAGTGACGATTTTCGAACATTAAATGATCAGTATGAAGTTCAAAATATTTGGTGGGAAAAGCCAGAAGTTTTATTCCCCTACTTAATTTTAGTAGATGGGACGCCAGCAGGGTTTATCCTAATAGCAACCCCACCACATTGTAATAAAGGAATTGACTATTTTGTAAATGAGTTCTTTTTAATTCAATCATTAAGAGGGAAAGGTATTGCTGAAAGAGCAGCAAATATAGTATTTGACCAATTTAAAGGGAATTGGGAGTTGTTTACTAACCCATTAGAGAAAAACATTTCTGGACAAAAATTTTGGAGGAGGTCAATATCAAATTACACTAATGGAGTCTACACTGAGATAAACGGGGAAACGTTTGATGGACAAAAGACTATTTTTCGATTTGATAATTCCGGAAAACAATTGATTTCCAAATAACTCATTTAAATACACGTGTACTTATGATATTCCGCAATCGGGCGCGCTAGTTAAATAAGCGTCGCTGTTCTAATTAAACTAACAGGGGCTTTAGCAAAAGATTATTGAGCTGCAAATACGGATTTTTTTCTTTTTCAACTAACGAAGCAGTTTAGTTGAACATCGGGGTTGCAACGGCAGCCCTTTTTCTTATTCCACTAAAGGGCATTCTTGTTCAATAAGAACAGGGAAAACTCTATAATCTGCCGAATAATATACAATAACCTATTTAGATAAAGGAGGACATTAATTGGAAGAGTATTATTGGGATACCAAACTAGAATACCTCAAAAGAACGAGAGATTTATATTATAATGATGACTATTTAGAGTTTTTAGTGAAATACGTTTGGAAGCTTTCTAAACCTGTACATATTGTTGATTTTGGTTGTGGATATGGCTATTTAGGACTTAAATTATTACCTCTACTACCAACTGGTTCAAAATATACAGGAATAGATAAAGGGCAACAGCTTATTAATAAGGGGAGAGAGCTTTTTCATAATCTGAAATATGAAACTGAATTCTTTGTAGCTGATACAAATGAGATAGAAATTGAGCGTAAGTATGATATTGCTATTTGCCACGCTTTTCTTTTACATATGTCCGAACCCAAAAGAATGCTTCAAAAAATGGTCAAATCTGTTGTTAACGAAGGCAAGATAATTTGTTTTGAACCACACTGGATCTCAAATATGTCATCATACTATGTAAGTGGGTATGAACAAACACAAATTATCAAACTTGGCATTCTTCAAAAACTATTTGAAGAGGATGTAAAACAAAAAGGAAAAGATGGAAATATAGGGGCAAAAATACCATTATATTTAACAGAATTGGGTGTGGAGAACATTGAGTGCAGAATTAGTGATAAAGTTAATTTCCTCAATCCCAATATGAATCAAATAGATAAACGAAAATTGTATAATTCTTTAAAAGAAGAAGGCTTGGGTGAAGAACTTACTAATAGACAAGTCTTTATTGAAGGTTTGAAAAATCGTGGGGTCACATTGAAGGATGCTCAGGAACAGTATGAAGCCGAACAACTGTTTTCACAAGTATTTAGTATTGATTCCTCTTTAGCATACACTCCAAGTATGAAAATTACTTTTGGAGAGGTAAAAAATTGTACTTAACATTTAATACTTAACATTTATTCAACTAACGGGGGCTTTGGTAGAAGATCATTTAGCTGTTTAGAGGCTCTTTTTTCTTATTCAACTAAAAGTGCAGTTTTGTTCAAGAAGGATAGAAGGACAGATGACAATCTATGACGAAATTAATGTAAGATACGAGAATTAAGTCAATGAGATTTCGGAAGGGGATTTCTGAGGAATGTGACATTATCAATTGTTCCTTATAAATATAAAGTGGTTCTGGTGATTTATATTGTATAAAGATGAAGTACGTAAATTTAACGTTATCGGAAATTAATAGAGAATTTTTTGGAACAAGGAAGTGATTATTATGAAGCATAATGGAAAAAATGTAATTATTTCAAGAGTTACTCCGGATGATTTGGATTTTATTTGTGAACTAGAATGCAATAAAGATATTTGGTTATTTGAAGAATATGTTGAATCAGATATGAAAGTCGTTAGAGAAAAGTACCTACAAAAGATGAATACTCAGTATAGTTATGATTTTATTGTCAAAAGCACTATAGAGGGAGAAGTTAAACCAATTGGTCTGGCCCAAATTTGGTGTTATGTAGAGCATAGAAAGAGTTGGGAGCTTGGTTTTGCAATTCTTCCTATTTACCAAGGAAACGGTTTTGGGTATGAAGCGACGAAACTTTTAATAGAGTTTGCATTCGAAAGATTACAAGCTCATAAAGTGGTTGGAATGTATAATTGTAACAATCTTAGATCTGTAAAATTAATGGAGAGCTTGGGCATGAGAAGAGAGGGAACATTTCAAGAAGAACTGTTCTGGAATAACCAATGGCATGATCAATATTTTTATTCAATACTGGATAGAGAGTATTTAATTAATTCATCAATGAAATTGTAAGCATTTCAAAGTAGGCATCAACTTTCACAATGTATTCACGTATCGGAGAACAAGCGCTTCGGTAGCCCGGAGTTGTTATCAGAGAGGCACACATCCATTCACATAGTCGCACCGCGGTGGCCGAGATCGTGTTGATTGCACTACTCAAAGGACCTAACGGGTAACGATAGCCCTCAGCCTGCCGGATAATCGGCAGGCTTCTTAACTATCGGAGGTTTGTTCAAGAGTTGTTTAACTTGTGTTCAACAATCGGGCCATTTTGCTGTATATGAAAAGGTTGTAGGAAGCAGGAAACTTATTGAAAAATATAATCCCAATGAATTTAATGCATTTAGAAGATATTAGGTCAGTTATTGTAAATCCAGATGTGATACTTGTTTTAATTCTAGATAAGAAAAGGGGAATGAATTTTATATGGGAACAAGGATTAATAGAAACAGAAAGAGGTATCTTCGAGTATTTTACTGCTGGTCAAGGCGATCCATTAGCCATTACACATTTATATATGGCATTTGATGAACGTGGAAATTTATTTGCAACCCCTTTTACCGATCACTATAAAGTTTATTTAATTAATACAAGGGGTGCCGGTCATTCGGTAAAAGCTGAAAATGAAAGTCAACTTAGTATGAAAGAAGCTATAAAAGATTTAGAAGCAATTCGAACAGCGCTAAGGATTGAAAAATGGGCATTTGCTGGTCATTCAACAGGTGGTATGTTGGCATTGCAATATGCAATAGATTCATCGCAATCTTTAACAAAATTAATTGCAGGTTGTACGGCAGCAAGTAAAGAATACGCTGGACACAAGAATAGCATCTATTGTTCAGAAAATAAGTGTTTTCCACGAATTATTGAGATTATGGAGTTGTTGAACAATCCAAATACAGTACAAGAAGATCGTCAAAAATTAGGATATGAGTGGGCATTAATGTCCTATTATTCTGAGGATAAATTAAAAGAAGCAATTAAACGCCCAAATAGTGGCCGTACAGTTGGAGAAAATCTTGATTATTTTAGAAAAATAGAAGTGAAAAATTTTGATCTTCGAAACCAATTAAAGAATGTAAATATACCTAATTACATATTTACAGGTAGATATGATGTTCAATGTCCTGTTGAATTTGGTATTGAAATAGCAGATCTTATTCCTCAATCACAATTAATCATTTTTGAGGAATCAAATCATAATCCATTTATTGAGGAAGAAGAGAAGTTTAGAGAGTTTGTAAAGACAACTTTATAATGAGTGACAATAATTAAGAAGGTTTATAACATGTTTTCGCAGAAGTTATTAAGCTAACGGGAACTTTAGTAGAAAATCGTTGAGCTGTTCTGACGGCCCTATTTTCTTATTCAACTAAAGTGGCAGGTGAGTTGAAGATATTTTTTTTTACAAATAGATACAAAAGAACGTATGTTCGTGTTATAATTTATTTAATAATATTAACAAGGGGGATAATTGTGGAATTAGAGAACATTAACATTGAAGAACGAATGAAACATTATAATGTGCAAGGTCTAAGTATCACATTGCTTAAGGGTGGTGAAATTAGTGGAACAGAAAATTACGGCTTATTAGAAGTGGAAAGCAATAGAAAAGCAAATGAAGATTCTATTTTTAGTGCGTGTTCAATTAGCAAGTTCTTAACAGGAATACTTTCTATGAAGCTAGTAAAGGAAGGACTTCTTGATTTAGATGATGATGTGAATGAAAGTCTTGTATCGTGGAAAGTACCAGAAAATGATTTTACTAAAAATAAAAAAGTGACATTGAGGAACTTACTAAGTCATCAATCTGGAATTAAAGACCCTGAAGGTAGTTTTCCTGAACTAAATTCGAAAATAGGGGTTCCTTCGATGGTTGAATTATTAGAGGGGCAAACTCCATATTGTAAAACTCCTATTGACGTCAAGTGTGAACCAGAAAGTGAATTCCATTATTCAGATGCAGGTTTTTGTATCATTCAGCAACTGATAGAAGATGTTACTGAAAAACCGTTTCATCAAGTTATGAATGAGCAAATATTTGAACCATTAGGAATGGCAAATAGCCAATACAATACAACAATGTTGGAAGTGGATAGACAAAATTTTTCTTGTGGTCACAACAAAAACGGTGAATTAGTAGATGGGAAATATCCTATATATCCTTATCCAGCGGCTTCTGGATTATGGACAACTTCTTTGAATTTAGCTGAATTAGTTCTTGAGTTAATGAATGCTGTAAAAGGAGAAAGCAAGGTTGGTATTTCGGAAAATTTAGCAAAAGAAATGATAACCCCACAAAGAGGTAAAAGTTGGACTGGATTAGGTGTGTTTCTTGAAGGCTTAGAAAAAGAACTAGAAATTACATCACTTGGTTGGGGAGTGGGTTTTCAATGTATGATGGTGGCATTTCCGTATATAGAGAAAGGTGCGGTCATAATGACGAATACAGAATTAGGTGTTCATCAAATGGAAGGTATTATAGGAGAAATATATAAATCTCTTTTGTCTTAAAAAGCGTTAAGGGGGAGAAATATGCAGATAGCCTTAGCAAATCCAACTCATATATCTGAAGTTGTGTCGTTCTTCAACGAAAATTTAGAACGCAATAACAGTGCGGTCTATTCTGAAGAGTTTTTATGTCCTCTTGGAGTTAAAGCAGCCATAAGAAGAAAGCAAATGATAGTGGCAACAGTAGAAGGTCAAGTAGTAGGGGCTTTTCGGTTTTACCGAAAAAAAACACAAAACAAAATATCTTTATACCAATTTGCGATTAGTAAAATTTATCGCGGTCAAGGGTTATTAAAAAAGATGTTAAAAACTATAAATGATTTACCTATCATTTCACTATGTCCGACCTATTCCTATTTAAATGATTATTATTATAAATCAGGATGGTATTTACAAGAACAAAATGAGGAATTTAATGTGTGGATTTTTAATGACTGAACACGGTTTCCTTTTATCTAATATGAGAGTTATTAGAAGAGTATGATTTGAAAGTTTAAGTGAATGATGTCAAAGGATAATAAAGTTATTCCTGAAAGTCTCCTATATCTAGAATTCAGATAGAGGAAAAAGAGAAGATTGGATAACTGAACCATCTAAAAACAGAACTAGGAGTGTTAAGCGCGGTAAGATAACAAGAAATCCATTCTGAAAATAAAACTTAAGGAGGTGGGCCTTCTAATGCTGTTGGATAACGTTAAAATTATAGAAAAGCAAGCCATCAAATTAGTAGGGTATTCCATACAGGCAAGTTTGAATGACGATATTCAAGCACGTATTGTGGAGAAACTGCGCGAAGCGTTAGTAGATCGCTCTGCACAAATTGTGAACAGGATAGACGATGGCATGTATCTGGTTCAAATATATTCGGAAGGTGAATGGACGCCGGATGTTGCTTTCACGCATATTGTGGCCGCAGAGGTTCAAGCATTTCAAGATATTCCGAATGGAATGATTACCCATATTATACCTAAAGGACGATTTATTTTATTTATGCATGAAGGCCCAGAATCGGAAATTGATGCTACATACGATTTGATTAATGAATGGCTGAAGAGGAACAATTTTGATGACACTCGCGCATTTGATATGGAACACTGGATAAATATTCAAAATCTCAAAGAACAGCATAATATTATTCATATTTATGTACCGATTAAATGAAGTTTTCAAATCTAAAAAACAAAAGATTCTTGTCTTCGGTGATAAGCATTATTTTTAATCATGCTTTTTTAATTAGTTTTATAAAGAAAATTTTTAAATGTAGTGTAGTGCTTTAAGAAAGAAGACAGATTATTTTATAAAAACAAATCCCAACTTTCTATTTAAAAAGGTTGGATTTGTTGATTTTTAATAGACTTAAGGGAATGAATTATTTTAGTTTCTTGTTCAAGAAAAGCTGCCGTTTTCTTAATCCCCTGATTTAGTGATCAAATCATAAACTATTTTCAAGTTTGTTTTAAAATATGTAGTAAAATACCAGTCTTGATAAGCTTTTAGTACTAAAATATCATCAATACTTTTCTTACTTTGAACGGTTTCCGTCACCAATGCAATAATATCTTTTATGTAACCTTTCACCTCATGAAGTTCTTTCATTGAGCAAACTTCGCCATGCCCCGGTACGATAGTTTCTACACCAAGTAGTTCGACTTGATCCAAAATATTTAGCCATTCCTGTGGATTTGCATTAATCATTACAGGATGATGCTTCTAGAGTATCAGATCCCCCATTACTGAAATTTTTTCTTCACGCAAGTACACGAATGCATCACTTTGCTTGTTACCGCCACCATACGTGATGAGTTGCACGGTCTGATCACTACCACGAATAATCATCTGTTGATCAAATGTTATCGTTGGTAGTGTATATATCAAATTAGGGAGTATCTTCATGTACCCACGATCACTAGCATTTTCCCATTGCATTTCCTTTTTCAACTTTTCGTACGTCACTTGTTGTATTTTCTCCTCGAGTTCGTCGATAGCCTGATAAATCGGTTCTGGGTTTGACAACTGCTGGGCTAACCTGTTTTTTCTAAATGTGGTCATAATTTCACGTGTAGTAGATGTAGAAATTATTTGTGCCTTGGGGATAAAGAGGAGGATACATTCTTTCCTGAATTAGACTTTGAAAATGGAATTTATGTGCAAAAAGGGATTACTGATGAAGAAAATCCATACCCTTCTTTTTTTCACATTTACGAAAGAGATGAGTATTTGTTGTTGAACGGGGTGCTTTAGTTAAATATTCGATTTACGAAATACCAAAATGAAAAAATCCCATCCCAAAATATAATAAGGACGGGGAAACATTTATTTTTCTATAGGTTCTTCACCATACCACTTTTCCATAGCTACGGTTGAAATTATCCATTCACCACGTTTACCTTCTGGTTTAACAAAGTATTTCAATAGCCCTTCTTTAATAAATACCTGTATTTCTTCTTCGTTCCGGTTGCGAGTCCCCCACAACCACCAGAAAGTCCCCCAAACAATGAATTGACCATGAATTATATTGATAGAAGGGGAACGATAAGAAAGGTAGAATTCTAATAGCCGTAATGGAGTATCGATACTATTCATCGAAGAAATGGACCATTATTTAGCTATTAAACAATCCTTTAAGGGTATCAATATAAAAAAACAGCATAGTAGTGATTAAATTCACGACTACGCTGTTTTTTTGCAAATCCATTGTCTAAGTTTGCATAGGCAAAGTGAATTACTGCATTGCTGCTAAACCGAAAGCTAGTGTAGAAACTACCATGATAATAATCATTGCATAGACAACAGTTTTTTGAAAGTTCTTATTTCCCATAATTCGCTCGCTCCTTCTTTTCCTACAAATATTTTATCAAATTTGAAAAATTACACAAGTGCTAGAATTATTAAATAAAATTAGGTACAATTGTGTTATATAACAAAGAAGGGGTTGGGGAGAAGTGGAGAACGTTGATCACATCGGTATAGCAGTCCGTAATCTTGATGAACAAATTATATATTACACAGATGTGCTAGGCTTACCATTGCTGAAAATTGAAGAAGTAGTTACCGAGCAAGTTCGTGTTGCATTTATAGATGCAGGGAATACACATATTGAATTACTTGAACCGATGAGTGAAGAAAGCGCTATCTTTAAATTTATTGAAAAAAGAGGCGAAGGCATTCATCACGTTGCTTTAGGTGTTACTGGTATTGAAAGCAAGATGACAGATCTTCGTGAACAGGGCGTTCGCCTACTATCTGATGAGCCGCGTCCAGGCGCTGGAGGCTCTAAAATGGCTTTTATTCATCCGAAATCTTCTAATGGAGTGCTTTACGAGTTATACGATAAAAGTGAATCGAAGGAGTAATCATCTATGGATATGTACGATAAAATCAATGAACTATATGACAAGAAACGTGAAATTGAATTAGGTGGCGGTGATGACCGCATCGTAAAACAACATGAAAAAGGTAAACTAACTGCTCGTGAACGTATTGACTTACTTTTAGACGAAGGTACCTTTGTTGAGATTAATCCTTTCGTTGTACATCGTACAGTAGACTTCGGTATGGATAAAAAAGAAGGCCCTGGTGACGGCGTTGTAACCGGTTACGGTAAAGTAAATGGTCGTCCAATTTACTTATTCTCACAAGACTTTACAGTTTTCGGCGGTGCACTTGGGGAAATGCATGCTATGAAAATTGCGAATGTTATGGATTTAGCAGCTAAAAATGGTACACCATTCGTTGGCTTAAATGATTCTGGTGGTGCCCGTATACAAGAGGGTGTTGTATCTCTTGATGGATATGGCCATATTTTCTACCGTAACTCAATCTATTCTGGTGTGATTCCACAAATTTCAGTAATCATGGGGCCTTGTGCAGGCGGTGCAGTATATTCTCCAGCAATTACTGACTTCGTATTCATGGTAGATAAGACAAGCCAAATGTTCATTACTGGACCTAAAGTTATCGAAACAGTGACAGGAGAGAAGATTTCTTCTGAAGACTTAGGTGGAGCAAAAGTACATAACTCAATTAGTGGAGCTGCTCATTTCCGCGGACCAACTGAAGAAGAAGTACTTAATCAAGTACGAGATTTACTTGCATATTTACCACAAAACAACGAACAAAAACCACCTAGCATTGAACCACAAGACAATGATGATTATTTAGGGAATATCATTGAATTAGTACCGGTTGAAGCTACACGTCCATACGATATACGTAAAGTAATCGAAGAAATCGTTGATCCAAGTTCATTTATGGAAGTGCATAAAGAATTTGCGAAAAATGTCGTAGTAGGGCTGGCGCGTATTAAAGGCGACGTTGTAGGTCTTGTATGTAACCAACCAAAAGTAATGGCTGGTGGACTTGATATTGACTCATCTGATAAAGCATCTCGCTTCATCCGTTTCTGCGACTCATTCAATATTCCAATCATCACGTTTGAAGACGTAACGGGCTTCTTCCCAGGGATTAAACAAGAGCACGGCGGTATCATCCGTCACGGCGCGAAAATTCTTTATGCATACTCAGAAGCAACTGTACCGAAAATTACAGTTATCCTTCGTAAAGCATACGGTGGTGCATACGTAGCACTTAACTCTAAAGCGATTGGTGCTGATTTGGTATTTGCTTGGCCAAACGCTGAAATCGCTGTAATGGGACCAAACGGAGCTGCAAATATCATCTTCGCTCGTGAAATTGATAACAGTGACGATCCAGAAGCAACACGTGCAGCGAAAATTGAAGAATACCGTGAAAAATTCGCAAACCCATACGTAGCCGCTTCACACGGCCTAGTGGACGACGTAATCGACCCACGCGAAACACGTATCAAACTAATCCAAGCCCTTGATATGATGAAAACGAAAAAAGAAACAAGACCAGCTAAGAAACATGGAAATATTCCACTGTAAATGCTGAGGACGCCCGTCTAGCTACGACAGGCACTGGAGGGCTCGAACGCAAGACGCTTTTTGTCTTGTGCCGAGAGACCGAAGTGACCCGAGCAGCTGGCGTCCGAAGCTGGATATCTGAGTAAATGCTGAAAGCGCTCGTTCAGACTCGACAAGCACTGTAACTTTCGAAACAAAAGCATCTTTTCAGCTTTTGTCCGAGAAAGTGGAAGTGACCTCGAGAGTCTAGCGCTTGAAGCTGGATATACTAAGTAAACTCATCTTCCAAGACTACTCACACTAATAAGTGCGGAGTAGTCTTTTATTTTAGTGAAAAAATCCTAAACGAGCATAGAACCATGAAATTCGAGCATAGACAAGCATAGAACTATTTTTTATTGTAGAAAATAGTCCGTGGGAGCGTAAAATGTCAAAATAATATTTGTTTTGGAGTGCTAGAACTGGTAATGAAAAATTCACCAGATAAATGACCGAATAGACTAGCTGAATTTAATATTTCTGAAGTAATGGGAAAGATAGAGTGCCTAAGTAAATTACAAGAGTTCATTGCTATTCTATGCTAAAATAAGGAGTATAAAGATAAAAAATCTATTACATAAAGGAGTTCTTGTATTATGACAAGCCGAATCGTAGAAGAATTTTTAGAACTTGTACAAATTGATTCTGAAACATTTCATGAAGAGAAAATTTCACCTGTATTAAAAAGTAAATTAGAAGCTTTGGGCTTTGAAGTAGAAGAAGATGATGCGGCGAGCCGTAATGGTCATGCATCAGGTAACTTAATATGTACATTGCGTGGATCAATAGACGCACAATCGATTTACTTTACATCACATATGGACACGGTTGTTCCGGGGAAAGGTATTAAACCTATCATCAAAGAGGACGGCTACATCCATTCAGATGGTACAACTATTTTAGGTGCCGATGATAAAGCGGGAATAGCAGCTCTGCTTGAATTAGCAAAACGTTTAAAAGAACAAAATATCGCGCATGGTGATATCCAGTACATCATCACTGCTGGTGAAGAAAGTGGTTTAGCGGGAGCAAAAGAGTTAGATTCATCGAAAATCTTTGCCAAATATGGCTTTGCCGTTGATAGTGATGGTAAAGTCGGCGGTATCGTAACTGCAGCACCTTTCCAAGCAAAAGTGGATGCTGTCATTTATGGTAAAACTGCTCACGCTGGTGTAGCTCCTGAAAAAGGAATCTCAGCGATTACAATAGCTGCAAAATCAATTGCAGCTATGAAATTAGGACGTTTAGATGCAGAAACAACAGCGAATATCGGCCGTTTCGAAGGCGGACAAGCAACGAATATCGTTTGTGATGAAGTACATATTTTAGCTGAAGCACGTTCTATTAACGCAGCAAAATTAGAAGTACAAACAGCGCATATGAAAGAAGTTTTCGAACAAACAGCTGAAAAGATGGGCGGGAAAGCCGAAGTAACTATTAAGCGCATGTATCCAGGCTTCCATTTTACAGAAGATGATTTAGTCGTAAAAGTAGCCAAAGATGCAGTAAGTAAAATTGGTCGAACACCGGAGATTATGACAAGTGGTGGTGGTAGTGATGCAAATGTTATCGCAGGTTTTGGCATCCCTACAGTCAATCTTGCTGTCGGGTATGAAGACATCCACACAACAAAAGAACGCATTCCAGTTGAAGAGTTGGAAAAACTTGCGGACTTATTAGTGGAAGTTGTAAAATGCGCTGCTGAAGTTAAATAATATATTTTACAAGAAGAGGAAGAAGCCAATGTCTAGTAGTAAAGTAGTCGTTTTCCGATGTGGCCAAGAAGAATACGCCGTTCCCGTTGATCACGTCGTATCCATTGAGAAAATGGAGCATATCAATCCCATTCCACACTTACCAAGCTATGTAACAGGTTTAATGAGAATGCGCGGGGAACTAATACCGATATTAGATTTCGAACAAATCCTATACAAAGGTCAAGCATTAGGAGATCAAGTACGCGTTATCGTACTGCAAACAGAGGATGCCCTTTTATAATGGACTGAAAAAAAATTTGCATTACTAAAGCCTACTAGAGTAGGAAAACGCAACGTCTGTTCGTTTTTTTGGTATACTATACATAATAATGAAGCAGGAGAGATGTGTGATGGCGGAGCGGAAACAAAAAGGGCGTATTATTTTTCATATCGATATGAATTGTTTCTATGCCTCTGTTGAACAAGCACATGATCCAACGCTTAAAGGAAAGGCAGTCGCCATTGCAGGAAATCCAAAGGAGCGACGCGGCATTCTTGTAACTTGCTCTTATGAAGCAAGAGCAAAAGGGGTTTATACAACAATGGCTGTGTGGGAAGCGAAGCGTAAATGCCCTGAGCTTATCCTCTTACCACCCAATTTTGAACGTTATCGCATCGCTTCAAAGGCGATGTTTGATATACTACGAACATATACCGAACTAGTAGAACCGGTTTCAATTGATGAAGGCTATATCGATGTAACGGATCTTGTACAAGGGAAGGAAGCAATAGAACTGGCAGAAACTATGCAACAGCGCATCTTAAGTGAGCTTGATCTTCCATCTTCCATCGGTATTGCACCGAATAAATTTTTGGCCAAAACTGCTTCTGATATGAAAAAACCAATGGGCATTACTATTTTAAGAAAGCGTGAACTGCCTAAAACCATATGGGCATTGCCAGTTATTGATATGCACGGTGTTGGAGAAAGTACAGCAAAAAAACTAAACGAGTTGAAAATCAACACAATCGGTGATTTAGCACAATCCCCAGAAGGCTTTTTAAAAAGCAATCTAGGTAAAAATGGCGTAAGACTAAAAGACAGAGCAAATGGTAACGATAACAGAGAAGTTGATCCCAATGCGATTTATGACACAAAAAGTGTAGGCAATTCCACAACATTGCCTGTTGATTTAGTCGAATGGGACGAACTCCGTAATACAATTGATGGCCTCTGTGAAAAGGTCGCTAAACGTCTATCTGCCAAAAATTTAGCAGGGCATACCGTATCCATCCAAATTCGAGATGCTGACTGGCATAACTCAAGTCGTAGCAAAACAACTGCAAATGCCATTTTCAATAAATCAGACATACTAGAAACAGCGGAGAGTTTAGCAAAAAAGCATTGGCACGGCGAACCCGTTCGTTTACTTGGTGTGACAATGAGCAATGTTATTGATCGCAAAGAAACAGCCGAACAACTATCTATTTTTAACTTTGAACAGCATGCAAAAGAGGAGCCGATTATCCAAGTTGTTGCACAGCTACAACAGAAATTCGGCAAAGCAATCATTTCCAAGGGCATGAATGACAAGAAAAAGCCCACGTACGAATCACAAACGAGTTTTAGTAAGGACTTTTTGGACGATCATCATAAAGAATAGGAGGGATCCTTTTGCAAATACAATTTCTTGGAACAGGTGCAGGAATGCCATCTAAAGAGCGTAATACAAGTGCATTAGCCGTTAAATTATTAGAAGAACGTGGCACATTTTGGCTATTTGATTGTGGAGAAGCGACGCAACATCAAATTTTACATACAACATTAAAGCCAAGAAAATTAGAGAAAATCTTCATCACTCATTTACATGGAGATCACATATTGGGACTCCCTGGCTTGCTTAGTTCACGCTCCTTCCAAGGTGGAGAGGAACTGCTTACGATTTATGGCCCAGCCGGTTTAAAGCAATGGGTAGAGCTCACATTCCAGCTGTCACAAACGCATCTTAATTATCCAATTGAATTTGTTGAGGTTATGGAAGGAATCGTATTTGAAGATGAAGACTTTATTGTTACAGCAAAGTCACTTCAGCATGTCATACCTTGCTTTGGTTATCGCATTGTACAAAAACCTTTACCAGGTACATTACAAATTGAAAAAGCACGTGAATTAGACGTGCCAAATGGTCCGTTATTAGGTCAACTTAAAAAAGGTTTAGACATTACATTAGAGGACGGTCGCATTGTGAAAAGTAGTGATGTGACAGGGCCACCTAAAAAGGGCTTTATCGTCACAATTTTAGGGGACACACGCTCATGTGAAAACGCAATTTTACTTAGTGAAAATGCCGATATCGTCGTTCATGAATCAACATTTAATCATGCTACGGAAACACTAGCTGCAAACTATGGACATTCCACAAATATGGACGCTGCCAATGTAGCCATCAAAGCAGGTGCAAAAAACTTACTGCTCAATCATTTAAGCGCACGATTTTTTCCACAAGATATTAAAAACATGCTACAAGAAGTACAAGCCGAGTTTGAAAATGCCCATATCGTAGAAGATTTTGCAGAATATGAATGGTATCAAGATAAATTGTCTCTCTATATTCAAGAATAGAAACAAGAAAAAGCTATCCATTTATAAAAGTGGATAGCTTTTTTTCCTATTCTGTTTTTAATACGTCTATAGAAAAAGTAAAGAACATAATACAACTTTTTTAAGTAGCGCGTTTTTCTTGATAAATAAGAGCATGTTTTGACCAATCTTTCAAAACATGCTCTTTCTATAGGTTCTTTTAATAAAAGTCTTAACAGAAATCTCATCAAATTTTATTTCAAAGAATCAATTGGAATAATTATTTCGCTATATTTTTAACAGCAACATAACTTTCTGCATCTTCTCTCTCCGTCGTCTTCCACTTTCCGAACAACATTAGAATTAGTGCAAATGCTACAACTCCGCCTGCAAATAGCAGGGCAACATCATAACTTTTATAATAAGAAGCAAGCTTTCCAGCAATCAAAGGACCGACAATTTGCCCCAAGGCATAGACAGTCGTAAGTGAAGAAACGACACTCGCGCTTTTTGTCGGAAATAGCTGCCTAGCATAAGAAGTAGTCATCGTTACAATCCCAACAAAAGTCATACCAAATAAAAATGCGGACGCCATGACACCAAAAATAGAAGGTGACACAATTGGAAGTACTATACCGATAACTTGTAGCACATACGCCGCAGAAATCATTCGGACTGGTGAATATTTTGACATTAACATAATCCACACAGGTGCAGATGGAATAGCACCAATGCCCACAACCACCCAACTATATGCAGCATAGTCCCTCAAGTCATGAATTTCATGAATAATATCAACTAAAAACGTCCCGGTAACAATATAACCAAGCCCTTCTAATGCATATGCAATCGCAATCCAAGGCATAAAACCCTTCCAAATCTTCTCAGAAACAAAAGCCTTCTTATCTTGTTCATAAGGTGTCAACTTACGCCATAAAAACAGAGTCGTCAACACGCACAACACGGACAATACCCCAAGTCCAACCCAAGCCTCTTGCCAAGAAAAAGATGATGCCAAAACCGGTACGAAAATTCCTGACAGGGCAATACCTAATCCAATGCCACTAAAGATATAGCCCGACCACTTTGTCAATAAATATCCAGCCAAATAATCCATCAGCATACTAGAGGTTAAAACGAACATCAACCCACCCGTAATGCCAGCAATTAAGCGTAAAACAAGCCAAACCCATAATCCATCAAGGAGCCCCATACCAAAAATAGAAAGCACATTGATGAGCGCGCACCAGCCGAGTATCGCTTTCGGATGTTGGCTAATAAATCCGGCCCATAATGCCCCGATAAAATACCCAACATAATTTGCAGATGCCAGCATCCCCGCCGTCTCTACAGATAAACCAGTATCTTCTCGCATAAAAGGTAAAATGGGCGTGAGTGCAAAACGACTGATCCCCATCGCCACAACTAAAAACAAAATCCCTCCAATAATCATCCCCGCATGCTGTCTATTTATCAAAACACCCCCATATGTAGAAAAAACAACATAAAGCATTGATATCAGTATAAGTTAGAGAAGATATATTTGATATAGAAAGTATTGTAAATATTTAAAAGAGTATAAAAATTTGGTTTTGAGTAGTACCAACCAGTCTCCGAGTAGCACAAAACAACTCTCGGAAAATAATTCTCTAAACAATTAAACCAACTCTCCAAGCAAGAAAGCCCTGTGCAGAACATATGAATAATTAACTAAGGGGGAATGAAAATGAAGATTAACTGGACAATTCGATTTAAAAACCCGCAATTTTGGTTCCATATGTTTTTAGCGGTCGCATCATCAATTGGGGGTTATCTTGGTATTACAGGTCAAGATGTAAGTACTTGGCCAAAGTTATTTGATGTATTACAGCAAGCCGTTTCAAATCCATTCGTACTGTTTTCTGTGGTAGTCGCTGTTTATAATTCTGTCATTGATCCAACAACAAGAGGTATTAATGATAGTAAACAAGCGCTGCGCTATACAAAGGTGAAATGTGATGACTAATAAAAAGTACTTTAAATATGTTGTACAAGTGAACCACACACAATAATATTTTCTTAATACATTAAACAAAGGGGGAATAGCACTATTTAAAGTAATAGCAGCCAATTTGGATGGGAGGGATACAATGAATGTAACAGAATTTATAGCTGCATTAGTTGATGATTTGATCTGGCCAATAGTGATAATACTAGCTATTGTATTATTTAGAAAACAAATTTCCTCTATTTTAATGAATCTAACAAAATTCTCCTTCAACGATATAGAGCTTGATTTTGGCGAAAAAATAGATCATCTAGAAAAAGAACTAGGTCACCCTAATGTAACCGAGAATGATCCTTCCGTAAAGGAACATCAGGATGGTGAAATTCTAACGATGGCAAAAATTTCCCCAAGTAAGTCTATTTCAATGACTTGGGGAAAGGTTGAAAATGAACTACGATCCACAATAAATCGCCTTGGCCCAAATTTTCCTACTAGTGAGCTAACCCATTCACATAAAGACATCCAGTTACTAAAAGAAAACAACTTAATTAATGTCGAAACATTTACAACGTTTAACGAATTAAGAAATATGAAAAACCAAATATCAAACGGAAAATTTATAGAAAAAGAGCTAACTTATACAGATGCAAAAAAATACTATGATTTATCTTTTAAGATCATCATCATTTTCAACGATACAAATGTGACAGTTGTTTTACCAAATAGTAACCGACATTAGAGTTTAAAATAATAATAAATAATATTTTCACTACGCTATCCTCCTTTTAAAATGTGAAAAAGCGCTGAAATTCAGCGCTTTTTCATATGTCTTAATCTATCGCTTTTCCGTCACTATCCATCACAAATATCTTATAAGACTCTATTTTAGTTATCGAATTAAGTTCCTCAGATTCCAATATTTCTTTTACACTATCCTCAATATCTATAGCAAGTTTCTTAGCATTTTTGTCAGAATTTTTTATAGAAGTTTCGATAGTAATCGACTTTTGATAGTCTGTTTTTATGGTCAAGACGGCCTTTGAATCACTTAAACCTTTTAGAATATTTAACGTTAGAGTTGATAACTCGCTATTTATTGCCTCATTATTTACTACCTCAGTAGATTGGTAATTTGTTTTTTCAAAAGGATTATTAACGAAGATAAGTGCGCCAATTACAACGCAAACTACAAGTACAATACCAATTATTCTTTTTTTAAATTTAGACACCTCCAATACAAAGTATGGTTAGCTTTGTTGTTTTATTCACTGTCATTACTAGAATCCGACATTAAAGTGTTAAGGATGTTGTTAAATTAACAACTTTCAAAGGGGGAGAGCAAATTTTAGAAAGCGATTATATTGCTGAGATTCAAACTATGGCAAAATTTTTCGTAGAAAATAAAATAAGTGATCCTGCGAAGTATTATGAGGAATTGTTGAAATTTGCAGCTTCTTAAGAGGTTGTAATTCTTCACAAAAAATGTTCCCATCTATGTAATACTTAACTTATATGGTGAAAGAATTAGAGGTGCTATGAATGACTGACAAAAATTTCCCTTTATGTGGAGAGGGAAACAGATGTATGGCAGGAATCGAAGGCCAAGGTAACTGCTGGTGTTATATAGAAGGGGAATTTCCAAAAGGGATTTTTGAGTTAGTTCCTCCAGAGAGTAAAGCAAAGCATTGTATATGCAAAAAATGTGTCGATACATATAGGGAAGAAACGGAAATGAAAAAATAGTGAAGACCAGATCTCCCTGAAAATCCATCAAATAATCCTTAAATGCATATTATTTTGCTAATTGCAGGCTTAGTATTGATTTATGTAATACTAGCTAATGCTATTGTAATAAATAAGAAAAGTCGGTTCCTTGAGGCTATAGGAATTCGACTTTTTTCATGTAATGGCTTTTCTTTAGTTCATACCACTTGATATTGAACAATATATATAGGTACAACATCAAAAACATTAGGAGTGGTCTTGCTGCAGAAGGAGAAAATGGGTCTAATTGTAGTTGCTTTACTTTTACTGGTCGTGACATCTCTATTTATTTTCAACAAATTTTCAGTAGCAAAAGAAGAATCCTATGATGAGTTTTCTAAATTATCTCAAGAGAAACGTGAAGCAGCTATAAAAAAATTTGATGACTTTCAAGAGTACCTATATAAAAAGGGTGGTTTCTACGAACAAGTACATAAAAAATTGAGAAAGGAAGGGTACGACCACGTGATGCTAATAGCGGAGTATCCTAAAGGTGTAACTTGGGTGAAATTTGCATTAACAAACAGAGAGGCTACTAAAAAGGAACAAGAAGAGGTAAAATCTATTTTTAATAAGTTGGTCAAAAAAAATAATTTGGATCCAAAAGTATTTAAAGTTAGAGTGAGAAATGATGATAGTCCGGATTGGTAACCGTAACTCTTGGGGAATTAAAACGCGTTGAAAATAGCTATTAGTATACGCATATATATGATTATTTCATTCTCTAATGGGAGCTTAGTGAATGAAATAATACGAAAAGTCAATTTCTTTATGTAACAGGAAATTGACTCTTTTACTGTAGGTTTTGGGCCTGAAAGAAAAATTACAAATAATTGTTGAATGCATATCAATTATTTATTCAATTTTAATGTTTTATAATCTTTATAAGTTACTAAAGAGGTAATAATGTCATATAGAACAACAAAACTAGCCATAACACAGACTATCCCCAATATTAATGCTGTATAACGATCTTTTGATAATACAAAGATATTGTATAATCCTAAAGGTAATGAAGTTGTAAATATTAAAATATTTCTAAGGAATTCATTTTCTTTATTAAGAAAAAATTTTAGATTTCTCACTTATTCTTCCCTTTCTTACAAGTAGTTTAGAACATATATTTATGTATAGTGTACAACTTCAATTATTCTTTTACAATAATGATATTTATTGTTATTAAATTGATTATACCAATCTGGCACTCTGTATGGGAGTGTCAATAATTTTGTGTAAATGACAATTCAACCTTTTCTTGTAGATCATCACTTTTGGATTTTTAAGTGCTTTTGTTTCAGTTCTGTGAGAAGTTCTTTCCAATTATACGCAGATTCTGTTGAGCGGGGACATATTTCTAATTGGACATTGTATTTAACAATCGAGGTTTAATCGGGATATGTTCCTGTTTAGACCTCTTTATCATATACTTCTTTAAAGAAAGAGCTGATCGTCTTGCGGATTATTCTTCTATATTTATTTATCTTCTTAACAGCATTATTCTTTTTAATCAATATAGATGAAACAAATACAGGGAATTCTTTATTTAATAATCAAGCTTATGAATTAATGAATATTGAAAATGTTGACACTTCGCTAATTATGAAAGAAAATATTAAAATTGGTGTTGTAGATGTTGGCATCACTAATAACCATCCTAATATTAAATCAATTCCTTTGAACAAGACATTCAGTGACTCTGAAGATGTTAAGCATGGTGATATTGTTTCTGGAATAATTGCCGCACATGCCGGAGGAAATAATAATTTTACAGGTATCTTACCAGGTGTTACAATTTATACCTATAATCTATCTTCTGATGATTTATCTACACAAGCTCTTACACAAGCATTAGAAGTTATGAATAATGAAAAATTAGATGTAGTAAATATCAGTTTGGCTACACCATATGATGATGTAGCTTTATATAATATGGTTCAACAAATGATAACACAAGGTACAGTCGTTATTTCTTCATCTGGAAATTATCCTAAAAATACTGATTATTTCCTATCTTCTTACAATATACCAGGTCTTATTTTAGTTGGAGCACTGGGTAAGAATAATGATTTGTTAAATGAAACTACTTACAATACGTCGATTGATGTTTGGGCAATAGGTGAAAATGTCTTTTCTCTAGGTTCAGCAACTGGTTCAGTTGAAGCTTATAGTGGGACATCTTTAGCGGCACCTATAGTCACAGCTCTAGTAGTATTAATGAAAGTAAAGTGTACTAACAAGGAATTATCGCCAGTCGAGATAGAACGAATGATTGTTAGCAGTGCTACTCCATTTATGACAAAATGGCAGAGTAAAGATGTGAATGCTAGGATTCTCGACTACAAAGATACATTACTATCATGCGGGGGGAAATCATGAACCTACTCTTTACGAATAAGAAGGCACTTATTCAAATTACCTTATTAGTTTTAATTTTTTTACTAGCTGGATGTAATAGTGAAAATGATGATCGTGTTGTTAATGCAGAGTTATTAATCGATGATGCGAAAGAGATTTTCGATGAAAAGGTATTACCTCTTCTTGAAGATGATTCAACCATTGAAATTTCAGAAGCTACAAATCTTGATTATTTACATATTATCTCTTTTGTTAAAGGTAGAGATGAAGAAGATGATACCTTTGGATTTTTATTATTATCAAACAAAGAAGGGAAAAAATATACTTTTGGTGATATGGAACATCATAAGTTATTGAAAAAAGAGCCTTTTGAGGTAATGGACTATAATGGAAACATCGGATTGAAGTTAAACCAAGAAGTTCAAATTACATTAGGATATATTAATGATCCAAGCATTGAAAAAGTGTATGTATATTATGACAATGCGAAAATGAGTGCGACATACTTAAACAATGGGCAGAAAACTTTTACAGAAATTAGTTTTGGCGGGGCTGTTAAAGTGAACCGAATTATTGGACTTTCTGCTGAAGACGATTTGATTCATGAGATTAAATAGATATTGTTATATGGATATCTAAAATATTAAATGAATCATAAATAAAGATTGTGATATATTCTAATACAAGTTAAATTCATATATTAAAAGGCAAGAACTGCTCAATTCAGTCATATATTCTCGTATATGTCTATGGAGCAGTTCTTTTTTTTAGAAAGGTAGGTAAAACTATAAATGAGAGTATTGTTTTGTTTGGAACATCTAGAACAAAAGTACATTAAAGCGGTTGAGCAAAAAATAGCAATGTCAAATGTTAAATATGATGGAATAGATATTATCAGTTCTGATAGTTTTTTATAATGCGATGCAGTGGCAGCAACTAATCAATTCAATAACCAGCGGGTTCATTCATTCAAAACTAAAAAAATTTAAGATTATACTACTTTCCAACAATAGCGTTGACGGTTGAAATTATTTATTTAATTTGCTATGTCGTATAACTTTTTTTGAAAGACAGAGAATAAATTGCAGTCTTTTTTTCTTGTCGTGTCATGAAACTAAGAGTACCCCAAAATGTGGAAATATACTTAAGTTATCATTAGGATTCAATTTTTAAAATTCATGAAAAATATCTTCTAAGTTCATTACCATCACTCTAACTCAGCTTTTTTTAATAAATAATCATAGGTATTTCTTTTTTGGACAACATACAGTAAGAAAATATCGCATGAGGTGATGATCATGATTATTGAAAGGTCGTCTGAATGGGAAGAAGGCTTCATAAAAAGGTTAGAAAATAATGATGAGTGGGATAGCTGGACACTCTACAATATGAGTTATGAAGTAGCGAAAACAAACTTAATCACTGAATTTTCGGGTCTCCAATCTCCTAAATACTTACCCAATCTAACCCCTCTTACTCATCAATTGGAAGTGGCTGAAAAGGTCATCGAAAGAATGAATGGAAAAGCCATTCTTGCAGATGAAGTTGGGCTTGGTAAAACCATTGAAGCAGGTTTGATATTGAAAGAATACCTAATTAGAGGGCTTGTAAAAAAAGCGTTAATTTTGGCACCAGCTTCTCTAATAAATCAATGGGTCGAAGAGCTGAACTATAAATTTCACATCCCAGCTATTCCTTATAAAAAAAACATCCAAATAGAAAACTACGATGTAGTAGTAATGAGTATGGATACGGCCAAAAAGAGCCCACATAAAGAGCGCATATATGCGGAAAATTACGACATGATTATTATTGATGAGGCACACAAACTAAAAAATCATAAAACAAAAATTTACGAGTTTGTCCAAAGTTTAAAGAAAAAGTTTTGTTTGTTGTTAACTGCCACGCCAATACAAAATGATGTGTTTGAACTATTTTATCTCATTTCTTTACTAAAACCAGGGCACCTAGGTAATTACGAGATGTTTCAATCCTCGTTTTCGGCTAGTAAACATAATTTAGAACACGATGATTATCTGAAAGAATTGGTTAATCAAGTAATGGTGAGAAATAGGAGGCAAGACACTGGGATTGAATGGACAAATCGTCATGTTCAAATTATCCCAATCGAATTTACAAAAGGGGAAAGAGAAGTTTACGATTTGATATTGGAACTTAAAAATGTTTCGACTGTATTTTCGAGTAGCTTCTCTATGATTACTCTGCAAAAAGAAATGTGCAGTAGTAAGGAAGCAACTTGCTTGACCTTAGAAAAAATGCATCAAAACATAACAGATCCAGATGAGGCTAAGTTTGTTGAAGGTATTATTAAAAAACTAATGTCTTTGGAAATAAATTCGAAAGCAGAAAAAGCTTATGAAATTATTTCACAGGCAAATGATAAGGTCATTATCTTTACCGAATACCGAGCGAGTCAAATCTATTTGCAATGGTATTTAAATTCAAAAGGAATCACAAGTGTCCTCTTTAACGGACAATTTAAAAAAAATAAACGAGATTGGATGAAGCATTTATTTAAAGAACAAGCACAAGTACTGATAGCGACAGAAGCTGGAGGAGAAGGAATTAACCTTCAATTTTGTCACCACGTCATAAACTATGATTTGCCATGGAACCCCATGAAGTTAGAGCAACGAATAGGACGTGTTCATCGGTTAGGACAAGAAAATGACGTCCATATTTACAATCTTGCTATTGATAACACCATTGAAAAAGATATATTGGACTTGCTCTATGTTAAACTTGATGTTTTTGAAAAAGTAGTGGGTGAGTTAGATGACATTTTATCAGCTTTCAAGAAATCCGTTTAGGATAAGGTGTGTTGATTAGGTAAATATCAAGTTGTTATTTACCGTTAAAATGTTTTTTTATGTTCAATATTAACGTATGTTGCTACATTTTTAATTGATTGTAGCGGAGGGTGCTCGGCTCCTGCGGGAAATGCAAGCGAACCGAGACCCTGCACGTAGCGGAAATCACCCTAACACTTTAATAGTAATGGTTA
This sequence comes from Viridibacillus soli, assembly GCF_016612995.1. Lineage (GTDB taxonomy): Bacteria > Bacillota > Bacilli > Bacillales_A > Planococcaceae > Viridibacillus > Viridibacillus soli. The sequence goes on from NZ_JAEOAH010000004.1 coordinate 132,528, forward strand.
AAATTGGTTAATAAACACGCCTGGTATAGGGTGGAAGTAGCAGCGGTAAATGTTCTTTGCCCGAAAGCGTAAGCGGCAGGGACACATGTTTTCTTGCCCGAAAGCGAAGCGGCAGGGACATATAGAGGAGGGTGTACATGTTCCCACAACAAGTTCATGGTTACTTGCGAAATTTTTTTGAAGAAAACAAGTGTCAAATTGTAAATGATAGTGACCACTACATGACCGTTCAGCTAACGATTGATATGGATAAAAGACTTATGAACCGTCCTTTCTATTGGAGATACTTAGAAAGTACAAATGGCGTGCCAAATCCTGCTCAATTAACTTTGATTACGGATCAAATTAAGCTTGATGACAATATTAAAGGTGAAGTAGTGCACTTCGGTTCTCCTCGGCTCAATCAACTATTTCAAGCAACTAAAGAGTTGGGCGCATTTGTACAAATGTTTGAGAGGGTAGATGCACTTGAAATTAAAATCATTTTAACCCCTTGGCTAGGTGTGAATTATAAAGTGTCTTATTACAGTGATCAAACGAAAGAAATGCTTTATTCATTTGGCATTAACTTAATGACAGGAAATCTAATAGATGATTTTCAAGAATCATTAAGTGGCGTGGATTTAGTATCAGTTATGCCAGAAAATGCATTTCATCTTCCGTATATTATTAAGCCCCTTCGCGCCTTAGAGCGATTAAATGTGGCAATAGAAAATATCATTCAACAAGATGACCACACATGGGCCGAAGAAGCAAAAAAAAGATGGCGAAAAGATCAACAAGTATTAGAATACTTTTATGATGGGATAGAAAATAAGCCAGAATGTTATGAGTTGGAGAAGAAAGCAATGGAAGAACAGTACGACACTAGAATTAAAGTTGAAATTGTAAATGGTGGATTATTTTACATGAAATGATTCGTGCAGGTTTGACTACTAAAAAAGCTTGAATAGAGAATCATTGTTACATGAACACAGTTGAAAGAATGTGCAACATTATTATGAATAACATAAAAGCGTAACTAAAGGTTTTATTTTAGTTACGCTTTTGTTTTGCATATATAGAGTTTTCAGAACATATATAGAATAATAAAAATCAAATACTGCATGTATGTTATTCAACTCAAGGGCAGGTGTCTATTTAGAACAAAGTTAAAGCATTTGTAATATAGTTGCACCGTTTTGAGAAGGCTTTAACCCATTGAGTGTAGCCCCTTATAAAATCCATAAAAATAACATCCAATCCATTACTACTATTTTGCTGATCCATTTTACTTAGATAAAGAAAAGCCTCGTCCAAGAATTTCGGAGGCACTGAGGAATACAACAAAAGAAGTAGGTTCTTGCTCTTGCAACACTTTTTTCAAATAAATAGCTTCCTGTTGCTCAACAACACATAGAATCATTGTTTTTTCCTTATTAGTAAAGCCACCAATCGAGCTTATTTTTGTAAAACCTCGATCAATTTCATTTTTAATAATAGACTGAATGTGTTCTTCTTGTTCTGTAATAATGAGTACAAGTTTTGATGGTGAGGTTTGCAGTTGAACAAAGTCTATCACTTTGCTCGTCACATAAATTGACATCATCGCATATAAAGCCAGTTCCAAATTAAAAACAAGAGCTGAACTGAAAACAACAAAAGCATCAACGATTAACTGTGAATAACCACTAGATAATCCAGTATACTTTTTTAAAATTTGTGCGACTGTAGCTAATCCTCCCGTTGATCCTTTTCCACGGTAGACAACTCCAAGGCCAACTCCTAAAAGGATTCCCCCATAGATAGCAGATAGCAAAGGATTATCGATTTTAAAGGGAATATCGGCACTAACCCAAATGGTAAACGGTACAAAAAAGATACCTACTAACGTCTTTAAGCTAAAGTCTTTCCCAAGGAGTATAAGACCAATAATAAAAAGCGGAATATTAATTATCCATTGTACATAAGCGGGATTAAACTGATATAGTTCATAAAGAATAGTACTTATACCTGAAACACCGCCTGCTGCAAGCCTAGCAGGTAATAGAAAAATATTAAACGCTAGACCAACTAAGATAGAACCGATGATAATAGAAAAGTATTCCATGAATAATTTTTTCTGAGTAATATATTTCGCCATCTTTAACCCTATCCTTTCTTAAATAACACTGCTATCTTAACATAAAACGAAATAAAAACATTATATATATTTCTAGGATGCCCTTTTGTCAATAGAGCAAGCACTAACTATTCGAAAAGATGATACAGATACGCTAAATGAAGGAAAGAAAAACTGAAAAATAATTCGTTTTAATAATAACGGTCATACTCTTTCGTTTTTCATTCATCATGAAGGTATTCTAACATCCTCCACTTCCGTATTTCTTCAAATTAAAAATGTACACTACTAAAATTACTTAGTAATGTACATTCATTCATAATATGGGCGACATTAAGAACAAGTCATGATGAGATAAATTATCAAGTACAATTACTTGTCTTTAATGTTACAAATCCGCCTTTGTCTCTATCTTATCAATCCACATTTGTTTCTTTTGTAAACTCAACTAGGGTAGTTTCAATCTTTTTTTGAATATCTACAATAATCGTGAAATCAACCGCTTTTTGGTAAATCCCTTCAAGTTTATCGTTAGATTTTTTCGCTTCGGCTAAGCATGAGGTTCCTTCATTCATTTTATTTCGATAACGTGTGGAAATTTTCTTGATTTGCTCTTCATACTTTTCATCCGTTCCTGGTACAATCGCTAATTTATATAAATCAACTATTTCATCGCCTTCCCGATCTGGAAAATATTCATGTGGTGCCGTACTGTCGAAAATCGCTATGTCAAGTTCACGTAGGATGACCATATCCAAGCTGTTTGGATCAAAACCACAGTGGTATATTTCAACATCAAAACCTCTATTTAAAGCTACTGAAGCTAATTTTTTCAAAAGAGTTGATTTTCCCGACCCTGGTCTTCCCTTTAAAAAATAACGTTTACGAATGTTTTCGGTTAGATTAGGAACATAGTCCACTGCACCTTTGGGAGTAGCTGCTCCTAAAAATCGATGCTGGATATTGGCTTGCTTATTTAAAAAGATTTCTCCAAAAAAGGTCGTTTTTAACTGCTCTGTTACCTTATTTAACTTTTCAAAATCCATATTAGTAATATAAATCTTTTCCCATTCATCATGAACGGCTAGTGCTTCGGCATACGTTTGATAGGCTTTATCATACGCTTCTTTTCTTTCCTTGATCAGCTGAATAATTTCATCCTTTTTAGCGCTCAGTTGCAGTGAATCCCACGCATCTCCTAAATTCACATATTCCTCAATTGCACCTGGTGCCTTTGGTTCAATGACATGTGGCTCCGTTCCGTCAACAATGCCTATTTTTAATGTAGGGAAAATCACACCGTCAAGGGAGTCAGAATCTGAAGAACAGTGAACGAGCTCCACATCATACCCTTTTTCTTGCCAGTCCTTTGCGATGTTTTTCATCAAAATCGATTTTTCAGTTCCTGGTCCACCTTTTAAAATGAACACTTTTTCTAAACCAGTAAAATTTGAATCAAATAGACTGAAGTAGCCTCGTGCCGTATTTCCCCCAGAAAAATAATGTAATGCTGTTCCGCTCACCTTATACAACTCTCCTCTATAACTAGATGTGTTTCTATAGAAATAAGATATGCGAAAGGAAAGGCATAGGTGAATGCCTATTTTACTTGATAACGTTAAAATCGAATTGAGTAGTCAAATGAGGAATTGCTGCGGCCGAAACTTTTCTTATTATACTAACGGGACAAATTCGCTAAATAATTATTTTTCTAAAATACGTCCATACTACATAAAGTAATTGAAGGGAACTATAATCTTTGCTCCCAATATAAAAAGGGGATAAGTTGATGAAGAAAATAATGCTACTTCTTCTACTTTCGGTCGTAACATTAAACAATAATTCGTTGTTTGTTCACGCTAAAGAGAATCAGAAAAATGACTTAATGAAAATTGTAAATGGATTTATGCCATCGAATGCATTACTTGTAAGTCCTAAAAAACCTTTCTCCACACAGCCAATTCAACTCTATGACTTTAACCATGATGGGCAGAAAGAAATAATCTTTACTTTTGAAATAAAAGCAAAAAAACAACCTGCTCCTTCACAGTATGGGGTAATAATATTGAAAAAGGATGAAACTGATTGGCAAAAAGTTTGGGAAACAAAGATTCAAGGAGTTGAGTTGGATTATTCGGGTCTAGCTGATATTACTGGTGATGGTACAGAAGAATATTTATTCGGTGTTACAATTGGTGCAGCAATGGGAAGCGAACTTGAAGTAATCCAATGGATGGATCACTCATTCAAAAAGATTGCAGAAGTTCCTTATCATAAACTTGAATTTGTGAATGGAAATCACAAGCTCGGTCTAGCTGTTTGGCAAATGTATATTGGTGATAGTTATTTAGTGGATGTATTAAAGTGGAATGGTGAAAAAATGGTTTATGATGAAGGATTATATTCTAAATACTATCCGATAATCAAAAAGTTTTATAAAGATAAAATTTCAGAAATGGATGCCTGGTTTTATTGGTATTGCCTTGCAGATGCCCAGATTAAAGCAAATAAGTTAAAAGAAGCTTCTAACTCGATTAAAAAAGGGATATTGTTAGCAAAAAAATTACCAATGCCAGATGTAGTCCAAGACTTTAATGATTTAAAGGAAAGGTTAGAGAACAAGAAAAAATAAACGTGTGCTTTGGTGGAATAAGAATTAATACGAAAAGTCGATTCCTTAATGTTAAAGGAAATCGACTTTTTGTAATTTGCTTAAGGGGCAAAGGCTCGGTATTTTAGTGAAAAAATTCTATTAACAAACTAAACGATGGTTGAATTAACTTAATAGAATGGGGTTATTAAAATGTAAATAAGTATTTGTTTAAAAATGATTCTATAAAAAAGTTGAAACTAAAACCGCTTGAATAAATGTTAGATTCAAGCGGTTTTGTCGTTGTACACTTGAATTTAGGAACTTAATGATTCATCCATGGAATATAATAATTTGTCGATTGTTTTTTCACCAGCTTGAACCCATCTACTTTTATCATGAATATGCCCATCTTTATCTAAGGGCTCTTGAAACTGGCCAAGTCCAGCAACAGTTGCTAATGAATCCCCATCACGATCTAAGCCAATATTAACAACGTGCTTGATAACATAAGGCGTTTCAAACGTTATTACGGCATTGTACTGATCTAATTCACCATCTACTACTTGAAATGGCATTCTTAAATAAATCGTTTCTCCCTCATCACGCCATAAAATAGTGTCAAATTGCCCTTGATCATATTCGAAATTCTTGGAAAAATTGCATCCGTAATTTTCAAATATGTCGCGCGTATAACCAAAATAAGTTCTTCTTCCCTCAATAGGTGATTGTAATTTAATCAATAATGTTCACTCCTCTTAATATAGGCTGTTACTATTCTTAACTATAAGACGAAAATAATACAAAAAAAGAGGGGAGAAGGAAAATAATAATGAAGTCTAGAGGAGATTCATTAAAAGTTGTGATTATAGAAGAGGAAGAGGGAGTGTGAAGGATGATGACCGGAAAGATATCTTATACAAACCAATTATTTTAGATGGATGACGTATTCAAGCGTATATTTACCATGATATGTTTTTTCCATAAGTAACAGACGATTAGAATGAAAAGGAGTAGACATTTTAATTCATCTCTTTTTAAATAAATTTTCTATGAGAAAGCAATTCTTACTCCACTTAATACAATATTTTCAATTTTAAAACCCCAACTCTATGAGAAGGGGCTTATCTTTTAACGATTACTTTAATAATGCCTGTGCTTTCATTTGTAATTTTCCTCCTTGAAATGTAAAGTTAGCATTTGATATTCCATCTTTCCCGTAATAAATAATCATATAAGTGTAATACGGATCTCCTTTTTGACCAACTTCAGATATTAATTCTCCTTTACCACCAACGATTTTCTGTACTTTTTTATAAGACATTCCATTTTTGATTTTATTGAATTCTTTTTTTGTTATTGTTACTTTTGACTTTGCGTATGCTACATCTTGTCCGTCAATTGCAATTGGTGTAGCCACCCCAACTGTTAATAAACTTGCTACTAATAAACCTTTAATAATTTTCTTCATCTAACTAACATCCAAGTTATATTTTCCTCACAATACATAATTATACATTAAATTTATGGTGATTAAAGAAAAATAAAAATAATGAGTATATGTATAATCTGTAAAATCACATAAACAAGGCGAATTATGGTTAAGTTAAATTGGTTATTTACAAATATTTAGGTGGTTAGAAAATGGTCGTTAAATTAGGAAAAGGGGAAGTTCTTAGGAAAGTGTCATATCATTTGAATGAAGTTTACTATCATTTTGAAGATATTTTTTCCAATTTTTCATATAAAATAATAATGTTTTTTTGACATTACTAATTTCCTCCTCTCAAAAATAGACCTTCGCCTTTATTACTATATTTCGAATATAATGGATTCTCTTTATTTCGTGCGAATTTTTATAAACCTAGTGTGGATTGCATAATATATAAGGAGAAATTAAAATGGTGTGAGTTCCTGGCACCGACAAAAAACCTCTAAGGAAAATAATTCTTCCTTAGAGGTTTTACATCGTTAGGCAGCTTTTTTGTCTTTCTTCTTTTTAGCTACATTTTTTTTAACTTTCTTCTTTGCTACGTTCTTCTTATCTTTCTTTTTGTCTGCTTTTTTCTCTGCTTTCTGTTTGTCAGCCTTTTTCTTATCTTTCTTGATTGCTAATTCTTCTTCAATTTTGTTCTTTTTCGTTTTCTTCGCCATTTAAATCACACTCCACGATATGTATTTTTGAAAAAACTATCTTATTAAAGAATGTTCATGTATTAGTATATATTAACTATTTATGGAATGCAAATTTATTTATGTAAAATATTAGTAGAAATAATATAATAGGGATTGGGAGAATGAATTGTATGCGTGCAGGCACCATATTAACGACAACTTAATTGGTGAAAATTAGATAATCAATACACGTGATGATGTGACTGTACCAAAACCTCATCCAGAAGGGTTAATTAAAGTATTATCATTGTTAGGTGTAAAAAATAGTGATGCAATTTTTCAGGTGTGTAGATTAGGGGAATATTAGGTTGTTATTTACCGTTAAAATGGTTTTTTATGTTCGATAAAAAAATGTAGTAACTAATATTGAATTGTAGCGGAGGGTGCTCGACTCCTGCGGGAAATGCAAGCGAACCGAGACCCTGCACGGAGCGTAGCGAAGGAAGCCGCTCGGTGCTTGCCCGCGGAAAGCGAGCATCCCGTAGCGGAAATCAACCTACGACTTTAATAGTTATGGTTAAAATTGGTTAATCAACACGCCCGGCAATTTTTATTGGGAATAGTGATGCAGATACATGTGCAGGAATTTAAGCCAATGTTTTTACAGTTGGAGTTCAATGGTTGCCTAATTATCAAACATCGGAATTTACTATGAAACCTAATGTTATTTTAAAAAATAGGTGATCTTAATAAGTCATAAACGGTTCTAATGTCCAACGAAAAAAAGTATAATGCTTAGAATTGTCACAAGATAGTGCAATGCTATAACTCAATACCAACACAAAAGTAGACGTTGTTCCTGCTTAAACTAGGAACGAACGTCTACTTTTGCTTAATCATTTCATGACAATTGCTTCTCCATCTACGACAATTTCATCCAATTGATTTTTGACAATTGTACGGAGACGAATTATTTTTTTTCGGTCTTTTTTCTCCAAGACTTCAACTTCTGCTGTTATGGTGTCACCGAATTTGACAGGTGCTTTAAAATCCACTTTTTGTGACAGATAAATCGTATCCGTTCCCGGGAGTTTCGTCCCTAGAACGGCTGAGATGAATCCCGCTGTTAGAATTCCATGTACGATTCGTTCCTTAAACACGGTTTGACTCGCATATTCAGAATTCACATGGACCGGGTTAAAATCACCCGTAATTCCTGCAAATTGATAGACATCTGATTCAGAAATGGTTTTCGTCATACTAGCCTTATCACCTATGTGAATATCTTCATAGTTTGGCACTTACAACACCTCCAAATTCATCCTGTAGTAAGGATTTAAATCGTTAAGGAATTTAAGCTTTGGTCTGATTTACGATGCCTTTATGAGTTTGCTTCATTTGCTCAGTCAGCTCTTCTATTTTTTTGAAATTTTCACTACGATCTTTTTGCTGATAATCCAGCGCTTTTTTCATAGTCGCTTCTAATTGGTTTTGTGATTCGATGAACAAGTCCAACATAGCATGGCTTGGATTCCAAGAAAGCATTTGGACTCTTTCTGTGATGTCTTGAATGTTGTTCAACCAATCGGAAACTTGTTCACTTTGTTTGAAACTACTTTGCTTCACGTTGCTTTGTACTTTCTCGTTCCAGTCCTTTGTAACTTTTTTAGACTCTTCTTCGATCGTACTCAATGTCTTTACTGAAGAGTCGAGCAGTTCCTTTTGGTTAGAAAATGCCTGAAGTGCTTTTTGCTGCACATCCTCTTGGAAACTTTGCACTGTTTTAAGATTGTTAAGCCAACCGTCCCACATCAAGTCCACCGGGTTTACGGGCTGTGTCTCTTGTACTTTCGTCATCAATAATTCCTCCTTTAACATAGTTCCCTAAATTCATGAAATGTATAATGAATGCAAAGTTTTGCATAACATCCTGGCATTAATCGTTGTCTTCCTTCGTTTGAGAAGAAGATTTATAAGGGGAGAAAAACGGATTATATAAATTGAAAAACTGATCCAACATTTTTTGATAATGGCTCAGTGATCCCGCCCATACCTCCAAATACTGTTCACCGGCTTCGGTAATTGAATAAATGCGTTTTGCAGGACCGCCTGACGAAACGTCCCATTCGGAGGAAACCAAAGCATCTTTTTCAAGTTGTCGTAGCATACGGTAAAAATTTCCTTGATCAACTGATTCGATTCCAAATTGCGCAATCTTCTCCATTAATTCATAGCCATGGCTATTCCAATCGCGTAAATGTAACAACATAATTGGTATAAGGAAATTTTTAGGTGTACCCATATTTGTTGTTTTGCTTTTTTTCGTTTGTTCTTGTTTGGATTCCAAGTTTAGCCACCTACCTAGTTTAAAAATACTTATACATGTAAATTACACCTATATGTTTATAATGTCAAGTAAAGGAAATTAAGGTAAATTATTTTAAAATACCATCAAATTATTCCATAAACCCAAAAATCGTTTTATGATTTAACTCAAAATAAGTAATGATTGTATGTATTTAGTGCTACATCGTTATCTTAAACAATTAATTTAATGAAAAATAAAAATGTACCTTTACAAAAAATTGTAAAGTGGCAGTGACCAAACAACCTAAAGTACCAATTTACGGAGGTGCATTTTCATAGATAAACAGTTTGAACTGCTTCACTATCATAACTATAAAACAGTTGTTTATGTAAGAGAGGGTTGCCGGACCATTTATCAGGTTCATATTCAGCTTATATGACTAAGAAGGGAAATACTAATCATCAATTTACTTATATTCCATTTTATGTTTGTTCACGAAATGGACATTTTTGTTTTGAAAATGGTTAAGAAACTCTTTTTTTAATATCCTTTTTAAGGGATTTTTAGTATTTTTGGTGTGGTTAATTCTGTAATAAAAAAGGTAATTTATGCTATAATTGGATAAGTAATTAAAAGGAGGTGATTTCTAATGACGCAAAAAACCCCATTTGAACCTTTTACGATGTGGAAGGATATGTATGAAAAAACTGAAAAGGCTTGGCATGATGTCATTCAGGATACGCTTGGAAAAGAATCTTTCTCTGAAGGATTAGGGCAAATTCAATACAGTTATTTACAATACCATGAATTGGTTAATAACTTGACTGAAGCCTATTTTAAACAAGCAAATATTCCAACACGTGATGAAATCGCAAATGTCGCTTCGCTTGTCATCAATTTAGAAGGAAAGATCGATAATATGGATGATCAATTATATGAAAATAGTGAAACGATGAATAAAGATATTAACCAATTGAAGCGCACTGTTAGTAACTTGGATAAAAAATTCGACAAGGTGTTGGAGGCTTTAGCAACGCTTGAGAAAAAAATCCAAACAGGAGATGCCATGGTTGTAACGGAAACCGCAAATATACAACCAGAGGCAAAGTCAGCAACACAATCGACACAAGTAAAACCTGCAACAGATACAAAGAAATAATGATTGATTCTCATTTTTATATCATTTAAGAATTAGGAGTGAATTAAATTATGGTACATTTGCAGCCAAACGTTTTAGAAAGAACAAATTATGTAAAGCCACTTGAAGGAAAAGTTGCGGTTGTCACAGGTGGATCACGTGGCATTGGTGCGGAGATCGCGAAGGTGTTAGCAAGAAATGGAGCACGAGTTGCGATTAACTATCAAAATAGTTCGGATAAAGCGAATGCCATCGTCAATGAAATTGAACAAGAAGGTGGCACTTCATTTGCATTCAAGGCAGATGTAATGGTGGCGGATAATGTCCATAAATTTATTGAGGAAGTCTTAGAACGCTACGGCAAAATTGACATACTTATCAATAATGCTGGAATTACAAGAGACAGAACATTCCGGAAAATGAAATTAGAAGAATGGGAAGAAGTAATTGATGTCAATTTAAATAGTGTATTTAAGACGACATCTGAAGTAATCAATCATATGCTTGAACAGAAATCTGGCCGAATTATCAACATCAGTTCAATAATAGGTCAAGCCGGCGGATTCGGCCAGACAAATTATGCTGCTTCTAAAGCTGGATTACTAGGATTTACGAAATCACTAGCGCTAGAGACGGCAAAGAATGGTATTACAGTGAATGCTATTTGTCCTGGTTTCATCGAAACAGAGATGGTTGCTGCGATGCCGGAAGATGTGAAAGACTCTATTATTGCCAAAGTGCCAATGCGACGTTTAGGTCAAACCGATGAAGTGGCGGATACGGTTTTATTCCTTATAAACTCGAGCTATATTACCGGTCAGGAAATAAATGTAAATGGTGGCTTGTATATGTGACAAATGGAAAGGGCTTCCTAGAGAAGCTCTTTTTATAAGTGGACGATATTGTAGGAGGGATCGCATGATGAATGTTGGTACGAAAGAATTAGAAGATTGGATCAACCATTTGCAAGGAGATTCTAAGAATAGCTTTAATCGCTTCAAACGTTTGACAGAAGTGATAACGACTGAACCTGAACCTCAAGTTGGCCAGACACCAAAAGAGGTAATCTGGACAAAAAACAAAACAAAACTATATCGTTATCAACCTGCAATGAAGAAAACGAATAAAGTTCCGATTCTCATGATTTATGCACTGATCAATAAACCCTATATATTGGATCTTTATCCGGGCAACAGCTTAATCGAGCATTTGACTAATCAGGGGCATGATGTTTACTTATTAGATTGGGGCACAGCTGGCTATGAAGACCGAAATATGAAACTAGACGATTATATATTAGATTATATACCGCGTGCTGTAAAAAAAGTGCTTCAGACTTCTGGGGCGAAAGAAATCTCTCTTTTAGGCTATTGCATGGGAGGTACAATGACGGCTATTTTCACTGCACTACATCCGCAATTGCCAATTCGAAATCTTATTTTAATGACGAGTCCAATTGATTTTGAAGATGCTGGACACTATTCAAATTGGTTAGATAAACGATACTTCCATTTAGATAAATTGGTTGATACGCTTGGTAATGTACCTTTTGAAATGATTGATTATGGCAATAAACTGCTAAGTCCAATTTCGAATGTATATGGACCATACATCAGCCTAGCAGATCGTGTAGATAATGAAAATTTCGTATTAAACTGGAAGCTCATGCAAAAATGGCTCAACGATGGGATTCCGTTCCCAGGTGAATCATACAGACAGTGGATTGGAGAATTTTATCAAGAAAATAAATTAATCAGAGATGAACTCTATATTCGCGGACACAAAGTCGAACTATCCAACATTAAAGCCAATCTGTTAAATATTTCAGCATCACGTGATAATATTGTTCTACCGCAACAGATTGAGCCGCTCAATGATAAAGTTTCCAGCAAAAATAAAACACTACACCGCGTAGATACCGGTCATGTATCTGTTGTAGCGGGACGAAAAGCAATTAACGAAATCCATCCGTTCATTGAAAACTGGTTGCGCGAAGCATCCGTGTAACGATGTTGGTTCCAGTAGTCAAGCTCGCAGAAATAGACACTAAAATAATTGTGCATTAAGTACATTTAAAATCCATAGTCAGAAAGACAGATGGTGATTGTTGCCCAGTCTTTTCTGGCTACTTTTTTTTGAGGTCATCCACTTATAACGGCAACTTTCTTTAATACACTTTTGGCATTACATTGCCTGTCTACATAAGCAGCTTACAAGATTAATTGATCACTTTTTGATGCTTTTGACAAATAATCAATAACTGACACCTGAGGAAGACTTACAGCAATAGAAAAAATGGAGAACGGTTTGAGTTATTAGGCAAATTACATGATGAAAATTTTGATCCCAAAATATCAAAAGAAATAATGGTTGAATTGAGATATAGGATTTATACTCTGGATATTTTGAGGACTATCCTAACGCGCTTAACTTTTGTTTAGGGGGTAATTACACTGTTATTAAACGAATGGGCAGAAATGGCTGAAATAAAAAAACGAATACAACAAGTTTGCTGTACTCGTCTTTTATGTTAATCAACTTCTTTTAGCATTTTTTCAATAACGTTTAAGCGTTCATTGAGATCGTCTATACGTTTTTGTAATAACACTGTATTTTCCCTTTCTAGTTGTAATTTTTCGTTTGCACGTTTTTCACTACGTTTAAAAGCCTTATAGGTAACAAAAATAATGATGATAGGGATAATCGCAAAACCTAACGTGAATACTGTTACAATAATATCCCCCAAGTTAAAAACTGTTGTTTCACTCATTGTAAGAATCCCCTTTGTGTTAGTTTTTCTTTTTCATCGTTAATGAAGGTGCGAGTGCGTGAATCATTTGTTCATTGATTTCAAATTGAACCGGATTAAGCATATAGTATTTGGCTGCTTTTCCACTTTCTAAAATTTCCATATCACTTGAAACAAGCTTAGCCTCCTCTAACTTTTGTAAGTGAAGATAAAGAAGTGGTCTACTAATGCCTAATTCTCTCGCAAGCTGGCTTACATATTGCTTCCCTTCTGAAAGTACAGCAATAATTTTCAAACGTTGCTGATTTGATAAAGCTTCAAGGACAAGAAGTAATTCATCTCCAGAATTAAAATATATCATATGTAATGATTTTATTACAGGTAATGAATGGCGTCAACTTTTTTTCTATTAGGAGCTTTACTTCAAGAAAATGCATCTTGCCATTATGCTAAAATGAAATAGCTATTTTCTTGAAGAATTTTAGGGGTGATTCATGAAAAATAAGCTAACGACAGCTGAGGGAGTACACAAAGCAATGTTCCAAGAAATCAGGGTATAAAATCATTTTTTTCTTAATCGATTTTTAAGCTAGATCTCAAATAAATTCCCAATATCATTAAATATATGTCTTTCTCAAAGGTATTGCATAGTATGTTAAATATACGCTAAATCATTTGAGAAAGGAGTTATATTTTGGAGAGGACAAAGCTTACAGGGCGAATTGTTACCCCTGAAGATTCTGAATATGAACAGGCAAGAATAAATAACAATTTAAGCATTCCAAAATTCCCGAGTAAAATTGTATTCTGTCAAAAAACTAAAGATGTATTAAATGCATTGAGGTGGGTAAGGGAAAATAACGAAGCATTCCGGATACGAAGTGGTCGGCATAGCTATGAAAATTATTCATTAGTCAATGGTGGTCTAATTATTGATGTCAGTGAAATGGATAAAATTACGATTGACCATAAAGGCATGACGGCAAGAATAGAAGCCGGTGCTGGAATAGGCAAAGTATATAAAAAGTTATGGAAATATGGCATGACCATTCCAGCAGGAACCGAAAGCAGTGTGGGTATTGTTGGTCTTACACTCGGTGGAGGAATAGGGATGTTAACACGACCATTCGGACTTACTTGTGATAATCTGATTGAAATCGAAATGGTAAGAGCAAGTGGACATAAAGGTGCAGAACTAATTAAAGCAAACAAGAATGAAAATAGTGATCTATTTTGGGCTTGTCGTGGGGGCGGTGGCGGAAACTTTGGTATTGTCACTTCCCTAACATTTAAACTGCACAATATTTCAAATGTATCTCTCTTCTCAGTTTCATGGAAGTGGAAGGATTTCGAGGCTGCCTTTGATGCATGGCAAAATTGGGCACCTCAAACGGATGAAAATTTAACTACACAAATTGAATTAAAATCAAAAGAAGCGGGCGAAATCATTTCTCAAGGGATATTTGTTGGATCTGCATCCAAGTTAAAGAAACTGCTACGGCCCATAACGACTGCCGGCTCACCAACAAGTGTATGGGTAAAGGAAGTTCCATACATTGAAGCTGTGAGATTCTTTGACGTACCAAGTGGAAACCAACCAGCACTTCGTAAGAGATCAGGCTCTTTTATTGAAAAACCTTTCCCACCTAAAGCAATCAATAGGATGAAGCATTTATTAGCAAATGCTCCAAATCGAAATTCGAGTATTTGGCATCAATCTCTTGGCGGTACAGTAAGCAAGATTACCTCACATGACACGGCTTACTATTATAGGGACGCCATCATTGCCCAGGAGTACCTTACTACATGGGAAAGTTCTGAAGAAGAAAAGCAAAATATTAGGTGGATAGAAGAATTAAGAAATACATTGTCATCTTTCACAACTGGTGACTATGTGAATTTCCCGGATCAGTATATTAAAAATTGGCCAATAGCATACTATGGAAAAAATTTTAACAGGCTTCGAGAAGTGAAAACAAAATATGATTCATTCAATCTATTTAAATTCCCTCAAAGTATCCCTCCCTATAATAGATGGATTTAATTAGTGAATAATTAAAGCGTTCAATAAAAGACAGAAGGGCATTTCCGAACCTTATCTTGTGTAGATAAGGTTTTTCTTGAATTTAGTAGAAAACTGTTTACATTTATTGGCGAATTATTTTATGCATTTATGAGAGTGAGAAAGACATTTCAGTAGAGAATAGAAGTAGATAAGCAACAAACAACCCTACTTCAGCAACAAACCGACTAAGTTAAGCAACAATCACCCCAACTTCAGCAACAAACCCACCAATTTGAGCAACAAACAACTAAATTTGCATGAATATCGATAAAAAGCTAACCTTAAATGAAGGAAGACTGCGTGCTTGCATTTGCAACAGTATTTACAGCAAAATCGATATTCAAATGAATTTAACTGGCTAATAAAATCAAAGAGTTCCTATTTGAAGTAGCACGAAACAAATCAATTGAACTGGTTGGAAATGGTCGGATGAAGCGTTTGATGACGGGTGATGAAAAGTTACTGGAGAAAGCGCAAAAGATGGTTACCGCATTTGTTGAAGATAAATTACGCTATCCGTCTTCCACATTGTCTCTCTTGTCTGTTGAGCTAGCAACTTTTGCAAATGCTCGTGAAGTGCATATGCAGGGAGCAGAAGCTGAAGAAGTGGTTAGAGAACTGCAAACAACATACAGATCACATGATGTCTGGATGCAAGAGCACATATTAGATTGTCAACTTTCCGTGCAAATTTGCCAACTGAACTGCATAATGTGGATGAAGTGAAAAAGCACTCGGGAAAATAAGAAAAGTGAGGAAAAGGATGTAGCTAAAATACATCCTTTTTTATTTTCTGATATCTGGTAAAGTTAGATTAAAACTAGAGGTGTTTAACAATGGAGTTTTTCACATTCTTTATACTAGCGCCATTATTTGGGGCATTATGCATAGACAATATGCTAAAATTCATGAAAAATCTTCAACATAAAAAAAGTACGCACAATGCGAGGATTTTGGCTATGGTGTTTATGTTTTTATGTATTTTATCATTAGCATTTGGTGTGGTTGCTTTCTGTTTGGATAGTCGTTTTTAATATGGAAATATAATATCATTGATCAAAATAATCAGAAGGAATAGGGAGAGATTGACAGATCAATATATGGAGGAAACGAGTTGGACTGCACTTTTATTAGCAATAGGAGGGAAGGAGAAATCGTATGGAAAAAATGTTGTTAATGTCACACTGTGTCTTTCCGACCGCGGATATATTAAAAACTGCAAATTACTATGAACAAAAAATGGGGTTTAATGCCGAACATTATATGGACTCAGAAGAACCTCATATTTGTTTATATCGTGATTCAACCGAAATTATTTTAACATCGTCAATCGGACAAGAAGTAATTCCAAATAGAAATTTATATGGTTATGGATATGATGCATACTTCATTACAGACAATCAAGAAGTACTTCAAGAAGAATTCCGTAACGCCGGTGTGAAAATAGTACGTGCATTATCTAATACTGATTATAATAATAAAGAATTTGTGATTGAAGATATTGATGGCAGATGGATAGGATTTGGAATAAAAAAAGCTTTAAAAAATTGGGTCTTCACCATAACATGTACTTGACGAAATAGTTGTCTATTTCTCCATCTTGTCAATCTCTTTGTTTTTAAGAAATTGCTGAGAATCCACAGTATCTTGAGATGATTGTAATTTTAACAAGAACAGATTTTGGTATTGAACCAAAAAATTGTACTCTTCATTTAAAAATGGTTTTTAGATGAAGAAGAAACCTGGAAAAAGGACAGCAAACATGTCCTTTTTATTTTGATGAATTAGAGTCTACTGTTAAAATCTGCTTTTCAATAAGGAATACATATTCGTATCATAAGGATCGCCATTTTGATACATATAGTTCTTTAAAATACCTTCTTTTTCGAATCCTAATTTTGTTAATAATGTATTAGATGCTTTATTTTCAATAAAAACCACCGCTCCAATACGAGTTAAATCTAGAACGTTAAAGCCATAGGATACAACTTCAGTAACCGCTTCCGATGCATAGCCCTTACCCCAGAAATCGGGATGAAGATCGTAGCCTATTTCTGCTCTTTTATGCATTGAAGACCAAGCGTTAAATCCGATTGTTCCTATTAACCCAGCGTGATGTTTTAATTCAATTCCCCATCTAATACCGCGTTTATCTTGATAATTTTTCGCAAATGCATTAACTAATTGTTCTGCTTGTTCAATATTTGTCAATGCTTCCATACCGTAATAACGAATAACGTCATTTCTTGAAAAGTAATCGAAAATTGCAGGTTTATCATCTTTTATGATTTCTCTTAAGACTAGTCTTTCTGTTTCTAAAATTGGAAACAATTTTTCCATCCCCTTTAAATATAATGATGACATGAAGCGGCTTCTAATAATATATTCTCATTAAATACAATAATAGTAAATAATTCATTTAGTTGGATTGTGGAAAATATGTAAAGAGAAAACGCCATATTAAAATTTCTAGACAAGGGGTATAGCTGTATTTATAGTGACGTGAATAATTTTATATATAAGAGTTAAGTGAACTTGACTTCAATTAAGGTGTCAAGTAGACTTGGTGTAAAGTTAACTTTACTCGAAAGATGGAGCGAAAATGAAAAATAACATTAAAGCATTTCGAGCTAAATATAATTATACGCAAGATGATTTGGCGGAAAAATTAGAAGTATCTAGACAAACCATTATTTCGTTGGAGAAGGAACGATACAATCCTTCAATTACTTTAGCTTTTAAGATTTCTCGACTATTCAACTGTTCAATTGAAGATGTTTTTATTTATGAAGAGGAAAAGTAATGGAAGACATGTTATCTTACTTGATAGGTGCAGCAGTTGCTCAAAGTAAAAACTAAAGAATATAAAAGTAAGTTAAATTGCAAAATTTGAGGTGCCTCTAAGTCATTAAATGGACTTAAGAGGCATTTTTTCGTTAAGAAATAGGCACAAGCGTTAAATTATGGATTATGATTTTGGTGCGGCTCTGAAATATATTTCCAAATAATGTATAATGAAGGCGGAGAGTTTTTCCACAAGCAGGCAGTTATATTTAGCAATATTTATCAAAAAAACTTTCTCAATATTCGGTATGATGATTACGAGGTGAGCAAGATGTATTACAGCGAAGTAACGCAAAAAACAATTTCTTATATCGAAAGCAATCTGACGGAAGAAATTCAACTTGATACTTTCCCTTCTGTTATCGGTTATTCGAAATATCATTTATTGCGGATTTTTAAACAAGAAACAGGGAAGTCCATTGGGGAATATATTCGTTTACGTCGAACAGCAATGGCTGCAACGCTTCTATTGCACACAGATGAATCAATATTAACGATTGCTTTCCTACTTCAATTTCAATCTCAAGAGGCGTTTACAAGAGCATTTAAAGAAGTGTATGACTTGCCACCTGGGAAATATCGAAAGTTAATGCAAGCAGTACGAATGATAGAGGAGGAGAAGACAATGAATACAAGCGAACAAATTAAAGGGTGGAGCTTAAGTGGCTCTAATCCAGAGTTGTATGACTTTGTAGTAGACGGGGATGTATTTCACACAGGGACAAAATCAGGGTTACTTTTTGCAAAAGGTGAAGCAAACGTACAGCAGTTTGCAACAATCATGCAAGGTTTCCAAGCACATGATTACAAAGGAAAACGATTAAAGCTTTCGTGCTTTTTAAAAACAGAAAACGTTACAAAATGCGGTGCATGGCTTCGAATTGATAACAATTCTGGCGATACCATCCAATTTGATAATATGGATAATCGCGCCATTAAAGAAACAACAGATTGGAATCACTATTCAATTATTTTAGATGTTCCAGAAGAAAGTGCCTCCATTCACTTTGGCGTTCTACTTATTGGTACTGGGAAAGTATGGGCAGATGGCTTTCGTTTTGAAGAAGTGAACGAAAAAGTAGCTACGACAAATATGCTTTCACAGGAGCATTTTCCAAAACAACCAAGTAATTTAGATTTTAGTGAGTGATACATGTTCCTATTTGAATTGATTGTAGAGTTATTAGTTGAATTGTACGTATCTCTCGGCTACGGAACGAATGAATATAAAATAAACAGCAAAGTAGAAAAATTGGCGAAGGACTATCCTGAAGTATCAATATATTACGGGAAATACCAAACTTTTATCGAAAAGGATAAAGAATTAAGTGAAGCATTACTTCGTCTAAACGTAAAAGATAGAGTGGATCCAAAATATGTTGTAGAGCTGATTCAAATGAAAATAAGTCGTTTAGAATTGGTGTGAATTGTAGGTTTGGAGTACGTTTGTTGAACATTCGACATTCGAAATAACTGAAGCGAAAATAGGCTTGGTTCTATCACGATAGAACCAAGCCTATTTTTAATTTCGCTTTAAATCAACATCTAAGTTTATTGGAGCTTCTCCCTTTTGGCTTGCTATTAATTGTTTCCGTAATTTTATGGGTTTGTACGTACTTGTTATTAAATAAAGAGGATTTGAAAAGAGAGTAGCTGTGTATCTTTCACTTAATTATTAAGATAGATCTCAAATTATACGTTGATAAGGCTGTTTTAAAGATAGAAGAATATCGGAAAAGGGGGCATCTAAGTGAAAAGAATCATCTTTGGGATGAATACTCTGCCAATCTAATTTCATAAAATGTACCGATCTAAGAAAATTAGCTGAGAAAGGAATTAACAAATTGAATAAAAAAATCGTCTTTAAAGTCATTGGCTTAGAATTGCTCCTAATGTTCTTTTATGCATTAAATGGCGCCTATGCAACGATTACGGAACCTTCTATCCAGTATTTGCAATTTGTCATGCTTATACCATTAGCGTTAGGTCTCTTCTTATTTATAGCTTACAAAAAGAAATGGAGAAATTACTTTTTTGTAAAGGTAAATATCAATAAAGAAAATCTTTTATTATACTCACCGCTTCTTCTCGTATTATGTATCATTCTATTTAGCACTAATGGCTTAAATTCTGAGTCTTTCTCTAATTTAATCGCCATGTTCATAATGCAGTTATTTATCGTTGGATTTATCGAGGAAACGATTTTTAGAGGAATGATGCTGAGAATAGTATCGGCAAAGGGTACTTTTACAGCAGTTTGGATTTCTAGCATACTTTTCGGAGTGACACATTCTCTGCAGTTAATAGGAGGGCAATCGCTTTCGGACACGATTATCCAAATTTTATATGCGTTTGTTGTAGGACTTGTTTTAGCTTTGCTAGTGATGGATGGGCATTCGATTATTATTACGATACTGTTCCATTGCTTTAATAACTTTTTCAACTTTATGGGGAATGTTGAAAGTTCAATAACATCAGCTTATATAATCTTTTTTGTTTTATTAGTGTATATGATTTTCCTATGGAGACGAGTAAAGAAGAAAGATACGCAACTCCGGCAACTCCATCTAATTAGTTAGTGATTATCCGCAAATAAACAAAATGCCAAGGCTGCTTATACAGCTCTTGGCATTTTTGAGGGTTAAGAAATAATATTGTATTATATATTTGTGCAAGATACTAGGTACGTATAATGTTGCATTTTCCAGATTCTAGAGATTATTGGATATAGGAAAACAGTTCATTAGGAAAGATTTGCTTGAATGCGATGATTCTTTCTTTTCCTAAGTTTATAAATTAAAGTTGGAATGAGTAAATATAAAGCGTAAGCAAAAGACATCCAAGCAGCAAAAGCAATAACTTGTGAATCATCTAGTTCTGGGAAAATAAAATGATGATTAGATAAAGAAAATGTATCTAATATTAAACCGATAGTTGTTCCAACCAATCCGAATTTAAGTGGTGAATTGTCTGATTTATCAAATAGCAAATACAAACATGTAACACCAACTAATAAAAATCCCGTTCCAACTAAAAGTAAAAATAAGCTTATTACAAATGAATTTGTTCCAGGACTGAAGAGAACATGTTCTCCAAAATAAATGAAAAATACTGTAACAAAGACCCATATTAAAATACCCCATAATGCTGTTTTGAAGTATTCTTTCATTTGCCATCCCCCAAATTAGTTAATCGATCTAGCCCAATAATCAATTGTTCAAGCTCTTCAAAAGTATTTTCTATTGAGCAATTTTTTGATACCAATGCTTGTAGAGCTAATCCGTCTACAATAGCGTTTAAAAAAACACCCCATGTTTCAATTGAGACTCCTTCAATAGGTGATTTAGTCCATAATTTTAATATGCTTTTGGAAAGAGCTTCATTTTCTTGCATCAGAATATTTCCAAGTTGCTCTCTTATTTTGTCATTATTAAAACCGGTAACAACTAATGTTAAAAATAATTTATGAAAAAATGAATCATGAGAACAGCGACTTTTAGCGGAAATTATCGCTTGGCTTATGACATCCTCGTTGATTTGCGATAATTCTTTCCAAGAGCCATCACAAATATCCTTAACAACTTCTAATAGCAATTGTTCCTTTGTTCGAAAATGATAATATATAGTACCTTGTGTCACCATTGCTACATCTGCAACTGCTCGTAAAGTAAATTTTTCTATTCCTTTTTCAACTAAACATTCCTTTGCAGCTGTAATTAAATCCTCTTTTTTAATAACATTTGGTTTAGCCATTTACTCACCTCGCATTTAGTTATTCAACTAACTAACTAATTTTAAATAAATATTACCATTTATGTATATTTAACTCAAGTGTAATTCGTTTTATAATATAAACAAAATGCCAAGGCTACAATATGTAGCTCTTGGCATTTTTCTATTTAAACCGTCTTGAAATAATGATGATTATCAATCCTAAAATGATAAATCCAGCTGAAATAGGAAAAAAGAGCTCTCTTATCGTGTTGAGTAAAGTTGACTGTTGCTCGTGCCTCATAACCGCTTTTAAAAACTGGTCATCCTTTACTTGAACGGCAATTGCTTGATCCGTACTAATTTCATTAATAGAGAAGTATTTAGTTCCTTTTTTATACGTATTCGAAAAGTTCCCACCAAGTGGTTCCATATCTGAATAACTCGTGACATGTCCAATTTCTTTGTCTACTTCAGTGACAAGTTCATCCGTTACTTCATAAACATAGCCGTCCCACGTAACGAGTGAATATCCCCATTTAGTAGCAGAGGAATGATTGGGTATGGTCATTAAACAAATGAAGATAAAGAGAGTAATAATCTTTTTTAATTTCAAAAAAATTCCTCCTTAAGGGATTTTTCCTAGTTTAACATAATATAATGTGAAAATTAGAACAAAATGAAGTAAACTTGGTTATATTTTAAATAAGAATTGAAGAGATAAGGGGGCTTTGAAATGGGAAGGTCCAAAGAATTAGTCATGCGGGAAATTCCACAGTCAGAAATTGCTCAGTCGATAGAGCTATTAAATTATGTGTTTCAAATTTCATTATCTATAAATAAGGACCGGTTATTTGTTAATGCCAAAAGTAAGCAGTTTGATGAGGGGCTAGCGCTGGCTTGGTTTGACAGAGAACAACTTGTCGCGCAAATCTTAAATTTGCCGTTTCAAGTGAATATTCATGGCACCATTTATGAAATGGGTGGCATGACTGCGGTGGGTACATATCCGGAATATTCGAGGCATGGGTTAATGCATGACTTAATGGTTGAGAGTATGATGCGAATGCGTGAAGAGGGACGATATATCGCGTATTTATTTCCATATTCGATTCCTTATTATCGCAAAAAGGGCTTTGAAATTATGAGTGATATTCTAGAATATCAAGTGAAGGATACGCAGCTACCTTACTATAGAGATATACCTGGACAAGTAAGACGTATAAAGGATGACTTTTCGGATCTTCGCGATGTTTATAATAGATATGCAAGCAACGTACACGGTGCAATGGTGCGGAATGCTATTGCTTGGAATGAGAAATTTCAAGAATCCTACTGGGAAGAGAAGTTTGAAGGTAGTGATACAAAATTACAAGCAGCCGTATATTATGACGATGATGGATTAGCACTTGGCTATATGTTTTACCGGATTATGGAGGAGAATTTTTATATCGATGAGCTCGTCTATTTGAAAGAGGTTGCACGAAAGGCACTATGGAATTTTGTACATGCTCATAGCTCAATGGTCTATAATGTGTTCGGCAAAACTTCGGGTAATGAGGCCATTGCTTTCTTAATGGAAGATAGTGAGATCAAACAAAATGTCTCGCCTTACTTTATGGCAAGAATTATTGACGTCGAAAAGTTTCTCGAGCGTTTTCCTTTTACAAAGGCTTCCTTCCATATTCGACTAGCAATCACAGACTCACTTCTTGAATGGAATCATGGTACATTTGAAATTACTGCTCAAGCTGGTGAAGTAATGGTAGCAAAAATATGTAAGGAAATTGAGCCAGGTACAGTCAAGATGACGGTTCAAACTTTCGTTACGATGTTCCTAGGGTATAAGCGTCCAACGTATTTGCATAGTATAGAAAGATTAAAAGGTGGCGTAGCATCAGTTTCCTTACTTGAGGGCATCATTCCAAATGCAGTGCCAAGTTTTATCGATTATTTTTAGATTACAAATGGACATTTTGAGTAAAATTTTGTATATTAAGACTAACTAAAAACGAAAGGGTGACCCAATTACATGAAGTACTAATCCTATTTTTTCGAAAGCTAAGAATGAATCGTATTTAAAATTCAGAGGAATTACTCTGTTTTTTCAAAATGCCTTCATTCCTGTGTTTTCAGAATAGGATTGTCATTCATGTGTTGGACAAAAAAGAGAGGACTCTTTTTTCAGTGCACCCATGTCTCCTATTCTGATTGTAATAGGGGGCATTTTTTTTGCCCCGATACATGAGGGGAGAGATTATTATGATGTTATTAGAAGCTAGCAAGTTGCAGTATTCAGTCAAGGATAGAGAAATTTTGAACATAGAAAAGTTACAAATCAACGACCAAGACCGCATTGGCTTAATTGGTGGGAATGGTTGTGGGAAAACGACTTTGCTTGAAGTGTTAGCAGGGATCAAAGAACCAGAGAGCGGGCATGTGAAAACTTACAGTACGTTGGAACTTATGCCGCAGTTAAAGGAATCGACGTCAACTAAAAGCGGTGGGGAAGTAACAAAGGCATATATACAAGGAACGTTATCAAAAAATGCCCGCCTACTATTAACAGATGAACCAACGACCCATTTAGATACGCATCATGTGGAATGGCTTGAAGGGGAGCTATTAAAAAAGGGAGGAGCATTCGTAATCGTGTCTCATGACCGTGCCTTTTTAGATGCAGTTTGTACGAAAATATGGGAGCTTGAAAATGGCATTTTAAAAGAGTATAAAGGGAATTACTCCGACTATGCTGAACAAAAGAAAATAGAGAAAAAACAGCAGGAAGCATCTTATGAAAAATATGAACGAAAGAAAAAACAATTAGAAGACGCCTTAGTTTTAAAAGAAAAGAAAGCAGCAAAAGCAACAAAAGTTCCGAAAACGGTAAGTCGATCGGAAGCGTCCATTACTGGAGCAAAACCGTATTTCGCAAAAAAACAAAAGAAATTACAAAAAACGGCTAAGGCGATTGAAACGAGATTAGAGCAACTTGAAAAAGTGGAGAAAGTAAGAGAATCGGCAGCGATTAAAATGGCGTTACCAAACGGCGAAACAGTGAAAGGGAAAATTACTATTCGAGTTGAAGGTGTTGAAGGTCGAATCGGAGGGCGTATGCTTTGGCAGAAAAGCAACTTCCAAATTCGTGGAGGAGATAAACTCGCAATTACAGGGAATAATGGTAGTGGAAAAACAACTTTATTGAAGAAAATCCTCCAACAAGAAAAAGGAGTTACGATCTCACCTGCAGTGAAAGTCGGTTATTTTAGTCAGAACTTGCATGTACTAAATGTTGAGAAATCCATTTTAGAAAATGTGAGTGAAAAGTCTATACAAGATGAGACGTTTATAAGAACCGTGCTAGCAAGGCTCCACTTTAAAAGAGAAGATGTGTATAAAAAAGTAGCTATACTTAGTGGAGGCGAGCGGGTAAAGGTAGCACTTGCCAGAATTTTCGTTAGCGATGTTAATACGTTGATATTAGATGAACCGACTAATTTTCTAGATATAGGGGCAGTTGAAGCATTTGAATCACTCTTAAAAGAATATGAAGGAACGATTATTTTCGTCTCACATGATCGACGTTTTGTAGAAAATATTTCAACTCGCCAGTTAGTGATTGAAAATAAGCAAATTCAATTATTTGAAGGACCCTTAAAAGAAAGAGCGCAGGAAAAGGAAAAGCCTGATAGCAAAGAAAATGAATTACTAATATTAAATTTAAAGATTTCTGAAGTGTTAGGCCGACTCAGCATAGAGCCTAATCAGAAACTAGAGAGTGAATTTCAACGGTTAGTGGAAGCGAAACGTAACTTATAAAGAAGAACCTCAAAAAGGATAATGGGATTCCTTTTTGAGGTTTTATTTGTAGATATCAGGTGTGTTCATCAACCAATTTAAACTATTACTATTAAAGTGGTAGGTTGATTTCCGCTACGGGATGCTCGCTTTCCGCGGTCAAGCACCGAGCGGCTTCCTCCGCTACAATCAAAAAAAAGTAGTAACATACGTTAGTATTGCACATAAAAAAACCATTTTAACGGTAAATAACATCCTAATATTCCCCTAATCAACACACCTGTGTAGATATTTTATTTGAAGTTGATTTTGGTGTATATCTGTAATGAAATAATTACAAATAGAACCTGAAAATCTACATATGTAAAAGAAAATGTTAGCAGATATGAATGAACGTATCATAAATATAGAAAGAATGCTTAAAGAAGTGGAATAATTTTCAACAGATTCTTATGGACGTATGAAATTGGTATGATAAAGAAGGAAAAAACCATACTATATTTGCAGAAGTTTTCAACTAAGGAATGCTGAAATAGTAGGATTTCAAAATGTTTATACACAGATAAAGTCTCAAAATACAGGAAATAACTTTTAAAAGAGGAATATTTTAATTTATTTTAAAAATTTTTAAATAAAGTAATTTTTGATGAAAAGGCTGCTGTATCAATGTTTGTGCGTTTATAAAACTTAGAAAAGCACGGTGGAATTTAGTTATTTTGATTTTTATTCGTTACAACGCTTGCTTATCTTAAATATGCATGGTATTATGAAGTTAGTTATTTTTGTTCGGTGCAAAGGGCAGTATAAGTTTGACTTGTCGTCTGGACCATCACTTTGGACAAGGATAGTAATACAATGTGTGGATATCACACTAGGAGGCAACAATAATGGAACAAGGTACAGTGAAATGGTTTAACGCAGAAAAAGGTTTTGGATTTATCGAACGCGAAAACGGAGATGACGTATTCGTACACTTCTCAGCAATCCAAAGTGAAGGATTCAAATCTTTAGACGAAGGTCAAAAAGTTACTTTCGACGTTGAGCAAGGCGCTCGTGGCGCTCAAGCTGCTAACGTTCAAAAAGCTTAATTTGAACTAGCTGTCGAAAAATCGACTCTTTAATTAGAGTCGGTTTTTTTATTGTCTTTTTTATTATCCATAGTATGGATTGCAATGGTGCATTTACTAGATAGCTCACAAATCGATATTACGAGCTTTAGAGCATTTCTGGTTGCTCCAGCTAGCATATGTATAATATGTATGAGATAAGTGAAACATATGAATACCGTAAAAAATGGCAAATTCAACGAATTCTTTTGTCTGTAAAAAAGCGATTCCAATTGCAGAATGAAAAACCTAACTAAAAAGGGGGTGAAAATCAGTGAGGGAATTTTACGCAGATTTACATATTCATATCGGTCGAACAAAAAGTGGTAGGCCGGTTAAAATTACAGGTAGTAAAAGATTAACATTACATCGTATTTTGGAAGCCGCTAGTGAGCGGAAGGGCATTGATTTGATTGGGATCATTGACTGTCATTCTCCGGAAGTAATCGAGGAAATTGAAGAGCTGATTCAACTTGGTGAGGTGGAAGAAATTGAGGATGGTGGCTTGCGTTTTGAGCAAACAACTTTGATTCCTGGGGCTGAAATTGAAATTTATGATGAGCATTGTCACGGACCGATTCATGTTCTCGCTTATTTTCCTACAATTAAAATTATGAAGTCTTTTTCGAAGTGGATGAGTGGCTATGTGAAGAATATTAATTTAAGCTCTCAACGTATATATTGTGATGGCATTACGCTTCAAAATAAGGTGAAATCGCTTGGTGGTTTGTTTATCCCTGCCCATGTTTTTACTCCTTTTAAAAGTCTTTATGGGAAAGGTGTTCTATCGAGCTTAAGTGAGGTGTTTGATCCGGACGGTATCGATGCAATAGAACTTGGCTTAAGCTCTGATACGTATATGGTAAGGGGCATAAGAGAATTGCAGCAGTATACCTTTTTAACAAATTCAGATGCTCATTCAGTAGGCAAAATTGCAAGGGAATACCAAAAAATGAGGCTTGATCATGCGAGTTTTAATGAATTGCAAAAAGCCCTTCAAGAACAAGATGGACGTGCTGTTATTGCTAATTATGGCTTGAATCCATTGCTAGGTAAATACCATCAAACGGTTTGTGGCGGCTGTGCAGTGCAAGTAAATGATGGTATCACGGAATGTCCTGTCTGTCATGGGCACCATATTATTAAAGGTGTTGCAACGAGAATTAAAGAGTTATCCGAAGAAGGGGAGAACTTGCGCTCGCGCCCACCGTATATTCATCAAGTTCCTCTCGATTTCATTCCAGGGCTTGGTCCGAAATCGTTAGAAAAATTGCTACTTGCAGTTGGTACAGAGATGAATATTTTACATAAGGCATCTTATAAAGAGCTAGCTGAAGTAGTGCCCGAAAAATTAGTGAATTATATTGATCAGGCTCGAAAAGGGGAATTATTAATAGAAGTTGGCGGCGGAGGGAAGTATGGCAAGGTGCAAAAAGAGTGATCGTAACTATATTTTTACAGAGTAAAGCTTTCGACCAATGGATTAGCCATTTATCGAAAGCTTTTTTGTTGTTAAGGAAATTAAAAACTTGCATTGTGGATAACAATTCTACAAGGTATTGGCTGCATCCAGCTCTGATTACTCTCACTAAGTGGTGTCGGGTGTATACTAGCGCTCTACGCTATTGTTTATACATTTGTATTACTTTGTGTTACTAAATGGTTAAATTCCTCTTCAATTAAAGCAACATCTAATCGCTGAAACAGCGGTTCTACATAGTGAATAGAGACAGGTAAATCTACTAATTCATGCCATGTAATATCTGTAATTCCGAGCATGTCGCGTATTTTCTTCGTTGAAAAAGGTATGAATGGATCTAGTAGTTGTGATAAATTCGCAATAATATAGACACATGTTGTCAGTGTGTTAGCGCATGCCTCTGTATTCTCTTTTATTTGTAACCACGGCTGCTGCTCATCGAAGTATTTATTGGCAGAGCGGATGTAGTAAAAGATTTCTTCAAGTGGTGCTTTGAAATGACTTTGTTCAATCGCAAAGCCTACCTCATCATAGAGCTTTTTCGTTTGTAGTTGAATCAATGGATTGACAATTCCTTTTGGTATTTGTTTATCAAACGATTTTTCGATGAATTTTAAAGTCCTATTGACAAAATTTCCGTAAGCCCCGAGTAATTCACTATTATGGCTATAAATAAATTCGCGCCATGAAAAGTCTGTATCACGGTTTTCGGGCGCATTAATCGTTAAAAAATAGCGAATAGTATCGGCATCGTATTTTTCAATTATATACGGCACCCAAACCGCCCAGTTTAGGCTTGTAGAGAGCTTTCGTTTTTCTAAAGTTAAATATTCATTTGACACAATATGCGTAGGTAGGGCAGGGTTGTTTATGCCCATTAAAATAGCTGGCCAAATGATAGTGTGGAAGGGGATATTATCTTTCCCATGAACATAATAAGAGATAGTATCTTGGTGCCAATAGTCTTGCACACTCTTCTGGTTTTGCTTGGCCCATTCTAAGCTGGCTGTGTAATAGCCCGATACCGCTTCAATCCAGACATAAATTTTCTTACCATCGAAGCCGTCAATTGGAACATCAACGCCATTTAGTAAATCTCTAGTAACAGCGCGGTCAGGGACTCCATCTGCCAAGTATCGCTGTGATAAATCGATGGCATTTTGACGCCATACTTTTTGTTCTTTTGCATTTTCAACGTAATGTTCTAGTGCGTTTTGCAGCTTACTTAGTGCAAAGTAAAAATGTTCAGTTTCTTTCACGATGGGCTCATTACCACAAATTTTACATCGTCTATCGATTAAATCGAGTGGATCTAATATCGTCGAGCAGTGATCACATTGATCTCCACGTGCTTTACTACCACATACAGGGCAGAAACCTTCCACAAAACGATCAGGTAAAAATTGCTTATCATTTTCACAATACGTTTGTTCAATCGATTTTTTATACAAAAAACCGTTATCTAAAAGCGCTAAAAAGATATTCTGAACTTCCACGTGGTGATGCTCGGTGTCCGTTCGCGTATAGAGATCATAAGTAAAACCGAGTTTGTTGAAACTTGCTGTAAATTCATCATGATAACGATCAGCAATTTCTTTTACCGTTACGCCTTCTTGATTTGCACGAATGGAAATAGGTGTTCCATTACAATCACTACCGGATACATAAAGAACTTCTTCTTTCTTTAACCGATAATATCTAGCCAAAATATCTCCCGGTAATAATGCGGCAATATGTCCTAGATGCAATGAACCATTGGCATATGGCCAAGCTCCCCCAATAACAATACTCATGAATAAATCCTCCTTAAAATACAAAAAAACCTCGCCCTAATCAAAATAATTGATCAGGACGAGGATATATACCCGTGTTACCACCTTCATTTACAAATAGCTCTCACTATTTGCCTTCATCAGTACGCCATGTAAGGGATACTGCAGCTGTTGTAACGAGTGCCGTTCTCGTCGTAGCCTACTAAACAAGTTGTTCGGTACGAAGCTCAGAGGTCATTTTCAAATAGTTAAGTTCGCTTCATTTCCACCGACAGAAGCTCTCTAGACAACTTAATTTATTTTACTTTTCCTCATCAACGCTAATTTCTTATGCTGAAAATTAGTATAAAACAGTACTAATGGAAAATCAAGTATAAAATAATTACTTGTAGTGTAAAAACACTCTTCATCAATATGATATAATTATCTAATTTACGGAAACTAAGTAATATTATGCAATTCCTAATTTGATGTTTAAAAGAGATATTCACAATTTATATGCGATGAAATTAGGGATTGTTATACAAGCTAGCTACTTTTCGTTATACCAAATTTGTGCAAAGGGAATGAGCGAATAGTCGAGTGTATATAGATTTTGCAACGCGTGACTATATGGCAATTGTTCAATATGTGTGAATAAAGGTAAAGCATATACTTCATGTTGTAAAAATTGAGAGAGGGTATCGAAATCATTTTGCCATTTAGGAGAATCGTTTACCATCATCGACTGTTCAATCATTTGAAATAGGCCGTTATGTTGGTGGAAATGGGAAAAAAACGAATATTCATCCAGTAAATCACGTAGCTGATGAAATGGCGACTGCTCAAACGATACATTTGTGTAAATAATTGCATCATATGCTTCAATCGAATCCATTTCAATATAATCATTTAATGTTAATTGAGTTAGCTTATAAGGAATGGCTAAATGTTCAAAGACTTCTTTTAGTCGAGCGTTTAGGACAACTTTATTTTTTGAGATGCCAATATTCAAATGAAAAGGTTCCTCATGAAGCGGTGCAATCGCATTTGGTAGTGCGTCCGCTACGCCCCGTAAATAAGAATGGTACTGTTGTTTAAATAGTTGACGATGTTGCTTAGCCGAAAAATAAGGCCGATTAGGATTAAATAATAGCATACAATCGCCATTTGGATATGATAAGACCTTTATATCAGAAGGAGGCTGATTGTCCATCGTTAATATACGTTGGATCGATGATGGCACAAGCTTCAGCTCAATATTTTCGATAAAGGCAGTATAGCCAAAATAATGGGGAAAGGCTTGTAACCGAATTTGTTCATCCGAAAAGCTGACAATTTCATACGGTCCTGAACCAGTAAGCTTTTCACCTTCCACAAAAATACTTGCTTCAAGCGTGCTTAGTAGATGTAGTAAATAGGTTTCAGAAACGTCATGCATTAACCAAATGACGGTTTCACTCTCTACAACGATGTCGTGAATAAAACGCCAGCTGTTTCGGTTTAATAATGGAGCTACACATGTTTTAACATGTTCAGCGGTTAATATTACTCCGTTATGTAAATAGATTAGTTTGCGTAAATAAAAGCGTGTACCACCTACTTTTGTTTCCCAGCGGTGAGCGAGACCGGGCACAGTTTCATGATGTTCAATGGATACTAATCGATCGTACACATTGTAAATAAGCTGCATAGAATAAATATCCTTCGCTTGATGTGGATGGATCGTGTGAACAGGCTTATGAATAGGGATGAGAAGGGTTTCATTGGGATTACTAGGCGAACTGAATTGTTTAAAATAGTGAATAGCAAGCTCAGACTTGAATGTTGATATTAAGAAATCATCTTCAAATAATGCATTCACCTCTTCAATCGGTAATTGCTGTATGGCTCGTTTTAAAGCGTTTAGAAGAACTTCATGAATATTTTTGTTCCAATGGATCTGCGAGGTATTGGAACGACCGTTTCCTGGTGTATAGTGGAAGTAGCCTTGTGCTTTAAATCGCTTTAAATAACGAGAGAATTGCTTTGTGCTAAGCTCCAGCTGTTCTGCTAACTGGTGGTGATTCCACGGTTGCTGTTTCTGGTATAGCTGATAAAGGTGTAATAGATAATAGAGCTGCTTATGCTGCGAAAAAAAGGTAGACATTATATCCCCTCAACTGTCTATTTTTAGATTCATATGTCCAGTATATACTTCTAAGCAAGAGGTGACAAAATGAAAAATGAATCGCTTTACTTATGGAGTATTTTTTGTAGTAATTTTGGAGAAGGCATTCGCCAAGTCACAATGATTTGGCTTGTTTATCGATTAACCGGAAGTGCCGCTTCCATTGGGCTTTTGTTAGCTCTTTATTATTTACCGAGTATGCTAATTACGCCGTTCGCATCGGTGTATGTCGACTATCATGAAGCAAAAAAACTGGTGTTGATAATAGAGGTATGTTTTGCAGCCATTTTATTCATAATGGCATTGTCCATGTATTTTCAGTGGCAATCATTTCTTCTGTATTGTGCCCTTCAGCTATGCCTGGCGTTTTGTTATAGCGTCTATAAGCCAGCTTCACAGTCATTTATAAAAGAAACTTTTTCGAATCAAGATATTCCCAATGTGCTCGGAAAATCGACATCATTAAGTGAGCTTGCTTTGATTTTAGGTATCGGTGCAGCAGGTTTGTTGTTCATTAATCTATCACTGACGCTTTGCTTTATCATAAATGCATTGCTGTTTTGCCTTTCCTCCGTGCTGATTTTTTTTATGAAAACGATGGACGGATTGCCGAAGCAGGAGAAAGTATCTTTTCACTATTTTGAGGAAATCAAAAGCGGTTTGCAATATGTAAGGGAGACAAACGGCTTATCTTATTTGCTTTTACTCTCTGTCATCAATAGTATAAGCATTCAAATGGCAACAACCTTATTTTTACCATTAGCAGAGACATTTGATGGTGGGAGTAAGCTATATGCAGCTTTTGAAATTACCTTTGCGGTTGGTGGCATTACAGCAGGATTGGTTGTCGTTCAGTTACTAAAAAACTATAAACATAAAGTCGTTTATATGACGATGTTTGGTATGACGAGTTCCAGCTTATGCTTATCAATTAGTTCAAGTCCATTCCTTTTTTTCTTTTGTATTTTCATTTTGGGGCTTAGTACGATGGCACATTTAGCGAGCATTCAAACCCTTATTCAACTGTATACTGAGAAAAAAGTAATCGGGCGTGTGATGGGGGTTCGAACAATCTTGGCTTCATTGGTTAAAGTTGCAAGTGCATTAAGTACGGGTGTACTAATTGGGGTGTTAGGAACAGGTGGTGTATTAATTAGTTTTAGTATACTTGTTTTGGTGGTACTTAGCTTTACACTAAAGAATATTAGCCTACTTAAAGTTGAAATTTAGGGAGCTTATTTAATATAAACAGTATGAAACGCTCGAATACACCCAGCCAAAAGAATGTGAAGCTGGCCCATTACGCCATATGAAGGCCGAACCTATTATCCCTCTAAATGTTATTGAGAGTGAACAAAATCCAGTTATTGACGTGAGAGGGTATATCGAACTTCAATTTAAAATTAAGAGCATTTTAATAGGTTGGGGACTTAATGAAAAAACTTCTGATTCATTAATTGAGTCTTATTCTGAAGAACGTATTCAATCGAACATAGATTAAACGCAAGGGCGGATTGACATGGGGAGCATTAAAAAGTTGTTGGGTATTTAAAATGCGCCATTGAACAAGATTAGGCTGCAAGTAGAGGGCTAAGACGGATATTACAACAGAAAAAAGTAGTAGAGGTATCAGTATGCAACAAAAAGAAAAGTGAATCCCAAACGAGTAACAAATTTGAAGTTGATGAATCCATCTATTTCTTACACGAGAAAATCGGAAAAATACTAAAGGATGGTGAATTTTATTGAAAATTCTTGAAACTGATCGACTTATCCTTCGCCTGCAAACAACCGACGATGCGGCGTTTATCCTTGAGCTTTTGAACGATCCTTCCTGGTTGCGGTTCATAGGCGATCGCTGTGTGAGAACGCTGGATGACGCAAGGGCCTATATTTTGAATGGACCTGTTCGCATGTATGAACAATTTGGTTTCTGCCTTTATTTGGTGGAACGAAAGGAGGATCATGCCCAGATTGGAATTTGCGGTCTGATAAAAAGAGATTCCTTGAAAGATGTGGATATTGGGTTTGCCTTTCTACCAAAGTATTGGTCAAAAGGCTACGCCTATGAAGCAGCCTCCGCAGTAATGTCATATGGAAAAGACACATTAGGACTAACTCGCGTTGTAGCAATCACTGCTCAAGAGAATCAAGCTTCAACCAGTCTACTCGAAAAATT
The DNA here is from genome assembly GCF_016612995.1 of Viridibacillus soli. Taxonomy (GTDB): domain Bacteria; phylum Bacillota; class Bacilli; order Bacillales_A; family Planococcaceae; genus Viridibacillus; species Viridibacillus soli. Next base: position 166,633 of record NZ_JAEOAH010000004.1, read on the forward strand.
AGGGTTTCGATTTGAGAGATTGATTCAGCTGGCCAATGACCCCGAAGAGCTTAAGCTTTTGGTATTTGATAAAACAGAAAACCACATCAAAAAATAGTGGGAATCAGCAGAAACAGAAGTGATTCTAGATCGATTAACCTCCTCCTTTTTTGATGCGTTTACCAATAAAAATGGAAATAAACTGAATGTACGCGCGCTCTCCGAATTATTTATTCCAGAGGCACTGATCATTAAAAATACAGATTGCGCTCCTATTATATACAGTCTCCAGCAGTTTATCGAATCCCGAGAGAAACTATTAAGAGAAGGAAACTTGATGAATTTCAAGGAAGAGGAAGTGTACGAAATTACAGAGATTTTTGGAAATATCGCTCATCGCTTCAGCCTGTATCGAAAAATAGGTGTGTTGGCTGGCGAAGCATTTGATACAATGGGCATGAAAACGATGCAGTTCATTCGCACACCCTGTGGTTGGAAGATAAGCTCAATAGCTTGGGATGATGAAAAAATTGGCTTAGCCATTCCGGAAAGGTATCGAAAATAATAACCATGAAGAAGAAGCGGAGGATTCCTGTATTCAATTTTTAAAGATTATGTCGTTGATTTGACGTGGTTAGAAATTTAAGAAGCATTACAAAAAGGCGCTGTCGTACTTGTTACCAACGGGTGTGATTGAACAACAGGAGTAGGGAGAGTAGTTCGTGATTAATCATAGAAAGGAGCAGTTATATGAATTTTAATTTGAAAGAAGCCATTGAGGTTCTGGAGCGTACACCACCTACATTGGAGTGTTTTTTATCTGGTTTATCTGTTGAATGGTTGCAATGCAATGAAGGGGAAGGAACCTGAATTGCATCTTGAATTGACGGGGTCACATCCTGCATTTGGTGTAGTTAAGTTAAGAGAATTGCTTTCTACGTGGGTTGTTCATGATTTAACGCATATTGCTCAAATCGTACGGGTAATGGCGGAGAGATACAGGGCGGACGTTGGCCCTTGGAAAGAATATTTAGGTATATTGAAAAAATAATGATGACATGAGAAAAAAGGTCAGATTCCACATGCAATAGTTATTAAAGTGGGGTTAGGTCTTTTTTTATCGGGAATTGTAGCTCTTAAGTAAAGGTTGATAATTTGTGATAAAGTTCGATAATTTTAAAAAAGATTGATAAAAAATCGCTATTGTTTTTATCTTGCTAATCTTTTTTTATTTGTTTATAATCAAAAGAGACCGATTGGTTTTTTGTAGGAGGCTATCATGCGCAAAGGTGAATTAACAAAAAAAAAGATTCTCGAACGTTCCTCTGCTCTTTTTAATATAAAAGGGTATAGTGGTTCCTCGATTTCTGATATTATGCAGGAGACGGGATTAGGAAAAGGAGGGATATATCGCCATTTTAAAAGTAAAGATGATTTAGCTATTCAAGCATTCCAGTACGCTACTTCACAATTGGCTGAGCGTTATGTCGAAGAGATAAAAAATGCTTCCAATACGATTGATAAATTAAAAGCATTTATTTCAGTTCTTAAAACTCTTGTCCATAAAGAGCCATTTCCCGGAGGGTGCCCTATCATGAACGTAATGTTAGAAGCGGATGATTACCATCCTCTTTTGGCAGAGCAAGCACGGATAGCAATGAATCAATTACTGGGAATGATTGAATGGATTATTACAAATGGAGTTGAACAAGGAGAGTTAAAACCAGATACTAAGGTAAAGCAAATCGCTATAGTCTGGATCTCTACTCTTGAAGGCGCACTTGCTTTGTCACGCTTATATCAAGATATGATCTATATTGATACCGTATCTTCTCAGCTTCTTTTTGAGATAAAAAAACAATTAACGGCCAATTGAGCCGTTCTTTTTATCGCAAAAAAGAGACTGAATGGTTTCTTTTGAGGGGATCTTTGTTTTTTAGAGAACTTAAGATGAAACCATGAAAAGGAGAAAATCAAGTTGTGAATCCAATTATTGAAGGTAAAAAGCTTAAATTTATAGAGGAGTGAGAATAGAATATGAAAGAAATTGGAACGATTGTAATTGGCTCTGGCCCTGGGGGATATATCGCTGCTATACGTGCTGCTCAATTAGGGCAAAAAGTAATAATTATTGAAAAAGGTGATCTTGGGGGAGTATGTTTAAATGTTGGCTGTATTCCTTCAAAAGCTCTAATTACCGCTGCACATCGTTACGAAACAGCAATACATTCTGACGATATCGGTATTACTGCAAAAAATGTTGAAGTTGACTTTTCTAAAGTCCAAGAATGGAAAGGAAAAGTTGTAAAAAAATTAAATAGTAATGTACAAGATCTTTTAAAAGGAAACAAAGTGAATATTGTAAAAGGTGAAGCATCCTTTATTGATGCGAATACATTACGTGTAATAGATGAAAATTCAACTCAAACTTACACATTTGAAAACGCTATTCTGGCTACTGGCTCTCGTCCAGTTGAAATTTCAACATTTAAATACTCAAAACGTGTACTTAATTCAACTGGTGCACTAAATCTACCTGAAATACCTAAGAAATTAGTGATTATTGGCGGTGGAGTTATTGGTGTTGAACTAGGTACTGCTTACACTAATTTTGGGACTAAAGTAACCATTCTTGAAGGTAGCTCAGAACTATTTGCTGGAAGCTTTGAAAAACAAATGTCTTCACTTGTATCGCGTAACTTAAAGAAAAAAGGTGCAGAAATTGTGACAAATACAATGGCAAAAGATGTAGAAGAAAACGAAGACAGTGTAATTGTAAAATATGAAGCTAAGGGTGAAGTAAAAACCATTGAAGCTGATTATGTACTCGTAACAATTGGTCGCCGTCCAAATACAGATGAAATTGGATTAGAACAAGTTGGTATTGAAATGACTAATCGTGGTCTTGTTAAAATTGATAAACAATGCCGTACAAATGTACCTAACATTTATGCAATTGGTGATATCGTAGATGGTCCACAATTAGCACATAAAGCATCATATGAAGGAAAAAGAGCTGCTGAAGCAATTGCTGGTCACCCTTCTGAAATAGATTATCTTGGAATTCCTGCAGTTGTATTCTCTGAACCAGAGTTAGCCACTGTTGGTTATAATGAGAAACAGGCGAAAGAAGAAGGAATTGATGTAGTTGCTGCTAAATTCCCATTTGCAGCTAATGGACGTGCACTTGCATTAAATAATGCTGATGGTTTTTTAAAACTTGTAAGTCGTAAAGAAGATGGTTTAATAATTGGTGGCCAAATTGCTGGTCCAAATGCGTCTGATATTATTGCTGAGATTGGTCTTGCAATTGAAACAGGAATGACTGCGGAAGATATTGCATTGACGATTCATGCACATCCGACATTAGGTGAGATTACTATGGATGCTGCTGAAGCATTACTTTATAAATTAAAATAGATATATCTATATAAATAGCGAAATTTTGATAGTTTTTCTGTCTTTTTTGTAGAGATTAATAAATAGTTAAAAAGTAATCTTACGGCATCTTGAGCCAAATTCAACTGTCTATTAAAGGCGGAAAGATTTTAGTTCATGGTAGGGGGAAATTCCTTAATTATACAGAGATAATCTGGAATCATTCTTTAAAAGAATGATTCTTTTTTTATACCAAACTACTTCCAACATAGAGAGGAAAGATAAATATGAATGAACAAATATTAATACTTGACATAGATGCGATCTTTACACTAACAAATACATAGACTTGATGCATCAGATGAAGAAGTTATACAAGCGGCCAAGGTGGCATATGCCCATTCGTTTATCAAATATTTACCACAGCAATATCATACGGAAATTGTCTCAAGTGGTACGAATTTAAGTCAAGGACAACGCCAATTGTTAGCATTGCTAGAGCCATTTTAGAAGATGCGGATATTTTGATTCTTGATGAAGCAACTTCAAGTGTCGATACGCGTACGGAAGTGCAAATTCAAAAGGGGTTACTGCATTTAATGACCGGCCGTACTAGTTTTGTCATCGCTCACCGTTTAAAAACGATCGAAAATGCCGATACGATACTTGTAATTAAAAACGGTGAAATAACAGAACGTGGAAATCATATAGAACTTATAGAACAAAAAGGGTTTTATTCTGAATTACAAAGGAAATTAGATATCCAACCAGCATCATCTTAAATTGAAATGAGAATAATTTTAGTCGTTATTACCTATTAGCAGTTATTTATCATTTAACATAAAGAGGTATTAGCTTATTTTTAGTATAAATTTGTCGAAATACGATATTTTGATAAAATTTTATTATTATTAATTTCATTTCATTGTTCATTAGTCTTGCTTATGGAAATGTGCAGGCGATGTTTCGTCCTATTTTTTTTAGAATTTATTTTCTTTAATTCTTATGATAATATTTTGCTGTATAATTAGAACTATTAGAAATGGGGTTTTGTTAATATGGATAAGGACCTAAGAAAAATACAGCATATAGAAGAGACACCGCTTATTCGTTGGAACAAAAATGAGCCAAATGAGTTTTTACAACAGTTCGTTGAGAAGCTAAAAAGTTTGAATATGATCCTTTCTACTAATACATATGTTAAAGGCACAAATAAAGTTTTGGCACGAATAATAGAAGATGCCCAAAATCAGACGATGATTTTACTTATAGGTATGACTGGCACAGGCAAAACAAGCCTAGTGAATGCCCTTCTTAAAAGAACCGTTTTATCGACAAAAATGGCAAAGGCAACAGCTGCCAATACAATGATCCGATACGGTCAAAAAGAAGAAGTAAAGGCTTATTTTCTTGATGGACAAGTAGCGAGTTTTGACCTTAATCAAGTGGAGCTGTTTACGACATCGGATACTTTCAGCGCGGAAATTTTACGCGAACACCTTGATTATATAGAAGTTTATGTGAATAATGATCTGCTAAAAAAGGTCATCTTTATTGATACAACTCCTCTAGAGCCTATAACGGATGAATCAGCTTATGTAAAAGAATCTATTTTAAATCGCGCTGATGATTTGTATTGGATTTTCCACTGCGAAACGAAGCCGACAGAAGGCGAATTAAAGCTACTTGAAAAATTACAAAAACGTAAAGTCAAACCCCTTGCTATCATTAATGCAATAGATATTAATGAGACAGCTTATGACCAATTTATGGCTGAGCAAAGTGACGTGTTATCACCCTATTTCCGTAAAATGCTGGGCATCTCTGTAAAGAATGCGGAAGAGGCTATAGTATCGTCATATAATGATGAAAAATGGCAACAAAGCCAGTTTGACTCTCTGTTGCAGGAAATAGAAAAATCACAGGATAGCCAAACTGACCGTGTGTATTTAATAATAGAGCGGTTTATTAAGTGGTTAAAGAGGTTCCAAACTGAAGTTGAGTTAATACCACAAAGAGAGCCGTATCTTTCAGCTTATAACTTATTAGTACAGCATCAGTTAGCGAAGCATACGGAATCTTCAAGAAAACAAATCGAAAATCAAAAGTTAAGCACTTATGAAAAGGAATATCGCGAGGCAAGTCTTGTATTTAAAGATGTGCAAACACTTTATCAATTGCTTCAAGTAATTTCTAACAATAAGCATTTTAAAAGCTATGATGTCATTGTCTTTGTCGAATATGCAAATGACTACTTGAAAGCAGTCAGAGAATATCGTACAATGCATCAAGCTTATAAACATGAATATAACCAAAGCGATGCCCAACAGCGTCATTTAACAGGCATTGGCTTGTTGAAAAATATGTTCGCACATGAACAACAAAACGAGCAACTTAGTAAATCGATTGAAAAACTCCAGGCATTACAAGCGTCAATCGAGCAGCAATACAAAAAAATTCTAGAATTAGAGACGCAATTATTCAACGAATATGTAGAAGTACATAAGCATTTAAACAATGTGGCAAATAATCAGCTAGTTCGAATACTAAATAAGGTTAGTTGGATTCATACAGAGCGTAAGAACAAGCATCAACAGCTAAAAACAGCAGTTGTGCAGCTGAACAGCTTTAATAATATTGTAGAGGCAAAAGAATTCGTAGAAACATTTGTAGAGCAACTCATCGGGCAGGAGCATCTTATTGTAACAAAACGGGAGCGTGCATCGCTAATTGAAATATTAGTGAAGATTAAAGGCATCCGATTATCACATCAAACGCTAATCGCTAGTGCTCAAATCGAAGAAAATAATGATGAAGTATCAAAAACGCAAGCAAAATTATATGCGAAATATCATTTACAGTTATTAAAGTTGACTCCAGATGACATGAAGTCGGAAATAGAACCCCCCCCTGCATTAATCCAAATAACAGAATAACTAGACAAGAGATACTTACCCCAGGATTAGCTGGTCGTAAGTATCTTTTTTGTATGTACTTAGTTTCAATCAGTTGATGAAATCTTCATAAAAGCGTACTCATGCTGATTCAAAATTGGAGGAGTTTCTATTAGTTAGTCTATTTCTTATTCATAATAATTAAATATTCTGTTTAAATATAATTACCAGTATGTTACAATATGTTCATTAAACAAAAGGACTGATTTCACATGGGTATTCGTAATTTAATTAACTAACACACCTTTCAGCTATTAAAAAAGGAGTGTTAAACAATGAAAAAGAATGAACAATTTTACGATAAACAATATGAATGGATGACTCAAAAATCTGGAGTAACAATATACCCATACCATCATGAACGGGTTGAAATAGTAGAGAAAAGTAACCAATATCAATCGTTACACATTTTAGAGCTGGGTAGTGGCAACGGGGAATTCGCGGTTGCCGCAGCATTGCATGAACATCAAGTTTCAACTGTTGAAATCATTCAACCAGCCATGAGAAAAATGCTTGAAATCGCAGAAGAACATAAGGTGACAAAACAAATTCACGCCCATCTGGATAGCTTCTATACAATACAACTTACCGATAAATTTGATGCCATTTGTTATTGGGATGGCTTTGGCGTTGGGACAGATGCCGAACAACAATTATTACTCCATAATATCGATCACTGGCTAAAACCCAAGGGCAAAGTATTCATAGATGTATACGCACCAGCATATTGGGCCAAAACAGCGGGACAATTTATGAAGCTATCCAAGACTGTTCATAGACAATATGATTACGATATAGAAAACAACAGAATGCTAGATGCTTGGTGGCTGGTGGAAAATCCAACTGAAAAAATGCAACAATCATTGCGGTGTTATGATGTAGCTGAGTTTGAAAAGTTGCTAGCAGATACTTCATTAGTCATTGAAGAAATCATTCCGGGTGGCAAAATGGACTATGAAAGCTGGGTTTATCATGAGCAAGTAATTTTAGAAGATGCAATGATGTATACAGTGATCCTAAAAAAGGTGAGGTCTAGTCTATGACATATTCCATCCGAACTGCAACAATCCAAGATGCTGCAGGCATTGCGAAAGTACATGTAGATAGCTGGAAATCTACTTACAAAGGAATTATGAAGCAAACTGTTTTAGATAATCTCACATACAGCAGTAGAGAAGCATCATGGAGACAGAATATTGAATGCAAAGGAAATATTGTTTTTGTTGCAGTAAATGCAGAAGAACAGATCATCGGTTTTACTTCTGGATGTAAAACAAAAGAAGATGAATACCCGACATATGATGCGGATGTCACAGCGATTTATCTATTTGAGCACGAGCAAGGAAAAGGTATTGGAAAAGCTATGTTAAAAAGACTATTAGCAGAGTTCAAGACAATGAATTACGACTCGTCAATTGTGAAAGTATTAGCAGACAATACTTCCTGCCGTTTTTATGAGGCAATGGGTGCAGAGAAAATTGACTCAAATCCAATGTTAGTTGCAGGGGATGAATTAGAATTGCTCACTTACGGTTGGGAAAAAATATAGCTGAATATGAACGTAAAAGCAGCCGATTTTAAAATTCGGCTGCTTTTTAACGTGGTATAAAATCTTCATGACTTATTGCGAGTTGTCTGAGTACGAAAAGTACTTTATATATCAAATATTTACTTTGAAAAGGGCATATAATGATGGTGGATAAAAAATTCTTATCAACCTATCAACGTCTTGAATTGCTAATGTAACAGCATTAAAGAGGGGGATATTCATCTTGAAGAGAACTATAACTTTAGTAGGGGGACTTGTTTGTATAGTACTTGCAGTTATATGGTTTAACAAGGAGGACCAAGATCGTGAAGTTGTACAAACATTCGATTCAAAAAGAGAGTACTCGGATGAATATCTAAATAAGAATGCTCAAATGTTAACGGAATCAATACAGACTAGATTAAAGGATGAGCACATTCTAGATATATCCTCAATTGGTATACATTATAAGAAAAAAGAAATACATATCCAAGTAAAAGGTACCCAACAGTATGTAGATGAGGTTGAAAAAAGCATAAAAGAAATTGTTCATGAAATGGCAAAAGAAACAATTTTCAAAGATTATTCAATTATAGTTTACAGGCAAATTATTGACAATGCCGATCAAACATCAGACCAAAATAAGCAATTAGGTAAAATAACAATGACTATTCAAGCTAGCCTTAAAGTGAAAGGATATGAAGAAATAGAAAATATCATGACAGAAAAACTGCCCAATAAGTTAATTATTAATGTCTATACATCTATAGAAAAAAGTGATTCGCCTAATATCAATCGAGGGAAACGAATTGAAGAAGACATTAGGGAGGCCTTAACGGAAGGAACGTCACCATTAATAGCTGATAATGAAACATTAAAAGTAAAAGTCTATACTAAAAATCGTGAGAAGTTAAATTAAATATACAGAAAAAGAAATAAATGTAATAATATTCTTTTTTATTTCAAGATAATACTTTTAGTTATTTAATACTAAATTCGTTATGTAAAGATTTGTTGTGGGAATCATTTTTTCTATTTCTTCCACTGACATACAACTGCCAGTCGAGGTCGCCTCTGTGATGACATTGGCAACATCTGAATTTTCATGTGGAATGAAATAATAAACAAGAGATGCATTCCATGTAAATCAAGGTATGAAAAAAGCGTTCAGCAAGTGCTTTTGCACAGGCTGAACGCTCTCTTATTGTAATTAGAAGAATACTTTTTCAGTGTTATATTTTGCACGGAAAGTATTGATAACAAAAGTTTCGTAAATTTCACGTTCCATTTGATCTTCGACAACGAATACTTCAATTTTATAAACTTCTTTACGGTGATCTTTAATTGGAGATACACTATCTTCAAAGTGTTTTTTCACACGTTGACGGATTTTACGTGCTTTACCAACGAATAAAACTTCATTTTCTTTGTTAAAGAACATGAAAAATCCGCCTTTATCACGAGGGATTTCATGCATGTCGATGAAACCATTAATTGAAGGAATAATTGCATCCCCTTCTTGGATTTTTTGTTCACGTTGACGAATTACTACGTCTGGTTTTGGCATTTCAATTTTGATCAAAAAAATTCACGTCCTCATTATTATATAGTAGTTAATGCTACCATAATTGTGCTGGAAAAGCTATCGCATTTCGTTGTTGACGAAATACTTATCTATAATAAAAAACTTAACCCTTCTTACAATTTTTCCTAAACTGAAGCAATCCGTTAGTTGAAGAGGGTTATTTACTTTTTTCTAAACTTTTAACGAGTCTGATCATCCAATACAGCATTATCCACGGAAGAATGAACTTTGTAACCCATTCAACTATATTAGGTATTATATAGTGTGAGTTTATGCTGAATAACGAAAGAATTAACCAAAGCGCAAATAATATTATAATAACAATAGTTATTTTGTTCATTTAAATACACCCAAACGTTACAGAAATAACTAATTTTTGGTATTTGTGAAAAAATTAATCTGATGGGGAGAAAATGATGTATTATCATAACAAGCTTAATCTTTTTTAAACAATCAGATTTTATAATAAATCATTCAACTATATTCAAAAACCACACGAGATATTCACTTTCAAAAGTTGACGGATTATGGACTCGCGTAGAAGGGGAATGTAGTGTGAAAATAACTAACACTATGTTCATATCAATCATTATCTACTGCCAGTTCAACTTGCGCAGTGATGTCAATTCCGTTTAGCGCTTGTGTTGCCAGACGATCCGCCTCTGCATTTGCTTTTCGCGGCACGAGTTCGTACTTAGGACGAATACCAAGGTCTTTTAACTTCTCGTCAATGCGTTTTGCCCAGCCGGATAAGTCCTTCTCAAGTAACGCCCATTCCCCGCTCATCTGGTTAATGACCACCTGAGAATCTCCAATGAAAACGACAGGTAAATGGTGAACATTTAATAGCTCGAGCTCCACTAGGCTCAAATGCAGCGCGGCATATTCAGCCTCGTTATTCGATTTGAGCACTTCAGAAGGTGCATTCTGCCTTAGCCTATACGACTTCCCACCCTGATCAAAATAAATAACGCAACCTAAACCAGAACTGCTAGTCGCACGATCAAAGCCACCATCGAAATAAACCGTGATATTATGCGGTTCTGTTTCGATTTCTGTTAAATAGCGCTTCATCTCCTTGATCGTCCATGTGCTGTCGAACGAGTCTATAAATGCAATGCTTTTGGCACGTCCAGTCTTCTCAAGGTCTTCAGCAATTAATAGCCCTTGTGCTGCAGGCATTTCCTCGGAGCGAAATACGGTTTCTGTTCTTTTTGGTGTTCTGTAAATCCATTCGATTGAAATTTTCATGGCCAACCCTCCTCTGATTGTGAGTTTATATATTTCTTATAAGCAATATTAGGTTCTCCAATGAGGAGAATATTTATTAAAAGGATTTCAGTTAGTTGTTACCAAGATGTATCTCTAGGATTGTAGCCGAATTTAGCGAAATAAAATGTATTTCCTTTCTAAAGAATATACAATTAAAACGTTTTGCAGAACACTATAACATCTGTCAAAATGCTTTTTTATTAAATCAGATCAAAATTTAGTAGGAGCTTATATTAAAAAAGTTATATATTAACAGGTGTGTTGATTAGGGGAATATTAGGATGTTATTTACCGTTAAAAGGGTTTTTTTATGTGCAATACTAACGTATGTTACTCCATTTTTTAATTGATTGTAGCGGAGGGTGCTTGCCCGCGGAAAGCGAGCATCTCGTAGCGGAAATCAACCTACCACTTTAATAGTAATAGTTAAAACTGGTTAATCAACACGCCGGATATATTAACTCCAATTCCATTTTTGCATACTATTCGTATAGTTTTTTGTATAAGAAATACCAATAATGTGGTATTTTTATATCATTGAATAATCATTTACTTATTATATAATTAGTTATAGTTACGAATAATGTCGACAATTATAGGACTATATATTTATATCAATGAGAGGGTTTAGCATGACAGAGAATCGTTGTTACATACATAAAGTAAAAGCAGCTGAAGTACTAGTAGACGATAAAATTGTTGTTTACTGTCCAAAATGTGCTGAGGCAAACATACATAAAATAGTGATGCAAGAAGAAAAAGTATTGAAGTCGGAGGAGTTAGCAAGTCTTCGGAAAAGGCGCCAGATTGGAATGAAGGAGCTTTGGAAAAGTGTAGTGTTAGCTTTTTACATAGAAATCTTACCTTTATTCATAGTCTTTTTTACTCATTCTCCGAAGAGTATATTAGAATACTCCTCTGGTGTTGAAGAAATTTATAGAAACTTCATTTTCCAACCAATCGTTTTAGCCATTGCACTTTGCTTTATAGGCCTTGGAGGATATTTTTGGTTTTCTGCAACTAAAAGCTTGAAGCAACTGAAAAATGAAGAAGCCATTTTACTGAAACCATTTGCAAATGAGACTGAAATTCATGAGAAATTCCAAACGCCATCTAAAGTAAAACAAGTGAATGAGTTTGTGAATATTAATAAAATGAAATACGATAGTAATTTTTTTAGCAATCGGAAAATCACCCAGATGAGTCAATATGATTTCAAATTATATATTGCAAAGCTTTTGCAAAAACTTAATTTTGAAAATGTACGTTTAACAAGGGATGACAGTGATTTTAAGGTGGACATCTTTGCTGACAGTCCTGATGGTAAAGTGGCGTTCCGCTGCATTAATAATGTCAATTTTATAAATACAGATGACGTACATAAAATTGCCGTTGAAAAGGTCTATTATGATTGCGACATTTCAGTATTAGTAACTACCTCAAAGGTGACAGCTGATGCGAAAAATCTATCTGATACTTTGCGAGTAAACTTATGGAATGATCAGTATTTGAAAGAAAAAATCGCATTTGTTGAGAATGCTCAATGGGTGGACCATTTACAAGATTTTTATGATTACTCCGATCAAAATTTAAAGAAATATACAGAGCATGAGCTAAGAAGATTAGCCCAAGCTTAATGATTTAAAAAGATAGTTATCTAACCATTCGGTTGGGTAACTATTTTTTTACGATCGAAAGCAGTGGTTGATATGACAAAGGTTCATAATCGAATAAAGGAAGTCCGTCTGCAAAAAGGCATTACCCAGCTACAAATGGCGGAAGATTTGCAAATTACCCGTCAAACGATTACGGCAATTGAAAATCATAAATACAATCCAAGTCTTGAATTAACTTTGAAATTGTTGCAATACTTTGATCTGTCGATAGAAGAGTTATTTACTTTAGAGGAGGGTGAAAAATGAAAAAGTTAACCGTATTTTCGATGTTGTTCATTGGATTATGTATAGCGGGAGGTGGGATGCTGGGTTTATATTTGATAGAATTGAAGGAACCAGGACGATCTGGGGGCTTATTTCTGCCAATTGTAGTTGGAAATTTACTCGGAATAGGTACGACTTTCATTGTATGGCTCATTCAAAAAAAGCGACATGGAAATGTGCCAACTGTTGATGAACGTACGTTGCAGAATTTGAAAAAGTTCTATGCGGCAGCATTATATTTAGTGCTCTTTGGTAGCGGTGGTATTTTGATCATTTTGTTTTTGATGGATGTGCAGACAATTGAAGTTGGAATGCTATTTATCTATATGATGGTTTTATTTATAGTGTTAGGTGTTGGGACTATGCTAGCGAAGCGAGTTTGAATAGAAATACCTATATTAAATTCACTGTACATCTAACAAGATTGGCTCCCATTGATTTAATAATGATTGACCAGATGGCTACTAATGGCGATTTGGTCTTTTTTATAGTTATAATAGAAACACCTGTTCTGTGGAATGGTATAATAGTGTTAATTACAAATAAGGTCGTTTCTTTTACAATAAAGTTATTAAGAAATAAATATTACCATATTTAGATGTGAAAGGTATAAGTTTGATTGGGCAAATTAAAAGGAGGATACTAAATGGTTGTGAGAGAAGACATTTCAAATCGAAAGGGAGCTAGGAAAGTAAGCGAGATCCCAAAGGAAGTTTTCATATTACTTAATCAAGGAGAAATAGAAAGTGTTAATCTAACTGAATGGCTTGCAATTAACCATATAACTTTACTTCAAAGTGTTTTACCATCAATAGGTTTAAACGAAAAGTTAGAGTTAATAGTATCTGAATTAGAAAAGCAGAACACGGAATCTGGAATGACAGCTATTCGTATGACAGGGGCATTATTAGATAAAGTTATGATTGAAGAGAGTGATAGAAAAAAGGAAGATTTAACGATGAAATGCTCCAATCATCTATCAGATAGTGTGCGTTGTTGGGCAGCATTTATGAATAAAAAATCAAATTCTTCATTATTAGATAAACTGTTGTATATCCGACCTTTTGCGGCAGATCATCATTTTGGTGTTCGGGAAATTGCCTGGATGTCTATTAGAGAAGACCTTTCACAAGATATAGAACAGAGTGTGGAATTGTTAATAGAATGGGCAAAAAGTGATGATGAAAATATCCGCAGGTTTTCTGTAGAGTCTATTCGTCCTCGAGGTGTCTGGACTAAGCATATTGAAATATTAAAAGAGCAACCTTATAAAGTACTCCCTATTCTTACTTTACTCAAATCAGATCCGTCTAAGTATGTTCAGGATTCTGTTGGGAACTGGTTAAATGATGTTAGTAAGACCCAACCTGAATGGGTGATCAGCCTTTGTGAAAAGTGGGGAAAAGAGTCTGATACAAAAGCAACGAATAGAATTATAAAAAAAGCCAAAAGAACAATTATAAAAGATAAGTGAATAGATAGACGTACGATATTTGCTCCATTAAACTCCAGAAAATTATCAAAAAAAGGATGTTTAAATAATAGTTATCAAGTCTGTTGATTAACTAAAACTATACAACGATCATCTGATTCATTTGTGTATGAAGTGCAGAGATTTGCTTCACGTTAAGCCTTCATTCAATGGGCAGACCAAGACAAAGAAACAGTCTGCTAAAATCTGCGAATGATAAGGGTTTAACGTTCTTTTTCTTATATCCTAAAAACCATCAATTAGTGGCCAATCTGGATTCTATTAATCATTATTGTAGTTGGTATTCTCCTTTCATAAAATCAGTAATAACCCAGAAAAAAGGAATGGGGAATTAAAATGTTCCCTTTGAAATTTACGTACCAATTTATATAGTGGTCAAATTTATACAATGCTACCTATAAAATAAACTCCATCTTATTATCCTCTGAAAGCTCAACTTACAAACTTTTAAGTATTTCCATATTATCCCTTGAAACAAAATTGACTGAATAAAAAGTTATATTTGTTGTCATTTATGTAAGGGTATTCATTAAAAAAATTAAATAATAGGGTGCGAATTGAAGTATTTTTACCGATAAAAGCATAGAGTATTTTTTTCAATAGAAGGAGCTATTGTGAGTAAATATCTTGTATGAAAGTTGTCTTCTTCTAGAATCTTTTATGTATATGGATTTAAGGTTCTCGAATAAATACCTATTTAGAAAAAGGAGTACTGTTATATGAAAAAATTATTTGGAAGTTTAAAAAGGAAGCTGTATATTTCATTTGCTCTCGTATTACTAATCCCAGTAGTTTCAGTTGGGATCTTGTCATATTTATCAGCTAAAGATTCGATAGAAAAGGAAATTCTCCATAGTGCAAACGAGAGTGTTGAAGTACTAAATACCCTTATAGACAAAACCTTAAGTCAAAAAGTTAGCGAAATAGGTGTTTTTAGTAAGGAGATTAATGCTTCTAAGTATGCAAAGGATGCAGCATCCCTAAAGTCATCTCTTGAGCAATACGATAAACTAAATCCAGATGTATTGAGTATTTTTGTAGCAACGACAAATGGAGCGTTTATCCAAGGAGAGGACGTGCCTACTGCCCCGAATTATAATCCCCTGGATAGTAGTTGGTATAAAGGAGCAGTAGAGCTTAAAGGAGAGCTTTATATAACGGAGCCTTACGTTGATGCGAGGACTGGAGAAATGATCTTTACAATTGCTCAGCAGTTAAAAGACCGCTCAGGAGTTGTCGGAGTAGATATTGAATTGACGAACATACAACAAGTCGCAGAGTCTATTAGTATTGGGGAAAATGGATACTCCTCTATTTTTGATGAGAATAAAAAGGTTGTTTCACACCCTACTTTAAAAGGTGGGGGGGAAGTGAAAGAAAGCTTTTTTGATAAGATGTATGAGAAAGATAATGGCACTTATGATTATGTATATGAGGGAGATAAACGAATATTAACTTTTACAACGAATAAATTGACAGATTGGAAGATTACAGGAACAATATTTTCGAAAGAAATAGATAATGCTGCTTCGCCTATATTATTTACGACTATTTTAGTATTAGCCGTTGCAATTGTTGCTAGCTCCATTGCAGTCTATTTTGTGATAAAAGCAATTACTAAACCAATTGGCAATTTAAAAGAATGTGCAGTTACGATTAGTAAAGGTGATTTAACTGAAAAAGTGGACATCAAATCTAATGATGAGATTGGACAATTGGGGCAAGCGTTTAATGACATGCAGGATAGTCTTCGAACACTTATTCAAAAAGTAGAAATAAATGCAGAACAAGTAGCATCTTCAGCAGAAGAGTTAACCGCAAATGCTGATCAGACTAGTATGGCAACAGAGCAAGTGGCTATTGCCATACAAGAAGTTTCTAGTAGTGCAGACACACAAACAACTCATGCGGATAAGAATGCAGAAGCGTTAAATGAACTTTCAAATTCAATCCTTCATATTGCAGAGAGTTCTTCCACAGTAACCGATCTCTCCCAACATGCTACTAAGCAAGCAGAAGAGGGTGGGGAAGCAGTACAAAATACAAAAAATCAAATGAATTCTATACACATGTCTGTTACAGAATCAAACACGAAAATCCAAACGTTACATGAACGTTCGCAACAAATCACGTCTATTTTAGATGTCATTGCAAGCATTGCTGAGCAAACAAATTTACTTTCTCTTAATGCTGCAATTGAAGCAGCAAGAGCAGGGGAACATGGGAAAGGTTTTGCCGTTGTAGCCGATGAAGTGCGAAAACTGGCAGATCAATCACAACAATCAGCCAAACAAATTTTTGAACTAATTCATGGCATTCAAGCAGATACAGAGCAATCTGTACTAATTATGGCTAAAGTTACAGAAGATGTACTAAATGGCTTACAAGTATCAGATGAAGCTATCGCCAAATTCCATTTAATTATGACAAGTATGAAAGAAATTACTCCTCAAATGGAAGAAGTTTCTGCTACATCAGAACAGATGTCGGCTAGTGTCCAAGAAATCACAGCTAGTACAGAGGATTTGGCATTTTCAGCTAAAGAAAATGCTGCTACATCTGAAGAAGTTGCTGCTTCTACAGAAGAGCAATTAGCCTCTATGGAAGAGATTAATGCATCTGCTCAAGCACTTTCGCATATGGCTGATGAGTTAAAAGGCCTTATAAGTCAGTTTAAATATTAATGCGTAGTCAAGTGACGTAAAAAAAGTTACTTTACTATTCCATGCATAAAAAAGCCGCTCCTGGTAGTTGAACTGACTCCTAAAAGTTAGACACGGTTATTTCAAAGCTAAGGTCTGAACTCGGTATTGTACCGGGCTCAGGCCTTTTAGTTTTGCCTTAATTCGTTTGTGATTATAATAATCGATATATTTTTCTAATTCTAACTTAAAATGTTCTACACTCTCAAATTCCTTTAAGTAGAGGAATTCAGATTTCATGATTCCAAAGAAATTTTCCATGACGGAGTTGTCGTAACAGTTGCTTTTACGAGACATCCTTTGTGTAATGCCATGTTAGTGCATTCTTGATGTAAAGATTAAATAAAGATTAAATAAAGACTGAATGAAATTTTGCTTCTATATGTTTAATGAGATTGCTTATGTTTGATTCCTCACTTAATATGGACATGTGCGAATCAAATGTTACTTACATTAATACTTGGCTAAAATAAGAAAAAATAACTAAAGCAGGGGATATAAAATGGCAGATATATTAATTGTAGAAGATGAGGATATTTTAAGAGAGATTCTTAAAGATTATTTTCTGAATGAAGGTTATTCAGTTTTAGAAGCTACAAATGGCGAAGAGGCACTAAAGGTGTTTCAAGAAAATGAGCTTAGTTTAATAATATTAGATATCATGTTACCTAAATTGGATGGATGGTCTATATGTCGTCGAATAAGAAAATCTTCAAATATCCCTATTATTATGTTAACAGCTCGTTCGGATGAAGATGATACTTTATTAGGCTTTGAATTAGGAGCCGATGACTATGTGACGAAACCTTATAATCCCCTCGTATTATTAGCCCGTGCTAAAAGGCTCTTATGTAATCGAGAACAAAAAAACGATATGGGAAATGACTATCTTGAAAGTGGAGGAATTCAAGTTCACACTCCTTCCAGAACAGTAAAGGTAAATAAAAAAGGGATTTCCTTAACTCATACAGAATATGAAATGCTAATTTATTTATTGGAAAATAAAGGTATTGTTATAACGAGAGAGCAATTCATAACAAAAGTATGGGGTTATGAACATATTGGAGATGACCGAACGATTAATAGCCACATGCGCAACTTACGAAATAAATTAGGAGACCATTCCACTTGTATTAAAACCATTGTTCGAACGGGATACAAATTTGAGGATTTACGATGAAAAGAGGAATTGTTCTTAAGTTGTTTTTGTTAACGTCAATGCTTTGCATACTTATTTTAGCTACAGTTTTTATAGGACAAACTATCTTTTTCAAACAATTTTATGTTAATAAAAAAGTGAAAGATTTAGAATCCAATATAACTTTATTCGAAAAAGAGTATATGAAAAATACGAATGATATTTCAACAATTCAGCAGCTTGAAAGAGATTTTGCTGAAGATAATAATGCTTGGATTACAATATTAAATCAGAATGGTAATCTAAAATATGAGAATGATTTCAACATAGAAGTACAATTAGATAAATATAATCAACAAATTTTGGGGATGAAAACAACTAAAGTCCCTTTATATATGATTGATAGAAGTAAATTGGATCGGTTGTCAGAATCAGAATCATTGATGAAGAATAGTGAGGTATATATATTTGGAATTTTGAAAGGGGCACAATTGACCCCTATTGAGATCACGGTAAATAACGAAGTGAATAATACAAATCCAGATAATTGGATAATAAAAAATGAAATGCTTTATGAAAAAATAGGGGATCCTAGGATAAAGTTAAAAGAAATGGGGAAACCAAGGTTAAATTTAAAAGAAATAGATTCATCAGATAAAAAGTCTGATTTGGTTGGTTTTAGTGGGAAAATTTTAAATGTTCAATTTCCTGAAAGAAATGATTTATCCAACGTTATTTATTCAAATTCATTATTTTTAGATCAAATTAAAGATTTTCAAAACAAGTTATTGCTGGATGAAATGGATATACTGAATACTACTATGCAAATTGTTGATTATGAACAAAATGATATTAAATACAATATTTTGATAAAACCAATAGAAAATTCAGATGGCACGAATGCTTATATTTTCTCAATGACTTCGTTACAGCCTGTTGATGAAGCTGTGCAAATGATTGAAGAATATTATATATACATTGTTGCTTTTGTTTCCATATTAATTTTGCTAGCTTCTTTTTACTATTCCATAAAAATTGCTAGGCCATTATTAAGAATTAATAGTACTACGAAGAAAATAGCAAATTTAGATTTTTCAGAGACAATTGCTGTTCATTCAAAAGATGAGATTGGTGATTTATCACAAAATATCAACCTACTTTCTCACCGATTGAGTATGTATATTAAGCAGCTACAGCAAGATATTGAAAAAGAAAAAAAGCTAGAGAATACTCGAAAAGAGTTCATTTCGGGTGTTTCACATGAATTAAAAACACCTTTAAGTATTTTGCAAAGCTGTATAACAATACTAAGAGGTAATGTAGCAAGCCATAAAAAAGAGTATTATTTTAATGCAATGGAAAAAGAAGTCGATAAGATGGATTTAATGATTGTGGATATGCTTGAATTGGCAAAGTATGAATCAGGTACTTACAAAATGAAAATGAATGTCTTTTATATTAACGAGCTATTGGAAGAGGTTTGTGAGAAACTATCAACTGAAATCCAACAAAAGGAGTTACGGATTCAAACGCATGTATTTCCCATTAAAGTCGCAGCCAACCAACGTCGTATCGAACAAGTTCTAACGAATTTTTTAACTAACGCCATTCGATATTCACCTTCGCAAGAAAGAATAATAATGGTTACAGAGAAGAAGGGGGAAATGGTGAAAATAAGTGTGGAGAATAAAGGTGCTCATATTGAAGAAGAACATCTTGAAAAGGTATGGGATCGCTTTTATCGCATTGATGCTTCTAGACAAAGGTCAAGAGGAGGAACCGGCTTAGGGCTTGCTATCTCCAAAAATATATTAATACTACATGGAGTAGAATATGGTGTTTGTAATACAGATAATGGAGTACAGTTTTATTTTTATTTAAAAATAGAAGAGTAAGTAAAACAGATCATAAGAATGGTTTTGAATGCCAATCGTATGATCTGTTCTTTTATATGGAAATACATAAATTTAAATGGGTTGATGCAATTTTCTCTTATTTTTCAAAGAATTCAATAATTCCATTTACTATTGATATTGCAGTTTTTCTTTGAAAATCTTTGGATGTCATTCGTATTTCATCTTCCTTATTTGAAGTAAAGCCCAATTCTAATAATACTGCTGGAGCAGAATTGTTCTTTAAAACATAATAATCACTTTCTTTTACACCACGATTTTTAGCGTTACTACTTTGATTGAAGATAGAATTTTGTAAGATTATCGCTAAATTTTTACTCTCTCTATGATTTGAACTGTAATGTGTCGTTATTCCTTTAACATCAGTGTCTGTAAAAGCATCGTGATGAATACTAATATATAGATCAGCTAGAGCCTTATCGGCAATATGAATTCTTTTTCGTAAAGCTTCTTTTTGAGTATTGCCTAAATCCATATCTTTATCGCGTGTTAGGATGACTGTTGCCCCGGTTCTTTCTTCAAGTTGCTTTTTAATATTTTGCGCTACTGTAAGATTCACCTCTTTTTCAATTGTTCCATAGGTCAAGCCAATTGTCCCACCATCAACCCCACCATGCCCAGGATCAATAACGATGGTTTTTCCATTTAAAAGATCTACAGTTTCACTGTCAAATGAATTACTATTTACCGTATGACTTTTTAATGTATGAATGCTTTTTTTAAATATCTCCACATCATTAACTTCGGTATTATCCATTAGACAAACTAGACAAACTAAACTAACACCTATTAAGGAAGCAAATAGATATTTCAAATTCTTTTTCTTCATATTTCAAATTCTCCTTTATCTTTTAAGCTCAAGTGATTAACATGACCAATAATAAGATGCCGATATAAAGATGAAATGAAGACAAGATAAATATGAAATAAAACTAATTATTGTCCTTAACATTGGGGAAATACAGCTGTACGAATTATAGGAGAGTTGGTAATCTCACACGAATAGAGTGAGAAGAGTAGACTAGGATAGAAAGATTTGAGATAACTTTTTTTCTTTAATTTAAATCGACACAATCTGCATTTTATCTTTATATTGTTCAATTACTCTATTCTTTGTAAAGGAGAGATTGAGCAGTGAAAACACCACGAAAAGATATTAAGCGAAGTTGGATAAAAAAAGGATTAATATTGTTAGGAGTTATTCTAGCTACTATTTTTCTAATGTTCTATTTGAAAGAAAAATTCACTACAACGACTGTTAAAGTAGTAGAAGAAAGTACTAAACAAAATACTACACAAAAGCAAAATGATTTAAGTAAACAGCATCCTATAAAAAAGGAAAGAGCAGCTAGTAAGCCCTTAGGAAAAGTTGTTTACCTCACGTTTGATGATGGTCCTAGTCAATTAACAGGGCAATTTTTAGATATATTAAAAGAACATGATATAAAAGCGACTTTTTTCATGCAAGGGGTTAATTTACAGAATAAGAGTTTCGAAGAAAGTGTTAAGCGAGCAACGCAAGAAGGACATTACATAGGGGGACATAGTATGTCACACGATAGTAAACGTCTTTACACCGATGGACAGTTTGTACCGGAGATGATTGAAACATTGAATCTTATTCATGATATTACTGGTACAAACCCTAAATTGGTTCGACCTCCATATGGTTCAGTACCGGGGTTGAACAGTAAACAACTTCGTAATGAAATTGCAGAAGCGGATATTAAAGTATGGGATTGGACAATTGATTCTTTGGACTGGCAATCAAAAGGTAACCCCAATCAAATTGTAGAAAATATTAAAAATGGAACCGTAAGAGATGTAGAAGTCGTTCTCATGCACGAAAATACTCAGGTACTGCAAGTACTTCCAGAAATCATTTCTTTTTATAAGGAAAAGGGTTATCATTTTGGTGTATATGATGATAGGAACCATTTCATTCAAAATTTCCAAAATGATAAACGGTTTTAAAATATACTGTGTCATTCTTTTTAATAGTGCGATTTGTAATGATTAAAAAATAGAATAGAATAAGTACAGCAAAGAATAGCGAAAAATGGATTAGAAAAGGAAAAAGTTTTTGTTTCTTTTGATGTGTTGTAGCTTTTGAAAAAAGTTTGATAATTTAGGCTCAACACTAAAATCTGTTCTTGATTAAAAAATAGTATAAAAAAACATCTGTATCCGCTAAAGTTGAGAGTACGACCAAACAACCTTAAGCATTATCATCGACTACTTGGGAAACGCCATGATCAGCTAACCGCTGAAATTGTCACCATAGGAGATTCAATCATACCTTCATGATCTGAAAAAGAGTAATCCAGACCAATTGTTAAGGCACCATCTTTAACAGCATTATGAATTGCAACGGTATTATTCGTATTAAAGAGAACATCAGATTTACTATAGCGGGCAATGATGTTGTTTAAATACCATAAGAAGCTCTTTTTGTAGTCTATCATCTAACTCAGTCGAGCGATTGAACAAGTTTTCTCTCTCCATGATTTCGATATTTTTTAAAGCCACTGCACACGCTGCCGGATTTTCACCAAATGTATTTAGATGTCGTAGATGGCTATTTTCTTCAACTGTGTTAAACTTTTCAGTCCATCTATACATATTACTTTGGATACTTTTCGTTTTTCAATTTTCATTGATGGTGTTGAGATTGACTCTGGTGTTGCGGCTGAAATTGGCGCATTTTCGCTGCTTGAATGAGCCACTCTAATGTTTTAAGTTGATTATTTCTAAGAAGACTCTCCTCTCTGGAGAGTCTTCTTCTTCTAATTTCTCCTAAACTTCCTACTCAAAATCTTCCTTCTGTAATAACTTATTCGACAACCATAAGCCAAACCCACCAATATTAATGAAAAATAAACTAATCATACTAATACCAAACACTATACCCTCAAATAACGTTGATAACTTTTGATCTGCCTCATAAAAACGAATCCAGCTGTACATGGAGATACCTAATTCTGGCCTTTTTATTTGCTTATTCTATGCATAAAGTGGGGGTGTATGTCCTAACAGCACGGGTACAAATAAAATATAGCATTGGAAATTAATCGTCATATTAGAATTTTCTGAATCTGATTGACTTCGTACCAATATATTACATATGATAGTTTCATAAGAAGGGGGGATTTATGATGATAAATGAAGAGTTACTTTTAATACCAGGGCCAACACCGGTGACGGATGAAATTTATAATGCGTTAGCAAGTGAGACGAGAGGGCATACAGATCCGCGCTTTGTAGCGATTTATAAAAATGCGCTAGAGAATACGAAGAAAATATTCCAGACAGACGGAGAAGTATATGTTGTTGCTGGCTCGGGGACGTTGGCGATGGAAATGGCGCTTATTAATACAGTCGCTGTTGGGGAGAAAGTATTAGTAGTAAGTCATGGCTATTTTGGTGATCGTTTTATCCAGCTAGGACAGGCATTTGGCATTGAGGTCGATGTGTTACAAGCTGAATGGGGCAAGCAAATTGCACCTGAGCAAGTAGAGGAGAAACTAGAGAATGGTGGCTATAAAGCCGTAACCGTGACACATGCGGATACTTCTACAGGTGTGGCAGCCAATTTAGAAGAACTTGTACCCGTTGTGAAAAAGCATGGTGCTCTATTTATTCTAGATGGCGTGTGCGCAACAGCTGCAATGGAAGAAAATATGTCAAAAACGTATGGTGATCCTGATTATAAAATTGATGTAATTTTAACGGGTTCACAAAAAGCGATTGGCGTGCCACCGGGGTTAGGGATCATTGCATTTAGCAAAATAGCTCTTGCTGCACGTGAACGGTTAGGGCGTATTCCTGCATACTATGCGGACATTCATAACTGGAGATCTGTAATGGACAACCCATCAAATTATTTTGCAACACCGCCTGTGAATTTAATATATGCCTATGATGTTGCGATGAAGAATGTTATCGCTGAAGGAATGGAAGCCCGTATAGCGCGTCATACATCATTTGGTAAAGCGGTTCGAGCTGCACTAACAACGTATGGTATGTCCCCACTTGCAACAGAAGAAGTCGCGGCTCCAACATTAAGCTGCATCCTTTATCCAGAAGGTATTAGTGATGCCGATTTCCGCACAATACTTGCGAAAAAAGGCGTAATCGTGGCAGGCTCACTTGCGCATCTTGCAGGCAAAGCCTTTCGCATCGGTCATATGGGTAGTACCACGCCTGAAATGCTAGAAGAAGCAATTGTGAAAATAGGAGAAACGTTGCAGGAACTAGGACAAGAGGTTGATATTGAAAGTGCACGTAAACAACTGAAAGAAACAATTTTAGCAACGGTTTAAATACGTTTAATTGAAAGCTATCTACGTATTGGATAGCTTTTTTCTTATGTATTGGCTATATAAAGAAAAACCCTATTTCGTATGATTTAGTCCAAATTACTTTCTAAAATGTTAATTATCCGCCTAAATAACCATATACCTATCAAAAAAATATGTATATAATTTTAGTGAACAAATGACTTTGGAGGGTAAATATGAGAAAAAAACGATTTAATTTTATTAAAATGATGTTAGCTTTAGTAGTGGCTTTTGCATTTGCATTTGGGGCTTCAACAAATAATACAGAAGCAGCAACTAAAGTGGAAACAATTTCTTTAACGAAAAATAAGCAAAAAACAGTTAACCGAAAATTCAATAAAGACCAAATTGATATTATGAAAGTGACTGTACCAGCAGATGGTTTATTCACGATGAAACTGGATAATCCTAAGAAACGTGAAATGGGTATTGCTCTATTTAGCGAATTCGATCCTATTCTATTAGAGGATATAGAAAATATCGATGAGTCAAATCTAGATATAATGGATAGTGCACTTATGGATGTAGAAATATTAGGCTATGCTATAAACTCAGAGATATTTGATTATGATAAAACGATGCACACCTTCTCTGTTGGTCTGAAAAAGGGTACATACTACGTTTTAGCAATGAATTTAGACGAAGGTAAAAATAAAAACTACACAGCAAAATTCACTTTAAAAGCAAGTAGCAGCTATGAAAAAGAAGCAAATAATACTATTAAACAAGCGACATCGATTAAATTAAACAAAACATATAATGCATCATTTAATCTGTTTGATACAGATGATTATTATAAAGTAACGGTTCCTAAATCAGGATACTTAAAATTAAATGTAAATCAAAAGTATAAGACAAAATTCAAATTAAAAGTGTTGGATGCGAAAAAGAAAACAGTTAAAGGTTTAAAAGTAACAAAAAGCAATAAATCATATAATGGCTCTGTTTATTTATCAAAGGGCACGTATTATATTAAAGTGAACGGCGATATGATGGACTTAATGGATTCAATGAGCGACCGTGTTTCATATACATTAAAAACTTCAGTGAAAACAAAAACGCCAAAGAAATCCACTGTTAAAGTGATCAATAAAAAAGGCACTAAAAACGATAAAGTAATCGTTTCAAATCTACAATCAGGAAGTACTGTGAAAATTTACGCAGATGCGAGCAAGAAAAAAACTTTAGCAACGAAAACAAAGAGTGGTAAATCAGCAACAATCCGCTTGAAATCTTTGAACAGCAAAGGCGGTAAATTATATATTACCGTTAAAAAAGCAGGCATTTCTGAAAGTGCAGCTGTAAGAGTAAACTATTAATTAATAAAGCCACTAGCAAAAAAATATTTGCTAGTGGCTTTTATTAATCACGTCTAATTTTCAATATTTTATACATACGATGCCCGAACATTCCAGCTAGAATGCCAAGTATTATATCCTTTGGAAATGGGGGAACCATCCATAACCAGACTAATTTATAGGTTAGGGCATCTGGTGCATTTGCCCATAGTTTATAAGCTACATACATCCAGTTTGTGCCTATGATATAACCGATGATTGTTGCCATAATTGAAGCGGTAATATAGCCTTTTATAGATGAATATCGTTCTACAATTTTCCCTGCAATATACGCCGATATGATAAAGCCGATTATAAAGCCAAATGTTGGGCTCAAAATTTGCCCAAAACCTCCGCCAAATCGCGCAAAAACAGGTGCACCTGCTAAGCCAATACATGCGTAGACTAAGACAGAAATTGCACCAAGTCTACTTCCTAATATAAGGCCAGCTAAAATGGCGAAAAAGGTTTGTAGTGTAATAGGTACGCCCCCAATGACAAGAAAAGGGGCAAAGGCTGTAATGTTAGCGCCAATCATCATTAATGTTGCGAACATACCACAATAGACAATATCAACTGTTCTCATTTTGCTTTTTGTTTTCACTCTAGCTGTCGTCATTCCACACCTCTAAAAAATTTCGTCCTGTCTTTTAATAATAGAAGAAAGCAGGGATGCTGTAAATGCTATGTATGACTGTACTGGTCAATTCAAGTATAATGTAAAGAAAAGGAGGGGATTTTAGTGGATTTAAATGATTTATTCAACAAGGTAAAAGATGTTGCAGTAAGTGGCAATTTTGATATGAAGGCTATCTTATCGAACTCATTTATAAAAGAACATACAAATTTTAATACTATCCAAGAGTTATTAGAAAAACTGCCGTTTGGTATTAAAAGTCTCGATGATTTGAAGAGGATTCCTGAAGGCGATCTAAATAAATTTATCAATCAAAACTCGCAATTCTCTACTTGGAAAGAAATGCTTGTAATGGCTGGTACATTTTTAGCGAAAAAATAATTAAAGAAACAAACAATTAACGAAGCTATCTACTATCGGGAAATGATGGTAGATGGTTTTTTAGTTATACATATGAAGTTAAATGGCAAACATGAATGTAAATGAATTTTACGAATACGATATAGATGAGGTGTTACAAATAGAAGATCAATTTGCAAAGAAAATGACAACGTTAATGGCTGTATTAAATGAGGATATAAAAAAGATAGATTTCTCCTTGTCAAATCAAGTCTCAGCTTATATGCAGGAAGGGCTAATTGGAGATATTGCAACTGCTACAACTGGAATAGGATACTTTTATGAAAATCAGAAAGAGTATGAAAAAGCCTACAATTGGTATGAATTAGCAGTTGAATTAAATGTTGCGGAAGGTCAGTTTTGCTTGGCAAATTACTATTACGCGGGGGTTGGTGTCCAGGAAGATTTAGAAAAAGCTTTTCATCTTTATGAACTTGCGGCAAAGCAGGGACATGCGGATGCAGCAAATAATTTAGCGGATATGTATTTTAACGGAGAATATGTAGAAGAAAACTTCGTGGAGGCATTCAAATGGTTCACATTAGCGTCTAAAGCAGGTGTCAAAGAGGCACAATTTACACTCGGTATTATGTATGAACAAGGCCTAGGTTTAAAGAAAAATATAGGGCAAGCATTAATATTTTATAAAATTTCCGCAGAAAACGGCTATATAGATGCAAAATATCGAATGGGTAATTTATATGATCAAGGGATTGGTGTGAAGCAAAATAAGGAGCTGGCCTTTGGTTGGTATAAAAAAGCTGCGGAAAATGGCAATATAGATGCAGAATATAGTGTCGGTTATATGTATCAAAATGGTATTGGGACAAACGTCAATTACGACGAGGCGCTCGTATGGTATAAGCGCGCGGCTATACAAGGAGATGCCAGTGCAAAGGTGCGTATTGGAGAAATGTACGAGTTCGCAATAGGTGTTCCAATGGATATAAATCGCGCTATTATATGGTATGAACGAGCTGTTATTGCAGGCGATGCTATAGCACAAAAGCATATTGACCGTTTAAAGAGTTCGAGAATGTGAAGACTGTAGAAATTGTTTAGGTTCTGTTGGACACAACGGATTTGAGATGCTCCAAATATTATGTTTTTTGCTTTTTTAATAATTCGATACCAAAAAAGGGGATTTTTGGTATCGAATTAAATTCCTTTATAGGATGTCGCACATCCAACAGTTACTGTGCTTTATGAAATCTATTTTTCATATATGTGTGCGTATCAATTGCGGATTGAATGTTCAGGAGGTCTCTTCCGTTTTTTAATTCATAGATAGTATCTCCTCTGCTCTTCTTAATTTCGAAGCCAGATTTAGGCTGGTTTCCATAAAGAAGCTCTTAAATATCGGCTGATTTGCAGGATTTTTCGTTTACTATTGGTTTCAATTTGAGCTAAAACATTCAAGCAAAATACAATGAGGGCAATGAACACCAGGCGTAAATGAAGCTTAACGCCCGCTTTTGTTTTACGAAATTCAGCCCATTTGTGATTCGTTAAATTAAGAGGTAATGTACTCGAATCAATGAACTTTAAAGGCATGACGCTTTTCGAGACATTCGTTTTTTGGTGAATTTGAACGACAAAATCAAGGAAAAGCTGTTGGAAGATGTCTGGATTCACGTATTTAAACGACGTGACAGTTGTGAAACACTGATAGAATCTAAATTTGTCCCCTCTTGAAGTAAAAGGAAATCACTAAGTGCGTGCAGACTTTCTGTTTCATGTAGGTGCCCAAAAAGCAGTAATTTTAAGAATGAATCCGTCGTAAGTTTTTTCGTATACGCATCTAATTTCATCGTTTTCACGTTTTCTTCAAAAAGTTGAAGATTTATGGGTAAAAACCATTGTCCAAATGATGTTCTTCGTGTAATCTTGTCCATATGTAGTTCCTTTATTAGTGGATTTGGATGGGTTATCACCTGACTTTATCCATTATAAAGGACTTTTTTATGCACAAAACAGGATTATGGAACATTTTGAGTATTTTTGAAACTAAAGTTATTTTAATGCAACGCTAGTGACAATTAATGTATAAGTATTATTTTAAAATTCGATATCTAAGATACATTACATCAGATTCCTCGGTTTAACATTTAGCACAGCAGTATATATAAGAACACCACCAAACCTGTGTAGAATCAACTTCCAGAAAAATTTATCCAAAGTTAACTTCTATCCGTCAACCAATGATTATTAAAGAACCACTACTACGCTTTCATATATATAGCCATACATCCAAAAAAGAATATCGCTGCTTCCTGCATAATACATCTAGTCGGAGTTGACTTAAATTTTTCAGCTAGTACAAAGAACCTACTTAGAACGCCTTTCGTTGGTAAATAACAGTAGTAGTCACCCAAGAAATAACATAGACTACCATGATAACAAGTGTCGCTCCTGTATATAAAACCGGTACGGATAAATTAACAATAAAATCAGTTATTGCTGTTAAATGTTCAGCTAAAAACAATACAATGGCCGGTCCTATAGCTGCTAAAAGGAAAAAGCTGATCATTACAACCATTGTAATATGGCCTGGTTTTAATATGTAAAATAATGGAAATGTAAACGCGGCAAATAATAAGAATAAGCTACTGCCAATCGCAATATCAATCATCGTAAACGGTTTATTGAAAGCAAATAATGCTAGACTTGTCACCCCAATTGCTAAAAGCATATAAACAATAGCCCCAAGATAGCGTGATGCGATAATTTCCGTACGTGTATAAGGTAAGGAATTTAATAATATGTTTGTCTCTACTTTTTCATCGTAAGCATAAGTGTTAAAGGGAATAAAAATACTGGCAATGAGAAAAGTCCAAGCTGGATGTTTGTCAATAATGATAAAGAATAAGATAACAGGAAGAAAGATTAATAGCTGCCTTTTCTGTAGTATGACATCACGTCTGATTAAATTAAACATGGTGTATGCCCCCTTTCAAGTAATACATGATATCTTCCAGAGAGGCCCGTTCAAAGACAACTGTGTCTCCAAAAGTATTTTTCACTGCTTTAATATTATCCGTTAATGCTTCAAATCCTGTTGATGCACGATGAACATGAACAAAGGCCTTTTCAGTGTCGCTATCCAGAAGATTTAATCCTCCTTTAACGAGCGCATAGTTTTCAGCTACGTCGTGAATGGACTGATTAAATACTAATTCCCCATTCTGCATAAAAGCTATATAATCTGCGATACGATTTAAATCTGTTGTAATATGTGTAGAGAAGAAAATGGTACGATTACCTTCAATCATTAATTCCTGTAAAAGATCCAATAGCTCTCGTCTAAAAATGGGGTCTAAGCCTGCTGTTGGTTCGTCCATGATAATCAGCTCTGCATGATGTGATAGTGCTATCGCCAATGAAGCTTTCATTTGCATTCCTTTTGAGAAAGTTTTTATCGCTTTATTAAGCGGTAATTTGAATTGTTCAACATATTGATAAAATAAAGTATCATCCCATTGTTTGTAAGCTGGTGCAACTATACGTTTTATATCTTTTAAGTTCAGCCCTTCAAAAAAAATATTGCCATCGTAGACAAATCCAATTCTTTCTTTGATAGCCTTCTCATGCGTTTTGTAGTCCAACCCGAAAAGCTTAACTTCTCCGGCATCCGGCTTTAATAGATTCATCATCATTTTTATCGTTGTCGACTTACCAGCTCCATTTGCTCCAATGAACCCAGTTACAAAGCCTTGCTTCACTTGTAAATCAATATTTTTAACGGAAAAACCTTTAAATTTCTTTGTTACATTTTTTAATTCAACCACATTTTCCATTCATTTCACTCCTCATATAAAATCTTTAATAATTGCTTCAGCTCATCAAGTGACAGACCAATTTCTCTGCTATTCGTTATGACCGCACCCAGCTGCTCCTCAATGACCTTCAGCTTCTTCTCTCTTATAACCTCTAAATTTTGCTCTGCGACAAAAGACCCTTTTCCGACAATGGAATAGATAAAGCCCGCCTTCTCCAATTCCTCATAAGCACGTTTCGTCGTTATAACACTAATTTGTAAATCCTTTGCGAGATTACGCATGGAAGGTATTGCTGTACCCTCTTGTAGTTCACCTGCTAAAATAGACGATTTAATTTGATTCGTAATTTGTTCATAAATCGGCTCCTTTGAACTGTTGGAAATAATTATTTGCATGCCAATCCCTCTTCTTTATTTTTTTGAAAACATACTTGAAATAATGCCATGTACTGCTGGAATCAGTATAGCAATAACGTGAATTGTCATGAACATATTAAAAAATGAAAAGGAATAAGGGTTAATCCATTCAGTAAAGAGCTTCGAGTCCAAAATCCAGCTACTTATCCTGGCAAATAAGTTACCACTATCGTTTAGTTTTGGCTCCAGGAAAGTGCCATCAACGGCGATAAAGATCAATTGAACAATTAAAAATATTCCAATGGTGATCATCCAGCGTTTAGCTAGATGAATATTATGAGTTTTTTCTGTGCCTGTCATTTGAACACTGCCCCTCTCATGCTTCTTCATTTTGAGTATTTACTAAATTCACATCCTTATATAATGTATATATACTATATTCACATTATATACATATATAAAACACCGTGCAACCAATTTATTTCAATAAAAGAAAATTTTGTATATACCAGCCTTAGAACAATAGAACAGAAGTCTGATAGAACCACATTTACAATAAAGTTTCATAATAAATGAAATTGAAAGATCAATTATAAATTCAGCTAAGTAAGGGAGGATTTTTCCATGACACAATCTGAACGACAGGCGATGTGGCAAGAACGAATTGCTGCATTTCGAGCGAGTGGCAATAAAAATGTTACAGCTTGGTGCGAATAACAAAATATTAGTGTGAATAATATGTAATTGTAAATAAAATCCAAGCGGATGGAGCCACCTTTATTGAAGTGTTCACTTTTTTGGCTCTAAACCCTAAGTTTAAATAGACAGAGTTTTCTATCTTTATTTATACAACACTAGTGCGTTCTTTCCTACCAAAGATAGCATTTCCTTCTTGCAGGGTATTTTATAGATATTTTTACCCCATAAAGTAAGAGTTTCACCTAAAGAACCGAAATCAAATGTAATGTTAACACTGTTATTTGCATATATAGTGTTTTGGGGACTCTGCACAGTAGATCCTAACCAAAGTGATTCGCTAGCAGGTTTCGGTTTTTCCCTGGTTGAACAGTAGCATTATTAGAGGAATCTGCGAAAGCTCCTGTTTTACGTTTACTTAGTGTCTTTTTTAGGCTTGTCTCAAAGCTTAAGGGATTTGTAAGAATTGAGTAAGAAAAAAGAGAAGTTCGTTCCATACAATTAAAGTAGACAGCGAAAGGGGGAAATCGATTTCTTATTGTCTATAAATAAGCAATAACCCAATCATTGCATCACATTCACATGCAGCAATTCAGGCCTCTAGAACAATGAATTTCCAAAAGATATATTTATTAAAAAATCAGAAAATCAAGAAATGGAGAGATGTACAATATGAAACAAGAAACAATGATGAAAGAATTCGATCAGTATGCTGGTGAACTTACAAAGAAATATCAAATTCCAGGGTTTGCAATGGGCTTGGCGAAAGACGGGCAATTATTTTATGAAAGTGACTTTGGCTATCGAAATGTAGAAAAGGAGCTACCTTTATCCTCTGACACCGTATTTGGAATCGGTTCAATAACGAAGTCATTTACGTGTATGGCCATTCTCCAGCTACAAGAGGCTGGAAAACTTTCTGTTCATGATGCTGTTGTTCAATATTTACCAGAATTTAAAACTAATGATGAAGAGTATACAAAACAAATGACGATTCATCACTTTATGACTCATTCTGCAGGATTACCTCCTTTAACATTATTAATGGGTGCATTACGTAAGAGTATAGAGTTGGATCCAAGATTTGAAGAAGATGAAAAGAAAGAAAATGAATTATCTAAAATTCCATGTATTGAAACATATGAGGAACTGATGGAAGGTATTGCGAACGCGGAGTATCAGCTATTTGGTGCACCTGGTACAGAGTTTAGCTATTCAAATGAGTGTTACGCTCTTTTAGGCACTATTATTGAAAGAGTAAGTGGAATCAAATACGAACAATATATGAAAGATTACATTCTAGATCCGGCAGGCATGTATCAAAGTGTATTTCATTTAGAAGAATTAGATGGACACGAGGATATTGCCACCCTTTATAATTCACGGAGAAAAGCGGAAGAAACAATCGTGTTTGAATCGAATAATCCTTGGGACGCGCCCGCTATGCGTGCAGCTGGATTCTTGAAATCTACTATAAACGATATGCTTAAATACTCGGAAATCTTCAGAAACAACGGAAAAGTAGGCTCAGCACAAATATTGACACCAAAGAGCGTCGAATTAATGACAACACCTTATATACAATGTGATCCTGATAAATATTACGGATACGGTTTAACAATAGTACCAGACTTTTTTGGATATCGACTGATAGAACATGGAGGTTCCATTAAAGGTGTAGCATCCCAATTGAATATGATTCCAGAATTAGGTTTAGCAGGTATCGCATTTGCTAACTTAGCAGGAGTACCATCTACACAACTATTATATAGTGCGTTTGCAGAACAACTGGGTAAATCTGTTTACGATACTCATTTTAGTTTGAAAGAAATTGATGTATCCCTTGCTAAATTAAAGGAATATGAAGGTGAATTTGTTTCTGGTGAAGGAGCGAAAGTGAGACTTCATGTTGAAGCGGGAAAACTTCATATGGATTCAGATGGAATTCATACAATAATTAAACCAATTGCAGAAGACACATTTTTAGTACACATAAAAGACTCGAATTTTATTCTGCGTTTTAAAAGAAATGAAGAAGGCACAATCGTAAGGATTAAATTCGGATATAGACAAATTCCAAAAGTGAAGTAAGGGGGGATTACAACTAAAAATTTAAAACTTTGTGATATTGGATTTCTGTAGCTTTGTAAAAAGTTTGATAAAAATCACCTCACCTCTATCGATTTCTTAGAGTTGAGGTGTTTTTCTTATTGGTACTCTAAAGGGGCAGCATTCCTGTTTGAAGGATGTTCGGGGTCTTGAAAGAAAAAGACTATTGGAATAGGGGAGAGAAAACGGCTTAATCATTTTCAATTTCAAACAAAGTCTCTACTGCTTTTTTCACGTTTCTTGATTTCTCCATAACGAAAAAACCCGAATTTCTCATCTTATTAAAGAAATTGGGGTTTGTAATCATGTAATCTTCTTAACATTGTAAATACGCATTTTCCTGACGCTACCTCTATATTGTCTAAAGTAAGGGAGTCACTTTGTTAATTTTATAATCCATTTTTTAATGTCAACGAGTCTATTGTATTCAGGTTTTTCACGAGTACCAGCGATTATGAGAGGAACAAGGGAATCGATTTTGTGTAAAGAACCATGTGCTCCTCCACCAGCATGGTTATGACTATGTTTTTCTATGAATTCAAAGTGTGGTTTGGCATCTACAATTATAAATTGACCTTCATGTGAATGCAGGGCACCATTAAGTCTTGCGAGCGCATCTGGATAATTGCCATATTCGATAAGCCTTTGATTATCAATTTCCAAATTTAAAATGGAATGATCACCATCTAACTTCCATGATTGGTTATACAGATCCTTATACGGACCATTTGGTGAAAATGTAAAATACTTATCGGATTGTGGAGAAATAACATAGTTTGTTTCTTCCTCTTTCCATGCAATAATACCAATTCGATCATCTTTTTTTAATGTCTCTATTATTTTTGAAATTTCAATGTTTTCTTTGATTAAGTTAATGTACGCCATTCTCTCGTTAATCGCGATTGCAATTTCGCCATTCTTCTTACGTTCCCAAAAAGTATAGTCTTTTAACACATCATTTAAATCGATTAGCGAAATGTTCTTATCTTTAATAATCTTAGATTGGGCACTATCCCCATGTACAATCCAAATTGCCTGTTCAATTGCTTCCTCCCAAGTAGGATAAGAATTTAGTAGCGCTCGAAGATATTGATCTGCTTTTTCAATTGGATCTATATCCTCCGGGCCGTTTATATGTAAAAATTTGTCTGCATCTGGTAAATAGGCGAGAGTAAATGAAGGTAATTTATTATGTTTAATTAAGAATTTTAACTCGTTAACGGTAAATTGATTATTAAAGCCCATACTTTTCCACGCAAACTTATGACGACCATTTTTGGAATCATATTGAGACAATGTTCCCAATGAAAGTAATGATGGTCCGTTGATATCTATTTCATTTGGTAGAAGTCCTATTGCTGAAATTAGTTTTGGAACATTTAATTGGTGGTGAAAACTTCCACGATATAAAAGGCCATTGATAGATGCAGATTGAATGTTATCCTTTGAGAGTTCTTCATGAATGGTCTGAACATTTTTGCTCAGATGCTCTTTGTTTAGATTAACAATACCATCGAGTGCAACATTTTTAACTCCAAGGTTCCAGATTTCGCTTATGCCGCTCCCATAGCTTATAATGCGATTTTCATCTTTCTTAAACCAAATAAGGCCTGGAATCTTATGTTGATCAGCATAAGTACCAGTCAACAAAGTACTGTCAATAGCAACGGACATTGTAGGATAAGAGCTAATTACTTCTGGGTAAAATTGTCCGTTTTCTATTAAAAATGAAAAGGCAGGGGCTCTTCTTTCTTGAATGACTTTTTGGATGGACTGACTCATAAGAGAGTCTACAGTGATGAGTATGACTGGTTTTTTCCTTTTATTGAAAACAGTGTTGTTAATATCTTTGGTAGGAGACATTTTATATTTCATGTTTTCACCCTTTTTTCCTTTTTTTATAATTGACAATAGTATGCTTTATATTGGCAGGAAGATACGTCATATTAATATAAAGATGGTGACAGATGAAGTAAATCAATCAAAAAATAGAAGATGAACAGCTCCAAAAATTAATCCTGTAACCAAGGTTGATGCTAAAAATACAGACGTTATTTTTCTCATAAAATATCCCCTAACATAACTTCTAATATATTTTTTACTACAATTAAATCCATTTACAAATTATTAACAACTGGGTGTTGCAAAACTCATGAATCTAAGATGAAGTTTATGCGGAGTTATCTGAAGTTTATGTGAAATGGTTTAATGTTATAGTGTTGATTCTACCAGTAATTTGAATGCTACTGAATTTACGTACAGCATCCAATGAAAAAACTAGTCCCGGATTTCAGGACTAGTCTTTGGAGTAATTTATTTATTTTTCATTTGTTGCGATTACACGTGGTTCCGTCGTACTATTTGATGAATCAACAATAACTGGATTTCGTTCTTTGCCTTTATTTGTTGCGATTACACGTGGTTCCGTCGTACTATTTGATGAATCAACAATAACTGGATTTCGTTCTTTGCCTTTATTTGTTGCGATTACCCGTGGTTCCGTCGTACTATTTGATGCAGTCGTAACAATAACTGGATTTCGTTCTTTGCCTTAATTTGTTGCGATTACACGTGGGTCCGTCGTACTAGTTGATGCATTCGTAACAATAACTGGATTTCGTTCTTTGCCTTAATTTGTTGCGATTACACGTGGGTCCGTCGTACTAGTTGATGCATTCGTAACAATAACTGGATTTCGTTCTTTGCCTTTATTTGTTGCGATTACATGTGGTTCTGTCGTACTATTTGATGCATTCGTAACAATAACTGGATTTCGTTCTTTGCCTTTATTTGTTGCGATTACATGTGGTTCTGTCGTACTATTTGATGCATTCGTAACAATAACTGGATTTCGTTCTTTGCCTTCTTTCAGCGTTGGTGGCTCTTGGCTAGTTGCCGCAAAGACGGTCATCCCTCCAATGACTAATGTACATGCTAATGCTGTTCCTAATACCGACTTTTTCTTTAAGGTCATAATGGACACTATCCTTTCTTCAATCCCGTTTTTACTAAAATGATTACAAAGCGGCGTAACCGTATAGGTTTCATCTGCCATATTGACGAGAGATAGTGCATATGCTGACTTTGCCTTATCTCCAAACTGTCTAATAACCCTTTCGTCGCAAGACAATTCAATGTCTCTGTTTACTAAAAAATACATAATCCAAACTAATGGATTAAACCAATGCAAAGCTACCATAATCATTAAAACTACTTTCCACAAAACGTCGAAGCGTTTAATATGAATTAATTCATGCGTGAGAATAAACTGAATACTTGCAGCGTCTTCCCAATTTATTGATTTCGGCAATAAGATGACTGGTTTAAAGATTCCATATGTTAACGGAGTTGTAATTCTATCTGATACTGCAATTTGAATCGTTCTTTTTAACTTATGGTCTTCTAGCCATTGATCGAGATACTCATTATTCTTCACTGGGATGGCTGTTTGAAATTCTTTATAAAATCTAACATAGGCCACTATAAAGAATAGCGAAACCCCGATACCCCCACATGCCCAAAGGTACTGAACAAAATCGCTTGTCATCACAAGCAAAAGCTGATGATACAACGTGTTTGATGTTTGTGCGATTTCGATTGTATTGTGCATACTTTCCGAATCATTTGAGTGAGTGAGCGTAACAAATAAGTTTTTCAGCATAGGCTGCATGCTCAACTTTGAATAAAAAGAGTAGGGGATGAGTAGTTTAAATGCAACGATTCCCCAAAGAATTAAAAATGTTTGTTTTGGCACTTTATTTCTTACTAACATCCGCATCAATAGCACAATGATGAGGAGGAGAGATGCGTCTACACTCATGTTGAGAATACTCATATCATAATTCCTCACTCAAAATCTTTAACAATTTGCTTTAATTTATCGATCTCACTCGCGGACATTTTTTTCTTGTCTAGTAAGGATGCGAATAGTAAAGATTTAGAACCATTAAATATTTTATCAATCAATTCCGTCGTTTCTTGTTCTTGTATCTGTTCTTTTCTGATGATTGGATGACAGATAAAGTTAGGTTCAATTCTTTCAATGGCCTCTTTTTTTATACATTTTTTTATAACTGTATAGGTGGTATTTTTATTCCAACCTATTCGTTCGTTTAACATTTGTGAGAGCTGTTTAGCTGTCAAATCGCCTTCTTCCCATAAAATATTCATCACTTGTAATTCCGAATCAAACAATTTAACTTGCATACGCGCATGCTCCTTTTATTAAGTGGACTATTGCAATAGTTTGCCACACATTAATACTACTATGATAGTCTGTAGTTGTCAAGACTATTGAGGTAGTCTGTTGGAGAGAATCTATTTTAAGGGCATAATTATACGGATAAATTAACCTTTGGATACTGTGTCTAAACCCAAGTGAAGATTGGACTTTCGCTGCCTTCAGACTTCGCCCCAGGAAAGGTACGGAATTAAATTCCTTTATAGGATCGCACATTCAACAGTTCCTGTGCTTTATGAAATCTATTTTTCATATATGTGTGCGTAATCAATTACGGATTGAATGTTCAGGATGTCTCTTCCGTTTTTTAAAATTCATAGATAGTATATCCTCTGCTCTTCTTAATCGATAAAACAACTTCATGAGCTGCTTTTAATACTTAATGTATAATTTTGTGAAAAAAATACGTCCTTTTTATTGCTATCTAAAATTGAAATAATGAAGGCTAATACAAAACCACTAATAATCCCTCCAACATGTCCAGAAATACTTATATTAGGTGCACTTAAAGTGAAAATAAAACTAAGAGCTAAAATGATTAAAATAGCTCTTTTATCATATGAAGAAATCTTGTTAGGGTACCTTAGTACAAGAAAGTAAATATTCCTATTAAACCAGCCCCAGTCGATCCTGCTAATGGGTAAATACCTTGATAAAAATAATAAACGGATAAACTACGGAAGCGTGTTGATGCAGCATAGTAACACCCCTATTTCGGAACAAATTGGTAAAATAACACTTGAGAACTAACATTTTTATCTAAAAATTATATATGCAAATAGAAAAAACAGCATCCAAAATTGGATGCTGTTGTGTATTATACGCGGACAAATCTAAAGCGATCTTTTATATAGCGCTTGAAGTAGATTCCTTTTGAGTCTGCTTCCATTAATTCATTATAAACCCGTTCAGGAACGCCGTAATATTCAAATACGCCATCTTTAAACTCAATTCTTAAAATCATCGCGCTTGAATCAAAACCAACATGTGTTAATTTTGATGATGTAACAGAAACCATATTCATTACGATCCCCTCCTAATTTCATTATATACGAAAGCGCTTCCAATGAATAGTTGTTTGTTTTAAATTGTAAGTCTAACTTGAATTCAATACTGGAAATAACTCACTAAAATTGCGAAAAGATTTATAAAAAGTTGTTATAACGAAAATCGAACTCAAGAAAAAGGAATAAATACGGTCTATGAAGGGGTGAAGTAGATGAACAAGTTTGATTATTAGTAGTGAATTGTATTTGTCATTGTGTCTAGACAAGCTTTCTAGATCATTGTTGGTTTGTTTTAAATAGCTTACCACTTGGTTTTGTAATGTTGTTGTTGATTGCGCTTGGTATTGGGGAACCTCTGATTCTTGAATTTGCTAACACACTAGCTGATTTACTAAAAACATACAGCTAAACAGTATAAAATAGCCCTCTCTAATATGGGATTACTGGATAGAGAGGGCTTATTGTATTAGTTATACTGCTCTTCAAAATCAAGTCTAATCATTTAAATAGAGGAAGAAAACGAAAGGTTACCTCTCTGTATTGTATAGTTCCTCATTTAACAACTATAAGAAGTGGAATGCTAGAATTGGTCAGTTACATCATATTCATAATTAATATTGGCATTGACATTGGTCATAGTAGATTTTGCAGTTGCTTTTGCATTGTATTTGAAACTCCATATGCTAGCCACATCGAGTTTATTCTGTAAGGAGATGTTGTAGGAGCCGCTAGTTGGATTAGAAACAATAGCTGTATTCCAAATCCCGTTTTGATTTGATATTAATTTATGCGTTACATTTCCTTGAATAGGTGTTTGGGTACTAGAAGTCGTGATAGATTTGACAACTGCATGTAGTGGAATAGTAGCGTTAGTAGTTAAATCCATAGTAATGACAGAGGAATCAACACCATCTAAATTTAAACTAGTATTGCCATTATTAATAGCAGTTTCTTTAAAATTAAATTTGCCACTACCAGATTTAATGCGGTCTAGAATAGATACAGTAAAATACATGTTACCAGTATAAGTCCCTCGACTAACTTTTACATAAAAAGTTTCCGAAGCTGAAGAGACATCGTCAGCTTTTGCATAAATAAAAGGAGTAAGTGAGCTAGGATCAATTACGTTCGTTCCTGTGTTAACGGATAATGAATTTTTATATACTTCTATTTTCATACCTGCATATTGATGCTGGTATGAACTTCTTACATAAACTCTTTCTCCTGCATTTGCAGTGAACTTATAATAAGCTTCGTTTTCACCTTCAGGTAATATTGTAGTACCTGTACTACTGTATTTCCAATTGCCTATTATGTAGGCAGTGTTGGAACTATTATTTCCAGTAATAGTGTCAGCCGCAGAAGCCGGTACAGCTAGAGTAGATATAAAAAGTACTAACAACGCAAAACTTAAAAAATGTTTAAACATTTTTTTAAAAATATTTCTACCTCCCCTTTTATCTCTCATTATACCATAATATGGATATAAGTTAATATTAGTATTTAATGTGATTTATAACTAACTAATTTAGTTGTTTACTACTTAATATCACCATATAATTACCGATAATTTGAACAATAAGTAATTATTTAGAAAATATTATATTTAAGGAGAATCAAAATGAATATTAACGCTATCTCAACACCTTTTATAACGACAACATCAACCAAACAAATAGTTCAGGATAAAACAATCACTGGAGACAAAGGTGAACCCAGTAATCAAAGTAAAAATGACTGGACAAGTGAATCTGAAAAAAGAATGAAAATATTAGATGAGAAATACCGAAAAATCAACGAACAAAATAAACAATTTAAAAATCCCTTTGCACATATTAGTGATAAGTATCGAAATCCCAAATCGCCTTACTTTAGGAGTGACTTGACAGAAGCAGAGAGGAAGGCTGCAATGACTATGGAAATGACATGGGCTAGGCATGGTAGCGGAGGGCAATATGATTTTTGGGATGCAGCTTTTCGTAATGAGTTGCCTATTTATATGGGAGTAGAGGAAGTTGAACGGAGAGCATTTAATCGCGAAAAAGTGAATGGTCAGTTAAACGGGCTGTTTGCTAAAAATGGAATAACCATTCCTAATGGGACAAACTTAACGTTTACCATTGACCCTAATCATTTCAAACTAATGGTTGGAGGAACACAAAAGATATATCACTCATTACTCAATTAGAAAGCGTACTCAATACGGACAATAATGCAAGAGAGCTATTTTTTCATATTATCCAAAGTCGTTCGGATGATTCCAACCAATTTACGCGTGAAAAATACGATAAATACCATCTTGTCCGTCAAATTAAAAATGTGACGGGTTATGATTTGAAAAATTTAGAGGTTGTGAATGGTAAGTTTGTGACAGAAGATGGAACTGATATTTTTGAGTTGTATAAGGAAGGACTTCGTAAAAATCCTTATAGTGCAGCGAATGCTGGCATTGCAGCATCGCATTACGGTCAGCAATTAGCTGGACTTGCCAAAAATGGTTTCGATTCCATCCCTGATTTAGTTTTAGCGATTGGATATGAAAATAGTTCATTACAAGACTTGGGACAAAAAGAGAGCTATGGAACGGGGAAAACAAATTGGATTGATGAATGGAAAGCTAGTGTTGCTACACTAAAATATAAATGACTCTAAAAAGGGAGTTGCATGTATAACAATAGAATTAAGGTGGATTAAAATCTATATTTCATTTGAGTATAATATTTCCGCTTTTCCAATGAAAGTAAATGTGGATGAGATGTATTTAAGTAATTCTAGACAAAATTCAGGAGATGAAAAAAATGATTAGGATGGCTACAAAATTAGACATAGAGAAGCTGGCACATTTTTTATCCAAGTGTAATGAATCATCACTTCACCATATTGGCTATTGTGGACAAGATGAGCAGGAAATAAAAGGTGTATTGCAAAATGAATTTTCAGATTTACCTTTTGAAAATTCAATAATTATTGCTGTTGAAAATGATAGTATTATTGCAGCAATTGGTCTTGATTTTGATGAGGAAGATCAATCTGCAGAAGTATGGGGGCCTTTTGTAAGGGATAGGGGAGCAACGGATTTATTGCCTAAAATGTGGAATCGATTATGCGAACAGCTGACCATTTCTTTGAAATACCCTCATTTTTTCATCAATATTGAAAATGAAATTGCGATAGATTTTGCTAGTGACGTTGGTGCTGATCTGAAGGGACATCATTACATTTTACATAAAGAACGTCAAAATCATATAAATGAAAGCTCGGAAAAAATCTTTAAATTAGATTCAATTAATGAAGAAGCTTTTCAAAAATTACATGACTTAGCTTTTCCAAATACATATTATAATGGACAAACAATCTTATCTCGACTTAACGCAAATCGAGTAGTATTTTGCTATTGTGATGAGTGGGGATTAAAAGGTTATGTTTTTGTTGAGGCAGATGCCGAGAACGGAGAAGGTACAATTGAGTACATAGCAGTTGATGATCGGTTCCGTAAGAACGGAGTAGGAAGGAAGTTGCTTCTGCATGGTTTAGATTATTTATTTTCTTATGATTCAATAACTGATATTTCTTTAACAGTGGAGAAGAGTGAACGAGGAGCAATTCATTTGTATCAATCTGCAGGGTTTAATATTCAGCATGAACTTGTATTTATGAAATAGACTTTTAATTCATAGGGGGCATCATTATGTGGGAGCAAAGATTAATTAATACATCTCGTGGTACGTTTGAAATTTTTGTGAAGGGCAGCGGTGAGCCACTTTGTGTAACGCATTTGTATAGTGAGTTTAACGCAAACGGCAATACCGTGGCAAATCCGTTTACAAAGCATCATACGGTATATTTAGTGAATTTAAGAGCAGCAGGCCAGTCTGCACCGTCACTTAAGGAGCACGATTTAAGCATGGCAGAATCAGTGAAAGATTTAGAGGCAATTCGTGAAGCACTTCAGTATGAGAAATGGGCGTTTGCAGGGCATTCCACTGGGGGCATGTTAGCATTAATATATGCTATTTTAGCAGAGCAATCATTGACTAAAATCATAGCAGGCGGAGCGGCAGCATCAAGTGAGTACATGCATCATAAAGATAGCATTTACTGTAAAGAGAATGCTAATAATGAGCGTATAAAAGAGATTATGCAACTATTAAATGACCCACAAATGCCTTTGGAAGAGCGCCGAAAGCTAGGTCGTGAGTGGACGGAGATGTCTATATACCATAAAGAGCGCTATGATGTATATTTTAGTCGCCCAAATAGCGGAAAAGTAGTAAATGCGCGTCTCAACTATTTTTCGTATATAGAATTAAAAAAATACGATTTAAGACCACAACTTCCAAAGGTTACTATACCTTCCTACATATATGGCGGTATACATGATACACAATGTCCTTATTATTTTTCTCAGGAAATGGCCGATCTAATCCCAAATGCCAAGCTATTTACGTTTGAAGAGAGCAATCACTATCCGTTTGTGGAGGAAGAACAAAAATTTGAGGAATTTGTAAAAGCTACATTGTGATTTCAGAAATAGAGCTGCTAATGGGCATTGGATTGTGAAGTTAGCAGCTTTTTAAGTTTAAGCAAAAGCTCTTTTATATTTGGTATACAAATTGAAAAAGATAAGTGCGGCATCAAATGCCTTCTGCTCATAAGCAGTTAACACACCTCTTATAAACCATAATGAGATAAAGTCATTCAATAAATGGATATCGATCGTTTCAACTTTAGAGTAGAAAGCTACAAAATGATTGATATAATGTCTAAGCTCATCATCATTGCAGTGCGCTGGAGCATTTGATGTAAGGATTGCAGCTAAATCAAAATAAGGATGTCCCATTCTAGCTTCACCAAAATCAATAATAAATAATTCACCGTTATAAAGAGTATTCCAAATACCTAAATCACCGTGAATCCATTGTGTTTCAAGTGAGGTTCTATTAACTAATTCTCTAATTAACAGTTCCATATCTGTTCTGGTAGGAAATTGTTGAACGTTACCCCAGTTATTCTTTATAGCTGTCCAAG
Organism: Viridibacillus soli; assembly: GCF_016612995.1. Classification (GTDB taxonomy): domain Bacteria; phylum Bacillota; class Bacilli; order Bacillales_A; family Planococcaceae; genus Viridibacillus; species Viridibacillus soli. The sequence goes on from NZ_JAEOAH010000004.1 coordinate 210,442, forward strand.
TGGCTAATGTATCACAACGATCCTTTTTCACGCTAGTATTCTTAAAAGTGCGTAGACCTTTTTGTAAATCAAAGTAAGTATTTATCTATTGAGTTAAGAGCACTTCACTTTTAGCAGAAGCTATGAATGGCTGCAAACGAAAAATATGTTCATTTATTTGAATATACGATTTTCCTTCAAGGGTAGGGAAAATGAACGGTACCATTTTTCTTGAACAGCTCGTATTTAAATGCTGATGTAATGAAAATTCAAAACCTGCATCAATAACAGTTGCTAACGAGCGGAGGATAAATTGATTTGAATCGGTGCTGATAGTAAATGTCATTGCTGTTTTACCCTGATAAATTTGCTCAATAGAAGCAATTTTATCTAAATTATATTCATATTCTATTACTTCTAAGTGGTTGATGAGATTCATTTTTTTAACCTCCATTTTGAGAAAGTATCAATATTTTTGTATAAATGAGCTGACCTGAAACACGCACTTTATAACGATATTGCACATAATATGGACGCAGCACGTTTGGAGTTAGCCATATGAATAAATGTAGAAAATACTGTCTGTGATGTCTTTAAGCCGTCTGAAATGAATAACAGAATCTGTTTAGGCACTTTGAGCTCTGACAATAGCTGTTGTAAACCATTATATTGTAAATTAGGTAGCAACGACGATATTAATTGTTAATATAAAATAAACTCTGAATATTCTGAATTAATAAGAGTGCCAAATAGACAAAGAAATAGGACGCTTCCTGTTCAAAATTGAACAAGAAGGGCTCTATTTTTCTCTAAAATGAATTTATTTTTAAAAATTGCAGGTTTTTCAGTGTCTTCGTAGAATACCAGACTCATGCCCATATAGTTGCCTAAATGAAATGTCTATCTTTTTTGGTTGAGTTCAATGCATGCTAGCTTTTTCATTATACTTTTAATTCATGTACGATTAGATTTAGCTATAACGTTAAAAATAAAAAAGATTAAAAATGTAATTAAATATAGGAAGAGATTATTTGTGTTAAAATGTAAGATATACCTTCTGTAGCTTTAAAAATATTTAGTAAATAATTAATGCAACTTACAACTAAAAGAATTAAACTTAGTGTCCATATTAATCCCAGTATGTATTTTAAAATTTTCATTTTTTTAAACCCTCCTATTCTAAATTAATACTATAAATACTGAGATTTAACCTTATCCTAAAAGTTGCACTCTATACGTTACGGCAGTGTTTGACGGATTGTGCCCTATTTTGAAAATCACGGACGCGTTCCTCTCTAAGGGCTTAACGTTCAATTCATTATATAAAAACCTCCAGAATAAGATTATTAAAGGAGATTATCAAATAACTGAATTGAAGTTAGATGGTGTGGAGTATTTGATGTTTACTTTTCAAGGAAGCCATACAAAAAACGAGTCGAGAAAATTTGCATTTTTCTCGACTCGTTTTACTTTTTAAGCGCTTATGAGAAGGCCTACTTTACGCAATCTAATCTTCAAATAAATCATCCATTAAATCACGAATTTCCACTTCTAGTTTCTTTCTAGTAGTGGAGTCAATGGTGATTTTACCTTGATGAAAGATTAATACATCGCCAGGTTGTACGCCTTTTGGCAGCTCGGATATTACAATATCCTGCATGCCGTCCTCAAATTCTACGACAGCGATTTGGCCTTCGAAACGATCAATAATACCTGTTTTCATCATTGACTTACCTTTACGGAAATGTCTGAGCCGTTTGATGTAAAGAGTATATTCCCTTGTTTATCAGTTCTATATACTTCGGCACCGACTTTCTCTAGGCGATTTAATGTAACGGATGTAGGATGGCCGTAGCCATTTGTAGCACCTACACTAATGGCAGCAAATGTAGGCTTCGCTTTATCCAAAAATGCCGCTGAAGTAGCTTCTTCCGCCCCGTGATGACTCACTTTTAGAACGTCTACTTTTGGTACTAATCCATTCGCCAGCATATCATTTTCAGATGGCAATTCAGCATCACCTGTGAATAGGAATTTGTTATTACCGTTCTGTAAAAGTAAAACTGCGCTCCAATCATTCAAATCACTTTGACTATATGTAGTAACTGGTGCGATAAATTTTAAAGATAGATTTTCTTCTGTAGTCGGAATTTCTACATCTGTTTTTGCTTGTGTAATTTTCAAGCCTTGTTTTTTCACAGCTGTTAAGAAATTTTTATAAGCAATGGTTGTGTGACTTACTTTCGGTGCGTACACTTTTTTCACTTTAAAAGAATCAATGACCTCTGCAAGGCCCCCGACATGATCAGCATCTGGGTGAGTAGATACGACCGCATCTAACGTTGTCACATTGTTCTTTTGTAAGTAAGTAACGACTTCATCACCTGAGCCTTTATTGCCGGCATCAATTAATATATTTTCTTCTTCCGTCTGTATTAATATGGAATCACCTTGACCGATGTCGATAATATGTACGAATACATCCGTTGCATTAGCAGAATCAGGTTTATCGGTTGATTCATTTGAATCAGTAAGCTCAAAAATTAATCCAATGGCAATTAAAATAACTATAAATATACTTGTCTTTTTCATATAAAAACCTCCATGTACCACTTTAACATTGTTAGTAGCTGTTTTGTAGTGGAGTTAAGAATTATTCGGTAAGGCTAATATTTATAAATTAATTTCAACTAATTTGAAACAAATACCAATTTCAAACGACTTATTAGTAAGCAACGAAAAGAGGTGATGTTTTGAGCAAATTACAAGCTAATATAGAAGAGTTATACGATGAGTATTACCGCGATGTGTATCATTTCGCATTGTATTATACGAATAACAAGCAAGAAGCAGAAGACATCACACAGGAAACATTTATAAAGGTTATGAAAAATATACATAAATTAAAAGATCTAGAGAAGCAAAAGACATGGATTTTATCAATTGCTCGCAATACAGCGGTAGATATTCATAGAAAATATAAGTTAAGGCAATTGATTCCTTCAATGATTGGTTCGAATTTAGTAGCTAGTGAAAATAATACAGAAAAGCAGCTACTATTGAAGGAGGAATGGGAAATCTTGCAGGAAGCATTGCTCGCTATAAAACCACATTACCGTAGCTTAATCATTTTAAAGGGGTTGAAGGAGTTTACGATTAAGGAAACGGCTGAAATATTAGATTGTACAGAATTGAAAGTGCGAGTTGATTATCATAGGGCGATTGCTCAATTGAAGAAGAGGCTAGCAAAGGAAGGGGGGGGAGTTATATGCAAAATGACAAATGGTTGAAAAAACTAATGGAGCGCCCAGGTTTAGAACCTGATCAAAAATTTGTCCAATCATTACGCAAATTAAAAAATCTGAGAGGTGGGTCTGAAATGCTCTATAAAAGATATGAAACGCGTCATATTTTCATGGTGCTAGCAATATGTACATTCTTAATTTCACCATTATTTGTACTGTTAGTGCCTCTAGCAGTAGTACATACCATTCATTATCAATACGGTGTCTTCCTTGTATATGCACCGTCCGTCAATTATTGGGTGATTGGAGTAGGCTGGTTTTTTGTCTTTTTAGCTTTCTTACTCTTATTTTTATTAGATGTGAAGAAATTATCTATCGTTTTATCTATTATTTGTATAATTGCAAGTGGAATTGTATCATTCGGTGGTTCAACATCCTATATTAAAATGACTTCGGACGACATTTCATTTCGTGGTATTTTCGCAAAAGAGAATAATATATACGGTTGGGATGAAGTCAAGAAGCTCATTTATTATGAAATGGAACCTGAAGATAAAGAAGCTTCCTATTATGAGTTCTATTTTAAAGATGGGCAAATGCTGACTATTAAAGAGAATGGGCATGTTGCTGAAGCACAAAGAACGTTTTTTAGTCTTGTGCAGGATGAAGGTGTGGAAGTCCAATATGTCACGAAAGAAGAATAAGACAAAAAAACCAGCTCCGAGAATAAATTCTCGTTAGCTGGTTTTTTTTATAAATCTTATAGTTTAAAAAAAATCCCGATTAGTGAGTAGATGATAATCGTTGAGAATAAGATCGTCATATGGTATAGCGAATAAATGAACATAGATTTCGCCCATTTCTCTGGGTCTTCTTTTTTAGTCCCTGAGATGCTGAGCATAAGCCAGATAATATTAAGTAAAAGTGCTACTAGCATTAGGCCGATACTTAATGTTCCAAGTAAAAGGCTAACACCAATTAATATGACTAAATAGACATTTGTTTGAATATATGTGCGTTTCATGCCTTTTACTACGGGAAGCATTGGCACATTTGCTGCTTTATAGTCGTCATGCTTACGTATGGCAATCGCATAGAAGTGAGGCATTTGCCATATAACTGTTATGACAAATAGGCCGATAATTGCCGGATGCGAAATATCTGGTGTGATTGCTGCCCATCCAACCAGAGGGGGCATAGCGCCTGAAATACTGCCGATTTCTGTATTATAGATCGTTCTACGTTTACTCCACATTGTATATGGAACGACATAACCAAATAAACCTATGAAGCCCATAAGTGCAGCCATTGGTGTTGCATATGCTAGTGCACCTAAACCGATGAACATCATGGAAAATGCTAAAATGAGTGTTGTACTAGCTTTGATTTCCCCAGTTACAGTCGGTCTATTTTTAGTTCTTTGCATAACGGCGTCAATATCGCGGTCATATACATTATTAAATGCGCCTGCCGCTCCAATAACTAAAGTAGTACCAAAAAGAGCACAAATAATTTCCAGTGTCTTATCGAACGGGCTTATTTGATTTTTATATAAAGCTAATGTTAATCCTGCAATCATCGGGATTAAGTTGGATTTAATAATACCGGTTTTAACCGTTTGGGATAAAATTTTTGATAGAGGCTGTTTCGGCATTGTTTGGGCCGAAGATTCTACACTCTGATCACCTTTTACATCACTTTGCATTTTACTCCTCTTTCCTATTAAGCATAAATAATAATATTGTATTTTAAGTTCTAACTTATAGTATCTCTTATATTTTGCAAAAGTGCTAGTCAATCAGTATATAAAACCTTGGATAAAGTACTTTTGGACAGAAAATAGTAACAAATTCTTCACATCCATACATATGTTTAGTTGTTGAAGTTTTAGCTGAATATTGAGACGATATATATCGTAAATGTATCTTTTTAAGAAGGGGTTTTTAACCTTTTACAGTTGAGAATATATGCTCCTTTTAATTTGAAGGGAAAGGAATATGTTAAAACAATGTCGTTCTGAATCTCCTAGATACATTACATTAAAATACATTGCATAGGGGAATGAACAAACCATGAAAACAGAGAGAATGTTTTCAATACTGATCTATTTATTGAAGAAAAAGAAAGTATCTGCTGAAGAATTAGCCAATGAATTTGAAGTAAGTAAAAGAACGATTTATCGAGATATGGATGCATTATCATCAATCGGTATACCTATTATTTCTTACTTAGGAAAGAATGGAGGCTTTACTCTAATTGATAATTATCAATTAGATAAATTTACATTTAATGAAGAAGAAAAGAAGTTTCTATTAGAAGGTTTAACATTAAAAAATGAATTATTTAATAACAATCAATTATCCATATTACAAAGAAAGATAGAGCTATTGAAGGAAAATAAAGAAGAATTTAATCCAACTATCACAGTGTTATCATCTACATTACACCGAGAATCGATAGAAGAAGAAACAAAAGTGAAGATAAAAAATATACTTTCTATTATTGAAGACGGACATAAAATTTCTATTTCCTATGTGTCACAAACAGCGAATAGATCAAGTCGAATTATCCAACCATTAAAACTAAATTTTATGGATGGTAGCTGGTATTTAGAGGCTTATTGTGAAGGGAAAATGGCTTTAAGATTATTTAAGTTAACTAGGATTAGAAATATGGAAGTAATACAGGAGACGACAAGAACAGCCTATACTGAGAGAAATGAGTACATAGCGAATAGAGAAATGAAAATGGAGAAGATTACTTTAATGTTTTCAAAAAGTGAACTTGGGAAACTGTATGATTTTTTTACTGAGGATGAAATTTCGATACTTGAAGACGGACATATTGAGGTAGCCTTTAACTATGATGTCAACAAAAATATACTGCCATTTATATTGATGTTTGGTAGGCATGTAAAGATTCTATCTCCACAATGGCTGAAAGATGAATATATGAATGAAATTAAATTTATTTATAAAAGCTGACAGACAGTTGTCAACATATGAATGCTATGCTTTCTGTATTAACTAATAGGAGGAAATTTATATGAAAACAGAAGTTACTGAAAAAACCATTTATGGAAAATGTGTAAGAACGAATAATCAAAATACAGATGTCATACTTAGTCTGTGGGAAGACTTTCTTCGTTTAAATTTAAAAGGTGATATATATGGTGTATATACTAATTATTCAAGTGATTTTACAGGTGATTATGATTTCCATATTGGTACAGAAGAGAAATTTAATGATGTAAGTAATATCATAATCCCATCAGGTAACTACCATGTAGTAGACGTAGATAATACGGATCCAAAGGGTGTTTTTAACGCTTGGGTAGATATTTGGAACAGTGATATAAAAAGAGCATATAAAACTGATTTTGAATATTATTCGAAGGATGGTAGCATCAAGATCTTTTTGTCGGTTGAATAATGAATAGTGACCTTTATATTTAAAATGGAGTATTTGAACAAATGAATCAGAAAAATAGTAACTTTTCAGATGCTGACACCAGAGGTCAAAATCTTTGGACTTCCTCTGCCACAATTCATAGTGACCTTCTTGCAACAAGGGATCTTGTCTATAGTCCATGTAGATTCGAATGCTCTCAACCAAAAATAGAAGCACAAAATGCTGAATATGGGGCATATGTATTTCAGTTGAATGCTCTATCCATTCGATTTCGTGTTGCTAAAATTACTCCTACAAAGATAGGGCAATTTGTGACTTTGTGGGACAGAATTGGGGCTGGACCGATCCAACCATACGACATATCAGATCCAGTAGATTTGTTTGTTATTAGTACCCGCAAAGGAAATAATTTTGGCCAGTTTGTATTTCCAAAAGCGGTTCTATGTAATATGGATATAGTATCCAATAGAGGGGAAGGTGGTAAACGGGCAATGCGCGTTTACCCACCTTGGGATAAACCTACAAGCCGTCTAGCCCAAAAAACGCAGAAATGGCAACAAGCATATTTCTTGGAAATACCCAGAAATAGTGCAATAGACAGTGTGCGTACTCAAATGCTCTACGGTCAAAATGTTTAGTATAAAGTAGTAACTCACAAAAGATTGATGGTCTAACATTTAGAACAATTTCATCATATTGGGTATTATGTTTTCACTTTATAAATTATTCTGAAATAAAATGTTGACAAAATTAAAACGAGTCCGTATAGTATTGGATATTCATTAAAAATTTTCAGATATAATTTTCGAAACGCAAAGATTAGGAGTAGTAAAAGCTTATTATTTGGTCAAGAGAGCTGCGGGTTGGTGCAACGCAGTCAAATAATACTTTGAACTTGCCTAGGAGTGGTAAAGTGAAAACAATAGACAGACTATTCTTTTTATTTTAACGATTAACCATCGTTACAAGGTTTTTAAGTAGGGTTCATTAAGAACCAATAAGAGTGGTACCGCGGTATGTTTAAGGCATATCGTCTCTTCTTTCATTTGATTATGAAGGAAAAGACGATATGCTTTTTTGATTTTAGGAGGTAATGAAATGGAGAAAGACAGACAGCATTTACAAAGAACAATGACTTCACGACATATTACGATGATGGCTTTAGGTGGTGCTATTGGAGCAGGATTATTTAAAGGAAGCAGTTCGGCTATCGATATGGCAGGTCCATCAGTACTTCTTGCGTACTTAATTGGTGGTATTATTCTATTATTCGTTATGCAAGGTCTAGCTGAAATGGCAGTCCGCAATAGCGATGCAAGAACATTTAGAGATTTAGTCCAATCGATTTTAGGGAAATACCCCGCTTATTTTTTAGATTGGATCTATTGGAAAATGTGGGTTTTAAATATTACAGCTGAATCCGTCGTTGCGGCAATTTTCATTCAATACTGGTTACCAGATTATCCAATTTGGATACTTGCTTTATCGGTTTCGGTGTTAGTTACAGCCATTAACTTGCTATCTGTAAAAGTGTTTGCTGAAACGGAGTACTGGCTTGCATTAATTAAAATTACCGTTATTGTGGTATTTATCATAGCTGGATTCGTGTTATTACTCGTAACTTTTGGAAATCATACAGCAGTTGGTTTTTCTAACTTAACTGACCACGGCGGTTTCTTTCCGAATGGATCAGCAGGATTAATTACTGCGATGCTTGTTGTCATCTATTCTTATGGGGGTACAGAAATTATTGGTGTCACTTTAGCTGAAACGAAAAATCCCGAAAAAGTGGTTCCAAAAGCCGTTCGCAGTACACTAGTACGAATCATCTCTTTCTATCTAGTGCCATTTTTCATTATCGTTAGTTTAATTCCTTGGAATGAAGTAAACGGGGTACCAGAAAGTCCGTTTGTGATGGTATTTAAAATGATTGGAATCCCAGGTGCTGACCATATTATGAACGCAGTGGTTTTACTCGCGATCATTTCATCGATGAACTCTGGATTATATGGCTCATCACGTGTTCTATATACACAAGCTATGGATGGCCGTATTCCCAAAATCTTTTCGCATTTATCGAAAAAGAAAGTTCCAGTGTATGCCATATTAATGTGTACTTCTGCTTTATATATGGGTGTGTTAATTTCTTTATTTGCCGGAAGTAAGACTTTTGATTTTCTAATGGGTTCACTAGGGTATACGGTATTATTTATCTGGTTAATCATTGCGATTGCTCATCTAAAATCTCGTAAAAAACAACCCGAAAAAACAAGTGCCTATGCAGTTAAATGGTTCCCTTATACAACTTGGTTTGCTATTATCGCTTTATGTGCAATCCTAATTGGTATTATCTTTACAACATCTATTATTGTAACAAGTATTACACTAGCTATCTATATTTTTATTACTTTGACTTATGTATACAAGGAACGTTTTCATAAGAAGGCGGCTTAATACTAAATGATTGCTAAAAAACGCTTGGAGAAAGGTTGATCCAAGCGTTTTTCTCGGTTTTGTACATGTTTCTCTTTTAAAGAATTTTCATATTTGTGAAGGCGTGTTGATTAACCAATTTAAACCATTACCATTAAAGTGGTAGGTTGATTTCCGCTACGTGATGATCGGTTTCCGCGGGCAAGCACCGAGCCGCTTCCTTCACTACGCTCCGTGCAGGGTCTCGGTTCACTTGCATTTCCCGCAGGAGTCGAGCATCCTCAGCTACAATCAATAAAAAATGTAATAACATACGTTAATATTGAACATAAAAAAACCATTTTAACGGTAAATAACAACCTAATATTCCCCTAATCAACACACCTGTTCGTGAACAATAAAAGCCAGCTACTCAATCTAGATTCTTATTGAGTCACTGGCTTTTTATAATCTATTTTAACAGGTGTATTGATTAACTAATTTTAACCATTACCATTAAAGTGGTAGGTTGATTTCCGCTACGTGATGATCGGTTTCCGCGGGTAAGCACCGAGCCGCTTCCTTCGCTACGCTCCGTGCAGGGTCTCGGTTCGCTTGCATTTCCCGCAGGAGTCGAGCACCCGCCGCTACAATCAACTAAAAAATGTAGTAACATACGTTAGTATTCAACTTAAAAAAGCCATATTAACGGTAAATAACAACGTAATATTTCTCTAATCAACACACCTACTATATTAACTTTTAATGAAATCTGCAATCAGTTGAACTGTCTTTTTCGTATCTTCTTCAAAAAATTCCATTTTACTAAAATAACTATGGATGAGGCCTGGCATAACAGTATGCTGAGTAGGAACACCGGCTTCCTGCAATCGTTTAGCATAAGCAACCCCTTCATCAAAAAGGACGTCATATTCGGCAGCAATAATAAGTGCTTTTGGTAAATACCTTAAATTATTTTGCAGAAGAGGGGAGACGGTATTCTTTTCATACTCTGCTAAATCATTAACATAATGCTCTCCAAACCAAATCATTCCGTCACGATCCAATCCAAGATCGTATGCATAATTTTCGTAAGATGTAGTAGTCATATCCATATTAGTAACGGGGTAAATTAATACTTGAGCAGTTATATCGGGGCCATTTTGAGCCTTCGCAATATGCGTGACAACCGTTGCTAGATTTCCACCCGCGCTATCACCTGCAACACTAATATTATTCGGATCTCCGTTTAATTCTGTAGCATATTCATATGCCCAAAGTAGTGCATCAAAGGCGTCATGTAAAGGAGTAGGGAATTTATATTCTGGTGCTAAGCGGTAGTCGACCGAAACTACGACTGCATTTGCTTGTGCCGCAAGTAAGTGACAGCCTGCATCTGCAGATTCTAAGTTACCAAATACCCAGCCACCACCGTGATAATAAATGATAATTGGGAACGGGCCTTGCCCATTTGGAATGTAGATGCGAACATCAATTTCGTTACCATCTCGGACAGGGATTTTACGATCTATTTTTTGTTTTAATAGCGGTAAGTCAATTTTAGGCTGAGGGCAAAGTGCTCGTGCAGCTCTAACTTCCGCTGGTTGTAAATGATAATATTTTGGCGATTTATTAGTGTTGGCGATATATTCTTTAGATGCATTCGTTAAGTTATTCATCAAATCCACCTTTCAAATTCGAAGTAATAGTATCTTCATTATACACTATTCCTATAAGAAAGGTAGGTATTTGATTCCGAATGATAAAAAACAGACAGAACATAACGCAAAGTAGCGAAAAGTTCTGTCTAGGTAGTGAATTATGATAATGTACCATTTTGTGCGATTACAGCTGATACTGCATCATAGATCGTACTGGCAAAATGGTCATTTTGTAGGGAAGTGACGCCTTGAATTGTTGTACCTCCAGGTGAACAAACTTGATCAACAAGTTCCCAAGGATGCTCATTAGATTCTAAAATCATTTTGGCACTGCTAAGGACAGAGCTCGCAGCGATCTCTAAAGCCATTTTCTTATCAATACCCTCGCGCACAGCGGCTCTTGCTAATGAATCGATATATAAATAGGTAAAAGCAGGGGAAGCTCCGCCGATAGCTGAAAATATCGTGAAGAGATTTTCTGGTAGCTCTATAATCGAACCGATTGTTTCAAAAAGTGTAGCAACTATTGTTTTGTGCTGCTCTTTTACAGTTGGAGAAATAGAGAAGCAAGTTGTGGAAGCGGCAACAATGGCGTTAATATTTGGCATCACACGGATAATTGGTGTGTCTGATTGTAAATTTTGCTGTAAATAGTCTATCGATTTTCCAACCGCGACTGAAATAATGAGATGCTTTTCGTGTATATATATTTTCACCTCAAGTAAAACCTCAGCTAACATTTGTGGTTGCACTGCTAGAATGATGACATCTGTATTTTTCATGATCTCTTACACAGATTGACAAGTGATAATGCTGTAATTATCCGCAAGACTTTTCGTTTTCTCAATCGTCCGGGTATAACAGTAAATCTCCGTAGATGTAAATTATTCACTATTATACATGCCTTTTGTAATGGCGGAGGCCATACTACGAAGGCCGGTAAATCCATACTTCATTGAATAACACTCCTAACATATTTTTAAAGTATAATATAGAAGTGCTATTGTTAGAGTTTTTGACTTGCAGAACTATTGTGGATAAAAAGTGAATATAAGATAATAATGGAATGCAGTTCCTCTATAAAAGGTAATATAAGGAGGTATATAGAAATAAATACAGAGAAGCTTTAAAAGGAGGGTATCGATGAAAATGCTTTTTGCTGTTTTAATTATTTCAGGAATTTTTGCAATATATGATGCAATAAGAAGAGTTAATAATAATATTCTTGAACAGACGGAAGAAATTAAAAAACTGCATGATAATCTAAGAGAGTATATGAAAAAGTAATTTCCTCTTACTAAAATCTAATAAACAAAGCCCTTAGTCCTTGCTAATTAAATTTAAATTCTTCATTTCTAATACCAAGATGTACAGCAAGTGCTACTTTACGTCCGTTAAAGCACCTGTTTGTTTAATAGTAAAGTAGCGCCCCTTTAGCTAGACTAAGGAAATAAATAATTGAGTAGCTATTCTATTGACAATATAGAATAGCTACTCTTTTTTAGTTTAAACACGAATCACCTACAAAAGTGCAAAAGAAAAACAACATCGCAGTTAAATGAACTACGATGTTGTTTATAAAGGTTGTTAGATAGTCGCAAGAGTTTCTGCTTTTGCTAATAGTTCTTCTCTTTTCTCTTTCAGTTTCGCAGACTTGCTGGATTGGAGTGCATGATCGACAGCTTCAATTGCTTCAGGTAATCGATCTTGCTGTTCTAAAAGACTGATTAATAGTAAATGCATTCTTGTGTATCGAGGGAAGAGCTCTAGTCCCGCGTATGCAGCTTCAAATGCTTCGTCTATTCGGTTTAGATCTCGTAATAGTTCAACCTTTAATAATCGCGGTCGGTCATAGGTTGGTGATAACTGAATCGATTGCTCCGTTAACTGGAGTGCCCAATTCTTTTTCTTTGTTCTAGCGCAATGGATAGCTAATATCCGATGATATTCTGTTGATTTTGAACGTAACACTCGTTCGTAATTAGGGATTTCTTCCTCCGCCATAAATTTACTAACGATATCCTTTAAAATACCTACTTGTGATAAGTAAATAGAAATACGGTGACCAGCATAAGGGAAGTAAATGAATTTCGCATTAGGATAAGCTTTCTGAATTACTTTTTTCATGTATTTACTATCAATAGGATCCTTAGGATCGTACATAATCGTGGGAGAAATCCCAGGATTATAAGGATGTTCAAGCCCATGTGTGAACTCAGTATACGCTCTCATTTTAGAGCCGTGATTTGGATGAGCAGAGTTCCTTGGGCTAAGTGCTAGGATATTACAATCAATTGTCGAGCCAAAATACAAAGCCCCATACCCACCAAGGCTTGTGCCGTAAGAGAATTTTTTGTCATAGCCAGTAGCAAGTTTGGCAACGGTATCATAATATTCTTCACGTGATAAATCTTGGTGATAATTTTTCGTAGTTCTGCGTCTTAATGAAATTAGATCAACTTGTTTTCTCTTCAATAAATTGAATGCAAAAGGTGTTCTTTCCCATGTTTTATCAATAGCATCAAATGTGGCGAATACAGTTTTTGTAGGTTCTATATATTTATAGAATTCAATTCTGCTTTCACCATTATCAAATAAAACGACTTTTCGATAACCATTATCAAATAGATTAGGTATTTCCTCTTTGTATTTCGTCAAACATTCAGCGAATAGTAATTCAGCTTTTGAATGATCACCTACAATTTGATAGGCAATACTTAAGTCAACAAGCACCGAAGCAGGTACCTCTTCACCTAAAAATTGCACAAGTTCCTCTATTCTTTGGATGGCTTTTGGCCAATTCTTCTCAGCTAATGCTAGCTGTGTGAATTCAAATCGTAGCATTTCATTTGTGGGGTCTTTCTTTATAACAAGTTGGAGTATTTCATCTGCTTCAACATAATGTCTTTTACATACTAAATACTTATATAGCTTGTAGTAAAGAGTAGATTCTTTCCTGCGTGGTATGTTTTTAACCGTTCGTGGTAAATGCATTGCAATAGCCTTTAAGTTTTTTTTGCGAATATAAATCTTCATCAATTCAGCATGAATAGACAGGCTCATTGAATGTATATTTGCACCTTCTTGCAATAACTTTGTAGCTTGGTTAACTTTATTTTCTCGTTTTAGTAGTTTAGCAACGTCAACATAATTAGACCTACTAGGTACAGACCTCTTTTGCGTTAAAATGTCGTGGGCAATTTGAGTACTGACATCCTTATTTTTATTATTCTTGTGGGTATTTTGTTCCTCTTGTGTAAATAAGATCTTGTTATTAGACATGCTAATCTCCTTTGTACGTTTAAAAGCCATTTTCATAACGACTTTTATTAATATCGATATTGAATAGAAAATTTAATTTGTATCAGTTGTTTCTATTTTGTTGGGATAAAATAGAAAAATAATATCTATACAATTCTAATTTCCTGTGTCATACAACATTAACTATTTCAATTTAATCATGAAGGTGCTGGATATCTCTACAAAACAAAGGATTTGTTATAAGATTGTTACAACCGTTACAATTTTAATATATGATTGTAACTTAAGTGGTGGTTTAACAGTTGTAATGATGTAATTATTGTGCTCAGTTCAATCAAAATCAAACCATTAAAAAAAGTGTTAAAAGTTAGAACGAATGTGTAGCTTTGTTAGATATCCATTGGCAAATTCAGCAAAATAATCTGAAGAAATATGGAGGGAAGAGTAATGATAGTACAACAGGGTCTATTAACTATTCGAAAACTTGAGCGAGAAGATGATATACTTCTTGCAAAATGGCTTTCAGATACAACTATTTTAGCATATTATGAGGGAAGAGATAATCCTTTTAATTTAGAAAAAGTAAATAAGGTATTTTATAAAGAAAATGATGTAGAGACGCGATGTATTATTGAATATGATGGCATCAGCATTGGTTACATACAATTTTACCCTCTAGAAAAAGACAGTAGAATAGCATTTGATTACTGTGATGACACTGAAATAATATATGGATTGGATCAATTTATCGGTGAGTCATCCTACTGGGGCCAAGGAATTGGCACAAAGCTCATAGTAGCTATGAGGTACTATTTAATAGAAGAAAAACAAGCTGATATTATCGTGATGGATCCTCAAGTATGGAATGAAAGAGCGATTCATTGCTATGAAAAATGTGGCTTTCAGAAGGTGAAATATTTGCCAAAACGAGAACTGCATGAAGGAAAGCTAAGAGATTGCTGGTTAGTGGAGTATAGAAACCGTTAGAAAGGAAAAGGACGATAACAGCGCACACTGTGTATCATCCTTTTGTCTATTAATGATTCGTTATTTCTCTTCCTTTACCATAGGGGCACCGAAGATTGGGTAAAATCGTTATTAGCTACTGACTTAATGCTCGATCAAATCGAAGAAATCTTCTCTAAATAAAATGAAATGTAAAAAAAGCGCTCATTAGGATCATTTAATGAGCGCTTTTATTTTCCAGGAAATACTTATTTTGTATTAGATGGATGCTGTTATTAATGATAGTGAAGTAATTGTAGATGAATAAAAATGAGCGCATAGATCATGGAAATAATGGACCGTTAGTTGTAAGTAAGGCCATTCAAAACCAAAAAGCGTCACTTACAATTATTTTAAATTCTTTAATTGTTTATTTAGTAAGTTAGCTTGAGATACCGCTTGTTGATCTTGTAAAATATCACCGGGTTTATTACCTTCACCTATAATATAAGATGAAAAACGCATATTTAAGAAGTCAAAAGTATATTGGAATTGCTGAATAAGAGGTAGTCCTTTTATTTTTGGTTCATCTCCACCGACAGCAATTACAATGGCATTAACGGATTTTAAGTGTTCTTTAAACTGTGGAAATCGTTCATCTCGTATTGCATGGCTTAGTCGATCAATCATGGTTTTCATAATACCTGACATGCTGTACCAATAAATCGGAGTAGAAAAGATAATTAGGTCACTTTCTAAGAAAGCGCTAATAATTTTGTCATAATCATCGTCTACTAATTGAAAGCCACCTTCAGCATGACGTAAATCATGAATTGGTTGAATGGATAAGTTTTTTAAATCAATTTTGTGATGTTTTATATCCTTTGTCACCAAATCTGACAGTAGTTCACTGTTGCTTTCTTCTCTAGAACTGCCGATAAATGTTGTAATGTTCATATATGTCATTCCTCTCTATACTTTCGTATATAAAAAGCTTAAACTTAAAGTCGTTATTAATAAAGATGAATGTTTCGATCATATTAATCGCTAAAACCGATTTAGGAGTGTGGCATATGGATATTAAGCATTTACATACATTTTTAACAGCTGCTAAAACATTAAGTTTTACGCAAACAGCAGAAATATTGGATTACGCACAGTCTAGTATTACAGCTCAAATCAAGTCTTTAGAGGGAGAATTAGGAATACCTTTATTTGAGCGTTTAGGAAAACGAATTTATTTAACAGAGGACGGTAAGCAAATAGAACAATATGCACAAAAGATGGTAGATCTTGAGGAAACAATGAGAAAGGCATTATCCAATCAAGATGAATCGAATGTGACTTTAACGATCGGTGCACAGGAAAGTCAATGTACTTATCGTTTACCAAAAATTTTGCAATTGTTTAAAAATCGTCATCCGAGGGTGAAAATAGTATTTAAGCCTGTTCATACAATTGAAGTTGCCAAGGATTTATTGCAGTCTGGTAATCTGGATTTGGCTTTTATAACGGATACACATAAAGAAACACCAATGCTATGTAAAGAGGAATTAATCGAAGAAAATTTAGTATTTGTAGTGGCACCAACTCATCATTTAACGCATAATAAGACTTTAACTTTACAGAACGTTGCTAAGGAAACAATATTATTAACGGAAGAAGGATGCTCTTATCGAAATCAATTTGAATATCAATGTCATTCAGAAGGTATTCATCCAAAACAAATAATAGAATTTTCTAGTATTGAAGCGATAAAGCAGTGCGTGATTGCTGGATTAGGTATTACATTGTTGCCAAAAATGACAGTTGAAAAAGAGTTAGAAAAAGGACTATTAATAGAATTACAAACCACTATTATAATGGAGACTGTATTTACTGAGCTTGCGTGGCATAAGGATAAATATATTTTCTCTTATTTAGAAGATTTCATACAGATTTCTTGCGAACAGTATAAATTATTTAATGGATATTATAGTGTATAATAGAAAAATTGTTGGGGCGTTGTTGTAAGAAGAATATAACAATTTTATTGTCATTTTCAATAAGCTATATTAACTAAATCCAATCACAATGACAGAGGTTTAAAAGTCCCTGCTACAAATAAGTGATGTGACTTTAATGTTTTGAAAGTTAAAATTAGAAAACATTATTTTACTGAGAAATAAGCATAATAATAGAGGATCACTTAAAAAAGACATAAAAAAAAGCAGGCGCTCATCTGCCTGCTAGAAAAAAGAAAAAGATTCCCGACAATCCGAGTCGTTATGGAATCTTAGTTTGTAATGAAAGTTCGAAAACAATCATTACGTAGGTTTGGCACCTAAATATGAATTATACGCCTATTAAATGAAAGATGCAAGGAAAATATCAAATGAAATAAGAGGTTATCAATATTTGATATAGAAATATTTTTCTTAAAAGGTTGAAAGAAGATTCAAATGAGGCAATCATATACGAATATAATACAGAATTAAATAATTAGATGGGGGAAAAATAAGAAAATAAAAGCTTTAAAGATTTTAAAATACGTATAAGATTAGTGATTTTTGTTTATCTTAAGCAAAATATTTAACATATGAGATGCAAAAAAAGATGAATTACAATAAAGAATGAAAATAGAACAACAATTAACTGATGTAAATCAGTAAGTCCAGTTAAAGATTATTATAGAATTAAAGCGAGGTAATTAAATGATCGTATTTGAGAATGTATCTAAAAAGTATGATAATAACCAATCCGCAGTAAACTATCTCAATTTGGAAATAAAGAAGGGAGAATTCTTTGTCATTATAGGTCCAAGTGGGTGTGGGAAAACAACTTTACTGAAAATGATAAATCGATTAATTCATTTGACTGAAGGAACTATAAGAATTGAAGGAAAACGAATAAGTGATTATGACATACATGAGTTACGTTGGAATATTGGCTATGTCCTACAACAAATTGCACTTTTTCCACATATGACGATTGAAGAGAATGTTGCTATTGTTCCAGAATTAAAAAAATGGAGTAAGAAACAGATTCAGTGTCGAGTTCATGATTTACTAAATATGGTTGGACTTGAAGCAGAAAAGTATAGTCATCGAAAACCAGCAGAACTTTCCGGTGGAGAACAACAAAGAGTGGGTGTTGTTCGTGCATTAGCAGCAGATCCTGAAATCATTCTAATGGATGAGCCGTTCAGTGCTTTGGATCCCCTTAGCCGTACCAAATTACAAGATGACCTTCTTACCCTTCAACGAACAATCAAAAAAACGATTGTCTTCGTTTCGCACGATATGCAAGAAGCACTAAAACTAGGAGACAGGATATGTGTGATGAAGGATGGAGAAATAGTACAGCTCGGTACACCTCAAGAAATTATGCAAAATCCAGTAAATGATTTTGTTAGAGAATTTATTGGACTGACTGGGGATATTTCGGATACGTTCAATATACAGAGTATTATCCAGCCAATCTCAAAAGAAGATGGCTATTTGCAAGTTTTACACAAAGTTTCAGTAAATGATTCACTACGAGTAATCCTTAATAAGTTGGTACATCATGAATGTTTATCAGTAGATCGTGACGGTGAAATTATAGGTATTATTACGAGAGAATCGATTATTAAGTATTTAGCAAAAGATTCTTTAGAAAGAGGTTAACCATATGACAAATTTAGTAGATGTTTTTAACGAACGCAAAGGACAGCTGTTAGCCTCTTTACTAGAACATATTCAGATTTCATTTATTGCTCTCTTTTTTGCAGTAGTTATTGCAATACCAATAGGAATCTATTTAACTAATAAGAAAAAAATAGCGGAAAGTATTATAGGGATTAGTGCTATTTTACAAACGATTCCTTCATTAGCGTTGCTTGGTTTTTTAATTCCATTATTTGGGATAGGTAAGATGCCTGCAATAATAGCATTAGTAGTTTATGCTCTTTTGCCCATTTTACGAAATACATACACAGGCATAAATGAGGTGGATCCATCCTTGAAAGAAGCAGCTATGGCTATGGGGATGAATACTCGAAAGAGATTGGTGAAAGTGGAGATTCCTCTTGCTATGCCTGTTATTATGGCGGGGATCAGGACAGCCATGGTATTGATAGTTGGTACAGCTACATTAGCGGCACTGATTGGTGCTGGGGGATTAGGAGATATTATTTTACTAGGTATTGACAGGAATAATACATCTCTGATCCTTTTAGGAGCGGCACCGGCTGCATTATTAGCGTTAGTATTTGATTTTTTACTTAAAAAACTTGAATCCCTTTCCTTCCAAAAAACAGTAATTGCATTAAGTACGATTAGTGTTGCAGCGTTACTAATAATTTTTGTTCCATTAATAAACATCAATGAAAAAGAAGACATAATTATTGCAGGGAAACGTGGACCAGAACCCGAAATTCTTATCAATATGTATAAATTACTAATTGAAAATGACACTGATTTAAATGTTCAATTAAAGCCTGGTCTTGGTTGGACTTCTTTTGTATTTAATGCACTAAAATCTGGTGATATTGATATTTATCCAGAATTTACGGGTACAGCAATTTCTGAGTTTTTGAAAGAAGAGGCTATAAATAATAATCAAGAAGATGTATATAAACAAGCAAAAGAAGGAATGCAGAGAAATTTTGACATGGTAATGCTCAGCCCTATGAAGTATAACAATACTTACGCATTGGCTGTTTCAGAAGAAGCAGCAAAAACATACCAGTTGAAAAGTATTTCAGATATAAAGGCTATTCAAGAAAAAATAAAAGCAGGATTTACAATGGAGTTTAATGATCGTGAAGATGGGTATCGTGGTATTCAAAAACGTTATGGAACTACTATTTCTAAAATTACTACGATGGAACCGAAACTTAGATATCAGGCCATAAATACAAGAGATATCGATTTATTAGATGCATATTCAACTGACAGTGAGATACGACAATACAATTTAATCGTTTTAGAAGATGACAAGCACTTATTTCCTCCCTACCAAGGTGCACCGTTATTAAGAAAAGAAACAATTAAAAAGTATCCTGAAATAGAGCAAGCTTTGAATAAACTAACAGATCAAATAACTGATGATGAAATGCGTGAGATGAATTATCAAGTAAACGTAGAAGGTAAAAAAGCATCAGAAGTAGCACGCGAATTTTTAGAGGAAGCAGGATTGTTATAAAAGTTTGAGAAATGGTCATTTACTGTACATTACTGTTTGTTATAATAGTAGGAATTTAACTTATTGAACCTGCTTTTGAAATTCAATATGTTCATTATGAAGTACAAAAATAGTCAAATTTATTATAAAAACTAAATACAAAATACAGAAAAAAGAATCCATTTGGGTGTAATTTATACCGAAATGGATTTTTTGTATGTAGTAAAATACAGAATCACACACTGTTTTACTACAACATTAAATTAAAAATACTTCTAACCGAATATTAGAACAAAGAGAAATACACTTTAGTAATATTAGAGGATTTAAAGTTTGTCATTAAGATGAATAACTTTCCCTACAATAGATTTTTCAAATAGCCTTATACTGTAAAATTCACCATTTGAAGATTAGGTAATATTATTGAAAATGTGACGGAGCAGTAGTGTAATGTACTCTGAGCATTACTTTAGTAGTAATTATACAAGATTACTGATGCTTTCAGCTTTACATTTTCCAATAGATGATTGCATAGGGTATCTACATGTGGAATTTTTGGAGGTAAAGCTATATGTATTTTTTGAAAAAAAGTATGATAGTGATTGCTGGCAGTATTTTAGTATCTTTAGGTATAAATTTATTTTTAGCACCATACGAAGTATTGGATGGAGGTATTATAGGTTTAGGATTAATTTCGAATTATTTATGGGGACTAAAGGTCGGATTCATAATTATACTTTTAAGTATCCCCATTTTTATTATTGCTTGGTTGCACTACAGAGATTATTTCTATAATAGTTTACATGGTTTGATTGTTTCTTCTTTTTTTATTGATATTTTAGAATCTGTTGACTTCGTAGTTCATATTGATGCAGTCTACAGCTCGATTTTAGGGGGAATCCTTATAGGTCTTGGCGATGGGCTAATGTTACGTTTTAAGACAAGTACAGGCGGTACTGATCTTATAGCCCAGTTCATAAGTGATAAAACAGGTATAAATGTTGGCAGTCTTATTCTCTTCATTGATTCAATTGTTATCTTATTTGGAGGTTTCATATTATCCTTTGACACTCTTTTTCTCTCTATTATCACAGTACTTGTTATTGGGATGACTATTAGTGTTTTTACAAAAAATGTTGTTCAAACATGAGGAAGTAGTAATTACTATAAAATACCTTTCTAAACAAGATGGCGTTGAGAAGGAAAGAAATACTTTCTTTCCTTCAACCAATAAGTTAGCGAGGTTTACATCATAATTAATGAAGTAGCGGCTTTCGAATGAGGGCAAAAAAAAGTGAATTGACAGATTGTAAATACGAAATTCATTTGGGCAACTATAGTGCCGAAATGAATTTTTTTTGTTAACGAAAATAATTTTCATATTCTACTGTAATGTGGACAGATTCACTTTAAAATGGAAATAGTAGTTTTTTGTAATTATAAAGAATTTATTAAGTTTTAAAATAGAGAAATTGACTATGATACATTGTTTGTGGGAGGAATATTGCATGAAATGGCAGTTATTACTTGTGGAAGATGATATAGAAATTGCACGTGTTGTACGCGATACATTTTTGCGTGAGGGATATGGCGTTACTTGGGCAACGACAGGGTTAGAGGGGTGGGAAGACTTTCAAAGCCATCCTTACGATCTGGTTTTAGTGGATTTAATGCTCCCTGAAATGGACGGACTAACACTTTGTCAAAACATTCGCTGGAAAAGTGATGTACCGATCATCATCATTAGCGCGCGTAAAGAGGATGAAGATAAAGTGGAAGGCTTACATTTAGGAGCGGATGATTATTTAGCAAAGCCTTTTAGTTTGGCTGAATTAAAGGCGAGAGTAGAATCTCAACTACGCCGCTGGAGGCGCTATCAAGGCGTACCGGATGTGGATCATAAAACAACATTTACAAACGGTTTAACAGTCGACCTAAATAATGAGCAGATATTCCTTCAAAACGAAGAAATTTATCTAACGCAAAAGGAATTCGCTTTATTCAATGTCATGGTGCAAAATCCACAACGCGTATTTTCAAAAAGTGAACTGTATCAACATGTATGGCAGCAAGCAGATGCGGAAGGCTTACAAACTGTTACTGTTCACGTTAAAGGCTTACGTGAAAAGTTGAATGATCCGGTCAAAACACCACATTTTATCCAAACAGTATGGGGTAAAGGCTATCGTTTCATCGGTGAACGATTATGAAACTGAAAACGTGGTTACTGCTGTCCTATTTTATCGTCATGAGCCTCCCTTTAGCGGCAGCATATGCGCTTTTTGCATGGATAAATGCCTATCATGACGATCGTAATGTAGAAGAGTATTTTGAAAAGTGGGCGGAACTACAACAAATCTCAATTGTATTAAAAGAACCTATGCTGTATGAGCCTGGTATTGAACGACCACAAGTTGAGGAGTTAACCGATTTAAAAACAGCTATTGTTTTGTATCGACCAGATGGACTTGCGTTGTACAATTCAAATCCACTCGCTTATACAAATGATTATGTATTATCAAAGGAATCATTGTACAAAAACCTATTTCAATTTGAAAATGACTATCGAAGTTATTCATACAGGGAGCCCGTCTTTTCAGACAATAAATTAGTCGGTTTTTTCGAAGTCACCTTAGCGAGAGAAAAATGGGTAGATGGGGTAAATAATCGTACAGTACTTGTCATTGCAATATTTATTGGTATTTTCGTCTTTACTTTCCTTTGTGTCACAATACTAATCAATCGTAAGTTAAATAAACGACTTGCTCAATTGATGAAGCAAATGACAGCCTATGGAAGTAGGGGGAAAGTTGAAGAAATCCAGACTTCAAAAGATGAAATTGGTGAATTAACAGAAAGCTTTTATAGCATGCGGGAGCAGATTGAAGTAGCAAGGGAAAAGATAGCGCAAGAACAGCAGGATAAGGAATTTATGGTTGCGGCTATTTCGCATGATTTAAAAACGCCTTTAACATCCATTCGTGCATATGCAGAATCATTATCAGCTGACCGTAATTTGCATGAAGACGAGCGTGAGGAATATCGTGAAGTGATCATTAACAAAGCCAATTATATGCAGCAAATGTTAGATGATTTACTCATGTATACTTTATTACAATCGCCCACCTACGAGATGGAATTTGTTCAAGCAGAAGGCAGTGAATTCTTTGACATGCTGCTATCTGATTATGAGCCATTATGCTATGAGAAAAAAATTACGCTAGAAGTAAATAGTAATGTGGATGGCATTTTCAATGTCAATCCGAAACAACTTATGCGTGTAACAGATAATTTGATGAGCAATGCTATTATGCATACGCCAATAGAAGGATCGATATGGCTTGCGATGGTGTCATCTGAAAACTTGCCAAAGTGGGTTTTCCCATTTGTCACACAAGAGTTACAGCTAGAAGGTCCTCTATTAATTGTACAAAATAGTGGAGCAGGGCTAGAAAAAGAACAGCTCTCTCATGTATTTAAGCCTTTATATCAAGCAGATACTGCTCGCAGTAAAAAGGGTGAAAGTGGTACAGGGCTCGGACTAAGTATTACAAAAAGTATAATTGAAAAACATGGTGGCACAGTGCAAATGTTGTCGCATAAAACAATAGGTACATGTGTAATTTGTAAACTACAAAAAATAGAAAGAACAGGTGATAATAATGAAGAAAATTATGAAAAGTCTTAGTTTAGTAGGCATTATGACAGTTGCATTAGTAGGTTGCTCAACAGAGGGAAGTGATTTTTCACCAGAACAGGTTATTCAAAATACATTAAAAGATTCAAAACCAATAGGCACATACTATGGCGAATATGATATGACCTTGTCGAAAGAAAAAATGCACGTTAAAGAATGGAATGGAAAAGATGGTAAACGCCGTATAGAAATGTGGGATGAAGAGGCCAAACAGCAATCGATTTCTGTAAATGATGGAAAAAATATAACGAGCTATAATCAAGCGCAAAATAAAGGTATTGTTATTCCTATAACAGATGAGTTAAAGGATGGCACACAATTTTCACCAAAAGCACAAGCAGAAGCAATGCTGAAAATGGTAAAAGATACGCATGAGATTTCACTTAAAGGAGAAGAAAAAATACTAGGCCGTGATACGTATCACCTAGTGGCCAAAGAAAAAGATGAAAAAACACTTTTCGGTAACCAAGAAATATGGGTCGATAAAGAAAACTGGATGGCGCTTAAATACAGCATGTCAGGTGTAAGTGGTGGTTCCGAAATTGAATACACAAAATTAGATTTTGATGCGAAAATTCCAGATAGCATATTTACAATTGAACTACCAAAGGATGCTGAAATAGAGAAAATTGATAGTTCAAAGAAGGCGAAAACAGTAACAACTAAGGAAATGCCAAATGTATTTAAAAAAGCATTTCTATATTTTCCAGAGAAAGATTCGTTAAAGATAGCGAATGTTGAAGTAATGGATGTTGTAGATCATAAAGAATTAACGATTAACTATGAAAAAGATGGCGTTTTATCCTTCTCGCTTTCTGTATTCCCAACACCGAAAGAAAAAGTTGAAGATGTAGGATCGTTACCAGGAGAAAAACAAACGAAAATACGTGGTCAAAAAGGCTTAGTCATGGAAGAGAAATCGTTCCGAGTTATATCATGGTCAGAAAAAGGTTATAACTACTCAATTTTACCTATCAATCCAGATTTGAAGATAAAGGATATCTTGAAAATGACAAAAGATATGAAGTTAGTGAAATAAATCTACTAAAGACGCCGTTAGCAGCCTAGTCTGCTAGCGGTTTTAAAGGAGTTTTAAGGATGACATATGATTTTATATGGCTTAGCTTAAGCATTGTTGCGGCCGGTTATTTAATAGGAGATGGCTTGAAAAACTTTGGCAACCCTAATGCAAAAAGTTTACTAGACATACTTGATGAAGGTGAAGAAGTTGAACTGATTGCTGCAAAGGAATTACACGTATTTCTGAACGTGCCAAAAGAAGCGACGAGTAATTTTGTTTTTGAACATCCAGAGGTTCCGTATATTGAACTGAATGGCCATATCTTTTTTCAAAAGCAGAGAATAAGCGAGTGGTTAGAGCAGCAGTAAATTCGTATTTATGTATGGAAAAAAAGAAAGGGGAAAATCGATGAAAAGGCTAGCACTTTTAACAGGTGGAATAGTGATTATTTTTGCTTCACAGATCATACAGGTCATGCTAATAATGGAGAAAAATAAAAAATTAGAAAAGAGAATAAAACAATTTGAATACCAATATTATAAGCATAGGAAAGACACCTAGTGTGAGCTCAATAGTAAAGGTAGTACCTCTAAGGTAATTTATAAATTATCTCTCGTATTTATAAAGTAATTTGGTATAATGAGAGGTAATTGGTAATTCATGGAGGTTAAGTCAAACAATGAAGGAATTAGGCGTATATAGATTTGAAGAAATAATTGAAGTTCCTATAAAAGATCTATTTGATTATCTAAATAAAGATGAACATGTACTCAAATGGAATTCAATGATTGTAGAAAATATTTATGAAGGTTCTGAGGACGATATAGGTGAAGGATCCATAGTTACAACTGTCCAAAAAATCGATAAAAAGGTCTATTCTTTTGAGGCTGAATTGATCGAATACAAGCCACCTTATCGCGCAACAATGAAAACTAAGACGAAAGAAGGCACTAGTATTACGCGGTATCGATTAACACCAGTCGGCAATTCAACAAAGTTAGAAGTGGAAGCTAGTTTAATCCCAAGTAACTGGTTCTACAAAATACTTGTGAAATTAACCGGTTGGGCAAGTAAATATGTATTTGATGAGCAATATAAAAATTTTGTTACATATGTTTATGAACAAGAAAATAGCATAGATGAAGCTTCTAATAAAAATCCACAAAAAGAATATATGAATAGCTAAGGAGCCATATTTGGTTCTTTTTTTATTTGGATTTTTATTGGATAAATCCACAATAAAATACAACATTATAGAAATGACGTTAAATGTACATTAAAGGGGGTGTTTAAAAAATGATTGGTATAATTAGAGTGAATCTCCTTAACATAGTGATGGTTGAGGGAGAATATATCCGTCCTATCCGTCCTACAGTGGTTAATACAAATATAAAGGCTATCGAGGTACGGATTTTGAGAAGGAAAAGGGTATCAGATAACCCAAGAATGTGGGTGTGAATTTTGAATAAGGTTCGATGATTTGTAATAAAGTAGTTTACGTACTTTATTAGGTAAATCATCTAAAGAAACAGATGAAATCCTTATTAAATTCCTTAAATCTAATAAAACATCTTAATTGGTAGAAGTAAATAGAAGAAATAATTTCATGAATTTAATATTCATATTTATTCATAATAGTACTTTCAAGCCAAGCGTTCTTTTAGGAGGGGTGAATCACAGTATACTGCTTATTATCTTAACCATTACTTTACGTATTTCTTAAATAAAACTTAGTTATTGCTGCTCTAATGCACTGAATGATAAATGCCGCAAGTATTGCTACTATTTATATTAATGAACATACGTAACAAGGAGCTTGAAGTTAAAAATATTTTCTTCCAATTTCCTTTCCGGATAAGTTTTTATAAAAGAGCTATGGCTGGAAGTACCCATTATCTATTACATCTCTTCAACAAACATTTTAGGGGATAATTTACATAAACCTGGTATAATTATCTTGAAGTCTTTGAACATAGTGAAAGTTGGAGTGGTATTATGAAATACATGTATAAAAGTGAGCGTGCGTTCTAGGGGACGATGCCTTTGTCAGTGATTGAAAAAGAACACCTACTAGTGGAGGGTGGCGTTGACTGTCCTACAGTGGTTGATACAAATACATAAAGTCAATCGAGGTTCGGATCTTGAGATGAAAAAAGCTCTAGTGAAGCAGGAACTAGAAGTAATCGCTTCGTAAATCGAGGCGGTGAATGAGTCCATTCTTTTCAAAAGCCTGAAGCTACAGTTTGTAGTAAAAACGAACGGAACCCTTTCTCCATAGATGAAAATAACATCTTGGAGGAATGGCACGTGAGCAGAAAAACAGAAAATACAGCATTTCAATGCGAGCAATGTGGCTCGCAAATTGAACCATTAACAAACGGGAGCTTTCGCAATCATTGTCCGTACTGCTTATATTCTAAGCATATGGATGATAAACCAGGTGACCGGGCTAGTAAATGTAAAGGATTGATGGCCCCTATTGGTATGGAGTATTCGAGTAAAAAGGGGTATCAGTTAGTCCATGAATGTGTGAAGTGTGGCAAGGTTGGAAAAAATAAAGTAGCAGTAAATACAGAACAAGAAGATCAGCTTATTTCTCTTATGAAGTCTATTGTCTAATAAATTTACTATGTTCGAGGTTTATTTTATCAGTATGACTATTACTGAACAGATGAAAGGATATTCCAAATGGGATATCCTTTTGTTTTTTTCTTTTATATATTTGATTGCTAAGGCGTTAAAAATGACAAATGCAAATAAAAATGTTGTTGCTGTTAAAGGTGTGCTTTTAAATGAGGGTAAGGTATTAATTGTACAACGAGCTCAAGATGATGAAATGGGCGGTGGATTCAAGAAAAATCATGTGTTTTCCTTGAATGAATGGAAATGAAAATTGTAATAGAAAAGTAGTACATATTTTATTACGAAAATAAAATATGTAAAATAATTGAATCGTTTTAGGCTTGTCAATTATCTAATAGATAGGGAAGGGGGCGCAAAACATTTGAGCGAAAAAGAAGAACGGATCATAGCAGCTAGAAATGGTGACCATTCTGCATTTCAATACTTAATAGAAAATGAACAAGATGCTTTATATCGCTTTGCTTATATTTACGTTCGCAATGAAGCAGATGCAATTGAAATATTTACGTTCTATTTTCGACGAGTTGTAATATTAAGTGCAGCACCAAGACAAAATAGAAAACTTCCATAGCGATTCCGTGTAAAATGTAAGTTACCACACTAAACATCATGAACTGGGATTGATGACGGGGTCTTCTGGCGCCATATCTAAGAAATATTTAAAGGACATGTCATATTTAGAGTGTTAAACAACGTCGATATCTGATAAGTCAAAAATCGATTTGAGTAAAAAAAATTTTAAACATGCGAATAGATTGCACTGCATTGCGACTGTTATGGAAACATTATTATTGTGTAATTCCTCATAAACGAATGAAAAACCGACAAGTTCATTCATTTGACAAGCTGATTGTCCTTAGGCACGGCAATATCGTAATCTAAAGGACTAAGGTTAAGAAATTGCTGGCTGGAAGTCTTACCATTTTACGCTACTCATTACACACACCATCTCTCATAAATTTAATCATTGTATCTATTTTTTATTCAATATTTACGATTATTAATCAAAATAACCCTACATATAAAATGGTTAACTTTATATGTAGGATTTTCCTGATGTTACATTAATGCTATGTATAGTCCTATATATAGATGAAATACTACCTGCTACTTCAAGCACATGGTAGCAGATCCTCACGGCTTTCCTCATCTTCTTTGTCATTATTATCCCCTCCTCCAGGTCTTACTGCAGTTTTGATACTTTGGAGAACGGGGATACTTTTTATTTTTGGATTACTTAATGTTTGGATTATAAAAACACTTTTTACTAAAATAATCTCTACAATCATTTTAGAGTTGCAGTTATTAGTTATTCTTCAATTGATAGTATCGTTTTCAGTTCATTGCTATATTTTTCGTAAAAACAGAAACATAATAATTCATATTTCTCCCTCCCAATGCATTAACCTAATTACACATTATATAACATTTTTAGCATATAATAATTTTAAATAGGAATTATTTACAGTATGACTATATTTTAGTAGAATAAAGAAAAAGGGGGGGTAATTATGCCAAATAAATTAGCAATATATGCTTCGTTATTCATATCAGTACTTTTAGTTTTAACTGGATGCTCTCAGCAAGGCCCTAAAGTGTCCGTAGAAAAGTCACTAGTAATTGCCACGTTAGTTCCCGAATACGAAGAAACAATTAAGAATGTATACAGTAAAGGTTATGATAATGATATAAAAACTAAATCGGTATTCCCTAATTCTAATGACGTACCTTCTCATTGGGACGATATAGATGTGGTGATTGATGAATACTTAAAAAAAAATAAGGATGTTGATTTAGTTTATGGTTTCACACCAGATTATTTAAATGGTTTGGTTGAAAAAGGTAGTATAAAAGATTTGAGTGCACTATTGGATGAAGCTTTGATTGAAAAAATAGCAACCGCTATTTTGGAACCTATAAAACTTGCTGGTGAAGGAGCTGTTTATGCAGTTGCTCCTTCTTTTCATGATTATGTACTAGTATATAATAAAGATATTTTTAAAGAGGTTGGAGTAGACAAACCACGAAATAGTATGAATTGGGAAGAAGTAAGTACCCTGGCTAAAGAAATTCAAGTGAAGTCGAATTTTAAAGGTATTACACTAGGTTTTCCTACTTCTGATCATGAATTTTACTACTTATATCAAAACTTAAGTGAACCAATTGGCAACTTCAAAAACAAAAAAGGAAAAGCAATACTTAATAATGAATTAAATAGAAAATATTGGAAGATTTTTACTAACCTCTATAAAGATAACTTAAAAGTAACCGGAGAAGAATTTGTAAAGGGCGAAGTAGCAATGGCTGTTTTACCTTTAAGTAAACTTGTAGATACTAAATTTCTTGAGTTTTATGGAGATTTTGATAAGTCGCAATGGGGATTAGTCGGCATGCCAATATTTGAAGAAAATAAAGGTGGTCTTGCATTTTCGGATTCTCTTTTTTCCATTTCTAAGTATAGTAACAATGATGAAGCAGTAAAATTTTTAGAATATGTACAGGGTAAAGAATTTGCTGAATTGTTAGCTAATGCTTCAATTTTCCCTAGTTATTGGGATGGTGATATGAAAAAACGTCTCATGAAAAAACACGGATATGACTTCTCACCAGTATATGAGCAACCTGGGGCGCTAATTGATAACGCTGAATTTAAAGGGCCAAAATATAATGAAATTAAATCAGCCGGAGCAGATTACTTTGTAAAGTACATGAATGGAAAAGGAAATATAAATAACATATTGATTGAATATGAAAATGATGTAAATAAGTAAATTTAGCTATTACTAAGGAAAGAATCCATGTTGACCAATGAATTTCAAAATGGATTCTTTTTATATGCCATAAAATAAGGATTTAAAAACGTCGACATCTGATAAGTGTAATCACTTATAATCTCATAATTTAATTGTGGAACGTCTCACCATTTAGTAGCAAAATACATATGATATTACAGAGTGTAATTTATTTGTTTGCTATAGATTGTCCAGATATGGAGTAATAAATATATTTTTATTTAATTAGGGGGATCTATTTAAGAGATGAATAAAAGTGCAATTGAAAAGAAATTATGTCTTTGTATGATTGTAAAAAATGAATCGAAAATTATAGAAAGATGTTTAAATGGTGCTAAATCCATTATCGATTATGTTTCGATTTGTGATACAGGTTCTACGGATCAAACTGTTGAGATCATTGAAGATTGGTGTAAAAAAAATAATATGCCTTGTACCGTCCACCGTGAGCCGTTTAAAAATTTCGGCTATAATCGAACGTTATCTGCAGAGCTTGCGCAAAAAACGTATCCCGAATCAGATTATTTGTTGCTGCTTGATGCGGATATGATTTTAACTGTTGAGCCTCATTTTGATAAGCGTGCTTTAGCACATGATCAATATCTTACGCCCCAATCTGATGGTCATTTAAAATATTGGTTAAAGCGACTTTTGAAAACTTCAATCCCTTGGAAATCTGTCGGGGTTACACATGAATATTGGGATTTGAATCGTGAAAAGTTAGAACTTAAGAATGCTATAAATATAGGGTCAACTGGAAAATTAGATGGATTAATGATTCAAGATCAAGCAGATGGTGGTAGTAGGGCTGATAAATTTGAACGAGATAAACGATTATTATTAGAAGGAATTTCTGACCCAACAACTCCTCCATATTTAATACAACGCTATATGTTTTATTTAGCACAGACCTATTCCTGCCTCAACGAACATGAACAATCGATTCACTGGTATAAAAAAAGAGTAGAAGCTGGTGGATGGGAAGAAGAAGTGTTTTATGCACTTTTTCAAATAGGGCTGAGTTATGAACGGTTAGCAAATAACGCTATTAATAAACAGAAAGTTCAAAATTCAGAAGGAAATAAATTAGTAGATGGTCTACACATTATTGAGCAGTTAAAACAGCAAGAAGAACAATCTATGGCTCTAGCTATTTTTTATTTTCAAAAGGCTTGGGAATACCGACCGAGCAGAGCGGAATCTTTGTATGCTTTAGCTCGAATTCATCGTACTAAATCCAATAATAACCTCGGTTTGATGTATGCTTTGCAAGGAAAAGAGATCCCTTTCCCAAAAGATGACATTCTCTTTATAAATTATCAAGTATATGACTATCTTTTTGATTATGAAATTTCGATTTGTGCTTATTATAACGAAAGCAAGCGTATTTTAGGCCGTGAAGCTTTAAAACGACTACAATCGAATATTGATCAATTACCTCCTGACATAGCTAAAGCTGTGGAAAGTAACTCGAAATTTTATTGATTCTACGTAAATAGAATCTCAGGCAAAATCCTTTTAGTGTTATAAAATGGATATTTTTGTTACTGGTGATGCAGGTAATAATTGAACTGTTAAAAGAGGGCTAGAGGAGATGTGTGCAGTTTCATGGAAATGGCAATTCAATAATACGAATGGATATAACAACTACCATTCTTAGCGCACAAGCCTTAGTCTCAATTCAGACTAAGGCTTGTGTTTTATTTTATTAATATAATTTAGCAGTTGTGTTGATTAGGGTGTTATTTACCGTTCAAAATGGTTTTTTTATGTTCAATATTAACGTATGTTACTATATTTTTTAGTTGCTTGCTAATTTTAAATCAAAAAAACAATAGTGAGGGGCTCTTCGGATTATTGAAAAATGAGTGTTAGGGTCACTCGTTTTTTATTATTGATAAATAGCTTAAGTGGAATGGCAAAAGGAAAGGAATACTGATTCAAAGGCACATGTATCTTTGAAATAAAGTTTGATCAAAAGTAAGCTGCAAATAATGATTTTATATATTGAAGAAGCCCACGCGTTTTGAACAAAGTTTGATCAAAATGTGTGAGTTTGGTTTAGTATGTAGTGAAATTTTGTAAAAAAGATTGATTAAAAACTATCATTCATTGTTTCATATCTGTCTTATTTTCAAATAAAAGTACGAACCTTTACTACGTTAAAGTAACATCTTCCAATTTTCCATAGTCACTTTTAAGTATAGACATTATTATTTCATCAGAATAATGTCCATTATAATTTAAAGACTCGCGCAAAATCCCTTCTCTTATAAATCCAGTCTTTTCATAAGCTTTGATCCCACGTTTATTATGACTGAATACTTCTAACTGTAAACGATTTAATTTCAATTCTTCAAATACAAATTTTAAGACCAGTCTAATAGCTTCAGTACCATAGCCTTTACCAGTTAACTCAATAGAACACATTGAAATTCTAAACCCTGCCTTATTATTATCCTTTTCTATATCAGAAATAGATAGTTCTCCAATCATTTCGTCATTTTCATTTAAACAAATAGCTAAATCAAAGCGTGACGGATCTTCATCTAAATTTTTAATGTGCTGTTGAATTTGTTCCAATGTAAATGTAGATTTTGTGCCTGTCATATATCTTATCTCTTTATCGTTTGTGTTCGCTAATAAAAGAGGTGCATCTGTTTCTTTTAAAGAGCGAAGGTAAATTCTTTCACTTGTTAAATTCATTATATCTCCTCCATAAATTATTTATTCAAACACTTAACAATCATTACTTGTTTTTA
The DNA here is from genome assembly GCF_016612995.1 of Viridibacillus soli. Taxonomy (GTDB): domain Bacteria; phylum Bacillota; class Bacilli; order Bacillales_A; family Planococcaceae; genus Viridibacillus; species Viridibacillus soli. Next base: position 243,416 of record NZ_JAEOAH010000004.1, read on the forward strand.
AGATTACATCATAATTATTAGTAAGGATAGATAAAGAATAGTAATGAAACATTTAATGCCTAATAATACTTTATACCCATACTGATTTGTAATTAGACATCATATTTTAGATTTTTAAAAAACAAAAAGGCTATCTGGTGTATTATTTTAATAATTCCCCAGACTAGCCATATCAATTATTTTATTTCTTTTTTTGCATAAACAATTTTTTTGATTGTTTCAACTGATAAAAAATACTTTTCAGATATTTCTTGGATGTTCATTCCATTCTCAAAGTTTTCTCGAATTTTTTGATTTCGATGATTCAGTTGCTTTTGTATACCACTAACAGAACCCCATTTTTTTCGAGTGGTTTGTTGTATTGGAATATATAAAGTTTCCCCTTGTATATATTTTTGAACTTCTGCCAATAGCTCTTTTGGTAATACTTTTGTAGCATTTATATAATTCAAATTTGCTCGCTCCTTATTTCGATTTAACATAAATAAGGTGCAAAGCCAAAATATTAGAAATAGTATCTAGCGATTAAATATTTTTCCTCATGCAAAGTATCGCTTTTCTAATTAAAGGCTTTGCATGAGTTTGAGTTTTATTTCTAAATGAAATAGATTTATTTTTCAATTAAAACACCCCTTTGGATAATCATATCCAAAGGGGTGAAACGATGCAACAAACGGTATAACTTTATTTCAAACCTACAGCACCGCCTTTCATTCAAAAAAAATAAAAGGTACGATATTCATAAAATAGAATTTCTACTAACCTTGCGGAGCCTCCGTTATTTGAAAACATCTTTAAAAAAGTAGAAGTTACTAATTGCTGAAAAATTAGTAGTGAGAACTATATTTGAAGCATAGAATACTATAAAGTGAAACCTAATTTGCATTGAAAAAACATCTAAATTGATGGGAGATGAGAGAATATGAAGCTGTCACCTTATGAAGCTGCTAAAAAAATATTATTATCAGAAGCTGATATAGCTAATTTCATTGGTCCTCAATCGAGCGAATTGCTTGAGCGAGTAGAAGATGCCCTGAATTTGAAAATCATAGGTTCATATAGAGAATTTCTCTTAACTTTTGGTGCAGGTTTTTTTTCGGGTGTTAAAATATTAGGCATCCCGGGTGATGATTTTGGGAATCCCTCATTGTTGAACGGTGTTAGTTACACGTTAACTTTAAGGAAGGAAGTTGGTTTACCGTGTAATCTACTAGTCATTTATAATCCTGGAAATGGTGAATTATTTTGTTTGGATTTTCATCAAATAAAAGATGATGAACCGGAGATTGTATCTTTTATGCCAGAAGTAGGAATGGGACTACAATATGATGCAATTGCAGATAGTTTTGGCGAATTTTTATATGAAATTGTTTGTGATGAGTTCTAACGTTTTTCATCTTATTCTAGTGCTCAAGTCTATAATTATATTGAATTTATTTTAAACCAATACAAAGAGGAACTGTTTAAGGATACAGTTCCTCTTTTGTTTTATCTATTTCCAAGTAAACCAACGAGCATGACCGTCCGGACGTTCAAATACTTGTTCATCAAATGTATTTTTAAAGAAATAATCACGATGCAAATTCGTATCAAATAAATTGTTATAGACATGATAAATTTCTCTTCCTTGACTAATAGTGTGTAATGTTTTCACCAGAAGCTCTTTTTGAACATGAGGTATTTGATTCCCTACATGTGTGTGAAATACGCAAATAATTGAATTTGGACTTATTTTTTGTACAATTTCTTCTAGTAATTCCACTGCATTACCGTCTATTAATTCAATTTCTAAATCTTGAACAACTTCGGTTGCAGCATTAAATAATGTGCGACGTTCTGTATGTTCTGGCCAAATAAGTGCTTGCAACCATTTCACATCTTCTACATTATTTAAGTCATTTGTATGCAAATCAATGCCGATCCGATTACTAACGAGGGGGATTTCCTTTATTGACCCTGGTAAAGCTGTTCCTTTATTGTCAGAAGTTAAAAGTACTTTCGAATTAGTTTTCCCCACAACCATACCTTCATTATATTGATAAGCATATTGATCTAAGCCTAGCTGAAGCCCTGCGCTCGTGCCAATTTCAATAAGTGCTAATGGCTTGTGGTGTCTTGCATATATTTCAGTAAAGATTGGATATAGATAAGCACATCGTCTGACTTCATTTGTTTGGACAAGTTTTGTTTGAAATAATGAGATTAACATTTCCTCGTGTTCTAAGCAAAAGTTCTTAAAGTAAGGAAATGCCTCATTAGGATTTCTCGTGTTGGATTCAAAGCTTTTATAGAAGGACATTAATTCAATTGATTCGGAAGTTTCTAATAAATAGTGTACACTGGCAAAAAATAAATTCGGTATTGGCTGACCTTGAGGGATCTTACTAGCTAACGTTAATAATGATGAATCTTTAGCGATTTCATATGATAAACATTCATATAAGTCACTGGAACCTGCACATTCTGTTTTCGCAAAATAAGAAAAATTACGACTGATTTTTTCTAAAGCGATCATATTATCACCTTCCCATTTTCAAATGTAACAGTGCGCCTCTGTTGTAATTAATATACAGAATATTTATAATTAACTAAATTAAATCATTTTAATTGATATGATTATAAATGTTAATTGAGTGGAGATGTGTTGATGGATTATCAATGGATTCGAACCTTTATTGTTGCAGCGAAGACATGTAATTTTAGGCAAACGGCCGAAATGCTTCTGATGTCACAGCCTAATGTGACGGTACATATTCATCAATTGGAGCAATCGCTTAATACAAAGTTATTTAAGAGAAAAAAAAATCGTGTGACTTTAACAGAATCTGGACGAGCGTTTTTCAGTGAAGCAATCAAGATTCAAGAGCAGTGGGAGAGCAGCTTGGAGAACTTTCAACTGTTTAAAAATGGCTATCGTGAACAAATTATTGTGGCAATGACACCAATGATGGTAGAGACCATTTTGCCACATGTTATTTATGACTATATAAAGCGATATCCTGAAATAGATGTATCAATACTTGTTGAGGAATCAAATCAAATTGAAAAAATGGTGGAAATGGGGGAGGCGCATATAGGGATTTCTTTGATCAAGCCTCAAAATAAGACAATTCAAGTAACAGAATTATTGCAAGATACATTACAATTTGCAGTGCCAATTGATGCTTATGATGATGAAACGGGAATTTACTTAGATATTGAGCATTATTTTGAACAATATCCTCTTTTTACTCACCATCATCCAACGATTTGGGACCCTTTGCTAATTCGATTGCAAAAAGAGTTCTCAACGATGAAATCGATTCGTGTAACACAATCTTATGTCGTAAAACGATTTATACAGGATGGATTAGGGATATCATTTATGCCAAAATCAATCCTGTATAAAGAACATATGGAAGGTCGAATAAATATGATAGACTTTCCGGTATTAAAACTTCCAAGTATCGAAGTTTTAATACTATCCAAGCAATTAAGAGAAATTGATCATCAATTAGTGAGTATGATTAAATCACGTTATTACAGTTAAGCAATTTAGATTAATAATAGAAAGGATGAAAACATGAAACGAAACTCCGACATTATCATGAAAAGTGAAAATAACGTATTAATTTCTCGATTAAATGCTTTTAGGATAGTAAATAATAACGCATTAGGATCTAACATTAAGCAGTTCGGCACAACGCTTGCTTTTCAAGTGCAACAAATACCCGGCCCAGCTTTTAATACTGTTCGTAATCTAAATGGTGAAGATCTTATTTATTTCTCGGATATTGAAACTTGGTATAACGAGCAGAATATGGGCTTCCAGATTGAGGTGACACCGCATAATGCGAGCCAAGAGGTGTTTCGTCAATTACATAAATGTTCATTTTATCAGACAGGCTTTCATGCATCATTTATTGGAGATATACAGGAAGTTGTCGATACAACAACCACTTCAAACTTCGAAGTTGAATTATTGCAGAAAGAGGAGTTCACTGATTTTGCAGATGTCTATGTAAGAGGGTTTGGATTACCTGAATTTATAACGGAGGGCGTTAAGCAAAATAATGAGATTTTATATGATATAGGGGGATGGAGATTTTTTAAAGCAACCCTACAAGGAAAAATTGTAGGGATAGCTGTTTTATACGTACAGGATGATATTGCAACGTTAGCGGCTGCAACAACTCTGTCTGAATATCGGGGACAAGGTATTCAAAAAGCACTCATTCAAGCAAGGGCCCAATATGCCTTACCGCAGGGGGCAAAATATATTACAAGTGAAGCGCAGTTTGGAAGCATAAGTCACTCGAATATGCAAAAAAGTATGATGGATTTAGTGTATACAAAGGCTATTTACAATAAGAATACATAATAATTTAACTAGTTTTCCAAAAAGCAATCTCATTTGAGGTTGTTTTTTTATATCACTAAATGATATATTACTTAGTGATATAATATGGAGGTATGTATATGAAATCATTAGAACAGTTGACTGACTCTGTTTTTTATATAATGGCTGCACTTGTGCAACCAAAGCACGGTTATGCAGTGATGGCATTAGTAGAAAAGGAAACAGGAGGCGAATTTACAATTGGTCCTGCAACACTTTACACGATTATAAAAAAGCTACTTAATGAAAATTTAATTTTTCTACATGATGAAAGTAATCCAAGAAGAAAAGTGTATGCCTTAACTGAGAAGGGGCATCACATCCTTGTAAAAGATATAGAACGACGTAAAACAATGCTGTCATTGGCAGAGCGTGAATTAAGAGGAGGCAATGCAGAATGAAACAGTCAACAAAGTATATGATGTCAGATGGATTAGCATTTTCGGAAAAAAGAGATTTAAAAAGGCTCCAGAAGAAATCGAAAGAAGGATGGCATTTATTTAGCTTTTTACCTATGGGTTATAACCTGCAAAAGGGCGAGCCAAAGGAACTGCAATATAGTGTGGATTATCGACATTTACAGGACGGAGAAGATCAGGAGTATTTTGAACTATTTGAAATGGCTGGTTGGAATCATGTTTGTTCAGAGGTAGGTATACATTTTTTTGTAGCACCGATGGGCACTCAACCGATTTATACCGATGTAGAGTCTCAAATAGATAAAGTACAGCGGCTTAGCAAAAATGTATATATGACAGCGGTATTTTTCGTCTTGATGACTGTTGTTTCGTATTTTGTAAGTGAACTGACAACAGGAATTGTAAGCTCGATCTTCCATTACATATTGCTTGCTAGTGAGGTTTTTACAATTCCGTGTTTGATGATGGTTGCTTCTTTGCTTTATAGAAAATGGGTGAAGAAAAGCTGAATTAATTAATTATTGAACAAGAAATCCCACTATAACGGACCATTTACTCTTGTCAAATCTATGTAAATATACTTTATTGATATTCGTTTAAAACGAACGTTCTATAATGTGTTTATTAACGGAGAGAGAATTAAAAGCAGCGATTAAAAAGCTGATTCCTGAAGAACAACATCGTTTGTAAGATTTCTTTATCCATTCTCCTACTTCATATTCTGTAAGGGAAGCCGCAAGAAGTGACTGAACGGAAAAAATAAGATGGATATATTTGCATACATTGTGGTTCAAAACAAGTTGTTCATTTCGGTAAGTATAATGCAATTGATCAGTCACTAAAAACGTATCAGTACATAGCGTGAAAGGAGGTGAGGCAATGGATAAAATGTGGAGTACTTTAAGTGTGTTGCTGTTTTCTTTTGTGATAAGCTATCTTTTAGCATCTGCCTTTAATAAATATGGGCTTGAAGTAAATTCAATTATAACCTCAATTATAATTGTTATATCTGCTGTTACGATAGTTGAAATGATTATTAAGTTAACTCCATCAAAGCCAAAGTTGAATTGATTTATTTCCTGTATAGGAAGGGTTTCTGTAGACAACCCTTTCTTTTTTTATCTTTCATTTTGGCTATGTTAAAGAAAAATGTTGATTTAGAAAATAATTATGTAAGAAAAGGTATAAGTAGATATTTATGTTAAAATAAATATAAGATTGTGAAGATTTCTACTTAAACTAACGGGTCAGTTTAGATTAAAAGGAAAAATTTTGTATAAATGATAAAGTTAGTGTTTAACAGGGAGGGTCACGTATGATTTCAGAGTTAAAAAAGTTTGAATTCTATAAATGTAAAGAACTGTTATATGAGCAAGGTCAATTAGAAGCAAAAGCAGTAATTGAAGGAGTAAATCCAGGTCGAGTATTTGTAGATGATATTGGTTTGCCTACTTCTGGACTTATTTGGTTAGGTAATAATGATGGCTTTATCTTTATTGGGGATGAAAAAAACGAAGGGTTCAATAACGAATTAAACAATTTCATTGATAAGATAATTATACCAGAAGCAATAAAAGTTGGATTAAATTGGTTTGAAGGTATTGGTAATCACAGAAAATGGAATACAACTATTAAAAAAGTGCTTAAAAGCCGTAAATTAGGAAGTTGGAATCAGAGGGTATATACGTTACAAAAGGATGATTATAAATGCAACTATGAACTTGCCATTGAAGAAGGATATAAGGTTGTGAAAATTTGTGAAACCCTCTTTGAAAACAATGATTACTCAATAAAAAACATTGAATTTTTACATTCCAAAATTTTAGAGTTTTGGTCTTCTTTTGAAACGTTCTTAAGTGAAGGTATAGGATATTGTATGATTTACAAAGATGAAATTGTAAGTATTTGTTTTTCAGGTTTTGTCGTTGGAAATGTACATGCTGTAACCATTGAAACTATTGAAGGACATCGAGGGAAAAAGTTAGCCCAAAAAATAGCTAAATCTTTCGTAAACGATTGTCTAAATAATAATATTGTTCCGTATTGGGATTGTATGGAATCAAACAAGCCTTCTATTGCAGTTGCAGAAAATATAGGATTCAAAAATGTATTTAACTATATAGGATATGATTTTCCTTTTAAGTAATTTTTACATCAACGGAGGCTTTACTTGAAGAGCACTGAGCTATTTAAACAGCTTTTATTTTTATTCATCTAAAGGGTAGGATAGTACAAGAAAGAATTGATGGGAGGAAATTGTAATGAGGGTTAATTCAAAAGAATTTTTTATTCATAATTTACGATATATAGTGAGGTCAGCAATAGAAACTGATGCGAAAAACCTATCTGAAATAAGATTGCAGATAGATGGGGAAACAGAGAATTTAGATAGAGAGAAAGGCGAGGCGTACATAAATGAATCAGGTTTTAAACAACTAATTAAAGATGATACAGAAAGTAATAGTAACCTATTTTTAGTTGCTGAAGTTAATCAAAGGATTGTAGGTTTTTCAAGATGTGAAGGGAACAAATTGAAAAGAACTTCTCATAAAGTGGGATTTGGAGTCTGTGTATTAAAAGAGTACTGGGGATATAGAATGGGGACAAATTTATTAAAAGAATCTATTCATTGGGCAGATTCAAATGGAATGAAGAAAATGACTTTGAATGTTCTTGAAACCAATGAAAAAGCTATGATGACGTATAAAAAATATGGTTTTGAAGTGGAAGGTATTTTAAACAAGGACAAACTTCTATCTGACGGAAATTACTATAATACCATTTTAATGAGTAGGTTTAATGAATAGGAACAACAAATTTCAAAATTTCCTGAACTAACAGGGGCTTTAGCAAAAAAATGACAGAAAAATATTATGAGCTTGGAGATACATTTCCAAGCTCATTTTTAGTGTTGACCTGCTTTAGCTTTTCACCTTAGAATGCGGTATTTAATAGTCTTATTGTATCTGCGGTTTCCCACGTTCGGTGGACACTCGCTAAGATAAGCATTAGTTTTTTCTTAGTCTTAATTGCATAAAGAAGAAATATCAGCTAATATATTCGCCACGGTCATTTGAATTACCCCTTTTGTCATTAATTACAATCAGTCCATAAATAATTATGGTTTATTCAACCGAGAACTTTAACATAGCCTTCATTTTCAACATGAATCATTAACGTAGATTCGCCAAAAGGCAAGTGGTCATTTTTCATTACGTTATAAAATGTAATAACCATCAGTAGCATATAGTGAATTTGTGGTAATATTATGTTAATTAAGGAGAATGTTGGTGGGTGTAGGAAGTGAATATAGCATTCAGCTTAATTGATGTACAAAATGGTGCACAACTTTTAGGTTTACATGAAACATTGTAATTGAATGACCAAATACATCTTTTTAGGAGGTTTAAATGAAGGCCATCATTTTTGATTTAGATGAGACGATTTTAAATAGGGATTTGTCGTTGCTCTCGTTTTTGGATGATCAGTATGAGAGATTTCTTCATTTATGGGAGCATATCGAAAAAGAGCCATTCATTCAGCGATTTGTAGAGCTGGATGAAAGAGGTAATGTTTGGAAGGATAAAGTGTATGCTCAGTTAATCGAAGAATATAAACTGAATGCGTCAGTTGATGAATTGCTAATAGATTATACTGAGCAGTTCCCGCACTTTGTGATAGGATTTCCAAGATACAAGGAAGTGCTAGTTGAATTAAAAGAACAAGGTTTTCTGCTCGGTATGATTACAAATGGGAAGAAGGGTTTTCAACGAGAAAATATTCAGGGGCTTGGAATTGCAGATATTTTTGATGTCATCACTGTGTCTGAAGAAGTAGGGATGAAAAAGCCAGATAAGGACATTTTTGAATACACTTTAGCCAAATTACATGTGGTACCGAATGAGGCAATATTTATTGGTGATAACCCAATAAATGATGTGGAAGCAGCTTTCAATGTGGGTATTTTAGGCGTTTGGAAACGAGATCATCTTATCGAATCATATGAGACGAGATATGTGATCGATGAGTTGGATGAAATTTTCGATATACTTCATACGTTAAATTATTAGTAATACAGTACAGAAAACTTGATTGTTATAAAAAGATTCTAAGTGATGTTAATATTTTGAATGAGTAATGTTGTAAAAAAATATAGAAATAATGAAAAGAGGGTTTACGTTGAAAAATTATATTTTCGATTTTGATGGTACATTAGCAGATTCTAAGCAATGTAGTGTGATGGCAACACAAGCAGCTTTTAAGGAATGTGGATTAGAGTCTCCAAGTGCAAAAATAATTGAACATTATATGGGCATTCCCATCGAAGTGTCATTTAAAGAAATGGCTGAACAACCATTTACCGAAGAATCCTTCGAATTGCTACTGCAAAACTTCCGCGAACATTATAAAGTATTGGAAAACGATTCATTAATCGCTTTCCCGTATATTCCAGAAATGTTAGAACAATTACAACAAGCGAACAAACAAATATTTGTTGTATCTAGCAAAAAATCAGATGTATTACTTCGCAACTTGAAAACACTCCAAATCGATACATATTTCAAGGATATAATTGGTTCTGACAAGGTAACACATTATAAGCCACATCCAGCAGGTATTTTAAAATTGGTAGATCTCTATCAATTAGAAAAAGCAGAAACAATTATGATTGGCGACGCGATATTTGATTTGCAAATGGCAAAAGCTGCGAAAGTTTCTTCTTGTGGTGTTACTTGGGGAAGTCATGGAAGAGACAAATTACTTGAGGAACAACCCACCTTTATATTTGATGACGTACAGCAGTTGTTGTCAATTGGGGAAGAATCATTGAAATGAATATAGCAAGGAAGATTATGCTTACTGTATCAATCATTACAAAGCCACAACTGATTATCGAGGTGGAGATTTAATGATTAATATTCGATATGCGATTGAAAGTGATTAAACAGAAATAACCTATTTACTCGGTTAGCTAAACTACAAGACAACAGGAGCCGTTTATAAGTTCTACTTAGATCTCGGTTTTACATCAAAGGGCTCTAGATTTGTAAGGAAACTAGTTTAGTGCTTATTTAGGGGAGGAAAATGAATATGAATGGGGTTGTTAGTCGTATGCAATCTTTAAAACGAATGAGTGAAGAAGATTTCATTTTATACATACAAGACAAAGAAGTTCGATTTGCGGAAGTACTTGCAGAAAATGTTCATGAGTATAGTGAAAATCCAAAGATAAGAGCCCAAAAGCAATTATCTAATATTTTGCCACAGGGTTACCACACCATAAACCACGAATTCTATATGATTGAGAAAGAAAAGAACATAATAGGGTATGTATGGTTGAAAATAGAAGAGCAAAAAAAAAGTGCTTTCCTCTATGAAATATATATTTTTGATTCACAGCGTTCAAAGGGGATTGGAAAAACAGTTATGAAAGAAATTGAGGACTACATAGCAGAAAAAGGAATTTGTTATTTTAAGTTACATGTATTTGGAACGAATACGGGAGCAATAAAATTATATGATGAATTGGGCTTTGAAGTAGCGGGATTAAATATGCTCAAGAAGATTTAATCTTAGAAGAAAAATACCAATAAGTAGGTGTAGCTTTTAGTTTTATAAGGTTACGCCCTCCTTCAGTTGAAATATTTATAAATCATTTCCCATTAATTCTTTACATATTTCAAAATACCTTTCTTACGTCAAAATAATAGATAAGTTAGTATAATTGAATAAACAAACACACATATTTTGCGAAAACAAGGAGATTACTGGATTATTGAAGCCATTTTGAATGAGAGGGAGTTGAACTAGTGAGTTATGTAAGCGAAATAAGAAAACTAGTCGGACATCTACCATTAATTATACCTGGATCTGTTGTACTTATAGTGAATGAAATGAATGAGGTATTATTGCAACACCGTTCGGATGGTGGTTGGGGATTACCTGGTGGTTTAATGGGACTAGGTGAGAGTTTAGAAGAAACAGCAAAAAGAGAAGTATTGGAGGAAACTGGCTTAGTAATCGATGATTTAAAACTTCTAGGTGTATTTTCCGGAACAGATTATTATTTCAAAGTAGCAAATGGTGATGAACTGTATTCAGTAACCGCAGTTTTTTTAACCAGAAATGCTAAAGGTGAAATGCTAAAAGATGATGTAGAAACGCTGGATTTACAATATTTTAATGTAGACAAATTGCCTAATACTTTAACTGAAGAGTACAGCGGATATATTAATCCTTATAAAGAAGTCATTAAAGAAGTTAATAAATAGGGGGAGCTGCAGTGGTTATTATTCGATATGCAAATGAAAATGATTTAACAGATATAACCTATTTAATGGGTGAGCTAGGTTATAAGACAACAAAAGCGGAAATGAGCGAGAGATTAGCAAAAGTTAGTAGGCATCCTGATTATTATACATTTGTTGCAGAGATAGATAATCATGTAGTCGGGTTACTTGGTTTGCATATAGGTATTGCTTACGAATTTAACGGTTGTTATGGCAGGATTGTTTGCATGGTAGTAAATCAACAATTTCGAAGAATGGGCATAGGCAAACAACTAATGGCTGAAGCGGAAACTTTCATTATTGAAAATGGAGGAAAAACCATTATTTTAAATAGTGGTAATAGAACGGAAAGAGAGGATGCTCATAAGTTCTACTTAGATTTTGGTTATACATTAAAGAGCTCTGGATTTGTAAAGAGATTAGTTTAGTAAGTAAATGCATCCTGTCCTGAATTTAAGGAAAGGATGTATTTTAATTTTTAACTCTTTATTAGAAAAGCTACTAAATCGTACATACCCTAGAAGTCCCATCAAACATCCCAACACGAATATCAATGCTTATTTGCCAATTTCAACCTACCAAAGTTGAGTTAAACATAATATATGAGCTGTCTTGGGATGCGAACCTTAGGACAGCTTTTTTCAGTTCATGTACTTTTCCAATAGTTGTTTTCGTTTAGTTCTTTTTACTAAAGAAGTCGAATAAACTTTTTTAAGTAGCTCGTATTTATGAATAGTTAAGGAGACTGCACTTTTAGAAATACCAAGGATTCGACACTCAAAAAAATCCGGTTATTTTTGGGTGAGCCCAGCTGTTGCCCTCTTTTTTCTACTAGATTTGAGGAGTACCATGCGTACAATTTTACTTGTTAAAACTGGAAGCGGAACATACTAGTCATTGAAAAGATGAAGCTAAAATAAATAAGAATCAAATTAAAATATATATTAGTCGATGCAATGAAAAAATGTAATATCGACATACTTTTTTTATCTAAATATGACAGAAGGGGCGAGAGAGATTGCTAGTAGATATACATAATCATATTTTACCTGGGCTCGATGACGGTGCAAAGTCAATGGAAGAGGCAATGTTACTTGCTACAAATGCAGTGGCTAATGGGATGACGCATATTATTGCCACTCCCCATCATCATAATGGAAAATATATGAACGCTTCCTCTGTTGTAGAAGATGCAGTGGTTAATTTCAATAAGGAACTTTCTGAAAAAGCCATCCCATTGCAAATTCTACCTGGGCAAGAAATTCATTTATACAATAGCATTCCACAAGATTTAGATAAGGACCTATTAACACTAGCCAATAGTAGAAAATATATATTAATAGAACTACCAACAAATCATATTCCTACATTCACTTTTGATATCCTTTTCCAAATACAGTTAAGGGGGTATATCCCAATAATTGCCCACCCCGAAAGAAATATGGTATTTAGAAAAGATAAGCAAAAGCTATATGATTTGGTGAATAAAGGGTCTCTCGTGCAAATAACGGCTTCTAGTTTGATTGGTGAAAAGGGGAGAGCACTAAAAAAGTACACAAAAAAATTAATAAAACATAATTTAGTTCACTTTATATCTTCAGATTCACACCATTATGTTAGGCGACCTTTTTTATTGAAAGATGCTTATCAATATGTGCGAGAAAAGTTTTCCGAGGATCATGTTACTTATTATAGTGAAAATGCAAAACACGTCATATTTGGCACAGTATTTCAACCAATCCCGCCAATCAGTTTCAAAAAAACTCGTGACTAATAAATTAAATGCGAATGCTATTCAAATTGTAGGGCAAAAGGGGGGATGACTCTTATGGAAGAAACGCTTAGTCTACAGGAACTACTCAAAACAATGAAGAAAAGGTTTTTACTCATTATTAGTACCTTTTTTTTAGCAGTGACGATTGCAGGGGGAGTTAGTTACTTCTTTCTAACACCAATTTACGAGGCTTCAACTCAAATTCTTATTAGTCAGAAGGAATCTGAACGGGATCAATTTATGGCACAGGACGTTCAGGCGAATCTTCAACTGGTTAACACATATAGTGTCATTATTAAAAGCCCTGTTATTCTATCAAAAGTAGTAGATAATCTAAAGCTTAATACAAGTTTAGAACTACTAAATGAAAATATTAAAGTTAGCAGTGAGCAAAACTCACAAGTTATAAACGTAAGTGTGCAAGATCCTGATCTAGAGAAAGCTATAGATATAGCCAATACGACTGCAGAAGTGTTTCAAGAAGAAATTCCGAAACTGATGAACGTAGATAACGTTAAAATCCTCTCACCTGCTGTCAATACAAAAAATGTAAAATCAGTTAAACCCAATCCAATACTCAATATGGCAATTGCAGCTATTATCGGATTAATGCTGGGTATTGGAATGGCATTTCTTATTGAATTTTTTGACCACTCCATTAAAACGGAGCAAGATGTTGACGAGTTTTTAGGTTTACCACTTCTTGGTATAGTCAGCCCGATTACTCAAAAGAAATTGAAAAAGAATAAAAGAGTTTAGGAAAAAAGGGGGTGGAAAGGTGTTTAAAAAAAAGCAGAAGCTTATAAAACTTGCAAGGAAGCTTGTGACAAGCAGTGATCCTAAGTCAATTGTTTCGGAACAATTTAGAACTGTTCGTGCGAATATCAAATTCGCGATGAAGGACAAGCAACTTTGCACTTTGCTATTTACTTCAGCTTCTATAGGAGAGGGTAAGTCAACGGTAGCAGCTAACATTGCGATTACATTTGCACAAGAAGGAAAGAAAGTACTTCTCGTCGATGCTGATTTGAGAAAACCTACTATGCATTACACGTTTAAAACGCTAATCTCACCAGGACTTACTAACTTGCTAATGAGTCAATGGCATATTGATGATGTTGTCACAGAATCTGGAACAAAAGGATTAGATCTAGTAACATGCGGACCGATACCTTCGAATCCAGCTGAACTTCTTGGATCGACTTCAATGGACGTATTTATTGAAGCAATGAAAGTTAGATATGAACTTGTTATCTTCGATGCTCCCCCAGTTCTTTCAGTTGCGGATGCGCAAATTTTATCTGATAAGTGTGATGCCACTATTCTTGTCATTAGCTCGGGGACAACAGAGAAAGGGAATGCTGTAAAAGCGAAGGAAGCACTTCAAGCTGCCAAAGCCCACCTGATTGGGACGGTTCTTAACAACTTTAAGCTTGAAAAGGGTCATTATTCTTATCAGTATTATGGGGAAGATATGTAAATTGTAGCTAGATTGACATGAAAAATCAGCTAAGAACGCTAAGCTTGTTTTCTTACCATCAATAGTCTTGTATGGTTTATGCTGATTGGAATATTCAATGATAATATCGGAGCAGCAGTCCGATTAAGAATGGACGGCTGGTTTCCGTTACTTATCGTGTTTGCCAAAGTATATGGTGAACGGCCGATTAGTAAAAAGCAATTAAGTGATATATGTATGATTAACACTGTTGATGCAGTAAGCATATAATTGGATGGTTATTTCTATTAGGGTGTACGCAATAATTATATGTGACCTGGATTCAATGAAAGTTTTGATTCGGGGGACTATTGGAATGGAAATACAAAGTACTTCGGTGAGTTGAATACCTATATAAAACAAACCTGAAAGAAGATAATTTGGAGCGCATTTAGGTTGTTAATTATAATCTATGTGGCTAGATATGAATAAATTTTTTCATATTGTTTAGTGGAAGGAGAACATGATGAAAAGAAAAGTCTTACATATTCTCAGTACTGATGGGCTAGCTGGTGCTGAAAATGTAGCTATTTGTATAATTAATAATTTATCCGAACTCTCCGAATCGGCCTATTCATCACCAATGGGAAATATTGAAAAAATACTGATAAGTAGAGATATTACCTATATTCCGATGAAAAAACTTTCGATTATACAAATAAGAAAAGTAATTAAAATATGGAAGCCAGATATAATTCATGCACATGATTTTACTGCTACTATTAAAAGTTTAACTGCAAGCATTAATATCCCTGTAGTATCACATATTCATCAATACCCAAAATGGCTGAAAAGTCTAAATAAATTCTCAATTCTATTTTTTTTAGCATGTATTAAAATAAAAAAAATAATAGTAGTTACACCAGCAATCAAAGAATCTACATTTTTGTCTCGAATATTCAAAGAAAAAACAATCGTAATAAAAAATATTGTAGATGTAAAATGGATAGCTGAAAGGGCTTCGTTACCAACTGTGAAAAGATATGACGTAGCATTCGTAGGACGATTGGAAGATGTTAAAGATCCTCTTCGATTTATTAAAATTATCTCACAATTAGTTAAAGAGATTCCAACTATCTCAATAGTGATGATGGGGGAAGGAAGGTTAGAAGGACAATGTAAAGATTTAATTAAAAAATTAGAATTAGAGGAGAATATTGATTTAATAGGATTTATGGATAATCCATACCCAGTTTTACAAAACTCAAAAATTCTAGTTATGACATCAAAATCTGAAGGGTTACCAATGGTTGCGATTGA
Organism: Viridibacillus soli; assembly: GCF_016612995.1. GTDB lineage: Bacteria > Bacillota > Bacilli > Bacillales_A > Planococcaceae > Viridibacillus > Viridibacillus soli. The sequence goes on from NZ_JAEOAH010000004.1 coordinate 259,035, forward strand.
AGCGTTATCATTGGGCAAGCCTATAGTGGTACCTAACCTGGAAGAAATGAAGAGTATTGTTAATAGTAATTGTGGAGTTATTTGTAAAGATGATCAAGAATTTATCAATGCGATAATTACACTTTTACTTTCAGAGAATGAATATGAAGAGATGTCTTTAAGGGCTTCTAAAAAAGCGGAAGAAATGTTTAATATGGAAGATTATAAGAATCAATTGCAGCAGGTGTATTGTAGTGTCCTTTGAACTTCGAAAAGAACACTTGTCCTATACTTCAAAAAAAACAAGTCGATACTTACGTCAAAGATTTGGTTATCTAGACTTATATCTAATTGGATTTTGTATTCTAGGTGATAAGTTGTTAAATATTAATTTATTGGTTTATTGTCTGGGTATCTATTTAGCTTTCCGTATATTATTTATTTCATCTAATTACGCTTTTGCAATTTTAATTTCATTAATCCCCAATTTAGCAGTAATGTTTATTCCAATTCCAAGTATGTCTGTACCAATAATAAATGTATTAATGGGAGTTGCTTTATTTAAGGTATGCATTTCAAATTTTAAGAATCCCGTTAATAAAAGTTTTCTTTTTGTTATTGGATTATTTATTGCTTATGAATGGAGCCACATTTTTTATTATGATATAAAATCGATTATTTTGCTATTTAGTTGGAGTTTTGCTATTTTGTACGTTTCTTTATATTTTTTTTATTCTCTTAAAACATATAATCATAAAGTCGTGATTATATATTTTATTACCGGTGTATTTATCTCAATAATATACGGTGTATTAGATTTTCTTGAGAAATACGGAACACTAATGACAAATAATGCGACTATTAGATTTAAAGGTGGAGCAGGAGATCCTAATTATTTTTCAATGTATATAATGATTTCTTTGTTTCTACTATTGTTTCTCGTAAACCGAGAGACAAAAAAACTTCTTAAGTTCATTTATCCATTAGTATTTGTTTTGTTTGTTGCTTTTGGTGTACTAAGCTTGTCGAGAATGTTTTTACTCGTTATCTCACTATTATTGATGTTATTACTTATTAAGATCATTTTTAAAATGAAGAAAAATAAAAAAATATTGTTTTTTATTATTTCTGTGATTAGTATTCTCTTTCTGTTTTCTATCTTCTTTATTGCGGATTTTACGTCAATAATTAACGTACTACTTTCTAGGTTTACAGATTTCATTGGTGATCCATCAGCTCTTACAAGTAATAGAAATGTACTCGCGGAACAATATCTACAATTATTAATGTCAGATACAAAAGATATGATTTTCGGAATAGGAATTCAAGATTATCATCTTAGATCAGGCATTCAACTTCAAGCACATAATATTATTTTAGAACTTCTTGTAGTATGGGGAATAGTAGGATTCCTAGTTTTTATCTTATTTGTAGCAACACTTTTAAAATATGGCAATACTAACAGAAAGGATGTAAAAAACGATTTTATAAGTTGGCTACCTATTATTTGTATGGGGATAAGTTATTTGTCTTTAAATGCAATGTCTAACGAAAGTTTTTTCCTTTTACTCCTTTTCGCAATGAAAAACCTACAGGAATTTGATTCATTGGAGAACTATTTGATGAAGAACGACTATGGATAATAATAAATATAGCATTGCTACATAAATAAAAAGAAAAGAAGGAAAAATCATAGAAACTATAAAAAAAACAGCTGTTCTTTTGATGGTCATTACAATTCTATCAAAAGTTTCCGGATTTCTACGGGATATTACACTATCCTATTTTTATGGTGCTACTTCTACGAGTGATGCATATATTATTTCCATTACGATTACATCTGTATTGTTTAGCCTTATCATATCAGGTATATCTACGGCATATATTCCAATGTTTAAACAAATCGAACATAGCGAAGGTAAGCAATCTGCCACATATTTTACGAATAATCTCATCAACATTGTATTGATAGTTACAACTGCTGTAATACTAATTGGTCTTCTATTTTCTAACGTGCTGGTAAAATTATTTGCTTTAGGATTTGATGAAGAAACATTAAGAATTGCTGTTCTTTTCACACGAATAGGATTAGTAGGTATATATTTCACTAGTGTTACTCAACTTTTCAGTGGTTATCTACAGTTGTATGGAAAATTCACAGTACCCGCTATGGTTGGTTTGCCTTTCAATTTTATTATTATTCTTTCAATTATAGTTAGCACTCAAACAAACATTGTTGCATTAGCAATTGGAAGTGTTACAGCTGCATTCATTCAACTGTTATTCTTAATCCCCTCATTAAAAAAAACAAATTATTCTTATGTTCCGATTGTGCAGTTTACCGACAAGAATATAAAGAAAATGGTAGTTATCGTTTTTCCAATTATGATTGGTATATCCATTGATCAGATCAACTTGATGGTTGATAAAACTCTTGCTTCTACTCTAGTGGAAGGTGGAGTTTCTGCTTTGACGTATGCTAGTCGATTAAATGATTTTGTACAAGGTATTTTTGTTCTTTCATTCGTTACGGTAATGTTTCCACTCATCTCTAATTTGGCAGTTCAAAAAAATAAGGAAGATTTTAAAAAATCCATTAGTGGGGTGATTTCGGTGGTCATTCTGATCGTCATTCCTGCTAGCATTGGAATAATGATTTTAGCAGAGCCAATCATTAGGTTACTCTTTGGACATGGACATTTTGACGAACATGCAATAGATATGACAACGCATGCACTCTTCTTCTATTCTATAGGGATGATTGGGTATGGCATCCGTGAGATTTTAAATAGGGCTTTTTATTCTATTCAGGATACGAAAACCCCTATGTATAATGCTTCTATTGCAGTTATTTTGAACATTATTTTAAGTTTTATATTGTCTTCTTATATAGGAATCAGTGGAATAGCATTAGCCACGAGCATTTCTGCACTTTTCTGTTCAACCCTTTTAGTTATTAAGCTTCGAAAAAAAATAGGAGCATTCGGTTTGAAAGGGAATTTCATAACCTTACTAAAAGTAACTTTTGCGTCCAGTGTAATGGGGTTTATTGTATATATTTTGAACAAATATGTGTTAACAGATTGGAGTTCACCTATAAAAATGGGTGTGGTCATACTTATAGGGGGCAGTATCTATTTCATTCTAATTACACTATTAAAGGTGAAAGAGTCGAAAATACTAGTAAATTTCTTGCGGGATAAAATTCGTCAAAACAAACCTAAACCGAATGGAGGATAACTTGGAACTCATTCAGATTACTACATATAAGGATCTGGGAAGATACGAGAAAGAATGGTCGGCTATTTTAGAGGAAAATGACAATACCAATCCATTTATAGAGTATGAATTTGTTTATAATTGGTGGAGGTTTTTAGGTGGTAATGAAAATGTGGAAATATATGTGGTTAAAGAAAATGATCGTATTATTGCATTTTTTCCGTTTCAATTGAAAAAAAACTGGTATGGCTATATGTTGCACTTTTTAGCACTTGGAGATGCTAATTATATGGATATAATTGCAAGGGAACGAGACAAGGACCGAGTAATTATGTTTGTATTTGATGCGTTAATAAAAGAGAAAAAGAGTATAGTTTTTTATTTACATGGATTATTAGAAAGTATAGAAACACATAGTAAACTTTCGAATTATTTGAAAGCTAGAAATATGAAGGAGCGATATTCTCGTATTGTCACTCCTTACATTGATTTGCAAAATATTTCCTATGAAGAGTATTTGAAACCGCGTCAAAAACTGCATGGATTAGATCGAAGGGAAAAAAGATTGCGAGCACTTGGAAATGTACAACTGCAAATTTCCCCTTCAGCGGAGATAAACCAGGTATTCAAAGTGCATCAAAAACGATGGGAAAAGAAAAATGATACAAGCGGATTTTCTAGTGGTAGAAAGCAATCTTTTTTCAAATACTTAGCTGAACAGAATGATGGGAAGTTGCGTGTTCGCTTATCCACATTAACATTACAAAATGAAATGATTGCATTTACTTATGGTTTTGCATGTAGAGGAAGGTATTTGGGATATGTATTAGGGCATGATTCAGATTTTGATGTCTACGGTCCTGGTAGGATTTTAGTTAAAGAGAAGATTAAAAGAAATATAGAAGATGAATTTCATAAACTCGATATGAGTATAGGCTATGAACCTTATAAGCTAGAATGGAATACAGATAATGATTATACGAGAAAAACAGTTTTCTCGACAAATACATTTAGAGCAAGAATATATCGTAATTTCATATGGCTAAAAGAAACTGTATTTTCTAAGCTTAGAAAGCACTATTCAGTTGTTATTTTTAGAAGAAACACGATTGGTAAGTTGAAATACTACCTTCGAAATAAGGAGAAATTCCATTTCTGGAAAGATATCTGGAAGAATAGACTTCGACCTTTTGTATATGAGCGAAAACAATATTTAATAGCTAAATTGACTGTTAGCGAATTAAAGAAGGAAAGTTACTTTGAAAAAGTGACCCCTGAAATAGCTCTTGAAATAAAGCAGAATCGAAAAGAAATGCTGCAAAAAATATATAACGGTTATAAAGGATATTATTCAACTGATGTGAATAAAGCATTTTGGGTCAATGAAAATGTAATTCGGTTAGACGACATTGAAGTAGTAGAAAATCTAAAGAAAAAAAGTATTTATATTAGGGATTGGGAAAATGAAAATTTAGAGCAGATTCTTTCTTTTGCCCAGGTAAACTATCGACCAAAGTACATTTTTGTGCATGTAAATAAACGTGATCAGAAGAGTATTCACACACTTGAGTCATTTGATTTTGAATTCACTGAAAGGCTGTCTTACTCAAGAGTTTTAGGGAAGAGAAAAATAAAAAGAGAAGGTGCCTTTTATTATTCTTTTAAAGAGAAATTTTCTAAGTATAAAAATGAATAGTTATTATTTTTTAAAAGAGGATGTTTCAAATGAAAAGTTTACGGATGTAGAAAGTTTCTTGAATTCACTAGTCCCGAAAAAGCGACTTCAGCAATTCGAAACACTTCATATCAATTTAACGAAAAGTGAAGAAGAATTATTTCAGCAATTGCATCGAACAAATAGAAAACAAATTAATAAAGCTGCGAGCCATCCTTTTCATATAGAAGTGCTTGAAAAACCGTCAACCGCAGATATTCGAGCATTTCAAAAATTTTATAATGAGTTTGCGACATTTGCCAATACGTACGCTTGTAATGTTTTCCATGTGAATACGATGAAAATGTTAAAAGACAAAAATTCGCTTATCATTACTAAGTTGATGAATGAAGTAAATGAAATACTTTGCTATCGGGTGTACATTACGGACGGGGAAATAGCCGCTTCTTTATACTCTGCCTCGCATTTTCGGATGAAGGAAAATGCAGAGGAGAAAAGGTTAATAAGTGTAGCGAATAGATATTTGATTTGGATAAATATTCTTTATTTTAAAGAGCGAAATCATATGATTTACGATATGGGTGGGCTCACAACGAATCAAAATATTCGTAAATTCAAATTGGAATTTGGTGGAGAAATAGCGCATGTTTATTCCGGTTATGAAGCAAATTCAAAAATGGGCCAATTTATACTATGGCTGCGAGCAAAAAAAATGAGGAAAGGATGAGGATCTGGGGGCCCTTATCATTTCATTAGATTTTGAACTAAATTGGGGAATACATGATGCATTTACTCTTGAAGAATACGGAGAAAATATACTAGGAGCTCGCCTCGCAATTCCTAAAATACTACAGTTATTTCTGAAGTATGACATTCACGCCACTTGGGCTATTGTTGGAATGCTGTATTGCAAAAATAAAAATGAACTTTTAGCTTGCTTGGAAAGTTTAGAAATTCCATATGAAAATGAAACTTTATCGGCAAAATATAACCTTCCGCATGTAGGCGAAGATGAGCAACAGGATTTGTATCATTATGGAAATTCACTTATTAAAATAATTAAAGAAATTCCAAACCAAGAAATTGGTTCTCATACTTTCAGTCATTACTACTGCCTAGAAGATGGACAGCGAATTGAGCATTTTGAAAAGGATTTGCAAGCAGTAATTAATTTGAAAGAGGGAATTACATCTTTAGTATTTCCGAGAAATCAAGTTAATTTGGAGTATTTAAAGTTATGTGCTGAACATGGTATAACTGCTTATCGTGGGAATGAAGATAGCTGGATATATGGACCATACATCCAAAAAACGAATACGAAAATAAAGCAAATGCTCCGATTAACAGATGCTTATATAAATTTAACTGGTCATCATAGTTATAAACTGGAAAAAGAAAGGGCTCATCCAATCATCAATTTACCATCTAGCCGTTTTTTACGACCGTATAGCAATAAATTGAAAGTATTAGAGAGACTTCGTTTGCAACGAATAAAAAATAGCCTAACTGAAGCTGCTAAAAATGATGAGTACTATCATTTATGGTGGCATCCACATAATTTTGGGAAAAACATCGAAAAAAACCTGCAGTTTCTAGAAGAAATATTAAAGCATGTAGATTATTTAAAGAGAAAATATAATTTTCAAAGCATGCATATGAGAGATATTGTAGATTTTATAAGTCTGAACGAGAAAAATTAAAAGTCCGGAGGGAAAAGTCATTTTCTCTTCGGATTTTGTTATATTCTGCTACTTGTAATGCAACTATTCCCACGTTGAAATTTGATTGATTAATCAAATAAAAACTGAAGACTTAATTAAAAAAGAGTAATTATAGAAAGAAGATAAACAATCATTCATTGTGGAGGCAAGAAGATGCAAATCATGCAAGCAGCTATTATGCCATTAGATGAAATAGGTTTCGTAAAAATAAGTTTGTCGCAAATCGCAAAACGGGCAGGGATTTTTACTGCACTTGTTTCGTACCATTTTTCAGGTAAGAGCGATCTGATGAATTATGTACTGATTGAACAGTCAATGGTTTATAATACATAGCGTACTATAGTGAAAGAAAGTGCTGTAGATCAATTGCGAGTATTTGTAGAAGCGAGCTTAACATACCAAGAAACGCATCCGAGCCATACACAGCGTTGTTAGACATTATTTTCAATGCGCGTACTACAGAAAACGTTCCCTACTATAAATTAGCGGATGATGAGGAGCAGGTTGTTACACGTTTAAAAGACATTCTGCGTAATGGAGGCATTAAATGATTGCATATTTTATAATTGGAGCAGAAATTGCTTTTTGGATTTTGATTGTAGTCGGTTTAGTATTACGCTACATTTTGAAGCTAAAGCGGTTAAGTATCTTCGTATTAGCGGCATCACCAGTAATCGATCTTGTACTTATTTTACTTACGGTGTTAGATTTGAAAAATGGGGAGATCGCAACATTCGTTCATGGATTGTCTGCCATTTATATTGGCGTATCCATTGCTTATGGAAAGCAAATGATCGAATGGGCTGATCAACAATTTAAATGGCTTGTATTAAAAGTAGATGAAAGACCTAAAAAAGCATATGGTAAGGAAAAAAGTAAGCGAGAAACAATTGGATTTGTCCGACATCTCTTCGCATATGCAATTGGCTCTGCGGTTTTATGGGGAATTCTACTGTTTCTTGGGAAAGATGAACAGACAATCTCGCTCTTTTATGTTTGGAGCATTTGGTCAATCGTCGTTGTAGTTGATGGCATTATTAGTATCTCCTATATCGTTTTCCCAACAACGAAAAAATAATTATCGTATCGAAGGCAGCCAACTCCAGTTGCCTTTTACTTTTGACTGATCCCTTTGTAGAGCCGGCTTGCAAAAAATAGGCTTATATTTACGCATTTTCCCTAAATTATTATGCCAAACGAGACGCTAATCTTATGTTTTTTTATAGAACCTTTCATCATACTAATTCGTCAACTAAATAAAGGGAGGAAGTGTAAATTTTGAATAAAACAATTATCTTTGACATGGATGGCACTTTATTTCAGACGAATCTCATTTTAGAACCAGCATTAGAAACAACATTTAATGTACTTCGCAATAGAGGATTATGGAACGACAAAACGCCAATAGAAGAATACAGAGAAATTATGGGTGTACCATTACCTGTAGTATGGGAAACGTTATTACCTCAACATTCACAAAAAATACGAAGCGAAGCAAATACCGTTTTTCATGAACAATTAGTGCAACATATTCAAGCGGGAAATGGTGCATTATATGAGGGGGTAGAAGCCACTTTAGAATCGTTAGCAAATAATTATGATTTATACATAGCTAGCAATGGACAGGTTGAGTATTTACAAGCCATTGTTGAAAAATATCGATTAGATCGATGGATAAAACGAACATATAGCATTCAAGAAATTATGAGTGACAGTAAATCCGAATTGGTAAAAGGTCTTGTTCTAGAAAATAATATTTCGTATGGTTGCGTTGTCGGTGATCGCATATCAGACATTAAAGCCGCTAAAGACAATCAACTGATTGCTATTGGTTGTCAATTTGACTTTGCCAAGCTAAGTGAATTAGAGCAAGCCGATTTTGTTATCCAACATATATCTGAAGTAACTTCAATTATAAGGGTGTTATTTGATAAAGAATAAACCAATATATCAGGTGTGTTGATTAGATGCTCAATACTAACGTATGTTATTACATTTTTTGGTTGATTGTAGTGGAGGGTGCTTGCCCACGGAAATCAACCTACCACTTTAACCATTCAAGCAAATATCGATGATGTCTGAGAGATGACGCAGAAGCCTAAGATCCATGAACAATGGGATTTACGCTTTTCTTCAATTACATATGTACCTTATTAGCAGATTCGTCTATTTCAACACATCCATTTAATCCAAGCATATGGGTACTATTTTTAATAGGTTTCTCAACAGTTATTAGAAGTAAAGCGAGTTTAAATTGACCAGTTATTAGAGTCACTTAGGAGAGGGTAATTAGAAACTTCATGTTAAAAGAATGGCTTGGTGACAAGAATATTATTTACCATTTCATTTGCAACTTTGCAATTAATTTCTTTTGAAATAAATACAATCTACCTTTAAGTAGCTTGTGTTTCAGATTGGTGTAAATCACATAGCCAATTAACAACCCGTTAAATCCGTAAATTTCAAATAAATCTCGTCCAACTAGTTTTGTTATTAATCCTTGTTTTCCAAAAGAATACATAATCGCAAATCCGTATGTGATTGTAGGAAATAGCATCGGAATAAGAATTCCCATTTTAATCACACTTTTTATTGGCTGATAGATTCTGGTGCAAATGATGGAATACGCTAGAGTAAATGCTGAAATAGTTGTTATAACAGCAGTAATGATAGACATTTTCATGCTGTTTCCAATGGCCTCTATTAGGTCTTTATTAGACAGTATGGATTGATAATTAGAGAAATCGAAACCCTGACTCGTTTCAAAAGAACGTACAAATAAAATAACAAGTGGTAAAAATAGAAAGAAAGTAAATAACAACAATATATGCGTTCTTAAAAGGAATTTTTATCACATGGAATCTTAATGGTGGTAACCTAATACGTCTGATTCCACCATGGCGCTCCATCCAAGGTTATTTTTACAAAAACCTGTTATTTTATAAAAATCCTCAGACAAAAAGACATGTGTTTGAGTAAGTAGGCAATAAAATACCCCGCAACAAGTGCGGAGTATTTTTAGCATTTTTTATTATGAAGGGAATCTTGCTGCTTCAAAGTTTGTGTCTGTGATTCCTGGTACTGTGACCGCAGAAGCTTGAGTTGTAGAAATCGTTATAGTCACCTCATCACCGGCCAGTAGCTGAAGAATAGATGAAACTGTTACAGTAGTAGCTTGAGTTCCAAGTTCTTCCTCAACTTCCCTAGCTCTTACACTTCCATTAACAAGGATATCTAGTTCCACTACATAGGTACCTAGTACAGTGGGATCTATACCTACAGAAGATAAAATAGAATATACCCCTGATTGTTGTGGAGTATATATAGATGTAGCTGGGTCATATTCATTATTCAAATCAAACTCTTCAACTTGAAATAAGACTTGACCGGTCGCTGGTTGAGAAGTATTACTAAATGCTCTAAACGCTGATTCGGGTTCAGTAGGACCAGTTGCTCCAGTAGCGCCAGTGTCACCAGTAGCGCCAGTTGCTCCGGTGTCGCCGGTAGCGCCAGTGTCACCAGTTGCTCCAGTAGCGCCAGTTGCTCCGGTGTCGCCGGTAGCGCCAGTGTCACCAGTTACTCCAGTAGCGCCAGATGCTCCGGTGTCGCCGGTAGCGCCAGTTGCTCCAGTAGCGCCGGTAGCGCCAGTGTCACCAGTAGCGCCAGTGTCACCAGTTGCGCCAGTAGCGCCAGTTGCTCCGGTGCCGCCGGTAGCGCCAGTGTCACCAGTAGCGCCAGTAGCGCCAGTTGCTCCGGTGCCGCCGGTAGCGCCAGTGTCACCAGTAGCGCCAGTAGCGCCAGTTGCTCCGGTGCCGCCGGTAGCGCCAGTGTCACCAGTAGCGCCAGTAGCGCCAGTTGCTCCGGTGCCGCCGGTAGCGCCAGTGTCACCAGTAGCGCCAGTGTCACCAGTTGCGCCAGTAGCGCCAGTTGCTCCGGTGCCGCCGGTAGCGCCAGTGTCACCAGTTGCGCCAGTATCGCCAGTTGCTCCGGTGTCGCCGGTAGCGCCAGTGTCTCCAGTTGCGCCAGTAGCGCCTGTTGCTCCGGTGGCGCCGGTAGCGCCAGTGTCACCAGTAGCGCCAGTAGCACCAGTAGCACCTGTAGCACCAGTGTCACCAGTAGCTCCAGTGTCACCAGTTGCGCCAGTATCGCCAGTTGCTCCGGTGTCGCCGGTAGCGCCAGTGTCACCAGTAGCGCCAGTTGCACCAGTAGCACCTGTAGCACCAGTGTCACCAGTAGCTCCGGTGTCGCCAGTAGCACCAGTGTCTCCGGTTGCTCCAGTAGCTCCGGTATCACCCGTTGCACCAGTAGCACCGGTGTCGCCGGTAGCTCCGGTAGCTCCGGTAGCACCAGTAGCACCAGTGTCACCAGTAGCTCCGGTGTCGCCAGTAGCACCAGTGTCTCCGGTTGCTCCAGTAGCTCCGGTTTCACCCGTTGCACCAGTAGCACCGATGTCGCCGGTAGCTCCGGTAGCTCCGGTAGCTCCGGTAGCTCCAGTAGCACCAGTGTCGCCGGTTGCGCCAGTAGCACCAGTAGCACCAGTAGCACCAGTGTCACCAGTAGCACCAGTGTCGCCCGTCGCGCCGGTGGCGCCCGTAGCGCCCGTAGCACCAGTGTCACCCGTAGCACCAGTGTCTCCGGTTGCTCCAGTAGCTCCAGTAGCACCATTTTCTCCAGTAGCACCAGTAGCACCAGTAGCACCAGTGTCACCAGTAGCACCAGTGTCGCCAGTAGCGCCAGTGTCGCCAGTAGCACCAGTAGCACCAGTGTCACCAGTAGCACCCGTGTCGCCAGTAGCGCCCGTGTCGCCAGTAGCGCCCGTGTCGCCAGTAGCGCCCGTGTCGCCAGTAGCGCCCGTGTCGCCAGTAGCGCCCGTGTCGCCAGTAGCGCCCGTGTCGCCAGTAGCGCCCGTGTCGCCAGTAGCGCCCGTGTCGCCAGTAGCGCCCGTGTCGCCAGTAGCTCCGGTAGCTCCAGTGTCTCCGGTTGCTCCAGTAGCTCCAGTAGCTCCAGTAGCTCCAGTGTCACCAGTGTCACCAGTAGCACCAGTGTCTCCGGTTGCTCCCGTAGCACCGGTGTCACCCGTTGCTCCAGTAGCTCCGGTGTCGCCAGTTGCACCAGTAGCACCAGTGTCACCAGTAGCACCAGTGTCTCCGGGTGCTCCAGTAGCACCGATGTCGCCAGTTGCACCGGTAGCACCAGTGTCACCAGTTGCACCAGTGTCGCCCGTTGCACCAGTGTCACCAGTTGCACCGGTTTCACCCGTTGCTCCAGTTGCACCGGTGTCGCCAGTTGCACCTGTAGCACCAGTGTCACCAGTGGCTCCGGTGTCGCCAGTAGCTCCGGTAGCACCAGTGTCTCCGGTTGCTCCAGTAGCACCGATGTCGCCAGTTGCACCTGTAGCACCAGTGTCACCAGTTGCACCGGTGTCACCCGTTGCTCCAGTTGCACCGGTGTCGCCAGTTGCTCCTGTTGCACCAGTGTCACCAGTGGCTCCGGTGTCGCCAGTTGCTCCTGTAGCACCAGGGTCTCCGGTTGCTCCAGTAGCACCGATGTCGCCAGTTGCACCGGTAGCACCAGTGTCACCAGTTGCACCAGTGTCGCCCGTTGCACCAGTGTCACCAGTTGCACCAGTGTCACCAGTTGCACCAGTTGCACCAGTGTCTCCGGTGTCACCCGTTGCTCCAGTAGCTCCAGTAGCACCGATGTCGCCCGTTGCACCAGTAGCACCAGTGTCTCCGGTTGCTCCAGTAGCTCCGATGTCGCCAGTTGCACCTGTAGCACCAGTGTCACCAGTTGCACCAGTGTCGCCCGTTGCACCAGTGTCACCAGTTGCACCAGTGT
>NZ_JAEOAH010000040.1 GCF_016612995.1 Viridibacillus soli
TTTTTACCCATAAATCTTCAACTTTTTGAAGAAAACGTGGAAACGATGAAATTAGATGCTTATATGAAAAAACTTACGACGGATTCATTCTTTAATTTACTGCTTTTTGCGCAGCTACAGGAAACCGAAAGTCTGCATGCGCTGAGTGATTGTCTTTTCGACGAACATCTTCAAAAAGGCACGAACTTAGAATCCATCAGTATCTCTCAGCTGTCACGCAGATTGAACGGCATGAATCCAGATATCTTCCAACAGCTTTTCCTTGATTTAGTCGTTCAAATCCACCAAAAAACGAATGTCTCGAAAAGCGTCATGCCTTTAAAAATCATTGATTCGAGTACATTACCGCTTAATTTAACGAATCACAAATAGGCTGAATTTCGTAAAACAAAAGCGGGTGTTAAGCTTCACTTACGCCTGGTGTTCATGAAAAAAGGAACGTCTTATCCCGAAAAAACGGTACTCACTACAGCGAAAGAACATAATCGCAATCAACTCGAAGTC
>NZ_JAEOAH010000041.1 GCF_016612995.1 Viridibacillus soli
GAATTTATGATTTTAAAATCCCTGTAGATTCTGCTATTTTGTCGGATCAAATGGATCAAGCAGCATCTCAACATTAAAAAGTTCTATGGTCAAAGTGAGAATGCGATTTACAACCAAGTGTTCATTGCCCTCATTGTATTTTGCTTGTATGTTTTAGCTCAAATTGAAACCAAGAGTAAACGGAAAACCCTGCAAATCAGCCAATATTTAAGGGCTTCTTTATGGAAACCAGCCTACATCTGGCTTCGAAAAATCGAAGGCAAATCCGTTCCATAAAACGCAAACTGTCGTTGCCGCACATGTGTAATTGCAAATAAAAACCAAATGGATGGAGCCACCTTTATTGAAATGTTTCCTTTTTTGGCTCTCAACCGCAATAATAAAAGATTGAATTTTCCGTAAATATTTATGCAACACTAGTGAAGTCAAATAATTAAAGCTAGTTCGAAATTGGCTTTTTTATAGTTGAAAGAGATTTCTAACTGTACCTAAAAACCTCATTTACTTATGATACGGTTCACCTTAAATAGTATAAAAGTAATTTTTTTTATCTTCTAATATAGAACATAAGGTATAATACTTCTATATATTTCTATAAAAGGAATGGTTACTAGATGTTTAAAGATCAAACAAGATATTCCCGTCTCGCTAATATAACTAAAATGATCAATACGAAGCTCGATTTACATGAAGTATTAGAGCAGGTAACAATCGCAATATCTGAGGAAATCGTCCAATGTAATTCTGTCGGCATTTATTTACCTCAGGAAGATGGATCATTTAGAGGATATGCTGGAAAACCAGCGTATATAAATGGATTGATGCTGAATATGCATATCATTGATACTGATATCGATTTATTAGCAAAAGAAGTTATTGAAACAAAGAAAACAATCTACATTCCTGATACGTCAAAGGATAATCGACCCGATCCAAGAGCTGTTGAAGGGTTTCAAATTAAATCCTTATTAGTTCTTCCTATCTCATTTGAAGATGAGTTATTTGGTCTTGTTTTCTTATTTGATTATGGAACTCCTATGAATTTAACGGAGGATGAAATTCAAACAGTTGAGGCATATGTGAATATGGCTGCTGTTGCTATTCAAAACACAAACAATTTAACTCATAAGGAGCATCTCATTAAGGAAAAGCAGCTGCTACTTGATACTACACGCGATTTATCGATGTGTTCCTCTATGCAAGAGAGTCTTGATAAATGTTTTTTCTACTTAGCACAAGCTTTAGATACTTATAATATAGGCGTTCACTTACTTGATCCGATTGCTGAGAAAAGAATTAAACCGGCAAAGTTAAGTAAAAATAGTGATTGGACAGAAGAAGACTGGATAAAAACACATAATAAGATAAAAATTGACCAAAGCAATGACCCTGTGATGCAAGAGGTATTTAAAACAAGAAAAGCCATTCTCATTCCAGATGTATTTACGGACGAAAGACCTAACCACGATGTTTGTCGTAATTTCGGCATAAAGGGTATGCTTATGTTTCCTTTGATTTCAATGGGTGAGATTTTAGGTCAAATATCTGTTGTGAATCTTAGTGAGAAGGAGATTCTCTATTCGGAAACTGAATTACAACTAGCCCAATCCATTATTGATACGACAGCCGCTACTTTGTCAAATCTTCTATATATGGAAAAGCAAGAGGTCATTATCGAAAAAAGAACATCGGAAATTACGGTGAAAAATCAAGAACTTGAAAGAGTTGTAGCAGAATTACAGCAACTCAGCCGTGAGAAGGAATTGATTCTCAACTCTGCAGGGGAAGGAATCTTTGGCTTAGACCTTGATCGAAATATTACATTTTGTAATCCAGCAGGCGCACACATGTTAGGATACGAAACAGATGTTGAATTAATCGAAAAATCAGTAAGTATAATCTTTAATGGAAGTGAAACAGGGAGAAAGAATAGTGTTTCATCTTATTTAGAGGTAATTTCGGAAAGTTATTTTAAAAATGGCGAGTTTTTTAGAAAAGACAATTCTGGCTTTCCCGTTGAATATGTCATCTCCTTAATAAAAGAAGAAGGAGAGATTGTAGGGGAAGTTGTCACGTTTAAAGATATAACCCAAAGGAAGCAAATGGAAGAAGAGATTACATACCGTGCCTACTTTGATAGCTTAACAGATTTACCTAACAGAGTTCTTTTAACAGACAGGTTAACTCAAGGGCTGACACGTGCAACAGAGAATGGAGAAAAATTAGCAGTATTATATTTAGATTTAGACCGTTTTAAATATATAAATGATTCGCTTGGGCATAGCTTTGGAGATCGATTACTACGAGATGTCGCCAATCGTTTACGTGATTGCGTTCCGAATACGGCAACTTTATCACGACAAGGTGGTGATGAATTCGCGATTTATTTACCTCATATTAGTAGCGAAAATGATGTTGTAAAGGTGGTCAATATTATAATCGATACTTTTTCTAAACCGTTTAATTTACTAGACAATGAAATATATATTAAAACGAGTATTGGTATAAGTCTATTCCCTGATAACGGCTATACTACGGAAATGTTAATTAAAAATGCGGATACGGCAATGTACAAATCAAAAGAAACAACGGGTAATAGTTATCATTTTTATAGTGACGGAATGAATATAAGAACTTTTGAAAATATTAAGCTTGAAAATGCTCTATATAAGGCTTTAGAACAAGATGAGCTCATTCTCTTTTATCAGCCGCAAATTAACTATAAGACAAAGCAATTTGAGGGAGTAGAAGCTTTAGTGAGATGGAATCACCCAGAACAAGGGATGATTTCACCAGATAAGTTTATTCCGATTGCTGAGGAAACAGGTTTAATTGTTTCAATCGGTGAATGGGTTCTCACAGAGGCTTGTAAGCAATTAAAGTCATGGCATAATCAAGGCTATCCATTAAAAAGTATGTCCGTAAATTTATCAGTTCGTCAGTTCGAACAAAATAATTTATTTTCTATTGTCAAAAACGTATTAGAAAAAGCAAATTTGTCACCTGAGTATTTACATCTAGAGCTCACAGAAAATCTGATTGTTAAAAATACAGAGTTAACCTTAAAAACGATGAAACAATTAAATGGCCTTGGCATTAACTTAGCCATAGATGATTTTGGCACTGGCTATTCATCCTTAGGTTATTTAAAGAACTTGCCCATTTCTACATTAAAAATTGATAAGTCCTTTGTACAAGAAATGACAAAAGATGAGGCAGCGATTACAAATACGATAATTACGCTAGCTCAAAATTTAAACCTTGAAGTGATTGCTGAAGGTGTCGAGACAAGAGAACAAGCAGAATTTTTATCTGCTCAAGATTGTTATTTGATGCAAGGTTATTTTTTCAGTAAGCCGATGGCGGCAGACGATATTGTGAAAAAATACTTTTCATATAATTCTATTTTATAAATAAAAGGAGAATGAACATGAAAGCAGCTCGAATTGTACTAGAATATTTAAAAGGTAATGAAATAAAGTATATTTTTGGTATTCCAGCAGGTTCTGTTAATGCATTTTTTGATGAGCTAAATGATATGCCTGAAATAACACCAATTGTAACAAAGCACGAAGGAGCAGCATCATATATGGCTGCAGCCTATGCA
The DNA here is from genome assembly GCF_016612995.1 of Viridibacillus soli. Lineage (GTDB taxonomy): Bacteria > Bacillota > Bacilli > Bacillales_A > Planococcaceae > Viridibacillus > Viridibacillus soli. Next base: position 3,608 of record NZ_JAEOAH010000041.1, read on the forward strand.
AAATATACAAATCAATTGAGTGTAAGTATCGGTTGCAGTGGCCCTGGTGGAACAAACCTCGTGACAGGTGCTGCAAATGCCATGCGCGAGCATTTGCCGGTATTATTTTTAACTGGTTCTGTTCCTGTGAATACAATGGGATTAAACGCTTCTCAAGAATTAGATGCTGAACCAATATTTAAATCCGTTACAAAATATAGTGTATTGGTTAAAGATTCAAAAGACTTACTAAACGAAGTCGTAAAAGCATGTGAAATTGCCGTATCTGGAGTACCAGGTCCTGTACATATTGCGATACCAATTGATGTTCAACACGAAGCAGTGCAAAACATCGAAATACCTGCCCCACCTAAAAGAGCTGCAATTGTTCCTAATCTTGATACAATCAAAAATGTAGCTAATGAATTAATAAAAAGAGAACACGGTTATATTTTTGTAGGACAAGGTGTAAGAAATTCCGTTGAACAATTAATTGAGTTAGCAGAACTGCTAAATTGGCCAATTCTAACAACACCTCAAGCAAAAGGATTCATCCCAGAGAATCACCCTCTACTAGCAGGCGTTTTTGGCTTTGCTGGTCATGAGGCTGCTTCAGTCATGATCAATGAAGGTGATGGAAAAGTATTATTAATTGTGGGGTCAAGCTTAGGTGAAACGGCAACAAATAATTACAATGGAAATCTTGTAAAAGACCGTTTTACGATACAAATGGATTTTGACCAATCCGTGTTTAATCGAAAATATAACATTGATCTACCTGTTCTAGGTGATATTAATTTAAGTTTATTATTCCTGATCGAAGAATTAAGAACTGCAGGTCTAACAAGAAACACTACTGAAATTGTTGTTAAACAAGAGGAAAACTTTGATGAGATTACAGAGGAGTATAACACGAAAAATGTTTTACTAAATCTCCAAAAATATTTACCTACCTCTACTAGATATACAATAGATATTGGTGAATTCATGTCTTATGTCATTCATCATATGAAGGTTTTAGATTATTCGACATTTGATATTAATGTACATTTCGGTGCAATGGGAAGTGGTATTGCATCAGCTATTGGTCTGAAATTAGCGGAACCAGAACGCCCAGTTGTAAGTATTACAGGTGACGGATGCTTCTTCATGCATGGAATGGAAATCTTAACAGCAAAAGAATATAATTTACCAATTCTATTTGTTGTGATGAATAACGCCCGTTTAGGAATGGTATATCAAGGACATGCGTTACAATTTAAACGTACACACCCATCATTTGAACAAGAATCCATTAATATTAGTGCGATGGCAACAGCTATGAATATACCTAGCTTTAGAGTAACCGACATACAAGATCTCAACGAAGATATGTTTAACAACTTCAAGGATTTAAATGGACCTGCTGTTTTAGAGGTAGCTTTAGTCGATAATAATACGCCTCCTATTGGCGACCGAGTGAAGTTTTTATCTTCTTTTGGGAAATAAGACTTTTTGAGGTTTCAAAGGTAGGTTCAAAACCATATAAGACGGGAATTATCCCGTCCTATATGGCTTTTTTTACAGTGACTTCTGATTGCTACAAGCAAGGTTTTTATAAATTGGTGAATGACTGGTGAATGACTTTAAGAATAACCCCCATTGTTTGTCCTTTAAAGACATCAGAAATTGCTTCACCTGTAGGATTCAGGAAATAATAACTACCGATTTCCTCATTGAAGGAGTACCCTAAATCTGTTAATAAATTCTGTAAATCAGTTGGCAGCTCCGCTACTCCAGTCTGTTCAGTAAAATAGCTTGTAGGATAAATCTTCACATCAACATCGCCAGTGCCAGTATGTACGACAAACAAGTCTTTTTCATATTGAACAACCCACTGATCTTTTGAATACAATGAAATTCTTGCCCCTTCTAGTGACGAAATGGCCTCTAAATTAACACCGAAAATTTCATTGATCATCCCACGAATATCTGCTCCTGTGAGTTCCTTATCGTATTGATTGAGGTACGAATCCATTACCACTCTAGGCATTGATTTGTCCCCTTTTGATGAAAAACCTTCTACCGCATCCACTTTTGTTAAAATAGGTGCTTTGTCTAAATTAATTTCAAAAACCGAATTTACAACTTTAAAAATATCAGAACTACAAATCGTCTTTCCGTAAGAATCTAGATACTTATCCATCGTTGCTACTTTTGCCATTATTAAGTTCTCCCTTAAAAAAATTGTATTATAAGTATAATTAATTAAAAATATTCCATTTCCCTATAAACTGACCCCTTTGTTTTAAAATAAATTGACACTTTTAAACATACCAATACTTTGCTAAGATTATCAAAAATGAAAAAAGCAAGAAAGGTCTTTTACTATGAACACAACAAAAAGTTATTCAAACTCACGCACTATGGATTTAATTTTAACTGCAATGTTAATCGCACTCGTATTCGTTGCAACACTCTTGTTAAATATCAAACTACCTATTACTGCAAACGGCGGTTTGGTTCATCTTGGAACAGCCATGCTCTTTATTGCATCCATCTTATTTGGCCCTAAAAAAGGAGCAATTGCAGGTGCTGTTGGTATGGGGTTATTTGATTTAATATCTGGTTGGACATTGTGGGCACCTTTTACTATTTTAGCTCGTGGCTTACAAGGATATATAGTTGGGAAAATTGCCTGGTCGAAACACCGCAAAGGAAATAATTTTACATTTAATCTATTAGCAACTATTAGTTCGATTCCCTTTATGTTAGGCGTCTATTATATTTGCGAACGAGTTCTATTTGGTAGTTGGATTATACCAATAGCCTCTATTCCCGGAAACCTCGTTCAGAATGTTGTAGGAATCTGTGTAGCCATTCCGGTTTGTGCTGCACTAAAAAAAGTTCCTTTTTTTAAATAGAAATTATAAAAGATAACTTCGGCTGCATACCTAAGTTAGCTCATTGCCGCATAAGAGCGGCACATCCTTTTATTAAACTGTCTATTTTATTTAGCACAGTTCAATATTGAGCTTTCTCTCTCTTTTTCCACTAATATTTTTGTTATTTTTCTAAAAGTCCTATTAAGACAGCATTTCTAACCGAAAGACGTAAATAAATTACATAAACAACTCCGTAAATGATTTGTAAAAGCGGGTATTCTATTTACTTAGAATATCCGCTTTAGTTTTTTAAATTTTTTTTAGAAACCGCCTTTATTTATGATACGGTTCACCGTAACTATTCTAAGTGTGGTTTTATAAAACTAATCCAGTTATCAAGTAATTATTCTCTTTTAATTCCATTATTCGAATTATCCCAAATTCAACCCCTCCATCTTCCTGACAATTTACATTTAGACCAATTTTCCCTTTTAGTTTAGATACTTTTTCCGACAAATATTCTCATTAAAACTCCATAATAAAAAGTTTGGAATTCGTTTGTGATTTCCCTACTCATTTGATGTTATTTCAACTGTTATTTATAATTTTGAATTTCTAAAGAAAACCCGTCAGCATTTTACATTGTAAGTCCCTACATTAAGTCGTCGCTACTGAGGAAGCAGCTGCTTGGTCAGCCTTCACACAATCAATTGCGACAACGAACGCAATAATGATAGCCTCCATTTCCTCATTCAATATTTGAACCTTGTAGCTATCGCCCCAAGTGAACCACTCCTTGTTCACTTTACCTATGACTACACCATGCTGTAAGACCTGAAAATCCATACCCCACCAGTTACCATGTACCTCAATGTCTGCCGCATCAATCGTATAGCGTGCTTTAAAGAAAGAAAACTCCTTCTTAATCGTTAACACCTCTCGACCATTTACCTCAACAAAAAACTTCGGTAAAAAGCTGAACACCTTTTTTGAAATAAGGGCGACTTCATCTCTTGTTGTATTCATAATGGAGAAAGTCTTTGGGATTTGCATAAAACTGCCCTCCACGTAATAGACATCCCTCTCCTGCTGATCCTTTACCGTAAATTTGCCACTTAGACTGAATACCTTCTGCTTTATATAAAGTTGCTTCATACTAGGCCTCCTTCGATATAGCATATTACTAAAGCGCCGATTTCACCATAGATATTAATAGTGATAGAAATGGTTTTTTTGAATTTTGTTTAATAAAATTTGCTTAAGAGAAAAAATATATTCATTCATATATATTCAACGCATTATATCGAAATACCTTCATAACGAAAAAAGGTATGCAAGTAAAGAAGTATGCATACCTTACTAATCTATTCAACATTTAAAAATACTCACTTACTTATGATAAGGCTCACCGTGATGTGCCTAAATGAGGTTACTCCTCTATAATTAATGTAGTTTTTAATTTTTTTCTATTTAATGTCTCTATTAAATACATTCCTCTCATTGGTTTAAGTACATTTCCTCAAAAGCTTATCAACTACAAATTTCTTCTTAAAATTCTTGATTGGCCATCTCTTTATTGTCAGTATGAATGCTTTTCATTCCTTCAAAAAATGGATATTCCCTACTTAAATATTTTTCTAACTCTCCGTTATAATGAAGAAGCTGTTTTAAGTAATACTTTGAACTGTTTATCCTTTTTGAATTTCCTGTTGATTCTATGTTGTCGAACCGTGTCCAGGTATGTGAGTCGTTATTTGATGATTAAGCAAAATATTTTCGGCTTTATTGATAGTATTTACATAGCCTTTATAATTGCTAAAGATGAACGGAAACTCAATATCTGACAGGTAATCTCCAGAAAGAAATAGACCATAAGGCTCAATCACTGTAAATAAACCATCATTCGTATGACCAGGTGCTTGATAAAATGTCATGGTTATCGAATCTAATTCTAATTTATGCCCATCCTCTGAAACAACAATATCTACCGTTGGATATACGGGTGAATAGCTTCTATGTAAATAATATCCTTGGTCAAATTGTTTAATTTTTTGAATGCACTCTTCTTTGTTCGGATTTTCATCAAATTGTTTAGATGCAATTACCTTAGCTTCTGGAAAGGCCCCTGACCCAATAATAAGATCAAAATCGCTATGTGTGTAAATAATATATAGTTGCTTGTCACCTTTAATGTTGTGGAAAATGGTAATTGTGAAATAGATTTGATAGACTAATAACACATGATCCTCGTCAAATAAAGTATTTACTCAAAAAGTCCTTTTGTACTATTAAATTTTTATTATTCAGCCTTGTTAATTAATTCTTTCATCAATGCCTCATTCATTGGACCTTCAATAATGTCAATCATGTTGCCTTTTGTATCAATCATATAAGTCGTTGGCAGTGAAAGTACTTGATATGTACTACCTGCAAACCCTTCTTCATCTAACAAAACTTCAAAAGTTAGTCCATGTTCTTTCACAAATTGAGCAGCCGCTTCTTCTCCCTTATCCTTATTTGTTACGTTAACCGCTAAAATTTCAACACCTTGATTTTTATACTCCTCATAAATCTTTTGCATATGCGGCACTTCTTCTTTACAAGGTGGACACCATGTTGCCCAAAAATTTAAAATCACCTTTTTTCCTACATAATCCGATAAACGTACTGTTTCACCTTCTAACGTTTTCAACTTAAAATCGGGTGCTACATACTCTACTTGATATGTAGTATCCTCTTTATCATTAGTAGCTGCTGTTTCGGTTTTTTTAGCTGTTTCAGCTGTTTTCGTTGTTTCTTTCTCGTTACCGAGAACATTCATTGCAACTATCGTTATTAAACCCATGATAATAATGATAGTAATCAGATTCTTAACCACGAATGTAATACCTCCAATTTTGTAAATTAATAAGGAATAAATGATAAAACAGATTGTTTCAACTAATGACACAAAGCGAAAACTCCTAACGTGATTTGTCTCAACAACAATTACGATACATGAGTTTTCGCTTTTCTATTAGTCCAAAATGGTAAATATTTAAATTTTTGTTATTTAAAATCACTGTGCTGATTTATCAACCTCGTATTGATAATTCATTCCCTTATTATTCGTTTTCGTATATTCAATGATATTTTCTAATTTTTCAGCTACTACATTTTCTTTGCTCACACCTAGGTAGTTTGCAGCACTTGATAAATCTGTGAAATGGAAAAGATTCCAACCCATGATCCCTTTGGCTGTTTCACCATTATTAAATTTTACAGTTACTGCATTTTCAGCTGCAATCCAGTTATTTAAGCGTGATGCTGTTGCACTATAATCACGAACATATCTATTAGTAAATGCTATACCATTTGCATGTTCTTGATGATACATACATCCAATTCTACAAAAATAATGTGTAGCTCCTTCTTGATCAATCGCTTTGGCAGAATACACTTTATTTGGGTCAGTGTTATGAAGATCCATACGACATACTTCACAATGTACACCCGTTTGGGTTACTTCTGTAAATTCAGAAATTCCATCGATAGTAATTGTTTTTACTGCTTTATTCCCCAATTTGTCCTCAGCATACACTGTATAAACGCCATTTTTTAGTGTGATAATTTTATCATTTTGATTCGCATTTTGTAATGGTGCTATTCTTGAACCTTTATCAACGAAGTATTCAACACCTTTATTTCCATATGCCCATTTTTGATCTTGAATCCCATTATCATCAGTAGTTGAAACTTGTATTTTTTTACTTACTGCTGTTGCATCACTTTCAGGTATTGAAAGTGTTATTGCTGGTGCCGTTTTATCGATATTTGATATTGTGATTATTTGAATGTGCTTATTTCCTGCGCTGTCTTTGGCGTATACTGTGTATGTTCCATTTGTTGCAATTTCGAATGTGTTGCCCGTAAATTTTGTACCATTCTTTGTGAAATACGTAGCTGTTTGGTTATCACTTGCCCATTTTTTTGATACTACCCTCACATTTTCATTAATCGAAGCAGTTACTATTACATTTTCATTTGTAGCATCCGTTGTACTTGTACTTAATGAAATAGTTGGATTTGTTTTATCGATATTAGAGATTTTTATTGATTTTGTTCTTTTATTACCATTATCGTCTAAAGCATAAACTGTATATGTTCCATTTTTACTTACTGTAAATGAGTTATCTGTCAATGTTGTGTCTGCAGTTGAAAATTTATTTGCTGGCTTTGTACCAATTGCCCATTTTTTAAAGGTCACTTTCTTATTATCTGTAACAGCTACATTCACTGTGACATCTGTATTCGTTGGCTTCGTTGTACTCGCTTTTAATACAATACTTGGTGCTTCTTTATTATATTTTGCCTGGGCACTAGTTTTAATTGTATTTAATTTAACCTTTTTTAATGTTACGTTGTTTTTCGTTTTATAAGCTTTAATATATTTATCTGCAGCTGCTGCTTTTGAGAAATAAATATTTTTTGAAGCATTAGTTTTAACAATCGTTACTGAGTCTAACGCAACCCATTTTTTTGTACTATAATCCTGAACTTTTTTTGTGAGTGTAACCCCTTCATTTAATTCATCATATAACAATGAAATTACATCCTTATAATAAACTACTTCTCCATTTTTAATAGCTTGCACATCTGTAGTTGCTGCAAATACACTTGAATTTTGATTACCATTTAAAAATGCTACTAAAATTACACATATAAACAATCCAAACCCTAAATATTTTTTCATTTTCTATATTTTCCCTTCTGAATTTATTGTGTTTTTAAATATACTTATTGATATTTCTGAACGCTCTCTTTTCGAACAGTTTTAAACGGGACAATCTTTGTACCTGAATGTTTGGCTACATAATTCTTCGCATCAGCTGCTTTAGCAAAATATATATAACCATCGTCCATTGGCGAAGCTAGCGATGTTTTAACATAAGTCGCCTTTTCAGCTTGAACCCACTTCAATGTTTTGTAATCACGAACATACTTTTTATTTGTTGTTTTATTTTTTACTTCATCGTATAAAAGACAACCAATGTCATCGTAATAAACCACCTTACCTTTCTTTTTAATTGCCTGCGCTGAAAAAACACCCATTTTATAACTTTTTTGGTACACAACCATATTACAAAATGCGCAATTTGTATTATTAGGTACATCTTTTTCTAGACTAGACTTAGCTGCCTCAGCATTCATTTTGTGCTTATTGTCTATAAAATCTACGGAGATGATACTTAACAATATAACTCCTAATACGAATAGTTTTTTCAATGTTTACAATCTCCTTTCAATTTCCAATAATACAATACAGATGTGAAGTAAGATGAAAGTAACTGTGAAATAATAGAAAAATTTACTAAAATAGGAGTTAACGTAATGAGGTATTAAATATTAACTATTTTCGAATAGAAGAAAAGCGAAAACTCATACATCGTAATTGTTGTCGAGACAAATCACGTTAGGAGTTTTCGCTTTGTGTTATTAGTCTATTAAATTTATTTTACAATTACCCTTTTTAAAGTTTTTCATCAGAAAAGGAAATGAATATATTTCAAGTGGAAGTCATACAAGAATATGAGCTTCCTTACACAATAGTGAACGTTAGTTTCACGCATATGCAACGGAACAACTTGTAAATGAAAAGGCACAAGTTATTAGTGTGGGGACTATGAGTTAAAACCTCCCCTATTTGTGGTACGGTTCTCCGTAACATGAATAAGTGCGGTTTTTTCCAATCAGATTTATAATATTCTCCAAGGATGTGATTGTAATGAATTTAGGAATTGGCTTTCTACCTAAAAAGTATTATGCAAATGCACCTTCAACTGGGGGCTATAACTTTTTTATTAAGGAAGGTATTCAATACGCCATTAATATTGGCAAGATGTATTATCCAGACTATACAGACGAACAACTTGCTCTATTTACAGAAAGCTTAGCTCCATTCCCACTTTATTATTTATTCGAGCAGAGCGATAGAAAAATTATAAAAGTGATAAAACAACAATTACATGATGCACAGCTACCATTTGAAGTATTTTATCAATCAAAAAACAGCACTTATTTAATGATCACTATCACAAATCATCAAGAACTAATACACTTAATTCCTATCATGATTTGGCAGCATAATTATAATATGAGCTCTTTTTGGTCAAATCGAAAAGATACTTTTACGATAGAGAGTAAAATTTGGGACGCAAAACGTACAGATGGGATAGATGCTTCTATAGAGGACACCCTGTGTATTCATTTTAACGAACCAACAACTGCATTTTTATTTAGTCATGACTTCAAAGGTACTGATATTTTTTCAAACGAAAATCACTTTTCAACATTAGAAGATGTACAAAAGTTACTACCCTCATTTATTAAAATTAACATTATTGAATATGGATAAATGAAAACCATCTAGAACGCTGACACTACAATATTCTAGGTGGTTCTTTTCATAAGCCGCATTTACTTATTTCCAAACTTCCTGCAATGTATTTCTAAACAATTCATCTAATATTTTAGTAGGATCCTTCGCTTCAACTTTGAGTGATTTAACATTTTCTTCGAGTCGTTCCATTTCACTTTCTACAAAGTCGTTAATCACATAAATACGGGGTTCAATATCTAACTCATCACCTATTAGCTTTCGTTTTAAAAGATGCTCAATTGCATTTTTTAATTCGCCCTCCTGAAGGCTATCTTCCAATAGTTCATGGAAGCTAATTGGAGGTGTCGTATTATATTTCTCTATCCACTTGCAAGCCAATATCGGCCGAAGTACATAAAAATATTTTTTTATTCTTACTTCTGGTCCCTGCAGGTACTCACGATAATTGTTTTTTGCCATGTTTAAATAATGGTGAAGCATCGAATTTGGATAAAATACACTCGATTCCAAAGACCGTATGTTATCAACAAATGAGTATTTTTGATAATAAATAATATTGCTTCTTAACCATTCTAAAAGTGGCGGATTATTTTTTCTAAATAGGCGTAGCGCTTTTGTGATTTCCCAACCGCTTATATCTAATAAATCATTAATTGGTTCTTCAATTACATCTCTCTTTACTCCAATTCCTTGTGGATCAATCGAGAGATACCATTCTGAAGGATGAATATAAATAAATCGAACATCATAATCACTGTCTTTTGAAGGAAAGCCCCATGCTCTACTTCCTGATTCGACAGCATATAAAATCTTTACCTTATATTTCTCTTCTATTTCTAACAATTTCTTTTGAATGATTTCGTTCATTTACATTTCTCCTTTCATTATGAGCTTAGAAAAACTAGCTTCATCGTTTCTTAATTTCAACTTAACGCTTTAGTAAGAGGATTATCAATTAAATTAAAGAATCCCACATTAACCGCGCTTACTTATGATAAGGTTCACCCTTCATAATCCTAAAACTCCGATAAATCTGCTCCACCAACACTAACTTCATCAACTGATGAGGTAATGTCATCTTCCCGAACGATTGTTTTTCATTCGCACGTTTTAATACATCATCATGTAACCCCAGAGAACCGCCGATGACGAAGGCGATTTTGCTTTTGCCGTATGTCATAAGCGATTCGATGTCTTTGGACATTTCTTCAGATGTTTTCATTTTGCCATTAATGGCTAGAGCGATGACGTGAGTGTCTGGTGAAATTTTGGCTAAAATGCGTTCGCCTTCTTTTTTCTTAACGATTTCCATTTCAGCATCGCTTAATTGTTCGGGCGCCTTTTCGTCAGGAACTTCAATGAGATCGATTTTAGCATAGGCGCCAAGTCGTTTGACGTACTCCTCAATACCCATTTTTAAATACTTTTCTTTTAATTTCCCAACGGTAATAATCGCTATATTCACAAGTTATCCACCTTCACATTTAATTTACAAACACGTTATCCACAGAAGTTATACACATATCCACAAGCCGAATCAATATGTTGTGGTCGCTCATTCGTTCGCCACAACATATGTTGCTAGCTCTTCGCAATACTTGCAACTTGTGGATAACTTTTCTTCCTCTGTTGCCATTTCAAATAATGGTACTTCTTTCTGTTCTGCAACAAACATGTCTAAAGCGTGTCCTATATGAGTTTCACAGCTGTATATTTTCAAAATATTTCATCCTTTCAATTTTCAAAATTCCCAAAACTTATACACAATTCGCTTGATGTTATCCACAGTCTATTGTAACAAACGAAAAGCGAGCAGGAAAGGCACGCTTTCACGTTTCTGCTCGCTTTGTAAATATTTCGTGGATAACTATCATTATCCACAAGTTTAATTTGTCGGACTATTTGTTAATGTTAGTTCTTTTTCGATTATTTCCCCAGCTCTGTAAGCTTTGATTTTTAATTTTTCGCCGACGTTTTTCTTGTTGTATAAATGTTTTCGAAGATCAATTGAATTTTCTACTTTTTGACCATCAATTTCAACGATGACATCGTATTGCTCTAAACCTGCTTTTGCGGCTGCTGAGTTTTTAACGATGCTACTAATCACAATACCTTCAGTTACCTCAGCTGGTAATTTTAATGTACGACTTTGGTGGAATGCAGGAACATTTGTTAAATCGACTAATGATACACCCATTGATGGTCGTTCTACTTTACCTGATTTTTGTAGTTCATTAATGACAGGGATTGCTGTGTTGATTGGAATAGAGAATCCTAATCCTTCAATAGTTGACTGAGAAATTTTCATTGAGTTAATTCCTACAACTTCACCCGCAAGGTTCACAAGAGCACCACCACTGTTACCCGGGTTTATGGCTGCATCTGTTTGTAATACTTCCGCTTGCCAGTCTGGTTTACCGTCCCCATCTAAATCAACTGGTACTGTACGGTCTTTACCTGACACGACGCCTTTTGTAACAGAGCCGTAGAAATCCAGACCAAGCGGATTACCGATAGCAATTACTGTTTCACCTTGTTTTAGGACATCTGAGTTACCAAACGTAGCAATTGTATCGACTTTTTTACTTGAAATTGAGATGACGGCTAAATCTGTCCAAACGTCACTTCCGATTAGTTTCGCTTTTTCTTTTGTACCATCTGGAAACGTTACTTCTAATTGTTTGGCACCTTCGACTACGTGATTATTTGTAACGATGTATGCTGTGTCACCGTCTTTTTTATAAATAACACCTGAGCCACTACCAGCTTCTTTAGTAGCTGTTTCAGATTGGTTCCAAAAATCCTGTTCTGTTTCTTGGATATTTGTAATGCCGACAACTGCTCCAGCTGCCTTTTCAACAGCTTCTGTAACATCTGTAGTGACCTCTGTTGCCACTTGCTGCGGTGTGTTATTTATAGTAGTACTTGGGTTTGACGAATTGCTCGTACCATTTGGCAAAAGCCCCACCATTGATGGCATTAGTAGCCAAACAAGTAATGCGCCAATAATGACACCGATAAACCCACTAAAGAAATAACCTGCTTTGCTGCTGCGTTTTTTAGAACGACTTCTATCTTCTCCGTTAATATTATCGTAATACCCCATACGTATCATCCCTTCGTTATTAACCTGATAGTTACACTATATCGTTCAAACATTAAAATCAGATGAAAATGAATTAAAAATCAGTTCAAAATTGGCTTCTTTATTTTTCATCTCCGTAGCATATATTTCCCTATTAGCGCATAAAAAAACCTCTCTTTCTAAAGAGAGGAAAAATTTATTACACTGTTACCATTTTAGTAGGTTCATCTGCATCCGTATCCAAAAGACTCACAAATTCACCCGGCATAATGCCACATGATTGCAGTGTTTGAGATACGCTCATGCGTGCTAAATCTTTCATATTATTATCTTTGCTTAAATGTGATAGATAAATACGCGTTGGTTTTTGCTCAACGACTTCGCTCATAGCAACAGCAGCATCCTCATTTGAAACATGGCCAACATCACTTAAAATACGTCGTTTTGTAGACCAAGGATAGCTGCCCATTTGTAGCATACTTACATCATGATTACTTTCAAAAACGAAGGAATCTGCTCCTTTAATAATCCCTTTCATACGATCGCTAACATAACCTGTATCAGTAATGATAACAAGTTTGCGACCATTCTCATGGAAAGTGTAAAACATTGGGTCAGCAGCATCATGGGAAACAGCGAATGATTCAATATCAATTGAGCCAAATGATTGCGCTGTTTCCATATCAAATTGGAAGCGTTGTTCTAATGGAATATTGCCGACTTTGTCATCCATTGCAGCCCATGTTTTAGCGTTGGCGTAAACCGGGACATGATATTTACGCGCTAACACGCCCACACCTTTTATATGATCAATATGCTCATGTGTTACAAAGATGCCGCTTAGCTTCTTAATATCGCGGTCAACTTTTGCAAAAAGCTGCTCCATTTTCTTACCTGTTAGACCAGCATCGACGATAAATGTATGGTCATCATTTTCTACATAAATAGCATTGCCCGTACTGCCACTTGCTAATACACTGAACTGCATAGTAAAGACTCCTTATTTAGCTTCTAATTCTTCCCCATTCATTATCTTTTAATTCTTCTCCATTCAAATGAATGTTGATAACTTGGCCATCTACAGCATTAACAAAATAATCCGCTTCGTCACCTTCCACAAAATCAACATGTATATGCCAAGTTGGCGCAAGTACTTGTGTCTTGGTTAAAGGAACAAGTGTAGAATATCCAAGCTGTGGTTTTGTAATTTTCGAATCTTGTTTTAAAAATCCTTTTTCATATAGTACTTTGATTGCTTCTAGAGCAGTGAGTAACGTACTTTTCTCACCAAATGCCGCCAGTGAATCGAACATCGTTTGTTTATAACCTGTCACTGCAAAGTCCTTATCCCAGTGTAATTTGACAACTGCGTTTTGGTTGATATAAATCATACGGTCATTGGATTTTTGGAAAAAAGTTGCTTCTCTTTTTTCCTCATCGATATACCAAAGTTTATAGGTTTCCCCTGCATACACATTCTTTTTCATAAACTCTGTGAGGCTAGAGGCATCCTTAATGCTTTTTAACGGCACTGGATTTTCAAATTTTGATGTAAGCAAAGATCCATTAGTATCAAAGTACTGATTGTCATATACTTTTTTTAGCTCTTCTATGTTAAATTGTTTTATTTGTCCTGATATATACGAAACTTTTTCTTTTTTTTGGGGCAGACTTTTCACCGTAATGTTCTCATCATTTAAGCGAGCTTCAATCGTCGTTTCAGCAGCAAGGGGCTCGACTTCTTGTGCCTCATTGTAGCGATTGACGTAAAGCGAGTAAAGGAAGACATTTAAAATCGAGAATACGATAATGAAGATGGTTTTCGTTTTACTCCAATCCAATATTAGCACCCCCCACTATACTCTGTGAGACATGTTCCCATTTACCATTAATACTGTAAAACCACATAGGCTCTAGTGTGAATAATTGTGGAATGTCATTTTTCATTAAGTAATAGCCTGAACGGATTTCATCAATATCGTCGTATTTTATTTCTTTATTATTTACAAGTCGCTCTATCACTTCTGGACCAGATATTAACTTACCTTCACCTTTTTCTGGCAAGGACACCGGTTTGTAATACGGGCGTGTATATGTTGAGATGCGACCATTACCCCACTGGGTAGAAATTTCGGTTAATGTAACTGTTCGATCACTAAAGACAGGCTGGTCCTGTAAATACAATTGGTAAGTAACTTTTTGTTTTTCGACAGCATTATAACGGAAATCACCTGTCCAACCACCATGTTCATTAATAAAATCGAACGTATTTAAAATGAGCTTAGATTTTACTGTCATTTCTTTATTTTCTACAACAGATATATTGACGAAGTTGAGCGTACGCGCTTGTGGATCGACGGTCATAAGAGCTTTATCATCCGTGTACTTTTCGTTACCTGTTGCTTCATCTGGACTATGTTTAACGATATTAGGATTAGAGAAGAGCGCTTTTCTATAGCGATCAACTGGATCAGTTTGAACTAAATACGTGTATTTTGTAATGTTAATCTCTTTTTCTGGCAAATAAAAGTTAGTCATTCCCTCACGTCCAATTTCAACGTAATTAGGGAAGGTTTTTGCCACTGTTAATACATTATCTTGGAAGCCTTTTTCACTATTTACTTTAATTTTTGCTTTATAGAGTTGATTCTTTTGTGAGTTAGCAAAAAAAACAAGTAACTCATTTGTGTTCAGGTCGTTGCTGTTCATCTTACTCCAGTCGACAATCATACGATCAAATGACGCTTCGGGTATTTTCTTATTTAGTACAGGTAGTAGTTTTTGGAATACAGGGAATGGAATTTCGCCTGTGAAGAACAATGTCATGCGATTATTCATACCCACTAGTTCATCGAGCTTCTCAGCGTCTAAATTATTGCTTACAAGTGTTAAATCAGATACTTGCCAACTCTTCATTTCGTTCAAGATATCTTGCATTTCCTCATTAACATTTGTACCTTTCCATTTTTCGTTCTTATGGAAAATCATTCGGTATGGCTTAATTACGTCTGCTATTTGACGCTTTTTACCGATTGAAATATCAACGACCTTTGTTGGCTCGATTGTGACGTAGTTTGGTTTGTATGTCCAAATAGAAAAGGTAAGTGTAATACTCAATAAAACAAGGACGAATAGGACAACTGACTTTATTTGCTCAATATACTTCAATCCCATTCACCTGCCTCGTCTAATTCGTATGGCAATGTGAAGAAGATCGTTGTTCCATGTCCTTCATCACTTTCTGCCCAAATTTTCCCGCCGTGAGCTTGAATCATTTCTCTAGAAATAGCTAAGCCTAGACCAGTCCCACCCATTGAACGAGCTCTAGCACGGTCTACACGATAGAATCGATCGAATATGCGGTCAACATTTTCCTTCGGTATACCCATACCATCATCGGAAATCATAACTTTTAAAATGCCATCTTGCGCTGTTACGCCAAAACGGATATTGCCTCCATCTGGAGAATATTTTAATGCATTCGAAATAATATTATCGATGACTTGTGTAATTTTATCGGTGTCAAGCTCTACATAGCATGCTGTATCAGAAATGAGTCGCTGGAATTCCACGTTTTTCGATTTTGACATTTCAAAGCGATCGATAATACGTTCGAATAATTTATTGAAATCTACGATATCTGCATTTAACTCGTACTCTCTACTATCCATACGAGATAGTTGTAGTAAGTCATTTACAAGCCGAATCATACGCTCGGTTTCTGTTTGCGTAACATCTAGGAATGTAGGTGCGATATTTTCATCTCGCCAAGCACCATCCGCTAATGCTTCTAAGTAGCTACGCATCGTTGTTAATGGGGTACGCAGTTCATGCGAAACATTGGATACAAATTCACGGCGTTCCATTTCAATTTTTTCTTGCTCTGTAATATCATGAAGCACCGTAATAAGACCATTCACAAAACCAGTTTCTTTTTGAATGACAGAGAAATTCGCACGCCAAATATAAGGGTGGTCTGGTGAGCTAAAGTCTAGATTTACAGCATCTTTCATATGGATTAAATCCTCAAAAGTATACCCCTCATCTAACCCTAAAACAGATATGAGTGGGCGCCCCATTAGTTCATCATGCTCACCTTTAAATAATTGCTGTGCAGGTGTGTTGATCAGCATAATACGTCCTTTGCGATCAGTCGCAATTACACCATCTGTCATATTAGCTAAGACAGATGCAAGCTTCCTACGTTCACCTTCTGTTGTAGATTGCGCTTCCTGAAGCCTATTTGTTAAATGATTAAAGGCAATTGCCAGCTGTCCAATTTCATCATTTCCATAAACTCGTACTTTTCGCGAGAAATTCCCTTTCGCCATTGCTTGAGCTTGTTTTCGCATATCTGATATTGGCTTCGTAATCGTTTTTGCGATGAAAATGCCGAGTACAATTGTAATGGCTAACGCAATTGCAGTTCCGCCCGCTAAAATACGATTGATCTCGTTCATCTGTTCAAAAACACGTTCGATATTCGCTTTTAAGTAGACGGTTCCAATGACTTTACCATTGGATGTAATTGGAGTTATCAATACCCATACTCGTTTTCTCGTTTGATCATCTAATGCGATATTCTCGGAGCTTGTTTGGGTTGCTAATGATTGGCGTACTAAAGCCTCCACCGAGCGCTGCCCTATTATAGACTGGTTGCTCGTATCGGATGTAGCTAAAATGCGGTAACGTGCATCAATGACACGAATTTCGCTTATATCTTCAGATGATAGTCCGTTTAGTACCGTTCTCAGGCTTTGCTCCAGTTTGGGATCATCTTCTGTACGATCCTTTAATAGCTCCTCTTTTACACTGAATGTCACTAATTTTAGGCGGTCAGAAACGGATGTTTCGAAGTTTGTTTTTAATTTTTGTTCCAATCCGTTTGCGAAATAGAGTCCTATAATTTGCATAGCTATTAAAATTAATAGCACGTAAATAAGCACTAGCTTTACGTGAACGGATTTTAAAAAGCTGACTTTCTGCATGTACCTTACTCCTGTTCAGGATTTCTTAAGTAATATCCCACTCCACGGCGTGTTACGATCCATGCTGGATGGCTTGGATTATCTTCAATTTTCTCACGTAAGCGGCGAATCGTTACATCAACCGTGCGCACGTCTCCAAAATAATCGTAGCCCCATACTGTTTGCAATAAATGCTCACGTGTCATAACTTGACCAATATGTTTTGCTAAATAATGAAGTAATTCGAATTCACGGTGTGTAAGTTCAATTGCTTGATCTCGTTTTAATACTAAATAAGCTTCTGGTTGAATAACAAGTAAGCCAACTACGATATCACTTGATGATTCTTCCTGCTCGTCTGTTGCCGTTGTTGATTGGTGACGACGCATATTTGCTTTCACACGAGCAATTAGTTCGCGTGTGCTAAATGGTTTTGTCACATAGTCATCTGCTCCTAATTCTAAGCCTAATACTTTATCAATCTCGGAGTCTTTTGCTGTTAACATAATAATAGGTATATCGTATTTTTTCCGTACTTCACGACAGACTTCTATGCCATCACGTTTCGGTAACATGATATCTAAAAGCATTAAATCTGGTTGGATTTCCTCTACCTTTTCAAGTGCTTCATCACCATCATAGGCACAAACTACTTTGTAACCTTCTTTTATTAAATTAAACTGTAGTATATCTGCAATCGGTTTTTCATCATCTACAACTAAAATTGTCTTGTCCACATTTATACTTCCCTTCATATTTAAATTTTATTTATACTGTAAATTAATGTTAGTTTCCGTATATTCCATACAGTTAACTCTATCATGCTTTAGCATTCGGCGCATCTTTTGAATCCCGAAAGAGACTGGTATTTCCCGGGGAATATTACAATTCATCATTTTTTTGAAGTGAATTCTATGTAAAAAAACAGTCCACTTTCTTAATGGACTGTGTTGTTCTATTTTTATTTTAATACATTTAACGGATTAAGTAATTTTCCATCCTTTGACACTTCAAAATGTAAATGTACTCCTGTTGAATTACCTGTAGTCCCCATAATACCTAATTTAGAGCCTTGAGCTACTGCCTGTCCCACAGTCACATCAATAGATGCTAAGTGGCCATATACTGTTTGATAGCCGTTATTATGGTCGATTGTTACTTTATTGCCGTAAGTACCATCTACATCAGCAAATATGACGACACCATTATCAGTTGCTTTAATTGTCAGTCCATCTGGTCTAGCAATATCAATCCCTCGGTGTAACTCTCCCCAGCGATAGCCCATTTCGCTTGAAATATAACCACCTTCTGTTGGCCATTCAAAGCTACCTTTACCTCGTGATGGAACTTCCTTTGTCCCCTTAACAACTACACGTGTTTCCGCTTCTTTCGTAACATATTCTGTTGTTACTGTTTCTGAAGCATTGTCACCGTCAACTTCGGTTATTAAGTGCGTCACTAGCATTTTACCATCCGCGCCTTTTTGTTCTACTTCCTTCTCACCAGTCAACATTTTTTTATCTCTTTTAACGATAGTTTCATGCTTAATTTTTTCTACTTTTTTAGTTTCCTTTGTTAATTCGATATTTATCAAAGGTTCTGACTCTGCAACTTTAATGGGATGTCCAATTGGCAGAGATCTTCTATCTGTTAAATTATGATTTAGTTTCAAAAGCTTAGATGCTGTTATATTGTGATTTGCTGCGACACTACTAATAGTATCACCCTTTTTAATTGTATATTGTTTCTCTTGAAGCTTGCCTTTGGTTAATAATTTAACAGCTTTCTTCACTGTTAAAATATTGGCTGGATTCGTATTTTCTGTTATACCAGAAACCGATTGTTTTACAGAAATACCTACAATACGTGTTTCATCTTTCTTTAATGGTGGTAAAGGTATATGTGAGTCTTCCATAGCATTCAATACTTTAAGTTCTTTGGGTGAAATATATTGCAATTTAAGCTGACGAATTGTTTCTTCATATGCATCAATGTCTTTGACATAGGCTGCCACCTTACCATCGATTAGTAATGCAAAAGCTGAAGCTTCAATTGTTAATACATCGTCTAGCTTTTCCAAAGTGTCTTCGTCATTTGTATTCTCTAAAAAAACCTGCTCTGATACAATGGACAAGTCAGACGTCGCCTTCAGCGAAAGGTTTTTGTAATGGGTGCTCACCTTTTTCACTTTGTCATCGATAAGCGTATCAATCGACTTCTCGTTTGATACGGCTCCGATATATTGATCCTTCATGTATATATGATAAATTTTATGCAATTGGCTATCTTGCTGTGCATTTGCGTAACCGATATTGAGTGTAAATACTGAAATGAGTAATGTTGCGATAGTTGCTACTCTTATTGCTGTTGACTGGCGGTTTCGTTTGGGAGATCTTATGTTCTCACTACTATTCCGTTTCAAACGCATGATAAGCTCCTTTCGTTTTTTTGAATTAAATGGATTATTAAATTTGCAAGAGTTCTCTCAAAATCAAGCTTCTCTAATTTACCACATCCCATTTTTCTATTGAACTTATTAAACTCGATGTAATTGAATTGTATAATTGATTCCAGTTATCCGTATTTTTTTACATAAGTAGGATATAATGCAGTTCTTTTTCATTAATACAGCTAATTTTTATATACATTATTCACCATTTTACTCTCTATATATACAAAAATCCTATTTCATTTTCGTAACAATTGTTACAAATAAGTACTTTTCCCTTTTGTATTTGTTAATATTCCGTTAAAATTAAGTTAGAATTATTAGATTTCTATAGATTGGGGCGATTGAGTTGAATGACTCAAACAGGAACATGGAAGATATTTTGAAAGAAGCAAAGAAATTAAACGAAAAGAATAGGAAAACTTCTAAAGGAAGGTTACTCTATCGCATTATTATGGTTATGCTTGGGGCCATTATTATGGCTGTTGCACTTGAGCTATTTCTTGTACCAAACAACATTTTAGATGGTGGGATTGTCGGTATATCTATTATCGTAGCCTACCTTACAAGCTTGCCACTAGGATTATTCATTTTCCTCTTGAACATACCTTTCTTTTTCCTCGGTTATAAGCAAATTGGTAAAACATTCGCCTTATCAACCGCATTAGGAATTACTACTTTATCTATAGCTACAATTCTATTACATCCTATTCAAGCTTTTACAAGCGACTTGTTATTATCTACAGTATTTGGCGGCATCGTCCTCGGTACCGGTGTTGGTATTGTTATCCGCTATGGTGGTTCCCTTGATGGCACTGAAATTTTAGCAATTTTATTTAATAAAAACTCACCTTTCTCTGTAGGCGAAATTATTATGTTCTTCAACTTAATCATCTTCACAGTAGCGGGCTTTGTTTTCACATGGGAACAAGCAATGTATTCCGTACTTGCTTACTTCATAGCCTACAAAACGATTGATGTCGTCATTCAAGGCCTTGATGAATCAAAAGCCGTATATATTATTAGTGACGAATATGAAGAGATCGGTCGTGCTATTATGGATCGTCTTGGCCGTGGGGTTACATATTTAATAGGAGAAGGCGCTTATACTGGCGACAGAAAAAAAGTGATTTTCACTGTTATTACAAGACTGGAAGAGTCCAAACTCACAACGATTGTAGAAGAACTCGATGATCATGCCTTCCTCGCAATCGGCAATATCGCCGAAGTTCGCGGCGGACGCTTTAAAAAGAAAGATATTCACTAAATGTAAAAAAGCTAATTCTCTAATGAGAATTAGCTTTTTTACTTTACATAGTTGTAATTGCTTTGATTGAAAATAAATGATAAGAAACTATAAAAAATAGTGGGAAAATTAATTTCTCTGCTATTTAACTCTATCTATTGCAATATGCTTATTCTCCCCAAACATCTATAAGGACATTTGTTTGTTCGCGATCTGGACCTACTGAGAATGTTGCGATTTGAATACCTGTTAATTCGCTTACGCGCTCAACATAACGACGAGCGTTTGCTGGTAATTCTCCTAATGTTCTACAGCTTGTAACGTCTTCAGACCAGCCTGGAAGCTCTTCATATACTGGTTCACATTGTTCGATGATATGAAGGTTAGCTGGATATTCAGTAATTGTTTGATCTTTGTATTTGTAAGCCGTACAGATTTTAACAGTTTCAAGACCTGATAATACGTCAATTGAGTTTAATGATAAATCTGTAATACCACTTACACGACGTGAATGACGAACTACAACGCTATCGAACCAACCAACACGGCGTGGACGACCTGTAGTTGTACCATATTCACGACCTACTTCACGGATTTGGTGACCTACTTCATCAAATAATTCAGTTGGGAATGGGCCATCACCAACACGAGATGTATAGGCTTTACAAACACCTATAACACGCGTCACTTTAGACGGTCCAACACCTGCGCCGATTGCAACACCACCAGCTACTGGGTTTGAAGAAGTTACAAATGGATATGTACCTTGATCGACATCAAGCATAATCCCCTGTGCACCTTCAAATAACACGCGGCCACCTTCATCAAGAACATCATTCAAGATTTTAGAAGTATCAGTTACATATTTTGCAATTTCTTGGCCGTAACCATAATATTCTTCAAAGATGTCTTCAAATTTCAAGCCTTCTGTTTCGTAAAACTTTTCAAATAGGCGATTTTTAAGAACTAAATTTTCACGAAGTTTTTGTTCAAACACTTCACGATCTAATAAGTCAGCCATACGAATACCGATACGTGCTACTTTATCTTGATAGCAAGGCCCGATACCTTTGCATGTAGTACCAATTTTGTTGTCGCCACGGCTTTCTTCATCTACAATATCCTGTCTAATATGGTATGGAAGAATAACGTGTGCACGGTTTGAAATACGAAGATTATCCGTATTAACACCACGTTCTTGTAAACCTTTTAGTTCAGTAACAATTGATTTTGGATTTACTACTAAACCGTTACCAATTACTGAAGTTTTTTCTTGATAAAAAATACCTGATGGAATTAAGTGTAATTTATAAGTCTCGCCATCGAATTTAATTGTATGACCTGCATTGTCCCCGCCTGCATAACGAGCGATTACTTCTGCTTTCTTAGATAGGAAATCGGTAATTTTACCTTTACCTTCATCTCCCCATTGGGTTCCTACTACTACTACTGATGTCATTCCCAGCACCTCCGTCAGACGCTTTCATAGCGTCCTGAATCAAACACGATAATTGTAACAACGAAATGAGTAATAGTCAATTATAAACAACAAAAAACACGAACGTATAACTAGGTCGCCACTCCAATGTTCGTGTTTTTGCATACTTATATAATTTAATAGCCTCCAGCTGGTTCTTGCAGCGACCAATCGACACTAACGAATTTATTGTGTTCTTTGACGAAAGCAAGCTTAACCGTATCTGTTGGACCATTACGTTGCTTAGCAATAATAATTTCAATCGTATTAGCATCTTCCGTTTCTTTATCATAGTAATCTTCACGATATAGAAAGGATACGATATCGGCATCTTGCTCAATACTTCCTGATTCACGCAAATCACTCATCATTGGGCGCTTATCTTGACGTTGCTCAACACCACGTGATAACTGAGATAGAGCAATAACAGGCACTTCTAATTCACGGGCTAACGCTTTCAGTGAGCGTGAAATTTCGGATACTTCTTGTTGACGGTTTTCGCGTCCATTGCCACTACCTTGAATGAGCTGCAAATAGTCAATCAAAATCATACCGAGTCCATGCTCTTGTTTTAGACGACGGCATTTTGCACGTATTTCATTTATACGCACACCAGGTGTATCATCGATGAAAATTCCAGCCTTTGACAAGCTACCCATAGCCATCGTTAGTTTACGCCAATCCTCGACGTTTAATGCACCTGTACGTAATACTTGTGCATCGATATTGCCTTCCGCACAAATCATACGCATTACAAGTTGCTCCGCACCCATTTCGAGTGAGAAAATAGCAACATTTTCAGACGTTTTTGTCCCAACGTTTTGGGCAACGTTCAAAGCAAATGCCGTTTTACCAACAGAAGGTCGTGCCGCCACGATAATTAAATCTCCGCGCTGAAACCCTGCAGTTATACGATCCAAGTCACGGAATCCGGTTGGAATACCTGTGACATCACCTTTACGATGTTGTAGTTGCTCAATATTTTCATATGTTTGAACAAGAACGTCCTTCACATGCTTAAAGTCGCCCGCGTTTTTGCGGCTTGCCACTTCCATCATTTTACGTTCAGCTTCTGCTAAAAGCGCATCCACTTCATCTTCACGTGTATAACCATCTTCTACGATTTTCGTCGCTACTCTAATTAACCGGCGTAATAAAGCCTTCTCTGAGACGATTTGTGCATAATAAGCGACGTTGGCTGCTGTCGGTACAGCATTGGCAAGCTCTGTTATATAAGAGATGCCGCCTATGTCTTCTAACTCATTATGATTGGAAAGCTCCTCTGTCACCGTAACAACGTCGATAGCTTTACCTTGATCGCTCAGACGCAACATCGTAGAAAAGATTTTGACATGTGCCGATCTATAGAATTCATCTTCAAGAAGAATTTCTGAAGCCGTTATGAGTGATTGTGGTTCAAGAAAGATGGCTCCTAAGACAGATTGTTCAGCTTCTAGGTTGTGAGGCGGAACGCGTTCCAATAATGGATCGGTCATATATGTCTCTCCTTACGCTTCTTCTGTAACATGTACTTTCAGCGTAGCTATTACTTCATGATGTAGCTTAACGGGCACGTTTGTAAATCCTAGTGCACGAATAGCGTCTGCTAATTCCATTTTACGTTTATCAACTTTAATTCCATGTTGTTTGTTTAATCCATCGGCAATTTGTTTTGTAGTAACTGCACCGAATAAACGGCCACCTTCACCAGATTTTGCTTTTAGTATAACCGTTAACTCTTCAATATTTGCTTTTAAATCTTTTGCAGCAGCTAATTCAGCAGCAGCGTCTTTTTCCGCCTTTTTCTTTTGGCCGTCTAATTGACTAATTGCAGCTTGGTTTGCTTCTACAGCAAGATTATTTTTTAGTAGGAAGTTATGTGCATAACCATCTGCAACATTTTTGACTTCACCTTTTTTACCTTTACCTTTAACATCTTTTAAGAAAACTACTTTCATAATCCCGAACTCCCTTCTAATACATCCTCTATTGCTTCTTTTAACATTTTAATAGCCTCATCGATTGTTGTAATCTCTAATTGGCATGCAGCGTTCGTTAAATGGCCACCACCACCAAGTCTTTCCATGACAAGCTGGACATTAATTTCGCCAAGTGAGCGCGCGCTAATGCCAATTGTACCGTCATTACGATGGGCAACTACAAATGACGCTGAAATATCTTTCATCGTCAATAAAATATCCGCGGTTTGCGCGATTAAAACTGAGTTAAAAATTTTATCGGTATCGCCACGTGCTATGGCCATTCCTTTATGGACAAACTCAGCGGTTTGAACAATTTTAGAACGCTCAATATACGTATTGATATCTTCCTTCAATATGCGCTGTACAAGTATTGTATCGGCTCCGTTCGTACGTAAATAAGAAGCTGCTTCAAAGGTACGAGCTCCAGTACGTAAGGTGAAACTTTTTGTATCCACGATAATTCCTGCAAGAAGAGCTGTTGCCTCTAACATTGTTATTTTATCATTCTTAGGTTGATACTCTAATAATTCAGTAACAAGTTCAGCTGTAGATGAAGCATAGGGCTCCATGTAAACAAGCATCGGATTTTTAACAAACTCTTCCCCGCGACGATGATGATCTATAACGACAACCTTTTCAGCCTTATGCATTAATTTTTCTTCAATTGTCATTGAAGGTTTATGTGTATCTACAATGACTAACAATGATTTATCGGTAATTTTCGATAAAGCTTCTTCCGGTGAGATAAAACGGTCATAGAGATCAGATTTTTCCTTGATCACATTCATCAAACGTATAATGCTATTGTCAATTTGATCAAAATCAATTACTACATAGCCTTCAATTTTGTTCATCTGAGCCATTTTGCGAACACCTATAGCTGCTCCAATGGCGTCCATATCAGGCATTTTATGACCCATGATGAAGACCTGATCACTATCCTGGATTAAATCACGCAACGCATGAGATATAACGCGTGCACGAACTCTAGTACGTTTTTCAACGGGATTCGTTTTACCACCGTAAAATTTCACTTTACCATTTGGCTGTTTAATCGCTACTTGGTCACCACCACGCCCTAATACGAGGTCTAAACTAGATTGCGCCAACTCCCCAAGTTCTATAAGCGATTGTGAACCTGTACCTACACCCACACTTAGCGTCAAAGCTAAACTTTGTTTGGCAGTTGTTTCACGAATATCATCCAAAATGGAGAATTTCTTTTTCTCAATTTCTTGTAAAATTGATTCGTTCATAATAGCTATAAAACGATCTGTTGATATACGTTTAATGAAAATTCCATACTGCGTACCCCAATTATTAATGAGCGATGTGACTAGTGAGTTCGTTTGGCTACGATTTTGGTCATCCATACCTTGTGTAATTTCATCATAGTTGTCTACGAAGAGAATCGCAATAACTGTGCGATCTGCATAATAAAGTTTTTCAATTGCTACTTGCTCTGTTATATCAAAGAAATATAGTAACTTTTCTTCTGGTTTATAAAACGCACGATATTTGCGATCTTTTAGCGTAATATTCATTTCATGCTTTTCGTCATATTTGATCAACGTATAGAGATCTTCGGAAAGTGTAAAAACTTCTTCTCCCATTAATGTATCTACATTTAAAATGCGTAACATATATGGATTAGACCACTCAATCATATGCTGAGCATCAATTAGTACAATACCAATAGGCATCTCAAGTAAGGCTTCTTCCCCTACTTTTTTCATGCGATATGAGAGCATTTCAATATGCTTTTCTGTTTCTTCATATGTTGTTTTTTCAATTTTCCAAGCCGCTATTAAAGCTAACACTACTATTAGTCCGTAGGTGATACCAATGAGCGGATTCCACAACATACATACAATAACGCTTGCTATACTAAGAAGCGACAGAATTAAAAGAGGATATCGAATTGGTCGTTTTCTAAACAAAGTACCCATAGATTTCAGCTCCTTATTTTCTCGGCATTCCTGTTACAAGCGCTCGAATATTAAACCCTAAGTCCACAATACCAAGTAAAGTAACAAAAGACTGCAAAGGTAACGCTAGAATAGTACCTACTACCACAGTCCACTTAGGCCATCCTTGCTGATGCATATAATATTGAATAAACGAAATACCTTGTAATAGCAGCAACATATTCAATATAAACGAGATATTTAAAAAGGCAATATAAATAAATGTGCCACTTTCAGGTTTAATAAATAATGTCACAATTAAAACTAACATATAGTACCACAAAACAGAGCGTGGTAATTTAAGATCTCTAAATGATGCAAATTTTGGCACTGTTATGCCAAGACGTTTTAACAGTGGTAAATTTACTGTGATTAATAAGAATGTGAGAATAAATACTGACATAGTTATAAGAGTTGGCATCGCCATATCCATTAAGTTAAACATGTTCTCTAACTGCTCAGCGGTGAATGGTGCTTTTCCTGTTATAGATTCTGCTAACTCATTCGACTTTTCATAGCTTTTTCGGACACCTGTCATTAACTCTTTCAAAAAATCTATTTTGAAAAATTTAACTGAAATAACGTACATAAACGCGGTAGAAATTAATACCGTAACACCTGTTGACATAAGTAAAAACACTTTGCTTTTCTTCGTGCGAATTGCATCACCTATAATAAATCCTGCAAGGCAAAAGACAACTGCAAGTGGTAAAGCAAGTATGCCGCTAATGAGGATAGTAAGTACTATACTAACAATCGCTACTAGCGAGGAAGCTTTGCGGTCATACATTGCACTATACCAAGCAATTGGTAAAGGAATGAACCATATTGTGATAACACTTAGCACTGGAACATATGAGACAATTGCTGATAAAACTGTAAACAATGCAACCATCATCGCGCCTTGCGTCAATCGTTGCGTTCGATTTTTAGGCATTTATAACCTTCCTTTTTTCAAAAGACTATCTTTTATTTCATCTTATTATTGTACCATGTTTCATGTCCATGAACAAAAAAGCGCTAGTTTATAATTTGTGAACAGTGAGAGTTTCTAAGGGGATATTTTCATAATCTAGTAGGTAATTATACAAAAAAATAGTAGTTTACTGGGGACATTTCTATTTTGCGAACAATTAAAAAAGGACCGGTTACCCGGCCCTTTAAACGTTCTTATCTCTCTTCTGTGCTGAATGGAAGTAAGCCCATAATACGAGAAACTTTGATTGATGCTGTAAGTTTACGTTGGTATTTAGCGCTTGTGCCAGTTACACGGCGTGGAAGAATTTTTCCGCGCTCAGAGATGAATTTTTTTAACAAATCTACATCTTTATAGTCGATGTGTTTGATGTTGTTAGAAGTGAAATAGCAAACTTTACGGCGTTTGCGGCCTCCTCTACGTGGTGCCATAGTGTTGTCGCCTCCTCAAGTAAATTTGTATATATTTGCGTGTAATAGAGTTTTGCTTAGAACGGTAGGTCGTCTTCGGAAACTTCGATTGGACCGCCACTGTTGTTAGCAAAAGGATCTTCATCTACACGCGTATAGTTTTGCTGACTAGGTGATTGATTCTGTTGATAAGATGGTTGTTGCTGATAGTTGTTTTGTTGTGGAGCTTGGCCATACGATTGGTCCCCACCATATGATGGTTGTCCACCGTACTGTTGCTGTCCTTGTGAACGTTCTCCAGCAGCACCGCGCGGCTCTAAGAACTGCACGCTATCTGCAACAACTTCAGTTGTGTAAACACGTTTACCATCTTGTCCTTCATAACTACCTGTTTGGATACGGCCTTCTACGCCCGCTAGGCTTCCTTTTTTCAAGAAATTAGCAGTGTTTTCAGCTTGTTTACGCCAAACAACACAGTTAATAAAGTCCGCTTGTTTTTCACCTTGTTGGTTAGCAAATGTTCTATTTACAGCAATTGTAAAGCGAGCAACAGCTGCGCCACTTGGTGTGTAGCGAAGTTCCGGATCTTTTGTTAGTCTTCCAACTAATACGACACGGTTAATCATCAGAATGCAACCTCCTTTATCTGCGATTTTTTTAAATTTAGATTATTTTTCTTCTTCGCGAACTGCAATGTGGCGAATAATGTCTTCACTAATGTTAGCAAGACGAGTGTATTCGTTGATAGCTTTAGCGTCAGCATTGATTTTCACGATTTGGTAGAAACCTTCACGGAAATCATTGATTTCGTAAGCTAAGCGGCGTTTGCCCCACTCTTTTGATTCGATGACTTCAGCGCCGTTTGAAGTTAAGATTTCGTTGAAGCGTTCTACAACAGCTTTCTTCGCATCTTCTTCAATGTTTGGGCGAATGATGTACATTAATTCGTACTTTTTCATCTATAAGCACCTCCTTATGGACTTTGGCCCTACTGATTTCAGTGGGCAAGGAGCAAGTAATATTATTACTCACATCAGTAAATTTTATCACATTAATTTGAAAATGGCAACCTGCTTCTCTATGCATTTCCAAGACACTTCCATTATACTTTAGAAATAGAGGTGATGATCGTGATAGAACATGAGGAACCTACAATTATCGAATTAGATTTAAAGAAAATTGCTTGGCAAAACATTATTGCAACATTCGTTTTAATGATTAGCCTCATTATTTTGAATGGCTTGATTCATCAAGTGTTTGAGGTGAAATTTTCACTTTTAAGTATTGGCCTTTTTATCGTATATTATATTGTTCTTGTTGTATTCCATGAAATTTTTCATCTAATTGGTTTTATGGTTTTTGGTAAAGTGCCATTTCGTTCGCTTGAGTATGGGGTGAATTTGAAGATGGGTGTTGCCTATGCGACAACATCTGAGCCGATTTGTAATAAAGCAATGAAGAAAGCGCTAATGCTTCCATTTTGGACAACTGGCGTTATTCCCGCTGTTCTTGGTCTCTATTTAAATAGCACGATGCTTGTTGTATTAGGTGCTTGGTTGATTGCGGGTGCTGTTGGGGATTTTGCTATGTATTTCTCACTTCGTAAATACCCAAACACATATTGGGTGAAAGATGATCCAGAGTTCCCCAGATTGTATTTGTATAAAAACAAAACATATTAAAAAGCAAAAGACAGTGCCTAATAATTCCAGCACTGTCTTTTAATTTTTGAATTATACGTTAAAGCGGAATAACATAACATCGCCATCTTGTACGATGTATTCTTTACCCTCTTGACGTACTTTACCTGCTTCTTTTGCCGCAGACATTGAACCGTTTGTCATTAGATCATCATAAGCTACTGTTTCTGCTCGGATAAATCCACGTTCGAAGTCAGAGTGAATAACACCAGCACATTGTGGTGCTTTCATGCCTTTACGGAATGTCCACGCACGCACTTCTTGTACACCTGCTGTGAAATAAGTTGCTAGACCAAGAAGGTTGTAGGCAGCACGAATCAACTGATCTAAACCTGATTCTTCGATACCTAGTTCTTCTAGGAACATTGCTTTTTCTTCATCATCAAGCTCTGCGATTTCTTCTTCAATTTTTGCACAAATAACAATTACTTCTGCGCCTTCAGCTTTTGCATATTCGCGCACTTTTTGTACGTATTCATTATCTTCTGCGTTTGCTACTTCATCTTCAGAAACGTTCGCTACGTATAAAGTCGGTTTCACTGTTAATAGGTGTAAACCTTTAACAACTTTTAACTCTTCTTCATTGAAGTCAATAGAGCGACCCGGCTTCTCAGCTTCGAAAGCTTCTTTTAAACGAGTTAAGATAGGTGCTTCAATTACTGCTTCTTTGTCTCTTTGTTTTACTAGTTTCTCAACACGAGATAGGCGTTTTTCAACGGCTTCTAAGTCTGCAAGAATTAACTCAAGGTTAATAACTTCGATATCTTCGATTGGATCTACTTTACCTGATACATGTGTAATATTATCATCAGCAAAACAACGGACTACTTGTGTAATCGCATCTACTTCACGGATATGTGCTAAGAACTTGTTACCAAGCCCTTCACCTTTACTAGCACCTTTTACAATCCCTGCGATATCAGTAAATTCAAAAGCTGTTGGTACAGTTTTTTTCGGTTCTACTAATTCAGTAAGTTTTTGTAGACGATTATCCGGTACTTCAACGATTCCTACATTCGGATCAATCGTACAGAATGGGTAGTTTGCAGATTCTGCTCCTGCTTTTGTTATTGCGTTGAACAATGTTGACTTACCAACGTTTGGTAAGCCTACGATGCCAGCTGTTAAAGCCATTCTATTCACAACCTTTCAATTTTTCAAAGACGATTTTACATTTGGATGACTCGTCTATTATAGTGACTCATATACCAAAAGTCTAATTTTGTTCTTCTCCTGTTGGATTAGCAGGAATCAATATCTTCTTTAATTTTTTTTCAAATTCTCTTCGCGGTATCATGACGCTATGTTGGCAGCCCTCGCACTTAATACGAATATCGGCACCCATACGAATGACTTTCCACTCGTTTGTGCCACATGGATGCTGTTTTTTCATTTCTACAACGTCACCAAGCTCGAATTTTTTCGCTTCCATCATTACTCTCCTTCTTCACTAAATGTTTGATTATTATCTCTTTCATAAACCATCATTTTCGGATAAGGGATCTCGATACCATTTTGATCGAAAATTTCTTTAACATCACGACGAATCATACGGGATATAGCAAACTGTTGCATTGGCAATGTTTCCACAGAGATACGTAAAGTAACCTCAGCTCCTACAACATTTTGCACACCTAACAAAGTAGGTGGCATAGTGATTTCTTCGCGTTTCTCTGAAAGAACTTTTAGATACGCTTCTATTAATCGCTCTGCTTTTGCGATATCTGAATTATAAGCAACACTGACATCGATAACAGCAATTGAGTTATTAATAGAATAATTTATAACCTCAGTAATAAGACCATTTGGGACAATATTAATCTCCCCTGCTGCACCTTTAATCTTTGTTGTACGTAGCCCAATTTCAAGTACGGTACCTTCTATAGAGGTTATTTTAATATAGTCACCGACACCAAATTGATCTTCAAAGATGATGAAAAATCCCGTGATTACATCTTTCACTAAACTTTGTGCACCAAATCCGACAGCTAAACCGACGATTCCAGCACCCGCTAATAGCCCCGCAACCTCAATATT
Source organism: Viridibacillus soli (assembly GCF_016612995.1). Taxonomy (GTDB): domain Bacteria; phylum Bacillota; class Bacilli; order Bacillales_A; family Planococcaceae; genus Viridibacillus; species Viridibacillus soli. Next base: position 35,126 of record NZ_JAEOAH010000041.1, read on the forward strand.
CATCGCTGATAATACAGCAAGAATTGCTGAAAAGTACACTACATAAGAAATAATACTTTGCAGCAATCTTAAAATCGTACGATGACGGCGTTCTGAAGCAGGTTGTAATGGTGACGGTGCTTTCATACGTATTTCAAAAGCCTTACGTATTGCCATTTTAGCTACACGCACAATAATCATTGATAATATCGTAATTGCAATAATTTTCACCGTTGCAATCCCGATATCTATCCACATTTCTTCACTTGTCACTGTTTTTATGAAGTGATCGTACATTTGTTCAAATTTCAATTTTGCCGCTCCTCTTGCATAAATAATTTTCACTATGCGTATACTGCTAAAAAAAAGAAAGAGAGATTCTGAATGATTATTACTTCAAATCAACCATTTTCACATGTTCTTCACTATAAAGAATCAGGTGCCATTTGGCGGTTGAGCTCTTTCCTTTTAGAGCATATACCATTTCACCATGAAAATCTTGTATTTTGCTGTATTGGAACCGATCGCTCTACTGGAGATGCACTCGGACCATTAGCTGGCAGCTTTTTAAATCATTATGTTTCATTCCCCTATGAAATTATAGGGACTTTAGAAAAGCCTCTTCATGCATTGAATTTAGCAGATACCGTTGATACTCTAGCTACCCATGAAACCAAGCCTTTTATAGTTGCTATTGATGCTTGTCTTGGTTCACAGCAACGTATTGGGGAAATTATTGTTCATGAGGGACCTTTGCTACCTGGTAAAGCTGTAAAAAAAGAACTACCCCCTGTTGGCGATATGTCTATTAAAGGGATAGTCAATATTGGCGGTTTTATGGAGCATGCCGTTTTGCAAAATACCCGTCTACACGTTACGTATGAGATGAGTCAGCAAATTTCCCGTGCCTTATTTTTGGCATGGAGCCGTTATTCCTTAAAAAAGGTACATGATCATAACCGCGATGGCCACAATGAGCATTCCCGGAAGTAAGTTGGCCACGCGAATTTTCGTTAAACCAATTAAATTAAGACCAATTGCGAGAATCATAACCCCACCTGTTGCAGTCATTTCTTGAATGAACATTTGTAGCGCCTCATCAGGTATAAAACGACTAATTTGACCCGCGAAAACAGCAATAATCCCTTGATATAAAAATACAGAAACAGCGGATAAAATAACGCCTATACCTAGTGTAGAAGCTAAAATAACCGCTGTGAATCCATCGATAATTCCCTTCGTAATTAAAACGGAGTGATCGTTGCGCAGCCCACTATCCAATGCTCCAATGATAGCCATTGAGCCAATAACGAAAATTAGTGTGGCATTGACAAAGCCTTGAGAAATATTACCATTACCACTCTTTACTTTATTACCTAATTTCTTTTCAATCCACTGGCCAAAGCAATTCAATTGCTTATCTAGGTCAATCCATTCACCGATAATCGCACCAAATACAAGGCTGACAATGACAACAATGAAGTTCTCGCTTTGTATCCCCATTTGAATCCCTAATACTGCAACAGCTAAGCCAATCACACTCATTACAGTATCTTTTATACGATCCGGTATTCCTTGCAAAAACCTACCAATTAACGTGCCAATTACAATTAGCAACGCGTTTATAGCCGTACCTAATAGAACCAAGTGACAACCCCTCAATCTTCAAGCAATTCTAATATACGTTCCAAATCATCAGCAGAGAAAAATTCAATTTCAATTTTCCCTTTATTTTTTGATTTCCTAATTGACACATTCGTACCAAAATAATCTCGTAATTGTGATTCCTTTTCAGCGATAAAAATATCCTTCTTCACTTTTTTCTTTGTTTCACGTGGAACATTGTCATTCAGAGATTGCACAAGTGCCTCAAGTTGACGTACGTTTAAATGTTGTGTCATCACTTTTTCGGTTATTTGTGGAATTAACTTTTTCTTTTTTAAACCTAGTAATGCGCGGCCATGCCCCATCGTGATTTTGCCTTCTGTTAAAAGATTACGCACTTCTTCTGGTAAAGATAACAAGCGAACATGGTTTGCAATATGTGGTCTACTTTTTCCTAAGCGAGCTGCTAATTGTTCCTGCGTCAAGCTCAAATTCTCCATTAAATTGTAATAAGCTTCAGCTTCTTCAATTGGCGTCAAATCCTCACGTTGTAAGTTTTCAAGAATCGCCAATTCCATCATCTGCTGGTCATTCATCTCTCGAACAACAGCTGGAATTTCCGTTAACCCGGCAATTCCAGAGGCTCTAAAACGTCTTTCACCAACGACAATTTCATAATAGTTCCCTCGTTTACGGGCAATAATTGGTTGCAGAACACCATGCTCTTTAATAGATATTGCTAATTCCTCTATAGCTGCTTCATCAAAAACTTTCCGTGGTTGGTATGGATTAACATGTAAATCCTTTAATGCCAAATGCTCTATATTTTCATTACTCGATAAAGATTCACCTGGAAATAGTGCATTTATTCCTTTACCCAAACCTTTAGCCATTTTTAATCACTTCCCTTGCAAGCTCTAAATATCCTTCTGCTCCGCGCGATTTTGCATCATATACAATAATCGGTTCCCCATGACTTGGAGCTTCACTTAAACGTACATTTCTTGGAATAACCGTTTTGAATACTTTATCTTGGAAGTATTTTTTTACTTCCTCAATGACTTGAAGGCCAAGATTTGTTCGTGCATCTAGCATTGTTAATAACACACCTTCAATTGTTAGTTGGTGATTTAAATGTTTCTGTACTAAGCGCACTGTCGATAATAGCTGGCTTAATCCTTCAAGCGCATAATATTCACATTGTACAGGAATTAAAATCGAATCTGAAGCTGTTAATGAATTAATTGTTAATAGACCAAGAGACGGTGGACAGTCGATGACAATATAATCAAAATCATTTTTTGCATCTTCAATTGCATGTTTTAATCGTACTTCTCTTGAAATCGTTGATACTAATTCAATTTCTGCACCTGCTAGTGCAATTGTTGCAGGTACTATATATAAATTTTTAACTTTTGTTTCTTGAATGACGTCTTTAATCGGTTCGTCATCAATTAGCACATCGTAAATACATTTATGTACTTCACCTTTGTTAATCCCAACTCCACTCGTCGCGTTTCCTTGAGGATCTGTATCAATCATTAATACTTTTTTACCTAAATGGGCGAGGCAAGCGCTCAGATTAACTGATGTTGTAGTTTTTCCTACGCCGCCTTTCTGGTTAGCGATCGCAATTGTTTTACCCACATGTGCACCTGCTTTCCAAAAGCTATTTTATAAAAATAGGCAATATTAAATCTATTTGAGTACCTAGTCTTCATTCTATCAAAAAAATGTAAAATAGGCTCTTATTATAAAAAGAAAAATTGTATAAAAAAACTCTTATCTATATTACTAGACAAGAGTTAAAGAATAGATGCAATTATGATTTCTTTTTTGGTATTTTCACAGTGATTTGATAAAACTCATCATGTTCTTCTTCTTCGGCTTCTACATTAATACCGGTTTTAGTGACCATTGTGAGTGATTGTCGAATCGTATTTAATGCAATGCGGATGTCTTTACTAATTGCTTTTCGAGTTGATTTGTTTTTCTTTGGCTTTTCTGCTGGATTTAGAATCTCATTGATTCTTTGCTCTAACTGTCTTACATTGTAATCGTTATCAATCGTTTCTTGTAACAACATTAATTGCAATTGCTCGTCTTTGACAGGCACTAGTGAACGTGCATGGCGTTCTGAAATCTCTCTTTTTAAAATCGCCATTTGAACTTCTTCAGGGAGCTTTAACAAACGTATCTTGTTAGCAATTGTTGATTGTCCCTTACCAAGCCTTTGAGCAAGGGCCTCTTGCGTTAAACCATGAAGATCTAATAATTTCAGGTAAGCTTGTGCTTCCTCAATTGATGTAAGCTCTTCACGTTGTAGGTTCTCGATTAACGCCACTGAAGCAGTTTCTTTATCGTTCATTTCACGGACGATTGCAGGAACTTCTGTCCACTCAAGCATTTTCATCGCGCGATAACGACGTTCACCAGCAATTATTTCGTAATGACCCTCTTCCATTTTTCGAACGACGATCGGTTGAATTACACCGTGTGTACGGATTGTGCGTGCTAGCTCCTCAATTTTCGAATCATCAAAAATTGTACGCGGCTGATAGCGATTCGGTCGGATCTCATCAATTAGGATTTTGACAACCGATTCCGCACTTTCTACTTCATTTTTCGAGTCGTGTTCTACTTTCTCACCACTTCCAAAAAAACGTGAAAAAGTACTTTTCATCCCTTGGCACCACCTTTAACGATATTTCCAAGCATTCTCCATCTAATCTCATGGGTAAAAGCCCGTTAGAAGGTGGAGAGAACTATTTATATTTTGACTAACATTGTGCAATAAGTAATAAGTCTACATATCATTATAGTTATTTTCGATAAAAAACGTAAGAACCAAATTTTATGTTTCACGTGAAACGAAACAGTTATTGAATTGGTGTTTTGTTTGGTACACCTGGTTTACGCGGATATTTTTTCGGCGTATTTTTTGTTTTATTAAAAATAAAAATAGAACGTTCACTATCTTCAATCGGTAATAAGAATGAATGCTTGTCTACTAATTTAGCACCTAGTATTGTTAATGCTTTTTTAGCGTCCTTCATCTCTTCATCGCCACTAGCTGCTTTCATCGCAACAAATTGTCCATTGTTCTTCACTAGAGGTATACATAGCTCTGAAAGTACCGATAATCTAGCAACAGCACGAGCTGTTACAAGATCAAATCGTTCTCTGTATTTTGGATTTTGGCCAAAATCCTCTGCACGCGAATGAACAAATTCCACATGATCTAAATGTAGCTGTTCACTTAAATGTGTTAAAAATTGAATGCGTTTATTTAAGGAATCGACAATTGTCACATGTAAATGTGGGAAGCATATTTTAATTGGTATGCTTGGAAAACCTGCACCTGCTCCTACATCACAAATTGACTGAACTTTATTAAAATCCATATAAAAAGCAGCACTAATAGAGTCATAGAAATGCTTTAAATAAACAGATGGCTGGTCAGTAATCGCGGTTAAGTTCATCTTCTCATTCCATTCAATTAATAGTTCAAAATAGGTATGAAATTGTTTTAACTGTCCCTCTGATAACTCAATTCCTTGTTCTTTTAAAGCTTGCACAAACTGTTCTTCGTTCATGATTTTCCCCTTCCATGTAGTGCCACTGTTGGTTTTGTTGTATTATTCGTTGCTTGCTATTTTCGCAATTCTTCCATGTTCAATATACACTAGTAAAATTGAAATGTCAGCAGGGTTTACACCTGAGATACGTGATGCTTGTGCAACAGATAGTGGTCTTACTTTTTTCAATTTTTGTTTTGCTTCGGTTGCAATCCCTGAAATTGCATCGTAATCAATGTTTTCAGGAATTCTTTTATTTTCCATTTTTTTCAGCTTATCTACTTGTTGCAGTGCTTTTTCGATATAGCCTTCATATTTAACTTGAATTTCAACTTGCTCTTCTTCTTCAGTTGATAATTCGATTGGAGACAAAGTTACAGTTTTTAATAATTCATATGTCATTTCTGGTCGTTTTAATAAATCAGAAGCGCGGATACCATCTTTTAATTCACTACTGCCGAGATCACGTAATAAGCCTTGTGTTTGGGCATTTGGTTTTAAAATTGTATCACGTAGACGTTTAATTTCATTGTTTACTTTTTGACGTTTTGCATCGAATTTATCATAACGTTCTTGCGTAATTAAACCTGCTTCATAAGCGCGATCTGATAGACGTATATCTGCATTGTCATGACGTAATAATAAGCGATATTCAGCACGAGATGTTAATAGACGGTATGGTTCGTTTGTTCCTTTTGTTACAAGGTCATCGATTAATACGCCGATATAGGCATCTGCACGGCCTAGAATCATTTCTTCTTTGCCAATTACTTTAGCAGCAGCATTAATACCTGCCATCATCCCTTGAGCAGCAGCTTCTTCGTAACCTGATGTACCGTTAATTTGACCTGCTGTATATAAGTTTGCAATTCGTTTAGTTTCAAGAGTTGGCCATAATTGAGTTGGTACAATGGCATCATATTCAATGGCATAACCAGCTCGCATCATTTCTGCTTTTTCTAGCCCTGGAACTGATTCTAACAATTTACGTTGGACATGTTCAGGTAAGCTCGTTGATAAACCTTGGACATATACTTCGCGAGTATCTCGGCCTTCTGGTTCTAAGAATATTTGATGTCGTGGTTTATCGCTAAAACGCACAACTTTATCTTCAATTGATGGGCAATAACGCGGACCAGTACCCTTAATCATCCCTGAATACATTGGAGATAAGTGAAGGTTGTTATTAATAATTTCATGTGTTTCGGCACTTGTATATGTTAACCAGCATGGTAGTTGATCTGTGATGTATTCAGTTGTTTCATAACTAAATGCACGTAACTCTTTATCACCTGGTTGAATTTCAGTTTTACTGTAATCGATTGTTTTACTATTAACACGTGGTGGAGTACCTGTTTTAAATCGCACTAGGTCAAAGCCAAGTTCTTTTAAGTTATCCGCTAATTTAATAGACGGTTGTTGGTTATTTGGACCACTTGAATATTTCAAGTCACCAATAATAATTTCACCACGTAGGAACGTACCTGTTGTAACAATAACAGTTTTTGCGTGATAAACAGCACCCACTTGAGTGATGATACCCTTTATTTCGCCATCTTCAACGATTAATTCATCAACCATTGCTTGGTGGATAGTTAGGTTTTCTTCATCTTCTAATAATTTTTTCATTTCACGTTGGTAAAGTACTTTATCTGCTTGCGCGCGTAGTGCACGTACTGCAGGACCTTTACCTGTATTCAACATACGCATTTGGATATGTGTTTTGTCGATAATTTTACTCATCGCACCGCCTAATGCGTCAATTTCCCGTACAACAATCCCTTTAGCTGGACCGCCTACTGATGGGTTACATGGCATAAAGGCGATCATATCAAGATTGATTGTTAACATGAGTGTTTTTGCACCCATTCTAGATGCGGCATATGCAGCTTCTACGCCTGCATGGCCTGCTCCAATTACAATCACATCGAACGTGCCTGCTTCAAATTTTGTTGGCATGCTCGTTACTTCCTTTCTATATTTGAGTTTATTTCCCTAAACAGAATTGTGAAAATAGCTGGTTAATCAGACTTTCTTGCACGGTATCCCCGACAATTTCACCGAGAATTTCCCATGTACGAGTGACATCAATTTGAATCATATCGATAGGTACACCTGCATGAGCTGCTTCAATGGCATCCTTGATCGTTGTGTGTGCTTGGTGTAATAAAGCAATATGACGTGCATTGGAAACATAAGTCATATCTCCAGCTTCTAATGAGCCTTCAAAGAATAATGCCGCAATTGCTTCTTCAAGCTCTGTGACACCTTCTTCTTTTAGTAAAGATGTTGTGACAACTTTACGCTTACCTGCTAACTCTTGTACACGGGTTAAGTCAATTTTTTGTGACAAGTCCGTTTTATTAACAACGACTATATAGTCCATATTTTGAATCGTTTCGAAAAGACGTTCATCTTCCTCTGTAAGCTCATTTCCATAGTTTACAACAAACAGGATTAAATCTGCTTCTTTCAAGACTTGACGAGAGCGTTCAACGCCGATGCGCTCAACAATATCTTCTGTTTCACGAATACCTGCAGTATCGACTAAACGTAGCGGAACGCCACGTACATTTACATACTCTTCTATAATATCACGCGTTGTACCCGCAACGTCTGTAACAATTGCTTTATTTTCTTGTACAAGGCTATTTAATAGTGAAGATTTGCCGACATTCGGACGTCCTAGTATAACAGTTGAAAGGCCTTCTCGTAAAATTTTCCCTTGTGAAGAAGTTTGTAAAAGTTTCTCAATTTCCTTCATTACCCATGTAGATTTTTCGAGCATGAGCGGTATTGTCATCTCTTCTACATCGTCGTATTCTGGATAATCAATATTCACTTCAACTTGCGCTAATGTTTCTAACAAAGCTTGTCTAAGCTCCCCGATTAAACGCGATAACTTTCCGTCCATTTGACCAAGCGCTACATTCATCGCACGGTCTGTTTTAGCACGAATTAAATCCATAACAGCTTCAGCTTGTGATAAATCGATTCGACCATTTAAAAAGGCTCTCTTTGTAAATTCTCCTGGCTCAGCCAATTGCGCACCATTCTTCAACACTAACTGCAATACTCGATTCACTGAAACTAATCCACCGTGACAGTTGATCTCCACTACATCCTCACGTGTAAACGTTTTTGGCCCTCTCATCAGCGATAGCATAACTTCCTCTACTACCTCACCTGACTCAGGCTCTTTTAAATGTCCATAATGAATCGTATGCGACAACTGTGTGGATAACTTTTTACCACCCGGCGAATGAAATACACGATCTGCAATGGCAACAGCCTCATCCCCACTCAAACGGACAATTGCAATTGCTCCCTCGCCCATAGGCGTCGAAATGGCCGCGATTGTATCGAATTCCATAGATAATACCTCCTAAAAAATTAAAAAATTATCCACATGTGGATAACCTAAAACGAACTAACTCTCTAACTTATAATAATAGCATAAAAGCTCCAAAAGTAGAATTGTGGACAACTTAATATGAAGGCTGAAGGCGCTCGTTCAGCTGCGACTAGCGTTGGAGTTCTCGAATCACAGTCATCTTTTCAGACTTTGACCGAGAGAACGGAAACGACCTCGAGCAGCTAGCGCTTGAAGCTGGATATCTCATTTAATGCTGAAGCGGCCCGTTAAGCCCCGACAAGCACTGGATTTTTCGAAACAAAAGTATCTTTTCAGCTTTTGTCCGAGAAAATGGAAGTGACCTCGAGAGTCTGGCCGCTGAAGCTGGATATCCTCTCTAAATGCTGAAGCGGCCCGTCTAGACTCGACACGCTCCGTAACCTTCGAATCGAAAACATCCTTTCAGTTTTCGACCGAGAAGGTGGAGGTGACCTCGAGAGTCTGGCCGCTGAAGCTGGATATCCTATCTAAATGCTGAAGCGGCCCGTCTAGACTCGACAAGCTCCGTAACCTTCGAATCGAAAACATCCTTTCAGTTTTCGACCGAGAAGGTGGAGGTGACCTCGAGAGTCTGGCCGCTGAAGCTGGATATCCTATCTAAATGCTGAAGCGGCCCGTCTAGACTCGACAAGCTCCGTAACCTTCGAATCGAAAACATCCTTTCAGTTTTCGACCGAGAAGGTGGAGGTGACCTCGAGAGTCTGGCCGCTGAAGCTGGATATCCTATTGAACGCTAAAAATACTCATATAATAGCCCGTCAAATATTGATTCCCCAAAGTAATTTTCGGGAAAATAAACCTTTATCAGCATAGAAGTGTGAATTTCAAGCATTGGAGCATCTATTTTGAGCATAGACTCCCTATTCCACTCTTCTAAACTATATCTAGTATTAATTTCCATAAATTAACGATTTTAATAGCGCATTATCTTAAAAAAATTGAAACTGTCCAAATTAGCTAAGTTTCCCCTATTAAAAATAATCAAAAAAAATCGAACTCATTCAAAATGAGTTCGATTTTAACGGAGTTTTTTTCTTATCGAAGCGGTTCAATGACTAAATAACGCTTAGTATCTGATCCCACGGAATACGTTTCAATATCTATTCGGTTTGCAAGAATATGGTGGATAATTTTTCGCTCATTCGAAGGCATTGGTTCTAATTCGACTTTTTTGCCTGTGTGAACGGCTTTATCTGCCATACGATTTGCAAGTTGCTCCAGTGATTCTTGACGACGTTCTCGATAGTTTTCGACATCTAACTTCACTAGGACGAAGCGCTTTGCGTATTGATGTATAACTAATTGTGTCAATTCTTGAAGTGAGTTTAGCGTTTGGCCGCGTTTACCAATTAGTAAAGCTGCTTTTTCACTTTCTAAACGAATATTAATCGTTTTACCCTTTTCTTCAACATCAATCATTAAGTCTTGAATATCTAACTGCTTTGCGATATCGGTTAAATAAGTAACTGCATGCTCAATTGCCACTGTATTATCGTTACGTTTCCCATCTTCTACTTCATTTTCTTCAACTATCAATGTTGATAGTTCTTGTAAGTTTTCATTTGTTGTTTCTTGTAACATTTCTTCATCGTTTTGTGAAATGACGGCTACTGCCTCCGCTAGTTCCACTTCAATCGGTTCTGAAAGTGACTGTTGCACAGATTCTTGTTCTTGATCGGATTCTTTCCGTTTTTTAGGACCCACACGTACATTTGCTTTACGTGATCCAAAACCTAGAAATCCTCTTTTACCTTCTTGAAGTACTTCAACATCTACTTGTTCTCGGGTAAGGTCAAGCTCTTTTAACGCTATAGAGATCGCTTCTTCTACAGTTGCTCCCATTTGCGTAATCTGTTTCACTTTTTGGCCCCTCCTGTTTTCGCAGGTTCTGTTGTTTTGTTCCAAGGTTTATACATAACAAGATTTTGTATGAATGTAATAATGTTACCAATTACCCAGTAAAGCGATAAAGCAGCTGGTAAATAGCTACCTAATCCTACAATCATAAATGGCATGATGTACATCATGATCCTCATTTGAGGATTATCCATTGCTGGGCCAGTTCGTAGAACGACAAATTGCATGATACCAGCAAGTACAGCTAGTATAATACTCGGTTCAGCTAATGGGAACATGAAAAAGTCACCCAAATTTATTTCTGGTGTCATATTCATACGACTGATTGCATGATAGAAACCGATTAGGATTGGCATTTGAACCAACACTGGTAAACAACCAGCCGCTGGGTTTGCGCCAGACTCGCTCATCATTTTCATCATTTCTTCTTGATACTTTTTCTGAGTAACTGCATCTTTAGAGCTGTATTTCTCTTTTAGCTTCGCCAATTTTGGCTGCAATTCTTGCATTTTCTTCGCACTTTTTGTCTGTTTAATCATTAATGGCAAAATGGCTAAGCGAATAATGATTGTTACACAAACTATTCCCCAAGCATACGTACCAAGTAAACCTTTAAATAATGTAATGAAGGCAACAAATGGCCAAACAATATATTTGTTCCAAAAGCCTTCAGAATCACTATAGATTGGTTGGTTATACTCTGTACACCCAGTTAATAGCAATGTGATGGACGTAAGCGCGAGAATGACCCAAAGTTTTTTCTTCAATATTCATCCCCCTAAAATAACTTTCATTTTCTATCAGCTATTTTATCATGCACTTTCTATTACTCTCTACTACTTCTTTTTAAAATCTTCGCAATTTTTAAAACATGCTGTAAACTCTTTTTTGTTTCATGAAAATCTAAAGTGGCCGCCGGATGTCTGGCGATGATCACGTAATCCACATCATTCTTCAAATCATCTTGTAATTCGAAGAAACTTTGACGGATATAACGTTTGATTTGATTTCTAGTGACTGCCTTACCTATCTTCTTATTAATGGATAACCCAATGCGAAATTCTTCTTGTCCCTCTTTTGGTAAACAATAGATAACAAATTGACGGTTCGCAAATGACTTACCTTTACGGAATACTTTTTGAAACTCTTCATTCTTTTTAATTCTGCGGCGTTTTTTCATCTTTTGCACCTGCTTATCCATTCTTCTTTCTTCTTATAAAGATGGTTTTGTTTACTTTGATCATTGATTATCTCCAAAAAGATAGATCTATACTATCTGCTTCTCCTAGCATCGCTGAAAAAGTTGGACATATTAGTTTAGCCATTTTGGAGAAAAATCAACAATACTAAACACTAATTTCTCCATAAAGAAAAAAAAGACCACTGATGTTGGTCAGTGGACTTATGCTGATAATACTTTTCTTCCTTTACGACGACGTGCAGCAAGTACTCTACGACCATTTTTAGAACTCATACGTGCGCGGAAGCCATGTACTTTACTATGTTTACGTTTTTTCGGTTGGTATGTGCGTTTCATTTATATGACACCTCCTGGAAAGTCTATTATAAAAAATACTACAGACAGTCTTGCATATTATATATAAATTTCAGCCATTCTGTCAATGACTATTTAAAAAAACAATATTTCGTCGTTTGATCAGCAAGCTTTTCTTAACCCTTAACTTATCCACAGCCTACTTCTTCTCTCTTAAAAACTAGTGTGGATACTTTTTTAAGACTTCAAAATTATCCACACTAGTTATAGACAGGTTTTTCACAAATCCACCGGTTGTGGATAAGTTCGTTGTGCATATTTATTCATTTTGGGGATAACTACGAAAAAATCTTGAACTGTCTACTTTTTTTTGATAAGATTATTGTGTTTTACTCTGTAAATAATTCTGTGTATGCAAAATGTTATCCACAATTGTTGATAATCTGTGGATAGCTTTATCCACTGGGGTAGAGTAACATTTATCCACAGGCTGTTTTTATTGTGAGTATCTATCTTGTATAGTTCATTTATAACCTTATTTTAACCGCATTTATAATCAAATATTCAAATAGAGATATTTAAGAAAAGGAGCTACAAGCTTGGAACATTTAGAACAGTTATGGGACAAAGTGCTCTCACAAGTCAAAAAGAAAATCTCAAAACCAAGCTTTGAAACTTGGCTCAAATCCACGAAGTTACTGTCGTACAAAGCTGATACCGTAACAATTGCAGCGCCAAATTCATTTGGGCGTGAATGGTTGGAAAATCACTATGTACAACTGATTGCTTCTATTTTGGCAGAATTGACCGGGAAAGATTTACATATCCGCTTCGTCGTTCAGCAAGATCCCGGCTTTGATGACTTCGATATACCGTCGCCACGTGTTCCGGATAAACAAAATGATCGCCCTGATTTCTCACCTGGTATGTTGAACTTAAAAAACACATTTGATACATTCGTTATTGGATCTGGTAACCGCTTCGCACATGCAGCTTCGCTAGCTGTTGCAGAAGCACCGGCAAAAGCCTATAACCCGCTATTTATATATGGGGGGGTAGGTTTAGGTAAAACACATTTAATGCATGCAATTGGCCACTATGTGTTGGAACATAACCCAAATGCCAAGGTGGTTTATTTGTCATCCGAAAAATTCACGAATGAGTTCATTAATTCAATTCGTGACAACAAAGCAGTCGAATTCCGCAATAAGTATCGTAGCGTAGACGTCCTACTAATAGACGATATTCAATTCTTAGCTGGAAAAGAATCAACACAAGAGGAATTTTTCCACACATTTAATACTTTGCATGAGGAATCGAAACAAATTGTTATCTCCAGTGACCGTCCACCTAAGGAAATTCCAACTTTAGAAGATCGCTTGCGGTCACGCTTTGAATGGGGCTTGATTACGGATATTGCACCACCTGATTTAGAAACAAGAATCGCAATATTACGCAAAAAAGCAAAAGCTGATGGATTAGATATTCCAAATGAGGTTATGCTATATATTGCAAACCAAATTGACTCTAATATTCGTGAATTAGAAGGCGCTTTAATTCGCGTAGTTGCCTACTCATCGCTTGTAAATCAAGATATTACAGCAGAGTTGGCTGCACAGGCATTAAAGGATATTATCCCGAACTCTGTTCCTAGAATGGTAACGATTTTAGATATTCAAAAGGCTGTTGGAGAACACTTCCATGTGAAATTAGAAGATTTTACTGCGAAAAAACGTACGAAATCAATTGCATTTCCACGTCAAATCGCTATGTATTTATCACGCGAATTAACCGATTTTTCATTACCTAAAATTGGTGAAGAATTTGGCGGTCGTGACCATACTACGGTCATCCATGCACATGAGAAAATCTCAACAATGTTTAAAGAAGATCAGAAATTGCAACAAGATATTAAACAGATAAAAAGTATGCTAGGTAAGTAAAAATCCTGTGGATAACCCGAAAAGTTAACAACATACTTATACACAGTCTATCTACATGCGGATAGGCTGATTTTATTCGTTAAATTGGACTTATCCACAAATCCACAGGCCCTATTACTATATCTATTAATCTTTTAATAAATAATAATATATATAAGTGAGGTATAATTTCATGAAATTTGATATCATGCGAGATCGTTTATTGGATGGACTAAATGATGTCATGAAGGCAGTTAGTTCAAAAACAACAATTCCTATTTTGACAGGAATAAAAATTGATGTAAGTGCAGAAGGAATGCGTTTAACTGGTAGTGATGCCGATATTACAATTCAAACGTATATTCCTGTTGAAGAAAATGGAGAACAAGTAATTAACGTTGAAAGACCAGGTTCAATTGTGCTGCAAGCAAAAATGTTCAACGAAATTGTACGTAAATTACCAACAAATGATGTTGAATTTGAAGTATCAGAGCAATTTCAAACACGTATTCGCTCAGGTAAATCTGATTTCCACTTAATTGGCTTAGATTCAACTGAATATCCTTTGCTACCAGAGTTAAGCGAAGATAATCAGTTCACATTACCAGCTGATTTATTAAAATCAATTATTCGCGAAACAGTATTTGCAGTATCCACAAGTGAAAGTCGACCGGTACTAACGGGTGTTCATTGGCAAATAACAGGGGGAGAATTTGTATGCGTTGCTACTGATAGCCACCGTCTTGCTCGCCGTAAAGTAACTTTAGAACATTTTCCAAGTGAACAATCTAGCGTTGTTGTACCTGGGAAAAGCTTGACTGAATTAAGTAAAATTTTGAACGATGCAACTACTCCTGTAGATATTGTTATGACAAACCAACAAGTTTTATTCAAAACAAATGATGTTTTATTTTTCTCACGCTTACTTGAAGGGAATTATCCAGACACATCTCGTCTAATTCCTGATGAATATAAAACGGATGTCACTGTAAATGGCCGTTCTTTATTGAAAGCAATTGACCGTGCATCTTTATTAGCACGCGAAGATCGTAACAATGTCGTACGTTTCACAACGTTACAAGACGGCAATATTGAAATTTCTTCTAATTCTCCTGAAGTTGGTAAAGTTGAGGAGCAAATTCAAGTAGGTTCGCTTGAGGGTGAAGAATTGAAAATTTCATTCAGTGCAAAATATATGATGGACGCTTTAAAGGCAATCGATGGACAAGATGTTGTCATTCAATTTACAGG
The DNA here is from genome assembly GCF_016612995.1 of Viridibacillus soli. Lineage (GTDB taxonomy): Bacteria > Bacillota > Bacilli > Bacillales_A > Planococcaceae > Viridibacillus > Viridibacillus soli. The sequence continues at coordinate 50,228 of NZ_JAEOAH010000041.1, forward strand.
AGCTATGAGACCATTCATTATCCGCTCTGTACATGACGATGCTATATTACAATTGATCTTGCCAGTTCGTACTTACTAAAAATAATTATTCTAATATAATTAAACCCCTGAATTATTTCCCAAAACCACTTATGACCTGGTCATAAATAACTGATTTTAGTAAAGGATAGTCATTTTCATGACTATCCTTTTTACTTATGAACAAAAGTTCGGTAAAATAAAGGGATAGAGATAAACAGAAGAGGATGAAACTAACTATGAATGAAATTGCTATTGATACTGAATTTATAACACTTGGTCAATTTTTAAAGATGACAGATACAATTAGCTCAGGCGGAATGGCTAAATGGTATTTACAAGAAAATGATGTATATGTAAACGGAGAAGTAGATAATCGCCGTGGACGTAAATTATATGTTGGCGATACTGTGAACATTCCTGGAACGGGGAGATTTCAGATAACTGGCCCAACGAGCGGGGAATAAGATGTATATAGAACGGTTGAAGCTTACGAATTATCGTAATTATGAATCGTTAGATCTGTCGTTTTCTCCAAAAATTAATGTTTTTTTAGGGGAAAATGCACAAGGAAAAACGAATGTCATGGAATCCATCTACGTTTTATCGATGGCAAAATCACATCGCACCTCAAACGAGAAAGAATTGATACGGTGGGAACAAGACTATGGTAAAATAAAAGGTGACGTTCAAAAAAAATATGGTCATTTACCTTTGGAATTAACTCTTTCAAAAAAAGGAAAAAAAGCAAGGGTTAACCATTTAGAACAAAGCCGTTTAAGTAATTATATTGGACAGATGAATGTCGTGATGTTTGCCCCCGAAGATTTAACTGTAGTAAAAGGCAGTCCCCAAATCAGAAGACGTTTTCTCGATATGGAAATCGGGCAAATTTCTCCAGTATACTTACATGATCTATTAACTTTTCAAAAGCTATTAAAGCAACGAAATCACTTATTGAAACAAAATCAAGGGAAATCAACATTACAAGATGTAATGTTTGATGTATATACCGAACAATATATTCAAGCAGCCGCGCAAATTATTCATAAAAGATTTCAATTTATGGATTTACTACAAGAATGGGCAGAGCCAATTCACTTCGGTATCTCTCGAAATTTAGAGAGACTCCAGATCCGCTATCGCCCAGTAAGCGGTATGAATCCGGATTGGACAATAGCTGAAATGGCAGCTTTTTTGGAGAAGAAGTTGCATGATACCTTGCCTCGTGAGCTTGAAAGGGGTGTAACACTTATTGGACCCCACAGAGATGATTTGCAGTTCCTTGTGAATGACTATGATGTACAAACATATGGTTCACAAGGTCAGCAACGTACGACGGCTCTATCACTCAAATTGGCTGAAATAGAACTTATTAAACAGGAAGTTGGGGAAGCGCCAATTTTGTTGCTAGATGATGTTCTTTCAGAGTTAGATGATTACCGTCAGTCACATTTACTGAATACAATTCAAGGTGAAGTTCAGACCTTTGTGACAACAACAAGTGTTGAAGGAATTGACCATGATACAATCCGCGAAGCGGCAATGTTCCATGTGAAACAGGGTTCTGTCGAAGTGGAAGAAGATTAGTATTATTACAGGTTAGTGGTTAGTAAAACAATTACAAACGCATACTGATGTCATGAAAGAGTAGGTGGAATAAATGGCAATGGAAGAGAATAAACAGCCTGCTGCATATGATGCAGATCAGATACAAGTACTAGAAGGTTTAGAAGCAGTTCGTAAACGTCCAGGTATGTATATCGGTACTACTAGTTCTAAAGGTCTTCACCATTTAGTGTGGGAAATTGTAGATAACAGTATTGATGAAGCCTTAGCTGGATATTGTTCTGAGATTACAGTAACGATTGAAAAAGACGACTGGATTCGTGTAGACGATAACGGTCGTGGTATTCCAGTAAGCAACCAAGAGAAAATGGGTAAACCTGCTGTTGAGGTTATTATGACCGTTCTACATGCCGGCGGTAAATTTGGCGGTGGCGGATATAAAGTTTCCGGCGGTTTACATGGTGTTGGTGCTTCTGTAGTAAATGCATTATCGGTTTCAACTGAAGTGTATGTAAAACGTGATGGTCATATTCATTTCTTAAGCTTTAGTCGTGGTAAAACAGCAGAACCGCTTCAAGTTATTGGTGATTCTACTGAAACAGGAACAACAACACGCTTTAAGGCAGACCCAGAAATCTTTAAAGAAACAACAGTTTATGAATTTGATATTTTAGCGCATCGTATTCGTGAACTAGCTTATTTGAATCGTGGTATTAGTATTACGATTGCGGATGAACGTGGTGAAGAAGTACGTTCAAATACATATCACTATGAGGGTGGTATTAAATCGTATGTTGAACATATTAACGAAAAGAAAGAACCCATTCATGAAGCAATCGATTTAAAAGGTGAAAAAGATGGTATTACCGTTGAAATTGCAATGCAATACAACGCTGGTTTTGCTTCGAATATTTTCTCATTCGCTAACAACATCAATACGTACGAAGGTGGTACGCATGAATCAGGCTATAAAACAGCATTAACACGTGTTATTAACGATTATGCTCGCAAAAATAACCTAATCAAAGATGCTGATGCGAATTTATCAGGTGAAGATGTACGTGAAGGTTTAGTTGCAATCGTGTCAATTAAGCACCCTGATCCGCAATTCGAAGGACAAACGAAAACAAAATTAGGTAACTCTGAAGTGAGTACAATTACAAACTCATTGTTCTCAGAACGCTTTGAGCGATTTTTATTAGAAAATCCTGCAGTGTCTAGAACAATTGTTGATAAAGGCTTAATGGCAGCCCGTGCTCGCGTTGCAGCGAAAAAGGCACGCGAATTTACTCGTCGTAAATCTGCCTTAGAAGTATCTAGCTTGCCAGGTAAATTAGCTGACTGTTCTTCTCGTCATCCTGATGAGAGTGAAATTTACATTGTAGAAGGTGACTCTGCCGGTGGTTCTGCAAAATCCGGTCGTGATCGTCATTTCCAAGCAATACTTCCACTAAAAGGTAAAATCTTAAACGTTGAAAAAGCACGTTTAGATAAAATATTATCTAATGCTGAAATTCGAGCGATGATTACAGCAATTGGTACAGGTATCGGTGAGGAATTTGAATTGAAAAGAGCACGTTACCATAAAATTGTCATCATGACAGATGCCGATGTCGATGGTGCTCATATTCGAACTTTATTATTAACATTCTTCTTCCGTTTCATGCGTCCACTAATTGAAGCGGGGTATATTTATATTGCACAGCCACCTTTGTATCAAGTAAAACAAGGGAAGCATATTGAATATTGCTACAGTGATGAAGAACTTCAAGAAATTTTAGAACGTCTTCCAAAATTACCGAAACCAGGTATGCAACGCTATAAAGGTCTTGGTGAAATGAACGCTACTCAATTATGGGAAACAACAATGGATCCAGAATATCGTGTCTTGTTGCAAGTAGAGCTAGATGATGCGATTGAGGCAGATCGAACTTTTGACCAATTAATGGGTGAAGAAGTAGAACCACGCCGTCAATTTATTCAAGAAAATGCTGTTTACGTGAAAAATCTAGATATTTAACGAGCTAGTGAAGGGAGGTAAACACTTTGTCAGAAAACCACAATCCCGGCGTTAAGGGGATTAACATAAGTAAAGAAATTAAGACTTCATTTTTAAGTTATGCAATGAGTGTTATCGTCTCTCGTGCTTTACCCGATGTACGCGATGGTTTAAAACCAGTACATCGTCGTATTTTGTATGGTATGCAAGAGTTAGGTAGTACTTCTGATAAACCATATAAAAAATCTGCACGTATTGTTGGAGACGTAATGGGTAAGTACCACCCCCATGGTGACTCATCTATTTATGATGCAATGGTACGTATGGCGCAAGATTTCAGCTATCGTTATATGTTAGTTGATGGTCATGGTAACTTTGGTTCTGTCGATGGTGACGGAGCAGCTGCGATGCGTTATACGGAATCTCGTATGTCTAAAATCGCAATGGAAATGCTACGTGATATTAATAAAGACACAATTGATTACAAAGATAACTATGATGGTAATGAAAGAGAACCAATCGTGTTACCAGCGCGTTATCCAAACTTACTCGTCAACGGTGCTTCAGGTATCGCGGTAGGTATGGCGACGAATATCCCTCCACATCAATTAGGTGAAGTTATAGATGGTGTTTTAGCAATCTCTGATAATCCAGCGATTACAACTGAGGAATTAATGGAAATCATCCCGGGACCAGACTTCCCTACAGGTGGTACAATTCTAGGGCGAAGCGGAATTCGCCGTGCTTATGAAACTGGCCGCGGCTCTATTATTATCCGTGCAAAAGTTGAAATCGAAGAAAAATCAAATGGTAAAGATACAATCATCATTCACGAACTCCCGTATCAAGTTAACAAAGCAAAATTAATCGAGAAAATCGCAGAGTTAGTACGAGACAAGAAAATCGAGGGTATTACAAATATTAACGATGAATCTGACCGTAATGGTATGCGTGTAGTAATCGAAATTCGTAAAGATGCAAATTCTAATGTTGTACTGAATAATTTATATAAACAAACTGCAATGCAATCAAGCTTCGGTATTAACATGTTAGCGTTAGTAGACGGTCAACCGAAAGTTTTAAGTCTGAAAGAGGCGCTTTATCATTACTTAGAACATCAAAAAATAGTTATCCGCAGACGTACGGAATTTGAGCTGAAAAAAGCAGAAGACCGTGCACATATTTTAGAAGGTTTACGTATTGCACTTGATCATATTGATGAAATCATTCACTTAATTCGTAGCTCACAAACGGGTGAAGAAGCGAAGAGTGGCTTAATTGAAAAATTCAGCTTAAGTGAACGTCAAGCACAAGCAATTTTAGATATGCGTCTACAACGTCTAACTGGTTTAGAACGTGAGAAAATTGAAGGCGAATATCAAGAACTTCAGGTTTTAATCGCTAAGTTACGTGAAATTCTTGCAGATGAGGGTAAAATCCGTAAAATCATTCACGACGAATTAACCGAAGTGAGAGAGCGCTTCAATGATGAACGTCGTACTGAAATTACTGCCGGTGGTATGGAAATGATCGAGGATGAAGATTTAATCCCACGTGAAAATTCAGTTATCACTTTAACGCATAATGGCTATATTAAACGTTTACCTGCGAACACATATCGTAGTCAAAAACGTGGCGGTCGTGGCGTTCAAGGTATGGGTACGAATGAAGATGATTTCGTAGAACATTTAATGTACACGTCTACACATGACACCATCGTGTTCTTCACATCAAAAGGAAAAGCATTCCGTACAAAAGGTTATGAAATCCCTGAGTTTGGCCGTACTGCGAAAGGATTACCGATTGTAAACTTACTTAGTGTTGATAAAGATGAACAGGTAACAGCGATGATTCGTGTATCTTCATTTGAAGATGATGCTTACTTCATCTTTACAACACATACAGGCGTAACTAAACGTACACCTGTATCGTACTTTGCAAACATTCGTAACAATGGTTTAATAGCTATTTCTTTACGTGAGGATGATGAATTAATTTCTGTTCGCCTAACAGATGGCAAGAAGGAAATTATTATCGGTACTCGTAACGGTATGTTGGTACGCTTCAACGAAGAGGATATTCGATCGATGGGACGTACAGCAGCCGGTGTCCGTGGTATTCGCTTAAAAGGTGACGATTACGTTGTTGGAATGGAAATTATCGAATCTGGGCAAGAAATTCTAGTTGTAACGGAAAAAGGTTATGGTAAACGTACATCGGAAGAAGAGTATCGTATTCAAACTCGTGGTGGTGTAGGTATTAAAACTTGCCAAATCACAGATAAAAACGGTCCATTATCTGCTGTTAAAACGGTAGATGGCTCAGAAGACTTAATGCTAATTACGATTAATGGTATGTTAATTCGTATGGACATTAATGATATCTCAGTAACAGGACGTAGTACGCAAGGTGTTCGCCTAATTCGTCTAGCTGACGAAGAGTTAGTTGCAACGGTTGCAAAAGTGGCAAAAGAATTAGACGAAGAATTAGACGAAGAGTTAGATGAAGAGTTAGATGAAAATAGAGAACCACTAGTATCAGAAGAAGTGATAGTAGAAGTAGCTGAAACAGATTCTGAGACAATAGAGGGAGAATAATCTCTGTCATTAATACGAAGAACCTCGACTAACTTAGCCGAGGTTCTTTTTTTATTTTAATAGTGGAAAAGACATTATGTAAAAGCAAATCAAAGCTTAAGCTTGGGAATGAAACAGAAGGGAAAATCAGAGTTAATATGACAACATATGTGATGAAATCGTAATTTAATAGGTATCACGCAGGAAATTTCATACATAATCCTACAAGAAAATACAAAATTAGACATTATGCAAGGAAAGTGTAAGTTTAATCAGTAATTTCATAAATTATATAAAGATAATGTATGAAATACTTCTATGCTTTAAAGTAGTAGTGATTAATTAATTCTAGTGGATTTCCCTTTTTTAATTACAGAATATTTATAATTTTATATTATATTGAGAAAAAATAATTAAATGTATTGACTTAAATTGGAATGAATGTGTAAGATATTAATCAATATATAACATTTATATGAAGTTTTTTACACAGTTGACATATTATTTATTTTTATGTATATATTTTAAAACTAAATGCTGTTATTATTTTCTTAATATTCTTTCTACATTCTAAATACCCGAAAGGAGTTATATATTTGGCTAACATAGAGAATTTACTAACCATCAAGAATTTACACACAAGTTTTCGAATAAAGGATACATATTATGATGCTGTAGAGAACATATCCATAAATTTAAATAAAAATGAGATCTTAGCTATTGTTGGAGAATCGGGTTGTGGTAAGAGTACACTAGCCACTTCAATTGTTGGCTTGCATGATCCGATCAATACAAAAATTACAGGGGAGATTCTTTATAAGGATTTAAACCTTGCTGCAATTTCAGAAAGTAAGTTTAATGATGTTCGTGGTAATGACATAGGGATGATTTTCCAAGATCCCTTATCTGCATTAAATCCATTAGTACGAATAGGAGAACAAATTTCAGAATCTTTAGTCTATCATACGAAATTTACAAAAGAACAGAGAAAAGAACGTGTCATTGAATTATTAAACCAAGTTGGTATTCCAAATCCCGAAAGGGTGGTAAGACAATTTCCCCATCAACTATCTGGTGGAATGCGTCAACGTGTCATGATTGCTATTGCCATTGCATGTAAACCAGCAATTATTGTAGCAGATGAACCAACTACGGCATTAGATGTAACAATTCAAGCACAAATACTAGATTTATTAAAAGAATTACAGGCTGAGACAAAGAGTGGCATTATTTTAATTACGCATGACCTGGGTGTCGTCGCAGAAATAGCGGATCGTGTGGCAGTTATGTACGCAGGGCAAGTTATTGAAGAAGCACCAGTAGAGGAATTGTTTAATAATCCTAAGCATCCTTATACTAGGTCATTACTTAATTCAATTCCACAGATGAATAGCGAAAATGAAAAACTTCAAGTCATTCAAGGCTTAGTACCTTCTCTCAAAAACTTACCGCGTGAAGGTTGCCGTTTTTCATCTCGTGTACCATGGCTTGACGCAAATACACATGAGGTTAACCCGGTATTACATGAAGTTTCCCCTGGCCACTTTGTAAGATGTACTTGTTGGAAACACTTTGATTTTGAAAGTGCAGAAGGGGGCAACTAAGATGAGCTTTATGCAAATAAAAGATTTATGTGTGCACTATCCAATTCGTGGAGGGTTTTTCAATACTGTTGTTGATCAAGTCTATGCTGTCGATGGCGTTAACATGGAGTTTGAAAAGGGCAAAACGTATGGGTTGGTTGGAGAATCAGGTTCGGGTAAATCAACGACAGGAAAAGCAATTATCGGACTTGAGAAAATTACATCGGGTAGCATTATTTATGAAGGTAAAGATGTTACGAATCAGCGACGTGAACGGACATCAGCTTACAATAGAGACATTCAAATGATTTTCCAGGACGCTAATTCTAGCTTAAATCCACGAAAACGTGTTAAGGATATTATTGCAGAGCCTATTCGCAATTTTTTGAAATTAAGTGATCAAGAAGAAAATAAACGAATTAATGAGTTACTAGCTATTGTAGGTATGCCGGAGGATGCTAAGTATAAGTATCCGCATGAATTTTCAGGTGGTCAAAAACAGCGTATAGGCATTGCGCGAGCAGTGGCTTGTAATCCAAAGCTGATTATTGCCGACGAACCTGTTTCAGCTCTTGACCTATCAGTACAAGCACAAGTATTAAACTTCATGAAGGATATTCAAGAGGAATTCGGTTTGAGTTATTTATTTATTTCACATGATTTAGGTGTTGTAAAACATATGTGTGACCATATTTCTATTATGTATAAAGGTCGCTTTGTTGAAACAGGACGACGTGAGGATATCTATCAAGATCCACAGCATATTTACACACAACGATTATTATCTGCAATCCCAAATATTGAGCCAGCTACTCGTATTGAACGTAATAAAGAACGTCAAGGTGTAGAAGCTCGTTATCAGGCTGAACAACATAAGTATTACGATGAAAATGGGAAAGTATATGCTTTGGAAAAAATAAGTGATACGCATTTAGTTGCAGTGAATATTAATGAAAAGGGAGGCAAATGATATGTGGAAAACAATAATTAGAAGAATTTTAATAATGATCCCACAGTTATTTGTCCTTAGTCTACTTATCTTTATCATGGCAAAATTTATGCCTGGCGATCCATTTACAGGATTAGTAACACCAGATACAGATCCTAATCGAATAGAAGAGCTAAGAATTCAAGCAGGGTTCTATGATCCGTGGTATGAACAATACTACCGTTGGATTACAAATGCGTTGCAAGGTGAGTTTGGCGATAGTTATTCATTTCAAGTTAAGGTTTCTACGTTAATTGGTGAACGTGGCTTAAATACATTATGGTTATCATTGCTTAGTGTTACTTTATTGTATGCTATTGCTATTCCATTGGGAATTATAGCTGGTCGTTACCAAAACTCGTTACCTGATAAGTTAATTGTTTTATATAGTTTCATTAGTTACGCTATTCCTACATTTGTACTAGCTTTAATATTCTTATTTCTATTTGGTTATCAGTACCCTATTTTTCCAACGAGCGGAACAGTAGATGTTCAGTATGATCCAGGAACATGGGGATATTTTTGGAGTAAAGTATATCACTTATTATTACCAGCTATTACTTATGCAATTTTAGGGACTACGACTATTATTCAGTATTTACGTACTGAAATTATTGATGCAAAAAGAATGGACTATGTAAAAACAGCACGTAGTAAAGGTATTCCTATTTCAAAAGTATATACGAAACACATTTTTAGAAACTCGCTCTTGCCAATCGCAGCTTTCTTTGGGTTTACGATTACTGGGTTATTAGGTGGATCGGTATTTATCGAAACAATCTTTGGCTTCCCTGGGATGGGGCAGTTATTTATTAATGCCATTTCAGCACGTGACTATAGTGTAATTACTGCATTAGTCATGTTATTTGGCTTCTTAACATTAGTAGGTAGTTTACTGTCCGATATTATTATGAGTATTGTTGATCCCCGAATACGGATAGAATAACAAATCTTAATGATTAAGGAGAGGTGAATAGAGATGACAAAACAAGTAGAAAATGCAGCAACAACAGAAAGTATGATTAGCTCTCCACCTACTGGATTCCAAGTTATTATGAGAGAGTTTAAAAAGGATAAATTGGCAATGTTTTCTTTAATTGTATTAGTGGTACTTATTTTAGGTATTTTCATTGCTTCGGCTTTCATCGATAAAGAACAAATGATGCGTATTAGTTTAAGGGATAAATATGCTCCACCTGGCGATGACTTTATTCTCGGAGCCGATCACGGAGGCAGATCCATTATGGAGCAATTAATTCTTGGAGCTAAAAACTCTATATTAATTGCCATTACGATTACATTCATTACCGGTATTGTAGGTTTGGTAATCGGTTTAATTACGGGTTACTTTGGTGGATTTATTGATAATTTATTTATGCGTATTATTGATTTCTTTATGACACTACCAACAATAATGATTATTATAGTTTTTGTTACAATTATTCCCAAGTACAATGTAACGACATTCATACTAATTTTGAGTATCTTCTTATGGATAGGTACCGCAAGACTTATTCGTAGTAAATCTCTAACGGAAAGTCGGAGAGATTATGTAAGTGCTTCAAAGACAATGGGGACTCGTAATTCAGTTATTATTTTCAAAGAAATAATGCCAAACTTAAGTTCAATTATCATTATTGAAATGACATTGAATTTCGCGGGAAATGTTGGTATTGAGACGGCACTAAGCTTCCTTGGTTTCGGCTTACCACCTTCAACACCAAGTTTAGGTACTCTAGTTAATTACGCTATCAATCCTGAGGTATTGTCTACGAAGTTATGGATATGGGCTCCAGCATCATTACTAATTTTAGTATTGATGTTAGGCATAAATTATGTTGGACAGGCATTGCGCCGTTCAGCAGATGTAAGACAGAGATTAGGATAATAAAGGAGGAAGAGAGATGAATAAAAAGAAGTGGTCATTATTTGCTATACTGTTAGCTTTAGTACTGGTTCTAGCGGCGTGTAGTGGGGACAAAGACGGTGGGAATGCTGGTGGGAAAGATAAGCCAGAACCCAAAAAAGTGGATACAAGTGCATTTCCAATGGCTGTAGATAACAAAGATGAAGCTATCAAGGGTGGTGCTTTAGAAGTTGCACTTGTAAGCTCATCCCCATTTAAAGGGATTTTCTTAGCAGAGTTATATGAGGATGGATATGATAGCGATATTATGGACTTTGCAAGTAACAATTTATTTGCTGTAAAACAAGATTTCTTAATATCTGATACGGGTATTGGTGCATTGAAAGTAGATGAAAAAAATAATAAAGCAACAGTTACAATTCGTAAAGAAGTGAAGTGGTCAGACGGTGAACCATTAACAATTGATGATGTAATTTACCCATACGAAATCATTGGTCATAAAGACTATACGGGTATTCGTTATGATGTTAATTTCAAAAATATTGTAGGTGCTGAAGAGTACCATGCTGGTAAAGAAAAAACAATTTCCGGCTTAAAGAAAATTGACGATTATAATTTAGAAATTTCATTTAAAGAATTATCACCTGCAATCTATACTGGTGGTGATGGATTATGGGCTTATGCAGCACCTAAGCATTACTTAAAAGATGTGGCAATTAAAGAGTTAATTAAATCTGACAAAGTTCGTAAATCACCTGTTACTCTTGGTGCGTTTAAGTTCGATAAAATTGTTAATGGTGAATCAGTACAATTCTTGGCAAATGAACATTACTGGAAAGGTAAACCGAAAGTTGATAAGGCTGTCATAACAAGTGTACCACCAACACAAATTGGAAAAGCACTAAAAGCAGGTAAATATGATATTGCGACCTCATTCCCTGCAACTGAATATGATTCAATCAAAGATGCGAAAAACCTAACTATATTGGGGCGTCCAGAATTAGCTTACACATACATTGCGTTTAAACTAGGTAAAAGGGATTCTAAAAAGGGTATAGCTATTCCTAATCCAGATGCTAAAATGAATGATGTAAATTTACGTCATGCTTTTGCCTATGCAATGGATGTAGAACAAGTTGCAGATGAATACTATGAGGGTTTACGTACTCGTAGTAAGTCTCTAATTCCACCAGTATTCGAATTATATTACGATGACACATTAGAAGGTTTTAAATATGATCCAGAAAAAGCAAAGAAATTATTAGATGATGCTGGTTACAAAGATGTTGATGGGGACGGTCTTCGTGAAGACAAAAATGGTGAAAAACTCGAAATTAAACTTGCTGCAATGGCTGGTAGTGATAAAGATGAAGCCATTGTGTCGTACTACTTACAAAACTGGAAAGAAGTTGGGTTAAATGTTGTCTTAACAACTGGTCGTTTAATTGAATTTAATAGCTTCTACGAAAAAGTAAGAGCAGATGATAAGGATATTGATGTGTTCCAAGCTGCACTTGGTACGGGTTCAGATCCATCTCCAGCGGGTGCTTTTTCACCAGACTCACAATTTAATACTTCTCGTTTTGCTACACCAGAACTAGATAAACTATTAGCTAAAATTGATTCTAAAGAAGCTCTTGATCCAGAAGTGCGTGCAAAAGCATTCAAAGATTGGCAACTCTATATGTTTGAGCAAGCGCCAATATTCCCAATCTATTCTCGTACAGAAGTTATGCCAGTTAACAAACGCATTAAAAACTATGATAAAGATCACTTTACTAAAATGGATTTAAACGAACTCGAACTTACTGCTGACAAACCAATTAAATAATGTAGCAAGTAAGACAAAACCCTCGAACAACTGTACAGAAAAGTACAAAGTTCGGGGGTTTTTATCATTTCTGAAAAAGATATTCATGCCAAAAGTAATGATTAAAAATAAACTTTTTTTTATTCTTACAATTAAAAACAGTTTTAGGTACAATAATACTAGTATGAATTAATTATTTACAAAGGGGGTCATTCGTTTGGATGCAACATTAGTAAGGGTGGCTGATTTACGATTAGGCAGTATTGTGGCAAAGGATATACTGGCAAATACGCAATATCCTATTGTATATAAAAATACGAAAATCACACGAGAACATTTGCCTGTATTTCAAGCCTTTCAGATTCCGAGAATTCCAGTGATCACTGAATCAATTGTTGAAACAAAAGAAAACACAGGTACAGAACAAGTTTTGGAAACTGTTGAAGAAAAAATTGTAGTAGAGAATATTACACCTTTTGTTAGCCAATACAATAAAAGTATAGAAGAATTTAAAGTGGAATTTTCTAAATGGCAAGCAGGAAGCAAAATTGATATTGCGAGAGTTCGTACGATTATATTGCCTTTAATAGATTATGTACTAAATAATCGGTCACTGATTTTTTCATTAAATGAACTATCAAACTCTAAAAATTACATTTATCATCATTCAGTAGCTATTAGTTTAATTTCCGCTGTAGTCGCTCAGAAAATGAGCTTTTCTAAAGGTGATGTTATTCAAATGGCCAGCGCAGCGGCATTAGCGGATTGTGGTATGGCGAAGGTTAATAAAAAGATCCTCAAAAAAGCTGGAGCTTTAACAGAATATGAATTGAAAGAAATTCAAGAGCACCCTTTCTACAGCTCACAAATGGTACGAGATATTTCAATCTTAAAATCAGATATGAAAATAGCCATTTACCAGCATCATGAACGTTTAGATGGTAGTGGTTATCCGATGGGTGAAAAAGGGAATGCGATCGCTGTATACTCTCATATTATTGCTGTAGCTGACGTTTTCCATGCTATGACATGTGAACGTGTATACAGAGCGAAAGAATCATCGTTTAAAGTGTTAGAGATGATTCGCGAATCAGAATTCGGCAAATTTAATATTGAAGTTGTTCATGCACTTTTTAATTGTGTAGCGGATTTATCATTAGGAACACAAGTAGAGTTATCTAACTTTGCTATGGGAACAATCGTCTTTATAAACAAAGATGCAGCTACTCGTCCAGTAGTAAAAATAATAGACACGGCAGAAATTATAGATTTATCAAAGAATCGTAAGTTATATATTGAAAGACTAGTTACAAAGTGACTATTTGAATTCTATCCTCCCTTAAGTCCTTTTATAGGAAGAAACTCTTTAAAATAATAAGGAGTTTTAATTAATTAGGATAGAATTTAGTTTTTTATTAAAAAGTATTGACAGTAATATCTATTATATTGTATTATATTAATTGTCGCTAAGACGTACTGATAAAACTTAATAACTTCTCTTGTTGAAAACTTGTTTTTAAAAAGTGTTTGACAAAGAGAAAAGGAAATGTTAAGATATATGAAGTCGCTAAAATAAACGACAAATGAACCTTGAAAACTGAACATGCAAGACGTTAATCA
>NZ_JAEOAH010000042.1 GCF_016612995.1 Viridibacillus soli
TTCGACGTTTCATTCCCAAAGGAAAGGCAATTGCCGAGGTTTCTAGTGAGACCATTTCACACGTTGAAAAATGGTGTAACCAACCGCCACGTAAAATTCTTGGATACCGAACACCTGAAGAATGTTTCCATGAGGAACTCTCTCTTGATTGGTTGATAGGCAGGGTACCATCTTCAGCTACTTGCCATGGAGCCTCTGCGTGCATAAGTTCCAAGCCATGAAGCCAGCTCAATGATACTGGCTTGGGCCTGTAAAGGCTATCATGCCCGCCACTCCAAGTAAAGTAGCGAGTTAGTATCTCTATATCCAAACTCTCATGCCATATGTATAGAAAACACCGGTTTATCAAGGTTTATCGTTTGTTGCATTTAATATTGCAATTTAGGGAATATTTATATTTATTATTAAGTGAAGTTAGTGAATACTGTTCCTTGTCGCTTTTCTTTTGGAGTCACTTAACTTGCCGTTGTAACGGTGGGTTATTTTTTGTTCTTCTCCGTGGTTTCGGTTTTCAAATACACAAGTCCGGTTTCTTTTTTTTATAGAGGTGCTGGTAATACAAAAGGTTAATCACTTAATTCTGGTTAGCTTTTTCTCGTTTTATTACTTATTCTCTATCTAATGATATTCATGGTTTGAAATGTTACCCTTTTTACATTTCAAATAATATCATAAAATACTATAAATATACTTTTCGCACTAAAGGAATAGGTTTAATTAACTGAATAATGTATTATTTTTCAAATATATTGATAATAAAATATTATATTTAATAAATATTAAGTACTATATACTAATCCTTGTAACAAAAAAAGGGAGGGGTATTTATGAATATCAAGAAGTATATAGCACAATTTCTTATATTTATAATGATTGTTAGTTTAATTCCTGAATATGTTGGTGCAACATTCAATGAAGACCAACCGGATACAAAGACTCAATCATCAGAACACTTAGAAGTGACAAAAGATTTTAATGAGATTATTAAAGAAAGGACCGCTAACTCAAAAACATTTACAAATGGAAAAGGTAATTTTCTTAAGGAATTGTACCCAGAAGAAGTACATAATAAAGTAGATGGAGTATATCAAGAAATTTCGGAAGATTTAGTAGATGGCCAAACTGGTTATGTGACTACAGAAGAAACCAATTTGGAATCAATGTTTCCCGAAAAAATATCTGATGATGAACCTTTAATCTATCGTTTTGGGAATCACGAACTATCAATTAACATAACAAATGCTTCTGATGGTGATAATACTATTGAACCATCAGAGAATCCAAATCTAGAAAAAAATGATAACACTTTAAATTACAAAGAAGTTTATCCGAATATTGATTTACGTCATATCGCTTTAAATAATGAGGTAAAAGAAGATTGGATTGTACGTGAATTTACAGGCATTAATGAATTTAATTATTCAATTAAAACGGATTTATATGGGGAAGTAAAAAAAGATGGATCAGTCGGATTTTATGAAGATGAAGCTAAGTCGTCATTAGTTTTTTCTTTACCAAAGCCTGTAATGGTTGATTCAAATTATAATGATACATTAGGAGATGGTGCTCGTTCTACCAAATTATATTATGAATTAACGTCTACTGAAAAAGGGCTTTATGAACTTAAATTGACTGCAGATAAAAAATGGTTAGAATCATCAGAACGAGTTTTTCCAATTTATATTGATCCATCAGTGTCTATCAATGCATTAGGAGATACATATGTCTCTAGTAAATATCCAACTGCTAATTTTAATAAGCAGTGGGACCCTTCACAAGGTGAATATGTATTGCAAACAGGGTATTACGATAGTACATCAGGTACCAACTATCCATTTATTAAATTTAGTATTGTAGGCGATTTAAAAGGAGCCACAATTGATAGCGCAGATTTACAAGCTTATGTGACGCATGCTTACTATGCTACTCAAAAAAATGGTTTATGGGTAGATGAGGTAAAAGGTTCTTGGGGAGCTAATGAATTAACTTGGAACAATAAGCCTTCTTCGACAAAAATTACTTCTACCTCTGTCGGTCGTGATGAATGGGCACATTTTAATGTCACGGATACTATTCAAGCCTGGGTATCAGGAGAGCGTTCTAACTATGGATTTAAATTCCATACTAACGGAAATGGTCAAACCTATTGGAAAAAAATCACGGCTGCAGAAAGTGCTAAAAAAGCTAAAATAGTTATTGCGTATCATTATGAGAAAATGCAAACACCGACTATGACCGCTACTGCGGATGATTTGGCTTCTAAGACCGGTTCGGTGACTGTCAAATGGAAATCGATTTACGGTGCGACAGGCTATGATTTACAGATGTTTGATGGCAAGGGCTATCAAAGTATTTATCAAGGAACAGCAACTAGTTGGAATTCTAAAGGACAAAAAGTATTTCCAAAAGCACCGTATAAGACAACCAGTACATATAGTACAAGTAAAGCAGGTGTTGAATTACCTTTAGATCCGACGGCGTTTTATTCTGTGAAGGCAGGGGAAGCGGTTACATCAAAAGTGTATAAGTTCCGTGTGATTCCTAAGTATCCAACAGGCAATGGCCCCACTTCTGCTACTGTGTCAAAAGCAATTCCTGTACCAACAGGTGAACCTAATTTACCTACGGTGACATCAGGAAACTATTCGGAAACAGATACGACCAATAAAGGCCGTGGATGGCTTAATATTAAATGGGATAAAGTAGCCAATGCGACAGGCTATAAAGTTCGTATTTGGAATGGTGTCAAATACGAAAACTTTACTGTTGGAAAAGATACATTATCAGTTAGTACAAAGGGCAAAAAAATCTGGCCAACAGATGCTGAAATTAAAGCAGGAAAAATCGATTTACATCAAGCTGAGTTAGATAAGACTTCAAGTATAGGAAAAGGAGCAGAATTACCAATCGATCCAAGTACAACCTATGGTAATTCATCAAAACGCTACAGTGTCCGTGTTATAGCTATGTCAGCTGCTGGTGATTCACCAACATCTGATGTTAACTACGGATATATACCTCTTTACGCACCAAAAGATGTGAAGATGACTGCCAATAACGATAACCTGGTACAGAACAAAACAAGTTTCGATATTTCGTGGAAAGCATCCGCGGGCGCTAAATATTATGATGTTATCTTAAATGATGGAAAAACGGATGAAGTTATAAAAGTTAAAGGAAAAACTTCTTACACAACAAAGGCAAAATATGACCTTCAAAAGAAATATACAGTAAGTGTCCAAGCATATTATGATGATGATGATACAGCTTCAGAAACAGAGGATGGAAAAATAACAGGGAAACGAGGTTTAAGTCCTAAATCCACTTCAGTTGTAACACAACCGAATCAACAATTAGATTTAATAGGTTTGGAAGATTACTTTACTTTCGAACAACATTCATTTGGCCGAGCAACCGCTAATGTCAATGTAACTACTGGTAACATGAACCTTCAATTTACCGATGAATCTCTTTATACACGTAGTGTTTTAGGATTTGATTTTATACGTACGTATAATTCTCGTTCAAATAAAGCATCAGTACTAGGAACGGGCTGGACATTTATCGGGAATGAGCAATTGGAGATTCTCTCGAATAAAGATATTCTTTATACAGATGAAGATGGAACCACACATACCTTTGTCTATAAAGATGCGGAATATGTAGCTCCAAACGGTATTTATGAAAAATTAGTGAAACAAGATGAGCAAACTTGGACTTTAACTGATCCGGACGGTTTCGCTCAGACATTTAAACTAATTAAAGATTCATCTAACTTCTTAATTGCTTCTTATACAGATAACTACAAAAACCAAATTGACTTTGTACGTAATGAGAGAGGTCAATTAATTACAGTGGAAGAAGCTAAAGGAATTGATAAGCAAGAAAAAATAGAAATTAGTTATCAAGGGAATAAAATCAGTAAAATTCAGTATGCAGATCACTGGACAACATTTACGTATAGCGGGGATTTACTAGTTAAGACTACCATTGGTAGTGATAAGACTTCACGTGCAATTGATGAAAACTTTGCATACAATAGTCAAAATCAATTAGTGGAATATGCAGATGGGAATAATAATACAACAGAATTCTCCTATGCCGAAAATGAACTGAAAATCTTTGATAAACAAGCAGAAGATGAGGAATTATCTGTTACAAATACTTATCAATTTAACGTAAAAGACAATGAGTTTAAGTCTATTTCAACAGATGATGCAGAAACGATTTATAAACGCGATATAAAAAATAATACGTATGCAGTATCCCAAGTAACAACTCCATCAGAAGAAAACCAAAATTCAACAGAACTTTATGATTTAGATAAAAATTATCGTGTTTTAGAAGTCACACGTCCTGATGGTACAACGGATAAAAATTCGTATGATTCAAATGGAAATGTGCTGACATCAAAATCAACTGACGGTACAATTGTAAAAACGTACAATGACAATAATCAACTCGTAAAGACAGTTGCAGCCAATGGAGAAACAACAACGAACGAATATGAAGGGCCGTTTCTTGTTTCCAGCACGGTGAATGAAGAAACAACAGTATTTACGAATGATTCATTTGGTCGTTTAATTAAAACAAATTATCCAAATAATACATTTGAAAAAATCTCATACGATGATGACGTATATACAAAAAAAGTTATCGATAAAAAAGAAAATACGACATCGGTTCAATACACAATTTTTGGTCAAAGAAAAGAAGTTACCGATGCTGAAGGACAAACAACGAAATATACGTATGATCCATTGTATTTTGATACATTGACATCTGTGACCGATGGTAATGGACACAAAACAGAATACTCATATGATGCAAACAACAATTTAAGTTCGCTTATAGATGCATTAGGACATAGAAAATTATTTACGTATAATCAAAATGATCAAGTAATCCAAACGATTATGCCGTTGATGAAGTTCCAATATGAATATGATATAAATGGTGAACTAAGTAAAGAAACTCTCCCTTCAGGAATTCAGAAACAATATATTCTTAACGAGAGTAATTCACTTGATACTATCAATGTATTCGATAAAAAAGAAAATAAATTTAAATCTATTAACTATAGCTATGATGATTTAAATAATTTAACAACTATTTCAGAAGACGGCAAAGAAATTAAATCGTTTAGTTACACACCAGAAAGCAATTTTTTAGCAAAATATGAGCTGAATTTATTTACACAATTATATAGTTATGATGATAAAGAACGAGTTACACAGCGGGAAACAAACTACCAGAATGATTTTGCAGTAAAAGAAACAACAACTTATAAAGAGAGTTCGGATGACGTTCAGCAAGTTCAATATACTTCAGAAGAACGACCTCTTCATACCTATGTATTTGAAGAAAAAAAAGCTGATAATAATATAAACTTTACTGTAAATGAAGACCTGCTAAAACGAGTTACACAGTTTGACGATGGAAACTTATTAAAATCCTTAACGTATACAACAAAAACTCAAACGCCATTTGAAATCAAATATGACCACACCAAAAATGGCAACATTTTTCAAGAATCGGTTCAAGGTGAAGCAACAACTTATGCATATGATCTAAACAATCAACTGACAAAAGAAACGTTTGCCTATGGTGAGTCCAATACGTATGAATATGATCCTGTAGGAAATCGAACTGCAGCCACAGTGAACGGAAAAAAGGCGACTTATACGTATAATGATGCGAACCAAATTCAAACAAAAGACAAGATTGCGTATCAATATGATGCAGATGGTAATTTAACACATGATGAAAATTATGTGTATATGTATAATGTATCTCAACAATTAACGACCATTCAAACGTTAAAAGGAGAAAAAGTTGCATCCTACACATATGATGAAAATGGACTTCGTTTAACAAAAACGGTTGGTAATACAACGCATGAATACTTATACAATGATGAAGTATTATACATGGAAGTTGTGAAACAAAACGGTAAAGTAACAAGTACACGTTACTATGAATGGGATGGCTATGCGCCACTTGGCATGATTGTCCAAGAAAATGGAATAAAAAAAGCATATCAATTCATTACGAACCACCGTGGAGATATATTAAGTATTCGTGATGAAAATGATAATGAAGTCGGTTCTTATAGCTATGATGCCTATGGTAATATCTTATCGATGGAAGGCGACATCGCAAAAGTCAACCCAATTCGTTACGCAGGATATTACTATGATGAAGAAACAGCGAATTATTACTTGCAAGCTCGTTATTATAACCCGAGAAATGGAGCGTTTTTAGCATTGGATCCACATCCTGGAGATAATGACGAGCCTTTGTCGCAGAATGGATATACTTATGGAAATAATAACCCTAACAAATATGTAGATCATAATGGTCAACAATCACAATGGCTTTCATGGACTAGATTAAAGAATGCAATTGGATGGGGATTTCAACTTTTATTTTCTCAATATATGGGATGGTCAGATGCCGGAGCGGCAGTTGTAGTTATAAGTGCGCACATTTCAAGGATCGTTAATTCTGTAAGAGCTGTTTATGCAAGCAGACAGCTCTATAAAAAGGCATTAAGCCAAGCTTTATATGAATCAATGCGGTATTCTATAGTAAGTCAATCTTCATATAGAAAATTACTAATGAAAGATGCCAAGAAGTTAGCAAGAAAAGCAGGAAAAAAAGGGTTAACAAAAGCTTTACTAAAAGCAAATTTCGGTGCTGTTGATCTCACTATCTTAATAGGTGGGGTAGGTACAGCGTATATATGGAATTTAAAACCATCGAAATAAAACAATAAATGCGAAAAAAATTATTAATTAACTTAAGGAGGTAGGTAGAAATGGATACAAAAACCATATTTTTGTTTTTGTATCTGATGTTCACAAGTGTATTTATGGGCTTCTTCTTGTTTGCATTAGCAGTAGGAGGAGCAGAAGGTCAAAAAACACTTGTAATTCATACAGATTATTTATCGATTGTTATATTTTCAATAGTGGGAATTATGACTATTCAAGTTTATAGATCTGCGTTTGCGTCGCTTAAAAATATTCGGTTTAGAATGTTATACACACTATTGGTTAGTACTTTTGGATTTTTATTACTTTTATATGTATTTACTTAATCAGTCAGGTCAATATTTCGGTTTACAGTCAACCCAAACAAACACATTATAGTTCCAACAATTGAGAAAAGACATTTTATCCCCTAATTTTGAAATTAGGGGATTTTTTGTGTGCCGGGCATGTTCGTCAACTA
The DNA here is from genome assembly GCF_016612995.1 of Viridibacillus soli. Taxonomy (GTDB): domain Bacteria; phylum Bacillota; class Bacilli; order Bacillales_A; family Planococcaceae; genus Viridibacillus; species Viridibacillus soli. The sequence continues at coordinate 7,237 of NZ_JAEOAH010000042.1, forward strand.
GGTGATGAAAGTTCACTGTGGGCGTTGGGATATGCGAACCACTAGCCAAGAGCAAGGGTGTCCGTGGCGACGCGGAATCTGAAGGAAGCTGGCGGCAAAACCTTGGTCCGAGGTACACGAATCACATTCGAGGTTGTTCTGTTTGGACGAAATTGCAAAACAAATCGAAATCCTAAATATCCACGGAAATCAGAGCAATAAATGTGACGGATAGATGAGGTGAAAGTGGGCGGACTTACCCCGGGAGATCTGATGAATACCTGGAAACAGAACCTATCTAGTGATAGATAGCTGAATCATCAGAAGTCAGCAGAAGCCATAGTACCACGAAAGGAGTGAACATGGACGGGATATTATTCAGTGAAAACCATTGTTCAATGATGTTTTTAGTTTATTCTTGTCCATGATATTGTTCTTTTTAGTGGATTTGGACGCGTTACCACCTGTACATCCATATAAAGGCCTTTTTTTATGCACAAAATAAAATTATTGAACATTTCGAGTGTCTTGAAATGCCATATAAAAATAATGAAATGTTAGTGAGTAGACATATTACGTATATTCCCAGAGACTTTTCTTCATTCTGTCACTGACATCATCAAAATGAAGGTTTATAGTCCATTTTTTCATACACCTAATTTCTTGTAATATCATAATTATTATCCAATTTTAAATAAAAATTCTATTACCTGCCACTTATCTCCATCAATTATTACGTTCTTTCGGTCTCGCATCTTTTCTACCTTCATTCACAGTACTATCTTCAAAGAATAATTCGCCGTAGAAAAAATAATTTACTAATTTAACTATATCTATAAAATTTTGAGGATTTTATCCGATATGTATATAGATGTTAGTAGAGTGATTTTTAAAAAGGGAGGATAGTACTATAATTATGAAAATAAGATTTTGAAGTGTGCCATTATTACTACTCGCATTGATGCTACAACAAAATAGTTAGAGAAACTAATTCGTTAGAGGGGATATTTTTGAATTTCCTTCTATTTTCAATGTGGCAGACTAAAGATAAGGTATATATTAATATAGTTTTATTTTTAGCTTTTTGCATCAAAATCCTCGCACATATAAATTTGTTTGTCATGTAACAAGTAGATAAGTAAAGGGGACTAATAAGATGAATAATAATTTTCCATTTGGTTTTACAAAAATGACAATAAGAAAAACGGGAGTAGGCGCTTTTATATTAGCAGCGGGTATTATGGGGACCACTTTAATACCTGAGAATGTAAGTGCACATGGATTTGTTGAAAAACCTGTTAGCCGTGCTGCGTTATGTAGTTCAAATTATGGAGCGCTTAACTTGAGTTGTGGAAATGTAATGTATGAACCGCAGAGTTTAGAAGCACCAAAAGGGTTCCCACAAAATGGGCCGGCAGACGGAACAATTGCTTCAGCTGGTGGTATGTTTGGTGGAATTCTTGACCAACAAACTACAGATCGCTGGTTTAAGAATACGATCACTGGTGGTGAAAATACTTTCACATGGAAATATACTGCACTGCATGCAACGAGCAAATGGCACTATTATATTACAAAAAAAGGCTGGAATCCTAATAAACCTTTAACTCGTGCTGTTCTTGATCCGATTGGAGAAGTCCAACATAACGGTTCTACAGCATCTAATAATCCATCGCATAAAATTAACGTACCAACAGATCGAAGTGGATACCATGTGATTTTGGCTGTTTGGGATATAGCTGATACTTCAAACGCTTTCTATAGTGTAATCGATGTTAATTTAATAAATAATGCAAATCCGGATACAAAAGCTCCAACACAACCACAAAAATTACATGTAGCGAAAGTTACAGAAAACAGTGTGAAATTAAACTGGGAGCCTTCTACAGATAACGTAGGGGTAAAAGAATATCAAGTATTACGTGATGGAAAAGTAATTGGAACGGTACCAGGAACAACATTTACAGATGGAAAATTAACGGCTAATACAAAATATAAATATACAGTGAAGGCCATAGATGCAGCAGGAAATGTTTCACAAGAAAGTGAAGCTGTTGTTGCAAAGACAGGAAATAAAGTTCCAGATACTGAAGCACCAACTCAACCAAAAGGACTACATAGTATGGGGCAAACATCATCTAGTGTAGATTTAATGTGGAGTCCATCAGAAGACAATATAGCAGTTGACCATTATGTTGTATACAGAGAAACATCAAGTGGACAAATGATAGCAGTTGGAACATCCAACACTACATCATTTATGGACAAGAGCTTACAATCAAATACAACATATAAGTACACAGTTACAGCAGTTGATACAGCAGGAAATGAATCAATTAAAAGTAATATTCTTACTGTGACAACAAAAGTGCAGAGTTCATCTTATGAACAATGGAATCCGTATAAAGCATATACAAAGGGTGATAGAGTAGAACATCAGGGAAAAAACTATGAAGCGGTTCAAAGCTATCAAGGAAACGGCGCTCCAGACTGGATATTTGCCTTATCGTTATGGAAAGCTATTTAATTTAAGTACAATTTAATAGAAATAGATAGTCTAGAGGGTTTTGGTGCAAAAAGCTGAAAATAAACATGACACAGACTTCTAAATTAGATTGGAATATTAAAAAGAGAGATAATTGATAATGGTCGTTGCATCTTTATTACTTAATTTTTGTTCCTTTATAAAAAACAAATATGTATTAATTTTCCCTATCATCTTAATTGGTGATAGGCTTTTTATTTGTCAAAATAAAATGGAACATTTTTTTGTTGAATACAACATTAAAAAAGTGAGGGGACTAGATGCGAGTACCCATGGATAAAAAATATAGAGTAATAATCATTTACTGAGACGGGAGAGAAGTAGAATTTGAAACGGATGTAGATGTAATAGCAGTTGAAATGCGAGGAGATGAGTACGAATACATAGAAAAAGGAATGCGTTAAGAATTAAAGAATATCGAGCGGATTATAACAGCTGAAGAATTAAACCGAGAACAAAAATTGAATATCCGTTCATAGTTTGACTAGATTGCTACTAAAGGCTGCCAGGGCTCTTTTTTTATATTCCATAATAATAAGTGTTCTGGATACGAAAAAGAAGGAGCGAACACCGTGAATGAATAGAAAGTAAAAGCAGTGCAGTGTAATCAGCTATTGATTTAATGTATATGTGGAAGGTGGAGAGGTAACTAAAAGTTGTGGGAAAAACATTAAAATAATAGCTGAATCGTTCCAAGGATTTGGTTTCGTTAGACAAGCAAAGCGTACTTTTACTGTAGATAATGTTCTTGCAGCTCTCCCAATATAGATAAGAAGGGTTTAGTTTATGTAGCATGCCTGCAAAACGTTTGTTTTTTTAGTAACTACTTCTAATTTTGAGTACCCCTATTTTCTCCCCCAGTTCAGTATAATATAATGAATTATTATGAGAGAGGTTAATAGAGGTGGGATGAATGATACTATTGATAATTTAACATCTATGTAATCGCTTGATTGACGTTAAAAGAGCCGTGCTTTATTATGGTAATAGTGTGAAAAACACTTGAAGATTGAAAGTGGTGAAATGAATGGACGAGCAGAACAAAATGGAACCAGAAAAAAATGATCAACCAACAGATGACCAGCAAAAACAAGAGGATATAAAGCCAGCAGGGAAATACATACGTATTAAACCTTTTGGGCTCATCATGATGGTAATTGTTTTAATATTATGTACTTCTGGTTTAACGATTTTTGCGCTAACTTTTGGGGAGAAAAAAGTTGTAGAAGTACGCACACCAACTCATACAGAATTCCAAAAACTATTTAACGCATTTGATGAATTAAAAGCAAACTATTACAAAGATATTGATACAGACGAAGCCGTAAACGGTGCAATCAAAGGTATGATTGAAGCACTCGGTGACCCTTATTCAGATTATATGAATGTAGAGGAAGCTTCTAAATTCAATGAAAGTATCTCTTCAAGTTTTCAAGGAATTGGTGCTGAAATCCAAGAGCAAAGTGGCAACATCGTAGTTGTTTCACCGATTAAAAACTCACCAGCTGAAAAGGCAGGTATTTTACCAAACGATATGATTGCAACAGTTGATGGTAAAAGTATTGCAGGTATGAGTTCTTCTGAAGCCATAAAGTTAATCCGTGGTGAAAAAGGAACATCGGTAACGCTTGAAATCGTTCGCGGTGATAGCGATAAAAAAATTAAAGTAAAAATTGTTCGTGACGATATCCCGGTTGAAACAGTTTATAGTGCAATGCTAAGTGGAAAAGTAGCGCATATTTCTATTACTAGCTTTTCTAAGAACACATATGAAGAATTATTAACAGCTCTTGATGAGATGGAAGGTAAAGGTATGAAAGCACTTGTTGTTGACGTTCGTCAAAATCCAGGTGGTTTACTCGATTCGGCTGTTAATATCGCAAGTCTATTTATTAAAACAGGCGAGCCTGTCATGCAAATTGAAGACAAAACTGGCAAAAAACAAGTGATTGAAGCACAAGGTGGTCGTAAAGTGGATGTACCTGTAACGTTATTAATCGATGGCGGCAGTGCTTCTGCTTCTGAAATCTTAGCCGGTGCACTAAGTGAATCTGCTGCTATTCAATTAGTGGGTGAAAAATCATTCGGTAAAGGTACAGTGCAAACTGCAAGTGATCTTACAGATGGTTCAAACTTGAAATTTACTACAGCTAAATGGTTAACACCAGAAGGTAACTGGATTCATGAAAAAGGTATCAAACCTACTGTTTCAGTAGATTATCCTTCTTATGCTTCATTACCATACCTTGACCCTGAAAAAGCAATGAAAGAAGGCTCTCTATCAGACCAAGTGAAGGCTGCTGAGGAAATGTTAAAAGCAGTTGGATACTCACCAGGTAAAGTAGAAGGACTTTTTGATAAAAAAACGAAAGCAGCAGTGATAGCATTCCAAAAAGATCATAAGCTGAAAGAAACAGGCGTTTTAAAAGGTGAAACAACTTTCGCATTAATGAAAGAACTTCGCCAGAAAATTCAAAAAGACGATCCACAATTACTAAAAGCACAGAAATTAATGAAGAAAGAAATTGGATCAGATAGTAAAGAATAACTAGCAAAACACTCATTATAAAAATGCGCATGGAGAGCTGACCATACTATAAGGTCAGCTTTTTCATGCGTTTACAGAAGAAAGGATGATTTACATGATCGATGTATATCTATTTAGTGGTTTTTTAGGAAGTGGTAAAACATCTATGCTGACAGATGTAATCCGTCAACTAAAGGAACAAAATCTTAAACCGGCAATTATAATGAATGAACTTGGCAAGTTAAACTTTGACTCACAAGCAGTTGAGGAGGACGTGCCATTAAAAGAAATGCTAAATGGTTGTATTTGTTGCTCAGGAGCTGAAAAAACAGAAGCACAAATTCAAACTCTGCTAGCAGAATCAGAATTTGATGTGCTAATTATTGAAACAACGGGAGCTGCGCATCCAGTAGAAGCATTGGATGCTGTCTATTCGCCTCTATTTGCTGACCAATTAAATATTAAAGGGATTGTCACAGTAGCTGATAGTAAACGTTGGTTAGAGCGCGATCAATTATCACCTCAAGTACGCTCACTATTTTTAGAGCAAATCCGTCACGCTCACCTTGTCTTGGCAAATAAATCGGATCTACTAACTGAAGAAGAACGTGCAAAGGTGACTTTTGAAATCCAAGCCCTAAACCCACATGCCTTGCTTTTACAAACTACCAGGGGGCGAGTACCGCTAAAGTATTTACAAACCCTACATGCAACTGCTCGTCCATCTAATCTTGAATCGGCGCCGATTGGTAAACTGCATTTGAGCTCACGCTTAGTTACATTCACTGAACCAATGGAACAAGTACAATTTGAAGAATGGCTGCGTACAATTCCTTCTACTATTTATCGTATGAAAGGGTATGTTCCTATTAGAGGGATGAAAAACCCAATGCTCTTCCAATATGCATATGGTTTAACACAATGGATGCCTGAATATATGCAGATGCCCCCTAATATTGTCATTATAGGTGAAGATGTCAATGAGCTCGAAGTGATCGGCAGTTTGTAACATAACTAGCCATTTTATATGGTGTCAACCCAATCCTTCTAGTAATAAAACGATAGATTACTAAAATTACACAATTTTAAAACCCATATAAGATTGAAATCAAGGCCCTTTTATTGTTACTTGGACAAAGTAGCAATAATTGGGCCTTTTATTACAAAAACCCCGCGTTACTATATTTACAGACAAGGAGGAATAAAACATGAAAAAATGGTTATTACCAATGAGTCTAGTTATGCTAGTTAGCGTACAGGCGGGAACGGTGGAAGCATCATATTCCACAAAATCATCCGATACAACAAAGCAAACGCAGGTATTTCAAAAAGAATGGAAGTCTTATAAATCAAATTGTAAGATAAAAAACCATTCACACAAATTGCCGAATGACGGTAATGTTAATACGAATAAGCCAGGGAATAATTCATCTGGTGGCAATACAACCAAACCAGAGAATAAACCATCTAATGATAGTTCAAATAATTCAGCTCAAACTGCTGCAGATCAATTCGAACAAAAAGTGATCGAATTAACAAACGTAGAACGCCAAAAAGCGGGATTAGCTGCATTTAAATCTGACAAAGCTTTAATGGGTGCGGCACGTGAGAAATCTTTAGATATGCAAAAAAATAAATACTTCTCACATACAAGCCCGACATTTGGTTCACCATTTGACCGCATGAAAGCACTTGGTATTCAATATAGTGCAGCTGGAGAAAATATTGCTATGGGTCAAAAAACACCAGCAGAAGTAGTTAAAGCTTGGATGGATTCACCAGGTCACCGTGCTAATATTATGAGTACAACATTTACTCATATTGGTGTAGGCTACGCAGCGACTGGACATTACTGGACACAACAATTTATTAAAACAAAATAATTTAGAAATACAAGCCAGTTCTCTTAATTGAGAGCTGGTTTTTTGGGGCTTTATACATAATGTCCTTACCGATATTCCAAAAAAATCCTTCTACTTAAGTAGAAGGATTTTCTTGTGTGTGTTTTTGAGCTTTCCGCTGAACAATGAGAAGGCGAGCACTAAGTGTCACTGCCCCAGCAGTAAGGCCACTAATTAAGCCGATCCAGTAACCAAATGGCCCTAGATCTGTGTAATTTGCTACAACATAGCCTAGTGGCAATCCGATGACCCAATATGAAATGATCGCCATTATGAATGTAATAGTTACATCTTTATAGCCCCGTAGAGCGCCTTGCACGGGTGCTTGAATGGCATCAGACAGTTGGAAGAAAGCAGCGTAAATTAAAAACTGTGTGGCTAGTGTTACGACCTGTGCATCAGTTGAATAAACACCAGCTATTTGTTCTCTGAAAATGATTAAAATTGTAGCAGAAATAAAACTAAATCCAACTGCTATTATAACGGATAGATAACTGTATATGCGTGCATCTTTCCAACGCTTTGCACCAATTTCAAAACCAACTAAAATCGTCGCTCCCATTGAAATACTTAAAGGAATCATATAGACGAGACTCGCAAAGTTCATCGCAATTTGATGGGCACCAATAACAGCTGTACTATAATTACTCATCATAATCGTCACAACTGAGAATATACTTATCTCTGCAAAAATAGATAACCCAATTGGTACGCCAATTTTACATATTTCTAGCCATTTGGCCAATTGAAGTTTTGGCCAATTCGCATACAATTGAAATGCTTCAAATGGCTGCGCCTTCATCGTAATGACAATCCCTACTGCACAAATAATCCAATACGTAATAGCGGAAGCAACACCCGAACCAACCCCACCAAGCTCTGGGAAACCAAATTTCCCGAAAATTAATAAGTAGTTAAAGAAAATATTGACAGGCGTTGCAAGTAGAGTAACAAACATTGAAATTCTTGTTTTGCCAAGTGCATCGATAAAACAACGTAACACACTATAAATAAATAAAGGAACTAAACCAAAACACATCGCTACTAAATAATCATGTGCTATGCGGTGTACTTCAGGCTCCAATGACATCATATTTAATAATGGGTTAATACTTGCCATTAATAATCCGAATATAATGATTGCTAAAGCAATCGCAACATAAAATCCTTGTTGAACTGAAAATGTCGCTTCTTTCTGCCTTTTTGCCCCGACTAGTTGTGCTACAATAGGGGTTATGGATAAGAGAATCCCAGATAAACCTGTATAAACAGGTAACCAAATAGAAGAACCAATGGATACACCTGCTAAGTCAGCAGTGCTATATTTACTTGACATTAAGACATCGAAAAACGACATCAAATATAAAGCAATTTGGGTAATTAAGATCGGAAGCACAATACTCAGCATGACTGTCCATTTCGCTCTCATCGTAGTTGTTTCATGCATGTTTCTAGCCTCCAAGTATAAATTGACATCTTTTCTATTGTAGATTCGTATAGTAAAATAAGTAGCTGTTCTTATAAATCAAAAGCAGTTCATACATTGTTTTAGCAGAATAGGAGAATTATAATGACAAACAAAACAATCATATTAACTGGTGGAGGTACAGCTGGCCACGTTTCACTCAATCAGGCAATAATACCATCTTTCCTTGACAAAGGCTATGGCGTTCACTATATTGGCTCAAAAGAGGGCATTGAAAAAGAAATTATCGGTCAGGCATTCCCTGATTTACAATATCATGCAATTTCAAGCGGTAAACTTCGACGTTATTTTTCAATGAAAAACTTCACAGATCCGTTCCGCGTTTTAGCGGGTGTAGCACAAGCTTTGACAATTATTCGTAAAATAAAACCGGTAGCCATTTTCTCTAAAGGTGGGTTTGTATCGGTCCCTGTAGTTATGGCTGCTAAAATGTCAGGTGTGCCAGTTATTTCTCATGAGTCAGATGTAACGCCAGGACTTGCCAATAAATTATCGCTACCATTTGCGTCACATATTTTCACCGTATTTAAACAAACGTTGAAGCATCTACCTGCCGATAAAGCATCTTGCACGGGCTCCATCATTCGCCCGGCCTTATTTGAAGGTCGTAAAGCAAAAGGATTAGCGTTATGTGGATTTAAAGAATCGAAAGGAGTCATCCTAATTATGGGAGGGAGCCAAGGTTCAAAATTCATCAATGATGCGGTGCGCTCTAATATTGTGCAACTTTTAGAGAAGCATAATATTATCCATTTATGCGGTAAAGGACATATAGACGAAGCATTAGTGAGTATGCCTGGTTACAAGCAATTTGAATATGTTACAACTGAATTGCCAGATCTTTTACACGCATCTGATTTAATCGTTTCAAGAGCAGGATCAAATTCAATATTTGAATTTTTAGCATTAGAAAAGCCGATGTTACTCATTCCTCTTTCTCTGCAAAAATCACGTGGAGACCAAATTTTAAATGCTAAGCTGTTTTCAGAACAAGGATTAGCAGAAATACTACAAGAAGAAGATTTAACAAACAAAACGTTTATGGAAGCCGTTCTTAGCCTTGAAGAACACAAAGAAGGACTAATCAAACAAATGCGCGAAACAGAATCACCAAAAACACCGGATGAAATGGTTGAGTTGATTTTGGAGTATGCTAAATAGTAAAAGTCGTCTCTAAAAAAAGGTCATTATCTACAATATGTAGATAATGACCTTTTTGAAAGACTAAATAATTAGGAATTAATAAGGTGAAATTTTTATCTTAAATTAAATGTAAGAAACTTGGCGAATATCTTCATATCTAGTAGAAAAGGGAGAAGTTTAGGGTAGATTTAATGCTATATGTATTGCCTCTAGGGTGGGAGCGTGTTAATTTTCTTGGAGAATATAAGTTTGAAGGGTTATATTCTTCAGGATTGCCTACTCTACGTCCTTTACATATAAAAGAGCCAATTTACTCTTAACGGGGGAGTTTGGCTCTTTTAGAAATATTTAGGTATGTAATAAAGTTAAAAAATCTTTAATCTGGCTAAGTTTAAAGACAGTAGAAGGTCTTATATATAAGTGATAAGTGTATTTGTCTCTTTCCCAATGTATAGCCCAACCACTATAAGAAGTATTTTGTCTACATAAAAAAATTTCTTGAATTGGAACACCTAAAAAATCACAACTTATCTTTTTTATATTCCAACTCTGCCTTTTTCCAATTTTATTTCCAGTACGGGTAGGTAAAGGGTCAGATAAACTTTTGGGTGCAATCCAAAGCCATAATCCATCCGTATAATTTAATTGAGACCTATATAAAAGATGTAATTCTGTACCTGTATGGTGATCTTGATATCCTATGGAGTCTAAAAAATAATCATCATATCTGTGAGGAGGAGATATAGGGATTTCTAGCAGCAACTCTTTTAGAAATGTAATATCATTTTCGAACCATGAAACTCGCGTAACTTCATCCTCTTTATCCCACTTTGGTTTTTTAAAACGGGAAGTAAAGCTGCTAGTAGAAAATGATTGCTTGCCCAAACCCTCTATAAAAGATTCATTGACTGGCTCTAACATTTTTAAAATTAACAAAATCTCTTCTTCATCATAAACCCCTTTTAAAACAGATAATTCAATATTAGTAAACCACCTTGCAAAGCATGCTGCTTGATTCCCTTTATAATCTATCCCTATGAACCCAACGATTCCATCTATATTAAAAGATTGACCTTGATGTATTAAATTAGTATCAGCAGTTATCACAGGTATAGCCCAATCATAAAAAAACTGTTTAATTCTTATAATTCTTTTCTCATTTTTTATTTCAAATCGGATAGAAGAACGTACTTTACTCGATTCTTTTCTTAAAGATATATTTTCAATAGAGTAGGGAGCAGGCAATTTAGGTATTAAAATTACAAAGTTAGTGTGTTTTTGCGCCTCTTGCAATTCATTAATTGTAATTGACTCTATCATAAGACCTCTCCTCTACTTATAAATTCAAAATAGAAATTAACTATAGTTTTAATATTGTAACAATTAATCACATTATATATTGAATAATTTATAATTCAGTATTAACTACGCATATCCAGCTTCAGGCGCCAACTGCTCGGTTCACTTCGGTCTCTCGGACAAAAGCGGAAGTGATGCTTTTGTTTCGAGCCCTCCAGTGCCTGTCGCAGTTAAACGGGCGCCTTCAGCACTTACGTGTTACATTGCTTGTTCTTCTTCTTCCTTTTTCTGACTGGCTGTATATAGGTAGAAATAGTCTTTTTGGATTTGCATTAGCTCAAATTTTTTATCACTTTGATTAATTTGTTCGTATAGGGATGGATGGCTTTCTTTGGCATCCATTATATATCCAATTTTCTCAGCAGCGCGAAGGGATTTTGTGTTTTCTGAGCGGATACGCAAGAAAACAGTTTGGAAATCAAGTTCAAAAAACAATTCGTTTAGGAATTGTTCCTTTGCTTTTTGATTGTATCCTTTGCCTTGGAAAGGGGTGCCAATCCAAGTACCTAGAAAGCCAGCACCGTCTTGCACATCATATACGGTGATTGTGCCGATGGGTTGTCCCCAATCATCGGTAATCGTACGGGAAACGGCCTTTCCGTTTTCCTCGTCCTCCATTAGTTGACTAGTCAAAAACCAGTACTCATCAGCACTAGTAGCTTTTTGACGCACAAAAGGGAAGACAGATGGGTGTTTTAGTAACTCATAAAGATCGTTACATTCGTGTAATTCACGTCGCTTAATCATGCGAATCGCCTCCTATACGGGGGTGAACGTCCAAAAAAATGGCAGGTTCTAGCCCCCACGAAATTTTTCATTTAATGTTGCATAAAAAATTTCGGGGTGGGAATCGAACCCACTAGAACCAGCATGACTACTGGTGGCGCACCATTTGCCTTCCCTATTGACTCTATAAAACATAGGAATCATTTTATGAAATTATTTTGCCCTTTTACTATACTAAGTTTTGCCCGTTTTGCAAAGAAAAAAATATGGAGAAATAAATTTGTAATAATTACCTATATTAAAAGGAACATATACAGTTGTATGCTTGACAAAATAGAATTATGATAGAAATAGATAGTACGGAGGGATTTATATGACAATGCAGTTACATAAGGTTCATGGTTCAGGCAATACCTTCTATATATTAGAGACAACAGATGAAAAAAGTATGGATTGGTCACAACTTAGCATTTGGCTTTGTCAAAAAGAAAATCTAGGAGGAGCAGATGGCCTATTGCTTGTCGCTCCATCGAAAAAAGGACTCGCAAAAATGCGTGTCATTAATGCGGACGGATCAGAAGCATCTATGTGCGGAAACGGATTACGCTGTGTTGCTCGCTATATTTGTGAAAAAAATAATGTTTCAGAGGCACTTATAGAAACGATGAAAGCCGTTTTGAAAGTTCAAAAAGAAGCACCTATTTATGCAGAAATTCCAACATATTCTGTTGAAATTGCGCCGATTTCGTTCGAGCTCACATCTTTGCCAATGAGCTACAAAAATAAATACGAAATCCGCAATGAAATGATTGCTGAATTTGCTGATGATATAACTTTTACAGCAGTATCCGTTCCAAATCCTCATTTAATCGGCATTGTGCAGCCGGATAAAATAACCAATACACTTCACCAGGAAAGATTATCAAGCATGTTAAATGGGCAAAATGATTTCTGTCCAGATGGCGTTAATGTAAGCTATGTGTATCCAATGGACGCGCAAACAATTTATGTCCGTACTTATGAACGAGGGGTAGGCTTTACTAATGCATGTGGCACTGCGATGACAGCATCTGCACTAGTTTCTTCAATAGTAGGTGTCGCCCAGGAGGGTACTGTAACGGTCTTTAACCCAGGTGGCTTTGTACAATGCCATGTGAAAAATAACAAAGGATGTTTTGACTTAAAACTAGTTGGTAATGCAACTTTTATAGCTGAATTAGAGTTAAATTATGAGAAAGAAAATGAATGGTTGTGGCAATCTGTAAAAAACACAGATGAGCAAAAAGCATATGAATCATTAATTGCTTATACAGAGAATAAAATAGCAGCTATTTTTTAACTCCTTGAAGAGGTGACATTCTTGAGTGGTAATTTCATCACCAAAGAGCAGTTTGATGCGCTTTATCAAAACTGTTTAGATTTTGTATTCTTTATGAAAAAAGTAAATAATGAATTCCAGTACGTATACATTAATCATGAAGCTGAGGATGTTTTTGATGAATCGCCAATTGGCAAAAATTTGTCAGCTTGTTTAGAAAAAGAAATAGTCGAATTAATTGTTCGAAATTATAATGCTTCCATCGAAAAACAGAAGCCTTTAAAATATCGTGATTTTTATTTATTTTCAGATACAAAACGTACGAGCGAGACAATGGTTACGCCTATTTCCTTTGGTGGAGAGCAGTATATTCTTGCAGTGACAAAAAAGATTTCACGACAAAAAGTGATGGAGGAAAAAAACTTATTTCTACAATCACTTTTTGATATGAAGATGGATCCGACAATCTTATTAGCAAGTGACTTAACGTTTTTTGATGGTAATCCGAAGTTCCAGCAATTCTTTAATTGTAAAATTGAAGATTGGAAGGGTAGGCCGTTTTTTGATTTTCCACTCGTTGCATTGGAAGACCTAGAGTCATTCGGGGAACATTTAAGAAATGCATTAAACGGTAAAGGGCAGCCACCAGTGTTATTTAAACATAAAAAAGCGGATGGTAATGAAAGTAAATTCCTTGTTAGCTTTTCACCTATTTCTACAAATAACCAAGTTGCAGCTATTTATATTCAATGGATAGAATTAACAAAAAACGTCCAGCTGAAAGAAGATCTACGTAAAATGAACCATGTCCTAAGTAGCTATAAAGGGGCACTGAATTCTGCGGCGAATATTTGTATTACAGATAAAGATGGTATCATTGAATATGTCAATGAACGCTATGCGCAAACGAGCCAATATAGTGCTGAGGAGCTCGTTGGAAATAAGACTTCAATATTAAATTCTCGCACTCATTCTTCTTCATTTTATGAAGAAATGTGGAAAAGGTTACTAGATGGTCAAATTTGGCGTGGAGAAATATGTAATCGCTCAAAATATGGTAGCCGGTACTGGGTTGATACGACGATTGTTCCTATTTTTAATAGTAGGGGAGAAATTGAAAATTTCCTTTCTGTATGCTTTGATGTATCTGAAAAAAAGATTATGATGACAAATTTGCGAAACATCGAAAAAACGTTCCGTCTCATAACTGAAAACACAAATGATCTGATTGTCATTACGAACGAGGATGGCATTGTATTATATGTATCTCCAAATCACGAGAAGTGTCTTGGCTTTGACAAAGAAGAGCTGTTGGGACGTTTCTATTTTGATATGATGGCGGATAGAAGTAGAGAATTGCTAAAAAGTGAATTTGAATTGACTCTTTTACAAGAAGGAGAAGTTCAAATTGAGTTGCAAATAAAAGCGAAAGACGGTTCAACTTTCTGGATAGAAACGTATATTACAGCAGTAAAGGATGCAGAACGTGATGAAGTTTATCAATTTGTAACTGTTGCAAGAGAAATTACGCAACGTAAAAAAATGGAAGATCAATTGCGGTTTATGGCCTATCATGATAGTTTAACGATGCTGCCAAACAGACGGTATTTATTAATGGAGTTTTCTAAACTAGTGAAAGAAGCGATTGTTTCCGAAAATTCCATTGCACTACTTTATATAGATGGTGATAAGTTTAAAAAAGTGAACGATAATTTCGGACATGATGTCGGTGATGAATTTATCCGTAATTTTGGTGTAGCACTAGATTCCAGTGTCCGAGATTTAGATATTGTTAGCCGCATTGGTGGTGATGAATTTATCGTCATTTTAACGAATATGTCATCTGAGAAAAATATTCGTAAGCAGCAAATAGAAAATACAATTGAACGTATTCAACAAACATTAAAAAATGGTTGGACGATAAATGATCACCATTTCTCACCAACGTCGTCTATAGGCATCTCTTGTTTCCCTGAGCAAGGCCAATCGATTGATGATTTGCTAGAGAAAGCTGATGAGGCATTGTACTTTGCGAAAAAAACAAAAGGCAAAAACTCATATCATTTTTCACGCTAAAGATTGAAGGTGTTTTCAATGCAACAGCATGTTCTATTAGTAGAAGATGAAAAAAATATTGCGCGATTTATTGAATTAGAGCTAAAGCATGAGCAATTTTCGGTGACGGTTTGCTCCAATGGACGTGAAGGGTTAGAAGCGGCTCAAAAACAGGACTTCGATGTCATTCTACTCGATGTTATGTTACCCGAACTGAATGGTATTGAAGTATGTAGACGTGTTAGAGCCACTTCTAACGTGCCTATTATTTTAATCACGGCAAGAGATGCTGTAATAGACCGGGTAGCAGGGCTTGATGCGGGGGCAGATGATTATATAGTGAAGCCTTTTGCAATTGAAGAGCTGCTTGCAAGAGTTCGCTCCATTTTAAGACGTGTCACAACGACTGAAATAGCGACGCAACAGTTAATTTTCAAAGAAATCTCAGTCGATCCAACAGCCTATTGTGCATACGTCGATGAAGGATTACTCAGCTTAACAAAAACTGAATTTGATTTACTCAGTTTATTAATCGAAAATAAAAACCGCGTATGTACACGTGATCAAATTTTAGAGCAGGTGTGGGGTTATCGAACAGATGTAGAAACAAATGTCGTTGACGTGTATATTAGACATCTTCGTTCAAAGCTTCCTAAATTTGCAAGTGTCTATATCGAAACTGTGCGCGGTGTCGGATATGTGATGCGTGAATGAAAAAAATTAGCTCTTACTTAACGAATCAGTCACTAAAAGGAAAATGGGCATTGACATCCGCTGTCGTCATTTTCATTAGCTTTGCTGTCATTTGTTCGGTTCTTTACTTATCGATCCACTCCTGGCTTTTAAATGAGCAAGAACAGTCCGTAAAGCGTACAATGGATGATTTAACGGTATTCTTTGAATCACAAGGTGGTCGCTTAACAATACATGATATCCAGTCCAATAAAGGCCTCATGAATTCCATCGTTGACAAAAATCAAACGGTCCGAATTTTAAATGAGGATACAGTTGAAATGTTGCGTATTAATGATTCGACTCTGAAAATGCCAGATTTGCCAGACACCATACCATTTCGTGGTTATGCCATGTCGAAAGAAAAAGTAGAGAAAACAGAAATGTTTGTGGCGACGGGACCTATAGTCATTGGACCGTTTACAGGGGTTATTCAACTGACTCATCCACTTTCAACCTTTGAATCGCTAATGCGTTATATTTTGATAGCGATGTGTATTTTAGGCTTAGGTGCTCTTATTGCATCTGCAGGAATAGGGTATTTTTTGGCGACGATTTTATTGAAGCCGCTAAATGATTTGCGACTGGAGATGATAAAGGTTGCGGAGCAGGGCTTTACAGCGCCTATCACACTGCAATATGATGCCAAAGATGAAATTAGCGACTTATTAACCGTGTATCGCTCGATGATGGGAGAACTAGAGCAATCGTTCCTACAGCAACAACAATTCATTTCTGATGCTTCTCACGAGCTAAGAACACCTATTCAAGTAGTAGAAGGTCATTTATCTTTAATCAAAAGGTGGGGCAAGGATGATCCAGAGGTTTTGGAAGAATCATTGAGCACATCTTTACTTGAAATTACACGTATGAAAAAGCTTATAGAGGAAATGTTAGAACTTGCTAGAAGAGAACAAAATGATTTGCAAAATAATGCGGATATTCTTATAATTACAACCGATATAATGAATGAAGTAAAAGGGTTTTCTCACGATACAACGATTCTATTGGAAGTAGATCCTGGAGAAAGCTATCAGGCACGTATTTCTGAAAATGCCTATGGTCAGATTTTACGTAATCTTTTGCAAAATGCCGTTCGTTATTCAGAACAACAACCGATGATACAAATACGACTGTCAAAACAGCAACATACAGTGAAAATTGAAGTATTAGATCAAGGAATAGGGATTGCAGAAGAGGACCAAGTGCATATCTTCAATCGTTTTTACAGAGTAGATTCATCACGTAGTCGAGATGGCGGAGGAACTGGGCTAGGGTTAAGTATCGTCAACATGCTAGTGAATAAGTATCAAGGAACGATTAAAGTTTCAAGTAAACTTCATTACGGTAGCACATTTTCTATCTATTTACCTGCTGAAAAATGACGTTTTTTTCAATCTTTATACTATTATTAGTTATTTCACGAAAAAAATTGCTAAATTTGTCGAAAACGATTGTATTTTCTGTGAGGAGTAGTAAGATTGAAGGGGAAAAATGTTCTTCTTGTTATACAAATTCAATTGTTCCACTTAAGCAGGAAGAGTGGTAAGATAGTTAGTGGATTTTCAAATTAATAATTAACTTAATTAATGGAACTGCCACTTGGCAAAAAAGTTGGAGGTAATTCTACATGTCAATCAATGTTTCACCTGTAAGCTCACCATGGACAGCTTTTTCAGGTCCCAACCTTGGCTATGTGATGGAAATGTACGATTTGTACTTAACATCACCCGAAGAAGTTGATCCAGAACTTGTATCATTATTTGAACAATACGGAGCACCAGTACAAACTAGTGAAGTAGTAGGAGCGGCTAGCGTTGAGCCAGGTAACTTCGCGAAAGTTTTAGCTGCTGTTCAATATGCGGATGCCATTCGTCTGTATGGTCACTTAGGTGCTGATATTTATCCTTTAAAAGACCATCCACAAGACACAACTCGTATTGAAGCAAAAACATACGATTTATCTGATCAAGACTTAATCGAAATTCCTGCTTCAGTCTTGTTAAAAAATATTCCTGCAAGCGTTAACAATGGCTTAGATGCAATCAACTATTTGAAAGCAATTTACACAAATAAAATTGCTTTCGAAATTGGTCACGTTGTTAACAGTGAGGAGAGAGAGTGGCTTCAATCTAAAATTGAAAGCGGCGTATTAAACGCAGGTCTTTCAAATGATGAGAAAAAAGCAGTTTTAAACCAATTAACAAAAGTTGAAGGATTCGAGAAATTCATTCACAAAACATTTGTTGGTCAAAAACGTTTTTCTATAGAAGGTCTAGACGCATTAGTTGTTTTAATGGATGAACTTGTTCACCGTTCAGAAGACAAAGGCGTAAAAAATGTCATGATCGGGATGGCTCACCGTGGCCGCTTAAATGTGATAACACATGTATTACACAAACCATATGATATGATGTTTGCTGATTTTGCTCACGTTCCAAGTGAATTATTCATTCCAAAAGATGGTTCTTTAGAAGTAACTAAAGGCTGGTTTGGCGATGTTAAATATCACTTAGGTGCTACGTATAACAGCAAAAAAGGTGCGAAAATTAAATTAGCTTATAACCCATCTCACTTAGAAGTTGTTAGTCCAGTTGTGACAGGTCAAGCTCGTGCAGCACAAGATCAGACTTCTAAAGCAGGTGCCCCAACTCAAGATGCTAAATCTGCTCTTGCAATTTTAGTTCATGGTGACGCAGCATTCGCTGGTCAAGGTATCGTAACTGAAACAATGAACTATTCTCGCACAAAAGGTTTTAACACAGGTGGTTCAGTTCATATTATTGCAAATAACATGATCGGCTTCACAACGGAACATTATGATTCACGTTCAACTGTATACTCTTCAGATCCTGCAAAAGGATATGAAATTCCAGTATTCCACGTAAATGCTGATGATCCTGAAGCTGTTGTACAAGTAGCTCGCTTTGCTGTCGAATATCGTGAACAATTTGGAAAGGACATTTTAGTAGACTTAATAGGCTACCGCCGTTATGGACACAATGAAATGGACGAACCAATGATCACAAACCCAACAATGTATACTGGTGTCCACGGACATGACACAGTACGTGCATTATACGGTAAAGCACTTGCAGATCAAGGCGTTTTAACAGCTGAAGAAGTAGCAACTTTAGATGCCGATACACAAAAAGAAATGCAAGCCGCTTATGATCATGTTAAAGAAGTTGGCGAAGGGCAACATGTTGAAAATGAAATGCCAGAAGCTGTGAAAAACGGCTATGATATCGTTGAAACGGGTGTTGCACGTGAACGTCTAGAAAAAATGAACAAAGAATTATTAACATGGCCACAAGACTTCAATGTGTTCAAAAAACTAGGCAAAATCCTTAGCCGTCGCGAAGATGCATTCGTAGGTAAAGGTAAAATTGACTGGGGTCATGCTGAAACGTTAGCATTCGGTACAATTACGCAAGAAGGTAATTCAATCCGCTTAACAGGTCAAGATGCACAACGTGGTACATTCGCACACCGTCACTTAGTATTACATGACGAAAAAACAGGCGCAGAATTGACACCTTTACACGATATTTCAGGTGCAGATTCTTCTTTTGTTGTTTATAACAGCCCATTATCTGAAGCTGCAATTGTAGGCTATGAATATGGTTATAATTTAGAAAACGAGAAAAACTTGTCTATTTGGGAAGCACAATATGGTGATTTCGCAAACATGGCACAAGTAATGTTTGATAACTTTATTTCAGCATCTCGCTCTAAATGGGGTCAAAAATCGGGTCTTGTTATGCTGCTACCACACGCTGCTGAAGGTCAAGGTTCAGAACATACAAGTGCTCGTTTAGAACGCTTCCTACAATTAGCTGGTGAAAACAACTGGACAGTTGCAAACCTATCAAGTGCTGCAAACTACTTCCATTTATTACGCCGTCAAGCTAAGATGTTAGGTACAGAAGCAATTCGCCCATTAGTACTTGTATCACCCAAATCATTATTACGTAACCAAATCGTTGCTGCAGATGTTGAAGAATTAACTTCTGGTCATTTCGAAACAGTTATTGAACACCCAACAACTGGTTCAGCTACGAAAAAAGTTGAGCGTATTCTATTTGCTTCTGGTAAAGTAGCTATTGATATCGCAGAAAAAGTTGGCGACGGTAAAGAGTTCGATCACGTACACTTAGTACGCGTTGAACAACTGTACCCATTCCCATCTGAGAAAATTGCTGCAATCATAAAACGTTTCCCTAACGCAAAAGAATTGGCTTGGGTACAAGAAGAACCACAAAACATGGGTTCATGGTCATTTGCAGATCCTTATATGCGTGAAGTAGCAGAAGACAAAGACGTTCGTTACATCGGTCGTATCGTACGTTCATCTCCTGCTGAAGGTGATGCAGATTCATACAAACTAGAACAAGCACGTATTATTGAAGAAGCTGTAACGCGCTAATCGCGAATATCTTTAAGGAGGAAATTATAGTGGCTGAAATTATTGTCCCGGAATTAGCAGAATCGATCACAGAAGGTACGATTGTTGAATGGGTGAAAAAACCTGGTGATACTGTAGAAAAAGGCGAGTTCATCGTAGAACTTGAAACAGATAAAGTAAATGCAGAAATCATTTCTGAAGAAGCAGGTATTTTAAAAGAAATCTTTGCTCAAGAAGGCGATACTGTACTTGTAGGCGCTGTAATCGCAATCGTTGAAGCAGGTGGCGTAGCTGCTGCACCAGCACCAGTAAAAGAAGCTACTCCAGCTCCAGTTGTAGAAGCACCAAAAGCTGCACCAACACCAGTTGTGGAAGAATCATCTTCAAATGAGCGTGTAATTGCTAGCCCAGCTGCTCGCAAATTAGCACGTGAAAAAGGAATCGATTTAGCATCTGTATCTCCAGTTGACCCACAAGGTCGCGTACGCGTACAAGATGTTGCTGCTCACGGTACAGCACCACAAGCACCAGCTGCAAAACCAGCTGAAGCACCAAAAGCTGCTGCTCCTGCAATTGACGAATCTCGCGTGACAGTTGAAAAAATGTCGCGTCGTCGTCAAACAATTGCAACTCGTTTACTTGAAGTTAAACAAAATACAGCGATGCTTACTACTTTCAATGAAATTGACATGACAAACGTTATGGCACTTCGTAGCCGTAAAAAAGACCAATTCCAAGAAAAACATGATGGTACCCGTCTTGGTTTCATGTCATTCTTTACAAAAGCAGTAGTAGCTTCACTTAAAAAATATCCATACGTTAACGCTCAAATCGTAGGCAACGAATTACACTTAAACAACTTCTATGATGTTGGTGTAGCTGTATCTACTGAAGAGGGCTTAGTAGTACCAGTAGTCCGTGATTGCGACCGTAAAAACTTCGCAGAAATTGAAGATGCAATTGGTGGTCTTGCTAAAAAAGCACGCGACAAAAAATTACAAATCGCTGACCTACAAGGTGGTTCATTCACAATCACTAACGGTGGTGTGTTCGGTTCATTAATGTCAACACCAATTATGAACGGTACACAAGCTGCAATCCTAGGCATGCACACAATCCAAAAACGTCCAATCGCTGTTGGTGATGAAGTTCAAATTCGCCCAATGATGTACGTTGCATTATCTTATGACCACCGTATCATCGATGGTAAAGATTCTGTTGGATTCTTAAAAACTGTTAAAGAATTACTTGAAAACCCAGAAGATTTATTATTAGAATCTTGATTTAAGCGTTCTAAATTTAATTGAATTAGAAATAAGCCCTAAACACTCACGAAGTGTTTAGGGCTTATTTTCATTATTTCTTTACCACATTGTAGATTATTAGATGTTGATAAGACGCCATTCGTTACAGGATAATATGGACATGTTGGTTTCACAATCTTTACACCCTTTGTTAAAGTAATTATCAGAATTAACTAAAGTTTATATAACGTCAAGTTTAGAAGTATTTAATGCACATGTTCTCAATGAATTATGGTTGAGATGTTGACTTAAACCTTCTGATATTGGTACAACGGCAGTATTCCTATTTTTAAATAGAATAGAATCTGCTGGAGAATAATAGGTAGTTTCAGACGGTTTATAATGAATGGCGAGCAGTACTCAATATAATCTATTAGAATATATAAGATGAAAATAGCTCACTCAAAAAGATGTTATAATCAATAACTAGCTTGTGTCATTACTCAAGTTTCTTTTTTTAAAAAAAAAGAGTACAATGCATAGAGTGATTAAATTGATAAAGTAAAGAAGGTAATAAAAGCGTGGCAACATTTTTACAACTTAATACTATTTTTATTAGTATTATTATAGAAGCATTACCATTTGTTCTAATAGGTGTATTTATTTCAGGACTTATTCAAATGTTCGTAAGTGAACAGATGATTGCCAAAATTGTACCGAAAAATAAGATACTTGCAGTTTTATATGGAACGTTAATTGGTGCGTTATTTCCTGCGTGTGAATGTGGCATTATACCAATAGTTAGAAGATTATTAAAAAAAGGCGTACCACTGTATGCGGCTATACCATTTATGCTTACTGGTCCAATTATTAATCCTATCGTGTTATTTTCGACTTATATCGCTTTTGGTAATAGTTGGGATATGGTTTGGTATCGTGGTGGATTAGCATTTATTATTGCATTTATCATTGGACTAATCATTTCGTTTCAATATAAAGACACGCAGTTATTAGAAGAACCCGAATTACAATGTCATCATGACGAAGCAAAGAAATCATTTACTCAAAAATTTGTTGGTACTCTTAATCATGCAATTGATGAGTTTTTCTCGGTAGGGAAGTACTTAATCATTGGTGCATTTGTAGCTGCTTCTATGCAAATATTCGTGAAAACTTCATTCTTATTAGAATTAGGACAAACGAAAGCTACATCCTCTTTAGTCATGATGGGATTATCGTTTGTACTTTCACTTTGCTCTGAAGCAGATGCATTTATAGCTGCATCATTTAGAGGTACTTTTACAACATCTTCGTTAGTCGCTTTCTTGTTGTTTGGTGCAATGGTTGATATTAAAAACCTATTAATGATGCTTTCAACATTTAAAAAGAAGTTCATAATGACGCTGATTATATATATTGTTATTTTTGTATTTATCAGCTCGATGTTAGTATAGGGGAGGGGAACAGAGATGATTCGAGCATTAATACTAATGAGCTTTACTTATTTCTTTTATTACCTCTACACATCAGGCGATAATTCGAAATATATTAATATGAAGTATGAGTATATATGTATAATGGGAATTATACTTTTTGCTATACTGACAATTGTACAAATTATCAGTATGTCAAAAGAGGAAGAGGAACATAGTCATGATTGCTGTGACCATGATCATAAACATGAAAAGGACAGCTCGTTTGTTACTAGGATGTTCCACTATGCAATATTTATCTTTCCATTAGTGACAGGCTTATTTCTTCCAATAGCTACATTAGATTCGACTGTAGTAAAATCAAAAGGCTTTTCATTTAAAGCAATTGATGATTTTGAAGAAGGGGATTCTTTTGTACAAACGCAGTATTTACGTCCAGATACTAGTATTTACTATGGAAAAGATGGATATGATGAAATTATGCAAAAAGAGCTCGGTGTCTTCGCTAATATGCCTACAGTTGCTTTAAACGATGAAAATTATTTAAAAGGGATGGAGACAATCTATAACTTCCCTGGAGAATTTATCGGGAAAAAGCTCTCATATAAAGGGTTTATATACAAAGAGCAAGTTATAGATCGTAAGCAGGCTTTTGTGTTACGTTTTGGTGTCATCCACTGTGTAGCAGACTCAGGCGTTTTTGGTATGTTAGTAGAATTTCCGGATGATATGAAATTACAAAATGATGATTGGGTGAATGTAGAAGGTACGATCTCTACAGTTTACTACCAACCTTTTAAAGCAAATATCCCAGTACTGAAGGTTGATACCTGGGAAAAAACGATACAACCAGAAGAACCATATACATTCAGGGGTTATGAAAATCCAAATTTATAAATTAATATAGTAAAACGCTATCTCTTAGTAGATGGCGTTTTTATTTTGGATAAACATGCGTAAATTGCTAAAGTGGATAAAACTGTATCCTTTGATGCAGTGTTTAAAAGTTCGTTTGCAGCGCACTGTAAATGGTGCCTCTCAACAGTTGTCAATTGCTGTTTTTTTAATCGTTGTTCCATGCGACTCACCTCTTTTATTTATTATAAGAACGTTTGTTCCTTAAATCAAGAAGTATTTTTATTACCGGTGCTAATAATGCTTTTAAATATTAAATGAGTTAGCATATAAGTATAGAAGAGGAGGTTAGAAGCAGATAGAACAAGGAGGTATTTGCAAATTTGTTAGTACCTACTAATGCACTAAATTAAAGCTGATTTTTGAAAATCCTAAAAAGCGGGCAGAAATAGCCCATTGCATTCAAAACACTCAATGGGCTGGATTATTTCGAATAAAATGAGGAAATCTAACGCAATGTTTCTTTCACCAATTGGCCCATCTGACTGCTCAGAGAACCTAACTCTTCGATAATTGAGCTGAAATCTTGTACGAGCTCTGCTTGTTCATTTGATGCGGTATTGACCTGGCTCATACTACCCATTAAGCCTTGTAAATTTTGAGTAATATTTTTCAGTGAGTCCTCGATTTTTTCTGTTGCAGTTTTTGTTTCTAGAGAAAGCTTTCGGACTTCTTGAGCAACAATATTAAATCCTGCTCCGTGCTGACCTGCACGAGCAGCTTCTATAGAGGCGTTTAGCCCGAGTAAATTCGTTTGTTGAGATATCGATTTGATGAAATCTGTTACACTATGTGACGCCTCTGAATCTTGCAAGGCTTGACGTGATTGAGCAGTAATTTCCGTACTTGTTGCTGCAAGTTCTTCTGAATGAGAGGCTACAAGATGTACTTTATCCTGTAAACCAAGGATAACATTTTGCAGATTTTCCATATATGATTGAAGCTTTTCTTGATTTTCGGTTGAGAATACTAAATTTAAAAGGCCAATGACACGACCGTCTTCCTTAATTGGGTACATTTTTGCGTGAAGTGAGATTCCAAATTGTTCTGCGGGAATATCAAGCGCGGCTGTTTTCCCAGCATATACTGCTTGTACATCGTTAGAAATTTGAATTTTATCCCCAATCTTTATCCCCATATCTACTTTATTCCCTGGAGCAGCAAAGTAAACCTGGCTATTCTTACGATCCACTATACTAATACAAATTTCGTTGTTGAAAGCCATTTGTATGTAAGGTGTTGCTTGTTTTAATGCTTCAAGTAAACTCATATTATTAGTCCCCTCCCTAGAGATGCCACTAAACAAATAACAAAGAAGTATTATTTGTGAAATTAGTGACTATATGCATTCAAATATAGATATAAATAACTATACTACACCTATCATAACGTAGATGTTTTGTAGTGTAAATGTTTAACTTTATGTACTGTAAAAGTATGAATAAAAGCTTACTCTATCTTTTCTTTGTAGTTAACCAACAAAAAACTCAAATAAAAAGACCGTCTTCTAAGACAGCCTCTAAATCAAACATATTCATTTGTCATTTTGTTTCTCTTTTTCCTGATCATCTGTCGACTTGATCATCGTCTTGCCAAGAATTAGTAATGCTAAGAACATTACACCAACGCCAACCGCAAGATAAAACATCGTGAACACCTTACCTAAATTTGTGTCAGGTGAAAGTGCAGTGTCTACTCCACTCGGAATTAAACTGACTACACAAAAATAAATGGCATCAAGAATCGACCAACCTTCCACTGACGTATAAAACATCGTCCCAGACAAAATAATGAAAAATAAAGTCGTAAATAAGGAAATAAACATTGGCTGACGAAAGGCGCGAATGAATGCCTGTAATAGCCGTTTTGAAGTTAATATAAAGGAAATCATATAGTCTCTCCTTCTTACAATGGTTTGGAACTAGTATACAACAAGTATGAGAAATATTAAAAGTTATTTCGATAGGTTTAAAAGAACTATATCCTGTGATTTTACTGATAGTATAAAACTAAATTTTGATTATGAGACCATAAAAATTTGTTGTTATGATATAGTGGTTAAAAGCTATAGTCAGCCGATTCCTTTTTATTTTATATAAAAAAAATGACTATATACAGAAATTTTTTCAAAAAAACTAATGAGAGTATGACTTAAATATATAGTTTGATGGGAAAATAAATTGGGAGAGATTTAAATGAAGAGTATTTTTAAAGAAATAACGATCACTTTTGTAGCAATAGCTCTTTTGTTCAGTCTAGCAAATCCGACATTTGCAAAAACAAGCAGTAGTCCTAAAACTAAGCAAGTAACACTTACTGAAAAAAGCAGATTATTTACTGGAAAAGGAGGATACGGTAGAAAGTCAATAGTAGCTGCTAAAAAGCAAGTAACGATTATCAAAACTACTAAAGATAAATGGATGCAAACGAAGGATAAAAAGTGGATAAAGAATGGTTTTACCGGAGATAATATCTATCTCTCAAAAAAGACAACGACTTATAAAAAAGTAAAAGGTGCAAAAACAAAAACAAAAACGAAGCTAGTACCAGGTATTTATAAAGTAAGTAATGCAAATACAAATGGTTGGATAAAAGTTAAAAAGGGTAGCAAAGCATACTGGATTAGATCTGGTAAATTTGTCGATAGCTACATTGATTTAGGTAATAAAAAAATGCAAGATCAAATTGTTAACTCAATAAATAAAGAGCGTAAAAAAATGAAATTGAAACCAGTAAAGCAAGATCCAAAACTAACAAAGCTTGCTATTATTCGTTCCGTAGATATGGAGAAAAATCGTTATTTCAGCCATACAAGTCCGATTTATGGTAGTTGGAACAATCTCCTTAAAGGATCAAGCTATCGAACTAATTCAGCAGGAGAGAATATCGCAGCAGGTTATCAAACCGCAAATAGTTACATGAATGGCTGGATGAACTCAGCTGGTCACCGAGCAAATATATTATCACCAAATTATCAAAAAGTGGGCGTTGGCATCGTAATTTCAGGTTCAAAAGCCCAATACCAATCATATGGAACGCAAATTTTTGCTAAATAACTATTCAATACCTCTCAACTCTTCGGATTTAGAGGTATTTTATTGTGATTTAGGACGTGAATATTCAAATAAGTAACAAACGATGTGACTTCCGCAACAAAGCAAGTATTTCTAGCAATAGCACCCAATGCACGAAGGACATGCTAACAAGTGATAATCTGTCTCCATTTTTTGAGATTCCAGTATAGGTCATTTGGTAAAATAATCGACCATCATTATCGAGGAAATGGAGTAACTCTAAAAAAATCTCATCACAATTAATAAGCTGCTAATCTCATATGAGAATCAGCAGCTTATTTTCTTTAGACGACGATTACTTACTTTGATTGCTTCTCCAACAACTCTATAATTTTATCCATTTTTTCATTTAGTTGTGCCGATTCATTTTTCGGACTTGTATTAATAATGATCCTTCTAATAAATAGCATGAACGAAACTGTACCTAAAATAATAAGTGAAATGCAAATTACAATTAATAGTATACTCCCGAGACTATCCATCCAATCACTCCCTCATTATTTATACGTTTTAACTTAGTAAGCGTTCCATTTTTACAGATATTACGTAATTTAATAGCGTTCTCACTTCATAATACTAGTGTATTTGAAAGATTAGTGTTTATTTAATCAATCTTTATTTCAAATCTACGCTTATAAAAAATAAGAACAGCTAAATTACTATTTTTCCTCTCCTAAGATAAAATCTATTCCAGCCATTTCAACACCATTCAAAACGATGGCTATCTGATGCTTACCTGAATAATGTTTTCTTGTAGATAGATTCTTGAAGGAATGCGATCTAGTAAAAGTATAATCACCTGGTAGATAAGTATTTTCCGTTATTTTAAAGAGTTTCCGCTTGTTTATACCATTAGCTTTCATGAAGTCGATACCGTATTCTACTCTGAGTTTAATAACATCAGTGGTTGGATTGTTGACTGTAAATTGAAAAGTAAAATTTTCACCAATGGCTAATTGTTCAGTTGACAGAGTAAGGTCTTTAATATGAACAGTAGGATTATGATGGAAGCCGAACAATGAAAGTGTTTCTGGATCGGCTTTTCTAAGTAATGTTCTGGAAGCGTGTTTGACAATCCAGTCTGTTTTAGAATTTTGCCCAATCCATTCTTTACAGATAGCCTTAACTAACTCTGGATGATCCTTTGTTATATCATTTAAATTATTCGCGACGCTTTTACGAACATACTCACTATCATCTGCTTTTAAACGTTGTAAAATCGGAATGATTGGAGAAGGGTCTACTTTAAATATTGTTAGAGGAGCGGCCCATGGAAGACGAGGACGACACCCTTCGCTCGCTAACCTCCGCACATGCTCACTGTCATCTACTGCCCATTCTTCCATAATCGCCATCATTCTTTCTGGATTTTGTTCAATGAATGGACGTACAGCAAATTCAGCGCTGATTGAGATAGTAAATAGCTTTAATGCTGGTATGGACGTCTCCCAGTCAGATAAACCATAAACTTCAATAAAATCAGGTAAAAATAAATATTCAAAGCCTTTGCATTCGGGTACCATGTTACTTAATATGTCAATAGCTTTGGCATACGACTGTGGTAAAGTAGCTCCTAATGTATGGGAAATATGCCGGGTTCGTTGTTTCAACTCCCGTTGTGCCCATTCTTCGTCAAATAATTGAGTCATGAAATATTGTTCATCAAATAACGGATAGACCTGTTTTAATTTTTCACAAAATTGCTTGAAAAGCGCTTCATTATAAACGTGTTTTAGAAGTTCAGCCATTCTTCAGTTAGCTCCTTTTGATGTAGTCATGATATGAATAAATAAACCCCTAATCCGATTAAGAATCAGAAGTTTATTTTTAGCATATCTTAAAATGGGGAATAGTACCAATGCTATATTTTACCCTAAGAAATCATTCATATAGCCTAATCTGATTGCGTCCATTTTCTTTAGCATTGTATAAAGCCGAATCAGCATGTTTGAAGAGTTCACGGAATGAATTTAATTCACCATTACGATTTGTAGCTATGCCTATACTGACTGTAAAGGAAAGAAGGGAATCTTCAATTGGAATTTCTAAAGCAGCCAACGTTTGATTAATTGTATTTGCAAATGCCATCACTTCAGTAGAAGTTAAATGACGGAGTAAAATGACAAATTCATCACCGCCAAAACGTGCTACAAAAGTCGTTTCTAGATCTGCTAATTCTTTGCAAGTTTTTGCTACTAGTTTGATGACATCATCACCGATTAGATGACCGTATTTATCGTTTATTGATTTAAATTTATCAATATCGAATACTAGACATGTAACGTTTGTCTTTTCATGAGCCGCTTCTAATAGCCATTTATCTGCTACTTCCTCTAAATGATAGCGATTGTAAATATCGGTTAAACCATCTAAGTTTGTTCGTTCTTGAATAGCTGTCACACGATGTTGAATTTCTAACTGTAATGTTGTTTTATATATGGCAGCTTGTTTAATCTCATGTAAAATATCTACGTATTCTTTATAGTAGAAAAAACCTTCTTCATAGCGATGTAAACACTCACAAAGATTTATTAAAAGTGAAATAACTTTTTTCCTAGCTGTTAAATTCCTTGCTTTTGTAGCCAGCTCTTTGCATGTAACTAATGCTTTGAAACTTATTTCTTATTGTTCTTTTAAATAATATAATTCCCCAGCATATTGATAATAGAGGATTTGCCATTTAATAGAGTTTGAATCCGCTAAACAAGCAGATAATGTCCCTAAATACTTGGCCGCATCATTTAGGCGATCTAAATTAAGAGAAGCCTCAACAAGGTTGGCTAGAGCTTGAAAAGTAAGTTGTGGCATATCAGCATGTTCTAATAATGATATATCTAAACTGCGCAATGCATAATCATGTGCTTCAACGTACTTTTTCTCCGCAATGGCCACCTTGCTTAAATTACAATAGCAATTGCTAATCGTATTTGTGGCATGTGTTTTATTTGCGAGTTCGATATTTTGCAAAATTGTTTCCCGTGCTTTTCCCCAGTTTTCATTATATTCATATAGAAAAAAATAGTAAATAAAGGTTTTCCTGCGCTTTATCATCCAGTTCTTCTTTGTTTTGTTGACAATATTCATCATATAAAAAAGTATAATGGAAAGCATTTTTTAAGTCACCTAATGCGTGGTATGAAACAGAGAGATACATATAGCCATAACGAATGCCAACATGATCCTGTTGAATCGTTGCCTGGGAGACTAACTCATGACCAAGTGAAAGTGTTTCTTGAAAGTTGCCCGTTAAATAAGTAGTGTGTGTTGTGTTTTTTAAGTTTTCAATTGTCGTTATCATATGCGTAACCACCTTTATTTCAAGTCAGTTCAAACAATAGCACAAAAATTGTTAGGTATAACTACTTACGAACCATCTTAACTCATAAGTTTGAAAAATGTCATCTGATACTATAATTATATTAAAATGGTATATATTTTACATTGTTCTCAAGCATAATTCATGGGACGGGGATAATTCATAGGGGAGTAACTTTAATAATGGTAATTGACTGAATAGTTGGTATAATCAGTAATAGTGGTGGTAATATAATGAAAAAATTCATTCATTTTCAATTAAATCAGCTTCACCTATATAAAGGAGTGCTGTAAAATGGACAAACTAAATGGCCAATCATTTCATAATATACAAAATAATATTGAAAAAATGAAAGAACTTTTCCCGGAAATTTGTATAGAGAATAAAATAAATTTTACTAAGCTTCAATTGTTACTAGGTGAACAAATAGAAATTGAAAAGGAATGCTATGATTTTACGTGGAAAGGTAAAGCAGCAGCAATCCAATTGGCAGAGCAACAAACAACGGCAACTTTGCGTCCGAATATTGAAAGTAGCTTGGACTGGGAGAAAACGAAAAACCTTTATATAGAAGGAGATAATTTGGAAGTGTTACGAATCCTTCAAAATAGTTACCGCAATCAAGTGAAAATGATTTATATCGATCCACCATATAATACCGGAAATGATTTTGTTTATAAGGATAACTTCCGTAACAATATTAAAAATTACAAAGAAAAAATGAATGAGAGCTTAAAATCGAATGTATCGACTAGTGCAAGATACCATACAGAATGGTTAAATATGATGTATCCTAGACTGAAAATTGCGCGCAATTTATTGTCTGAGGATGGGATTATTTTTATCTCGATTGATGACAATGAGATTGATAATTTAAAACGCATTTGCAATGAAATTTTCGGGGAAGAGAATTTTGTCACAACAATCGTCGTCAAAATGTCCGAACCAACTGGCGTTAAAATGACGCACGTCAAAAAGAATATCCCGAAATTAAAAGAATATGTGCTCTGCTATAAAAAAAGGAATATTACTTTTGAGAAAATATGCATCCCAAAACATACTTGGGACAATGAATATAAAACAATCATCACGAATGTTAGCAAAGAAGAAATAGAAGAGTTAAAGTCAATTCGTGATAATGAAGAGAGAACTGAAGAAGACATAAAAAGAAGTGATGCTATTTTAGCAAATCTTCAAATGGTCTCCGTTTCCGAATACGCTCACAAGAAAAATGTTAATAAAACAGAATTCGAGTCATTTTTATTTACGAATGCTTGGAGAATTATTAGAACCGTTTCAATGACAGGCAACGGAAAGAACATTGCCGACGAAAAGAAGAGGGCGAACAAAAATCGAGCATTTGTTATAACTACGCCGAATAAAAAATTATATTTTATAAATAATCATTATAATTCAGAAGTAGATTACCCTCGTATTAAAATACTTTTTGCAGATGATTATTTAACAGTACACCCATGCGATCTTTGGACAGATATTAAAACTACAGGACTAGACAATGAAGGTTTTGTCGACTATCGAAATGGAAAGAAACCTTTAAAATTGATCAATCGATTATTAAGTATGGTCGCTCTAAACGACAATGATATTGTAATGGATTTCTTCTCTGGTTCAGGTACATTTGGTGAAGCAGTTGTTCGATACAATTTAGAGAACAACCAATCGATTCGCTACATACTCGTGCAAATCGATGAAGATCTCATTCAATCACATGAAAAATTTATGGGTGTCGCTAAAAAGGATGCCGAAAATCTTATAAGCTATTTAAAAAGTGTTGGTAGAAAACCGTTATTATCAGAACTTGGCAAAGAGAGGATGACTCGAGTAAATAAGGAATTAAAAAATAATACCAATGATGATTTAGGATTTAAAAGTTTCAAATTAGATACGACTAATTTAGTACTGTGGGATGAAGTAGCATCCAATATGGAAAAACCTCCATTAGATAAAATTGGACCAGTGAAAAAAGGACGAAGTGAAGAAGATGCCGTATATGAAATTCTCATCAAGTATGGCATGGATTTATCACTGCCAGTTGAACGACTACTACTAGCGGATCGTATAGTTTATTCAGTGGACGGGGGTTCCTTATTTATTTGTCTTGAAAAGGAATTGACGCTTGAACAAATAGACATTTTGTCGAATGAAAAACCAAGATGTATTATTTTCTATGAGAACTGCTTTACAAACGATACTGTACGCTCAAATGCGCAGCAATTATTAAAACATAGCGGAGTGGAAGATATTCGTGTTATTTAGGAGGAGATATAGCCCCAACGTGAACGATGGACATAAAATGAAAGAAGGACGGGATAAACAATGAAAAATGAATTTTTTGTCGGATGGGGCACACTCACACTCATAAATGCCGGCATTGCACAAGGCAAAAATCGGTCAGGATTAAACTGGTTTCTACTAACATTAATTTTAGGCCCAATAGCAACACTGATATTAGTACTCGTTGATAAAAAGTAATAGAACATAAAAAAGAGCAGTGGTTGCTCTTTTTTTCATTAATGATTTAAAACCTTTGATAAGAAAATTTGGGCGCGTTCTGATTCAGGATTTGTAAAAAATATATCAGGTGGATTGACTTCCACGACTCGTCCCTCTGCCATGAAGACGATGTTGTCGCAAATTTCTCGTGCAAAGCCCATTTCATGTGTCACAACAATCATCGTCATCCCTTCCTTGGCAAGTTTACGAATGGCATCTAATACTTCTTTTATCATCTCCGGATCGAGAGCGGAGGTAGGCTCATCAAAAAGCATTATTTGTGGATCCATAGCCAATGCTCTTGCAATAGCGACTCGTTGTTGTTGCCCCCCTGACAGATGGGACGGATGAACATTCATTTTATCAGCTAAGCCGAGAGAACTAAGTAACTCTTTGCCCATTTTTTCTGCCGCTGACTTTGGAATGCCTTTTACTTTAATAGGGGCAATTGTGACATTTTCAAGTGCCGTTAAAAATGGATATAAGTTAAAGCTCTGAAATACGAATCCAATATTCGTGCGGGCTTTATTAATATCTGTTTTTTTATCATGAATGGATGTGCCATCTACAATAATTTCTCCGCTATCAATTTCTTCAAGAGCATTGATGACGCGGATAAGCGTAGATTTTCCTGCTCCACTAGGTCCAATTAAGGCAATGACATTTGATTTTTTTATTTCTAAATTAATATCTACTAAAACTTGATTAGTACCAAAGCTTTTATTGACATCTTTAATAGAAATCATGGACTCATTCCTTTCTTAATACTCACTTTTTAGCCAGCGTTTTTCAAACTGGCGGATGATTAGTGATAATGTAAACGTCATGGTGAAATATAACAGGGCAACAAATGACCAAATTTCAATATAACGATAGGAGAGAGCTGCCAAATTTGTCGCTTTTAACGTTAAATCTACTGCTGAAATAGTTGAAACGAGTGATGAATCTTTAATAAGAATGATAAATTGCGATGCCATAGGTGGTAATGTTTTTCGGAATGCTTGTGGCAGAATGATTAAGCGCATAGCCTGATAATTGGACATACCAGATGAACGTGCAGCCTCCATTTGACCTTTCGGAAGGGATTGAATACCACCACGTACAATTTCCGCTATAAATGAACCCGAAAAAATAGCGAGTGAAATGATTGAGCCCCAAAAAGCGCCAAGTTTCAAAAATTGGCCTAAAACGAGATGAATCCAAATTAAAATAACAAGTAGGGGCACCCCGCGCATAACTTCAACATATACAGAAGAGATAAATCGGATGATGGGATTTTTCGAAATTCGCCCAACGCCAAAAACAATCCCAATCGGTATGGCAAATAGTAAAGATAAAGCAGAAATTTCGAGTGTCAAATAGATACCTTTAAAAAAGATATCGAGATTATTCGTGATGACGCTCCAATCAAGTTGGTATTTCATAATGCAGGATCTCCTCCATTGATCTGACTTCAAATAAGGGCGTAAAAACGATTAAAAGCCTTACGAACGGAACGAATTAGCGTGTAAGGCTTTCAATGTCACCACAAGACAAATACTATTATTCTTCTACCACTTTAGTATTAATATCCCCATACCAATCATCACTTTCAAACCAATAAGTACGAGAAGCTAGCTCTTCAGGGCCACCTAAATAATTATAAAGAAATGAATTAAGCCACTGTACAGTTACTAAATCGTTGTGAGCAACGGCAATCCCTAAGTTTTCTGCCGAAATGTCTTCATCTAAAATACGAGACTTTCCATTTTCCTTTTGCCATATACGGACAGAAGATTCGTCATAAATCACGGCATCTAACTGACCTGTCAGCATAGCTAAAGCAGCAGCGGGCATTTCTCTATAATCTTTGAACTCTGCATTCTTGAAATTTGATTTCGCTAAAATTTGACCAGTTGTTCCAATAATAGTGGCAATTTTGTTTCCTTTTTTATCAAGTTCCTTCCAAGACTTCGTTGTTTTGTTAGTGTCTGGCAATAGCACTACCTGTCTTGTTTGATAATACGGATTTGGGAAACTCACAGATAAAGCACGAGGACCAGTGATCGTCATACCAGAAACGATCATATCAATTTCTCCAACTTGCAACGCAGCGATTAATCCATCAAATGAATACTCTTTAAATTCTACCTTGACATCTAACGCCTTTCCTATAGCTTTCGCGGTGTCAATATCATAGCCTACAAATTCGTCCTTCGTATTTACCATCTCAAAAGGTGCATAACCTGTAGCGGTACCAACAACCAATTTACCTGCTTTTCGTACGCGATCAATTGTCGACTCTCCTATGTTTCCAGTCGCATCACTGTCACCACCTCCACATGCTGACAAGACAATACTCATCACCAATAGAATAACTAGTAAACTCTTTTTCAACTTTTTCTCCCCCTCTCAATCAAATTGATATAACTATTAAACCTAATATATGGAGTGCGAAGCTGAAAATATACCAACTAACTTTGTTATTTAATAGATAATTGGAAATTTGAGAATTTTCACTAGTTAACAATGACGATAATGATTAAATATAAAATTGAATAAGATAATAGTCACTTGAATCAATACTATTTAAAAATATGTATGATTCAATCAAGCAAAAACTACCTACTAAACAGAAATGTAGGTGGTTTATTATTTTGTTCGAGAGGATCTCTACTATAGAAAAGCAAGTTATTGGGATTTTCATGGAAGTAAATAGGGTATAATGGTGCTTGTGGAATAAATAGAATCTTAAAATATAAATTAGAAGAGGTGTAACATGGTGAAACGATTAAAATATGTAATCACGATTGTACTATTAATGAGTAGTTTAGGTTTTAGTAATCTACCAAAAGTTGAGGCAAAAGCAGATATAACGATAGAATATGTGAAAGTTGAAGTGTTAAATGTCCGTGAAAAAGCTACGATTAGCTCAAAAAAGTTGGGTCAATTAAAGAAAAATGTGCGAGTGGCGGTGATTAGCACATCAAAAGGCTGGTCAAAAATTCAATATAAAGAGGGTACTGCCTATGTTTCATCAGATTATTTTGCATCAAAAGCAGTACAAAATGTGACAGGTAAACTGGCACCGAAAGTAGGTAAGTATACATACAATTACTATGAAGAGGGTGTCTATCAAGGTAAAAGCACAGACATATTCATAAAAATAAAAGAAGGTGTCAAAACAAAGTCTAACACTGGGGTGTATACTTCGTATTTTGAAAATAGTAAGTTCTTCACATATCTTTCGCCTCTCGGGCATACTGATTTCCAACTGAACTATCCATTAAAAAAGGGCATGAAATGGGGAGGTGAACAAGATAAGTTACAAATTCAAAATGTCAATGCAACAGTAAAAATAGCAGCAGGCACGTTCAAAAATGTTGTCATCGTGCGCATGGATCATACAGCATATAACACGTATTCCCATTACTATATAGCACCTGGTAAAGGTATTATTATGTGGAAATTAAATGGCGAGAAAAAGTTTCAATTGGCGGAATATACAAAATAAAAATGGATCAAAAAAATGTTCAATCTCCATAAATGGAAGTTGAACATTTTTTATTTATCTAAGCTTATAGAAACGTACAATAAAAAAAGCCATCGTTCCAAATAAGACTAAAAGGAAAAGTAACATCTCATAAATCCCAAGTATACTTTTACCACCATGGGCCATGTGCATGATATCCCATGAAATATAAGCGAAAAATAGTAGAATTTCATTTTTTATAACATTACAAAGCAGCATAGAATTCTTATAAAGCCGCTCAGTATTTTCAACTGTTAATTTACTATAATTATGTAAATGTGGCTTTAGCTCTAATACATGGCAGAAAATCCATAACGCCACAGCAAGCGCAGGGACAATAAAAAATACCCACTTAGAACCCCATCCATCAGGCTCTCCCAATGCATTATAATGAATCGGTACCTGCACCGGCAGACTAGACCATTGTGTAATGCCATAAATAATTGCTGCAACAAATGCCCCGATTGCAAGAACATCCAATGTCTTTTGCAGTGCAGATCGAGGGAAATGTAGTTTGGGTTGATTTAACATATGATAACCTCCTTATTCTGTATACGGGCAATAGAGGAAAAGGTTTCGATTGAATTAATTTGGATCTTTTAGGGTGTGGATATTTAGCTAAAACACAATCGAGTAAGTTAATGCATCTATATTGGAATCTCAACGAAAGACCCGTAGTCCATCATGGATACGGGTCTTAAATAATTGTAGAACTTATTTATGAAATGGACTATTTCAATTTTACAAGTGTAAAGCCATAATCAGGGTTGATACTTTGGATACGGCCGACAATCGGTGAATAAAAGTTAGTTGTTTTACCTTTTTTAATAGCAATAACATTATCAAACGTACCGGCATTAGTGTAAATAGTAGCTTTCGTATTCACAACTTTATAACCTCTTCCGAATTCCTGTTTTTTCTTAACTGGATATTTTACTGTTAAATGTAATGTAAATTCTTCACCAATTCCTGTATATAGACCTCTACTCGTTTCAAATTCAAAGTATCCCCAAGGCGTTGGGTCTTGAGTGAAAACCCAAGTATTGATGATGCCGTAATTTTTCTTAACGAAATTGGTTGTAATCGTATCTCGGTGATCATAGCTGCTAGGTGTTAGATCTTTATACGTATATTTTTTTGATGTATTCATTGTGTAGCTTGTGTACTTTTTATTTGGCTGTGGTTTTGATTTTTCTAAATACTTTGTTTGGATATAGCCATGCAAGTTTGTCGTGTAAAGCTCCGTCCATTGTCCCTTTTTCTTTCCTGTAATCATAACTGCATCACCATTTTGTACTTTTGTATAGCTAAATGAAGATGACTTTGCCTGGGATTTAATCGCAATGGCTTTACTACCAGACACTTTTACATAACGAAGAGATGTAATTGGCGCTTTTTTAGAAGCGGCCTCAGTTATCAGCAATGTAGGTGAAAAGATAGTAAGAGCAATAATAAATGATAACAAATACTTGAATAATTTCTTCATGAAAATCCTCCTTTATTACACTATATTACCTTTTTTTGAATACAAAGTAATTATCCTTTTTGTTAGGAATAAAAATGGCCTGTTGGAAAAGGTATTTAGAAGGTGAATATTCTTGTAAATAACAGTCCATAGAGTTTGCGCAACAAACGAGCTCACTTGCGCAACAAACAGGCGGACTTGCGCAACAAACGAGCTCACTTGCGCAACAAACAGGCGGATTTGCGCAACAAACGAGCTCACTTGCGCAACAAACACCCAAATTAAAGCAGCAATCCCTACTCTATTTCAATTTCTACGCAAAAGTCCTTTCATTATGGTATAAATATAGAAAGGTATTTACAGATAAATAAGGAGGCAACATGATGAACCTACATTTAACGAACAAACAACGCCGAATTTTAAGCTCTCAACAGAAGGTGAAGGCTGATTTTATATTACGAAATGCACAGGTGGCAGATGTCTTTAACTTGCAATGGAGACAGGCTGATATAGTTGTATCAGCAGGGTATATTGTGGCCATTGATTCGAATAGTCAATATGAGGCAGAGCATGAAGAGGATGCAGCAGGACGTTATGTCATTCCTGGTCTTATAGATGGGCATATTCATATTGAATCATCCATGTTAACGCCATCGGAATTTAGCCGTATATTAT
The DNA here is from genome assembly GCF_016612995.1 of Viridibacillus soli. GTDB lineage: Bacteria > Bacillota > Bacilli > Bacillales_A > Planococcaceae > Viridibacillus > Viridibacillus soli. The sequence goes on from NZ_JAEOAH010000042.1 coordinate 45,563, forward strand.
TGCCGCACGGAATTACAACGGTTATAACGGATCCACATGAGATTGCAAACGTTTCAGGTGCAAAAGGGATTCAGTACATGTTAGATGATGCTAAAAATGCGGTGATGGATATTCATGTGATGCTGCCATCAAGTGTGCCTTCTACGGCGTTTGAAAACGCAGGAGCAGTGCTGGAAGCTGAGGATTTGGCTCCTTTCCTCACACATCCAGATGTCCTTGGCTTAGCCGAAGTAATGGATTTTCCTGCTGTACTAGAAGGTAATGAAAAAATGCTTGCTAAAATCGAACAAACTGAATCTATTAAACGAATAGTTGATGGACATGGTGCTGGACTATCAGCACAGCAAATTCGAGGATATCGTGCAGCGGGTATCCAAACAGATCATGAATGTGTAACGGCAGAAGAAGCGAGAAATCGAGTGCAGCAAGGTATGTATGTGCTAATTCGTGAAGGCTCAGCAGCCAAAAATCTCCGTGCCTTATTACCAGCTGTAACGCCAACTAATGCACATCGCTTCCTATTTTGTACAGATGATAAACATTTAGATGAGCTTATGCACGAAGGTAGTATAAATTATGACATTGCACTGGCGATTAAAGAGGGGATGGAACCACTTCAGGCAATTCAATTAGCCACTCTAAATGCAGCAACTTGCTATCAGCTACAACATAAAGGTGCATTAGCAGAAGGGTTTTTAGCAGACTTCATACTGCTTGAAGATATCCAAACTTGTAAGCCACAAGCCGTATGGAAAAATGGCGAGAAGGTTGCAAAAAATGGGCATATGCTACAACAAAAAGAGGGAGAAACCCATATCCCAACTACTATTTTACAATCCGTGAATATTCCAGCGCTGACAGCTGCAGATTTGACTATCCCTTTTAATAAAGGTACAAAAGCGAATATTATCGACATTCAGCCAAATCAGTTAATGACTAGTAAGCGTGTAGCTGATGTCACTGTTGAAAATGGTGTTTTCGTATCATCTGTGAAGGATGATCTGTTAAAATTAGCTGTCATTGAACGTCATCATCAACTTGGTAATATTGGTCTTGGTATCACTCATGGCTTTGGACTTCAAAAGGGTGCTGTTGCGACTACTGTTGCTCACGATTCACACAATGCACTTGTGTTAGGAACAAATGATGCGGATATGCTCTTAGCCGTTGAAGCATTGCAAAATATGCAAGGTGGTTATGTTGTCGTAGCAGATGGAGAAATTTTAAGTGCTTTGCCACTACCAATTGCTGGACTGATGACCGATCAACCAGCGCCAATTGCTGAAAAACAACTAAATGAATTACATGAAGCATTACTTCAGCTCAACCCAGATTTAGATTTTCATCTATTCTTAACGCTTTCATTCATCAGCTTACCTGTTATTCCAGATATTAAATTGACAGACACCGGATTATTTGATGTCGTGAACTTCCAGCATATTGCTGTTGAAGTGGAGTAGGACATTTAAAAACGTTAGTTTGAACAAATTGTTCAAGCTGACGTTTTTATTTTGGAAATATTTACAGATACTTCTTGTGATGATAGAATTAATTAACTTTAAATAAAGGATTGCACAGTGTGTTGCATTCTTTATTTTGAAGTAAATATCATGGGGGTCGCTGCCAATATTAAATACCTATTTTTAATTTTGTTTTTGTCTATTTAGGTGACGTTAAAATTATGATAGGGGTGTAACGATGATAGAATTAAACACAGAAAGATTAAGATTAATCCCATTAAATGCAGAAAGCTTGAAGTTGCTAATTGATAATCAAAATGAGATGGAAATAAAGTTATCTTTAAATAAATCAGAAGGAGTTCTTAGTAAAGAACTTAAACATGCTATGGAATTTAGGCTTTCAAAAGTAATGGAAGATCAGCAAAATTTTTTATGGTACACCAATTGGTTAATTGTATTGAGAGAAGAAAACTGTATAGTTGGTGGCATAATGTTAAAAGGCCGCCCAAATGAAAATGGTGAAGTAATAATTGGCTACTACACGAGTCCCGAGTATCAAGGAAATGGTTATATGACGGAAGCCGTTTCTAATATTAAAAGTTGGCTGTTAAATCAGCCAGATGTTATGTATGTTATAGCTGATACCGATAAAGCCAATATTGCATCGCATAAGGTATTAGAAAAAACAGGAGCAGAAATCTATAAGGAGACTGAAGACTTATACTTTTGGAGATTTTTCTGAAATAAATCCTTAAAAAAATTAGATAATGTTCAGCGTTAAAAAGTTGGTTACGGTATCCGTGCAAAATTATCATAGAAAATATTAAGAGCCTGTTTTTAAATAGGCTCTTTTATATTTGAAAAATAACGCTATAAGATGTTCGTTTGATTGGAATCTTTCTTCAGTACTTATTCCTAGCTCTATTTCAATTTTTTAATAAAAAGCTCTTCATGTATAAGTTGAATCGAGTGCCCCATAGAGATCAGTTGCTCCGCTTTTTGAAATTTACTACTTTTGTGACCAGTTTCAGATCTTTCAATACTATTGCGACTAATGACCAAGTAGTCGGTCTGTTTAGAAATGACATTACTAAAAATGCCACCAGCTTGTCGTACCTTTTGCGCAGCGGTCGTTCGAGTCATGCCATGTAAGCCACCTGTAAAGACAATAGTTTTTCCTTTGAAAAATGGTTCATTACTGGTTTGTTTCGCATTTTGTATGACGGTCATATTTATATCAAATAATGATTTTACATGAGTTATATTTTTTGTTTTCCCAAGTTCAAGTACGATTCTAGCAATAATTTCAGCATTCTCCAAAGTAAGGGGAATAGACAATTTTGAAGCAACTGAGGCCAATTTAAAATTCGGTAACTCTGGGCATGCTTTTTGCGCTAATTCAAGTGTACATCCATATTGACAATAGGGGGGAAGCTGCTGAATACTTTCGCATGATTCTTGAATGACATTTTCATCATATTTAACATAGTGAGCAACGACGAATTGATTGTTTAGCCACTGACATAATGTTGGGTAAAATTCCTTAAACGTTGGCGCATGCTGAACGTTTTCAGCTGTTAAGCCATGATGATGCGTATGATATTCATCAAATGGTTGCTCTGGGTTTATATAAGTAAACAGGGTATCCTGTATTTCTCCATCCACCACTTTTACTAATCCAATCGAACAAATACTATCTCGCCATTGGTTGGCTGTTTCAATATCAATGGCTATAAAGTCCATGTAAAGTCCTCCTAGGTTAAAACATATAAAGCTATTATAGCAATAGATTTATATGTATGGGCCGTTTGTACGCAAAGATACTATGGCTAATGGTAAGTTATACAATTGTAGATACGCCGACATCAATGGATAAAAATATTATTATTGCTCTTGTCATATCGGATTTTATATTCATTGTTGTAAGTATAGTTTCAGATATTTTAGCTACTAAAGATCGAGAAAAAGGCATGTTTAAATTCTACAATATTACTTATCTTCTTCGGAGTTCTGTTAACACCTATTGTCATGGGGGAACGAAGCGTAAACATTTAAAATCATGGACAGAGTAAAGGTTATTTCTGATTTAAGGAAAAAGGAAAATAGCTGAATTTATTGAGAAAGAAAATCCCGCCAAAACGTTTTGGCGGGATCTTTTTATTGTTTTATAAAGTTATGTTCTATAAGCGTTTTCTCAAGAAATGCTTGACAACTGTCTGTGAAAAGGTCAAATGTGTCCTGGAAATCACTTGTGTAGTAAGGGGCCAACACACCTTATTTATGGATAGTTAAGCCTAGTAGAATACCATGACCTTGTGGCAGCGGAATCCACTTCCACTTTATCACGCAGATTAACTTTCTCGAGTAAGTCTAGGAATAATGCATCAGCTATTGGTGAGAGGTGAATGCTTCCAAGGTAGACAAATAAGACGTTTGTCATGCATGTATCTCATATGTAGATAATCGTGTATATGCTATGTGATTCAAAAAGCATACACAATAAATTCTACGACGATTACAGATTGAAAATAAGTTCATAAGTCATGAAAATTAATGAAAATTAGTAGTGTTATAAGGTTGTATGATTCGAAATAACTATCATTTAGATATACGAGGAGTGTATTATATGGTATTATTAAATAATTAATTAACGAACTAGATGACTTCTTAGCAAAATAACTTCTCAAGAAATAAGTTGCTAATTCAAATTATTGCTAGCTCGAAAAACGTGCTATCTATTTTATTTCATACATGTAGAAATGGTAATTCTAAACAAATATAAAAGAGCCTTCTATTCATGTTTTAGAAGCTATTTATCTATAGAAGGAGTATCATTTATGCTTCAATCGATATTATCAAATCTTGCCATTATATTATTACTACATTTAGTCGTGCATAGGATAATGAATTATAGAAAAAGTTTACGGAATTATTATTTTTTCTTATTAATTGTACTGACTTTTTCAGTAGCAGTTATCACTATGTTTTATTTACCAATCGAATTTGACGGATATCGGGTAGATTTACGAATGATTCCCCTTGTTTTTTTGGCTTATTTTAGTAATTGGAAATTAACGCTTCCTGTATTAGTTATTTCCTCTATTTGGTATTCTTTTGAAGGAGGAATTGGTACTACTCCTGGGATTATCTTTGGGATGATTGGACCAACCCTTTTAACATTAGCAGTGTATAAAAAAAATAAATACGATAGTTGTTATTTTGACAAAATCTTACTTATTACGATTTGTTGGTTTATTTCAGATTTCCCTATTGTTTTTATTGTTCCAAATGGGCTTGATATTTTTCAAAGGATTTTTATATGGCGATATGCTGCCCTTATTGGAGCAGCATCAGTTTGGTATGCTTTAGTTTTATTTGAAATTAAACGAGAACATTTAAAAAATCAATTAGAATTTGTTGCATGGCATGATTCACTAACAAAACTTTTGAATAGAAATAAATTCTTCGAGGTAGTGGAAGTAAAACGGGAAAAATCAGATGTAAATCATTATTTAGCGATGGCTGATTTGGATCACTTTAAGAAGTTAAATGATACATATGGACATGTAGCAGGCGATCATATTTTAATCGAAATATCAGACATATTTAGAAAGTATGAATGTGATCTTGTAAAAGTTGGAAGATATGGTGGCGAAGAATTTATCATATATCAAGGACAACCTAGTTTTGAGCAGGCTGTTTTGTATTTAGAGGCAATCCAAAAAGAGATACGAACGACACTATTTTGTATTGATCAGGATATCGCGACCCATGTAACTATCTCTATTGGTGTAGCAAAGTTGGAAAATGATATGTCATTACTAGAAGCAGTTAAACAGGCGGATAGAAATTTATATATGGCAAAGGAAAATGGTAGAGATCAAATCAAGACATCAGCTGACCAAATAAAAAGTACACTTACAACAGTTGGTGGAGAATAAAGAAAGAATGAAGCACTAATCCCCTTGATAGGACTGGGTGTCTAAAACTACAATTAGCTCAATTGTAATTAATGGAATATTCGATCTTTAGTAATCATAAATATAAAGTAATTATACTAACAGCTAATTATTTTACTATTGAAAAAATAAATGATAGAATATAGTAACGATAAAAACTGAAATTATCCGCTAGCTTAATTGAAATCATTTTAGAAGGAAATCATTCTGAATGTGGAGTCATAAATAGGTTAGCGGGTTTTTGTATATTTTCAAGTAACCAGCCACTGAATCTTTATAAATTCGAGCTAGTGAAAGGAATGAGCAGATGAAATTATTACAAAAAGATGTTGGCAGATGGGTAATTGTTCAAAATCTTAATGGCTATATTTTGTCTGTTGACGAAGACAAAACAGCGGCAGTCGTCAGATTTTTCGTTGACGGACATCAATATGACCGCACCGCGCAATTCGAAGAGGTCCAAGCAAACAACAAAACCAACTTACAAATTCAAGATTTACTAGAACTACAAGAATTAGCACTTGAAACGGATGACAGAGAGTGGTTCGAGCAGCTAGGTAAACAAATAGCAAAATTCAAAGTAGAGTTTTAGATGGGAATTTGCATGATATAAAAGACTTTGTTATGAAAGTAAGAAAATTAAAAGAAATGAAAAAGCAGGGGTGCCTCCATCAATGGCATCCCTGCTTTTAGTATTTTTACTCTTCAATCTTCACTAAATAATCAATAATTCCCATAGCTGAAACTGCAGTATCTAACGGAATAACTTTGAAAACAGGGTGACCAAGCAATAAACCATGCTGTAATACATAGTCATTTACTACTGCGTTCAGACGACATTCTAAATCTCTGGTACGCTCGGAAAACTCCTCTTTAGTAGCCATCGCCTTTTTACCTTCCTTTAAGAAAATGGGCAACCATTCACGTACTTGCTGGTAGGCCACTCCAGGATTTCGGTAAACGCCATAATGTCCAAAGTATAACTGGTCTGCATTGAGTTTCTCATATAACTGAATCGATTGTTCCATCGCTTCTGGATCGAATTGATTCGGTGAAGTAGAAGGGATGATTAAGTCAAACTCCTCACCCGTAAGCTCAGGATAATAAACCCCTGTCGTATCGCCAACGAAAATTCCATTTGTTGCACTCTCATGTATGGAAATATGGTGATTGGCATGACCTTTCGTATGATAAAAAGTTAAAGTCGTCTCCCCAAGCTCAAGTTTCTCTCCATCTTCAACTGTCCGCATACGCTCTTCGGAAACAGGCAAAATTGGATCAAATAATGTATCGAAATTGTCTCCATAAACAGACTTCGCACTCGCGATTAAGCGACTTGGATCTACCAAATGCCTTGCGCCCTTAGGATGCACGAGCAGCTTCGCATTTTTGCATTGCTCCATAAATAATCCAGCACCACCCGCATGATCCAAATGTATATGCGTCAAAATCAAATAATCCACATCTTCAGGTGCCACCCCTAGTTTCTGAAGTCCCTTGATAATATAAGGTACAGAAGGGCTTGCAGATGTTTCAATCAATGCAATCTTATCATCTAAGAGTAAATATGAACTCGTTCGATTTGGCTGTCCCAAATCATAACTATCAATACAAAACAAACTTTCGCTAATCTGTTCAATCTTTCCCATCCCAAACGCCCCCAATTATATGTAGTTGATATTTAGTGTAAATAGATTGAAAGGAAATGTAAAAGGAAATGATTGAGATAATGAGATGTTTATATCAGAAAGTTTCCAGATAGTAATAAATAGAGGGATTTAATGAAGTGAAAATTCAGATAAATAACAATCAAGCCAACTTGCGCAACAAACAACGTACTTTGCGCAATAAACACACAGACTTCCGCAACAAACATGACACTTTGAGCAACAAACACCAATAATTCCCCACAAAAAGCCAAATGAAAGTAAAACTTCCATTTGGCCAGTCTATTAAAGCTTAAATTTATGGATTTCTTCTTGTAGTGAAGCCGATTTTGCATTTAAATCTTGGGCTATATTATGGACATCCTGCATTGTAGCCACTTGTTCTTCAATTGATCCAGATACCGCTTCAATTTGCACAGAAGTACCATCTGAATGGTTGGCGATCTCTGATATAGAAGCGGCCACTTCTTCAGCACTTGCTGAAATTTCCTCGGAAGCAGCAGAAATGTCTTCGATTTGTGAGGACATCGAACGCACTGCACCTGTGATCGAGCAGAATGAAACATCCGCTTGCTCGATGATTTTGACACCTTCTTCAACAGTTAACAAGCCTTGTGTGACACCATTTTCAACATTTTTTGTATCTCGTTGAATAGTGGCCGTTAGATGGACTATTTTGTTGGCAGATGTTTTTGATTCCTCTGCTAGTTTTCGGACTTCATCGGCAACAACAGCGAAGCCTTTACCATGTTCACCAGCACGAGCGGCTTCGATTGCAGCATTTAAGGCAAGTAAATTCGTTTGCTCCGTAATATCTGTAATTACTTTTGTAATATTTTCTATTTCAACAGTTTGTAACCCAAGCTTTTTTGTTAATTCGGTAACAAGAACAGTTGCATCATAGATACTCTGCATTTGCTCTTTCGCGTTACTAAGTTTGGCTTGTCCTTCTTCCGCAATAGTTAATGTATTGATAGCCGTACTATGCAAAGTTTGACTTGATTCGGCAATACGCTGAACGCCAACCGCTGTTTCACTCATAGCCACAGTACTTTCTTTGGCAGCTACAGAAGACATTTGAGCATTTTGTGAAGTCGTCTCAATGCGAGTCGAAACATTTTCGGTAGCTCGTGATACTTCTTCGGTACTTGAGGATAATTCAGCTGCAGAAGTTGACAAATGCTCAGCACTATCATTCGTTGCTTTAATTAAATGGTGTAAATTTTCTTTCATATCATTAAATGAATCTGCTAATTCACGCAGCTCATCTTTCGTACGTATTGTAATTTTCGGTTGTGATAAATCACCATTCGCTACCATTTTAACAGCTTCAGTTAGCATACGAACAGGTGTAGCTATCAATTTAGTAATAATAGTGCAAATAATAGTAGCTACAATTAAATTCACTATGAAATTGACACTTGATGCAACAGTTGCATAGTCTGTTTGGTCTTTAGCATCTGTTTGTATTTTATCTAGTTGCTCATGTTGATATACCAGCATATCCTGTACATTCGTTAAAATTTTGTCATTTGTAGTCTGTACAAAATCATTCATCAACTCGATGGCTTTTTTATCATTGTCGGATTGATGTGCGGCTATTGTTAGTTTTGCATAGCGATCGAACACCATTTTATTAGCGATTGAATCTTCGACTAATTTCTTCATCGTACCCGATTTTACCATTGTTTTTAATTCGGCTAATTTGTCATCAAAAATGACTTGATGCTCTCGTAATGAATGTAAAGAATCACCTTGATCTTGTAATAAATATCCGCGCAAATAAGAACCTTGCAGAGCCATCTCATTTTGAATATCATCCACTAACTTCATTTGAACAAAGCGGTTATCCACCAATTCTTCGAGCGTGTGATTAATCTCCCGCGTATGTTTTACATTAAATACTGAGGAAATACCAATAAGAATAACCATCAGTGAAAATCCTATTAATAATTTTCTTCCTATTTTCAATGAAATCACTACTTTCAATAAGGTTTACCAATAGTAACGGGAAAGGCTGAATTACTTTGGGACTTATTTATCATAACCTATTTTAAGGAAGAATGTGATGTATTTTACAAAATTTTTTATTAATTCTAAAATTTTTCTACTTATTCTTTATGGTTATATGTTAATAATACCTTTAATAACTTGGTAATGTATTTAATTGGTAATGTAATATAGTGAATGTAGTTATAAAAGTTTGGCTATAAACGTAAAAAAAGAGGATGTCCCATACTATTCGTGGGTATCCTCTTAATTTATTGATAAATGTTCAGCTGTTGACCCGCTTCAATATTGTCGGAGTTTAGTTGATTCCATTGCTTGATTGATGTGACTTTGACATCATAGGCTTTTGCAATCAGCATAAGAGAGTCGCCATCTTCTACTTTGATGGTTTTTTTACTTTTTACTGGTTTGTCGTATTGCGTTAAGTCATATTCAGCGATGAGTTTGTTGAGCTTTTTATTGTATTTTGAATCGGTTGCATAGGACCCTGTTAAATGTTTGGTCGCATCCTTAAAGGTTTTTGTGTTGCTTTTGAAAACGCCTGTATAATACTGTTTGTTCCATGAAAGACCGTTACGAAGTAAACGTACATAATCTTTTAATGAATCTTCGTAGGAAGGGTATTTGCGGAAATCAGCCATAACGGTTGTCATTTTACCAGTGCCATCATCTTCGGACGTTTCAAGCTTCACCGAGTCGTTTTTATACTTGCCCTTAATGCCAAATAAATTATTGTTCGGTGAGGAACCGAGGCCGCTTTGTCCATATTCGCTTTCTAACGTAGCTTGTGCAATCATAACAGAGGCGTATAGATCATTTTCAGCAGAGAGTTGACGTGCTGTTTCAGCTATGGTGCCGATGAACTCTTCAACACTTTGATTTTTCTCTACGTATGCTGGATCAGAACTGTCAGTTTGGTTATATGAATTTTCAAATTTTTGCACGAAAACATAAATAGATATACCAATCAGAGCGAATAGTACAACCATGCCTATCAGTAGCTTTGCTAGTAATTTCATTTATTTGACGGTATTGCAAATTTGCAATACCTTCCTCCCTCCAAATATTTAAAAAAATATAAAATCAGATCATTCCTAACTATTGTAAAACAAGTAGACAAGTTAAAGCAAAGGATTCTTTCTATAAGAGTATGTAATTAATAGGACGAGCTAGGAAGGTAAATAGTTCCGAAATTTGGATGCGTTTATTCTAAGTAGTAATCTTTATTTTATTTCTTGCATAATATAATATATAAGAGTACGATTATATAAGTGAATAATTATATATGAGGTGATAATATGGGTTCACTCACACAAATGGAAAAACAATTAAAGGCCATCAGTGATGCAAATCGTTTGAAACTGCTCGCTTGTTTAAAAAGAGGGGAAGTCTGTGTATGCGATTTAGTCGATGTATTGCAAGTCTCCCAACCAGCAGTTAGTCAGCAACTTCGAAAACTAAAAGAAGCGGGTATTATTTTAGAAAGAAAAAAGGGCACATGGAAGCATTATCGATTAAATGAGAAGCAGTCTCCATATATTCAGGCGGTACTTGATGCATTAGAACCGATCACACTTCAACAATGTGGTTCGACTTGTACTTCAAATGAAGGAGACAATTAAATATGAATAAACCATTAACAAAGCAATTATCTTTTCTAGACCGTTATTTAACTCTGTGGATTTTTGTAGCAATGGGAATAGGGATTTTACTGAGCGTCGTTGCACCCAATTATAAAGAAACATTAGACGCTTTATCAATAGGTACAACATCGATTCCCATTGCCATTGGGCTAATCGTCATGTTGTATCCACCACTTGCAAAAGTGAAATATGAAGAAATGTGGCGTGTATTCAAAGATTGGAAAGTACTTTTACTATCATTGGTTCAAAACTGGTTGTTAGGGCCATTTTTGATGTTTTTCTTAGCTATCATTTTCTTGCGTGACTATCCAGAATATATGGCAGGCTTAATCATGATCGGTCTTGCACGATGTATTGCAATGGTCATCGTATGGAATGATTTAGCACGTGGTGATAATGAATATGTAGCAGGATTAGTTGCTTTTAACTCCGTGTTCCAGATTCTATTCTATTCGGTTTTTGCTTATTTCTTCTTGAACATTATGCCAGGTTGGTTCGGATTAGAAAATCTATCAATCTCCATTTCCATGTGGGAAATTACTAAGAGCGTCATGATCTATTTAGGTATACCATTTGCTGCAGGCATATTAACACGGTGTATTGGAATCCGATTAAAAGGAAAAGAGTGGTATGAAACCGTACTAATTCCTAAATTAACACCATTTACATTAATCGCATTACTCTTCACGATTGTCATGATGTTCTCTTTAAAAGGTGATAAAATTATAGAATTGCCATTAGATGTCGTACGAATTGCCATTCCACTACTCATTTATTTCTTAATCATGTTTGTTGTATCTTTTTTTTCTTCTCGTAAAGCAGGCGCAAATTATCCTGTCACAGCCGCTTTATCATTCACCGCAGCTAGTAACAACTTCGAATTAGCAATTGCAGTTGCAGTAGCCGTATTTGGCATCCATAGCGGGGTAGCATTTGCAGCGGTCATTGGTCCACTTGTTGAAGTGCCCGTATTAATTGCACTTGTTGGAGTTGCACTTAGATGGGAGAAGAGATATTTTTAATTGGAAATATTACTAGAGATAGATTGTTTTAAGCATTTTTATATATTATAAGAGGAATAGATGTAGGGAAAAATAAAATGCCAATAGTATAAGTACGAACGGAAAAAATAAGAACGATATCCAACGATTTTAGAGCACCATCTACGGCTGCCTATACTCCAGCGGTTGTTTGCACATTAAAAGAAATAGAATCGGATAAAGAGAAATATCCCTTTGCTGATAAAAATACGAAAATAAATTCGACTCCATATTATTGGACAAATGCGGGGTTAGGAATCAATCGCATTTTCCAGATTTACGAAATCACCCCTTATTTATCTGGTCAAATTGAATTACCCATGAAAATGTCTTGTAAGTATAGAAATGCCCTTTTATCTTTGGATAGAGGGGCTTTTTGATGTGAGACTATAGATAAATAACAATGAATTAATTACTATTAAATTTTCCTGAAATATGGATGGTGTTACAATGATGGCGTACTATAAGAATGACAACAAAGAAAAGAGGTCAGTCTATATGAAATTAGAAAATAAAGTAGCGGTAGTAACTGGTGGGGCAAGTGGGATTGGAGAAGCAACTGTACGATTGTTTGCACAAGAGGGCGCAAAAGTAGTTATTGCTGATTTTTCGGAACGTGGACAAGAAGTAGTATCAGATCTTAAAGCACAAGGTTATAAAGCATTATTTGTGAAAACAGATGTGACAAGTGAAGAAGACGTCAAAAACATGGTTGCTAAAACAGTAGGAGCTTTTGGCTCTTTAGATATTATGTATGCAAATGCAGGAATTGCACTGGATGCACCGATTCATAAATTATCAGTAGAAAACTGGCAAAAAACGATCGACATCAATTTATCAGGCATCTTTTTAAGCAATAAATTCGCAATAGAACAAATGCTAACACAAGAAACTCGTGGCGTCATCGTCAACTGCGGTTCTATTCATAGCCATGCAGGTAAAGCGGGCGTAACAGCATATGCATCAGCAAAAGGGGGAGTCAAACTACTAACACAATCCCTTAGCCTAGATTATGCAAAAGAAGGTATTCGTGTAAACGCGGTATGTCCTGGCTACATCGAGACACCGCTTATTAAAGGTCGCAACGAAGCAATGAATCAACATCTAATCGGACTTCACCCAATGGGCCGTCTAGGAAAACCGGAAGAAGTTGCCAAAGCAGTATTATTCCTAGCAAGCGATGATTCTTCATTTATAACAGGAACATCATTATTAGTTGATGGTGGATATACGGCACAATAACAATCGATAAAATGAATACTCAAAACGTAGTGGAAAAAGACAGGATTGGATGTCTTTTCTGACTACGTTTTTTTGTACATACGATTATCGTTTAAATTTGAATGTTCAATCCAAATTTATCTTATATTATTCGCGTAAATTGGAAAATAAAAGTAAAAGGGGAAATGACTTATGAACTATAATGATAGAGGGTTACCAATATTAAATGAAGTAACAGCAACGGCTATTTTTGACTGCGTATACGGTATCGATCATGTTAGTAAAGAAACAAAAAAGTTATTAAAAGATGAAAATTTTAAATTATTTATAACTGCACTAAATACACAGCAAGAATACAAATAAACAAACGTGTAATGAAGTATCAGCATTAAGTATTAAAGGCAACTTGAACGACTTTAAAATGGTTCATACAGACCCGGGAAAAGAGTTTGATAATTTTTGATGGCGCGTTAAGTAGTGAAGATGAATTCTTTTTTATTTCAGTTGTTCCTTCTCTCTCAAAAAATGTAGGTTTGCAGTCACTATATAAAAATAGTAAAATGGTTTTATATAAAACGTATTTTTTGTAAGTTTAAAAGGTGAGATTTAAGTTAGAAAAAAATCAAAAAAACATGGGTGGAGCAATGAATTTCTTGCAATCCGCTATGATAGTCACAATGCTACCGTAGGAGGAACATATTCTTTCACTCCCGACATGGTACAGGCTCAAATGTCGGAGAAAAATGCAAGTGTAACATCTGTCGAGTTTGCATAACTAACAGAGTCTTTATCAACATACGCTTATGACGATGTAAGAGCAGACCACTGGGCAGCAACAAATAACTTATTTGACTATAACGGAGAAGGAAAATTCAGTCCAAATCAACAAGTACTAGTAAACGTACTAGCTAATTATTTTAATATCGCTAAAGATGATACTTATAAAGAATTTGCAAAGTATAATGTATCGAATAGCGGAAAAACCTTCGCATATCACCATGCTAGAGGAGATAAACTTATATACTTCAACTCTAAGTATTTTATATTAGGAGGAGGGTATGAAGGTAGTATCGCTTCTACCCAAAAGTGGTTTGATACTTATTGGCATGTTCCCCAAAATTGGAACAAAAGCAGGCTGGCAAAGTCTTGTTGTAGGTGCTAATAGAACACTATACCATGGATATGCTAATACTAGAGGGAACGGACTCATAATTAGCTATCAAGGTAAGTAATAGATAAAGGAGGATGAGGTAATGGACAAAAAGAAAGTATCTATTATCGCCATCATCTTAGCAGTTTTTCAGGCATTAATTGTAGTTATATTCGCGGTTTCAAGTAATTCATCTACATCTAAGAAATATGAGGATGAAGAAAACACTGGTAGTACGGCAAAGTTACAAGGCGGTACTACCTATAATAGTGATGACGAGGCTGATAGTGAACACGACAAAATGATAGCATAATAAGGTTTTTGGTAATATTTTTAAAACAATAATCTGTAATGAAAGAAAAACAAGTTCCCTTATTTAAGAAAAGGGCAGTAGGGAGGCAATCAAATGTTTAAAAACGTTTCAAAATCTCAATTTTTTTTATCACCTTTTTTTGTTATTATTTGTTTTCTCCAATCTTATAATCACTGGGGCGAGAAACAAATATTATCCTTAGTGTTCTTAATTTCAGGTATCTTACTTTTCACTATTGCAATTATTAATGTAATTGTTTATAAAAAAAGACAAAGTGGATTAAATAAAGTAGATTAAGATTAGAGGCGTTAGTGAATTTAACAATCATCAAACATTTGGAAAAAAGAGTGTGCTTTGGATTTTTATTAAAAGTCAAGAGTTGAAGCAATGCACTTAATACATCAGTATTCTTTATACAATGTGCAACATTATAACAAGTTATTTTCGAGCTGAACTAATTTTTGTATTAGTTCAGCTTTTATTTGTGATTAAAGATATAATTTGGAATATTTATGAAATGAAAGTATAGTGTAAGTAAATGTTTTTATTCGTTATCCAACTAGCGGGACAGTTTAGTGGAAGAAGAACATATTAAAAAAGAAATGATAAAGGAGAAGTAATAAAACAAAAAGAAAAAGTTGTATAGAGAAAAGGAGGGATTTCTTTGGAAGATTTTCAAATGGTTGAGCTAGATACCGGAATTCTCGAAGGAATGGGGAGTTATTGTCTCAGAAGTAAAAAAAAATCACTTGGATACATAAACAAAAATAATTGGCTAAACGAAAGTTTCGAGAAAGGTTTAAAGTATATTCAATTAATAGAAAATAAAAAACAAGTAGGTTTTATTGAATATACTGACGCTGAGTTTTCCTCTAGGGTGGTCCACGCTAATAATTATTTGGTAATTCATTGTCTATGGGTAAGTGAAACTGGAAAAGGATACGGGGCTAAACTGATTAATAAATGCCTTCAAGATGCAAAAAGCCATTCTAAGCGAGGTGTAGTAGTGGTTACAAATCCTGAAACCTCTTGGACACCAAGTAAGGATATTTTTTTAAAGAATCAATTTAAATTGGTAGATACAGCACCTTTTAATTTTGAATTACTTGTTTATCAGTTTGAAAATAGCACCTTACTACCTGTTTTTCCTACTAATTGGGATGAAAGAATAAATAAATTCAAAAACCTTACAATACTACGCTCTTTTCAATGTCCTTACGTAGAAGTCGCAACTGAAAATATAATTGTGGGTGCAAATGAATTGGGGTTAGATGTCAATATCATTGATTTAAAAAGCAGAGAAGAACTAATGGAGTTATCCCCAACCCCTTATGGAATATTTTCAGTCGTTTTCAAAGGGAAACTTATCTCATTTCACAGATTAACCGTCCATTCGGTAATGAAACGGTTGAAAGAGCTTATGTAAATATGAGATTGTGAAGGATTGCACCTGAACTAACGGGGGCTTTAATAGAAGATCTTTGAGCTGTTCAAACAGCTCTTTTCTTATTCAACTAAAGGGGGAGTTTAGTTGAATAAGGAATAACTAATTTCTATAACGAATGAAATAAAGGTAAGAATTGTTGTTATGACCAATGGAGGATTCTATAGTTAGAAGAAAATTGGGATGTGGGGGAGAATATGGAATCTAAGCTAATTATTATACGAGGAAACTCTGGAAGTGGGAAAACAACGACTGCGAAAAGTCTTCAAAATCATTTGGGACATGGAACGCTTTTGGTTTCTTAGGATACCGTTCGCCGTGAAATGTTGAAGGTTCACGATAGAGAAGGGAACCTTTCAATTGATTTGATTCGCCAAATCGCAGAATACGGTAAAGATAAATGTGAATTTGTTATTGTGGAAGGAATATTGTATAAAAATCGCTATGGTGAAATGCTGAATAACCTAATTCGGTTCTATAACCAAAAGACATATACTTATTATTTTGATTTATCTTTTGAGGAAACAGTCATACGTCACAATTCTAGTTCGAAAAAGATGGAATTCGGTGAAGATTCTTTATGTGCCTGGTGGAATCCAAAGAATTATCTTGGCGTGGAAGGAGAAATGATATTGACTAATGATAGGTCACAAAACGATGTATTGAAACTGATTTTAAATCAACTGCAAAAGTAATTTTTTCAAGTTTTGAAATACTAATTTGCTTATTTAAGTATCAGTAATATCTTCGTCAATATTTGAATACTGCTCTTTTTGCTCAACTTTATCTGGAAATCTTATATCATCAACGTATTTTAGCATTGATGTTATATCCTTTGTTTCTAAAGCCTCTAAATAATTATTTACAAGGTTTGCAACTTCTTCATCCGTGGTTAAATTTGTTTCATTTGAGCAATCAACTAAAAGTATTAACAATATGATTTCTAAAACTATAAACTATCCCATTCTATCCCCCTTTTTTTTGTAATTATAACTATGTAAAATTATACCATTATCTATTAAACTGAAGGAGTTCATTAAGAATCACTAAAACTAAACAAACTATTTTATAAAAATCGTATACTAAATCACTAGAAAAGAATCCATTTTGTTCATTTTTTTTCAAAATGGATTCTTTTTATTTACGCTAATATGGGGGTTCAGGAGGACATTTTGGTCAATTCCTCTCCAGTTGATTCTTTTACGTGCAAAATAGCATTTAAAATAAGTGCAAAATATCACCTAAAGTAACAGGGTGAATTCTGTCCAAAGCGAGATTGAATTCATACATAAATTATTTGGAGTAGTATCATCATTCATAGATGAAAAGTACATTGGGATTCTATGTTTCTATTTCATTATTTTTGCACCAGAACCCTTTTCTTCAAAAGGTCTTTACCCTTACTGCATATAGAGTCAGTTCATTTAACGTATTTGATTTCATAATGATCACCACCCTTACTTTAAGGATAGCATTTTTTATAAGTTTAGGAGTTTTGAACAATTAACTTGATATGCATGCGGCAAGGCCCCTGAAAGGGAAATTACAAAATGAAATTATAATACAAACAAATTGTTAAAAAATTATTAATAAATTACGAAAAATGTAAATTATACATTGTATTTTTAAAAAATTTAAAATAGTATTAACAATGAGGTGAAATACATATAATGAAATTTTCAAAAATATTATTATCAACAAGTCTATGCTTCACATTATTTTCAGGTTTTTAATTATCAGAGGCAAAAGCAGAAACAAGTGAAGACCCTATTCCAAAGGGATCATGGAAATTAACTGCAGGAAGTAAATGGGTAAAAGCCGCTGGAACTCGTTATAAAGTTTCTCCACCTTGTAATTTAACAAACGCAACAACTACAACTGCTAATTACACTTATGCATCATGGAGCGATAAAGTTAAACAATAATGATATTTCGAGATTTGAAGATTTCAATATATAATCATTGAAGTCTTTATTTATTACTAATATACAGAGGTGTTAAAATATATGTTTTTAAAATATATTTGTCCTTTTATCATTTGTACGTCCTTTCTAATGGGGTGTAATTCTTCAGAAAAGACAAGTGAAAAAAATGTCAATAATCCAATTGAATCTGAACAGAATAATTCATCTATTCAAAAAAACAAATCATTAGAAAACAAGTTTCTCCCCCCTAAATTTAGCATAACAAATTTTGAAATGAATTATATTACTGAGAATAAGGAATTAACTTTTCTTATGAATTATGAAATCGATGTAGACATATACGAAATCTTACAGGAAAATACTCAAAAGATTTACTTTTCACTTGAGTACCCTGAAGCATTATACGATATTTTTCATAATACAACTAGTGAATTATTGTTAGCAGAGCAACCTAAAGGCTATAATACTAAATATCAAACTCAATTCAGAATAAACATCGATTTAACGACAAAACAATTAGAGAAAATAAAAAATAACTTATCTGGCTTTAACCTCAGTATAGCTGACAAAGATAAGGATGCAATTGCTCATTTTATTGATTTAAATGGTTTTAATACCTTTGATCCTGATACTTCAAATTCTACTCATATAGATGATACAACTAAATAATTACAAATAAGGGTGGAATGTCAAATCTAAACTGGACAACTATTATAAGGACTGTTGCTTAAATTCAGTCGGCGTAAGATATCCAAGTGTTTGATGAATCCGAATATTGTTAATCCAATTCACATAATCCCAA
>NZ_JAEOAH010000043.1 GCF_016612995.1 Viridibacillus soli
TTGCTAGCGTATCATCCGAAGATGATATCTATTTCGTTTCGATCCACCAACAGGGTTGGCGTTCGAAACATTTATTGATTAACGTCTTGCATGTTCAGTTTTCAAGGTTCATAAATATATATGGTGGAGCCTAGCGGGATCGAACCGCTGACCTCCTGCGTGCAAGGCAGGCGCTCTCCCAGCTGAGCTAAGGCCCCATATGGGTTTTAATTAATAATGGTCGGGAAGACAGGATTCGAACCTGCGACCCCTTGGTCCCAAACCAAGTGCTCTACCAAGCTGAGCTACTTCCCGTAAATGGTGCGCCCGGCGGGAGTCGAACCTACAACCTTCTGATTCGTAGTCAGATGCTCTATCCAATTGAGCTACGGGCGCAATATATTATTCTGTTAAAGAAAAAATGGTGCCGAGGACCGGAATCGAACCGGTACGGTAGTCACCTACCGCAGGATTTTAAGTCCTGTGCGTCTGCCAGTTCCGCCACCCCGGCATATTTTGGAGCGGAAGACGAGGTTCGAACTCGCGACCCCCACC
>NZ_JAEOAH010000044.1 GCF_016612995.1 Viridibacillus soli
CGCCACTTCGTTAGCGACATTCAATATTATATCGTAATAACATTTCGTTGTCAACAACTTTTTAAATTTCTTTTTAAGTCATTTTCTCTATCATGTTACCGCTGCTTAATTAGCAACTTTCATATTATATCAACTTCACTTCTCAGTGTCAACAACTTTTAAAGTTGTTTTTTAAGTTGTTGCGTTAACTAAATTAGCAACTTAATTAATATACCACCATACCAATTGATGTGCAACCCCTTTTTTAAAAAAGTTGAATTTTAATTAAAAGTTACTTTTAATTGCACATGCTTAAAATGATTTGTTTTCCATTGTAATGAATATCTTAGTCATTTACAAATAAAGCTTTAACATTCTAATAGAAACAAAATAAAACGACTCTAGAAATTACTAGAGCCGTTTTACGACACATGCTTATTAATTAGTCGCGTGGACGCATTGTCGGGAATAACAATACATCGCGTATAGTTTGTGAGTTTGTTAATAACATAATTAAGCGATCGATACCGATACCTAGTCCACCTGTTGGAGGCATACCGTATTCTAACGCTTCGATGAAGTCCTCATCCATTTCATGCGCTTCGTCATTACCCGCTTCTTTTTCAACAATCTGCGCTTCAAAGCGTTCACGTTGATCGATTGGGTCATTTAACTCAGTGAAGGCATTTGCATGTTCACGACGAACGATGAACAGCTCGAAACGATCCGTGAAGCGCTCGTCTTCAGGATTCTTCTTAGCTAATGGAGAGATTTCTACCGGGTGACCATAAATGAATGTAGGTTGTACTAATGATTCTTCTATTTTTTGTTCGAAGAATTCATTAATGATATGACCTACTTCCATTGAGTTTTTAATTTCGACGCCGTGTTCTTTTGCAAGGGCTTGCGCTTCCTCTTTAGACATCGGTACCCAGAAGTCTACACCTGTTGCTTCTTTAACTGCATCTACCATGTGTAAACGAGTCCAACCTGGCGCTAGGTTAATAACATCTTCACCATATTGCACATCAGTTGTACCTAATACTTCTTGTGCTACATGAGAGATTAAGTTCTCTGTAAGCGCCATAATGTCGCGGTAGTCTGCATACGCTTCATATAACTCAATCATTGTGAATTCCGGGTTATGGCGCGTTGACATACCTTCATTACGGAATACGCGGCCAATTTCGTACACTTTTTCAAGTCCACCCACGATTAAACGTTTTAGGTGAAGCTCAATTGCAATACGCATATATAAATCAATATCTAATGAATTGTGGTGTGTAATGAACGGACGTGCCGCTGCTCCACCCGCAATTGCATGTAGCATTGGCGTTTCTACTTCTAGATAGCCATTTCCATCTAAGTAACGACGGATTGCTTGAATAATTTTAGAACGCGCAATGAAAGTTTGTTTACTTTCTTCACTTGTCATTAAATCTAAGTAGCGCTGACGATAACGTTGCTCTACATCTTTTAAACCATGGAATTTTTCCGGCATTGGACGTAGTGTTTTCGTTAAGAATGTGAATTCTGTTGCTTTAACAGAAAGCTCTCCAACATTTGTACGGAATACGTTACCACGGACACCTACGATATCACCAAGATCTGCTTGATTGAATAATTCGTATGCTTCTTCTCCGATAGCATCTTTACGTACGTAAATTTGAACTTGTCCACCAAGATCTTGAATATGTGCGAAGCCAGCTTTACCTTTACCACGTTTTGTCATAATACGCCCCGCTATTACAACTTCATGCAAATCTTCTTCTAGCTGTTCTTTAGTGAAGCCCTCATATTGCGCTAGGATTTCGTTTGATAAATGCGTACGTTCAAAACGGCCACCGAATGGATCTAAACCGTTCTCTCTAATAGAAGCCATCTTTTGGCGTCTCACCAAAATTTGGTCATTTAATTCTTCAGACACGTTATTCACTCCTCATTTCTTTGTTCCGCTAAGCAGTCCATAATGTACTTATTGTACACAATTTCGCTTGACGATTCACGTCTTTATCCTCATTTAATAGTGATTACACTATAATTCACTGTCACATAAAGTAAAAAGCCACCACTTTAGAGGCGGCGGCTTATTGTTATAGTTCAGCAACAGTTCTTAGTGCCTCATATAATCATACTCTATTATTAGATAATGTGAATGGCATTTTCTGTTGCTTCAAGTTCTTCGAATTCAGCTACTAAGCCATTTAATAACGTTCTTAATTCTAATGCTGTTTCTGTTTGATTAATGGCATTACGAGCTTTACCGTTACCACGGATACCTTTTAAGTACCACGATGCATGTTTGCGCATTTCACGAACAGCTACAACTTCACCTTTTAATGCCATTAGGCGCTCAAAGTGTAATAGACATACGTCGATTTTTTCGCGAACGCTAGGTTCCTCGATTAACTTACCTGATTTTAAATATTCCACCGTCCGATACATCATCCACGGGTTACCAAGTGCTGCACGGCCGATCATCACACCATCTACTCCCGTTTGCTCAAGCATACGCTGTGCATCTTGCGGAGTTTCCACATCACCGTTACCGATAACAGGAATATTCACACTTTCTTTTACTTGGCGAATGATATCCCAGTTTGCGTGGCCTTCATACATTTGAACGCGTGTACGACCGTGAATAGCAACCGCCGATGCACCCGCACGTTCTACAGCTTTGGCATTGTCTACCGCAAAGACATGTGCATCATCCCAACCAATACGCATTTTCACGCTGACGGGTTTTTTCACATTATCTACTACTGCAGCTACCATTTCGTATACTTTATATGGATCTAGAAGCAATTTTGCCCCCGCTTCACATTTAATAATTTTGTTTACTGGACATCCCATATTAATATCGATAATGTCTGCTGATGTATTTTGATCAACGTATTTAGCCGCTTCTACAAGTGTCTCTTTATCTCCACCAAAAATTTGTAAAGATAGTGGGTTTTCACGTTCGTCGATATAAAGCATATTCATCGTTTTTTCGTTACGATAAACAATCCCTTTATCTGAAATCATTTCAGCATATACTAAACCTGCGCCAAACTCTTTTACTGTTAAGCGGAAAGCGGAGTTACATATACCTGCCATGGGCGCAAGTACCACTCGGTTATCCATTACGATATCGCCAATTTTGAACGGCTTATCATTTGTTAGTGTCATGCTGTGTCCCCTCCTTTAATAATTGAAGATCACTCTTCACCTTTTAATTCGTCCATATTTATATCAAGCACTGTCGCTATGATTTGTAACTGTTCTTCTGTTGGTAAACGGTCTCCACGTTCAATTTTACCTAAAATAGATGTAGACATACCAACCTTTTTTGCAAATTCGACCTGCTGAATTCTTTTTAGTTTTCGGAATGCACGAATTCTCCTACCCCAGCGATCGTTTTCCATTGTCGTACGCCTTCTTTCCCAACACTGGATAGCACCGTTTGTAATGCTGCGTTTGTTTTAGGGTCGATGAGCTTTGGATCAATTTCCAATAATGGCACTAGTACAAAAGCACGTTCATGCATGCGAGGATGCGGAACGGTTAGTGTCTCTGTTTCAATATTGTCGTGATTATAGAGCAAAATGTCAAGGTCTATTGTTCTCGGACCCCAACGAATAACGCGTACTCGCTTTAATTCATTTTCAATTGCTTGGCACATTTTAAGTGTTTTTTCAGGTGCCAGTGCAGTGCGAATATGCGCAACCATATTAAGAAAAGCATCTTGATCAGTAAAACCAACTGGATCCGTTTCATATATTGAAGATAACTTTACAACTTCTACTTCATTTTGTTCCGTTAGTAGCTTCACCGCATGTTGCAAAGTTTGCAGGCGGTCACCTATATTAGACCCTAAAGAAATATATACGTCGTTCATCGGAACTCTCCTCTTGTCAGCTCAACAGATACTTCACGGTAATGACCAGGAATCGGCGGATCTGGTTTAATCATTTCTACAAGCAGTCCTTTTACTTGTCCTTCATATATAGTCAAAATACGCTTCGCAATTTGTCCAGCAACAGCTTCGATTAACTTATAAGGCTTACCTTCAACAATTTCTTTGCAAATCATATAAACTTCCGCATAGTTTACTGTATATTCAAGCTCATCTGTTTCACTAGCCTGCTGTAGATCTACAGCTAAAGATAGCGATACTCTAAAACGTTGACCAATTTCTGTTTCAGCAGCTAATACACCGTGATAGCCGTAAAATTCCATATCTTTCACATGGATATAATCCATAGTTAACACTCCTCTTAATGACAGGCTTTATTATTTTAATAAAAAATATTTAGGAATAATTTTCATAGTTCTACATCCAGACACTTGCCTACTAAAACATCCATCATACGTGTCATACGAGTAATTTCCTTAACGTCATGTACACGCATCATATGGCAACCTTTATCTATACCAAAACAAACTGTAGCACCCGTACCCTCTGTTCGTTCTGTAACGGGAAGATCTAAAATGTTACCAATCATTCTTTTGCGGGATGTTGCAAGTAGTACCGGATAACCCATCTCTACTAATTGAGGTAACGCTTGCATCATTAACACGTTTTCATGATGCGATTTCGCAAAACCAATACCTGGATCTAACCAAATATGAGCATCAGGAACGCCAGCTGATTTTGCAATTTGCACACTTTCTTCTAAATCAGCTTTTGCTGATACCCAGAAATGTTCTCCGTATTCCTCATTATCACGGTTATGCATTAAAATAATCGGCACATTTAGCTCAGCTGCAACGTTAACAATTTCAGAATCGTATTTCGCACCCCAAATATCATTAATAATATGTGCACCAGCTAAAACAGCCTGTCTTGCCACATCCGCTTTATACGTATCTACCGAAATTAACACATTTACTTCTTTACGAAGTGCTTTAATAACAGGTGTAATACGAGATAGTTCCTCTTCTACTGAAATTTGAGTATGTCCAGGGCGTGTGGATTCGCCACCGATATCAATAATTTTCGCACCATCTGCAACCATTTGCTTCGCTTGCGCAATTGCTGCTACGGGCTCATTATATTTACCACCATCTGAAAAAGAATCTGGCGTTACATTTAAAATGCCCATCACAAGTGTTTCTTTATGGAAGTCGAGGATATGACCATCGATTGTTAATGGTGTTGTGTATTTGTCTAGGTTCATCAGGATCTTCCCTTCATATCATTTATGCTTTTAACATACTGCTCATGAAGCGCTTTGTAAACCGGCCCGGTATTTCCCAGGAAATTTTTCCCTTGCAATAAACGAATAGGGATGAGCTCTTGAATCGAGGTTGTGATAAAACATTCATCTGCACTCTCTAATTGCTCAGGTGTGTAAAACCCCTCTACCACCGCCACCTGTTGCATCACTTGCTGGCGCGTAATACCGGGTAATATTCCCGTTTCAATAGAAGGTGTGTAAATTTCCCCATCCTTCACCCAAAATATATTCGATGTAATACCTTCTGCCACAAAACCTTCTGCATTAACAAAAAAACCTTCTTGCTCAACTAACGAGGGCATTTCAAATCGAGCTAATACATTATTCGCATAGTGGTGTGATTTATGACGGATTGCTTGCTCAGGCGAATTACGCTTCGTATTAAGCCATACTGCCGAT
Organism: Viridibacillus soli; assembly: GCF_016612995.1. Lineage (GTDB taxonomy): Bacteria > Bacillota > Bacilli > Bacillales_A > Planococcaceae > Viridibacillus > Viridibacillus soli. The sequence goes on from NZ_JAEOAH010000044.1 coordinate 5,601, forward strand.
TTTTCTTGACCTCTTATCATCTTCGGCAAAGATTTGCGGAATATAATAACAGTCGGCTCCGTATAACTTGTCGGTTTCAACCCAATATCATGCGGTCCAGCTGAAACATTCAATCTGAAATAACCATCCTCCCCATCCGAACGCTCATCCAACTCACGAATAACAGTCAAAAGTTCCACAAAGCTATACGGTAAAACTATATGATAATCATCTAATGCATGTTGTAGTCTCTTACAATGCTCTTCCCAAAGAAAAACATCCTCACCATACGTGCGAAATGTTTCAAAAAAGCCTAGTCCATATAAGAAACCATGATCAAATGGAGATATTCTCAAATCCTCACTTTGAACATACTCTCCGTTCATCCAACACCACATTAGTTACTCCGCCCTTCACTAGCCACACAATAACAATCGATAAAGTTACGCAAAATCTTCTTACCTTTCTCTGTCATAATAGACTCCGGATGATATTGTACTCCCTCTATTGGATATTCCTTATGGCGAATACCCATAATTTCACCTTCTTCGGTCCATGAAGTAATCTCTAGACAGTCTGGTAAAGATTCACGTTCAACGATTAACGAATGATAACGAGTCGCTTGGAACGGATTTGGTAGCTTACTATTTACACCTTTACTATCATGCTGTACTGGAGAAGTCTTACCATGCATTAAACGTTCAGCACGAATAACCTTCCCCCCAAACACTTGTGCAATCGCCTGATGACCGAGACATACACCAAAAATCGGAACAACTCCCGCAAAATGCTCAATAATTTCTAAACTTCTGCCCGCTTCATTGGGACTACAAGGCCCAGGAGAAATAACAATCATAGCTGGTGCTAACTTCTCGATATCTTGCACTGTTAACTCATTATTTCGTTTCACTATAAGCTCTTGGCCAAATTCACCGAAATATTGTACGAGATTATACGTAAATGAATCATAATTATCAATCATTAAAATCATACATTACACTCCTCTGCCATCGCCTTTGCTTGCCATAGTGCCTTTGCCTTGTTCAGCGATTCAATATATTCGTTTTTAGGGACCGAATCAATCACAATACCTGCACCCGCTTGAATATAAGCCATACTATCTTTTATAAAGGCTGTACGAATAACAATATTTAATTCTAAATCACCATTGTAGCCTAACCAACCGATCGATCCTGTATATAATCCGCGTCGTACTGTCTCAAGCTCTTCAATGATTTCCATCGTACGAATTTTCGGCGCACCTGTTATTGTGCCACCCGGGAATAGCGCTCTCACGACATCTGCATTTGAACATTTTTCATCGACAATGCCTCGCACGTTCGAAACGATATGCATGACATGCGAATATCTCTCAATCACCATGAATTCATTTACTTCAACGGTGCCATATTTTGAAACACGCCCTAAATCATTACGTTCTAAATCAACAAGCATGACATGTTCAGCACGTTCTTTTTCATTATCAATCAATTCTTGTGCCAAACGTTCATCTTCAACTGTATTTTTGCCACGCGGACGGGTTCCTGCAATTGGGCGAGTCGAAAGTTCCTGCCCTTTCTTTTTTACAAGTAATTCAGGAGAACCAGATACAACAGCAAATTCCGGAGAATGAATAAACGCCATATACGGAGATGGGTTAAATGAACGTAACGCCTCATACACTTGCATCGGCTCCGCACCAAGTTCCTTCGCTTGTCTAACTGACAAATTCACTTGGAACACATCACCTTGCGCAATATAATTTTGTACTTTACGCACAGCCTCTTCAAAAACATCACCCGATAGCGATACTTGTAGCTTCGTTGCATCATGCACAACATCCATCGCTGTTCCCTCTGCAAAATTTTGCGATTGCAAACCGCACTCACCTGCCAGTTGCCAATCACACGCACGCTGCTCCAGGTCAAGATTACTAGAGGAAAGTTTCATCAAGTGCATTTGCCCAGCCTTAACATCAAAAACTGCCCATTCATCGAATAAATAGAAATACAAGTCAGGTATTTGCAGATCATCTTCCGTTAAGTTTGGCAATTTCTCAATTTTCCGTGCATAATCATATGAAATAAAACCAGCTGCACCGCCCTGGAAATCGGGCAAATCTGTATTAACAGCTAACTTATACTCCCCTATCAACGCTTCTAATAAATACAGCGACTCTCCCATTCGTATTTCTTCTTTCCCATCACGCCAGGAAATATGTAAGCCTTCTTCAGTCGAGCGCACCACTGCCATTGGGTTCCAACCTGCTAACGACTGCTGACCACCGCGGCCACTTTCTAATAACAAATGATTCGTTTCATCTTTCACAAGTTCCTTAAACGCATAAAAGAACGACTGCTTGTCCATTGAAAACGATGGATAGTTGATTAATGATAAGCTCAAGAACTCTTCCTCCTATTAATTGGATTTATATTTTTCATTCTGTTAATTTTGTTTTTATTAAAATCACACTAACTCATACAGTATATGAAAATGACAGTGATAGAGCAAAGTTCTAGTTAAAATTTAGACAAAATAAAAAGCGAGACATCCAAATGTCTCGCTTAAAAGTTTGCTGATGTTGTATTAGTCGTCAAAGTGGTATAAAGGCGTACTTAAGTAACGTTCTCCGTTTGATGGAAGAACCGCTAAAACGTTTTTACCTTTACCAAGACGTTTTGCAGTTTCGATCGCTGCAAAAATAGCTGCACCGGATGAAATACCACCTAATATACCTTCTTCTTTAGCAATTTTACGAGCTGTATCGAATGCAGCGTCATTTTCCACCGGGAAAATTGAAGTATAAACTTCTGTGTTTAATACTTTTGGTACGAAGCCTGCACCGATTCCTTGGATTTTGTGGGGACCTGGTTGAGATCCCGCTAAAACTTGAGAATCTTTTGGCTCTACAGCGATAATTTCAATTTCAGGATATTTAGATTTTAAAACCTCACCAGCGCCCGTTATAGTACCACCAGTACCAACACCGGCGATGAATGCGTCCAGATTTAAACCGTCAAATGCTTCAACGATTTCTGGACCCGTTGTTAAACGGTGAATTTCAGCGTTCGCTGAGTTTTCGAATTGTTGCGGAACGAACCAGCCGTTTTGTTCAGAAAGCTCATTTGCTTTTGCTATTGCGCCTTTCATACCTTCAGCTCCAGGTGTTAAAACAAGGTCTGCACCGTAAGCACGCAGTAAATTACGACGTTCCAAACTCATTGTATCAGGCATTACTAGAACTGCTTTGTATCCTTTTGCAGCTGCTACCATTGCCAGACCAATCCCTGTGTTACCACTTGTAGGCTCAATTATTGTGCTTCCTTCTTTTAATTTACCGGCTTTTTCAGCTGCTTCTACCATCGCTAATGCGATACGGTCCTTTACACTACTGCCCGGGTTAGAGTATTCAAGTTTTACATATACATTACCTTCATTAGGTCCTGTTGCATTATTCAATTTCACGATCGGAGTGTTACCAATTAATTCTGTTACTGAATTAGCTAATTTACTCATCTTTTTATTCACTCCTAATTCCTAGTAGTTTTATAGGTTTTAAATTATCTTAATTTTACAACCTATCGAATACGTTTGTCAATTAAAAACAATTTATATTAAGAAGAACGTAAACTACCCTTCGCTAGGTTGTTTATTGTATAGGGATACATCAAATATTATAGCTTATAGAGTTGGTATTAAAGATGTTGTTTGAGTTAGATAAGTTTAGATTTTATTTCTTGGACAAATGCCCGGTGTAGTAAGTCGGCTCAGATAAAAAGACCACTCTACACCTTTTAGATGTGGAGTAGTCTAGATACAGAAACGAATTAAATAGTTAACGGGTATATCCAGCTTCAGGCACTAACGGCTCGAGGTCGTTTCCGTTTTCTCGGTCAAAGTCTATAAAGACAACTTTGATTAAGGCACGCACGATGTGGCGTTCGTCCCTAGACTGCGCTCCTTTGCACAACGCTTGTCGCTGTTAAACGAGCACCTTACGTATTTATCTCATCAATAAATCCTTCTAATTCTTCTTTTGAGTATTGATATTTTTCTTGGCAGAAGTGGCATTGTGCTTCTGCTTTACCGTCTTCTTCAATCATGTCACGAATTTCGCTTTCGCCAAGGCTGATAATAGCTGCACCAAAACGTTCTTTTGAGCAGTTACATTCAAATTTGACGGGCATTGTATCTAACATTTGAACATTTTCTTTACCTAATACCGCTTCTAATATTTCTTCAGGCGTGTATCCTTTTTCAATCATTTTAGAGACAGGTTCGATATTTGATAAATGCTTTTCGATTTCTGTAATTGTTTCATCTTCTACACCAGGCATAAGTTGAATAATAAATCCGCCTGCAGCTAAGATCGAGTCATCTGTATTTACTAAAACGCCCAGGCCAACTGATGAGGGAACCTGTTCAGAAGTCGCAAAGAAGTATGTGAAGTCTTCAGCGATTTCACCAGAAACGATTGGTACTTGTCCTGAGAAGAAATCGCGTAACCCTAAATCTTTGACTACTGTTAATGTACCTTCAGCACCTACTGCACGACGCACATCTAATTTTCCTTGTGGGTTTAATTCAAATTCCACATGTGGATTTGTTACATAACCGCGTACTTCACCTTTCGCATTAGCGTCTACGATTATCGGACCTACTGGACCATTACCTTCTACTTTGACAGTGATTTTATCTTCACCTTTTAGCATAGCACCCATCATCACTGAAGCAGTCATCGTACGACCAAGTGCTGCAGAAGTCGTTGGCCAAGTATCATGACGGCGTTGTGCTTCTCCAATAGTTTCAGTTGTGCTTACCGCAAATGCGCGCACACTATTGTTAAAACCTAATGCTCTTACTAAATAATCTCCCACTCTAATCTTCCTCTTTTCTTATTGATTTCTCTTATATATTAAATACAATCCTTTTAACGTTAAAAAAGGATCAACGATATCGATAATTGTTGATTCTTCCGCGATTAGCGAAGCAAGCCCACCCGTCGCAATAACAAGCGGTTCCTTATTACTCTGTGCTTTCATACGACTAACAATACCTTCTACTTGCCCAACATAGCCATAAACGATACCCGCTTGCATAGCCGACACGGTATTTTTTCCAACAACATTATTTGGCCGCATAATTTCAACACGTGGTAACTTAGAAGCGCGGGCAAATAATGCTTCTGTTGAAATATTAATGCCAGGTGCAATTGCTCCACCCATATAATCACCTTTATCATTCATATAACAATAGGTTGTTGCTGTGCCAAAATCTACGATAATAAGTGGTGAATCGTATTCATGAATTGCTGCTACAGCATTTACAATACGGTCAGCACCTACTTCTCTCGGATTTTCATATTTAATATTTAGCCCTGTTTTTACACCAGGTCCAACAATCAATGGCTCTAGAGAAAAATACTTACGACACATTGCCTCTAGTGAATACATAATCGGCGGTACTACTGAAGAAATAATAATACCATCAACATCCTCAAAAGCTAAAGCTACATGCGCAAACAGCGACTTCACTTGCATTGCATATTCATCTTCCGTCTTATGCGGATCTGTTCCCATACGCCAATGATGAAGAAGTTTGTCTTCGTTATATATACCGAAGGAAATATTCGTATTCCCTGTATCCATTACTAAAATCATCGAGTATAGCCTCACTTACATACAGTTTTCTGAAAGAATCATACCATATTCACTACTAATAAAAGAAGCTGATTGCCTTATGCGAGTGCAAAGGTCAATCAGCTTCTAATTTACTTGCTATTATTTTCGTTCTTCTTGAATACCATTATTTGATGATCTATCTTGGTTTTCTTTAGGTAGGTCACTTGCCGTTGGATCAGCAGTTCCTAATACATCAACCTTTTCTTCTTTAACCAATGTTACTTTTTCAGATTCATTACTTGCAAGTACTAGATCAGCTTCCTTATCACTTTTGTTGTTATAAGATCTGACCGGTAATGTACCGTGGTCTTTTAGATGTTGAATTTGTTCTGCATCTAATGTTTCTACTTCAAGTAAAGTTGTAGCAATTAAATTTAGAAGCTCACGGTTTTCAGTAAGAATTTGTTTTGTACGGTCATATTGGTCTTTTACCATACTTTGCATTTCTTGATCAATTTCATAAGCAATTCGATCTGAATAGTTTTGTTCAGAATTTATGTCTCGGCCCAGGAAGACATTGCCTCCTTGACTTGAACCAAATTGTAATTGACCAAGTTTATCACTCATACCGTATTCGGTAACCATCGAGCGAACAATACTTGTTACACGTTGGAAGTCATTATGAGCACCTGTTGAAACTTCGCCAAAGACGATATCTTCAGCAACACGTCCACCTAGTAAACCAGCAACCTTATCTAGAAGCTCCGGTTTTGTCATGAAGTAACGATCCTCTTTCGGAAGCATAACAGCGTAACCGCCAGCTTGACCACGAGGAACAATTGTTACTTTATGCACTTTTTCAGCTTGGTCTAATGTTAAGCCTACAACAACGTGACCTGCTTCATGGAACGCAACAATATTACGTTCTTTTTCTGAAATCACACGACTCGTTTTAGCAACACCAGCAATTACACGGTCTGTTGCTTCATCGATATCTCCCATGTCGATTTTTTTCTTATTCGTACGAGCAGCTACAAGAGCAGCTTCGTTCAATAAGTTTTCTAAATCTGCACCAGAGAAACCAGGTGTACGTTGAGCGATAGCTTTTAAGTCCACTGATTCATCTAAAGGTTTTTTGCGAGCATGTACTTTAAGTACCGCTTCACGGCCTTTTACATCCGGACGTCCAACTGTAATTTGACGGTCAAAACGACCTGGACGTAATAATGCAGGATCTAGAATGTCTGGGCGGTTAGTTGCAGCGACGATAATAATACCTTCGTTTTCACCGAAACCATCCATTTCAACAAGTAATTGGTTTAATGTTTGTTCACGTTCATCATGACCGCCACCTAGGCCTGCGCCACGTTGACGACCAACTGCATCTATCTCATCGATGAAGATAATACACGGTGCATTTTTCTTCGCGTTCTCAAATAAATCACGAACACGTGAAGCACCAACACCAACAAACATTTCAACGAAGTCAGAACCACTAATCGAGAAGAATGGTACACCGGCTTCACCAGCTACTGCACGTGCTAGTAAAGTTTTACCAGTACCAGGAGGTCCCACAAGGAGGATCCCTTTAGGAATACGTGCCCCAATATCATTGAATTTAGTAGGATCTTTTAAGAAGTCTACTACTTCAATAAGCTCCGCTTTCTCTTCGTCTGCACCAGCTACATCTGTAAAACGAACTTTTTTCTTTTGGTCGTCATACAGCTTAGCCTTACTTTTACCGAAGCTCATTACACGATTACCGCCACCTTGCGCCTGGTTCAACAAGAAGAAGAACAGGATAAAGATGATGATGAATGGGATAATTCCGGTGAAGAATTGAATCCATCCGCTCGTTTCAGGAGCCGTTAAAAAGTTTATTTTCGAGTTGTCTTTTGCAGCAGCATAGATTTTGTTCATTAACTCTTGGTCATCGCGAGGTACGTTTGTTACGAAGGTTTCACCTTTTTTATAACCTTCTAACTCACCTTTAACGACATAAACCAATTTGTCTGGCTGTAACTCCGCTTTCGTTACTTTGCCACTTTCTAATGCCGTTATGAACTCGTGATATTGGATCTCTTTCGTCGGTTGGTTCTTGTTATTAAACGTACCAAAGATCCCAATGATCACGAGGAAAATTAATAAATATAATATGGTGTATCGAAATATTCGATTCATCCCCAGCCTCCTCACAAGGTAAACAGAAAAACTATAGTAAATCTTAACATATGAACATTAGAGCGTACAACGAAAAGCATTTCGCAAAAAAAGTTTCATTTTAAAATTGTCGAAATTTTAACAATGTTATTAAAATGAATACACTTCTTTCTTTAATACACCAATGTATGGTAAGTTACGATATTTTTCTGCGTAGTCTAAACCATATCCTACAACAAATGCATCTGGAACATCAAAACATACATAGTCAGCTTTTAAATTTACTTTGCGACCAGTCGGTTTATCTAATAATGTAACAATTTTAATTGATTTTGCTTTGCGGTATTTGAAAAGGTCAACTAAGTAGCTTAATGTTAGACCGCTATCAATTATATCTTCAATGATCAAAATGTCGCGACCTTCAACACTTGTGTTTAAGTCTTTAACAATTTTCACTTCTCCAGAAGATACCGTTGCATTACCATAGCTAGTTACATCCATAAAATCCACTTCAATGTACGTGTCGATTCGTTTCATTAAATCGGCCATGAATGGCATTGCACCTTTAAGGACACCAATCATTAATGGAAACTTCTCCTGATACTCGGTAGTCAATTCTTTCCCCAGCTCAAGAATTTTAGCTTGTAATTCTTCCTCTGAAATTAATACTTGTTCGATGTCTTTTTGAAGCATCACAGTTCCTCCTTAATTGTATATAGACACTACAAAGTTTGTTGATCTACGATGAAAAACGCATCATCCGTAGAACGTTCGTTATTTGAAAAATAACTACTTACACGAAGGCCCGGAAGCGCAATGACCTCGTCTTCTTGCGTAACAATTACAGGCCATTCATCTCTAAGTGCCATCGGAATCTTCTCGTCTATAAAGAGACGTGACAAACGCTTATGGTGATTCAAACCCAATAAATTGATACGATCTCCATTCTGTCTAGTTCGGATAGATAACGGCAATGAGAGCAGTTCGATTTGAAAAAAATACGTCTTTGCGGACGGGGGAGCATCAGATGGCCTTTCATCAGATAGCTTTCCTATGTATACACGCAAATTGTTCGTCAAATTCGTCCATGTATTAAGAATAACCATTTTAGGTAACTTTTCTACACGTGGCATTTGTTTTTTCTTGATAATTAGCTCATCATATTGACGAATTGCTACTACATCTTTTGGTAAATGCAATATCGCATTTCCTGCCGTTAATGCCGTCTGTTCAAGAATGGAATTCCAAAGTGTATAACTTTGTACAATGATTGTATCTTTATATAGATATTTTAATAGTAGTAGAATGATTCTTCTTTGTAAAGCGAGTGGTTTACTTTGGAATGTTTTTATGCAAAGTTTCCATGAATCATCATTGTTTTTCGTCACAATGTCATGAAAAGCATCTTTTGCCAAACTTTGCAATAACTCTTCATCAGCCTGTACTTTTTCCGTATAATGGCGAACAGCATCGGCGACACGTGGATTTTCTTCCTCCAGTAACGGCACAACATGATGGCGAATACGATTACGCGTGTAAGAATCCTTTTTATTACTAGAATCTTCTCGATAAGTTTGTTCATTTCGTTGTAAATAAGTGTGAATGTCTTTTTTTGTCACGGCTAAAAACGGACGGATGAGGTGCCCGTTTGCAAATGGGCGCTCTCTCTTAATACCTGCGATACCAGAAGCATTCGAACCTCGAGTAAGCGCCATTACGACGCTCTCTATTTGATCATCCGCATGATGAGCAACGACAAGATGCGTACTTTTACTTTCTAGCATGACCTGCTCAAAATACTGATAACGCTCTCTACGGCATATAGCCTGCAAATTCCCCTTCTCCACCTGTAAAATCTGAGGAATCGGTATATCTGCAGCATAGATAGGAATTTCGTGCTCGCTGCAAAAAGCTTCAACAAATTGACGATCTCCAACGGCATCAACGCCGCGTAACATATGATTGACGTGAACCGCTGCAACTGTGACACCAAGTCGTTCTTTTTCTTTATACAAAAAATGTAGAAGTGCCATTGAATCGACACCCCCTGAACAAGCTACGAGAAGACGGTCACCTTCATTACATAAATGATATTGCTTCATGTATTGATAAGCTTTTTGTTCGAGTTGTTCCATCTTCTCACCTCATTAACTATTTTAACATTTTTTGCTCAGAAATAGCCGCTGAAGATGGTTTAAATAACGACCAATTTGATATTTTATGCTCAATTCTGATCGCAACGAGTGTACAATCATCATTTGGCACATCAGGACCTCGGAAAGCACGTAAAATGGATGCACACATTTCCTCAGTTGGGCTATTCTCTAACTCACGCAAATGGCGAATTAACCGTTCTTCCTGCTCCTCCCATGGTTGCTCCTCGAAAAACAAGCCATCCGTGCACATGAAAATAATATCTCCAGCTTTTAGCGATACTTGATCAGCCTCCACTGAAAAAGATGTCAAAAACCCTACTGGCTCACTTTTACTCTCTAGTCTGATACATTTTTCACCTCGTACTAAATAAGTTGCCATACTACCAGCTTTCCAAGACCATAATGTACCGACTTGCAAATCCACGAGTGCAAAATCCATCGTCGCATACATATCACTGTCATTTTTCAACGACATCACGTAATGCAATGTATGCATGGCTGTTTCTGGTGCCATTTGATGATGCATACATTCACGCATTAACCGGATTAAGCGCCTGCTTTCTTGGTGTGCCTTTTTACTATGCCCCATCCCGTCCGATAACATAACAGCAGTAAGTCCTTGATGAAGCGGAAAAACCGCATGTGAATCACCTGAGTAGATCGTATTTTGCTTTGAAGATGTATATACATCATAAGACATATGGAAGCGAACTGACGATTGGAACGTCATCTGCAAATGTGGGTACGGGCTCTCCTTCATTGCCGTACGACCAATTTCAAACGGCTCATTAAACACACTTTGTAAAATGGGTAGCACTAAGCGTTCCGCTAACGTTTGATCTGTTTCCCACAAGGCCTTTTTCTCTGGTAAACAACAAACTATTTTTCGATTACCCGCCTCATTCGATAAAATATCCACTTGAAAATGTTCAATACCCGCAAGTTTTAACTCATCCGATAACTCGTCCTCTTTGTGTTGGAAAGACACTGCCTCCCCCGTCATATCATTCATCACCATATCAATATGCTGACACATATCTCGTAATTGCAAAGCAATCATCTTTCGCCCGTGGTAAAACTGACCACTCAGTTGCTTCTTTGAAACCTTCTCTTCAAGAGCAGATAAAAACGCTCCAGGCTTCACACATTTATAGCGAATTTTCTCATCAAGCTGTAACCTCGTTGCTGCATTCGCAGTAGCACTTGCATCAAGCCACTTTTGCATTAAATCTGGCATCTCGCTTTTACGATTACCCCAACATTTATCGTACTTGAAGCAAGATTGACAAAGCGCAAGCGGCCGTTCTTGGACCTCCTCAGATACTGGTCTATTCATTGCCCCGAAACGATCATGTACAAGTTCTTTCATGAAATCTACAAAGTGATGAAAATCTACAAGCTTCGTCGTCAATCTTTCAGTTAGCCATTTCTGTCTCTCCAAAAGCACTTCATCTCGATTTGGATAAAGCTGATTCTGCCAATAAACAACCCACTTCTGTGGAAAGATAAAAAATAATAAAGTCGCAAACGCAATGGACATAAAGAATGTGTAATCGAGCGGGAGCGTCGCATCATAAAGCGCAAAAAAGACGCTCGCCATTATGCCCCCTATAGCAATCCATAGTCTACCGATATTTTTACATACCCCTGCAAATAACCCGGTCACTGCGTAAACCGCCATCATACCACTAAAAGACAGTTGGGATAAGCTAAGAATCATACCTGTTAACACCGCGACAGCTGTTGCTAACGTGACGCCTCCAACTAAAGCAGAAACGAGTACTAGTAGATGCATGGCAATACGTGGTATTGATAAAAAGCTAAGTATGACACCATCCATTGCTGTTAGGATCATAGCACCTACGATTAGTGCTGCACCGAGTCGCTCAAAAGACCATTTCGCTGTCATCAATTGATGCATTGGTAAAAAGAGTAGACTCAAAAAGAGCGTCATGAAAATAGAGAGGGCACCCTCATATCCAATATATAACCACACAAGTGTTGGGGGATGCCCACTATGCGCAATATATTGCCACACAGTTTGTACCGTTAATATGCTAAAGCCGACCATTATAGGGAGCGGCCATCGTTTCAAAGGCGTTTTTAAAAGGAATAATAAAAATAGTAATTCTAGTATATGAATTGCTGTCTGCCCAAGCCCCAATGTAAGGCTTCCAAATAATCCCCCCAGTAACGCCCAACTCATCCACCTCGGATACCTAGTAAATGCAATGGCCGCAATCGGCAGAAAGAATGGTACCGTTGCTTCAAATAACACGGCCTTGGATAAATAAAAGGAACAAAATAAAAACAAAATAGTTAACCAAATACGGTATTTTCGTTTAGCTACACTTGCCCATGTATTCTTGATTGCTTGATTTTGTGCTATTCCTTCATGCCACATTTTCATAAAACAACCTCCTTCAGAACATTGTCATCATTATAGATGGAATATTCCGTAAAGTTTGTCTCTTTGTGTTTTTGAGGAAAAAAACTTTTCGACGAGATATTGCTTTTTAAAAGAAAATATTTTCATAAAACAGCTTGACACTTACATAGTTCATCTTGTATTATTTATTATGTTGTTTAAAACGGCGGCGTAGCTCAGCTGGCTAGAGCGTACGGTTCATACCCGTGAGGTCGGGGGTTCGATCCCCTCTGCCGCCATAATTTTTACATCCAGGCCAATTGTGCCAGTATTTTTCTGGCCCCTTGGTCAAGCGGTTAAGACACCGCCCTTTCACGGCGGTAACACGGGTTCGAATCCCGTAGGGGTCATCATATAAAAAGCAGCTTTCTCTTTATGAGGAAGCTGCTTTTTTATTTGAAAATAGACACTAAAAAAGCAATCCACGGCATACATGGATTGCTCAAAAATCGATTTCACACTTTTTCTACGATTAAAATAGCAAGCAAGTTATCCTCTTCTTGCGCCACGGCCACCACGTTTAGATTCTGTAGCACGTTTTAATGTAGCAAGACGATCTTCACTGTCTTTTAAGAAACGTGCCATTTTTTGTTCAAAATTCTCTTTCGGTTGATGACGATTATCATTACGATCATTTGAACGATTATTATTACGTGGGCGTTGAGGACGCTCTGGTCGTTCTGCTTGAGGTTTTGCTTTACGGATAGATAAACCAATCTTACCGTCCGCTTCGACATTCATTACTTTAACCTCAACCATTTCTCCAACTTTCAAATGCTCGTTGATGTCTTTTACATAATTGTCTGCAACCTCACTAATGTGCACCAGACCTGTTGAGCCATTTGGCAGCTCGACGAATGCTCCAAAATTTGTGATACCTGTTACCTTACCCTGTACCTTGCTGCCTACTTCAATTGACATAAAAAAAATGCTCCTCCTTAAAAATTAAGCGACTTTGAAAGTCATGTAATCATTTTATGAATCTTAAAACTCGGTTAGATTCTCACTTCTAATTATAGCCAACAAAAAAAGAGTGTCAATAAGACTACTCTTTCGAATATCCATTTTTCTCACTTTTTTCGGTATTTTTTGGAATTGAGAAAATGATTTCACCATCTTCAGAAAGAAAAAGTTCTTTACGTGCTAATTTGGCGATGTAATCATCGTCGTTTAGCTTCGCAATTTGAATTTTCAATTCCTCTTGCTGGTCTTGAGTGTCTGAAAGTTGTTGCGTAAGCTCGATTTTCTGTTGTTCCTTTTTAGCGAGCGTCTGCTTTTGATTTATTAATGTGAACACTAGGGATCCCATAACGAGGGCAAATATAGTAGCAAAAAGAGCTAGTCTTCGATAAAGGCGTATTTTCACGCCTCTTTTCTTCCTTTGCTGCCGTTCCATGGACTCGATGTATTCTCGACGAATGGCAGCAACTGAATTTTCTCCACCAGCTTTTTTGTTATAATTCTTCATCCTCGTTATCCCTCCCCAAATGATAATTCTTCAAGCTTCTTAGTTGTTTTTGTATGTGTGTTATCCATTATAACGAATTTACCTTACTTTTTTAAGTCTTAAACCTTTAGTTTTTTTACCCAATTTTAAAAAGGGTAACAGCAGGAGCCTTACAACACGCAATAGGGCGCGGATTAACCACCTTATGATCGAAACAAAAAAATCGAAAATTAACCACAATGGCCTAAGTAACATTCTGTATATAAGTCGGCCTCCAAACCGAAAAACCGATTGGAAGTATAACTGGTAGCAATAAAATCCTGCGAGCTGCGCAATTGGATCGACGAGGCGCCATTCGCCAGCCCGCACCTTTAATAATAAATAAAAGCTAGCTATACCGAGCAAAAGCCACGTTGTAAGCTCTAGTGTAACATAGCCTTTTCTTCTAAATGAACGTGGAGGTGCATAATATTTAATCGTGCGCACTATATCAATGCATGCTGCTCCTACAATTCCACTAGCAATCATGACGAGAAGGCTGAGAAATTGTGCTGTTACGGTCATCCAAATAGTTTATGAAGGAAGCTTTTAGACAAGCCGTTTTCTTCGTCATCATACTGTAGCGTTTTCACTGTTCCTTCAAGTGTCAATAAACCTTTGTCTACATCCAAATGGACAATACGTAATTCCTCACCACGGATGAGTAGATGTCCTTGTGAAGTGTGTACATAAAACTCTTCCTGATCAAAGCGCTCAATCGATTTTACCGAAGTGACATCCATTCGTTTGCGATTTCTGACCGTTAGTAAATGATCCCCCGTTGGAATTGTGTACGTTGCGTTATCAGGCTGAAACGTCAATGTTTTCCCCTCCCTTGTCCCGTTCTTTAGATTGTATGCAGGGCGGGATAAATATATGACTAAATACTAAGATGACTTGTCCAAAAGAAATTCATATCACTATAACTTAGTAAGTAGATTTAAAACTCAATCTTCATCATCAATAAACTGTGGTTCTACTTTTTCTAATTTCTCTTCTTTTAAAACTGTGAACATTCTTACAGCTTCATCTTTTTTTACAATATCTTTAATTTCTTCAATACGTGCAGTAACCACTTTTTGCCCGAAGCGAATAGCTAATTCATCATTTACTTTCACAGCCGAGCTTGCTTTAGCTACTTTACTGTTGATAGTAATACGACCTTGATCAGCTACTTCTTTTGCTAATGTACGGCGTTTAATTAAACGTGATACTTTCAAAAACTTATCTAATCTCATATATTATTCCCCTTCTTGGTTTTTCGCTTCATTCCAAAAAGCATCTAACTCTTCGAATGTGTAAGCTTTGAAATCCTTGTTGCCTGCCATGACTTGTTCTTCTACATACGCGAAGCGTCGAGCAAATTTTCTATTTGCATGAAGCATAGCGTCTTCTGCTGAAATTTTATAAACACGTGCGATATTCACTAATGTAAAGAGCACATCACCAAATTCATCTAAACGGGTTTCATTCGTACCATTCGTCACTTCTACACGGAATTCCTGCCACTCTTCGACGAATTTTCCCCATACGCCATCTGTTGTTGGCCAGTCAAAGCCTACTTTTGCAGCTCTTCTTTGGTAGTTATAAGAAGTTTGCAGTGAAGACGCTGCACGGTATTCACCATTTAATAGAGGCTTTGTCGTGTCATCAATTGCCTGCTCTTCATTTTTAATTTTCTCCCAGTTGGCATTTACTTCTTCCACATTTTCTACAGTAATATCACCAAATACATGTGGATGACGGCGGATCATTTTCGCGCTCACTGCTTCTAGAATATCTTCTAAGTTAAAGAAGCCTTCATCCTCACCGATCTGTGCGTGTAAAAATACTTGTAGTAAAACGTCACCAAGCTCTTCAATCATATGCTCATCATCTTGCTCATCGATTGTTTGTAGGAACTCGTGCACTTCCTCAAGTATATACCTTTTCAAACTTTCATGAGTTTGCTTTTGATCCCAAGGACAACCATTAGGGCCGCGCAATGTTGAAATAATCTCACGGAATGTTGACCATTCACGAAGTGCTTCGTCACGATTAGCTACAGGAGGCACGTAGACCGTTGTTAAGTTATCAATTTCAGCTGCACGATCTAATTCATATAAAGGAACCGTGCGTAACTTCTCGCCTACTGAGCCTGCTGCAGTGACGATTGTGACTGGATAATCCTCACGGTATTTTTCCATCAATGTTAGTTTTACTTCAGAAGCGCTGAACGTGTCGTACACCTGTGCGATTAATAAATGATGATGCATATTCACTTCATGCGCTGAGAAAGTTGTACCATCTACTAGTTGGAAGCCATCGATTGGGTCAATGCGTAATGCACCGAAAATTGGGTCTAAGAAACTTTGGCCACCTTCAATTTTCAAATTCACTTTACCTTCTTTTTCGGCTTCTATTAAAAGTTGAATAGTTAGTTCTGCTACAAGTGGATGGCCAGGAACTGCGTACATAATGTCTTCCTGCTCCACATAATCTAAAAGCGTTGCCACAATTTCTTCATAAACCGGACGGAAATCATCATGTTTTTCATAAATATTGTCGAAGCTTTCCAGTTGGATACCCTCAGCTACTAATTCATGTAGCACTGGGTGGTCCATTGTACGTACATATATTTTCTTCGCCTGTTGTAGTTTGCGATATACGCCCATTTGCAATTGTTCAAAGTCACCAGCGCCAAGGCCGATTACTGTTAATTGATGCATAATTTTTCACCTATCCTTATTTCTTTCGTTGTAGCCATAGTTGATAGCTAGCCATTCTACGTCCAAACGGCAGTAAAAACCAATCTCGACTTGATAAAACACCTAACTTTGCAATGAATGTCAAAAATACAAAAGCCCCTATCGCTGCCGCCGAGCTACCAGTCACCGCTGCTTGCAATCGGGATGGCAAGGAAGAAGAGAACCACTGCTCCGCGCAATAAATCCAAAACAGAACACTTCCTATCATCGCAAGCGAAGCAAGCGATGTGCCCATATAAAAATGCATTGGCGCCAACCTTATTGGGCGTATTTTTTTAAAATAATAAATCAACCCAAAAGCCGAAAAAATTAAACCTAAATTCCCTGCATACGCCGCTCCTATAATGCCCCATTTGGCAATAAAAGGTTCATTACAAACCACTTTCACCAAAAAACCTGCCGTTAATAACAAGGCCGGTACTTTTAATTTACCTAATCCTTGAAGCATTGCCGTCAACGGTAAAATAAGTGACAGCCATACAATTTGTATCACAAAAATAATAAGTACATTAGATAATTCACGCGTTTCAAACAACATCTCATTGACATAAGGCATGACGAGCATTAAACCAAGCGTCGCAGCAAAACCAAATAACAAAGCTGTGCGATAGGTGAGCTGGATAAAGCGTTCAGCATCCCGCCCACCATGCTTTTTCGAGGCATGTGCAACAAGGGGTACAATGGCGAGTGATAACGATGTCGCAATTACTAGACCTACCTGCACAAGCGGTTGCCCCCTATCATAAATGCCCTTCGTTTCCATAGCCTCTACTATTGGTATACCACCTTTCACAAGTGTTTCAAAAACGGTAAATGAATCAACAAGTTGGAAGAATAGCAGTAAAAGCCCACTCATACTGACTGCAATACTTAAAATCGTCAATTCCTTAATAACCGGGAAGATAGCTATTTTTTTTCGTACAACTACCGATTTCTTTTGCTTATATTTTTTAAAATATAACCACAGTAAAATGATACCAGCCAATTCGCCGACAACCGTTCCAGCCATTGCTATTTGTCCAGCTTGATATAGGGAAGAAGTCGTCGCCATCACAATCCAGGTACCACCTAAGATGACAAGTACTCGGACAGTTTGTTCAATCACTTGGGCATAAGCGACAGGCGTCATAATGCCACGTGCTTGAAATAACCCTTTATATACTGCAATTGCCGGCATGCATAGTGTAACGAACGAACCCGTACGTAAAAGTAATGCTAATGCTGGGTCGCCCATCCATTTAGCAAATAAATCTGCCCCACCAAATAAAATGGCGAAGAACAGTATTGACAATATACTTAAATAATAAAATGTCACTCGTAATAATTCATGACGCTGTGCTTCGCCATCACGCTCTTCAGCTTCTGCAAGCATTTTAGAAATGGCTACGGCAAAACCACTCGACGTCCATACAACGAAAATAGCTACAAATGGGTACACTTGCTGGTAAATATAAAAACCTTGGTCCCCAACTAAATTTTGAAAAGGGACTCGATATAGCATACTCAATATTTTGACGAATAAAGCAGCGAGCGTTAATAACGCTACTCCCTTCACATATACCTTCATTCCCCACTTTTCAGGCATTTTAAATCCTCATTCCTCTACAACATCAATCAAAACCTTCATTAATCTAAATGTCATCAGTATAGCATATTGATGTCCTTCCTTAAAAAAATGCTATACATAAACAAAAAGAACTATATATCTTAATGAAAATTTCTTTAGTTTAAAAAATAACAGTAAAAAGGGGATTTTTGATTCATATTTATCTAAATATTCCGATATCAATATTAACTAATGAGCATAGAGGAGGGGTTCAATTGAGAATGAACATTACAAACATCAAAACATTTCAAAATACAGCGAAATTTAATCGACCATATTTCCTACAAAGTGCATATGTAAATGAAGTTCAGAAAACTAAGGATGAAAAATCGCGTATCATTATAGAAAAGGTAAACGGTTATATTCGTCAGTATCTAGTCAAAGAAGACGGTACTAAAATACTCATTTCTGAAATGCGTGATGATGTCGTGCAATCATCACCTACTCAAAATGAATCCAATGCCAATAATTTAATGGATTTACTCAACTATTCTACAGGAGTAAGTCCCCCGACGATTAAAGCCGTAAAATAAAAAATGTCCTCCTCATCAATGATGAGGAGGACATTTTTTATTTTAATCGAGCATTTGCTTTGCAAGAAAATGTGCGGCTGTTTCAGCCACTTTTTGCTCTGCATCGCCGATAAAATGGACCTTCGACAATATATAAACAGCGCCAATTGGGTCTCCTGACACGATAATAGGTGCCACGCAATAGGATTTAATTTGTTCTACTTGACCGGGTACTAACTCTACAGAACTTTCATGCTTCTCGACTAAAATGGAACGTTGCATAATACTTTCTTCAGCAAATGATGAGAGTCGTCGGTTCACATAATCTTTTTTCGATACACCGGCAACAGCAATCATTTCATCACGATCACTAATTAACGCTGCTGTACCAAGTGTTTCAAATAACGTTTCTACATATGAAGTTGCAAAGTCACCTAATTCACTAATAGGCGAGTATTTTTTCAAAATAACTTCGCCTTCACGATCCGTGAAAATTTCTAACGGATCTCCTTCACGGATGCGTAAAGTCCTTCTAATTTCCTTTGGGATAACGACTCGACCAAGATCATCAATACGTCGTACAATGCCAGTTGCCTTCATTCGTGTTGCCTCACTTTCGACAAAATATAGTTATACTCGTCCTAGTATGGTTCATAAATGGGCAATCTATGCAAAAAGTGGTATTACTCAGCAACAGGTGCAGATTCTTCCCTTTTTGCAGCTGGCAAAAGTTGCATGATTTCTTCTAATATATCGAATGGTAATTGCTTATCCATTTTGCGTTCATCAATTGTTAATAATAGTTGTTGGCCATCCATTTTGAAACCAACTGCTCGCCCAAATTTCAATGATTCCGAGACGACTTTTGCCCCATCTATATTCGCTGTACCTTGCTCTGAAATTTGAATCGTAATTATTTTATTACTTTCTTTGATTGAAGCGACACCAGACTGCTTCGCCCAAACTTTCATTCGTGCAATGCGTAATAATCGTTTCGTTTCAAATGGTACATCGCCAAATCGATCTTGTAGTTCATCGATGATTTCTACATAGTCATCTTCTTCTTCCATCGCTTTAACTCGTTTATACATTTGAATTTTTTGATAGCCGTCTGGAATATATTGATCTGGAATATATGCATCATAAGGTAAAATAATTTCAATTTCTAGTATATCCTCTTTTTTCGTACCACTGCGTCTTTCTTCAATTGCTTCTTCAAGCATTTGTGAGTACAAGTCAAATCCGACAGAATCAATAAAGCCATGTTGCTGTGAGCCTAGTAAATTCCCTGCCCCTCGAATTGATAAATCGCGCATTGCAATTTTAAATCCTGAGCCAAGCTCGGTAAATTCTTTAATTGCTTGTAAACGTTGTTCAGCTACCTCTGTCAGCACTTTATCACGTTGATACATAAAGTAGGCATATGCTACACGATTTGAACGCCCAACACGTCCACGCAGCTGATAAAGCTGTGATAAACCCATGCGATCTGCATTGTATACGATTAATGTATTTACATTTGGAATATCGATACCTGTTTCAATAATTGTTGTCGTTACCAAAACATCATAGTCCCCGTCTAAAAACCCTAAAATGACAGACTCTAGTTCTGATTCTGTCATCTGACCATGGGCAAAACCAACACGGGCTTCAGGCACAAGTTCTTGAATCTCCTGTACCTTTTTCGCCATATCTTCAACACGATTATATAAATAGAACGTTTGCCCACCACGTGACATTTCACGTTCAATCGCTTCACGCACAAGTGCACCGCTATGCTCCATAACATATGTCTGCACTGGGAAACGGTTTGCAGGTGGTGTTTCAATAACTGATAAATCACGGACGCCTACCATCGACATATGAAGCGTACGAGGGATTGGTGTTGCGGTTAACGTTAAAACATCCACATTTGTTTTTAATTGTTTAATTTTTTCTTTATGCGTCACGCCAAATCGTTGTTCTTCATCGACGACGAGTAATCCTAAATCACGATAAACAACGTCTTTAGATAACAAACGATGAGTACCCACGACGATATCTACGGTGCCAGACTTTAACCCTTTGAGTGTTTCTGCTTGCTGCTTTTTCGTACGGAAACGGCTTAGTAGACCGATTGAAACCGCTTGTTCTTGGAAGCGTTCCTGCATCGTTTCAAAATGCTGTTGGGCTAAAATGGTTGTTGGAACTAGGAAGGCTACTTGCTTCCCGTCCATAATGGCTTTAAAGGCAGCTCGAATAGCAACCTCTGTTTTACCATAACCAACATCACCACACACAAGACGGTCCATTGGGCGCTGCCGTTCCATGTCATGCTTCACTTCGCGAATTGAACGTAATTGATCATCTGTTTCCTCATAAGGGAATACAGCTTCAAAGGAGCGTTGCTCATCGCCATCTGGTGCAAAGGCAAAACCAACTTCAGCTTCACGTTTCGCATATAACTTGATTAAATCATCTGCAATATCTTGTACAGCAGAAGATACTTTGCTCTTTGCACGCTTCCATTCTGCTCCGCCTAGCTTATGTAGCTTCGGTTCACGGTCTTCAGATGCAACGTATTTTTGGATTAAATCAATTTGGTCGACTGGCACGAATAATTTATCATCTGCTCGGTACCGGATGTGTAAGTAGTCTTTATGTGAGCCTTTCACTTCTAACGTTTCAATACCGATATATTTCCCAATACCATGATGAATATGCACAACGTAATCGCCAGGTTTGATCTCGGTATAGCTTTTTATACGCTCGGCATTTGTCATTTTCTGAGGGCGCGTTTTCTTTTTCGGTTTTTGTTTAAATAACTCCTCTTCCGTGACAATTGCTAAACGTTGTAATGGTAGCTCGAAACCAGCTGTCAATGTACCGTCGATTGCAAAAACACCTGCACCATTTGGCTCGCCTAGTTGTATATGAATATCGTAATCATCTAATACTGTTTGCATTTTACGTAGACGCTCTTGGCCTTCTGCTACAAAAAGAACGGTGAATTTGCCTTGCTCCCAGCGTTCGATTTCATTTTTCAATAAGGGCATTTGTGCATGGAAATGCTGCATCGGTTTACATGAGAAGCTTGTTGTCTTCTTAAATTGCACACCAGAAAATGCACGCGTAAATAGGGCAAGATAGAGTTTAGGTTGATTCAGCATTGCTAAAATTTCCTTTAGCGAATAAGATGGCTTTACCGCATGGACCATTTTCCCTTCTTCAAGAAGAGATAAGAACCATTCCTTTTCTTCCTTCTCCCATGCCTCCATTACTTCCTGTACACGGCCAAGCTCATCAAATACAACAAGGCCGTTTCGAACAAAATAATCACCTAAATAAGATGGCTTATCATATAACAGCGAGCCATATTTATTTGCGTAGTTAGGTAAGTTACCTTGACTTAGCATTTCGATATCAGCTTGGATATTTTGATAAAGTGCTTCTTTGACGTCTTGCGCTTTTACCTTACGCAAACTTTCTGCCAATGCATCTTCTAATTTCTCAGCCAATATCACTCGCTGCTCTTTCGTTAAAACAAATTCTGCCGCTGGTAAAATACGCACGTCATTTAGTTTATCGATTGAGCGCTGGTCATCAGCCGAAAATGTACGGATCGAATCAACTTCCGTATCGAATAACTCAATACGTATAGGTACTTCCATATATGGTGGATAAATATCTAAAATACCACCACGTAGCGCAAATTCTCCAGGTGTTGTCACCATTTGCCCTCGTGTATAGCCCATCACAACAAGCTGATTCAACCAAACTTCTACGTCAATTTCTTCTCCAATAGCCGTACGAAGGCGTAAATCGAGCCATTGCTCTCTCGGTGACATCATTTTACGTAAGCCAGCCACAGGAATAATATAGATCCCCTTTTGCTCATGTAGCATATGATCAATTGTTTCGATTCGTTGTGCTCTTAACTCCGGACTCGCTATCGACATATCAGCCGCGATAAATTCATCTGCTGGGTAATAGTGAACTAGTTCCTCGCCAATTAGCTTCACTAGATCGTCGTACATTTTCTGCGCCTGCAATAAATTCGGAGAAATAATATATACCGGCTTTTCAATTGCCCCATAAATTGTATCCAAAAAGGCTGGACGTGCACTCCCAGAAAGGCCTGTAATAAGCTGAGAGCCATTACCTTTTTGCAAGTCTTCCAATAAGTTTGTTATATGCATATCTTGAGAGAATAATTTACGTAAAATTTCCAAATAAAAGCCCTCCTTCCTATCAAAATTACATCATGTTTGGATCATCTAACACTCGCTCTATTTTTATTTTACGAGTAGTTCAGTTATCTATTTCATCTTTCCTTATCATTCGTATACAGAAAAAGGCCTTGGACGCATAGCGCACCAAAGCATTCTTCCTTATTGTAGCCATTTTTTTAATGCATAATAATCTGGAAATTGCTTTAAAGATTCTTCACAGTGCTCACAAATACACTCAACCGTTGTATCTCCATTATGGTCTTTGTGAATATATTGCTTTGCCTCTGCTTCATTTAATTGATGGAGCCTGCGGACACTTTCCTCTGAATCGAAAGGCAGTAGCCCAACCTCAGTTTCACAGTGCCGACAGCGATAATGAATTGCCATATGCAACATGCCCTCCTTTATAAAAAGTATAGACAGTCACATGGCAATTTATGCTCTTTCATTAATTAAATTGGTTCATAACATCTATGAAAGGTTTGGCTAACGAGTATTCACAAGCATCTGCTGCTTTATCGAAAGCATCTTGCATTAATGGCTGATCTTCTTTTGAAAATCTCGAAAGAACATAATCAGATACTTTCATGCCAGCAGGTGGACGGCTAATACCGATACGAATACGGTTGAAGTTTTGAGTACCAAGATGCTGGATTAACGATTTAATACCGTTATGTCCACCGGCACTCCCTTTTTGTCGCAGACGTAATTTGCCTTTATCTAAATCTAAATCATCATAAATAACAACGATATCTTCCACATCAATATCAAAGTAATCCATAATTGGGCCAACACATTCCCCAGAAATATTCATATAAGTAAGTGGCTTCAATAACATTACTTTACCTTCTGGACGATGAATTGTTCCATACATACCATTAAATTTAGATTGATTTAACGATACGCCCCATTTTGCTGCTAATATGTCGATTGTATCGAAACCGACATTGTGGTGTGTATGTTCATATGTCTTTCCCGGATTGCCGAGTCCAATTATTAGTTTCATAATAGCATCTTCCTTTTCTGCCTAATCCATGCTATTTTATCACATACCGTTGGAAATTATAAAAAATCGCAATTATTAGTGGTTTTTCGACCTTCTTACACAAAAAAAATCGCCTAATCATTATTAAATGATCCGGCGATTTTCTTTATATGACTATTGTAGCTTCCAGTAATTAGCCATTTCATGGTCGAGATATACCCAACCTTTCCATGAAATATGAATTGTATCACTAATAAAATGCGGCTCGTACTCATAAGCAGTAAAATCGACAAGCGGGAAACCTGCCCCCTGCACTTGCTTATTAATCTTCGCGTAATATTCCTCGCGACGCTCCTGTGGGAAGCCTGCATAGTCATACCATTTCCCGTTCACCGGGATTGATACGAACATAGGCTTCGCACCTGCATCCTTTAGTATTTCCAATACCATTTGGAAATCTTCATATTCAGGAGAATCTGTATAGCTTTCATCTTTACGGAATTCCTTGAGTTCCTTTAGCTTAAACTCAATTTTCTTTTTAAAATAGCGGTCGTTAATAGATAAATCATTTGTTGTAACACGCTCGCTACCGTATTCATCTGCATGTTTCGTCAGCTGTTCAAATGATTTCCCTTCAACCATTTCTGGATTTGCATGCAATTTTTCGCGTGGCGTACCCATTACAGAGTAGTACAAATCCTTTTTCTCCATCAGCTTTTTATTAAAGAAAGCAACGGGTTTTGCCAGTGCTGCTTTAATCGGATACTTTTCTCCGCCAGTTACTTCATTTTCATAGATTGTTGATAAAATAAAGTCCCTTTTCACCGTTTCAAATTCCAAAAGGCGCTCCATTGCTTTTTTCTTCAGCTCCGGATCTAGTTCATCATTCAGCGCTAAATCATATGACTGTAGCATCGAATAGTTTGGTGAGAAATGAAATTCATCAACACCCGTCTTTGTGAACCATTGTGGTGAAATAATGAATACCAATTTCTTATCCTTTAAATTTTTTTCCTGAGCGGCAAAGTTCAGGAAATGATGAATGGATTGCGTACCACCACGGCCGTATAAATACGTCGTAAAACCCGCATCATTTGCTTTAAAATAGTTATACGGATGGAATGGGTCAAAACGATTCAACTCAGATGAGCCGTAAATCGGCAGCATATTCGGCTCTTGTAATAAGCGATTTTGCATATACTCCCCTTGGAACATAAGTGGATTCAATGCGGTTTTCGCATCCTCGACATCCTTATCTGAAACCAAAAAAACCAACCATTTATTCGGTATAAATAAAAATACTAAAAACAATATTACCGCAATTATTAGCGGTAAGAAGGCATACTTTTTCATACACGCTCAGCTAGCTGCTCTGCGATACGATTTGGTGTATTCCACTCCTCGCGCGTGAACTCTGTAATTGAAACTGAAATACCAAATTTCTCTTCAACTTCAACTAAAAAAGTAATAATACCAAATGAATCTAGTAAACCCTCTTCAAATAAATCGATATCTGGTTGCTCTACAACGACATCTTCCTGACAAACTTCTGCTAATAATTCATATACTTTTTGTTTTTCCATCATAATCAAACTCCTTTATTATTTAAATAATTGTCCTGAGAAAATATAAAAGCCAAAGCAAATAAAGTTAAATGTTATAAACACAGATACACCATGTGTCCATTTATTTTTTGGCCATAGTTTATGTTTTCGATTCCAACGATCAAAGTAATCATATCCAACGATAAGAACTGCATGGTACAAGCCATAAATAACAAAATGCCATTCTAGCCCATGCCAAATACCCATGATGAAGAATAATAGAAAATAACCTATATTAGACACCGTATAACGATTTTTAATCCACTTTTTCTTTGTCATCCAAAATACAAAACGCATATATACATAATCTCTAAACCAGAATGATAGACTCATATGCCAACGATTCCAGAAGTCTTTAATGTTTTTGCTAATAAATGGCATGTTAAAGTTCTCTGGTGTCTTAACGCCCATCAAGTAACTCACTCCTATAGCAAATGCACTATAGCCTGCAAAATCAAAGAATAGATATACGCTGTAAACATACATATATGCTACATTAGCCCAGAATGGTGAATGGATATACGTTGCATGGTCAGGTAAATAGACAAGAATTTTATTGTAAATTAAAAATGCAAAAATAAATTTGTATAAGAATCCTCGGAAAATACTATTAATCCCTAAGTATAAAAGCTCCTTATACTCCTCTTTTGAAAATGTCTTATTAACATCTTTCTCAAATCGTTTCCAACGATCGATTGGACCTGATGAAACAGTCGGGAAGAATAGTAAGAAATAAATGAGCTCACCCATCGGTAACGTCTGCTTCTTCATCAAGCCATCGCGTGTTTCAATAATCATCTGCACGGCCTTAAACGTAATATAAGAAACGCCAAGGAAGCCAAATAGATGATTCAATCCAAGTAATGGTAATACTTTTACAAGCACTAATGGCAATATTGCCATTAGTACCATCGTACAAAAAACAACTGTATTATTGCGGTCTTTACGATAATAGTGGTAGCCCTTAATTAAAGCAATTTGGAAAATTGTAAACAAAATAATAGATATTGCGCCGGTCTTCGAGTTCCCGAAAATAACAGCCAATATAACAATAGACACAAGCATATTATAAATTTTCGATGATTTACCTAACAACCCAAGAATAATTGTAGGTAAAAGGAAAATACCAATTAAAAAGAAAAATATAAACGAGCCATATGGAATCATACCATAACCTCAGCAACTAATTGTTTTCGATTTATTTTACCATTAGAAGTCATTGGTAACTGTTCACAATAGTTAAATTTTCTCGGAATCATATATGCTGGTAACTTTTTTGCTAATTCTTTTTTTATAGCGCTTGATAATTGATAATTTTTTTCGAAAGAATGTTCTCCGGGTACGATATATGCAGCTAAAAGATCTACAGCCTCGTTTTTAAAAACCGGTACGACTACACATGAATCTACATATTGGCAGTGTAATAAATGATTTTCAATTTCCTCAAGTTCCATTCTATAGCCATGAACCTTCACCTGAAAATCCGCTCGACCACTATAAAAATGCAAACCGTCTTTCTGATACCCAATATCTCCAGTACGGTACGCCTGCTGCCCTTCATATTCAAAAAAGGCCTTTTCAGTTAAATTAGGTTCACCTAAATAACCTTTACTAACACTTGGACCAACAATAATCATTTCACCCTTCTCACCATCAGGTAATAAACGATCCTCGTCATCTATAATAAGCATCTGTGTATCGTTTTTTATATAACCTATTGGTAAAGACAAGTAGTTATTTAATAGTTCAGCCGTTACTTCTACTGCTGAAACAGCTACGGTTGCCTCAGTTGGGCCATATGTATTGAAAATGCGCGCACTCGGGAACAATTTCAATAATTTGCTTGCAACTTCTCTCGTTAATACTTCTCCACAAAATAAAAATGTCTTTAATGACGGCAGCATCTCACTAGAGAATTCTGGATTCATCAAACACATTTGTACAAATGATGGAGTGGATGTCCAAACGCCTATTTTTGACTGTGATAGTTGCATAAACAATGCTTGTGGGCTTGCAATCATCTCTTTGGAGATGGTAAATAATGTAGCACCCGTAGTCAATGCAGGATAGAGATCCATTACAGATAAATCAAAAGAAAATGGTGCTTGATTCAAAAATACTCCGCCATTAGTTATCGGAAAATCTACATGCATCCAGTTAACAAAACTCTCTAAATTTTGTGCTGAAATCTGAACGCCCTTAGGATTACCAGTGCTACCAGAAGTGTAAATAATATAAAAGTTTTCATGGCCTTTCACCCAAGTTGATGAAGTTGGCCCTTCGGTATGTTCAGCTAATATATTTGCTAATTGCCCTTCTGACATAGAAGGAATCGAAGCCTGCTGAAGAGAATCTCTTTCTAAAACCTCTGTTTCAATTAGAAATGCTGCATTTGAGCATTCTATAATTTTTTGAATGCGTTCTTTCGGAATTGATACATCCACCGGAATATAAGGATGACCCGATTTGACTACTCCTAAAAAAGAACTGACCATCTTCGGTGACATATGGCCATACACGATAATAGGCGCTTTCTTAGGGAGTTTTAAAGTTGTTAAATACGTAGCTAGTGATTCTGATTGTTTCCATAAATCGCCATAACATAATGTTACATCACCACTTTGAAATGCAATAGAATCTTCATTATCTAAAGCTATATTTTTAATAGTCGAAAGTATATTCAACGGAAGCCCTCCTTACTTTAAAATTCTGTGTATATAAATGGCCCCGCATTCATATCATGAAACCCATATAAGAGAACGAGTAAAATTAGAATCGCTAAGTAATAAATCGTTCGCACACTTACATAAGTCAAAGTATGATTCCAAAGTTTTTTTACTTTCTCCATTCTATTTACCTCACATTTCTACAATTTAATCACTTACGATACACCATTTACGGTATTATTACAATATTATTTCATTACCATTACGTTAGACGTGACATAATCAAACTGGTTCCTTACCCTTGTCATAAACAAACCGTAATGTCTACATATTTTCAAATAACTAGAAACTCTAATGAATAAAAAGACTTACCATTCTTATTGGGATATGGTAAGTCTTTTTATGAAATTTATTTTACTTTGCGGCATTATTTGCTTCTATTGAAGCTTCTTCATCAACTTTTGCTGATTCAGCTTCAACTATAGGTGCCGATATGGTAACAAGAAGGAGATCATCTGTATCTAGAATTTTAAATGTTGATACACTACGAATATCACTAACAGCTAATGTGCCGCCAATTTCTAATGCTGAAATATCAATCTCTATTGATTCTGGAATATCTGATGGTTTCACCTTTAATATTACTTCACGGTTTGGTTGGTGAAGGACACCGCCTTCTCTCACCCCTACTGAATCACCAGTAATACTGACTGGTACACTCACTTCTAAAGCATCTGACATATTAACCGCTAAAAAGTCTAAGTGAACTAATGTCCCCTTCAATGCGCATTTTTGAGCGGCATTTAATACAGCATTTATTTTTTTGCCATCAAGTTCTAATGTTACTACGGAGTTTTTACCATCTTCACGCAATGTTTTCTCATAATCTCTCGCATTAATTGCAATAGGCGTTGACTCTGTTTTACACCCATACACCACAGCTGGTACAAAACCAACTTGTCGAAGTTCTGTTAATACAGAGCGATGTCCGACCTCACGTTTTTTTGCATGAACTACAGTACTCATATAGATACATGTCTCCCTTCCTAGCTAGCATAGCCATATTAATATATGTACCTTTTTAGCTAGGAATTCAAACATTTCTCTTTATTAATCGAATAAAGTACTTACAGATTTGTTTTCATAAATACGTACGATTGCGTCTGCTAATAGTGTTGCAACAGATAATTGTTTAATTTTTGGTGATTTTTTCTCTTCCGGTAATTGGATAGAATTTGTAATCACTAATTCTTTAATAACAGAGTTATCAATACGTTCGATAGCTGGACCTGATAATACAGGGTGTGTACAGCAAGCGTAAACTTCTTTAGCACCAGCTTTTACTAATGCTTCAGCACCGATTGTAATTGTACCTGCCGTATCAATAATATCATCGATTAAGATTGCTACTTTACCATCGACGCTACCAACGATGTTCATAACTTCTGCAACGTTTGGACGTGGACGACGTTTATCGATAATAGCAATTGGTGCTTTTAAGCGATCTGCCATTTTACGAGCACGAGTTACACCACCGTGGTCAGGTGATACGATAACGATTTCTTCTGAATTGAAGCCTTTTGCTTTGAAATGATCAGATAACAATGGAACACCCATTAAGTGATCCATTAAGATGTCAAAGAAACCTTGAATTTGTGGAGCGTGCAAGTCAAGAACGATTGCACGAGTTGCTCCTGCAGTTTCAAGTAAGTTAGCCACTAATTTAGCCGTAATTGGTTCACGTGCACGTGCTTTACGATCTTGACGAGCATAACCATAGTAAGGTAATACTACGTTTACTGTGCGCGCAGAAGCACGTTTCACAGCATCAACCATAATAAGTAGTTCCATTAAGTTTTCGTTTACTGGACCTGAAGTAGACTGCACGATAAATACGTCACAACCACGAATACTTTCCTCAATATTAATTTGAATTTCTCCATCACTGAAATGTTTTACAGAGCATTTTCCTAACTCTACACCTACTTCTTTAGCAATTTCTTCAGCTAAAGGTCGGTTTGAGTTTAATGAAAAGATTTTTAACTTTGAGTTGGCATATTGATACGGCATGATGGCCTCCTGTTAATTTTAATTATTTTAAATCTAATTTGTTAACATAGTTTTCTTTGTTTTCTTGTCTAGATCGTGCAATAGCTAGTGCATCAGCAGGTATGTCTTTTGTAATTGTTGAGCCAGCTGCTACGTATGAGCCTTTTCCTACCGTGACGGGTGCAACTAAATTAGAGTTACAACCTACAAAAGCATTATCCTCAATTACTGTTTTAAACTTGTTTTTACCATCATAATTGACAGTAATTGTACCGCAACCAATATTGACTTTAGAGCCTACTTCCGCATCCCCTAAGTAAGTTAAGTGAGACACTTTACTACCATCGTCAATTTTTGTTTTCTTCACTTCAACAAAGTTGCCGATTTTCACATGATTGCCCAGATCAGAGTTTGGTCGAATATGTGCGAATGGACCGACAGCTGTATCTTCACCGATGACACTATCACACACAACTGAAGAATGCACAGTTGTACGATCACCAATACGGCTATTTTGAATATGGCTATTTGGACCAATGATGCAATCTTCTCCAATGCTTGAAGCACCTTCTATGATAACACCAGGTTGAATTACTGTATCACGACCAATTTGTGCATCAACGCTAATATATGTGTTAGCTGGGTTGATGATCGTTACCCCATTACGCATATGTTGTTCGTTGATACGTGCACGCATTGTTGCTTCTGCTTGAGACAATGCAAAGCGGTCGTTTACACCAAGTGTTTCGGCGAAGTTTTCAGTTACATATGCTGTAACTACTTCACCCTGCTTTTGTAAAATTTCAATGACATCCGGTAAATAATATTCACCTTGAGCATTATTATTCTTTACAAGTTTCAACGTAGCAAATAACGCTTTGTTATCAAAGCAGTAAGTACCTGTATTGATTTCTGTTACTTGTT
The DNA here is from genome assembly GCF_016612995.1 of Viridibacillus soli. Taxonomy (GTDB): domain Bacteria; phylum Bacillota; class Bacilli; order Bacillales_A; family Planococcaceae; genus Viridibacillus; species Viridibacillus soli. The sequence continues at coordinate 36,735 of NZ_JAEOAH010000044.1, forward strand.
GTTGTTCAGTTGTTGCATCTTTTTGCTCAACAATTTGAGCAACCTGATTTTCTGTAGAACGAAGGATTCGGCCATAACCAGTTGGATCTTCAGCAATGGCAGTTAAAATCGTTGCTTTTGCATGATTTGCTTCATGATGTTCAAACAACGCTTTCATTGTTTCGGGGAGAATTAAAGGTGTGTCCCCACAAATAACAATCGTCGTTCCTTCAAGTTTTCCAAGGATTGGTTCGACTTGTTGGACGGCATGTGCAGTACCAAGCTGTTCAGCTTGTAATACATACTCACTTTTTTCACCAAGTTGGTCCTTTACCTTTTCAGCCCCATGACCAACGATAGTCACAATACGTTCTGCATCTAATGTTTGAATATGATCAACTACATGTTCAACCATTGGTTTCCCACAAACCGGATGAAGAACTTTATATAATTTGGACTTCATACGCGTACCTTGGCCAGCAGCCAGTATAACGGCATAAACATTCGTCATTTCGCAAGTCCTCCATTTTAGCTGATTTTCTCTTTTGACTATAAAGCAAATGTAGCTAATTTTCAAGGCTTCTGGACTTGACAAAACTATGAAAAATAATTTATTATATTAATTCTTTTCTTTTTTTATAAAGAAATTCCAGTAACCTCACTTTTTTAGTAAATTGATTTTAAAAACTATTTATTTATACCCATTAAAAACATATGAGATTAACCTACAAAATAAACACTTACATCCAAAACCCATTTTTGACTTCGCTAATTTAATACCCTATTCTCTTGGATACTTTCCTTATAAATACAATTAAATAACAATTAGTTATATCCCCTCGCTGCATCGAGGGGGATTTTTACAAAAAAAAGAGCCTGCTTCATAATTGAAGGGCTCTCGATTCACGAATTATTGAATTTGTTGTTCTTCTTCTTCAAAGACCGTCGCATCTTCGTCACTCGACTCTTCATAAGCTTTAAGTACAGCTTCTTGAATTTTAGTACGAGTACCCGAATTAATCGGATGCGCAATATCACGAAACTCGCCATCTGGTGTACGTTTACTCGGCATTGCTACGAATAATCCTGCGTTACCATCAATGACGCGAATATCATGCACTACAAATTCGTTGTCAAGTGTGATGGAAGCAATGGCACGCATACGGCCATCAGTTTGTACACGACGTAATCTTACATCTGTTACTTCCATTCTCTCACCACCTCTCATCTAGGATGCTATAATAACTCTATCTACTTTATTCTATATAGATTTATAAATCCCTTCTTTTCCCTTATATATTTTTTAACAATTTAGAAATTTTAATAATTACGCTTTTCTTAAATAACCTTGGCATCTTAAGTTGGTTATTTAATTAGCCTAATTTACAAAAATAGAATGGTATTATACAAAAAAGACTATCAGATAGGCTCACTGATAGTCTTTCAATATATCATCGTTCTTTCAGCTAAATAATACTTAGCTAATTACTGCAATGACCTCAATTTCTACTTTTGCATCTTTTGGTAGACGTGCTACCTCAACTGTTGTGCGAGCTGGTTTATGCACACCAAAATGCTCTGCATACACTTCGTTCATTGCTGCGAAGTCATTCATATCCGCAATAAATACAGTTGTTTTTACTACTTTTTCTAAAGAAGCACCTGCTTCTTTAAGAACTGCTTTAAGATTCTCGAAAACTTGGTTTGTTTGCCCTGTGATGTCACCATCTACAAACTCGCCAGCTGGTGTTAAAGGAATTTGACCTGAGCTATAAAAAATATTATTTACAATCATACCTTGTACGTATGGGCCAATTGCTGCTGGCGCATTTTTTGTTGCTACTTCATTCATCTTTCATTTCCACCCTTCGAAAAATAGTTTCCTTCACTTAGAGCAATTGTACGATCCTTTTCATTCACTTCTTGTAACTTTACAAGAGAATAATAATCATCTACTAAGCGCTCATCTAAATGTTCTGCTTCCACTAACACGGCGATACCAGCTAATGTGCAGTCGAATTCTTCTAACAAGTTTTTCATGCCATTCATCGTACCTCCGACTTTCATGAAGTCGTCTGTAATAAGTACACGTTGGCCACTCTGCATGCTACGTTTTGATAGCACCATCGTTTGAATACGACGGGATGATCCGGATACATAGTTAATACTTACAGTGGAACCTTCTGTTACTTTATTGTCACGACGTACAACAACAACGGGTACATTCAAATGTCTTGCAATGGCATGGGCAATTGAAATACCTTTTGTTGCTACGGTCATAATAACATCTATTTCTTTATCGCAAAATGCCGAAGCAAATACTTTTCCAACTCGATTCATCAACTCGGGATTACCAAGTAAATCGGTCATGAACAAGTAGCCACCTGGCAAAAGTCTATCCGAATGACTTAAATCCTTCAACAGTTCTTGCATAACTTCTCTAACAGCCGCTTCTGGCATTTTAGGAATATACTTGACGCCTCCTGCAGCTCCTGGAACGGTAACTAGTAGGCCAATCCCTCTTTCCTCAAATGTATCTTTAACAATCGATAAATCCTCACTGATAGACGATTTAGCAGATTGATACAATTCTGCGAAAAATGTAAGAGGGATTAACTGCTGTGGATGCTCCAATAAATAATGCGTCATGTCTACAAGACGTTCGCTACGCTTCCATTTCATGAAATCCTCTCCTGAACACGAATGATTTATACAAAAAATACCACAAACATACGTATTTAAGCAAGAGAATCCCTGTCACCAAGCATACGGATTGCATATACTTCATCACAGAAACCTCTTAACCCATTATAAATACGACTAACACGTGCCTCATTTTGCACAAGGCCAAACACAGTTGGACCGCTGCCGCTCATTAATACGGCATCCGCTCCAAAACGTTTCATTTGTTCTTTAATAATTGCTACTTCTGGATGTAACTTCAATGTAACTGTTTCTAATACATTACCAACTGTATTACAAAGAAGATCATAATCGTCTGTTTCAATTGCTTGAATCATTTGTTTTGTATCCGGATGAACGACATCTTCCATTTTTAAACCACCATAAACGGCCGCTGTTGAGACGCCAATCGTCGGCTTCGCTAATACTACCCAGCAGCTTGGCGGCGCTGAGATTGCCTCTATCTGCTCTCCACGGCCGGTTGCAAGCGCAGTACCTCCGTAAACACAGAAAGACACGTCAGAGCCAATTTCAGCTCCTAATTCCGCAATTTCATCCATAGTTAAATTTAAGTTCCATAATGTATTTAAGCCCTTCAAAGTTGCAGCAGCATCACTGCTACCCCCAGCTAGTCCAGCCGCTACCGGAATGTGTTTATCAATTGTAATCGATACACCTTTTTCTATGTTGTATGTATCTTTTAATAATTTAGCTGCTTGATAAGCTAGGTTTCTTTGATCGTCCGGTACAAAGCGATCTGTCGAATGAATTTTAATAAGCCCGTCTTTTCTAAGTCTAAGGCCTACTCTATCGGCTAGATCAACCGTTGTCATAATCATCTCGACCTCATGGTAACCATCAGGACGTTTATAGAGCACATCAAGAGTTAAATTAATTTTGGCAGGTGCTTTCACGTAAAGCATAGCGCTGCCTCCTTCCTAGCAGGTTAATATTCAAAAAAGTGATTCTATTATTCGTGCTTTTTTCACTGATTATTATTCTACCACAGGAAGACCTTTGTTAGATAAACTCCGACTCTACCGATTGCGGGATTTTTTAATACAAACGCTCTTTTATATACTTTTTTCTCATCTTTATTATAAAAATGAAAAGCCGCCCACAGTTGAAAGCTCAAGCTGTGGGGCAGCCAATTGTCAGTACATCATTATTGGGCAATCATCAATTTACTTTGACTTTGCTTGTTCAGCTAATCCTTGTTGCGCCATTTCAATTGCTCTCTTGACCATATTACCGGCATCTCGTGATTTGATCCCGCCCCATCCTTCTCGTTCTACTACATCGTAAAATCCAAGGTCTTTTGCGATCTCTTCTTTCAAACGATCCGACATGATACGTTTTCTAGGCATAAGAAATTCCTCCTTTGATGGCTGACCATCATAGCATGCTCAAAAAAAACAAAAACACTCGTAAAATATTCTCACGCGGAGAATACGCTACAAGTGTTCGAAAAAAACATTCGATTATAATTGCACTTACTTATTTGGCGATGACTAACTCTCTGATGTCATCATCAAATGTAATCTCTACTGCTTCTGTTAGTATATCTGTGTAGCTGTAAGAAACTCGCTCAAAAGCGTTTTCATCTTGATCAAGATCAACTACAAATACTGCGCGATATGTTTCACGTAATATTCCAGCGCGCTCAATCGTTTTCTTGCGACCACCGTTTGCTTTTAATTGCAAACGTTTACCCAAATGACAATCTAACGACTTCTTAATGTCGGCTAAAGTTTTTGGCATTTTCGCTTACACCTCACTATAAACCATTATAAGTGGGATTGATAAAATTGTCAAGTCAAATAAATTATTTTATCAATCCCTCATAGTGATGTCAATTGTTTTTTATTCAAAAACCTATATTTTTTCAGAAAATGTACATAGATTGTAACAGGACCTCTTATTGACGGAAGGTAGGATATAGTGCATCAGCCAATTGGCCAAATTCAATAATTGACAAAGTTTCCCCTCGGCGTGTTGGATCAATAGAACATGTAGCAAGGGCAGCTAAAATTTGTTCTTTTTTAGCTTTACCATCTGGCAATTGTGATTGCAGGTTATTTAGTATGGTTTTACGGCGTTGAGCAAAAGAACCCCTAGATACTTCAAATAGAAACTCTTCGTCTATTACATGTACTGGTGGCTCAGCATGGCGCGTTAAACGAATAACAGCTGAGTCTACATTCGGTTGTGGCATGAAGACGGTTTTTGGTACTGTCATCACTACTTCAGCTTTCATGTAGTATTGAATAGCAATCGATAGTGAGCCGTACGCTTTCGTTCCAGGTCGTGCTGAAATGCGATCTGCTACTTCTTTTTGCATCATCACAACCATACCGCGTATCGGTAATTTTTCCATTAATAATTTAAGTAAAATAGGAGTTGTTACATAATATGGCAAATTAGCTACAACCATAATGTCTTTAAATTTCGCAAACTCCTCGTTCAGCTCTTTAGCTACATCTGCTTTTAAAATATCTGAATGTACAATTTTCACATTATCATATGAGCTTAGTGTATCTTCTAGAACTGGTAATAAACGTTGGTCGATCTCAAACGAAACGACCTGACCTGCTGAACGTGCTAAATGCTCTGTTAAGGCACCAATGCCCGGACCAACTTCAATCGCCACACTATCCTCTGTTAAATCAGCATAGCTGACAATGTTACGAAGAATATTCGGGTCGATTAAAAAGTTTTGCCCTAAACTCTTTTTGAATGAAAAACCATATTTTTTTAAAATTTCTTGCGTCCGTACAGGTGTCGCAATATCTTTATGCATCTTGTGCCTCCCGATTAATCTGTGCAATCGCTTCGCCGAATTGCTCTATAGTTATTTGAAACATTTGTAATCGCTTGTGTAATTGCTTACCGTTTGTTGAACCAATATTTAGTAACTCACCAAGACGGTCTCTACGGGCTTTCGCGTTTTTATGTGATAATAGCTGGGCCACGATTAGATCATCTACCGTGATGATCTGAACATCCTCCGTAGCCTCTCTAGGTGTATAGACATTCGATAGTGCATAGCAGATATCCTCGTCCTTCGCATGTTCAATGCCAAGACCTTTACCGTTTTTAGCAATTGTTTTCTTCTTCGGTAAAAATGCATGCTTCACATCAGGCACTCGTTGTTCAATTATTGCACGAATACGTCTTCCTGGATAATCAGGATCCGTAAAAACAATAACTCCACGTTTATCTTGGGCATGTTGAATTCGACGTAGAACTTCCTCTGAGATAGCAGAACCGTTCGTTTCGATTGTATCTGCATGGACAGCACGCTTGATTGCTGTCGTATCATCTTTTCCTTCAACAACAATAAATTCTTTTATTTCCACGGATATCATATCCTCTTTTCTAAAACTTCCTTTGACCATTTTACTGCTTTGTTACTTATATTGTACAGTAGCTAGAGCAAGATGGCTCGTTTTGGCCAAGCACGGACTCTACCTACACGAAAAAAGCTCCCCTCACAAGAGCAAGGAAAGCTTTTGATATTACTAAATTAAAAAACTACATGCATTAGTTTAATACTTTAATTTTAATTTTTTTACGACCCCAATTATAAACAGATTGCTTATTTGGAATAAAGACATCAATCTTGTTTCCTTTGATTGCGCCACCAGTATCCCCAGCAACAGCATAACCGTAATCTTCTACCCAAACTTTAGAACCTAACTTAATAACACTTGGGTCGACCGCAATTACTTTTAAATTCGGATTTTTTCTTAAGTTAATACCCGTAGCCGTTTTACCCGAACAACCATTACAGAAAGCAGTATAAGCTGTAGCTGTTACGTACATAGTTCGACCACCAGACGGCTCGTCTGAACGGGATGGTGTCTTAGATTTTGAAACTTTTTTAATTGATGTTAAATATTTTGACGAAACATAACCTGTTTTGCCTTTATATTTTACTTTATACCAAGAACCCTTTTTACCTTTGTACGTCACTGTTTTGCCCTTCGGAACAGTCAGAAGCACTTTGTATTTCGTACTTGCTCCTTTTCGTAAGTTTAGACGACCTTTAGTTTTATAAGTTTTGGCATTAGCAACTCTTGTAATCCTTTTATTAACGTCAGTTGTGGGACCTTTAGAGCCTTCCACCACATCGGTGACTTTTTGTACTCGAACGTCTAAAGCAGTTGCGTTAGGTGTTATAGCTAGCGCCTTATTATTTTGTTGAACGCGTCCTAGTTCTCCTGACTCAACTATTGGTTGCTTTAAAAAGTCAGCGACCGTAGTCGAAGTGGTTCCTGCTATCTTGTTGTTGCTTCCATCACCTTGGATGGTTAAATTTAATGCCTGTTCATACGAATTTGGTTTATTATTTTCAATATTCGTATTCACTGAGGTTTGTATTTTATCATTGTCGGATGTTTTTGTTCCGACAATATTGGTGTGTGCTGTAACTTCTTGGTGCTCACCGTTTGCCACGGCTTTGTTTGTACTTTCGAATAAATTCGAAGCTACGAAAGCAATTAACAGTGCGATTGACAATGTCATCATCACTGCTTGCTTACTCCTCAATGATCTTGAGAACAGGTTTTTCATGGAAAATTTTGTAATGAAAAACGCCTCCTTATCACTCGTTGGATTATATAGACCTTCTTTTTAGCTGTCAACACCTAAGTCTTTTACCTAATTTTGACAACAAAGCAAGTTTTCCTGTCCGAAGTATAGAAGGCGACCTTGCATTTTACTTGTTAATTTTGAAAAAACGGTGGGCATTGGTAGTGGTTACCGAAGCTACTTCTTCTACCGATAATTCCTTTAAGCGTGCAATTTCTTCAGCTACTAACGGCACTAGAGATGGCTCATTTCTTTTACCACGGTATGGGTGGGGAGCCAAGTACGGAGCATCTGTTTCAATCATCAAATATTCAAGAGGAATTTCTGTTGCGACCTCTTTTGGTTTTTTTGCATTTTTGAACGTAACTGGGCCACCTAAGCTGATCATGAAATTCATTTTGACACATTCTTTTGCAATTTCTACGCTGCCACTGTAACAATGCATAACTCCGCCAGTAATTTCTGCCTGTTCCTCTTTCAAAATGCGAATACAATCTTCTGTTGCATCACGATTGTGAATGACAATTGGTAAATCTAATTTTTGAGCTAAACGGATTTGTTTACGTAATAATTCCTGTTGTACATCCTTTGGTGATTTGTCCCAATAATAATCAAGTCCCGTTTCACCGATTGCTACTACCTTTGGATGAGCTGCTAATTCCTCAATCCATTGTAAATCCGCTTCTGTACAGTCAATAGCATCTACTGGGTGCCAGCCGATTGCTGCATACAAAAACGGATATTCATCAATCAATTTCATCGCTTTCTCGATTGTTGGTCGGTCAAATCCTACAACAACCATCTCTTTTACATCAGCGTCTAACGCGCGTTGGATTACTTCTTGTAAATCTTCTTCGTATTGCTCAGCATTTAAATGCACATGTGTATCGATAAACATTGTCATTCTCCTCACAGTAGTTTTATTTTAGACAAAGAATAGATTTCAGAGTTGTCATTCACATTACAATTTGATTACAAAGGGCATGTGGAATGTTTCAAAATCCATATTAAGGTAATTGTATAGGCATCCAATTCCATTTTAATGTTTTTTTATCAAAACTTAATAATAATGATTAAATGTTACTATAATTTATTGCGTCTATAAATAGAACCAAGAGCCTACTGTTGAATTCAGTAGACTCTTGGTTTGGGTTTCAACTTCGGAAAAATAGTGATATTACACGCAACTTACCTTTGCGAGACCAATATCAAATTGATTCCTTAGTCGTAGCTATTTACTTATTTAACTTTTGCGCCGTTTTCTAGTTTTTCATCGACCGTCGCTAAAGTTAGAATACCATCTTTACTTCCTGCTAAAACCATACCTTGTGAAAGCTCCCCACGTAGTTTTACAGGTTTTAAATTGGCAACAACAATTACTTTTCGGCCAACTAACTCTTCTGGTTTGTAATACTCTGCGATGCCTGAAACAACTTGACGTTGCTCATAACCTAGATCCAATTGTAGTTTTAATAATTTATCTGCTTTTGGAATTTTATCGCATGCTGTTACTGTAGCCACTCGAAGATCCACCTTCATGAAATCATCTATTGAGATTTCAGGTGCGTCCTCTTCTTTTGTAGCTGATACTTCTTTTTTCGGTTCTTCGACAGGTTTTACTGAACTTTGCATTTGTTCACGGATATAACCAACTTCTACTTCTGTATCTAGACGCGGGAAAATTGGCACACCCTTTTCAATTACTTTTATGCCGGCTGGAATTGCACCGAATGTATTTAGTGATTCCCAAGCTAATAGTTCTTCACTTAACCCCAGTTGTTCCATAATTTGCTTTGGTGCATTTGTCATGAATGGTTGTAACATAACTGCAATTTGACGTAAACTTTCTGCTAGATTAGCCATAACAGTTGCTAATTGACCTGTCAATGCTTCGTCTTTTGCTAATACCCATGGCGCTGTTTCATCAATATATTTATTTGTACGTGAAACTAATGCCCAAACGTCTGAAAGAACAACACTAAATTGCATTCTTTCCATATTTTCTTCATATTTCGCTTTTGTATCTGTTGCTTGAGCAACTAATGCTGCATCAAATTCTGTTGGCTCTAAACTTTCTGTTGGGATATGGCCATCGAAATATTTATTCATCATCGAAACTGTACGGTTCAGTAAATTACCAAGGTCATTGGCAAGGTCAAAGTTTGTTCGTTCAACAAATGATTCTGGTGAGAACACACCATCTGAGCCGAATGGCAATTCACGCAATAGGAAGTAACGCGTTGCATCTAAACCAAAACGTTCGATTAACATTTCAGGATACACAACATTCCCTTTAGATTTTGACATTTTACCGTCTTTCATCATAATAAAGCCGTGTGCAAACACTTTTTTAGGTAAAGGTAAATCTAGGGCCATTAAGAAGATTGGCCAGTAAATTGTATGGAAACGTACGATATCCTTACCAACAACATGCACATCTGCTGGCCAGTATTTTTTAAATAGCGTATCGTCATCAGACATATAGCCAAGCGTTGTAATATAGTTAGTTAATGCATCGACCCATACGTAAATAACGTGTTTCGCATCTTCTGGAACACGAATACCCCAGTCAAATGAAGTACGTGAAACAGATAGATCTTCTAAACCTGGTTTAATAAAGTTATTAATCATTTCGTTTTTGCGAGACTCTGGTTCGATAAATTCAACATTTTCTTCATAATACTTCAAAAGACGATCAGCGTATTTCTTCATATTAAAGAAATAAGATTCTTCTTTAACTTTATGCACAGGGCGGCCACAGTCAGGACAGTTACCATTTTCTAATTGTGACTCCGTGAAGAATGATTCACATGGAGTACAGTACCAGCCTTCATACTCCCCTTTATAAATGTCACCGTTGTCTAAGAATTTTTGGAAAATCTTTTCAACAGCATCTTTATGACGTTTTTCTGTTGTTTGGATAAAATCATCATAGGAGATATCCATCAATTTCCATAATGCTTTTGCTGATTCAGCAATTTCATTCACATACTGTTGTGGGTCTTTACTCGCTTCAGTTGCTTTTTCTTGAATCTTTTGACCATGCTCGTCCATACCTGTTTGCAAGCGTACGTCATAGCCGCGCAGACGCTTATAGCGTGCGATTGTATCAGAAGCTACAGTTGTATATGCAGTTCCGATATGAAACTTACCACTAGGGTAATAAATAGGTGTTGTTATATAGAATGTTTTCTTTTTATTGTCCACGAAAACTTCCTCCAGTGCTCTACAGTATACTTACTATTCTAACGAAGTACCAAAAACCTTTCAATCATAGTTTATCAATTGCCATTTTGGCGAAAAATGTCGAATGTTATTTATTGAATTCGAGATACTTAAATATATCAAATAAACCATGTATTTTCTTCTTTTTCGAGGAAATAGTCAAATTCATATGATAATGTTACTTGAAGAACGGAATAAATTTGAAAAAAAATATCATTTTACAAACAAAAATAATTGACGTATATGTAAGTAGTTGGTATGATAGACAACAGACAAAGAATCTATGTCGAAATTTGACGAAAAATAATAATAATATAGGAGGAATTCTTGTCATGAAATCTACTGGTATTGTCCGCAAAGTTGATGAATTAGGTCGTGTGGTTATTCCTATCGAACTTCGCCGTACTCTAGGCATCGCTGAAAAAGACGCTCTTGAAATTTACGTTGATGATGATAAAATCATCTTAAAAAAATACTTACCTAATATGACTTGCGCAGTAACGGGCGAAGTGTCTGATGATAACTTCCGTCTTGCTGGTGGTAGCTTAATCTTAAGCCCAGAAGGCGCTGACATTCTTGTGAAAGAAATCCAATCTAAATTAATCAAATAATTTAGAGGGTTTAATTATATTCGAGCAACAAGATATACAATAACAATTAAATTATTATTTACCTTGTTTTTCAAATGTGATTTCATATAAAGAAAACATCCGAAATATTCGCCATTTCGGATGTTTTTTTTCATTTACTATATATCATTATTCAACATGATATACCTGATATACATCTCGCTTTGCGAGCCCTCTTACTTTTGCCACTTCTTTAATAGCATCTTTAGACGATAGTTGTTGTTCTTCCATTAATCTTCTGACATGGTCGATAACAGGAAGTTCATCCCACCAAGCTACTTCCTCTTCTTCATCAGCATTTACATTACCTTCTAAAACAATACAGAATTCCCCGCGAATTTCGCTTTCATTTGCCCATTCTAACGCCTCATCAATTGTACCTCTTAAAAATTCTTCAAATTTCTTTGTCAATTCTCGCGCTAAAACAATACGGCGATTACCTAAAATCGTTTGCATATCTTTTAATGTATCTTTCAAACGATGAGGTGCTTCATAAAATAAAACCGTTTCATGACGTTTACTTAATTTCTCTAACGCTTCTTTACGATCCTTTTTTTGACGACTCAAAAATCCATAGAAGAAAAATGGCTGTGGTATTAAACCTGATGCGATTAAAGCTGTAATAGCAGCATTAGCACCTGGTACTGGTACTACCGCAAAATCCTCTTCAATCGCTTTAGTGGCGATATCTGCTCCTGGGTCTGAAATGCACGGAAGACCTGCATCACTTACTAATGCAACGGTCTTACCTTCACGTAAATAGCTAAGTAGCTTTTCTCCGCCGTACTCCTTGTTATGGTCATGGTAGCTAACGAGCGGCGTGTCGATTTCGAAGTAGTTGCATAGCTTTTTCGTATTACGCGTATCCTCCGCTGCAATAACATCAGCTTCTTTTAAAATACGAATGGCTCTCATCGTCATATCTTCTAAATTACCAATTGGTGTTGCGACTAAATATAAGCAACTACCCTTTTCATGCATGGTACTTTTTTGTGATTTCACTGCTCTCCGCTCCTTATACGGTTAATTTTCTGTTTACGTGTTAATTGTTTAAATGCATATTCAGCTCGCATCGCTTCTTGCTTTGTGTCATATTCTTCAAAGTAAATGCAATGGACGGGTAGACGCGCTCTCGTATACTTGGCACCTTTACCTGAGTTATGCACCGTAAGGCGATGCTCTAAGTTGTTTGTATAGCCTGTATAGTAGGTTTCATCTACGCATTCTAGTACATACATGAGATGCTTATTGCTCTTTTCCATATAGCATCTCTCTTACTTCAGCCGTATATTCACCATCTTCTCCATATACATAAAGTGGCGGTAATATTTTTAAATCTGGCTTACCGTCTTTGATTCCTTCTATTAATAAAGTGTTCGCTTCCTTACCTGCTTTCGGATAAACGAAGCGAATGCGTTTTGGCTCTATTCGATTTTCACGCATCGCTGTAACAATATCAAGCAGACGACCCGGACGATGTACAAATGCAGCTTTTCCACCCTGCTTCAACAATTTACTTGCAGAAAAAATCATTTGATCTAGCGTCAAATAGATTTCATGGCGTGCAATTGCAACATGCTCCTTCAAATTTTTATCGCTCGCCTCGTGCGCAGGAAAATAGGGCGGATTACATGTCACGACATCATATTTTTCAACGCCAAGTATAGATGCAATTGTCTTAACATCACCTTGCGTAATATGAATTTGTTCTTCTAATTCATTATAACGAACGCTTCTCTGCGCCATATCAACAAGGCGCTCTTGCAATTCAACTCCAGTAATATGACCTTTTGTACGAGCACTCAAAAACAATGGAATTGCCCCGTTACCGGCACATAAATCAACAAGTTTCCCTTTTTGACGTGGCACATTTACAAACTTTGCAAGTAATACTGCATCAAGAGAAAATGAAAACACCGACGGACTTTGAATAATACGTAAATCTTCCGCTAAAAGGTAATCAAGTCGTTCATCCTCTTTCAACCACTGTTCCATATTCTTACCTCCAACATAGCAAAAGACTGACCTCCACTTCTTTAAAAAGTGGAATCAGTCTTTGTTTAGCCGTTTTGTTTATTTAAAAATGACAGGCAGAATAGACAATCCTCGCCCTTACGTGAACTTCCAAAATGGACATGACATACGTGGTAACCTTCATGATAAAGACGTGCCAAGTTGTCATACCCTTCACCAACATCTATGATTTCTTTCTTTTTCGCAGAAACGTCTATAATAACCTTTCCTTCTGGTTTAGAGGAAAGTACTTCTTCTAGACGAGTACGAAGATGATGATTCTCCATTTGGAGTGTTTGATGCTCTTCCATCATGAGCGCAACGAATTTTTTCAGTGCCTCAAATTGTTTTTGCATCGATTCTAGCTGTTGTTCGAACTCCATAACAGTATCTAAGAAATTACGGTCCTCCACTCAAGCCACCTCTTTATTTCCTCTATTGGACGGAACTTTTTTCATGTTGTAGAATTTCATCCAATGTATAATCCAAAATACGTTGTTGCTCTGAAAGCTCTACTTGTAGCACTCGTTCTAAAATATTCATGCCAACAACTTTTCCAGTACCATCCGGTGTTGCAATCATAGCACCAACATCAGGCATTTGCTCTCTAGCTTCCTCATATTCATCGTTTTCATATTTCAAGCAACACATTAGACGACCACATAACCCTGAGATTTTAGAAGGGTTAAGCGATAAATTTTGATCTTTTGCCATTTTAATAGATACTGGCTCAAAATCGCCCAAAAATGTAGAACAGCATAACATTCTTCCACAAGGGCCTATGCCACCAAGCATTTTCGCTTCATCTCGAACACCAATTTGGCGAAGTTCGATCCGAGTGCGGAAAATAGCAGCTAAGTCTTTTACTAACTCACGGAAATCAACTCGACCTTCCGCTGTAAAATAGAAAATAATTTTGTTGCGGTCAAATGTATATTCGACATCAACTAATTTCATTTCTAATTCATGATCTACAATTTTGGCTGTTGCCAATTCAAAAGCACGTCCAGATTCAACAGCATTCTCTTCAACCTGGAAACGGTCATGTTCATCGGCGGGTCGTACCACTTGTTTTAACGGTAATACAACATCGCTTTCACCCACTTGTTTCATTGGAACGACTACTTTGCCGTATTCAATGCCACGTGCAGTTTCAACAATAACATATTGACCCTTATTTAATAAAAATTCTCCAGGGTCAAAATAATATATTTTACCCGCTTTTTTAAAGCGGACACCAACTACGTTATACAAAGGATTTTCCCTCCTGCAGATTCAGCATAAGCTGCTCCATCATCAGCGTTCGGTTCATGTTGCGCTGTAATTGCTGACGAGCTTGTAATATCGCCTGCAACTGCGTCGATAAACGAGCGTAAGTCATGTGCAATGCAACTTTTTTCCAGTACGATAACCAATCTGGATACGTACACACTGCTTCGGGATTTGCTTTAATCGCTACAATATCGCGAAATGCAAATAGCAGTAAATCTAATGCTAACTCCATTTGCTCTTTCTCTTTAAATAGTGGCAGCCAATCTTCATGGACAGAAAGCAAAGCTTCATGCACATTATTAATGGATGCTTCAACCAATTTTAACACTGTTTTTCGAGCCTGCGCAAACTCATCAGCTTTTGACAGGGAAAAAGCTTCCTCTAAGTTGCTTGTCACCATGCTCACTGTAGCTGCCATAGAAGCCGTAGCCCCTTTTGCTACAAGCTCTTTAATCATTATATCTCTCGAAATACCTTGAAATTTAATATGCTGACAACGCGAGCGAATTGTTGGTAGCATCGCATTTATATTATCTGTCACAAAAATTGCTGTCACAATACCTTCTGGTTCTTCAAGAAACTTCAATAATTTATTAGCAGATTGCGGATTAAGGCGTCCCGCTTCGTGCACAACATACACTTTCCGCCCTGCTTCTAAGCCGGTTTTATTCATCTCCTGTAACAAAGCTTCAACGGCCGCTACTTTAATGAATTGCCCGTCCGGATACAATTGATGGAAATTTGGGTGATTTCCTGATTTCATACGTTGACAGTTTCGACATGTTTCACATGGAACATTTTGGTGTGGATTCTCACATAGCATTAATTGCACGAAGAAACGCATTACAGCTTCGGTTCCAGAACCTTTTCCACCTTCAAATATGTAAGCGTGACCTAGTCTTTTTTTATCGAAAATTGTTTGGAGCTGCTTCATCACTACAGGTTGCAATTTAAGTAGTTCTTCAGCTGTCTGCACCATCATTCATCACCTTTTCATTGTTTGAAAAAATCCCGTGTTCCGGGATTCCGAAAGACACGGGGTTTCTTTACGTATATAGGTTGATTAGCAACCCTTTGATCTCGCCTATTTTACTTAATAAATCCACAGAGTCTTTCTCCTGATCTAAAAGGTCCTCTGTTAACTCAATCAGCTTTTCATCAATCGTCGCTACAACCTTCAATCGACGGCCTTCGCCAAAACGATTCCATGTATGCGATTGTTTAAGCTCCATACCATGGTCAACCGCCTCTTTTAAGAAGCGCTTCACGAGCATCTTAAATTTAGCTAAATCACGTAAATTACGCGATTTAGCGATACGATCGCCTGCCGTGGATATATCACCTAATAGTCTTGTTAGTTGCTCTGTTTGTAATCGTTGGCCCTGCTTCACTACAACATCACCAAATCGTGTTGCCGGTTGATGATTTGGTAGTGTCTGGCGTGATTGATCTAACCCAGTTCGTAAATCTTGATTAATTTTCAATTACCTGTCGCCTCCATTTTTTAGAAATGGTGGAACTGTTCAATCGGTAATACGAAAACTGTAGCTCCCCCAACCTCAACTTCTACAGGATAGGGAATATAAGAATCTGCATTCCCACCCATTGGTGATATCGGTGCCACCATTTGCTCACGGGCACGGCAATTATCACGAATGATATCTAAAGCTTTTGGAACTAATGAATTATCAGTACCTATAAGAAATGTGGTATTCCCGGAACGAAGAAATCCTCCCGTACTTGCCAATTTTGTTGCACGAAATTCATTCTTCGTTAAAGCGTTTGAAAGACGGTTACTATCCTGATCTTGTACAACTGCCACAACTAATTTCATCGGCACTCACCCCTTAATTGAATAGGTTCTTTCAACAATTATAACACAAAGCAGCTTGTGTCTTCATTTACTTTATAATTCATTTTTCAAAATTTCCCAAACATTTTCCACTACTTCTTCCAAAGTTTTACTTGCATCAACAATGCAGAAACGCTCTGGACTTTGTTTCGCTAGCAATGTGTACGCTTCATGAACCTTCTTATGAAAAGCCAAGCTCTCTACGTCTAAACGATTAACTTCACGTTCACTATGCGCATTAATACGTGCTAGACCAACCTCTGGCTCTAATTCAAATAATATTGTTAAATCCGGCATTCTATCACCAATAGCAAACTCATTAATGGAACGTACCCCTTCCATACCAAGCCCCCTTGCATGTCCTTGATAGGCTAATGATGAATCGATAAAACGGTCGCATAAAACTGGTATACCTAAAACTAACGCGGGCTCAACTTTCTCTACAAAGTGCTGACTACGAGCAGCCGCATATAATAGAGCCTCTGTACGTGCATCCATTGCTGTATGAGCAGGGTTTAAAATGATGTCTCGAATCTTCTCTGCAATTTCACTACCACCTGGTTCACGGGTGGCTATAAATTCTTTACCTTCTTTTTGTAATCTTTCAACAATTAGTTTCAAGACCGTCGTTTTACCTGCTCCCTCTGGTCCTTCAAATGTTATAAATAAATTTTTCTTCATTATTATATGTTCCTCCGGTAACGGATTAGTTCCGATTAATTTCGATTAACTCTATTATACAATATCTATTCCTAAAACCTGTCTCTCATGCGTTATTTCACAAACAAAAGTCTATCTATACATTTTCTGACGATATAAAAACCATTTGCGTATCACCGTCAAATTAATCTTCAGTTGTAGCAACAAAAGTAAAGGGTCAAAATTCTGTAGGTATTTTCATAGACACTACTTAACTCCCTACCAAATGGAAGAAAAACAACGCAATGGCCTTGTGATCAATTGTTTAAAATGAAAAACAGGAACTACAGAGTTGCAAGCAGCTGAAACTTAGTATGAAGGGGCAATTGCTTACTCTATATAAAGCAATTGCTCCCGCTATTGGTATCGCCCTTGCCCATTCTAGATTGGATGTTGGCTTTGTCAGTGTATCTTTTATGATGCACTATACACAAATAATAGGCAGCTAAGCACGCTACCTCCATAGCATTTAAAGAGATGGAAAACAACCCAACTAAATTACAAGCTTTCGCAGTAAAAGATTTAGCTTACTTTCCTATTCTTCATGAAGAGGCTTTAAAATCTGATCAGTTATGTTTAAAGTGTAGCCTACCATTAATGCCGATATTTCATCCATTCGAAATATCAGATGTGGAGCATCTGTGTGTCAAAACAATTTGTTGTGCTTGCTAGTCATCACTTGATTACGATGATGAAATTATAGACTATAGTAAATAACAACATGTTCCCTACAAAGCAATACTAGAAGTCGCCTTTATCAATCTATTACCTCGTAATACTGTTAGTAAATTGATGGAAAGATTACATTCCTTCTGCTTAAAACAAAAAATCACCCATAAATTCCCTAGGCGATTTTTTTATTTTCCTTCAAATTTAGGTATAGTGACTTTCAACAATATATCCTGATGTTTGTAGAATTTCTTATCCGATTTAGATGACATGTGATAATAAGTAATTAATAACATCTTTAATGCTGTAAAAAATATTTATATATGTACCTTTAATTGATCCTTAAATACAATACCCCTCTAAAACATCATTAATGGTTTCTAGCAAAAGCCCCATACTTCTAACATTCTTTTTACCGAACTTCATATTTATGGTTCATTTTAGACAAACAAAAAAAGTACAACTGATAAAATCAGTTGTACTTAA
>NZ_JAEOAH010000045.1 GCF_016612995.1 Viridibacillus soli
ACCTCGAGCCGTTAGCGCCTGAAGCTGGATATCTTATCTTAATACTGAAGGCGCTCTTCCAGCTGCGAAACACGTTGGAAAACGGAAGCCAAAGTCGCTCTTTGACTTTGAGCGCCCGGCTGAAACGTCGCGAGCAGCTAGCGCCGGAAGTTGGATATTTTATCTAAATGCTGAAGCAACCCGTTTAGCTACGATGACTCAAGCCCTCACTTCTATGACTCGCCCTCCATCTGTTATGACTCGGAGCTTATCTTCTATGACTCGCCCCAACTATTATGACTCAAGCTCTAACTTCTATGACTCGCCCTCCATCTGTTATGACTCGGAGCTTATCTTCTATGACTCACCCCATCTGTTATGACTCAAGCCCTCACTTCTATGACTCGCCCTCCATCTGTTATGACTCGGAGCCTATCTTCTATGACTCATCTTTGATACTTCTCCACATCTAAATTCACTCCGCAAAGTTTTTATATTCATAATGCTACATATCCGCAATTTGGACATACTGCCGCTTTCGGTTTTGCAGATTTGCTTTTGAAAAGCTCTCTTCTTTTAGCAATAACTTTAATGCTATACATGCACCCCTCAACATAGACTTGACAATCTTCTATCAATTTCACTTTGACATTGACTACATATCATTTTCATTTCTAATCTCCTTAACTCCTTTTTATAGAGTAATAATAATTAGAACACTGAACCTATCTACCTCAGCCCATTCTGAAAAACTCTATTCACCTTTATCTTTCTCAGAAAATGAACAACGCACAAAATAGACAGCGGGATAGTCGGTGGTTGCTTCGACCAATGCAACTGGATCATTGTATAAATCTGTATGACCAATAGAGATACTTTCATCATTATCTGGAAAAATCATCTGTGCTAATATCATGTCTTGAGCTAATTCCACTTTATCTGTAACAACTTCCCCCCAAGCAAATGAATCATATTTGGGCAGTTTTATACTTGTTTCAGTGGAGGAACTTCCCTTGTCATCAAGTACAGCTATTTTGACGATAGTATCGGAAGATTCACCAGGTGTTTTCCGAAAACTAACAACCAGATCTCCTTTTTCTTTAATGCCTACATAAATGCGTGCTAGATCTTTGTCTTTCAACTGACCATATTCATACTTCTCCAGCCATATGCTTAGTGACTTCCACTTCTCCTCTACTTTAAATTCATGTAGAAATATTGGATTGTTTGAGGAACCTGCGATTGCTTGAATCAAACTGCTTTCTCGGCCTGTGAGTTCAAGATGTTGAATCGAATTTTTACTTATTTCCTTTTCAGTTGTCTCGCTACACCCCGCTATTGCAACAGCGGCTAAACAAGTAGCCAATAGTAACCGCTTCATAAATGTCTCCTCCTTTGTTCAATACAAATCTCCATCGAATATCCTCTCACTCCATTACCTAATATATAACATAAAAGGAATATATTTCATTTTACCATCTATACAACAGACGCGCATTAAATCCTTGAATACCGCGCTACAATAGAGAATTTATTGCACGTAATAAAAAAGACATTATTATAAGTACGCGCCTTCAAGGAGCTCCTCATAATAATGTCTATACTATTAATAATTTTCAGCTAGGCCTTCAAATAATATTCTCGCCACTTAACAACTTCTTTTTCAACTAGCTGCTTTTCCAACTTGTCATCCCACTGCGACAGCAAGGTGTTCCAAACTCTGGCGAAAAGAAGGTCTTTATCACGATCATACAAGATAAATTCAAGACAAGGTATATCATTAATCTGCTGTGTTTCTTTCGATAAAATTTCAGTAATCACCGTTTGTTCCTCGCCTTCTTCTTCAGGCTCGCGGCTATTTTGAAGTACTTCTATTAATTCTTCCTCTACAAACGTTAATGACCCATCAGGCTCCTCGGAAGCATATCGGAATAGATCCGGTAACTCGTCATACTCATCCATTTGGTCAATATCTACTGGCAGGAAAACTTCGTGACAAGCACTGTAAAGAAGTTGCTGTGTTTCCTGTTCCTGCTCTTCTTCATAGATGCCATTTTCAAGTTGCATCATCCCTTTAGATGTTAAATGGTAGTACATCTCGCCCTTTTCGATTAAACCGGTTCCCGTTAAATTTCTCAAAAGGTCCTGAATGAAAAGCTCCTCTACAAGCAGTAGCTCACTTAGCTCGTCAGCATTCGCAATTTCAGCTTGTTGGAAAGTTAGTAGCGTCATTTTCATTAATAAATCCATTTTCAAGCGCTTCACTGGTTGATACGTGACATCAATCGATTGGACAGGTACACACCAACTAGAAGATGCTAAAATCTCTACTTTACCATTTTGTAAAACTTCTCTTTTTAATCGTTTTTCAAGTGCTTGCATACTCGGCTCTCCTCTCACTATTACTATTTCACATTGCCATCTTGATCTCGGAGGCCATTTTGTTCTTTCACTGTTTCTAATAATTGACTGTACATGTCTCGTGCATTTTTATGCTTCGCTCTTTGTGTAAACATTTCTGTACTACCTACAAGAATGAGTAGTTCTCTGGCACGTGATAGGGCTACATTTAAACGGCGATAATCATTAGCAAAACCAATATCGCCACTTCTATTTTGTGTATTACGGACCATACTGACGATAATGACATCCATTTCCATCCCTTGGAATTTATCAACCGTTCCAGTACGAAGATGTAAATGCTTTAGGTGAAGTTCCTGTTGCAATAGGCGATCTATTTTCTTAACTTGTTCCCCGTAAAAACTAATGACACCTACGCTTTTCAGCTCATTTGGCTGCATATCCCCAGATGCTTTAGCCATTTCTGTTGTATGCTCTAAATCTAAAAGCATATGGCGGATCGTATCCAATTCACCTTGGTTGAATCGGCTTTTACCATTTTTCATTTGCTCTTCAAAATAGGGCTTTTTATTTGGAATATCTAGCCATAATAAGTGATTCGCTCGTTTTACATAATGCCCATCTAAGAAATGATCTCGCACATTATTTGAATCGATTAGACCACATTGCAATTGGTCATCTTCATTCTCATAAAACGGGGTAATTGTTTTCATAATATCCGCGTGCATACGATATTGAATCGCAAGCATCTGTTTATTGTCTCTAGGGAGATTTTTGAAGAGGCGTTCGAATAAAGACTCTTTGAGTAATTTTTTCAGCTCTGCACTTTCCTCAATCGTATCACTTTCTTCAATAATCGCCTTTAATGTTTCTTCTAATGTATCATCACCTACTAATGGTGGAAGCTGGTGATGATCCCCTACTAGGATAACCTTTTTCCCTTTTAACATTGG
This sequence comes from Viridibacillus soli, assembly GCF_016612995.1. Taxonomy (GTDB): domain Bacteria; phylum Bacillota; class Bacilli; order Bacillales_A; family Planococcaceae; genus Viridibacillus; species Viridibacillus soli. Next base: position 3,294 of record NZ_JAEOAH010000045.1, read on the forward strand.
TAGTAATAATTCTGGAGGTGTCGCTTTTGATACTTCATCAATAATGACTACATCAAAGGTTGGATAATTCTCCATAAATTCTTTTCTCGCTGAAGCTACACATGTTGTTCCGATAACATTCGCATGTCTCACATACAGTTTACGAATTTCATCTAAATCATGCTCATTCGCCTCTTGCAGTAATGTATACCATTGATTTTGTAACGCCTGTTTAATAGGTAGCTGTATTTTATTATGCTGGAGCTTCGTTATTTTTTCAGAAAGCTTTTTAATTGCATAATCTATTTGTAATTGCTGATCCTGAAAATCTTGTTCAAGAATTTCTTCTAAAGCTTTTAAATCCTTCTCCTGCTGTAAGCCTTGTGAATTTACCTCTTTCATCGCTTGCTTCTTTTCTTCTATTTGATTTGCTGTAACTGTGCGTTGCTCTGTTAGCATTTGGTGTTGCTGCTGCATTTGCGCTAATTGTGGGATCTTTTGCAAGACAGCTTGATGGATCGTTTTAATATGCTGTGCTTCCGCTTCTAGCTTGTGCAATATCGCTTTAAGCTGCTCTCTATTGCCAGAGGTAACATCCTCAGACCGCTTCGACTTTAGCTGATCATATCGTTCTTGTACCAAAGCTTGCTTATTTTTTAGTAACATCCCTTTATTCGTTAAAGTGCTTTTCTTTTGCTGCGCTGTTGTTAATACTTGTGTTGTTTGTTTAGCTACTTCTTTTTTGATCATCTCAAAAACTCTAATAGCTTCCTGTTTTAACTGTTGTAGGACGACACCTTGTTCCCAAACGAATTTCCGTCTAAAATACAGTCTTTCTAAATGACGCTTTAGCTGTTCTGGATTTACTACTTTTTCTGTTAGCAAAAATTGTTTCATTTGGTCAATCGCTTCATGTACTTCACGAATAGAATAAGAAGAGTAACTATCCGCTGGACGCGAGTTTACTTGTTGCAAAATAATTTGAGCAGCTGGGCCCATTTTTTTCTCTACATAGTCAATCGCGGCTTTTAGCTTATTATTTAACGCCATCCAATCGTGATAACTAACCATTTGATTTTTAATTTTTTCGAATGCATCAAGTTGACGTTCGATGATAAAACCCATTGGAATTTCATACTGCTGCATAAAACTAGTTAATTCATCGACTTTAGTAAAGTGTTCCAAATTATGTTGCAATTGATGTAGCTCTAAGACATTTCTTTGCCATGAAATATATTCAGTACGTGATACGCTTAGCGCTTCGTTGACACTATTTAACTCTTCTTCAACTTGACGATATAGCAACTGATTTCTCGTTTGTTCAATTTCTTTTACTATTCGATTAAACTGCTCGAGTAATTGTTCACTAGAGTCATTCGCTTCTAGAAATCGCTCTAATTCTTCCACCTTTTTTAGGACATGCTCATATTTGTTTGCCACGTCCCCGAAGTTCTCTTCAAGCTCCCGAAGTTCTCTTCTTAATGCCCCTAACGTCTTTTTAAGCTTTTGAATATCTTCATTTATTACTTTATAATCGACTTTTGCCTGCTGCTGTTCTACTAATTTTTCTTTTATAAATAGAAGCTGTGCTTCTAATGTTTGTAATTCTTTTTCACCTGTCGCTAATGTTGCAGTGAGTTTCGTTTCCTGATCAGCATGCTTCTCTAGCTCCTGCTCCAGATCTCGTAACGTTTGGTCCTTCCAATATTGCGCTACATTTTCTTCGATGAATTTCTTGCCCTCTTCTTCAATACTTTCTGTTCGTCCAAAGCGTAAAATTCGAATGTCTTTATTGGAAAGTAGTCTACTCAATGCGTTATCAACAGCTAAGTTAGATTGTGAGGCCACAAGCGTTCGCAAACCGGCTTTGGCATTTTGCTGACAAATTTCAGAAATAACGGTTGTTTTCCCTGTGCCTGGTGGACCTTGAATAACATATAAATCTTCAGCCGACATCGCACCAGTAACCGCTTCCTGCTGAAATTCATTCAACTGATTGTGGAAATCAAGTTTTGCACGTCTTTTTGGTGCTTGAATTCTTGGGCGGTCTTCGAATAAAATCTTTTCGAGATTAGCATTAGCCGCTAATCCTTTTTCTAAATCAGCAAAACCTTTACGCAATCTTCTAATCTGACTTAATGTAGCGAAATTACTAAAAACGACTTCCTTTGTCTTTGGCTTTAGCTGATTTTTGCGAAGTCGCTCTCTAATATATGGTCGCAGTTCTATTTCCACTGTTTTGTTACCGCGATTTACCTTTAATACTTCACCAAGCTCATCTCGGGAGCCTTTGAATTTCGCACTTAATCCCTTAGCTTTATTCCATTCATTGTCTTTTAAGCCACTACAATTCAATGTCATTCTACTGAAATCTTCATTGACCGTAAACTTAGAAAACGATGCTGTCATATCCTCAATCGTGGCATCTCGTTCTTGAATTTTCAAATAGCCTTCCCAGCTGGAAATACGTTTTCTTACATACTCTGTTCTTTCTTCTGCTATTGGTAATTCTCGAATTTTAGAATGGAGCTCTATCGGCATTCCTACAGTATTTTTATGTGCTGTCACAAATTCTAACTTTGTAGCATATCTTCTATTTGTTCGAACAGGCACCCTCGCACTGATGACCCGAAAATTAGTTGCTAATAATCCTTCATATTTCACAATACAATTCATCACTGCCACCCGACTATCTAGCTTTTTGGCAAGAGTGGTATTTGCTTCATTATCAAAATAAATCGTAATCGCTGTCTCGCCTTGCGCGGAATTACTCATTCTTTCAATATGTACTAAAAATGATTTTTGTAGATGAAAAAAAGCATGCTCATCTTTTGACCATGCTAAAATTCCTTCACGTGCTTTATTCGTCATGATTAGGTTTGTGCGCACCGTTTCAATTTTAGCTACTACTTGTCCCATGAACATATCTTCCTCTCTTCGAAATTGATTAACCTGTAAAAACACTAATTTCTATAATAGCAGTTTTGCGGCTGTATTTGAATTTTAGTGTGTATGAATGACTATGGAAATTGATGTATGAAAAGATTATTCCCATGAACTTATTAACCCTTTTAACTAAAAAAACACCTATACTAAGGTGTTTTCTTCAGATTATTATTAGTTTATTTCATCGCTATGCCGCATTCTTTTTCCGTCCAAATACCATATAAAAATACGTTGAAGCAATCAAATATAAAAAACCTGTAATCGTAAATGTATAGGCATAACCCCAATAGCTTCCAAACTTCGTGACAAGAAATGCTGCTGGAAGCCCCATCGATGCCCACCCGACTTGAAATACCATTTGATTTACTGAATTCGCTAAACCTTTGTATTTATCATGTACGATCTCCATCGCGATGGCCGATTGAATCGGATTCGCCGCATTCATCAACGCCTGGCGAAATAAAAAACCAATCGATGCTATAAATAAAGAACTCGTAAAAGCGGTCAAAAACAAAAATGGAATGGATAAATATTGAAAGATAATAATTGCCTTTACTTCACCAACGCGCTTCACTAATGCAGGTCCAATCAGCATTGCAACCGCGGTCATTGCTGATCCGAGCGCCAAAATCAACCCGATATACGTGTTGGATGCATCGAAACGATTGGCAAAATACAAATTCAAATATGGAATAACAAGTCCAGATCCTATACCAATTATCAACTGGGCTAACCCAAATAATATGATTACTTTTACATTCCCTTTAAAGCTCGCATTCTTTTCCGTCGCATCTAGAGAATCTTTTGCAGAAGCTGCTGCATCGACCGAAACTTTCTTTTCCATCTTCAAACGAAGCAATGGGAATAGTCCCATTACAAAAAATACGACACCACTATATAATGAGATTCTAATCCCCTCAACAGCAGACATCTGTAACAATATGCTTGCCCCATCCGCCACTACACCACCAAGTAAAGTCCCTATGACACTTGCTATTGTCATGAAAGAAAAGTGAATGCTAAATAGCTTCATTCTTTCAGAAGCCTTGGAGTTTTCAGCTAAAAATGGTACCCCTGAAACTTGTGTTAGCGCCCATACTATTCCAGTTGTAAAGGCTGCCCAAAGCATCGGTTGCTCGACAGTTACGATACTCCTATAAAATAAAGTGAATGCCGTTAAAGCTGTTCCGATAATGAGTGCCCGCTTACGACCAAAGCGATCACTTAATAGACCCGCTGGAATTAACATTATCGCTGTTGCTAATGCTGTCATCGCAATGACATTACCATTCACAGCTTCTGCCATACCTAACTCTCGAATATATAAATTGTACATGACAGCGAAAACGCCCATCCCAATTTGAATGAGAATATTGCTAAGCATGAACAATTTTATATTTCGATTAAATGATTTTATACTATGCAACCACTCTTGCCACCAGCTCACAATAACTACCTTCTTTCTATCGCACATTAATTCGCTTCCCTAAATATACGAGTATCGGTGAAAAGTTGCAATAGTAATATTCATCAAATACACTAATCTTCACAAAGAACATACTATATTTCTTGAGTTGGAGGATATGCTTGAATGCCCTTAGTCTTCTATTATTTAATCTTCTCCTTTTCCGTATCACTCTTAATTAGCGGCTTATTAAATGTCTTCTTAGGAACTACTTCCAAATTGAACTGGCTTACTTCTATCACTTTTTGCTTCGTTCTTTCTATTTTCATCGCTGCAATAATGAACTAGTTTTGGTCATTAAAATAGACCCTTCATTGCAGTTTGCAATTGAAGGGTCTTTCTTTTAGGCTGTTTTCTCAAAGATTGTTGCTATAAAGAAAAGTTGGGCTATACAACAATCGCGCCCGTTTGCGGTATAACTTCTATCCCATTTTTAAATCATTCAGCATCGTTACCTTTATCATATAAATCTTTTATGGGTATTACATCGGTTTTATCTTTATATTGTATAGTTACCTTATCTTCATCCGTTAGTTTCTTCCTCTTCCCATTGTACAGTAATAATGTGTTTTCATCTGCAAATGTGAAAGAAATGCCACTCCCATCTTTTAGGAGTTTTGCTGGGGTAGAGAAATCGTTCCTTTTTTCATACACAAATATAGTATCTGTATATCCCTCATCTGTTTTTGCATCTGTTAAAATTATATAATGATTGTCCTTTTTTGCTTTGAATAAGAGCGTAGCCATAGTGCCCTGACTCTGAATGTTTGTTTCAACATTACTGGAACTTGCTTGCCACATATTTACAAACACAAAGTAATAAGCAGTTATCAGAACAAGAAACATTGCTAGTAGTGATGATACGATAACTAAGATCTTTTTTCTATTTTTGGAGCGTACCTTTTTGAAATAATCAATGTTCCTTTTATCTTTTCTTCTCTCATTTTCATCTTCTGAAAATAAATCTCCCTTCATTTTGTTTAAATAATTTCGGCATTCTTCACATTGATCCATATGTTTTTCTATCTGTTCGTTTGTTTCTTCACTTGTTAATTTATCAATATAAGCAGGAGCCAAATCCTTAAATACACTATGTTTCATAACCCTACTCACCCTTTCTGATTTCAAGTTTTGCTCTATAAAAAGTCACTCTTGCCCAGTTTTCTGTCCTTTCAAAAATTGAACCAATTTCTTTGAACGATAAGTCACCCAACAATCTTAAATAAAGTATTTCTCGTTTATCCTCACTGAGTTGATGAGCCTTTTTAAAAAACATAACTTTATCCTCGTTTTTTATATACTCATCTTCCAAGTCGTAAAATGTTGTGCTTTCACTTTTTAGTGAGTCCTTCAATTGCTGGTTTTTATTTTTATGGTTTAATTCTTGCAGCCATACGTTTTTAGCAATTGCACAGAGCCACGTGGAAAACTTGGCTTTACCATTATCGTGAAAGTTATTAATGGATTTAATCGCTTGATAAAATGTTTCTTGAGTTAGCTCCTCTGCTAAATCAAGGTTGTTTGTCAAAGTTAACAAGTATTTAAAAATAAAATCCCCATAATCTTGGTATATATTGTCCTTATCCACTGCCACCCTCCCTTTTCCGTCTGGCCATTCACCTATGTATCACAAAATTATTGATTTCGTTACAACATTTTTTAATAAAAAAACTGCATCTTTATAACAGATGCAGATATTCACTTATTCAATTAAATGGCCCGATTGTTGAATAACACTATTTAACCAAAACAACAAAGTTTACGAAAACAGCCTTCTTTTATGACTATCACAAATATTCTCTAATACGAAAGTTGAAATTCTTATTCCTAAATATACACATATCATCTTACATTTACTTCTTATAATCAATAAAGTAAGTATCGTACTCCTCTTCCAAAATATAACCCAGCTTCTGCGCTAACATAGAAGAATCCAGATTCGCCGCATCCCAATTAGGATACATACCTCTATCAAGACAATCTAAAATCAATGCAGACGATACTATAGTTGCTAAGCCTTTTCTTCTATGCTTTGGATCTGTAGCAACCTCAATTTCAATTCCATCATTATAAATACTAAATGATGTTGCCGCACATACTATTTGTTCATCATACAAAATGCCAAAACCTACTCCCCTATTTATATAATCGTCAATAGAGTTAAATTGGCTTGTAAAATCTTCTGAAATTTCATGTAATGCTGGTTCTTTTGCCAAAGTTGTATCTATTCTTTTTAGTTCATATCCTTCTGGTAATGCTGATATAAAGGTCTGCAACTGATGACGATCTAGATTTTCAGGATTTTTTTTGAATCTATATCGTTGAAATTTCTCTATAGAACCTTTATGAATAGTTTCTATACGATTTTTCCAATCATCCGTATGAACAATAGCAAGAGTATAATCGGGAAGATTGTAAAGTAGTTCTTCCGCTTCCTTTGTATTAGGATTTCCAGCATAAAACACAAAAATCCCAACCGTTATTTGTGCGACTGTAGGATTTTCAAGATCATCAACCCAAGCCGTTCCCATATGCCCCTGAAGACATGAAAGAATAATGGTGCTATCCATTTCTTCGAACATAGGAAATAACTTTTTTCTTATATTAATATCCGCTTCAAATATCATTAAGTTCCTTCTTTCTCTACTTACTTTTTAGTTTAACTCAAAATATACAACAGCTTATCGCATAATCTATCCGATATTTTTTTCTCCAGATTGTAGTTTATACATTTGTTCATAACGGCCACCTTGTTTCAGTAGCTCATCATGAGAACCCTGTTCTACTATTTCACCGCGGTCTAATACTAAAATACGATCTGCATTCTTAATAGTAGAAAGTCTATGTGCGATGATAAAAGTCGTACGGCCCTTTTTCAGTACATCCATTGCGTGCTGAATGATTTCCTCAGTTTCCGTATCAATATTCGACGTTGCTTCATCTAGGATTAAAATTGCCGGGTCAAAGGCAAGCGCTCTAGCGAATGAAATCAACTGACGCTGACCTGAAGATAATGTACTCCCTTTTTCAATCACTGGCTCATCTAAGCCCTTCGGTAAGTTTTTCAAGACACGTTCACCACCAACTGCATCCAATGCTTTTTGCACTGTGTCACGCGTAATCCGTGAATCACCTAAACTAACATTCGATTCAATCGTTCCAGTAAATAAATACGGATCCTGTAAAACAATCCCCATATGCTCACGAATTGTTTGGCGCGAATGCTCCTTAATATTGATACCGTCAATTGTAATGGCACCTTTAGATATGTCATAGAAGCTGAAAAGTAAATTCATAATCGAACTTTTTCCGGAACCAGTATGCCCAACAAGCGCTACTGTCTCCCCTTGTTTCGCCTCAAAATCAATATCCTTCAACACATATTCCTGTTCCTTATAAGCAAACCATACATGCTCGAAGCGAACATTACCTTTATAACGTGGAATACGTGTATCTACTACAACCTCTCCCGGCTGATCAAGCAACTCAAATACACGTTCAGATGCCACATTTGCTCTTTCTAGACGCGCTAACTGATTGACTATCCCGGTTACCGGGTTAAATAAACGTGTAATATAATCAACAAACGCATACAGCAACCCTACTGAAATAACCGTAAGGCCATCTAACCCAGCACTGCCAAAATACCAGATAAATAGTACAAAAGTGATTGTTCGAATAACACCAACTAAATTGTGCGATGTTGCTGCATCTAAATTTAATAGCTTATTTTGATAACGATAATGCTCATCATTTAATGCGGCAAACTCTGCTTCAATTTGCTTTTCACGACCAAAGGCTTGAATGATTGTCATCCCATTAATCGATTCATTAATCATACCGTTCATATCCGAAACTTTACCTCGCACGATATGATTGTACTTCGATGCATACTTACGATACACAATCATCCAGACAATCAAAATTGGAATTACAAATAATGCGATTAACGCCATTTTCCAATCAAGGAAAAATAACGCGATATAAATCCCGAAAATCGTCATAAAACTCGTCGCAAATTGTGATAACACTGTTACAAACAAATCGCGTATGGCCTCGGTATCATTCGTAACACGTGCAACTACTTTCCCTGCAGGCAAATTATCAAAATAACGAATCGGTAATGTTTGAATATGCTCATATACTTCATTACGCATTTTTTGAATAATACGATTTGCACCCATTTGGAGCAACATATATTGACCATAGCGGAAAATTGCCGCTACAACTGCTAACCCAAAGAATATAGCTAATAACATCGCAATAGGCTGAAACTCAATGCTTGCAATCTCAGCATTCGCAATATGTTCATCGATAATTTTCTTCGCTACTAATGGACCTGCTAAATCTGCAGCAACTGCTATAGCTAATAATAATAGGCCTGAAATAAGTAGCTTCTTATACATTAATGCATATTGAAATAATCGTTTACCAGTACCCATTATTTCACCCCCTCAACTTGCTGACGGTCATGCTGTTCTTTATACCAGCCTTCTTCCGCAAGCAATGCTCCGTGCGTACCTTCTTCAACGATGCGACCGTCCTCTAACACAATAATCCAATCTGCATGTTGAATTGCTGATAAGCGGTGTGTAACAATAATGGTCGTTTTATCACTTCTAGCTGTTTGGATATTTTGAATAATCGTTGCCTCTGTTTTAGCATCAACCGCTGACAAGGAATCGTCCAAAATCAGAATTTCTGGATCGCGGATTAATGCGCGAGCAATCGAAATACGTTGCTTCTGCCCTCCAGATAACGAAACCCCTTTTTCACCAACTAACGTCTGTAAACCAAGTGGTAACATTTCTAAATCCCGTTCGAAATTTGCTAAACGAATTGACTCTTGTAATTCTGCATCGGTCGCATCTGATTTACCGAACAAAATATTTTCTTTCACCGTTCTAGAAAATAGCACGTGATCTTGAGGTACATAGCCGATCCAGTTACGTACTTGCTCCTTCGTTTGGTCATGAATAGGACTATTTGAGACCATTAAATCACCTTGACCATTCGGATATTCACGTAGTAGCTGTTTCACAATCGTCGTTTTCCCACTACCTGTTTTCCCAACAATACCAAGTGTTTGCCCTTTCTTCAAAGCAACTTCAAGGTTAGAAAGATTAATAGAAGATGATTGTGGATACTGGAATGTCACGTCTTTAAACACAATTGACTCCGGATTTTGAATAATCGTCGGCGCGTGTGGATCAACAACGTCCTCTTTCTCATCTAATGTTTCCTGTACACGGTCAAGTGACGCATTACCACGTTGCATAACATTGATTAGTTCACCAATTGCAAACATGGGCCAGACGATCATACCTAGGTAAACATTGAATGTGACAAGCTCTCCTAAAGTCATTTCCTGCCTAGAAACTAAATAAGCCCCAAAACCAAGGCCTATCATATAACTAAGACCTGTCAAAATCTTTGTAATCGGGGTGAATAGTGCATCAATTTTCTCAACATGCATATTTTTTTCATAAACATCTTCTGTCATATCACTGAATTGTTTTTCTGTAGCACGCTCTTGGACATATGCACGGACAACTCGGACACCCTCTACCGCTTCAAGAACGCTGTCATTCATTTCGCCAAAAACGTCTTGCGCTTTCATATACCGTTCATGAATTTTTTTCCCTAGCACTTGCATAATAATCGCAAGTATCGGTAATGGCAAGACAGCTGCTAAAGTTAACTTCCATGAAACGAGAAAGCCCATTGTTAGTAAAATTGTTAATAAGTATAGTGTCGAGTCAACTAACGTCATAATGCCAAAACCAGCTGTTTCAGAGACAGCACGTAAATCATTTGTTGACCTCGCCATCAAATCTCCTGTACGGTTACGTTCATAAAAGGGCGGTGACATTTTCAAAAATTTGGTCATAAGCTTTGAACGGAGCTTGCGCTCAATAACATTCGCTCCTCCAAATAATTGATATTGCCATACATAGTTGACGACATAAGCCATTACCATAAGGACAAGCATCGCAACGATATACGTCACAAGGGACTGGTTCGTCAATGTACCTGAGTGGATTGCATCAATCGATTGACCGATAATCCAAGGCGGTGTTACTTCAAGTACGTTAGCAACTATTAATAATGCAACTGCAATGGCGTAACGCTTCCAATTTTCTTTAAAAAACCATTTTAATTTAAATAAAACATCTAACATTCATTACTCCTACTTTCTTGTTCTGATTTTACACTAACCGTCTTCAATCGAATCCTTGTTAAATTTCTTTTTCCGCTTTTGAATATACATATTCAGCTCTCCCTTTTAGATCTTTGCACTTGTAATTCACTTAAAAAGACAACAAAAAAAGCGTACACCCTTTTCAGAGCGTACGCTTTTGAAAATAGATATAGGTATCAACACCTATACCAATTATTTAAATAAGTTAAATTACAGCCATAACTGCTGAATGGGTAGGTGTGGATTCATTATTTAGTTGTACATATAAATTTCTTAACTTTTTCATAATCCATACCTCCATTTCCATAAATTATTTAGTGCCTCTTAATATTAGCACTTCGAATTTTGAATTGTCAATACCTTTAGAATAAAATGGATAATTTAATTATTCTCTAACTTTTTACAGATTTTCATTCTTCAGTAATCCATTATCATTAATAAGCAAAAAAAGTTCAAGTAGATAATTTGTTTTTTAACGCTAGATATCATATCATTATATTACTTAACTATTTTTTATATCACAGGAGGTGTACACTTTGTTCTCTCCCCTCATTTGGGTCTGGAACAAAGGAAGTCTTTGGACATAGCCATACGGTTGACAGCATTTGCTGTCTTGATCGCATGTTCGGCTTTTTTCGTAGCAACAGAATTTTCTATCGTTAAAGTCCGAACAACTCGAATTGATCAGCTTATAGCTGAAGGTAACAAAAACGCATTAAAAGCTAAAAAAGTAGTATCTAATTTGGATGAATATTTATCCGCCTGCCAGTTGGGGATTACGATTACTTCTCTAGGGCTTGGTTGGCTTGGTGAAGAGACAATATCGATTTTATTAAAGCCGATATTTGATTTGTTCACACTCGAAGGAAATGTAACATCAGTTCTATCCTTCATACTGTCATTCTCTATCGTGACATTTATACACGTTGTAGTAGGTGAACTAGCACCGAAAACGTTAGCCATTCAAAAAGCTGAATCTGTTGCACTAGCGACGTCAAGTCCTTTAATTACGTTCCACAACCTCATGTATCCGTTTATTAAAGTGCTAAACTTCTCAGCACGCTCATTATCATCACTTTTTGGTCTAAAAGATGTATCTGAATCAGAAGTGGCAATGACTGAAGAAGAATTACGTATTATTTTATCGGATAGCTTGAAAAGCGGCGAAATAAATCAGTCTGAATATAAATATGTGAATAGCATTTTTGAATTCGACGATCGTATTGCCAAAGAAATCATGGTACCTCGCACTGAAATCATTGGTATTGAAAAAGAATTGACACTTAAAGAAGTTTTCGAAGTGATGGGTGTTGAACAATATACACGCTATCCAATTATTGATGGAGATAAAGACCATATTGTAGGTCTCGTCAATATGAAGCACTTATTAACTGCTTATATTAAAGACCCAGCTAATGGCTCAAAATCAGTTTTGGAATATATGCAGCCCATCATTCGCGTCATCGAAACAATACCAGTTAGTGACCTATTGTTAAAAATACAACGTGAACGTATTCATATGGCCATCTTAATGGATGAATACGGTGGTACTTCAGGTCTTGTAACAATTGAAGATATTATCGAGGAAATTGTCGGTGATATTCAAGATGAATTTGATGCTGATGAAATTCCTGAAGTTCGTAAAGTAGCTGATCATCATTTTATCTTTGATGCAAAAATGTTAATCGAAAGCGTTAACGATTTCCTTAACATTAACATTGAAGAAAATGACATCGATACAATCGGAGGTTGGTTTATGACCAAAAACTTTGATGCCGTTAAAGGCGAAGCCATTACCGAACAAGGCTATGAATTTATCGTAAAAGATGTAGATGGTCACCATATCTTATACTTAGAAGTTATTAAGTTATCAGACGACATCACCGACGAGTCCCAAAAAACTAAAGAATCATCTTCAGAAGTATAATCATAAAAATTAAACAAGGAACGACGCACACTATAATCAGTGTGCGTCGTTTTCTGTTGCTCAGAAGTCTTGCAGGGGGGAAACATTGTGGACTTATATACAAATTTAAGACAAGGAGAAAAAGGGGCTTGGCTCAGTATTACCACGTATCTTTTACTCAGCTCAGTTAAACTTACAATTGGTTTTATAGGAGCGTCTACTGCATTAAAAGCTGATGGACTAAATAATACAACAGATATTATTGCTTCTGTTGCTGTACTTATAGGATTGCGTATTTCACAAAAGCCACCAGATGGAGATCATCACTACGGTCATTTAAGAGCTGAAACAGTTGCTTCGCTTATTGCATCGTTTATCATGGCAGTTGTTGGGCTACAAGTGTTGTTCAATTCCGGTAAAAGCTTTATTGAAAACAACCATTCTACACCTTCTCTGTTAACTGCAATCGTTGCAATCGTTAGTGGTATTATTATGTATTTTGTCTATCGCTATAATTTAAATTTGTCTGAACGTACAAAAAGTTCAGCTGTAAAAGCTGCTGCTCTCGATAATCGCTCAGATGCTCTTGTTAGCTTCGGTACCGCAATTGGGATTTTTGGTGCCATCTTCGGTTTTCCAATCATCGATTCCATCACGGCAATCATTGTTGGTGTTATCATCATTAAAACAGCCTACGAAATATTCTTTGAGGCAGTTCATACTTTGACTGATGGCTTTGATGAAGAAGAAGTTGAAACATTATCAGCACTCGTCCGCAAAGTGGATGGTGTTATTCATCTCTCAGATTTTAAAGGCCGAAACCATGGAAATATGGTATTTGTAGATTTAACAGTCACTGTTAATCCTGACTTAGATGTTTGGAAAAGCCATCAAATTACCGAAGATATTGAAAATACGATTAGGCTAGCAAAACCACTGACCGTCGTACTCGTTCATATTGAGCCCGACGGTTTAGTGCATAAACATAATTCAGGGTTAATGTAATTTTTTGAGAAAAAATGAATATTTATGTTGACATTGTTTTTCCATTTTGATAATCTGAATACAACTTTAAGGAAAGCAGGTGAGGTTTTATGACAAATTTAATGAGCATTGCATCATTGCAAATCGGTTTGTTACAAAATACTCGCCATCCGTATGCTTTTTAAGGATACTTTCTTTTATTGTGCGTGTATAAACTGTAGCTGCCGATTTGCAGCTACAGTTTTTTTTTATCTTAAATGCTGAAGCGGCCCGCTCAGCCCCGACAAGCACTGGACGGCTCGAATCAAAGGCGCTTTTTGCCTTTGACCGAGAGACTGAAGTGACCTCGAGGGGCTGGCCGCTGAAGCTGGATATCTTGATTAAATGCTGAAGGCGCTCGTACAGCGGCGAGGTCGTTGGCAGGCGGAAACCAAAGTCGCTCTTTGACTTTGAGCGCCCGACTGAAACGACCCGAGCCGTTAGCGCCTGAAGCTGGATATCTTAAATGCTGAAGCGGCCCGCTTAGCCCCGACAAGCACTGGAAGGCTCGAATCAAAGGCGCTTTTTGCCTTTGACCGAGAGACTGAAGTGACCTCGAGGGGCTGGCCGCTGAAGCTGGATATCTATCTTAATGCTGAAGGCGCCTTACAAAAATACAGTCGCCTCAGCTCAATATCTCTACACACACAATAGGAGGATTTAAAAATGACAAAATTACAAGATTTCGGTTGGAATTCAGCTTGGCAAGATCAATATAAAATTGCACAAGCTTCAAATAAATTAGCGAAAACAATTCCCGGACGTGTATTACTAGAACATAAGCACTCATACCGTGTCATCACGGAACAAGGAGAATGGCTTTCTAGTCCTTCTGGAAGCTTCCAACATACCGCTTTTGAACGACGTGATTTCCCTGCAGTTGGTGATTGGGTGTTAGTTGAACAAATGCCTGGTGAAGAAAAAGCAATTATTCATGCTGTATTGCCACGCACTTCCTTGTTCTCTCGTAAAGTCGCAGGGGCAACTACTGTGGAGCAATTAATCGCAGTCAACGTTGACATCGTCTTTTTAATTATGAGCTTGAACTTAGATTTTAATCTTCGAAGATTAGAGCGCTATTTAATCGCAGCTTGGGACTCTGGTGCTACTCCAATCATCGTTTTAACGAAAAAAGATTTATGTGAAGATGTAACACCATTCATTAAAGAGGCAGAATCAGTTGCCTTTGGTGTACCTATTTACACAGTGAGTAGTTTTACTGGTGATGGCATTACAGAACTTCAACAATTACTTGTGGATGGTAAGACTGCCGCACTTTTAGGCTCATCAGGAGTTGGCAAATCGTCATTAACAAATGCATTATGTGGCACTGAAGTTATGTACGTGCAAGAAGTACGCGAGGATGATGATAAAGGGCGCCATACAACGACACACCGTGAATTATTTAAAATCCCTGGTGGTGGCTTACTAATCGACACGCCTGGCATGCGTGAATTTCAACTATGGGATCAAAGTGAAAGCTTAGATAGTAGCTTCAAGGATATTGAAGAATTGGCAGCGCACTGTCGCTTTAGAGATTGCGAGCATAAGCGTGAACCTGGATGTGCCGTACAAAATAGTATTCAAGAGGGTACGCTCATACGCGAGCGTTACAATAGCTATGTTAAGCTTAAGCGTGAATTGGCCTATATAGAACGAAAGGCAAACGCACAAGCACAAATTACTGAACGGAATAAATGGAAGCAGGTTTCAAAAACCTTACGCCAAAAACCACAGAAAAAACGTTAAAAAAGCTGTCCCTTCAGTCATATTAATGACTACGGGACAGCTTTTCTTCTATTGCTCACTCGATGCAGTTAAACCATGTTTCACTGCATAAAGTGCCGCTTGCGTACGATCTTGCACTTCCAGTTTCGAGAAAATATTCGATATATGTGTCTTCACTGTTTTTTCTGTAACAAAAAGTGAAGATGCAATTTCGCGATTACTTTTGCCCTTCGTTAACTCAGCCAGTACATCACGTTCACGAGGCGTCAGAGGGTGCTTCATATGCGGCAAATCCTCCTGCATCTCGCGACTTTTAATAAGCTGAGTCGTCGCTTGTGGATGCAATGTATTCTCCCCTGCCATTATTCTTCGGATGGATGTCACAAGCTCATCTGGTTCGATATCTTTCAATTGGTAGCCAGCAGCTCCTGCTTCAATTGCTGGGATGACATGATCACTATCTGAAAAGCTCGTTAGCATTAACACATGTATGTTGGGGAATTTCGCCTTAATACGTTTTGTCGCTTGAATGCCATCCAATTCAGGCATAACTAAATCCATTAAAACGATATCTGGATTTAATTCATTCGTTAACTCAACTGCTTCCTTACCATTTTGAGCCTCACCAACAACTTCAATATCCTTTTGTGTTTTTAAGAAAAATAATAATCCTCTTCTCACAACATGGTGATCATCTGCGATTAATACTCTAATCATCGTAATCCCCCCTTAATAAGGTAGACGGATTAAAATTTCCGTTCCTCTTCCAAGATTGCTCACCCAATCAACCTTGCCACTTAGCGCCTTCGCTCGATCTCGCATGCTCTGCAATCCAATCGATGGCAAATTAACAAGTGAGTCCACCTGGAATCCTCTACCTTCATCTTTAATAACTAACAACACATCAGTTTGGGTAATAATGATATAAATTTCTGCATTCTTAACACCCGAATGCTTGCGTACATTATTTAGCGCTTCCTGTGTAATACGGAATAGCGTTTCTTCAATACGAGAAGGCAGTTTTAAAACACCCGAGACATTAACAGAAAGTTGAATGCCCAGCATCTCTGCATAGCCTTTAATAGCCTCCATTAAGCCACTTTCTAACCCTTTAGGTCGCAGTTGCCAAATTAATGCGCGCATCTCTGTTAAAGCTTCTTGCGTTAAATTCTGAATTTCCTTAAACGTTTCCTTCATTTCAGGTTGCTCAGCCATTTCAATTCCAGCACGAGACGTCAATGTAACAGAAAACAACAACTGATTTACTGAATCATGTAAATCTCTTGCCAACCGATTTCGTTCTTGTACAAGCGCCATTTCCTGCTCTTGTTTTGTTAACAAAATCCGTTTAATAGCCGACCCCATTTGGAAGGCCACGGATTCTAAAAGTGCTAATTCATCATCCGTAAAACTGACGGTATTTGGCGTTGCTACATTTAATAGCCCAAAACGCTCTTGTCCAGATTGCAAAGGCACTGTTGCATGATGTGTAATACCTCCATCACCTTCTAACTCAGCAGCATTGGCACTTTCAATACGCTGACATTCAATAATGTTAGACGCTTTTTTTAGCTCATTATTACGATATTTTGATAAGCACCAGCAACCACCTTTTTCTAGAAAATGACATTGATTATGCTTCAAAGCTTGCGGTAAATTATCATGCGCAATGAGTTCATGTTTCCCTTTATTAGTAATAAAGAATATCCAGCCCGTTTCAAAATTCGTACCTGCTAAAAACTTTCGCAGTGCACCTTGGAGCATTGCTTGAATCTCAGTTTCTTCGTTCAATAGCTCGGCAATTTCCTTCAGCAAGCTAATATTAGAATGATCATTTGGCTGCAAGTAACTGCCTCCATTCTATTTTATCCATAAATATATTGTACCTATTATCATACCACTGCCTGTCATACATTCGCATGAAATAGCCCTCATTCTTTTGACTGAGAGTTTAGAGAACGGAGCGTTCGTTTACATCCGATAACGCTTGCGAAACCAACGTGAAATCGCTCTTTGACTTCCCATGAAGATTCCCTCGGTGAGAGCGCTCGTAACTAGATGTAGCCTTGCACTATGTTATCCACAATGCTAGATTTTATAATCCCCTATACATACGGGGTCATAAATTTTATGAGGAGCTACATATTCTCGCGGTGACATTTCATCCGCATGTTTATGAAACTTTGGTATACGCCCCTGGGTAATAGTAGATTTTAGATTAAATTGACGTGCTAAATCTTTTCGTGCATCATAAAGACCTTGTACAACTTTCATACTGCGATAATCTGGATTTACCATGACCTCTATTCCGTATAAATTATACCTATTTTTTGTTATAGTTGGTAATATACCCATTATCAGTTACACCAGATCTTGTATGGCGGTCATCATATTCATAAAAGTAAATTCCTTATTTTTATTATAGAGAAGTTTAAGTCAAGGTTAAATTATTTTACTTATATTATCATTCCCTCTATAATCTATAGGTAAATACTGTATTAACAGGAGATATATTATGACAAAAAAAATTGAAAATAGTTTGCTATTCATATGGGTTGTTTCATTCGTCGCAATGCTAGGCTCCTTGTATTTTTCGGAAATCCAACAATATGAGCCTTGTAAGCTATGTTGGTACCAACGTATTTTAATGTATCCAATTGTCATCATCACAACAGTTGCATATATTCAAAAAAATGCACGTATTGCTGTAACAACAGCTGTTTTCGCCATTATCGGTGGTTGCATTTCTATCTATCATTACGGTATTCAAAAATTCGAATTTTTAAGTAGTTCCGCAACTACATGTGGCCGCGTACCTTGTACTGGTGATTACATTAATTGGCTTGGATTCATCACCATCCCATTCCTTGCATTAATAGCATTCGTATTAATTGCTGGAGCAAGCTTTTACTTATTAAAAGCATCTAAGGAGGAACAATAATTGAAAAAGCTATTAATCATTGCCAGCGTCATCGTTGTACTATTCGGATTAATCTTCTTCTTAAACAATCAAAGTAATAAAGCAAAATTAGCAACCAATCCTTATGACATTGACAAAGACAATATAAAACAATCAACCATCAATTTATTAACTGACGAGAACTATCAAAATATTATCACACCTACAAATCTTGAGAAAAAGCTATCTAAAGGTGATTCGGCCGTGGTATACTTCTTCAGTCCAGAGTGTATACACTGTAAACAAGCAACACCAAAATTAATGCCTGTTGCAAAAGATTTAGGCGTGCATATCGATCAAGTAAACTTGCTTGAATACGATGTGGGGGACAAGTACAATATTGAAGGTACACCAACACTTGCTTACTTCAAAGATGGTAAAGAAGTGAACCGCATGTCAGGTGACGCAGATAAGGCTACTTTCAAAGCCTTTTTAAAACAGACCAATCTCGCGAAATAATACAACTAAAAAGGATTATGTTGTATAAACAACATAATCCTTCTTTTATTGGAGGAATACTGATGAAACAATCATGGACTTACTCAATTCAACAAGAAGGCCAAACAATCGATGAACTACTACGTGACCAATGGAAGCTCGGCAAAAAAACAGTACACGAACTACGTATGACAAAAGCCATTTCAGATACAAACGGCGAACTTTTACAATGGAAGCTCCCTCGTACAAAAGGTACAGAAATTGTGGTGACATTAGATGTTCCTGAATCTTCTTATGAAGCAACTTTAGATTGTGACGTAAAAGTAATATATGAAGATCAAGATTGCCTAATCGTCTCTAAACCAAAGGGCATGGCAACACATCCAAATGATGTATGGGACCGTGACACATGTATGAATCATGTGATGAAATATGTCCAAGACCAAGGCGGCGTTTATGCAGAGCATGCTCACAGACTTGACCAAGGTACATCTGGATTATTACTAGTAGCTAAACATCCAATAGCTAAATCAATTTTTGACCGCTTGTTAGAAGAGAAAAAAATTGTCCGCGTCTATGAAGCTGAAGTACAAGGTCATATGAAGGAACGTCAAGGGACGATTCGAGGCCCGATCGCCAAAGATCGTCACCACGGTACTCGCCGACGCGTTTCACCTGAAGGGCAAATGGCTATTACGAATTTCGAAGTTGTACGCCATTTGGAACATTCAACAGTAGTCAATCTTGTATTAGAAACTGGACGCACACACCAAATCCGTGTCCATCTTGCATATATCGGTCACCCAATTGTTGGTGACACTTTATATGATGCTAGAGAAACCGCATCTGGTGACTATTCACTTCATGCAAGAAAACTAAAATTCATCCATCCATTCACAGGCACAAGAATGGAAATCCTTGATAAATAATTAAATCCGAAAAGCCTCCTTCACACTTAAAAGTGAAGGAGGCTTTTGCATTAAATACTACCAAAAATTTAACCGCAAAGGAGCATGATGATTAGGGTAAATAAAACAATGATCGCAACTGCCCTGCAATTAGAAATTGTATTGATGTTTATTTGGCTTACTTTGGAGCTTTGGAGCTTGGCTTCGTTGACTCAGAGCTTAGCTTCGTTGACTCAGAGCTCGGCTTCGTTGACTCAGAGCTCGGCCTCGATGATTCAGAGCTCGGCTTCGTTGACTCTGAGCTCAGCTTCGATGACTCAGGGCTTGGCTTCGTTGACTCAGAGCTCGGCTTCGATGACTCAGGGCTTGGCTTCGTTGACTCTGAGCTCAGCTTCGATGACTCAGAGCTTGGCTTCGTTGACTCTGAGCTCAGCTTTGTTGACTCTGAGCTTGGCTTCGATGACTCAGGGCTCGGCTTCGTTGACTCAGGGCTTTTCTTTTGCCACTCGGGCCGCTTCAGCATTTAATCATGATATCCAGCTTCAGGCGCTAACGGCTCGAGGTCGTTTCCGTTCTCTCGGTCAAAGTCTGTAAAGATGACTTTGATTCGAGAACTACAACGCTTGTCGCCGTTGAACAAGCGCCTTCAGCATTTAAAATTTAAAATGGTCCGGGTGCGAGCCTGTTCTTTCGTCTTTGTTTAGTGCGTCGATTTGTTTCATGTCTTCGGTTGTTAATTCGAAGTCGAATACTTGTGCGTTTTCTTCAATGCGACTTGGTGTTACTGATTTAGGAATAACGATGTTGTCGCTTTGTAAATGCCAACGGATAATTACTTGTGCGATTGATTTACTGTATTTTTGACCAATACTTGCGATAACTGCATCTTCTAAAACTTTTCCTCTACCTAATGGCGACCATGCTGTTACAGTAATGTCGTTTGCTTTGCAGAAGTCTAGTAACTCCACTTGTGTTAAGTAAGGATGTAATTCTATTTGGTTTACCATTGGTTTGATATTAGCTTGTACAAAAATTTCTTCTAAATGATGAATTTGGTGGTTAGATACACCTGTAGCACGAATTAGCTTTTCATCATAAAGACGTTCAATTGCGCGATATGTGTCTTTAAATTTTTCTGGTACAGCCCAGTGAGTTAAATATAAATCTAAATAATCCATATCTAATGTTTTTAAAGAAGTTTCGAAAGCACGTAATGTTTCGTCATAGCCTTGGTCTGTGTTCCAAACTTTTGAGGTGATGAAAAGGTCTTCACGTTTAACACTAGACGCTTTAACTGCTTCGCCTACCTCTTTTTCATTTTTGTATATTGCCGCTGTGTCTATAGCGATATAGCCTGCATCAATTGCAGTCGTCAAAGCTTGAAGAGCCTCGTCACGATCTGTCATTTTGAAAACACCTAGTCCAAAGCGTGGCATTTCCACTTCGTTATGTAAAGTTTTTGTAGATGTAATATTCAACATTGAGCAAAACTCCTTCCAATTGGATAATTTTATTATACAAATGAAATCAAATAATTTCGAGAATAATGACTTTGGGGAAAAGGGTTGCATTCATCACTATAAACGAATAATATATTCAATGTTGTTAAAATTGTTCGTGTTTAAGAAAGAGGGTATTGAAATGTTTCGTTTGAAGGAACATGGTACAAGTGTTAAAACTGAACTTATTGCAGGAATGACTACATTCCTGACTATGATATATATCGTTGTTGTGAATCCGATTATATTATCTGACGCTGGTGTTCCACTTGACCAAGTGTTCATGGCGACAATTATTTCTGCCGTTATCGGTACTTTATGGATGGCGCTATGTGCGAATTATCCAATTGCCATTGCTCCAGGTATGGGATTGAATGCATATTTCACTTATGCAGTCGTATTATCATCAGATGGTAAAATTGATTATTTAACAGCCTTTGCTGCTGTCTTTGTGGCAGGTATTATTTTCATTCTTTTATCTTTAACGCCACTACGTGAAAAACTAATTATGACGATTCCAGAAAATTTAAAGCGTGCAATTACTGCAGGTATTGGTTTATTTATCGCCTTCCTTGGCTTGCGTATGGCTAAAGTTGTTGTCGCTAGTGATAGTAACTTAGTGATGCTAGGTGATTTAACTTCTCCTGGAGTGTTACTAACGTTATTTGGTTTATTTATTACTGTTATTTTAATGGTACGTAATATCAAAGGTGCATTATTTATCGGTATGATTGCGACAGGTATCGTTGCTGCATTAACGAATCAGTTACATATTGTTAAAGTGGTCGCACTTCCTCATTTACCTGAAGGTGTTTTAATTTGGAATCCAATTGAAGCTTTTAGCCAAGTCATTTCTTTTGGATTGTATGGTGTTGTATTCTCATTCATTTTAGTTACATTATTTGATACAACAGGTACAATGGTTGGCGTTGCGAAGCAGGCCGGTTTAATGAAGGGCGATAAATTACCACGCGCTCGTCATGCATTATTAGCTGACTCAGTGGCTACAACTTTTGGTTCTATGTTTGGGACAAGTCCCACGACTGCATTTGTTGAGTCTTCAGCTGGTGTTGCTGCTGGTGGTCGTACAGGTTTAACTAGTTTAACCGTCGCAGGTCTATTCATTGTCGCTTCATTCTTCGGTCCACTAGTTGGTGCTGTATCAGGTGTTGCAGCGATTACTTCTCCAACATTAATTATTGTAGGTACGTTAATGATTGGCTCTGTAAAAGGGATTGAATGGAGTAAATTCGATGAAGCGTTCCCTGCTTTCTTAATTATTTTAATCATGCCGCTTACTTCAAGTATTTCGACAGGTATTGCTTTCGGATTTATCACTTACCCAATTTTAAAAATTGTTAAAGGTGAAGCGAAAAAAGTACATCCATTACTTTATCTTTTCGCTATCCTGTTTGCATTCCAATTGATATTCTTACCACACTAATACAGAAAATGCCCATTGCATAATCGGATGCAATGGGCATTTTTTAATCTTTTCTTATTTCAATTGGGGGTGCTTTATCTGATTGTACAGGATCTGGCACACGTCCATCACGTTTAAGTTCCTCTCCATCACGCATTCTATCCATTTGCTTGCCTAATTGTTTGAGCTCTTCCATAGAAGTCGCCATCGAGCCGTTTACTGGTTCTTGATCGTACTTATCCACCTTATCCGCTCCCTTAACAAAAATGCATTCCTTAGTAATTCTTTTCATATTCCTTACATCCTATTCAAGTAATGCACACATTGCAAATAATAATGAACGATTTCTGCCATAATTTTATAACATGCGATTATTTCATTTTTATACAAAGTAGGCTATACTTGATAGAGAACTTTTGATAAACATGAGGAGGGTACTTCCATGAAATTACTTTTAATTCTTGGTGTTTGTATCACATTTTTAACTGCAATTTTCACTGCAGGATACGAAGACAAACAAGGCACTTCTGAAAAATAATCCACCATATAAAAAGAGGACAACCTACTTATAGGCTGTCCTCTTTTTATTTTAATCCTGGGAATTGCTGTTGACGAAGTGCCTCATATATTAATATTGCCGCTGTATTTGAAAGATTTAACGAACGTACATTATCACTTTGTGGAATGCGCAAACAACGATCTTGATGCCCTTCAATTAGCTCCATAGGAATACCCGTTGTTTCCTTACCAAAAATAAAGAAAATCTCTTCTTCTGGATTACTGAAATTAAAATCTGAATAAGCTTTATCACCATATGTTTCAATATAATAAAATGAGCTATCTACGTTCTTTTCAAAAAACTCATCTGCCGAATCATAATAAGTAATATCGACACTATTCCAATAATCTAGTCCGGCTCTTTTTAACATTTTGTCGTCCGTTGAAAACCCTAAAGGACGGATTAGATGTAAGCTTGTATTTGTACCAGCGCAAGTTCTGGCGATATTACCAGTGTTGGCCGGGATTTCTGGTTGATATAAAACGATATGCAAAGACAACTTTGACACTTCCTTCAATTTTCTTCTAAAAAGGCTAATCCTTTTTCTATTTCTATTATAACCTCTGAATCCTGCTCTTTTTGCAATGCGGCTTGTAAAACTTCTTCTGCTTCTGCCCCGCCAATTTTTCCGATAGCCCATGCTGCAGTTCCTCGAATAACTGGACGTGCATCCTGCTGCAAAATTTCGAGTAATTTTGGCATGGCTGACACTTCTTTGAAATGCGCAAGTGCAATAATAGCATTACGCTGAATCGGCTTCTTGCCTCTCCATGAGCCAGAAATATGGCCAAACTTTTCTTTGAATTCTCTATTTGAAATCGTTAGGAACGGCTCGAGTAGTGGTTTCGCAATATCAGGATCTGGTTTAAAAGCATCATGCAACCAATTGAGCTTACCTTTGTTTTTTGGACAAACGGTTTGGCAAGTATCGCAACCGTAGATGCGATTACCAATTTTCGCACGGAATTCATCCGGTAAAAAACCTTTTGTCTGCGTCAAAAATGCGACACAGCGGCTCGAGTTTAATTGACCACCTTGCACGATAGCGCCCGTTGGACAAACATCAATACAAAGTGTACAATCCCCGCATTGGTCAGCCATTGGTTCATCTGGAGCAAACGGTAGATTCGTAATCATCTCTCCTAAATACACATAAGAGCCAAATTCAGGTGTAATGATAGAGCAATTTTTTGCACTCCAACCAATTCCTGCTCTTTCGGCAACAGCGCGGTCAGACAGCTCTCCTGTATCAACCATTGAACGCATTTTAGCGTAAGGAACCTTTTCTTGTAGGAAAGCTTCCAATAATGCTAATTTTTCGCGTAGCACTGTATGATAATCCATTCCCCATGAAGCACGACAGAAAATACCTCTGCGCTCACCGCGCTTTCCTTTTGGTGCATTTTCCATACGCGATGGATAGGCAATCGCAATTGCTACAATGCTTTGTGCTTCTTCTAGTAAAAGGTTTGGTTCCGTGCGCTTCTCTATATCAGATTCTTCAAATCCAGATTGGAAATTGAGCTCTTGCTGGCGACGTAGTAGACTTTTCAACTCAATGAATGGTGCAGCGGATGTAAAACCAATTTTATCTATGCCAATGGTTTTTGCGTACTCAATCAGCTCTGCTTGCAAGTCGTTGACAATCACTTGGTTCTACTCCTTTCTATATGGTACACTTGTGTGAAAATACAAGATATAGGTGATGTTCATGGTAAAAATTTCATTAGATTCTACTTTATTAAACAAAGTACCTGACTTTAAAATCGGCATTATCCATTATACCAAAATTGTCGTGTCTGAATCTCCTCAAATGATTAAAGGACGTACACAATTATATCAAGAAAGCTTATTTTTAGAACTGCAGGACAATCCTGTAACTGAGCGTGCAGGCATTAAAGAATGGCGCAAGCTTTGGAAATCACTTGGTGCAGATCCAAACCGCTACCGTCACTCTGCTGAAAGCTTAATGCGCCGTATTGCCAAGCAAAATTACATAACGCCTTTTCATTCAGCAGTCGATCTAAATAACTTCTTTTCTTTACGATACGAAATGCCAGTTGGTATTTATGATGTCAAAAGTTTAGATGGTAATGTGACCGTATCACTTGGTAGTGAGGAAACGGGCTATGAAGGGTTAAATGGCCGCTTCAATTCGCTACATAATATAATTGTCACTTCAGATGTACAAAGCCCATTTGGTAGCCCCTTTGTCGATTCGAAACGGACAGCTGTAACAGAGGAAACAACTGAAGCACTTCACGTATTTTATTTACGCCCCTCTTTATCTACTGCAGAAAGTGCCGAGTTACTTACTGCTGCAGGCAAAATGTTCACTCAAGTACATGGCGGTGACTTCGCTACCAGTCTATTATACAAAGATCAGCAATTGCTTGAAATTTAAGGAGGTCCTATATTGGGTACTATTACATTAGCCGAAGCTGTAAAACTTAAAAGCATTTTAACGAAAAAAGTACAGGAACTATTACCTGAGCTACAACGCGTCGCTTTCGTACAAGTGGAAAAAGGTGAAGAGCCTAAGCCATCTAAACGCTTATTAACAGAAGTAGAGGCCGATCTTGAAGATATTCGCAAAGATATTCGTTTACTAGATAAATTAGTATATCGTGCAAATATCGATCATACTTTACCATTCAAAGATGAAGAGTACGCAATCGTTGAAGCGATTGAATATGCAACACAGCTTCGTGCCAGAGCAGCTACTTGTAAAGAGTTTGCTCAAGCAGAGCAAGAAGAAATTCAATATGGCTATTCTGATGGTACTACCGTTTACCGTGTTGCCTTATTTGATCCTGAAGAATACCGTTTGAAAGCGACAGAACTTGAGAAGGATGCGCATAAGCTATCTAACTTAATTAATGCAAAAAACCATACAATCGAAATCGATTTCGATGATAGCAAATATTTCTAACCTTGAGGCGGTGAGACTCTTCCTCGAGGCGTAACGGGCATGATTACCTTTTTTCATTAGTTGAATTCAAACCGATGACCGATGACCATTTAACATATTAACTGTGACCAATGACCAACCAATGCAAAGGCCCACAATTAGTAGTTTCGTATCTCTCGATCTGCCGTTACGAAAAAACGCGCTTCTCCTTTATGGAGAGCGCGTTTTTTATATTGTATTTACTGAGCAATCGTCTCAAACTGCTCCTTAGCAAATATTTCTTCATCATATAAATGACAAGCAACATAATGCCCTTCACTTTTTTCCAACCATTTTGGCTGTAGTTGTGAACAAACTACTTTTGCCATCGGGCAACGGTTGTGAAAAACACATCCAGTCGGTGGATTGATAGAGCTCGGTAATTCGCCCTTTAAAATAATGCGTTCCCTTGCCTCTTCAATATCTGGATCAGGGATTGGAATAGCTGATAATAAGGCCTGTGTATATGGATGAAGCGGCTCATGATACAATTGCTCACTTGTCGTCAGTTCTACCATTTGCCCTAAATACATCACACCAATTCGTTTTGAAATATATTTTACCATTGATAAATCATGCGCGATAAATAAATATGTTAACCCTTTTTCCTTTTGGAGCTTCTGCAAGAGCTTTACTACAGATGCTTGTACGGATACATCTAACGCGGAAATTGGCTCGTCGGCAATGATGAATTTCGGGTCAAGTGCAAGTGCTCTCGCAATGCCGATTCTTTGCCGTTGTCCACCAGAGAATTCATGTGGATAGCGGTTTGCATGATCTCGATTCAATCCTACATTCTCAAGCAATTCATATACCCGCTTTTTCAGCTCACCCTTAGATTTATATAAATTATGAATTTCCATTGGCTCTGCAATGATTTCGAAAACCGTCGTGCGCGGATTTAATGATGCGTATGGATCCTGGAAAATCATTTGAATCTTCTTTAAGAATTGATTGCGCTCCTTCTCTGTCATTGTATGAACATCTTTGTCTTCAAATAGTACTTTTCCCTCTGTACGGTTATACAGGCCTAATATCGTTCTGCCAACAGTTGATTTTCCACATCCTGATTCTCCAACCAACCCGAATGTTTCACCTTCCATTACATCAAAACTTATGCCATTCACTGCTTTTAATGTCGCACCTTTTCCCAAATCAAACTGTTTTTTTAGTTGCTGTATGGATAAAATCACTTTTTCTGTCATGTTATTTTCACCCCTGATCCATAGCGTCTAACAGCACAAAGCTCTTCAACAAAAATTGTGCCTTCAAGTTTTCTCAATTCTACCGTTTTCCCTGTCTGTGGCGAATGAAGCATTTGTCCATCGCCGTAGTAAAAGCCCACATGCCTTACAGGTTTTGTGCCCTTTTCATCTGCAAAAAATAGTAAATCACCAACTTGCCACTCATCTTTATTGTCCTTGGATATAGCCATACCATATGTAGCCTGATCACCAGCATCCCTTGGAATATGAATGCCGCAAGCCTTTGCCATATTATATGTAAAACCTGAGCAGTCATAGCCATACGATGACATGCCGCCCCATATATAAGGTAGGTCCAAATAGTTCAAGCCAAATTGTACAGCCTTCACCATAGATTGAACTTGATGGCCTGTATATTTAATTGCACCTTGTTTTAAAATTTTGCCGATTCCGATTGGGGTATCGACAATATAATGCTGCTTTGTGTCAGCTAGTACAGGTAATATCGTATTAAAAGTTAAGATAATTTGGGGTGTACCATCCTCTAGCCATAATTGCGTTTTGTCTACATTCACGATGATATTCCCCTTAGACTTAGATGGCTGGTATTTACATAATTGCACTAAAGGTACCCAACCTGGATAACCTCTATCATCCTTATGCGTAGGCTGCAAAATGGAAATCACTTTTGCCCATTCACCTTGGATTTCCTCAACAATTACAGGCTCACCAAATAGTAATTGTGTTTGGATTCTATTACCTTTACATAAATCCAATCGTTCTTCATAATGAAGTGCTTCTAACCACTTCATTAGCTGTACGGGGTTTACAATAGCTGATTGATCAATATCACGAACTGATTCAAGTTTCGTCCAAACAGATGCGACTGTTACAGAGCAATACCAAATACTATGTAATGTTGTCATCTTGCTCTCCCCCTTTATTTACTTTCTCAATGCCTAATCCACTGCGTTCTGAAAAAAAGATTTTACTTTCTTTATATGTAACCCCTCCACTAATGGTTTCAAAATTTAACATCAATGGTGCATCAAAATCGTAATATTGTATATTTGGTTGACTAGCAGCAAAATGAGCCGCCGCTGTAATGCCAATTTTCGTTTCAATCATACTACCTGTCATACATTTCACACCGTTACTTTCAGCTAAGGCATTTATTTTCATTGCTTGATAAATACCTCCAGCTTTCATCAATTTAATATTTATTAAATCAGCGGCACGCATTTCTAAAATGTTTTTCGCATCTTGCACTGAAAATACACTTTCATCCGCCATTATCGGCGTTAATGTATGGTCTGTCACATATTTCAATCCATGAAAATCACGTGCTAATACGGGTTGCTCAATTAGTTCTATATCAAGGCCCAAATCTTCCATTTTACATATAGCAAATACGGCTTCTTTTGGCTCCCATCCTTGATTGGCATCTAGGCGAAGCTTTGTTGCATAACCGATTTCATCTCGAATTGCTTTAATACGGGCGATATCTTCTGCTATTTCTCCGATACCGACTTTTACTTTCAATACATTAAAGCCATTAGCAACATACTTTGCTGCATCGGCCGACATTTCTGCCGGAGCATTTACACTTACTGTATAATCCGTTTCAAGTTCTTTTTTATGGCCACCTAAAAATTGATAAAGCGGCATTTCTGCTCGCTGTGAAATTAAATCGTATAATGCCATATCTACTGCCGCTTTTGCACTTGTATTACGTACCATGGCTTTATGTAGCTTTTGAAAAGCCTGCTCATTATAGCGAAGATCTTGCCCAATTAATAATGGGGCAAATACTTCTTCAATCGCATAACGAATGCTAGCCAGCGATTCACCTGTTATGACATGCGTTGGGGGTGCTTCCCCCCATCCAACACGCCCATCGTCTACTGTGATACGGACATAAATGGACTCTGCAATTGTGACAGTACGTAGCGCCGTTTTAAATGGCTTTTTTAAAGGTACTGCTACTTGAAAAGATTCGATTGATTGTATGATCATGAATTGTCACCCCTTTATTTACTCGACTCCTGGCAGAATCGTTAATGTTTTATCGTTCGCATTTAAAATGGCTTCTGCTCCTAGAGGTATTGCAAAATGGGGCTCACAATGGCCGATTTTAAAGCCCCTTACAACAGGTACATTTAAAGCACCTAAATAGTGATTCAGCACGTCATTCAATGTTAAAGATACTTTGCGTTTTTTCGGCTCTGCATTACTAAAATCTCCAATAATAAACCCTGCTGCATCGTATAATTTACCCGCTTGTCGTAATTGATTTAACATACAATCTATTTTATATGGCTCTTCATCTACATCTTCGATTAGAAGAAGTTTGCCCTTCGTATCTACATCAAATTGTGTTCCGAGCCCATTTGATAATAGACTCAAGTTACCACCTGTAATTTCACCTGTTGCTACTCCTGCAACCATTGTTTGTAATGGAGAGAATCCCTCTGTATATAGCAACTCCATTGGTTGGAAAAGTTGCTTGAACATTTGAGCAGACTTTTCATGGAATGTTGCTCTCCCAACATCAGAGGCTAGCATTGGACCATGAAAAGTAATGAAATTAGAATATCTCCCTATCGCTGTATGTAAAAACGTAATATCTGAATATCCCCAAAAGATTTTAGGATTCTCAGCAAGAAGTTGAAAATCAATTTTATCTGTATATCGCGCTGCTCCGTAACCTCCACCTGCACAAATAATTCCTGCAATCGAAGGATCAGCAAACATCGTATGCAAATCATTGAGTCTTTCCTCATCTGTTCCTGCTAAATATCCATTTACATGCGTAATAGATGAGCCAAATTTATATTGCAATCCAAGCCCTTCAAGAAATGCGAGTGAGTTTTGTAAATTTTCTAAGTTTGGTGGACTTGATGGCGCTATAATCCCAATTGTGTCGCCCCTTTGAAGCCTCATAGGTCTATTTTTCATCATCATTTCCTCCTTTTCTTAAATAAATCAAGGAACGGCGGCTTATGCATTCCCTCATTTATTGAAGAAAGTGCAGTGCCTATAAAAGGCACTGCTATTCATCATTTTTTATCTGCCCATTTCAGTTCCGTATAACCAACTGGATGACGGACAATACCTGACACATTAGATTTCTCTAATGACACTTGGTTATAGAAATAAAGCGGTACAATTGGTGCTTCATCGATTAACACACGCTCAGATTCTTGTAACGTTTCCCAGCGTTTTGTTGCATCTGTCTCTTGTTTAGCAGATTTAATTAAGCCATCGAATTTTTTATTTGACCACGCTGTACGATTCATTGGAGATCCAGTAATAAAGCTTTCAAGTGCATTGATTGGATCTGCAAAGTCATATAAGAATGATGAACGAGATGTTTGATGCTTTAACTCTTTTTGCTCAGCAAGGAATACACTTGCTTCTACATTTTGAAGCTTCGCGTCAACGCCAAGTGCATCTTTAAATTGGCTTTGTAATGCTACAGCGATTTTTTGGTGATCAGGACTTGTAGAATACGTTAATGTCACTTTAGGAAGCTTAGACCAGCCTTCTTCCTTCATACCTTCTTCTAATAATTTCTTTGCCTCTGCCTTATCAAATGTCACCAAGTCTCCAACAGATTCACGGAATTCTTTACCGTCTGAACCCTTGAATCCATAAGTTACGAAGCCGTGTGCCGCTTTCTCACCATTTTTCGTTACATATTGAACGATGTTTTCTTGATCTACTGCTTTAGCAAAAGCTTGGCGTACTTTTTTGTTTGTGAACGGCTTTTTCTCTACATTGAAGCGGTAGAAGTAGATACCTGCTTGATCTTCAACATGTATTTCTTTATCGTTCTTTAATTCTTCAGCCAGTTCAGATGGAACACCCGATACATCTAGCTCATTTGATTTGTACATTTGATACTCCGTATTAGAATCATTCACCATTGCCCAATCGATTTTATCAAGCTTTACAGTGTCTTTATCCCAATATTGATCGTTTTTCTTGAAAACAAATTTCACATCATGTTCCCATTCTAATAAGTTGAAAGGACCATTACCGACAAATGAATCTGCTTCCGCAAACCATTTTGGATTTTCTTTCGCCACTTTCTCATTTACTGGGAAGAAGCTTGGGTTTGTAATAATGCTCAAAAACGCATCAGTTGGTGCATTTAATTTCACTTCAAAAGTCTTTTCATCTGTTGCTTTAATGGCCACTTTATCCGCTTTACCCTCGCCTGTGTTATAAGCTTCAGCGCCATCAATTGGATATGCTAAAAATGCTGCTGGTGAAGCTGTTTCTGGATTTAGCATATGTAGCCATCCATACACAAAGTCCCCTGCAGTTACCGCATCGCCATTTGACCATTTTGCACCGTCACGAATTGTAAATGTATAAGTTAATCCATCTTCTGAAACAGCAATCTTTTCAGCTGTCGCTTCTACAGGTTGATCTCTATCATTGAAACGAACTAAACCTTCCATCAAGTTATTTAATGCGTTCCATGACACTGCATTAAAACCAACAGATGGATCAAAAGAAGTTGGTTCACTTCCGTTATTTAAATAGAGAATTTTCTCTTTAGCATCTCCTCCACCGCCATCAGATGCTGGTTCCTTACCTGCATCTTTACTAGCTGTACAAGCGGATAAAACAATGGCAAATACTGCTACAAATAAAACTGTTAACCACTTTTTCATGAATACTCCCCCTTTTAGCTCAATTGTGAAATATATTAAGCACAATGTGCCCCTCACCATTTTCAACTGAATATCCCTTTTGCTCTTTCATCCTGCAACCAACAATCTACTTTATGCTGCCCAAATAAGGATGTTTCCACAGGATAGGCATGGCTACATACTTCCATTGCATATGGACATCTAGCTGTAAATGCACAGCCAGTAGGTGGTGCAAACAAATCAGGTGGTGTGCCTTCAATTGGCTGTAATTCTTCCTCTAATAAATCTAAACGAGGAACGGAATTTAAAAGTCCCTTTGTATATGGATGTGCAGGTGCATAGAAAATTTCGCGCTTCGTACCGATTTCAATGATTTTCCCTGCATACATAACAGCTATACGATCGGCTATTTTTGCGACTACCCCTAAATCATGAGTGATCAATATAATCGATACGCCTGTTTTTTCCTGAATCTCTGCAAACAGTTCTAGTATTTGCGCTTGAATCGTTACATCTAGAGCAGTTGTCGGCTCATCCGCAATTAATAATGTAGGTTCGCATATTAAGGAGATAGCTATAACAATTCTTTGCCTCATACCACCGGAA
The DNA here is from genome assembly GCF_016612995.1 of Viridibacillus soli. Classification (GTDB taxonomy): domain Bacteria; phylum Bacillota; class Bacilli; order Bacillales_A; family Planococcaceae; genus Viridibacillus; species Viridibacillus soli. Next base: position 35,754 of record NZ_JAEOAH010000045.1, read on the forward strand.
AACTGATGTGGATATTGTTTTAAACGTTCATGTGGATTCGAAATCCCAACAAGATTAAGCATTTCTATTGCCTTTGTTTTAGCGTCTGCCTTACTAATTTTATGATGTGTTCGTAAGCCCTCAGTCAACTGCTCTCCAATCGACATCGTTGGATTTAGTGCTGTCATCGGATCTTGGAAAATCATCGATACATCAACACCTTGAATTTTACGAAATTCCGATTTATTAAATGCTGTAAGGTTTTTCCCTTTAAAGATCACCTTACCGTTCGTAACCTTCCCTGGTGGCGATGGGATTAACCCCATAATTGCATTAGATGTAACACTTTTTCCACAACCAGACTCTCCTACAATTGCAAGCGTCTCACCTTTATGCAAATCGAATGTTACGCCTCTCACCGCTTGAACAACGCCACCGAATGTCTGAAACGTCACCTGCAAATCTTCTACTTGTAATATTTTTTCTTTTAATTTTCCCTTTTCATCAAATGCAGGCTGCTTCATCGAATTAGATTGCATCGCTTGTTCTCTTACCATCCCACTCACCCCCCTTGTTTTGGATCGAGTGCATCTTGCAGTCCATCCCCAAGAACGTTAAATGCAAACATTGTTAATGAAATAAATAATGCTGGGAAAAATAATCGCCACCAATCTCCAGATAAAATAACTGGCAATGCATCATTCGCCATCACACCCCAGCTGGCAAATGGCGTTTGAATACCTAGTCCTAAAAAGCTCAAAAATGCTTCCGCAAAAATGGCACTCGGTACTGTCAATGTCATCTGTACAATAATTGGCCCCATCGTATTCGGAAGAAGATTTTTACGTATAATGCGAGATGTTTTTGCTCCGAAAGACTTTGAAGCCGTTACAAACTCATAATTTTTTATTTGCAATACTTGGCCACGTACGATCCGTGCCATACCTACCCAGCCGGTAATGGTTAACGCAATGATAATGGTCGTTAAGCTTCGGTCCATGACTACCATTAACAAAATGACTACGAGTAAATGTGGTAGACCATATAAAACTTCGATAATACGCATCATCATTAAATCGACTTTACCACCCTTATAACCGCTAATACCGCCATAAATGATGCCGATGAAAAAGTCGATTAAAGCAGCCATCCAACCAACAAATAAAGAAATTCGAGCGCCGTACCATGTTCTCGTAAAAACATCTCTCCCCGCATCGTCCGTCCCAAACCAATGCATCATAGACGGCGCTTTGTTTTGATTTGGGTAATCCGTCGCTGTCACTAAATACGGCGAGAATATCGGAACAAATATAGCCATAATTGCAAGTAACATCAAAAATAATAATCCACTCATTGCGAGTTTATTTTTTCTTAACTTACGCCAAGCATCTGCCCAATACGATAGTGACGGCCTCACAACCATCTCAGCCTTTACCATATTTTTTGACTTAGGTGTAAACCACTCATCTTTTATTTCAACATCTTTCATGTTAGTCATGATGATTCACCTTCTTTTTTGTGCAATTTAATACGCGGATCTAAAATGCCATATACAATATCAACAAGGAAAAGCATGAATATTAAAAAAGTACTATAGAAAACAGTAGAGCCCATAATGACCGGATAATCACGGTTACTAATACTTTCTACGAAATATTTTCCCATACCCGGAATAGCGAATATCCGTTCAATAACGAAAGTACCCGTTAAGATACCTGCTAACATCGTCCCCATAATCGTCACAATCGGCATCATGGCATTTCTGAGTGCATGCCGAATAATAATTCTAGAAGGCTTCAGTCCCTTCGCTCTTGCCATCTTTATATAATCCTGTGTCATTACCTCTAACATACTAGAGCGAGTAAGCCTCGCTATAATCGCCATCGGACCTGTCGCTAATGCTAGAGTTGGTAAAATCATATGTAGCGGACTCTGCCAAGTTGCTGCTGGTAACCACCCCAGCTGACCCGCAAAAACTTGAATGAATAATGTTGCTAAGATAAAGTTAGGTACAGAAATACCTACAACAGCAAAAGTCATCGCTAGATAATCAATTATCCCGTTATGCCGGAGTGCCGCTAAAGTGCCTAAGGTGACACCTGATAAAACAGCAACAAGTATCGTTACAATCCCAAGCTCAAAGGAAATTGGAAACCCTCTGGCCAATAAATTATTCACGGATTCATTTGGCTTCTTTATTGAAGGTCCAAAATCAAACGTCACAATAGCTTTTAAATAATTCACATATTGCACTGGTAGCGGCTGATCTAGCTTGTAGTACTTTTCAAGATTCTCTTGAATTGTCGGATTTGAAGTACGATCCTCATCAAACGGTGAGCCTGGAATTGAATGCATTAAAAAAAATGTCAATGTTGCAATAAGCAACACGGTCAAAATCATCATGAAGAAACGCTTTATAATATATTGAATCATTCAAATCCCCCTCCTCCTTTGTATTAGCAATATCTAGTTTGGTAAGCCAGCTCTGCCATAACTAGCATTGCTCGATATGCTTCTAAAATATTTTGTGCCTTAAATTCCACCATTGTTGTTCCTTCAATAATTTTTGTTCCTGGCATTAATGCAGCCCATTCTGCTTGCCCGTAATTTGTAAATTCAATTCGTAATATAGGTTTAGCTGGTGGTACGAGCGGTTTAATTGAATCCCTTTTTGTAATTGCCTCAGCTGTTTTTTCAGCTAACAATAAACGTGCTTTTTTTGGATGTAATGTTTTCACCGTTGATCTCGAAATCGATTCCTTCACCGCTGCAGTCACAACACCAGGAATAAGTGCCTCAATCTCGCGACACGCACAATCATCACCCGCAAGGAATATAACCGGTACCCCAAAATAACCCGCAACATATGAATTAAAGCCAATTTCGCCAATCTCCACATCATCAATGAAAATTGTTCGAATACTAAAAGTCATCGAGTGGCTCATTACCCCTGGTTGCCCTGCCCTCGCATGATAGCCAGCAAACATAACACCAGCAAATGTTGCGTCCACATTTTGCACCATTGAAAGCGGCTTCAAATCCCCCGTTATCAAATCCGCATCCTCATGTAGTTCCTCGACCAATAAATTATTCATTTTGGAATGGCTATCGTTTACCAGCACTTCTTTAGCACCATTTTCAAAAGCAGCGCTAATAATCGCATTCGCCTCATCCGTCATGATTTTTCTAGAATTCTCGTAATTATTTTCAGATTGAGAAACAAATGTATAATCTGGTAACCCTGTAATGCCTTCCATATCTACCGATAAAAAATACTTCACAATATCACCCCTATTGTTTTTATAATATTCTGATAATACTATAAAGATGCATTAGCAGAAATTTACTTTACTCTAAATTATTTTAAAATATGCTATCTTACTTATTAATAACATCATTATTAAGCATAAAAAAACTCATTCCCCTAGGAAATGAGCTATGTGTATTTCACTGATAAAATAAACTTACTTTAGTAAAGTTATTTTATAACAATATACTAAAAACCTTGTATCCTACTTTTTAATTACGGCGAAATACGCTATTGAATGTAAACTAAATAAAGAACAACATAAATAGTCAATTGTCGAATTCGTCTATATTGTAAAAACCTTCTCTGAAAAATTCTTCAGAGAAGGTTCATGTTTTTCAAATTATATTGTTTTCATTTTCGATGTACCACTAGATGTAAATCTAGGATTCTTCCATAACTCTGCCCATTTTTTTATAGCAAAAATGACAACGATGAAACCTAATAGAAGCATAGTAATGGATAGAATACCATTTAGCATATTGTAACCGGCAGCATCTGTATTCCAATAAACATTTTTGATCATCCAATAACCTGCATAATTTACTGTTACATATAAGTATATAAGTGGAACTAGACATGTCCAAACATACCAACGTTTATCCGCAATTCTCAAGACTACTGTTGCCCCTATGACAAGACCGATCGATGCCATGAGCTGGTTGGATACACCGAACAATGCCCAAATGGAACCAATATCTCCTGAATATAGTAAGTATCCCCACATTAAGCAAGCAAGTGCACTGGCAAATATGGAGCCTGGCAACCAATCGACGCGTTTCAATGGTTTATAAATATCTCCAAAGAAATCTTGAATTAAATAACGAGCTACACGTGTTCCTGCATCAATCGCTGTTAAAATGAAAACAGCCTCGAACATAATAACGAATTGATAGAAGTATGAAGCCATGTTATAGAACCAAGGGATTTTAGCAAAAATATAACTCATCCCCACCGCTAATGTTACTGCACCACCAGTACGACCTTCTAAGTCCATACCGATTTCTTGCGCTAATTGTGGTAAGTTGACAACTTGCATACCTAATGTACTGAATACTTCTGGTGTTGCATTAATCGCAAAGTAATCAGCAGGATGTAGCGCAGTCGCAGCAATTAATGCCATAATCCCTACTAAACATTCAACAAGCATAGCGCCAAAGCCAACTACGCGTATATCTTCCCACTTATCTATCATTTTAGGTGTTGTTCCTGAACCGACAAATGCATGGAATCCGGAGATTGCACCACATGCAATCGTAATTGATACAAAAGGCCACACAGGTCCAGCAATAACAGGTCCACCACCATGAATGAATTCTGTAAATGGAGGGAATTGAATAACTGGATTTACGAAGAATACCCCAATGATTAAGGCGATAAATACCCCTATTTTCATGAAGCTACTTAAATAATCCCGCGGTGCTAATAAAAGCCAAACCGGTAATGCAGCTGCGAAGAATGCATAAATTGGTAGTATAATTGCTAACGATTTCGTATCTAATGTTAACAGTTCTCCAAGTGCTGTCGTTTGAATATATGGCCCCATAAATACGCCAATCATTAATAAAATAAAACCGACAGTTGAAGTTACAACAAGATTGCCTGTTTTTTTATAGGCAATCCCAACAAGCATCGCAATAGGAATAGTAATCCCTACAGCGAAAGTCCCCCATGGATTACGTTCTAATGCGTGAAGTACAACCATAGACAAACCAGCCATCGTAATAGTGATGATGAATAACATCGCTAAACCTGTACAAAATCCAGCAACAGGTCCAAGCTCTTCCTTTGCTACTTCTGATAAAGATTTTCCCTTCTTCTTCATGGAGGCAAAAAGTACAACTGCATCATGAACAGCTCCTCCAATAACAGCCCCAATTAATAACCATAGTAGCCCAGGTAGATAACCGAACTGAGCAGCTAAAATTGGACCAACTAGTGGACCAGCGGCCGCAATTGCTGCGAAGTGATGCCCGAACGTGACCCATTTATTCGTAGGGACGTAATCTTTACCATCTTCCAGCTCATGTGCTGGCGTAGGACTAGATTCATTAATCTTTAATACTTTCTTTGTAAAAAAATACCCATAAAGACGATAAGCAATTACAAGAATACAGATCGAGCCAATAACAATTGAAATCGCATTCATTTCTCCCAACTCCTTTCAATCTGTATAATAACATAATAGTAAAATAGTTTCATTAAAAAAACTGATAATTCTAAAAAACTAATTTTGTAGATACTGTTGTTATTTAACAGATTGGAAACTAAATGAAACAGTTGTGTTTCCCACTTTTTGTGCATAAAAAAAGCACATTATAATTACTATTAATGTGCTTTGAAAATAATGAAATTGTTTTAATAAAGAAAGTTGTTATTTTATTAACCTATACATAGATTTATGCTTTTATCTTGAAACATATATTTGAAACTATATTTATGCCGTCATGAAGAATGGTATCAACCAGTTATATATTTTATTCAATATCGCTAACTACACGATAAAACTAATATATGATTATACCTCAAAGGCAATATGCCGGACCTAGCTTCTCTCAATTAATCATTGAACACCAGGTAAAATAGCTAAATGCTTGCGATCCGCATCTAAAATCGCATCTACACCTAATGGAATCGCCACATTAGGTTCACAATGGCCAATTTTAAAGCCCTTCACTACTGGCTTACCTAATCCGCCTAAATAATGATCAAGTACTTCATCTAATGTAAGAGAATCTTTATATTCATTTGGCTCTGCATTTGTAAACTCACCAACAATAATCCCCGCTGCTTCATCCAGCTTACGTGATTGTTTTAATTGATTGAGCAATCCATCAATATGAGCTGGTTCTAAACCAATATCCTCTATAAGCAAAATCTTACCTTTCGTATCAATTTCATACTTCGTTCCAATGCTTCTCGCAATAAGCGATAAATTACCGCCTGTTAATTCCCCTCTTACGGCTCCTCCTGACATTGTTGTGAGAGAAGAAATATCTTCTCCATAATGAATCTCAGCAGGCTCAAACAGCTGTTTAAACATACGCTTAGTACGCTCAGCAACATCTTCTCTACCCATACTAGACAAAGTCGGTCCATGGAAAGTCACAATATCAGAATACAACCCCAAAGCGGTATGTAAAAACGTAATATCTGAGAAGCCCCAGAAAATTTTAGGATTTTCCTCTAATAATTGATAATCAATGCGATCTGCAATACGTGCAGCACCGTAACCTCCACTAGCACAGATGATAGCTGCAATCGAAGGATCTTCAATCATATCATGTAGATCAGCTAAACGTTCTTCATCAGTTCCTGCCAAATAGCCATTCTTCAGCTGCACTGATTTGCCGATAACATATTTCAAGCCAAGCTCCTCTAAAAAAGCAAATGACTTAGTTAAATTTTCTATATTTGGTGGACTCGCAGGTGCAATAATGCCAACCGTATCTCCAACCTGCAATCTCTTTGGACGTATTTTCATTTTCTCAAAACTCCTAAAATTACATAATAAGTATCATAAATCTACTTTAACAAACTCTTTACATGAAAAGCGAATGAAGCGCCATTTTTGCATATAAAAAAGCACGGTTCCTATAAGAAAGATGGATTAAAATTTAGACAACAAAAGAAGAGCCCTCATATGGAGAACGGCAAACCCTTTGGATTTGGACGGGTTACCACCTGACTTTATCCATTATAAAGAACTTTTTTATGCACAAGACGAGATTATTGAATATTTTGATTATTTTTAATAACTAAAGTTATTTTAATGCAACGCTAGTGTTTTTTATTGAGTAAATTAATTACCCCTTTACATAACAAATTCGAAACCAGTTTGTTTCGTTATTCTTAACCCACTCTCTACCTCAAAACAATCCCTGATTTTATCTCATCCAAATTATCCTGAAAAAACTCCTTCGTCTCTGCTAGCTTCAAACGTTCGTCCACTTTATTAATTTTCACAAACGCAACTTCACCAATCTCCTCCGTTTTTGGTTGTAACTGATCCCTATCACCCAAAAACTCCAAGAGAAACATATGCGTGACTTGCCGTTCGAAACCTAGCTTTTCTTTCATAGCAGCTGGAAATTCAAATTCAAGCATGCCTAATTCACCTATAACCCGAAAGTCTCTCGTCCCGGTTTCCTCATCTAGTTCCCTGAATAACGCTTCCTGGATATCCAGGTCCTCTCTTTTTATGCCCCCCTTTGGAAAATCCCATTCGGGTTTTACCTCCATCGGTTTTTCCGTGTCCATGATTTTTTCTTTTTTCACTAACAGGATGGTATCATCCGATTTAATAATGCCTCCTACAGCATATCTAATCATAGCATCACCATTTCTTTTTCATTGTTTGGTTTTGTTAAGACTTCATCGACTTCTTCTGTCGTCGAATAATTCATTAAGTCCGGAACATTTTTTTGACAATGAAACGTTGATAACGTTGAACAAAGCTTGTATTTTCAGGGAAGCGTTTGTCACATTCTCCACATACATAACGTCGTTTTCGATAGTAAATAGCACTTAATCGTTCAAACCATTTTAAGTGTTTAATCTTCTGTATACGGTAATCATGTACTTTACGCGTCAACGCCTCACAAGATGGACAAACCTGTTCATCGATTGGTATTTCTATATGGATAGCTATGTGTGATTCTCTTTTATCCACGTTTGTGATAGTAAAGCCTTCAAATCCTGGCATTTTCATGTTAAAATTCATTTGCACGACACTCGCTTTCTACTTGTTTCTAGACAATCCAAGTATAAAGAAATCGCGGTGTTCGTGCATTTTTTTGTCTTCAATTGTTTGAAAACCCCAACAAATATTATAGAACCCAAATATTATAGAACCACAAAAAAAGAGTCCTCATATTGAGAACTCTTGATAAATTTTACATTTAGGATACCGGTGGTCGGGACAGGGAATGGTTCCGAAAGCCTTATATATCAGGGATATCTGGTTGTAATGTGTAAAAATTGTGTAAAATGATTTGCTGGGTTTTTCAGATGAAAAATATAAATGTTTTCTCTTGTGTCTACACTCAACATGCGTGGAGTGTATGTGGCAACACATTGGTGCTGTGGGTTTAAGTAATTGGCTAGGTGCTACCATAGTAGAACCTAGCCTTTTTTATTTATATTCAAACAATCTTTTCTTATTTTTTAGCAAGGGGGTCTATACAATATTTTATAAATGCTTTATCGACAATTTCGCTTAGTCCAGATTTCTCCACATGTATACTCTGCATTGGGACTAATCATAATCCAAGTACATGTTGCTCTCTGCTAATTCTTGCTGAGACATTCTGCCAAACTTTCTCCTCTTTGTGTTTTGCTTTTTATTTCTATACTATCTTTGAATACTCCTTCTTTCGTTAACAACCCACTATGAATCCATCCTGCTAAAGTATGCTTATTTTGTATACAAGCGTTTTTAAGAATTTTATAATCATTATCTTCGATATAAAATGTTTCTCTATGGCTTTTATTGTCTATATGTTTATTGTGAGTAGACTGGGAGAGATTTCATTTCGCTCAACGCCATCAAGATAATTAGCCCAGTATTTTTTTTCTCCATCTATGTCTCGATTTCTAACTAATTTAATATACTCTCGCCAAGGTGTTACTTTTATTTTTGAAGGTAACTCTTTATCAACTTCGATTTCATTAAATCTAGTAAAGCTATCTATAAGGATTCCACTACTCCATCCATCCCATAAAATATGGTGATAGGTTAATATCATGATTTTTTCATGGTTGGCGCCATTTACCAGACGGATTCTTAATGGTTCCGTTGTTAAATCAATCCCTTTTTTAAGCTCATTATCCCGTATTTCATTTAATATGGTAGTACAATCTCCCACTCTTTCTTCAAAATAAAGTGGCAGATCGATTTCTTTCAATACAATTTGTACAGGGTTACTTACTTTTCCCATTTATAAATAGAACGCAAACCATCATAAGTGCTAATCAAGTGATGCCATACTCTTTCAATCTCTTTATCAGTTATATCTCCTTTAATTTTTAGGACAACCTGTTCCATGTATTCGCTCGATTTAGGATCCATCTGATATTTAAAGAGTAGTCCTTGCTGTGTAGGTGACAACGATAATATTTCCTGAATATTGTCTTTACTTAATATTTTATTATTTATCAAGTAAACCATCCTTTTATTTTGTAGTGAATTTCAGTTAGATCGATTGTAATTATTGCTTCAGTAGATGTTCTTCACGCCCAAAATTTAAATTCCATTAGTTATTGCGCTTTGGATTAATTTAATTTAATATACAAATGATAACTTGTTAATCATTAACTTACAAGGAAAATTCTGAAAATTATTATATGGGTTCTTTATCCTAAAATCGGGTGGGGAAGTTTTTTAGATAGTAAGTTTTCGTATAAAATACAATCGAAGGAGGCGGAATTTTATGGATTTTATCAGGAAATAAACCGCTTGGAAATAATTTATTCCTTTCTGCTATTGCGGATTGTCTCTGATCCTATCTGTACCTTATAGTAAGGGAAGAAGGGTACGGAAGAAGCCGTATAGTCAGTAGAAACCCTTGAAAAAGTTAGTTCAGAAAATTTCTAGTAGGAGCGTGTAAAATGAATTTAAAAGAAAAGTTGATATTAATAAAAGAAAATGGGTACCAAGCACCCCCCGATACATTCCAGTTGATACTAGAAATGATAAATAACATCGGTTCTTTGGATGCCCAACTACGTGATGAGCTAATTTATACAACCTTATCACATTGGATTCCTGATAATTCTCTAACAGCAAACGAACTAGAACAACTTCTACCGGTTGTTTTGGATAAAAACCATTTGCTTTTTAAGCTTGGTGAAACAAATACAGACTCTGTCTTCACTCGATCTTTCTCCATGCTAGTCATACCGCTCCTCTTCATGAGGCATAGAGAATCACCATTTCTCTCAAGAGAGCAAATTCATCAGATAAAAGAGAAAGTATTTTACAATGTACAAGAAGAGCGAGATTACCGTGGGTATGACGAAGAAAAAGGCTGGGCTCATGCTATAGCCCATGCAGCAGATGCTTTAGAAGATTTGGCTCAATGTTCCGAACTGGATAAAAATGACCTCTTAACTATCCTCGATTTGGTTTACGAAAAGATGACCATAACAGATCGAATTTACTCCGATGGGGAAGATGAGAGAATGGTAAAATCCATAATTAGTGTTTTAAATAGAAAAATACTTAGTCAGACTTATGTAGAGCAATGGATTCAAAGTTTTGGTGATGTGGAGAAAAATTCAGAATTTCTCCCTGCCTTTAAGCAAAAAAATAATATAAAGAACTTTTTGAAAAGTTTATACTTTCGAGTTAAATTTTACAAAGTGGATGCCGTTCTCTGCTCGACTATCGAGCATACATTATATAAAGTAGAAAAAGTATACTATTCCTAATTTAAAAAAATGAGGGGAAAGCACCCGCACTTGTCCGTCTCCACTTCAAATGTGGTAACAGGCAAACAATAGCCCTCAGGGGACATTTTTACTTCACACTTTTCACAGAAAATTTGATTTGCGGGGATTCAGATGGATCTCCGTTCTACATGGCGTCAAAGGAACGTTGAGGGTTAAAATTATCTTTGAAGCAAACGTATGCAAACCTACAATAATTACGGGGGGTTATCTTTTGTTTCTCTTCAAAATAGTTTCGAATAAACCGTGTGCCGTCGTTCATGAATTCTTTTAGTAGTTCACGATGTCGGTGGATAGCTATTTTTGAACTTTTTGCTTAGCTTGAATAAACGTCGGTTTTTCCGGATTAAGCCAAACTTCTTCTACCAGACTCCAATCACGTGTAGCCCCTGACCAACGACTAGGGAGATAATTCCCTCTAACACCTTGTCCTTTTCCTTTCTTAATGTAGTAACGTCATGCAGAAGGTAGAACTCTGATTACAAATACGGGAATTGGTGATTACAAACTCAGTTTCGACCCGAATTACATTACCGGGCAAAAGATTGGTTAGAAATTCGAGCCTATTGATTCAACAGGAAAGATAACAATCCAACCTGGTGAGACCTTCAGAACAGAATACAGTGCAAGTGAAGTTAGAAATGGAATTGACGTTTTTAGTGTTTGCCCTGGTTCGACCCAACACTATCACCTGCAATTATTAGACTCATTTTATCTTTGTCTATATCAAGAAATTCATCATTCTCGTTACTAATATTGGGGGAATAGCCAAATGCGGATATTCAGGTCACCTCGTGCTTACTAGAGTGACCTAAAAATGGATTCGATATAGCTTTGCTTTTTGGAAATTAGATAAAAATTCTTTATAAAATCTAATTTCACTATTAAAAAGAGCCTACTTATAAGATACAATGGCTTTCGAATAATCCGTTAATTCAAACTTAATAGCGTAACAACAAGCGAAAACCGCAGTTACACGATGTTATCCCTAGAGATAACCATGTGCTGCGGTTTTTATTTTTTGGAGGAAATTTCTATGGAACAAGAAAAACTTGACTGGATGAAGAGATTACTCGACACATGCGAAGAAGTGGGCGTTTCAAAAATGGTGATTGAGCGCTTTATTGATTTTTATATAACAGATAGGGGGATACAAGATGCAAAACTTGATACATCTACTAAAGGAACTAAACGTATCTCAAGTTGAATCAAAAGTCTTTATCAAGTCAATTGATAAAAAGCCTGATAAACCTTCAATTAATTATCAGCTACAACTAGAGTTAGATACAAAACAAAAAGACTAGTATAAATTCTCGCCCCTTTGTCAATGATTCTAGTAATTATTAATAGGAGGGGTAGCTATGTCAGGTAATCAAAAAATTAAAGTCACGTTAAATGAAGATTTACAAAATGAATCTTACTTTTTCTTAAAACGATTAATCGAAAAGATATTATTAGACCAGCTAGAACTGGATTTAAAGGTAAAAGGTAATTTGCTAAAAACCAGTAAAAAGATAATTGAAAAGGAGTAATAGTAAAATGATAATTCCAGAGTTTGACTACAAAAAACAGTACATCGATTTCATAAATTTGTATGATGAATTTACTATTGTTTATAGTCGGGTCAGTTCTGCGCAACAAGATATTCAAAAGCAAATCTTACTTGCAGAGGCCTATATTAATAATCAAAAAATCGATCCTGAAAATGTCATCTGGTTAAAAGACGATGATGTCTCTGCTAATAAGTTATCAATGGAAGACCAACTAGAGCTGCAACAATTAAGAATGCTAATTAAACAGAAAAAGTCTAAAACAATCCTCGTTTATAGTAGCGACCGCTTAGCTCGTAATTTTTATGAATATGTAGCGCTAGTGAAAGAGTTTTATGAATACGGAGTAAACGTAATTTTCACTTCAAGTAAACAGCCGCCATTTTCGAGTAAACTTGCAATAGAATCGCTCTACGGAATCTTTGCTCAAGTGGAAGGTCAAAACATTTCTACGCGACGAACTGATACAAATAATCAGTTCCCTTCCAACATACTCGGTTTCAAGAGAGTTGGTAAAAGACGTGATACTAAGTACATTCCGGATGATAAAATTCAGAATGAACTAAAGAGATTCTTCAACTCTATTACAAAGGTAAAAAATGCGGATGATCTGTTTGATGTCTTCATTCATTATAAAAAACTACTTAAGAACAAGCGCTTTGATGACTTATTAAGATATTTGAATAACCCATTTTACTGTGGCCATATGAAAACGACTTATGGATACGAACGACTCCCGAGCCAATTATATCGTTAGATGACTTCACTACTATTCAAGAAATCCTAGAAAAACTAGAAGATGAATTATATAACGCTATCGCTATTGCAACTAGCCATGGAGTCATTATTCCACACTGTGAAATTTGTAAAAAGCCTATGAACTTTCGATCATCTAAACTTGGAAAAAGTAGTTATTATGTCTGTAAAAACAAACACTCGAAAATTAAAATTAACGTCAATGATTACAATAGCTTAATTAGCGAGCATCTTAAGATTATGATTCAATCTTTTTCACGTGAGGAGTTAAAAAAAGATGTATTTGCTTTTCTGCATAAAGTTCAAAGTGACTTAGAGAATCATATCACTAGTTTAGATAGACAGATTAATGCATTGCATAAGGAAATCACTTTAGAATTTCAACAATTATCTAATTCAAAATTAGAATCTATAGTTGAATTATCTAGAGTATACAAACTAAAGATGAAGGATTGTGCTAGAGACCTAATTAAAATTGAAGAGGCCCGAAAAGAATTGAATGAACTTATTCAGTTAATAAAAGAGAAGCTGACTCAGGAACTACAAGGATATGATTTGGATTATTTATGTCAATTTTTCTTTTCAAAAATAGAGTTAAATTACGAATTTATTATTTATCATGTTACATTCGGGGCTTATTTTGAAAGTGAGGAATACGATGAGCATAGAGCATAAATATTGTTATATTTTTGATGATGTTTACTTAATTACAAAGCATGCTAGTTTAAATTATACACAGGTAGCCATGCCCTGTAACATTTATAAAGACAAATTAAAAATACTCGCCGCATATGTGCGATGGTCTGATAGAGGGCAAACCCTTGGACATTCACTTGAAATACAAGTACGAGAAATTATTGCAAGAAGCAAAATCGAAGGTTATCAAATAGTTATTCTCTTTATAGATGAAGCAACGTCGGCATATCATAAACCTTCTCAAAATCGCAATGAAATGATTAATATGAAAAACTTCATTTTAAGTAATGAAAATGTTCAATGTGCTTTAATTCCTGCTTGCTTACCGTAGTTGGATACCATTATTTGAATTGAATGTTTTGATAAGACATCATCGTCAATAGTGACCCATAAATAATCTTGTCCTTCGATATGACCTCGCAGATGTAAATACTTCTTCAATTGACCTTGCATCTCTTTTTGAATTGGTACAAAGCGTTGCTTATAACCTTTTGTATTAGTGACTAATATTCTATCCCTATCGAAATCGATATTGTGTATTTGAATATGAGCCATCTCATTAGCACGTACTCCTGTTTCCAAAAACATCATCATTAAAGTTAAATCTCTAACTCCTGTGAAAGTTCTTTGATCTGGTTGCTTAAATAACTTTGCTAACTCTTTATCAGAATAAGTTTCAACAACCTTTGTTCTATCTCTAAGCAACTTTAAATTACTAACTGGGTTATCACTTTGCTCAATGTGTCCTTCACGTTCTAAAAAGTTAAAGAAGGCTCTAACTGCTCGTAAACGTGTATTAATTGTTGTAGTTTTTAATTTGTTATCTTGCATATGATTGATTACTGCTTTAACATGTTCATGTGTGAATAACTTCATATCATTAGATAGATTTAACTCACGAGTGATTTTATAGAAACCTCTCATCTCATTCATGTAATAACTGATTGTATGTGAGCGTAAATTTCTCACTTCACAATCCTTTATAAACCATTCAAAGCAATCCTTAAAGGGTAATAGCGAAGTAAAGTTTTGTTGGAACCGTTGAATTTGCGAATCCGATAATTGATTATCACGTCTCGCCATAATATTTCACCTCCTAATAAAATAGAAAGGTCGTATTAGAAATTACGATTTTTTAGGGGAAAAACGACTACTTTTAGACCACAAAAAAAGAGTCCTCATTGGATGAGAACCCTTGTTATACTTGAGTTATTTAGGATACCGGTGGTCGGGGTCGAACCGACACTCCTCACGGAACACGATTTTGAGTCGTGCGCGTCTGCCTATTCCGCCACACCGGCATAATATTATTACAGACATTATGTAATATTATATAATTATTTTAAAATTAATGGAGGCGGCAACCGGATTTGAACCGGTGGTAGAGGTGTTGCAGACCTGTGCCTTACCACTTGGCTATGCCGCCGTAAATTAAAAGTGGAGCGGAAGACGAGGTTCGAACTCGCGACCCCCACCTTGGCAAGGTGGTGTTCTACCACTGAACTACTTCCGCAAATTTAACTGGGGAACCTGGATTCGAACCAGGGCATGACGGAATCAAAATCCGTTGCCTTACCGCTTGGCTATACCCCAATAATATGGGGCGACTGATGGGAATCGAACCCACGAATGCCTGAACCACAATCAGGTGCGTTAACCACTTCGCCACAACCGCCATAATTATTATTTAGTATTTATCTTATTTAATTTAATTTTAAAATTTAATGGGGCGACTGATGGGAATCGAACCCACGAATGCCTGAACCACAATCAGGTGCGTTAACCACTTCGCCACAACCGCCATAATGAAATTTAATTGGCAGGGGCAGTAGGAATCGAACCCACATCAAAGGTTTTGGAGACCTCTATTCTACCGTTAAACTATGCCCCTAAATTAAAAAAATGGTGGAGGGGGGCAGATTCGAACTGCCGAACCCTAAGGAGCGGATTTACAGTCCGCCGCGTTTAGCCACTTCGCTACCCCTCCAGAAAAACATGGTGCCGGCGAAAGGAGTCGAACCCTCGACCTACTGATTACAAGTCAGTTGCTCTACCAACTGAGCTACACCGGCATTATTATGGTGGGTCAGGACGGAATCGAACCGCCGACACTTAGAGCTTCAATCTAATGCTCTACCAACTGAGCTACTGACCCATAATAATTTATTACTTATTTTAAAAATGGCGGTCCGGACGGGACTCGAACCCGCGACCTCCTGCGTGACAGGCCGGCATTCTAACCAACTGAACTACCGGACCATTTGGTTGCGGGGACAGGATTTGAACCTGTGACCTTCGGGTTATGAGCCCGACGAGCTACCGAACTGCTCCACCCCGCGATAATGGTATTATGAAACTAAATGGTGGAGGATGACGGGATCGAACCGCCGACCCTCTGCTTGTAAGGCAGATGCTCTCCCAGCTGAGCTAATCCTCCATATGATGTTATAAAATGGTGACCCCGACGGGATTCGAACCCGTGTTACCGCCGTGAAAGGGCGGTGTCTTAACCGCTTGACCAAGGGGCCATATTAGAATTGAGAATGTCTTTGGCGGAGAGCAAGGGATTTGAACCCTTGAGACAAGGTTACTCGCCTACACGGTTTCCAACCGTGCTCCTTCGGCCACTCGGACAGCTCTCCAAAAATGGCTCCGAAGGTAGGACTCGAACCTACGACCGTCCGG
>NZ_JAEOAH010000046.1 GCF_016612995.1 Viridibacillus soli
AATTTTAGAGAAAAATATTGACATCCTATTAGCTGGTTTTGTTGAAGAAGGACCACTAAAAATAATCAACCTTTTTATGAAACTGTATACTAAATCACAACGAAAGAATCCACTTTGATCAATCTTTTTCAAAATAGATTCTTTTATTTTTGGGTTATAAGGATTATAAGGAACTTTTAAACTTAGTCATTTTCAACATATGTCTTTAAACCACTCCGGTTTCCAACTATGAATAGCGTGTTTTTCCAAAGAAAAAATATCTGCTAAGTAAATTTCAGTTGTTGCTAACCGCTCATGTCCAAACGATTTCATAATGTCATAATTAAAGTAAATAACCAGCTTTCCTTGAAACAGCCAAAACCTTTATATAACAAGCGTTTTGGCTGTTTTTTTATTTTCTCCAAAAATTATAGAAAGAATGATTAACGCAAAAACGAAATGCCAAGTGAACAGGAAGACTCATATGCAATTCACCACAGCAACGGTATGGAATACAGCTTTAATTAGTTATGCCATGCAAGAAGCAGGCGTTTCCGAATTAGATCCCGTTATAAAAAAAGCAAACCAATTTTTATTAACACGGCAGCATTATAAATATGGGGACTGGGTCATACACAATCCAGATAGTCTTCCAGGGGGATGGGGTTTCTCAAATGTAAATACTATGAACCCTGATATTGATGATACTACTGTAACCTTAAGGTCAATCTGCAATACTGTCATTAATAAACCCGAGGTCCATACATCTTGGGACAGAGGAATCAACTGGGTATTTTCAATGCAAAATGATGATGGAGGATGGTCATCATTCGAAAAAGGCGTGAATAATAGCATTTTGTCTATGATTCCAATTGAAGATGCTAAATTATTACTCGCAGATCCATCAAGTGCAGATTTAACAGGAAGAACATTGGAATTTTAAGGGAAATTCACTAACTAAAAAAAGAGTCACGACTCTATAAAGTTAGGTGTAAATTGGTTATTCGAACATCAAGAACCGAATGGATCGTGGTATGGCCGATGGGGCATATGCTATATTTATGGTGCTTGGGCTGCTATAACCGGGCTTGTTGCAGCAGGAATATCATCAGATCATCCTTCTATTCTAAAATCAGTCAAATGGCTTCGTGATATTCAAAATTCGGATGGAGGTTGGGGAGAGTCTTGTAAAAGTGATAAAATGAAAACGTACGTTCCATTGTGAGCCAGCACGTTAACTCATACAGCCTGGGCCTTGGATGTGCTGATTGCTGCTGAAGACGAACTAACACCAGAAATAATATCAGGCATCAAATATATTTTAGAAAATAATGATAAAGATGACTGGACAACATCTTATCCAAAAGGACAGGGAATGGCTGGCAGTTTCTATTTTCATTATCATAGTTATCGATATATTTTCCCTCTAATTGCACTTGCGCATTTTCAAAAAAAGTTTCCAAATGAAAGCCTCTTAACACTCAAGAACGAATAGGTATGAAAGGTGATATACCATACTACGGTGCAAAGGGGCTGTTGTCTCTCATGCCAGGCTCAATGACAACCAAATAGTTTCGAATCGTAACTGATTTGAATACTATAAGAATACAACTAATCATTTGAGGTGAAATATGGATTTCAATCCTTTATGTTATCTGGCGATAGGCGATTCCCTTACGGTTGGTATCGGTGTTCCTTTTTGGGACCCAGGATATGTTGAATATTACAGAGATCTGAGTAAGCAAATTTTAAAAAGGCGTATTTTTTATCAAAAATACGCAAGGTCTGGAGCAACGACAGAGGATGTTTTAACAATGCTTTATTCCCCGAGTGTTACGAGAGCTGTAAATTGTGCAAATATCATTACGATAACGGCTGGAGGAGATGACTTAATAAACGCTGCTAAAGGATTTATAAGAAATAAAGATGAAAAAATTATATCTCAGGCTATAAAACAATCAGGGGATAACTACTCAAAAATATTAGAAAGAATTCACCATCTAGACAAACAAGATAAATACATTATACGGTTAACGAATTTATACAATCCATTTCCCGAGATTCCTATAGCAGATGAGGGTATTAAAGCGTTTAATTCATTGATTAACGGTTTTGGTCGGGAAATGAATGTTAAAGTAGCTGATATCTATAGTGTATTTAAGGGGAATGAAAAAGCTTTATTATCAAGAGGAGGGGTTCATCCAAATAGAAAGGGTTATTATCAAATGGCATTAGCTTTAAGTAGGCTCGGATATTCCCCGTTAGAAGGCTAAAGGTTGTTCTAAATTTATGGCTATGTTAATCCATTTCACCAATACTTTCATTAATGGTGAAACATCTGAATGTTCGGGAGGTATATATTCTGGTTGTCTTGTTTGATTGTCATATACAGCAAATAATACAAAAAAAGATTGAATTTTCTGTAAATATTTATGCAACAGTAGTGAATTTTTATGAATATATTGGTTAGGTGAAAGTTTTCTATAAGTATGATGTTTACGTGATTTTCACTGATTCAGGTCATCCCGGCTTCTCAAAAAACTTATCTGTAGAATCTCTATATGGGATATTCGCTTAATCAGAGGGTAGAAATATTGCAGATAAAACGAGTTTAGTAGCATTGCAATATCCTAATTCATTATTGGGGTTCAATGTTATAGGTAAAGGAGATAGAAAGAATTATACACCTAAACCAGAGATGGAAAGAGATATCAAGTCTTTATTCTATTCAGTAGGGAATGTTAATTCAGCTTGCTCAAATTTCAATAAAAATTCTTGAACCTTCAAGTAGTCATCTAACGATAGAATAGGTTTTACGTGAGGTAACCGAACGTATTGGTCATGAACTTTCATATGCCCCGCATAAAAAGGATTTTTTAAGCAAGCCAATAATTTTAGATTATTTGTTGTTACCTTTTTAAATCGCATCAATTGTTCAATAAGTTCTTCAAGAGATACAAGACTCTATTGCAAAATCAAATGGAAGGGGAGTATTGCAGCCGATCTGTAGTAGTTGTAAAACAGTAATGATTTTTCGTTCAAATAACTTAGGGGCACACGGATATTATGTATGTGTTAAAAATCATTCTAGAATCTTTATAGAAGCTTCTCGATACAACCAATTAATTTCAGAGCACTTTACGTATATATTAAATAAAGTTAATGTCAAAGAAATTAAAAAGGATGTTTTTGCGTGTTTATTAGCCCGAGAAAAACAGTATAATAAACAGTTATCGTTTAAAGAGAATCAATTAAAGTCTATTCATAAAGAGGTAACAGATTTACTGGGCACTAATAAAAAAAGGAAAATAAACTTATTGGTTGAGCAGTCAAAGACTATCGTGGAGAAAATAAAGCAACTTAATATAGCTTTATACCAAATTGATGATTAAAGCTATGCTCGAAATTAAGAAAGGCAGGCGATCCGGGCCTTTCCTAGCGATGCCTATTCGGTTTCGTGCCAAAGTTCGTAAAAAATCAAATCATCACATAGAACTTTGTAATCAGTAAATATTTATAATATAATATAAAAATAGTATAAAATGTGAATAGTAGATTAGTTTTACGGGTATTAGTATCTGTGGAATTTTAATAATAAGGATTCTATTTATACTACCTGTATTCACTTCCTGCACCATTTCAAACAGTCGTTGAGGACGTTAAGTGCTGGTAATTCACTGGTTAGATGAAGAGAGGGCGAATAGAATAGAATGGAATTAGAGCAACTGAAAAAAGAACTGATTTATGCGCTGCCGAATCCTACTATGCGAGCTGTAGTAGCAATACTAGCTGTAGAAAATCCAACTACAAGAGATTTGATTGTGTTAAAACATCATGGAGATGGCGAACTTCCACCTAAGTCCGAGTTTATCCGTATCAGCGAAGTACCGCCTACATATATGAAACTTCACCATCAATATGTTATCATAGAGCCTTCTCTACTACATATTAGAGGCCAAGAGGCATTGCGAGCATACGGAGCACTCTGTTAATTGCTAGTATACGAATGTATAAAACGATGTTTTAGAAGTAGATTATTTAGCTGGAGAGAGTGGGGACAAGGAAAGTGGCATCAATGCTGCAACTGCGTGGAGATCGCATTAGTTTTTGCTGGCTGTCACAAGAGAAGTGATTAGTTAAGATACATAACTAAAGAGGATGTACGGATACGCTAATATCCGCACGTTTATAGTATCCATACAAGTACTTGTCGGAGTATTTTTAATCGGTGATAGAAAGACCAATCCAAGAAACGTAACCTTCCCTACACAGGAGGGTTATTTTTTTCGTTTATTTTGAGTATTATTGCCTCGTTTACCGATGACCACTTTAAAGTTAAAACGTCATTTACCGTCATGTAAGGATAAAGCAAATAACGAATAGTAGATTCCCTTCTATTTTAACCATTTAATTCCAAAATAAATTGCTATTCATTGTGACTTTAATTGCTTGTACACCAGCTTAGCTGTAAGTTGTTTTCTCCTTCAATGGGGTCTCTGACTGTGACCGCTGAATATTAAGCAACTGCTCTGTACCAATTGAATCTATAAATTTAGTACATTTTTTATCGGTTTTTGTAAAAAAAATTTACTGAAATGTAAATTTATTGTATTTTGTAAGTGGTATTAAACTATATTTTGGAGATGATTTATTTGAAAAAGTATTTTGTAGCTACTTCTTTCACAATACTTTTAGCTTCTGGTCTGACTTTTAATGCAGAAGCTACCAACAATACAGATGAAATAACAATTTATAGTACTAGTACTTGGACTTGAATACGGATGGAAGAAGGTGAAATCTATGAGTAAAACTGTTACAGTTGATTTTTTTTATAGAAATGAATTATTCGAAAAACTATAATTGTGGATGATTATACCTCCTGCTATTCAATTTAACGAGAGTAATTTAAAGCCCGATCAAGTTAGAGAGATTCCAACAGGGGAGAAATTAGCGTATTACGTTTTAAGCAAAGATCAACATTTACATCTTAATTATGAAATCGAATTATATAGTACAAAGAATGAAAAGAAAAAATTAACGGATGAAGAAAGGGATTTTTATTTGAGAAATACCATTCTTTCACCAGTAAATAAAGAAACTACAAGGTTAGCAAAAGAAATTACCTATCAACAGAAAAATGATAATGAAAAGGCACATGCTATTTTTCATTATATAGTAGATAATTATCGCTATATTTACCCTCCAAGTAGTAGGGGGGTCAACTCGTTTCTCGAAGTAAAAGAAGGCGATTGTGGGGAATTTTCATTTCTCTTTACAGCATTATGTAGAGCATTAAAAATACCAGCAAGGTCAGTAGTTGGAAGTTGGGCATATGGAAAAATGAACGCACATGTTTGGAATGAGTTTTTTATAGAAGATAAAGGCTGGATTTCAGTAGATACAAGTATGGCCTACTTACAAAAGAAAAGATCTTTTAAGTTTTTTGATAGTTCTCTAATTACGTTACATTGGAAAAAATATTTTGGTGGAACCGAAGGGCAACGAGTTGTTTTTTCTAAAGATACGGAAATAGAGTTATTACCAGAATATAAGAATGATGAAGAGGCCTTTACTTTAAATCCCATGCTCATTAATGGTGAGCCTTTTTGTTGGGGACAACAATCACTAAACGGGAGAGCTCCTTACTTACAACCCATATATATAAAATTTGAACAAAACGATGATTTACTTTCATCATTAGATTTATCACATATACTTGGAACTTGGAAAATACGAGAACATGGAATAAAGCATTTTTTAGAAGGCCTTAAAAAATTTTCACTGAGTATCGCTATACTGACTATGGCTTTAAGTTATATCTTTGAAAACTTCTATTTAGAGGTAGCTTATAAATTGACGTTTATTATATTCTTTTTATGTTTCATATTAAGAAGAGAACGTATTATTATTTTTAGTGTTTTTTTATTGTTTATGAGTTTATCCCTTTTATCGACTTTAGATTAAGTGCGAACATATACCTTTTCTTATGTTTAGGGTTGAAGGGACGTGGTTTTAAATTGAAACGTATAATAATTTTTTATGATGGTTGGTGTTCTATTTACCTTAAAAGCATAAAGAGTAGATGCTCTTGAGAAACTGATAGAGAATAAAGAGTACATGAGAGACATCTATAATCATGTAATCCCATCATCTGGAAAATACCGAAAAACTAACAATTATTTTATTGTACAAATAATAGGGGTCCCACCAACAAATTCCTATTTCGTACGATAAGCAAATTTCGACAAAGAAAAAGCCAATTTCCTGTACGCTAAGGAAATTGGCTTTTAGTTGTTTGTTTCATAGGGAAGTAGCGTCAGGAAACCGCATATTTACAATGTTAAGCAATTTTTTATAAAAAAGATGATAGTATTTTTTAATAATTCATTCCCGTTACTTGTTGTTTGGAGTGGAATTAAAAACATTCATTACTACCTTTGTTGCCTGTGCAATAAGCTCATCGTTATAAGTTGCATCCTGTTTATCGCGACTGGATAGTATTGCAAGAACGATTGGTTCTCTGTTAGGCGGCCAAACAATCGCAATGTCATTGCGTGTTCCGTAACCTCCCCCGCCAGTTTTATCTCCAACTTCCCACCCTTTGGGAACTCCTGCACGAATTAAATTATCTCCAGTTGTATTTCTCTTCAACCAATCAACTAACATAGTTTGTTTCTCATGTGTTAGTACGTCGCCGAGCGTGTATGCTTGAAGGTCATTAGCAAGTGCTTTTGGTGTACTAGTATCACGAGTTTCTCCTGGTACAGCTTCATTTAGGCCTGTCTCAATACGCTCAGCATTAGTTACTTGGTCACCAAGTTTTTTTAAAGATGTTTCGAATCCCTCAGGGCCGCCCAGTTCCTTAAATAAAAGATTTCCAGCAGTATTGTCACTGTACCTGATTGCAGCTTCACTAATGTCTTTAAGAGTCATTCCTGTATCAACATATTTCTCTGTAATCGGTGAATAGGTAACAAGATCATCACTAGTGTAGGTAACTATTTTGTTAAGTTCTTCTATAGAATTTTGTTGTAAAACTGCCCCAGCAGCCAGTGCTTTGAATGTGGATGTGTATGCAAATCGTTCGTCTTCACGAAATTCCACGGTTTTTTTTGTTCCTGTGTCAATAGCATAGACCCCAAGTCTCGCGTCATATTCCTTCTCAAGTTGTTCAAATTTCTCCATTGTAGTTTCTTCCATTATATTTTCTGACGTTTGGTTAGGTTCTGTTTCTGATTGTTGTACAACCTGTTTGTTCTCATCTGAGCAGCCTACAACCATAAGCATCAATCCTATCGGTGCTAGTATTTGATAAAACCTTCTTTTGTTCACGATGTAAAACCTCCTAATTATTTGATTAGACTCTTAATGAACTGAAAAAACAACCTTTTTCAAGGAGTTCCAACAGATTACGTTTGTAGTCTGATTACATCTGTAGTATAGTATTACATAGGTAATCAAATTAAGTCAACTCTTTATTTTTCACCATCAAGCTACTATAAATATGCTACCTGTTTTAAAAATGTAAAAATCTAAGAGAGTTGGTGTTGGAGGAAATGTTTTTAACTCATTTTATAATTGGCCTATTGGTATCTTCATTTTCCGTTACTGTTATTCTACTTATACGAAAATGGTTTGGAAGACAACTAACAGCAAAATGGCACTATCATTTGTGGATGTTTCTTTTTATCGCTTTAACACTTCCATTCATACCTACTCATTTATATAATTTTAGTTTTCTCTTTAGCCGTGGATATATGTATCAGACTAATGCTGTCAGCCCTAATACAGAAATAAACGGAACTAATATGATGCAGGGCCTACACCTTATACAAGACTTTTCTGTATCTGTCAATCAGTCGGATCTGTCCGTACTTAATATAGGAGTAATGGGATTATGGATCTCAGGGTTGCTATTATTTACTTTTACTATGGTTCGTGGATGGATCACACTTAGAAGGATAAAGAATTATTCTTCTACGTTTTCCAATAAAGAAGTTCTTGTGCTTTTCGAAGAATGCAAGAAAAGACTACAGATTAAAAAATCAATAAAGATTGTTATTTCGAAAAGAGTCCAATCTCCAATGATATTTGGACTTTTTCAAACATATATCGTCTTACCTTCTCAGCATGAAAACTGGATCAACTTGAAACATTATGAGCACATCTTTCTTCATGAACTGAATCACTATAGAAACAAGGATCTGCTAATAAATTACGTGATGTTGTTCTATCAAAGCATTTATTGGTTTAATCCCCTTGTCTGGCTTGCTTTTAGAGAAATGAGATTAGATCGGGAAATCGCATGTGATACATCTGTTTTACATTTGCTAGATGATAATTCATTTAGTGAATATGGAAATACAATTATTAATTTTGTAGATCTTTCGAAACGTTCAAGTAAGCTACCGTTAGTAACACAAATAAACGGTTCGAAGAGCCAAATTAAAAAACGAATTGAACAAATTGCTGCCTATAAGCCTGGCGCAAAGAAATCAATAAGAAAAAGTGTCTTTATTTATGTGTTGGCCAGTATCATTTTGACAGTCCAATTACCTGTCATTTCCGCATTTTCGACGGAGAACGACCGTTACTATTTTAATAATGACGGAACAATTTATGAGGATTTACATCAATTCTTTAAAGGGTATGAAGGCAGCTTTGTTTTATATAATTCTAGTGCAAAACAATATCGTATTTATAATGAAGAGAAAAGTACGTTGCGAGTATCACCTGATTCCACATACAAAATCTATAGTGCCCTATTTGCACTAGAATCAAATGTGATATCACCCGAAGAATCCACCCTTTCATGGGATGGGACGGAGTACCCCTATGATGCTTGGAATATGGATCAGGATGTCTCATCTGCTTTACAAAAATCAGTAAACTGGTATTTCCAAGAACTAGATCGTAGAAAAGGATTTGAAACCATACAATTCAATCTACAAGACATCAACTATGGAAACTCCAATGTATCTGGGGGATTAGGTGAATTCTGGAACGAATCCTCATTGAAAATTTCCCCAGTCGAGCAAGTGCAACTGCTGCAAGCCTTTTATAACAATCAGTTGGGATATAAGGAAATGCATATCCAAACTGTGAAGGATGCACTACACTTAGAAAATAATGAAGAAGCTCGCCTATCAGGAAAAACAGGTACAGGTACAGTGAATGGAAAAAACATCAATGGTTGGTTTATTGGGTATGTAGAGACGAAGAACAATACTTATTTCTTTGCTACCAATATACAAAATGAAGGTGATGCATCTGGAAGCAAGGCTGTAGAAATTACTTTATCAATTTTAAAAGATTTAGGAATCTATTAAAGAAAATGGAGGAGATAAATGTGGAGAAAAACATTCCTAATATATCAGAATCAGAATGGGAAATCATGAACGTGCTTTGGGATAAAGCTCCTCAAACAGCGAATGACGTCATACTTTCCTTACAGGAGAGTACTGATTGGAAGCCAAAAACCATACGCACTCTTCTCGATCGATTGGTTCAAAAAGATGTAGTAGGTGTCAATAAAAATTTAAGAGTTTACACCTTTTACCCGCTCTATATACAGGAAGAGTGCCAGCGTGCTGAGACCGAATCATTTATCAAGCGTATCTATGGAGGTACCTTGAAATCCATGCTTGCCCAATTCATTCAGGAAGATACTCTATCTAATGATGATATCAATGAACTACGCTTTATTTTAGATAAGAAATCTAAAAAGCAATAATATTTAAAAAAGCGATTTGGAATTTTTCCAAATCGCTTTTTTCGCTCGAAATCGAAATAGCGGGGGATATATAACTAATGTAATTATCGCTTTCTTCCCTGTAAATACTATGCCCTTTAGTCATAATGAACGAAACGACCCTAGTTTGCTAACCGTGGGAGTACCAACAAAAGGAATCAGGTGCTACATAAACAGCAGGTCCTTTTTTTCATTTAGACAGCTCTTTAATGTTAGAGACAAGAAAATCAATTCAGTTGCATCATATCTTAAGTTTCTGTAGAACAGAATGTGATTCTAACCTTCTCATTTAGGTGACCAAATAGTTGTCTAGTTTTTTTTCTATGTGTTTCTTCTTATATAAATAAAAAGGGAGTAGTTTATGTAAAGCGTTTGCCCACAATATTTAAAAATGTGAAATTCTTTATTTGCTTGTCCCCCAATCATCCCCCAACAAAAAAATCAAATGATGATGTATAATGAGGGAGGCACTTTTACGTAAAGTGTTATAAACCAAGAACTGCAAGAATAATGATATACATTAAAACCCTATAACTATATATCTTGCAAATATACAACGATAGGTGGAAACACAATTGGATTACCGCGTTTTACTTTATTATTTTTACACTGACATTAAAGACCCGTCTGCATTTTCTGCGGAGCATTTAGCTTTTTGTAAGTCGATTGAGCTAAAAGGTCGTATTTTAGTCGCGTCAGAAGGAATTAACGGAACTGTTTCAGGAACTGTGGAACAAACAGATGCTTATATGGCTCATATGAAAGCAGATCCTCTCTTTGACGGTATCGTTTTCAAAATTGACGAAGCAGAACATCATGCATTCAAAAAAATGCATGTGCGTCCAAAACCTGAGTTAGTCAATTTAAGCTTAGAAGACGATGTTAACCCACATGAAATTACTGGTGATTATTTAGAGCCGGCAGAATTTTTGGAAAAGATGCAAGAAGATAATACAGTCATTGTTGATGCACGAAATACGTACGAATTTGATGTAGGTCACTTCAAAGGTGCGATTCGCCCAGATATTGAAACGTTTCGTGATTTACCAGACTGGATCCGTGACAACAAAGAACTACTAGAAGGCAAGCAAATTTTAACTTATTGTACAGGTGGCATTCGTTGTGAGAAATTCTCTGGCTGGTTAAAACGTGAAGGTTACGAAGATGTAGGCCAATTACATGGTGGTATTGTTACTTACGGAAAAGACCCTGTTGCTAAAGGGCAGCTTTGGGACGGTCAATGTTACGTTTTCGATGAGCGTCTGACTGTACCAGTTAACCAAGTGGAACATGTCATAGTAGGTCGCGATCATTTTGATGGTGAGCCTTGTGAACGTTATATTAATTGTTCAAATCCTGAATGTAACCTGCAAATTATTGCTTCAGAAGAAAATGAGCATAAGTATTTAGGTGGTTGTACACATGAATGTCGCGTACATCCTCGCAATCGCTATATCGCACGTAATGGCTTAACAGAAGTAGAAGTAAAAGAACGTTTAGCACAAATCGGCGAAGTTTTCGCTTAAATATGTAGAAGAAAAGGCTGCCGAAAGTTAGGAGAAATCCATACTTTTATCAGCTTTTTTCATGGTATTAAGACAATCCACTACCACACATGGTCTAAAACATTCCAAGTATCATTTCCATTATTCTCAAAATAGGGTACACAAAATATTCACCAATGCTAAACTCTTCTCCCCCTGTGATTTCTAATCCTTGTTCCGCAAAAGATTGCTGAACAAAATTAAAAAGCGCCCTTTAATCAAAATAATAACATGTTAATATCTTACAATCTAAATATATGTTACAAAACTCGCTAATAATTGTTGAAGAAATAGATCGACTAAAAGTGCAAAATTTAGAACAGCTCAGGGATATCTACGATCGTAATGACATTGCGATGATATTAATTGGAATGCCTGGCATTGAAAAACGATTAGCCCGATATCCCCAACTTTACTCTAGAATTGGATTTGCTCATGAGTTTGATAAACTTAGTAAAGAGGAAACCCATCATATCTTGGAGTATAAATGGGAAGAGTTAGGACTTTCAATAAAACTTGAAGACTTTTCCGATTATGAAGCAATAACCAGTATAATAAAAATTACCGGTGGGAACTTCAGGCTCATACAGAGACTGTTCACTCAGATTGAAAGAATACTTGAAATTAATAAGCTTGAAACGAACAGAAGTTGTGGAAGCTGCACGTGACAGTATAGTTATCGGAATCAAGTAAATATAAAAAGCTATCGGATGCTTTAGTTGAACAAGCAACCTAAAAAAGTCGGTTCCTTTAGTACAGGAAATCGACTTTTTTATATAGGGTGCACTTCAAACCTATTCGATTTTACACTCATCTTACTAAATTTATCATTAAATTATTTCGTTATCAGAGCTTGGGTGGCTTCATCAAACATGGTTTGAGATGATTTGTCTTAACTTCTCCTGTAAATTCGGTAAATTTTGTGTAGTGATTAATATTCTAATATGACTTTCATCCATTTCCAGTGCTTCTGCTAAAAAGCCTCCGAAACCTCTTGCTTTTCGATCTACTTGCATAAGGATTTCTGCGGATTGTTCAGATTGTGAAAGGAACAAAATTTCTAGTTCGTCTAGTTTTCCTCTATAAATACCGCTCGTTGGGATAAACTCGAATTCTTGAACAAATGGACAATTATTGCGAATTTTTGAGGAAGCTTGTTCACATTCCACTTTACGTAGTTTGAAACCGAGTTTTTCTATCGCCTCTAAAATTTGCGATGCAAGTTTAGTCGGGCGGATTCCTATGAAATCTTTATCTGTTGGATCTACTCCATTTTTAATATCTAATCCTGTACTAACCCATACTTTTGTATTTCCATATGTAATTGGTGTGTCAGCTGGGAGATTGATCTCAAATGGAATTACTTTTGTTTCATTGACCCCAATTGTAAACGGAGCAGTAACCTTATACTTTTTCACTGGCGCAACATCGTTATACTTTTTATCATTTAACTCTCGGATATAGGTAGTATTTAAAGTCAAATAAATGGAGTCAATTTGTTGCTCATGATTCCCTCCATACACTTCTACTTCGCCCTTCATTTTTTCTCCAGCGACATACTCTGCTTTTTCCAGCTTCGTATCCACTTTAGCTCCACCTATCCCAAAACTCGCCAGTACTTTGTTAAAAAATGACATCAATAAATCCTCCTTCATCAATTAAATTGCAATTTCTATACGGATACCATAAATAAAAAGTTTCATATTTTTGTTTAATGCATAAAGACAAGCAATATTTGTTAGGATGACTGTACGCTAATTTTGTCACCAATACTTTTGGTGATTAACCCAATTATTTCTTCAAATCTTTCTTATACTCCATAAAGAATTTATAATCCTGCTCCACTTGGTTCGCGTATGAAATGGCCCAGTGTGAAAGGGAATGAACAAATCCGTCAACATCATCACCAATCGCTTTTAATATCTCGTCTTCACTATGATAAGGTAGGATACCTTCATTAATATCCGCATCTGCCCGAGCGTGTACTTTTGCTGTTATTCGTCCCATTTGTTCAACCGTCTCCATCATGTCCTCATGACTTTTCATCATTTCTAGTTTTAATTTCTTTTTGTACGGCGAACGTTCGCGTACGTAAAAGTCACGGTTATCCATCGTCAGATTTCCTAAATGAGGATCTGCTTGATGATGCATTGCTCGTTGTGTCATAATCACGCGTTGGCCTTGGTGTGGAAAAGTTTCCCAAAAATCTTTATTATACGGCATAAAATAAGCAGGAATTGGTACCCTAACCTCTTTCATCTCTAAGATTACATCATCTAAATCCTCTTTTTGTTGTCCACCTTCTATTAAAATATAAAAACGATCTAATCCGATGGAGGCTGTTCCTGATCCATGCTTAATCGCAATATCTTTAATACGGTACTTCGTTTCCTGATCCATCTTTCCAACGGTTTCTAGATATTGAGGCCAAACTTTTTCAATCTCTGCTCTCGCCTCATCGCTTAATCGTTGAATCTCATCTGATTCCACAAACTGTCGCTCTGATTGAAAATTGGAAGTAACCTTACCTAATAAATGTGCCTCACTTCTTTTTTCTAGCTTTTTCAATAACTTGTGAATCGCTCCGTTTGCTTTCTTCTTTGTCACAAAAAAAGTATTTGGTAAATCTTTACGAGCCTGAAATCGCGATATTTGTTTATGATACGTTTGCAGGTATGCTTCTACCACGTCTATCTGCTTGTTTACTTCATAACCTAATTGACGACAAACAAGCACGACACTAACAGACATGCGCAATAAATCATATAAATAAGAACCTAAGTAACCTTCATCAAAATCATTAATATCAAATACTAGCTTCCCTTCTTCATTGTGAAATGCACCAAAATTCTCAAAATGCAAATCCCCTTGAATCCATGTAGGTCTGCTCTCTAACGTATGATATGGAAACCAATGATTTGTTACATCATAATAAAATAAATAAGCACTGCCACGGAAAAAAATAAACGGACTTTGTTCCATTTTCTCGTACTTTGACTGGCGACTTTCTTCTGTATGCCCCATAATTTTTTGATCAAATTCTACTAATATTTTCTTTAGAGTCTCCATTCGTAAATCACGTTTCGTTTGCTCGACACGTTCTCCAAGGTTCACCATCATTTTCTCTCTCCCTAATTGTTTAAATTTTACTTTATTTATAACTTCCACGCTATTAATCTATCGATTGAGTAGATATGGTTTTTTATATGGAAGCTTATGCAGTATCAACCGCTGTCAATTCGATAAGAAACAATGACCAATCATTAATTCAACAGATTTCCTAATAAAATGATGACAGTAAAATGAGACATAAATAGTAGTAAGAGCATGTTGTGAACAGTCGACGTTTGAACATGCTCTTTTATTTACTAGGGTTTTTCCAGTGTAGCTAAAGCGGAAAGTCTAAATATAATGATTATTGGTGAAGAAGAGTTGTACGAGATGATAAACAGTAATTCAAACATGGTTTAAAACATGCAGAGGATGCTGAAGTTGTAGCTCATATTGAAAAATAGAACTCATCTAAAAACATTATCGAATTGTCCTTAGAGAAGATATATGCGTTGTAAAGGAGGATGCTTTATGACGCATATATTTAATTGGTACATGTATAAGACAATGTTAATGTTTTACTCGCCTTCAAATAAGGTGAACTCAGATTCAAAAAAAGTAAGTTCATTTTTAAAACTAGTGAGTCTGATTTACAGTTGGTGCAAATGGTCATTGCCAAATCCATTGCCACGTCCTTTGTTTAATTCTTGTGTATGGTTGTTGGTAAGTATGTATTTTTTATTGCATCTAAAGTTATTTGTTTTTCTCAAGGCTCTGTTTGTTGTATTGTATTTGTAATGCAGTTTGATAATGTCAAAGAGAAATCTAACATAACTGTATGTACAAAACTGAAGAAGAATCAGTTTTATGGAGCGGGGAATTATCCTTGCTCTTTTTTTATGGAAATGCATATTCAGAATTACACCCACTGGCAAATTCAAAATAATAAAACCACAAGTACAACTTGTTGAAAGGACACGACATATATTGGAATAGAGGAGAGTAAACGGCTTAATCCTTTTCAATAAATTGATCAAGCCAAGTCTCTACTGCTTTTTTCACGTTTCTTGATTACTCCATAAATTCATCCATAATATATCCGATTAACCTAGAAAGTGAAGCTTCATCGGCTTCTCTCCACTTTTCCTAACCTCTCTTCCGAACTTTAGTCTGGGACACATTCATTTTGTTCTGGATATAAAAGTGAATGAAAACCGGTAGGGGAGTATGCCGAAAGCGATTAAAAATTTCAGAATTGGGCATACTAAATTAAAAATAGTGGTACAGTCGATGGGATATAAAGTGAAAATGACATCAGAAGAGTCAAAAAAATTATGCAAGGTTGCAAAGATCAAGGGAATAAGAAAAAACAAAAAGCTATAAAGAAATAACGAATTAAAGGGGGTAATAATTATTGCCTTTTTATATGTGTAGAGAATTCTCGAATAGAAAAAGCGGGATTCCTACTAATGATTTATTAGAAGTTGTTAAAACTTTTTTGGATTATGACGCTGATTTATATATAGTGATGGACGATTGCTCGTAAGTTAGGGTACGTTGGGCGGGGAAGGTATTGAACCTTACATAGTTGCTCGCAATTACCGCTTCCGATACAAAGAAGCAATACGCAACATTAGGCATCATGACTTCAGTAATGGAGATGCTGAATTGCATATAAAAGATACTCCGTCTTCTATTGTGTAGATTTAGAATAAAGTTTGATTAAAATCCTGTATTAAAATAAAAGACTACTGTTCTATTTAAATGTTCCACGATATAATGATGAGAGTTTGTTACTAGTAAATATTTTTATAAGCAGTGAGGTAGTATATGAAAAAAAGAACCACAGACATTATTTTTATCATTATTGGTGCATTTATTTTTGCGTTAGGTGTTAATTTATTTGTTATTCCGAACGAGCTTGGTGAAGGAGGAGTAACTGGTATCACGATTATTACCTATTATTTATTTGAGTGGTCACCAGGTTTAGTCAACTTAATTTTGAATGCATTTTTGTTAATAATCGGTTATAAATTTTTGAATAAAGTAACAACGATTTATACGATTATTGCTGTAGTTTCTAACTCGCTTTTTCTTCATCTGACAGAAAGCTGGAATATTGCTTCTAATGAATTGATGGTAAATGCCATTTTTGGAGGAATATTTGTAGGGTGCGGGATTGGCCTAATCATTCGGGTTGGCGGAACAACAGCAGGTACTACCATCTTAGCAAGGATAACACAAAAGTATTTAGGATGGAGCATCAGCTATGGTCTATTGTTTTTTGATTTAATAGTTGCTTTTTCATCTTATTTTATCATTGGTGCGGAAAAGCTGATGTTGACAATTATTATGCTATATGTAGGAACGAAAGTAATGGAATTTGTAATCGAAGGCTTGAATCCGAAGAAGGCCATTACGATTATTTCTGATAAACCGAATGACATTGCCAAACAGGTGACTACATTAATGGACAGAGGGGTAACCGTATACTCAGGTCACGGTTATTACACAAAAACCCCAAAGGAAATTCTTTATATTGTTATTAGTAAGCAAGAAGTAATAAAATTGAAACGGATTGTTCAATCTACTGATCCGAATGCTTTCATCGCTATACACGATGTTCGTGATGTGTTCGGAGAAGGATTTATTGATATTACTAAAGCTTAGTAAGAGTTTTTTTTAAAAGAGTTATAATTTGTAGAGTTGGTATTAGATAGATATCTACCTGTTTGAATTACTAATCTATAGGCAGAGGAAGCCCCTTATTAATGGCTTCTTATTTTGACAATTCTCTTGTGAAAAAGTTGGCTCCTGGATGGAGATTATCTTAAGGTTTAACTAAAGAGTAATATTACACCATATATTAAGAATATGGTTAATAATTGTTTAATCCATTAAAGGGCGCGATTGTTTAACAACAAAGGCAGAAAATGAACAATTTTTTTATAAAGATTAATCTTAATAGATTCTTTTTATTTAGCGTAAAATGCTGGCTTGTTGGGTATTATTAATCAACCTTTATTCCAAAGCTACAGTTGGGTACTACATGAAAGAAAACATCTGTAAGTTGGACGAGGGCAGGGAAGGTATTGAACCTTACATAGTTGCTAGCAATTACCGCTTATGATACAAAGAAGCAGTAAGCAATATTAAATGCTTATTAATTATCCTACTAATTAAACAAAAAGGAGAGAGATAAATATATCCCTCTCCTTTTTGTTTTTACTAACTAACCTACTTCTTTAGTGAAAAATCTTTGAGCTTTTCATCTTGTTTCTAATGAAATAAGGTAGTATAAGAGTGCTTGGCTCAGAGCATTGAACATCTGTTTATTTCACTAGTAAACCTATTGAAGTTCAAAACATACTCGTTGGAAAAAAATAGCGAAAATGACTCCGTTCAAAAAAGTGGGGGAGCACATCATAAAGGAGAATCAGTAAAACCTCCTAAAGGAGTTAAAGAATTCTTACGTAATAGAGGATTTAAAGTATAGTGAAAAATGTTTGTTATATAAACATACAAATTTACCATGGTGTAGGAGCAGATTAAATGAAAAAATTTCGGGGCAAACGACGCTATTTTCGTAATTTAAAAAAAGAAGAAAATCTAGATGCATATAATCTTGATTTTGGAAGTGATAGTTGGTTTGATTTTTGGCACACGCACTTGGATTTTTGGGGGTATGGAAATAATAGTGTCAAAATCAGAAAAGCGCATAATAAAGCATATCTATCTTTATATTGCAAGTTAGAAGAAAAGCTTGAAGAGTGGGGGAAAACTTATCAATTATGGATTGAAATATCTAATGAAGATGCAGGGTTAGATGCTATATTTATTCATTCAGTTAATCCGAATGCAGATAATTTTCCATTTAAGATATCTAATTTAAGTCGATGTGATAAATTACCTGTATATTTAAGGGATGTAATAAATCTAAATGAATATAAAGTTGATTATTATGAATCTGAAGACGATTCTGAAATTATTTTTGTTATTCAATCTCTAAAAGATGGAAATCCACTTAATAGTGAGAGTGTACTATAATATCGTGTGTGGAACTTTCTAACATATCGAACTTGGTAGGGCCAATTATTATTTTATTATATTGTAGGCACTATTTCTGGGATTGCAAATATTTCGGGCTTTTACTATAGTCCGGATAAATATATATTTAGCTATTTAGCTAGTCGTGATAAAAAGCCAAATAACGGATATTTTAATGGTTTCTAAAATGTATTTTAAGCGAGAGGTGTTAATATTATTAAATATTTTTTAAAAAATAGATGGGAAATAATAATTTTTGTTTTTGAACTGGAGAAAAATAATGTGCGTTTCCGCAAGTTTTCGACTGACGATGGAATCGGCAAACGCCTCGCAGAGCACACACTTTTCGGAGATAAAGTATAGTGTGCCTATTCTTTACATGGAAGTTGATACCGAGAATAGACGTGGGTAGGATATTTGAACATGAGCTATGCAGTGGTGAGAATGGCGAAAATGAAGTCACATGATTTAAAGGGAATCCAGTTTCATAATCAGCGAGAACGAGAAAGTAAAACGAATCCGGATATCGACCAGGAACAAACAAAAGAAAATTATGATTTGGTTAACGAACGTCCAATTGATTAAAACAAGCGAGTGAAAGAAATCATTGAGGACCAAAAAACAGGTACAAGAAAAATACGAAAAAATGCTGTATTGGTGAATGAATTTATCGTGACATCGGACCGGGATTTTTTTGAACAATTAGATACGGTACGAGAAAAAGAATTCTTTGAAGCAAGTATGGAATTTTTAGTGAGCGTTATGATATGCAAAATATCGCCTATGCGACAATTCATAAAGATGAGCAAACTAAAGAAGCATATCCACAACATTACATATGTGAAGCAGAAATTTTTTATTTTGAAGGCAAGCATGTAGAAATAACAATGAAATCGTCAAGATGTAAACCTAATAAAAAGCAGCAAGGGGGCTTAATTTTGCTCTCTCGCTGCTTTTTTGCGTTCTTCAAAGAAATCGAGTATGAATTTCTGAAACTGCTGCGCTGCAGGTGATAAATAGCGGCCCTCAGCCCATGCCATACCGATAATTCGCTCACATTTCACATCACTGATACTAATTTTAGCTATTTTCCTCGGATTAATCTCCTCACCATCGGGTAACAATGAAAAACCAAGTCCGTTGGCTACAAATCCTGCCACAGTTCCTACTTCATCACCAACGAATGTGATTTTAGGTGTAATTCCGACCTTTTCGAAAATTTCATCAACCGTAATACGAAGGGCGTACCCTTTTTTTAATAAAATGAAGGATTCATCTTCTAATTCTTTAAGTGTAATGCTTTTTTTCATCGCTAGTGGATGATAAATCGGCACGATTAGATACAACTCATCTCGCCATAACTCAGTCCATTGAATAGGTTTATCAACTTCCATCTCTGCTAACAAACACAAATCAAGCTCACCCGATTTTAATTGCTTCAATTGTGTATGTGTGTGGTTTTGAATCAGCTGAAAATGAATATCTGGAAATTCTTTACGGAATAGACGAATCATATCCGGCACGACATTTGTTCCTAAAGTATGTAAGAAGCCAAGAGAAACTTCCCCCTTATTTGGATCAACAAGCTCTTGAATCTCATGCAAACCGTCCCGATATTCCTGCATTATATTATTAACACGTTTTAAAAACATGGCTCCGTAGCGATTTAAAATAATTGAGCGTCCTTGTCTTTCAAATAAAGGTACGCCTAACTCATCTTCAAGTCTTGCTATTGAACGGCTAAGTGCGGGCTGTGATATAGATAAAAGCTCCGCTGCACGTGTCATATGCTGTATATTAGCGAGCTTTTGAAAATACTCAAGTTGCTGCCACTCCATGAAATGACCTCCTCATTTCCTAGTAAATCAATTGATACCTTTTATGCATGATAATGATAAGAATTATAAATTATACATTATTAATAGTCAATGTTACTATGAGATAGACATAAAATAGACACAACATAAAGATAGAAGTTTTTAAAGGAATATGTCTTTTAAAAAAATCGGTTTTTATTATTAAATACAAACATATCTCACATAATAGGAAAGTCATGGAGAAGATATGTTTTACTATAAACGGAATGGCTTAGACCAAAATTAACTATTTGTCTATTAAGAAGGAGACAGTTAAAATGAAATTAGTTGCACCTAAATCTTTTACTCTTGAAGGAGGAAGTAAAGCAGTATTATTACTTCATGGCTTTACAGGAAGTACAAAGGATGTAAAGAGATTAGGCACATATTTGCAAAAACAAGGATATACTGTCCATGCACCAATGTATAAAGGACATGGTGGAACACCAGAAGAATTACTTGAAACAGGTCCAGAAGACTGGTGGAATGATGTTGTTGCAGGCTATAACCATTTAAAAGACGCAGGGTACGAAGATATTGCAGTAGTCGGCATTTCACTTGGTGCTGTTTTCTCATTACGCGTAGGTGAAGAGTTCCCAGTAAAAGGCGTTGTATCAATGTGTGCACCGATTAAACGTGACAGTACTGATGGGCTTTTCGATCGTCTGTATGACTATGCTAAAATCTATAAGTCTTTTGAAGGAAAAACAAGAGATGAAATTATTGCTGAGCTTGAAACACTAAAAGAAACACCAAAAGGCTCATTAAATGATATACAAAGAATAACAAAAGAAACTTGCGAGGACTTACACGAAATCAAAGCACCATTATTAGTAATGCAAGGTTCATTAGATGCGCCAATTTATCAAGAAAGTGCACCATTTATCTACAATAGCATAGATGTAAATGACAAAAATATAATTTGGTACAAAGAGTCTGGCCACATTATTACAACTGGTAAAGAACGCGACAAAGTATGTGAAGATGTAAGATATTTCCTTGATCATATTGATTGGTCAATCGCAAACTAATTATTTCTAATAAAGAAAGCACTTGAATTAGTTAACTTATAAAGACCTAAATTAAAAAAAGATAAATAAAAGGGCATTACATATTTTATATGACTAATATGTAACGCCCTTTCCTTTTTATTAAACTAAAATCCTCCGTTACTTTAAGTGCAATGTTTCACAAATATGAGAAAATAGATTATACTGGACTAACAATCATATTAAAAAGGAGGAATTTCCTATGACCGAGAATAATCAATCCGAAGCACCAAAAAAGAAAATCAGCCTGAAAGAGGCAGTGAAGCAGCAGCTTGAAATCAAAAAGAACCAGTCCTCTGCTAATAAAGGGAAAAAGAATGCCGACCTTTCAACAAAAAAAATGAAAAGCCAGCAAGCGAAAAAAACAAGCAATACCCGTAGAAAAATGGGTGTCTAATTAACGGACAAAATCGGGTACCCATCCCTGTCTTAATTAAAGAGGACTGACCCCTGTAATTAAGACAGGGATCATAAAAGCATTTATCCAGCCAGTTGTCGGTATTGTACCGGCGACTGGTTGTTTAGTTTTGTTTGAATTCGGATAAGGTTATAATAAGTTATATAGTCTTTGACGGTTTGTTCTACGATTGCAGTCGTAGTACTTTTTAAGCTGTCTAAGTAGAGCGTTTCAGACTTTAATGCGGAATGAAACGATTCGAGGGGGCATTATCAGCGGGTGTACCTTTACGGGACATGCTCATAGGACCTTTACCAAAGGAATATTGTTTACCTACAGGTTGTTCAAACCGATGATTTTCTCCATTTTTATACCAACGTATCCACGTTTCCACTTGTGTTTTATGGCGTATATTTAATTCATTTAAAATGTATTTCATTGGTTTATCAGCTAATCGCATCTCAGTCGCTTTCATTTTCACTTCATAAGGATACCTCACTCTTTTTCCCATGACGAATTGTAATATTAAGTGCAACACCTAGAAAAAATAGAAAACGCCCATAACGATTCCGTGTAAAATGTAAGTTACTACACTAAACATCATACGGAGGTATCGTTATGAGCTACCAACATTTTACCATATCTGAACGTGCGAAAATAGAAACATTGCTTGCTCTAGGTTTCTCGATTCGAGCGATTGCCAAACAAATTAAGCGAAGTCCATTCACTGTGTCTCGTGAATTAAAACGTCATTTTAATTGCTCAGTAGAAGTTGCACAAAAGCGCTATAAAGTTAATAAGTCGAACTGTGGTGCCAAGTCAAAATGTACCCCAATGGTATGACAAATACGCCACTCTCGGGTTCACGTTATCCTGACAAATGGATGAAATATATTGATATGATGATAAACGGATTAACATTACCTAAAATCGCTGAACAATTAAACATCCATATATCTACTGCATTTTACTGGAGACATAAAGTTTTGAATGCTTTAGGAAGTCGCGGATTTAATCAGTTATCTGGTATTGTAGAAAGTGATGAAACATTTTTTAGAGAGTCATTAAAAGGACGACAATTTACACATCGAAAACAAAAAAAACGCGGAGAAAAAGATGAAAAAAGAGGTATCTCGAACCTGAAAATTGCCGTTGTTGTTGTTGCATTAGACCGTACCGGCAATATTCTTGCAAGGGTGGCAGGAAGAGGCCGTGTAAATGCAGAAGAAATTGATGCGGTTATCGGAGAATGCATTGTACCTACTTCTTTGCTATGCACTGATACAGCTACCAATTATAAAAAGTATGCAATGTTAAAAAATCTAAAGCACGAAACAGTTAATCTAAATCAAAATCAACGAGTGAAGAAAGCAATTCTTCATATACAGCACGTTAATAATTTTCACCGCCGTTTAAAAGGATGGATGGAACGTTTTCAAGGCGTTGGGACGCATTATTTAGACAATTACCTCTACTGGTACCGTTGGCTTGAGTCACATAAAAAGTTAGCATTTGAAAATCGAATAGAGCAAATGCTTATTTCAGCTTGCCAAAAATCCAATTATTTCACAGTAGAAACAATTAGAACGACGTAAGCAGTTTAATTGTAGAGTGTAGTTTAACTGGTGTTCAACAATCGGGTCATATAATTGAACAACACAACACTTTGAAAAATTTGGGTATTTTTGTTAACATTTAGGTGGGTTTGTAAAGAAATGTACTTAAACTAAAGGGCAGGTTAGTGAAAGAAGGACTTAGAATATTGTTTCGATATGGACGCAAAGCAATGGGGGGAAGTAGTATGTTTATAGTTAGAACAGCAATTTTATGGATTATTATATCTACTATCATTAATGCATATTTAATGACATTACCCATACCTCTTTTACGAAAAAGAGATTATCCGGCTAACTATCTAATTAAACGAAATAATAGGATAGATATACAAAACAAAAGGGAATGTGCAGCATTTTCAACAGCATATGTGTTGCGTCATTTTGGAATGGAGGCCGATGGTGAAGAGTTATATACTAATTTCCCTAGTAAAATGAGGTCAGGTAATGTATATCCAAAGGGAATCCGTACGGTGTTAAGAAAAAAGGGATTTAAAACAAACTATTATAAAGGAAATATAAATACATTAAAGTACGAAGTTAGTAAAGGAACTCCTGTAATTGTTTTTATTAAAGTACATAAGGATCGTAATAATTTGCATTTTGTCCCTGTCGTAGGATATGACAAGGAGTATTTTTACCTTTCAGAATCATTAAGGCATCTGGTGAATTGTAATGATGATAACAATAGCTATAATCGAAAAGTTCCTATTAATGAATTTAGGGCATTATGGAATGTAAAAAATATTAATATGCTTCTTTATAGCAATACTTACATAACCGTAGACGCCACTGACAAAGAATTTTA
Source organism: Viridibacillus soli (assembly GCF_016612995.1). Lineage (GTDB taxonomy): Bacteria > Bacillota > Bacilli > Bacillales_A > Planococcaceae > Viridibacillus > Viridibacillus soli. Next base: position 24,096 of record NZ_JAEOAH010000046.1, read on the forward strand.
TCTGGATATACGGAGAAAAAATACTCAAAATTGATGGAGTCTTATTAGTTTTCAATAAACTGGACTTTTTGTTGAAGATATTTTTACTCTGGCTAGTTGTGCTAACTGGGTGCTTTAGTTGAATTAGCTCCACTTTTCTACTCAACTAAAAGGGATTGGACCTAAATATTTAATTCGCGATATGCCAAAACAAACTTTGAGAAAACAGCCTTACCAAAAGACAGTTTTCAGACGGCGACGACTGATCGAGGCAAAGAATTTAGTTGTTATACAAACTTGGAAAAAGACTTGAATATCCAAGTTTATTTCGCTGATCCTTACTCTTCTTGGCAGCGGGGCAGTAATGAAAATGCAAATGGTTTACTACGTGAATTTTTCCCTAAGCGAACAGACCTAGCTGAAGTAAGCATGGATGAATTAAAAGAAGCGTTATATTTAATCAATAATCGCCCAAGAAAATGCTTGGGTTGGAAATCTGCACACGAAGCGTTCATGGAGCAAGTGTTGCACTTAATTTGACAAAGTAACCCATAGAAAAAGCACCTCCTAATTAAATTTCAGGTAACTTTACCCGAATTCAATCAAAGATGCTTTTTTATTTGTCTATAGTCTTGGGTCAGTCCCATGGGATATTTACCACTTTTTTATTTTACTTTTCGAGTCAAATTTATCTTTAGGTAAGTCTTCACCTCTAATTTCCTTATGCTCAAACTTAAGTACTTTATATCCTGGAATTCTAAAAGTGATGGTCTCAATCCCATATGGAGGCATAATAGCCCTTAGGTAAGTTACTACTTGTACAGTCACATCGAAATTATCTTCAGCTTCATTTTTCGTAACCATTGTTATCTTTGGCAAAAAATATAACCTTATTTCACCATGATAATCTTTAATTGCTTTAGATATTTCTCCTGACATAGATCTTAGGAAGGCTTCCTCAATAAGTAATTCCTGGATTTCCCCATCGTTTTCATTTATTGACGAATAACTTTTCATATTAAGAGTAGTGCTTATGCATAAAAACAACAAAAAGAAAAGTATAAGTTTTTTCAACATCTTAATAAACCTCTTTTTTTTATAAATTTACTTTAACCTAACTTCCACTTTTTATGTATGATTCATAAAGCTCGATTGTAGGCGTTTCTAACGTCTTGGAGCGGTAAAAGCCTTTTGTCATGGCATGCTTACTATAGGATAGCCCTAGCGTTAATGTACGTGTTGCATAACCCGCTTCCCTTGCGATATCCTCACACATTTCTAAAAGTACGACTAAAAGCTCCTTACGTCTATGATAATCCTTCATTAGCATTTGACCTTTACCAAAACTCAGCTGATTTGATAGTAATGGCTCTCCGAAATTTGAAAGGTCAATACCCAAGTTTGATGAAGCCATTAAGTAATGTAAGCTTTAGAAATTACTTCGTAAAACCAATTTTCCATATGAAACACCCCCAATCCGTATAAATTTAACTTTGATTGAATCTTATACACCCTACTAAAGTGGTGAAATACAAAAAAGTATATCCTATTTGAATTAAATGCATGAAATTGTAAATCTTTTTTATTACATCCCAAAGCGGATTATCTTGACGGATCGGTTTATCCTCTAGCTTATTTCCCAGCATTGAAAATTTGTTATACACTAGAAAAATAAAAACCAAAAATAGTAGGTGAAAGAATATGTATGATGTTACAATCATCGGAGCCGGAGTAAGCGCTGTTTTTATGGCTTATACATTAGCCCACAGCAACAAAAATATTTTAATTCTTGATAAAGGAAAACCATTAGAACATCGAAATTGTCCTTTAGAACAAGAGGGATTATGTAACTGTAATGCATGTGATAAATATTTTGGTTTTGGTGGTCTAGGAAAATCTGAAGGTAAATTTAATTACACAAACGGGTTCGGAGGGGAGCTAGAGCAAAAAATAGGTAAAGAAGTTTTTATAAAACTAATGGATGAAGTAGATGAGATCCTATGTCGTTTTGGTGGAAATTCAGTTCTAAAATACTCCACAGATAATACAAATCTTACCAAAAGAGCCGAATCATGTGGCTTACAAATGCTAACAACACAAGTACGACACCTAGGTACTACACTTTCGACCGACATTTTTCAGCAACTCTATGAGTTTTTACTTAATAAGATAGATATCCGATTTCATATAGATGTACAACATATCGTTAAACAGAAAGAACATTTTGAAATAACTACAGATCAAGGAATAGTTCATTCTAAGCAATTAGTATTTGCAACTGGACGTTCTGGGACAGATTGGTTAAAAAAAATGTGCTCGACCCTTAAAATTACACAGGAACAAAGTCGCGTGGATTTAGGTATTCGAGTAGAAATGAAAGAAAATCAACTTCGCTCAATATTAAAAGATACATTTGAAACGAAGCTTTCTTATCAACACGAACATTTCACAGCAACTACTTACTGTATGAATCCAAAAGGACGTATTATCCGTAAGCACGAAGAAGGTTTAGTTATGCCTGACGGTCAAAATTTTCGAGAACAAAAGACTGGCACTTCTAACCTAAATTTCACTTTATTTATCCCAAGTTATTTTCCTACTCTAACAGAAGCAAATTTATATGCAAGGACAATTATTAAAAGACTTAACCAAGGACGAGATCGAATTGTTGTACAGCGTTTGGAGGATTTATTGAGGGGACAACCTACAGTGGCCAAGATGATGAAATATAATCATATACAGCCTACACTATCTGGGGATTATGGAGACCTTAATAAAGAAATTCCACAATTATATATTGAAGGTCTTAAAGAATTTTTGTTACGTTTAGAACAATTTATTGAAGAACCTATTGATAAAGATACTTTACTATATGGAATTGATGGGAAATTTTATGCTCCTACGATTAAAATCAATGAACAGTTTGAGACATCTATTAAAGGATTGTATTTGATTGGAGATTGTTCAGGTGTTACCCATTCATTATCACAAGCAGCAGCAAGTGGCCTATATGTAGGAAAATGTTTATCTGATAGTTCGACACTCTAATTATAAAAATAGTTAATTCTTCATATACAATCAAAAACAGCATTACGTAAAATACATTTTTAAACAGAAATTAAAAAAACCAATCATGATAAATGAAAGCGATTATCATGATTGGTTTTTCGTATGAAATATGGGCATTTTTATGATTGAAATCGAATCTAATACATTCACCTAATTAAAATACATAAAGAACAGTATTTTCAATTTACCTATTTTGTTAGCTAGTAAAATAATGGATAATACCATCCACAATGCCTTGTTGCGCTTTTTCTGCTTCTACCAAAGCACCGCAATATCTAAATAATTGATTTTAATATGTAAGAAAAAGAGGATATATGCTCATATATTGAACATAAAATCCTCTTATTAGTTTAGTCTATTTAATTAGTCTAACTCGAGTGCTTTTCACGTTGTGTTGCCTTCATAAATGTAACCGTTCGCTCCGTTGAATCATATAAACACCATTCTCGTGTTCCTATAACAGCACCGACATTGACACCATATTTCTTTTTCTTCAATTGAATAGGTTTACCATATGTGAAGGATTTTTTTTGACCTTTTTTATACAATGCAGCATCATGGCTATGTCCAAAAAAGACGATTGATTGTTCTATTTCAGTTAGTAACGGTTTCCAATCAGAAGGCCAATTAAATTGATGTCCGTGAATAATATTTGCACCTTCAATTTGTAGCGTTTCAGGTAATTTTTCAAATGTATGTAGACCGGTTACTTGCATTATTCGTTCTTCTTGATTTCCACGTACTGAAGGGAAATGTAGTAAGTTGTTGAATAGCTCGGAATGCTCCGCGGCCTCCTCGAATGCAAGACCAGTCATATCTTTTGCCCTTTTCTTTCCGATTTTACATTCAAATAAATCACCTAAACCAATGATTGTTGCATCTTCCGCTGTTTCTTGAATATGTTTCAAAACAGCGTCGGTATCTTCAAAACAAGAATGTAAATCTCCAATCAATGCATATTTCATCTAGGTAACCATCCTCTCGAAAAATATAGTAGACATAATAACATAGATACTATCGCCAGTAAAAGGGAGGAGTACTAGTTAGAAACAGTATAACTATTTTCGCAAAAATGTATTCACTATTTTTATTTTTTGAACGGCATAGATATTATGACAAATACATTAAAAAGGTGACAAAATCATATGTTTATTGCAAACACATAACATGAATTACGCTTTCATTAAGGTTAACAATCCAATATGCCCATTTTTTACTAGATGTGGTAGAATGAAAAAGGAAGAAAATTCAATTGTAAAATAGGGATTAGAGAAATGAGTTGACTAAGTTTGAAGATGAATATGAAATGGGGCCGCACTGCGGTTATGACATTAGCATTAGCCAGTGGTTTTATGTACACTGTGCAACCTCTACAAGCAGAAGCAGCAACATCAAAAGAAATGACACAAAAGAAAATAAAGATAGATAAGAAAATTAAAAAGCTAAATAAAGAAATTAAAGATTTAAAAGAAAAATTACAAGAAAAAACAAAAGAATATAAAGTCACACAAAAAAGCTTGAAAAAAGTAAATGAATCTATTACAGAAACAGAAAAACGTATTGCAAGTCGTTCAGAAATCATTGATGACCGACTAAAAGCCTATCAAAATCATGATAGTGCAGTTAGCCCATACATAGAGGCAGTTCTTGGTTCTGATAGTTTAACAGACTTAGTAAGTAGAGCAGTTTCTGTCAAAACAATCATCGATGCAGATCAAACTCTATTAAGTGAACAAGAAGATGATAAACAAAAGTTGGCTGACCAAAAAGCTGAGTTAGAAGAAACAAAAGCTAAATTACAAAAGCAATTCCAACAAATGCAAGAGGAAGAAAACGCTCTTGAAACAAAGAAAGCAGAAAATAAAGTAAAGTCATTACAACTAAAAAAACAAATTGCCTCTAAAAAAGAGGAAGAGCGTATTGCAAAAGAATTAAAAGAAAAAGAAAAAGAAGCACAAAAATTACTAGAACTTCAAAATACACAATTTATCAGTAATGAAGGCAATGCTGGAAATGGTAGTAACGGTGGTAGTCCAAGTGATGGCGACCAATCTGCACCAAATGTTTCAGGCTCTCAAATTGCAATAGAGGCCATTGCTGAAGCAAGTAACTATTTAGGGACATCTTATGTATGGGGTGGTAGTAATCCAAGCACGGGCTTTGACTGCTCGGGTTTAACACAGTGGGCATTCAAAAAAGCCGGCTACTCACTTCCAAGAACAGCTGCCCAGCAATATTTAGCAACAAAAAAGATTGATCGTAGCAGTGCAAAAGCAGGGGATTTAGTATTCTTTAGTTACGGCTCAGGTGTTGCGCATGTCGGTATTTACCTAGGTGACAATAAAATGCTTGATTCACAAAATAATGGTGTCGTTGTAGAAACCTTAGATTGGTGGAATCAGTATTTAGTTGGATTCGGCCGTGTATCTGGCGTAAACTAAGCAATAGCTAATTCAATCTTAAAAGCTCTTTAATCATAAAAGAGCTTTTTTTAGTGCAAAAAATGATGAAAAAGAAAAGATTAGTGCAAGTTTCAATAGAAGTATAGTAGGATGAAGAGAATAAATAAAAACAGGTAGCATCAATAGCTATGAAAATGATGCTTTATAGGTGAAAGAGATGCAAAGTAAGATGAATAAGGCACTTTATCTAGTGCTAGCGAATTTATTAGTCGTGTTTTTAGGAATAGGTCTTGTTGTTCCTGTTCTACCGACATTAATGAGGGAAATGCATTTAAGTGGAGCAACGATGGGCTACTTAATAGCGGCGTTTGCTTGTGTACAATTAGTAGTATCACCAATCGCCGGTAGATGGGTCGATCGATTTGGCCGAAAAAAAATGATCGTTATCGGTATGATGATATTTGGTTTTTCTGAATTATTATTTGGATTCGGTCAAGATGTGAAAGTTCTTTATGCATCACGTATGTTAGGCGGTATTAGTGCGGCATTTATTATGCCGGCAGTTACGGCATATGTTGCGGATGTTACGACATTAAAACAACGTTCAAAAGCAATGGGTTATGTGGCTGCAGCTATTAATACAGGTTTTATTATTGGACCTGGAATTGGTGGTTTTTTAGCCGAACTTAACACGAGATTGCCATTCTTCTTTGCGGCGGGATTAGGTTTTTGTGGAGCTATTTTCTCCCTGTTATTTTTGAAGGAAACAGCGTCTACTCAAGAAGGACAAAATGAAACTGCAGAAGTAAAGACAAAACCAGGATTTAAAAAAGTACTTGAGCCCATTTACCTTATCCCGATGCTAATAATCTTAGTGTCATCATTTGGCTTAGCAACTTATGAAACAGTTTATGGACTATATTTAGACCATCAATTTGGTTTTACAGCAAAGGATATTGCATTGCTCATTACGATTAGTGGCATTTTAGGAACGATTACACAAGTTTTCGCCTTCGATCGTCTAACAAGCTGGCTTGGTGAAATTCGTTTGATACGAGTTTGTTTAGCAGTAGCAGCTGTATTCATGATTGCCATGATGCAAGTATCAGCTTATGCTCTAGTATTAGCAGTTACGCTAGTCATTTTCCTAACATTTGATTTAATAAGACCTGCACTGACGACCTATTTATCGAAAGTAGCCGGCAATGAGCAAGGTTTTGTGGGTGGCTTAAATTCAACATTCACAAGTGTTGGTAACATCATCGGGCCCGCTGTAGCAGGTATCCTTTTTGATATAAACGTCCATTACCCATACGGTTTTGCAATGGTCGTATTAGCTATTAGCTATGCAATGGCATTTTTTTGGAAAAAACCGCAGCAAGTATAAAAAACGTAAACTTAAGATGATAGAAAAACGCAGAATAGAGTGCAATCTCTTTTCTGCGTTTTTTGCTTTTATTCATAAAACGTTATAGTCTGCATAAAGTAGCTTAAAAAATGGGGGGTAACGGAAAATAATTTACTAATATCCCCCTAGTATGCTGTAATGATAGTTTGAAATTTGCACTAAATTATGTGTGAGATAACATAGGGAAAATTAGCTTGTTATTTTTAAAGAGTTCACTTTTATCAGCCATTACCATAAGAGTAGAATCCTCTTCTTTAAAAATACTTACTTCATAATTTTCATTGTTGATTGGCATAAATCTCAGAATAACATTTTTCGTCTGTTCCGTTGCCAAGGTATATATAACATCTTCAATTTCTATTTTTTGGGTTGCCAAAATATCATACAAGATTAAAGTGTCATCAACGTATTCTGCTACAGCTATCGCTTGGAAGTCTTCTATATAGAACAGATTTTCCTTTAAACTGTACAAATCAAAGTAGTTACAATAGAACATTATTAATCCGGCATTATCCTGCATAGAAAGTTTAAATAGTGAAACAGCTTCTTTTGCTTTTTCAAAAAGCAAGTTCAGGTCGCTAACATGATCTATGTCCATTTTTCGGACAGAATAAGGACTTTTGATTTTAGAATTTTTTATGGAAGCTTGATATTCATCAACAGGCACAAATCCAAACTTAGGATAAAAATCAAGAACACTGTCATTGGCGTAAAGATAAATCATATCACATTTATTTTCCCACTCGGTTAAAACCTTTTCCAAAAGAACTCGGCTTAGCCCTTTGTTCCGGTAATGTTCATCTGTCATTACTGTACCTAACTGAATAAATCGTTTCTTTTCTCCCAAAACAATAAAATCAATTATATTCACTGTGATATGAGAAACAATTCTATCGATATCTAACAGAGAATACAAAAGACAATTATCTTCCCAATAACCACTTTTATACCATTTTTCAAAATCAAAATGAAAAACTTGTTGGGTAAGCAAATTAAAACTGTTTCGGAGCTCATTGTTATGTTTAAAGTGTGAAATCAATTTATAATCCCTATTATTAATAACGATATTTTCCATTTGTATATCCTCCTTGCATATAGCTGAATAGATTATATCCCATTTCTATTACTTGGAAAAACCTCATACTTATTTCTTAAAAGAGAATAAGACAATACAGTTTATAACCACTTTGGCTTATTTTTTGTTTGAATACCCTTTGACGACAAATAATATTTCATAGCTAAAGTAGATAGACCTATCTATTCCCGATGAAAAATCGATATACATATTAGAATTTCTTTGATCCAATTCACTCTTTGTATCAGTACCCAATCTCCAAGACTTTCTATGTTCTTCTTTTCTTGGAATATAAATATATTCTCTTAGCATATAATTATTATTGAATTTATACCTTTTTTTCTTTTGGTCAAATTTTATTTTAAATCTACATTAGCGTGTTTAAACTGATTTATTCAAGTGAAATTAGGTATTAGAGACTATTAAATTCTAATAATAGTACTAAAAATCTTGTAAATATGAAAAACTATCTAATATAGCATTTTACTTATAAATTAAATTTAAGGACAAAAGGTGCTTTAGATAGGCCTTTATTTGTCGAATTTTTGATGAAAATTCGCTATACTGGTAATTGTAAATAATCCATAGAGAAAGTAGTGAACGATTATGGCAACAGCATCACATACAGTAGAGATTCCATTACCAGCGATAGAAGTTTGGGAATTTGTTAGCAATATGGAAAAATGGGCAAAACTTGTACCCGGATATAGAGAACATGAAATCATCAATGATCGTCAATCTACTTGGACATTTGCTGGCAATGTCGGCGTCTTGAAAAAAACAGTAAAAGTACAAATTGATATTATCGATTGGGAAGAACCATCAAAAATTACATTTAATCTTATAGGGTTAACAGATAAATTTACTGGAAATGGATATTTTGAAGCAACAGCATTAGAAGCTGAAAAAACGCAAATGGTCGGTTTTTTAGAAGTAAATGCAGGGGGGTTAGCAGCTCCAGTGTTAAATCCAGTCTTCAAAGCTGTATTACCAAAAGCGACAACAATGTTAACAGAACGTGTTGCGAATAAGATTAGATTAGTTCACGCTTAATAGTAGAACCATCGAAAAAGCCTTTCCAGTTGGAGAGGCTTTTTGCATTATTAGGCTTAGTCCTTATTCTGAAAAATCGCAGTTAGTAATCCGAACGCCAAAACTGATTCATTTGAATTGGCCAATTAGAGGTCCATCTTCGATAAAGCAGTTAATGCCAAAGTATCCATTTAGTTTAAGAGATTTTTTGAGGACTTCAAATTTGAAGTCTTTTTGTTTTCTTGTTCAATTAAAGTACCAATTAGATGAAATTTGGAAAACTACTTTTCTCCGTATTTACCATCCCTAAATGCTTTTCTATATTTACCATCCTCTACTTCAATTGCTATTGCTTCTTGGGTACTTATTCCTTCTATAGAGTAATATTTTGTACCTTTTTCGTACGCATTCGAGAAATTTCCAGAGTACGTTCCCTCCATATCCGAATACTTTGTTACTTCACCAATTTCTTCACTGATATCATTTACAGATTCATTACTTAATTGATAAATGTAACCATCCCAAACGATAAATGAAAAAGCCCAATCTGCTGATGAATTGTTATTATTGGAGCAACCTAATAAAAAGATAACAGAAATTAAAACAGTAAATAAATAATTTTTTAATCTCATACGTACTACCTCCTTTCGCATAAATAGGTTGTTTCCATTTAGAGTTTTACTCATAGTTCTTCAACTAGCCTGTTTATGTTAGTTGACAATAGAAGTCTTAATATGGATACTCCTATAATGAGTTATAGGTTTCATTAATTGGAAATAAATAACTTTCTACTATCATTTTAATTATAGAAACATCATCACTACTATGTTTCACAATACTGAAGTATTTTGTAGCCACACCATTAAATCGTTGCATCCAATCTTTTAATCGGCTGTGATAGTTATTGACATTTTGGATATGATACAGCCCCTTTACTCGTTCTGTTCCATCTGACTTTACAGCCGTATATAATAAATATAAAGTAAATCGTGAAGGAAATTACTGCTGTGGCGATTGTAAATACAAAATTCGACTGGAATTTCTTTAGAGTATTGCTGTTTAGATCAATCCTTAAATAAATCATCCATCAAATCAGCAATTTCTTTTTCTAATTGTTTTTTACCTTCAAGATCAATCAAAATTTTACCGTTTTCAAAAAGTAACACATCTCCAGGTTGAGCACCTTTAGGTAATTTAGTAAGAGGGAAATCTTCCGTGCCATTTTCAAATTCAATAACTGCGACTTCTCCTTCAAAGCGATCAATGATTCCTTTTCTCAAATAGAAGCCCTCCTTTAAAATAAGATAAAAAAATCGTTTATTATCTTTTATATTATAGTAAATCTAACTAAATTTTAACAGCAGTACCTGAAACGAGGACAGCTAAAATAATTTGGAGAATTTTTGTGTTCATTTTTTCACCTGTCATTATCCCTAGTGGTGAGGCAACAATGCAAATCCGGCTATATCAGCCCATTCGAATCAATGAATAAAATATCTTTCTCGTCGATTACAATAGGTGTAGAACCAATTGTATGCCCTGGTGAGTATAGTGCGTACATATGGATGGCAACATCGCCAAGTGCGACAGTAATACCATCTTCTAATGCTGCATATTGGAAAGTTACTTCCGTTGCATCTTTAGAAGGTAGTCAGTAAGATACCTTAGTATTTTCTGCAATCAAACGTCCAGCTGAAATATATCCTTATGTAAATTGGATCGAATTTATAAGTGCTAAATAATGTAAAAAGTTAGCTCGGTGTATAACGCATCTATACGTCATTCCCAATCACCCAAAGGAATAGAAATTACCCGGGAAATATGTCCGAAAGCAAATCCAGCTGATTTTCTCACGTCTAAAAGCAGGCTATTAGGCGGGGCTTGTATTGAAGAAAGTAAATCTTCATTGCGAATGATTTATTCATGTTTAGAAATGTAAAGTAAAGTGAATTTTACTCCTGTTAGTTGACCGAATTGTAAACGATATGTAAATGATAAAGTATTAGCATTTCGTTATAATAGTAGTGATGGAGAACCATACAGAAAGAATGTGAAAATATGAATCGCAAAACAGTTGGTTCAATCATTTTTTTTATTGGTGTACTCACTATAGTAGGGAAATTTTTCTTTAGTCATTTAGTGCATTATAGTGTGTTGTCCTGGGGAGGTCTAGTGCTTGCGATTCTAGGAGCAGCACTTGTGAGTGAGAAGAAAAACTAAAAGGGGTGTTAGTAATGGGCGTTTTATTTGTTCAAAATATTTTAGGGATAGATGAGCCAATCGTGCAAGCACCAATGGCTGGGGTGACAACGCCTGAATTTGTAGCAGCAAGTGCAAATGCAGGTATATTAGGTTCTGTAGGGGCAGGATATTTAACGGCAGAAGCGACTAGAAAATTTATTCGTGAAGTGAAATCTTTGACAGAACGGTCGTTTTCAGTGAATTTATTTGTTCCAGAGGAAGTAGATGCTGCGGATGATCAGATTGCAAAAGCACATGCAGCATTAGAACCATTTCGTCAACAACTCGGCTTATCGGAAGATCCAGTGAAATTGTCCTCAAGTGAGTTTGCCAAGCAAGTTAAGGTCATCGTAGAAGAAGACGTGAAAATTTGCTCCTTTACATTCGGCATACCTGATCAGAAAACGCTGAGATTTTTACATCAACAAGAGGTTTATTGCATAGGTACTGCCACAACTGTAGAGGAAGCAATTGCGGTTGAAAAGGCAGGATTAGATGCAGTCGTTTTGCAAGGCGGAGAAGCTGGGGGGCATCGTGGTACGTTTTTAGAACCGATCACTTTAATTCCTACGATTGAGCTATTAAAAGCGACAATCGGAAAAGTGAAGCTACCGCTTATTGCTACCGGGGGTATTATGAAGAAGCAGCAAATGGATGAATTGCTTGAGTTAGGCGCAGCTGCTGTTCAACTCGGTACAGCTCTACTTGCAACTCAAGAAAGCGGGGCACACCCTCTACATAAAAAAGCAATTTTACAATCAGAAGAAAACATTACATCATTGACAACCGCTTTTTCTGGGAAAGCCGCAAGAGGTATCGTAAACGATTTTATGACCTATATGGAAAATCAATCGATTGCACCATATCCTGTGCAAAATGATTTAACAAAGGAAATTCGTAAAGAAGCAGGCCAACAAGGAAAAGCGGACTATTTATCGATGTGGGCAGGGGAGAATGTACATTTAGCCAAGGCGGGGACGGTAGCAGATATTGTTCAGCAATTTCTAAGAAAGGACTGCTGATTGGATAAATTATACATTTATTTGTAGTGCGCATTTCATTTAATGAATTGGTGTAGTTTTATAAAAAAGATTGATCATTATTACATTATCAAGACCTAAATTAAAAAAGTATAGATAAATTAAAGGACATAACATATTTTATATGACTAATATGTTATGTCCTTTCTCATACAACTAATTGGCAGTTAATTCAATAAGAAAGAGAAGCATATTCAACAATCCCGACCTTTAATGGAATAACTAATTCTCAATCCTAAAATTACCTAATTCTTCTTCAACTAACGTTTAGTTGAAGAAGAATTAAGTATGATATCAAAAGAGGAGGAACCTCAGTTTGACTTGCTCAAATATCTCTCTTATCCTGCCAACTACCTAATAGCTCTTCGAAAATGAGTCTTGGTGCAGATTGCAAGTCATTTTGTAGATTGCTTTTTACCACCGCTATAATATTTAATTTCGGAACAATAAATATATATTGCCCAAATATACCATTAGCATAATAATAATCAATCGGGGTGTTAGGATTAGTATTTTCATAAGTCCATAGCTGATATCCATATCCATATGTTCCTTCTTTTGTGTTATTAACTTGTTTATATGGTCTTTTTGCCTTAAGGAGCCAGTTGGATGAAATTACCTGATTTGAATTAAATCGCCCTTCGTTTAAAAATAATAGTCCAATCTTCACCATATCCTCAAGATTTAATGAAATACTGAAACCACCCCCGTGAATTCCTTGTGGATCCTTTAGCCAAGTGTATTTATTTATCCCTAATGGATGGAATAAATATTTCTCAGCAAATGAAGCGGTGGGAATTCCAGAAATTTTTTGTATTATCGCACTTAGTAAATGAGAGTTTCCTGAATTATACTGAAAGGTTGAACCTGGTTTATGTATAATTGGTTGTCCTAGTATGAATTTAACCCAGTTTTTTGATCCTTGGAAATTTCCTATTTGTAACCCCGAAGTCATGGTCAGCAAATGAAATATTGTAATTTCTTTCTTTTGCGGATCATTGGACTCTAATATTTCTGGAAAATAGTTTTGAATAGATTCGTCAATATTTTTAATTAACCCTTTATCTACCATAATTCCAATTAATATTGAAACAATGCTCTTAGTAATGGAATATACCTTTAAAGGTTTTTCTACTACCTTTTTATTCTTCAAGTATTCGAAGATTCGTGTATTCCCTTTATAAATGACAAAAGCTTCAATTCTAATACTTTTAAGTTTCTTTTCTAACTCATTAAAAGATATTTTACTCATACCTCTAATCCCCCTTTCACAAACACCATACTCGAATTACCATATGTAGTCAATTTTTCTTGGGATTCTTCCTCCATTAAATGGCCCTTAAATGGAAAAAGACACACTCCTTATTAAAGAAATGCGCCCGTTTTCGGAAGATTAAGTTTAGTTTAATAACAAACCGTTTGTGTCAAGGAAAGAATGATCTTTTTCAATTCTCATTCTAAAATGGTTCATTATTCTTATCTGTTCTTCAGTTAACCTTTCTTTATTCCAGTACATATGCATTAAGCTATACTCAAAGACTTCTTTTAGTTTTATAAATAAGGGGAGTTTTTCTAACATTTCCTTTGGGAGATCGTTTTCCTCTTGGTATCCTTCGATGATTGCTTTTGTAATACCTCTTCCATATTCAATGATGTTCCCACCACCGACAAATGAATACTCTATCGCACTATATATTGGAACAGCTAAATCAAAGATATAAAAATTATTCTCACAATCTTGAAAATCAACCATTGACAGTTTTAAATCACGATCTACCAATATATTCTCTAACCATAAGTCACCGTGTAACAATCCATAATTGGAATTGTCTTTTGGGATGTTTTTAATCTTTGTTAAAATTTCTTGTGCAACAGCTCTAATCGTAGTCTCTTCTTCAGGAATATATTTCAAGAAAGCATATTCCTCATTTTGATACCAATCATTGATATATCTAGTCGGATTTATCTCTTCAAATTTTCTAGAGAGGCGATGTAATTTACCAATTTGCCTGCCTAACTCTTTTAAAACATTTGCATTCCATTGATTTCTTGATAAGTGTTTACCAGCAGCAGATTCATAAAGAACAGTTAATACTTCCTTGTTATTAAAGGTTATCTTTTCTACCTCTTTACCATTTATTGAAACTATTGCAGGTGATACACCTAGTCCTTCTTTATGTAGGTAGTTTGTATATGTAACCTCTTCTAATTGTTCATAATAACCTTTGTAGTTTGTAATTCTTGCAAAGTATTCACCTTGTTTTGCGGTACACCGAAACATTTCATTTGTTACTGCTTCAACTTTAATAAAATCCACTGGATATATTCCGTTGAGCAATTCTAGTATTTTTTGTTCCATAACAGCTATCTCCCGTCTAAATAAGTATATTATTTTTAACCAATTTTTTTCGTTTTTACTTCTCTAAGGGTTTAAGTTAACTAACTAGTTACAGATGATGTGTAAATTATATCGCAAATTATCCAATTTATGTTTGAGTATATTTGATGTGCTAAAAAGGGGCAGAATTTGTAGAGATACCATTTTATTATAAAGAAAACGAAATTACGATTATCGTTTCTGGGAACGCTAAACTATGGGACGTTAGATTCAGTGAAATGAAGCATTGGTGGGAGTGAAGAATCAACATGCTAAGGGGCTTGCTTTGCAATGTTTTCAACAAATATGGCACGATTGTAGAGCAGACAGATAGAAAATAATTAAACTTTTTTATAAAACCGAAACTTAAATCTGCTGGGTAAGAATCCATTTTGATCAATCTTTTTTCAAAATGGATTCTTTTTATTTATCGTAAAATGCCGGCTTATGAGGTGTTATTGATCAAACTTCATTTCAAAGCAACAATTGGCTGAGTGTTTAGCAATAAAATAATGGATTTCTAATGCCATATGTACTGGTCATAGACACCTTTCTTGAATAAGTAATCAGCGATAGTGCTGTAGTTCAAAGCGGGTCCCTCTTTTACAGAATATTATCATTTTACAGTGCCAATGAAGTAAAAGAATAATGTTTTCATAGCAAGCAATGGTGGTTATTAGTTGAACTTTACGTTAACGTCAATGATATACTGCTTCTAAGTTATCTAAGTTATAGTCAGGATGGTGATGGGATTGCGGACAATTACAGATATTGCAAAAGAATTCGATGTGTCGTCTCGGACCATTCGCTATTATGAAGAGCTTGGTTTGTTGGAACCACGACGGACTGATTCAAATAAAAGAATGTACTCTAACTCGGATTATGCAAAGTTAAAGTTGATTTTCAGAGGTAAGAGGTATGGCTTCTCACTCGATGAGATTAAAGAAATGGTATTACTTTTTGATAAGGATCGAACAGGTATCAAGCAGCTCGAGAGAACCGTCGCCTTTGGTGAGCAAAAGATGGCTGAGATAGATGAGAAGATTCGGGAGCTACAGGAAATTCGAAGTGAAATTGAAACTTTGCATTTTGATTTTACTGAAAAATTAATCAACTCTAAAGGGGGAAATCGTATTGAATAGTTCACAATTATTAGTAAGCAATGCAAGGAAGTATCCGCAAGGGGAAGCTGTTGTAAGTCAGGCTAAGCGAGTTAATTTCAATGAGCTCAATCAACTTGTCAATCAACTTGCAAGTGTCTTACAGGAGAAGCAAATTAAAAAAGGCGATAAAGTTATATTATTTATGCCGAATGTGTTGGAATTTGTGGTCAGCTACTTTGCAGTACAGCGTCTGGGTGCCATTATTGTGCCGATCAATGCGAAGTTCTCTACAAAAGAAGTTGAATATATTATTGAACACTCAGATGCAATCGCTTTCATAGCCCATGAACTTATATTTCCAGTAGTTGAAAAGATACAAAATCCAAACTTACTTATTAAGACGGGTGCAGCGGTAGATGGCTGGTTAAGCTTTGAGCAATTAATTTCAGCTGGTAGCGACGAAGAAATAATTTGTACTTTAAAAGAAGATGATGAATCTACTATTCTCTATACTTCTGGAACGACTGGAAATCCAAAAGGTGTTCTATTTAGCTATCGAAATATATTAACAGTTGCGCAAATGATTTGTGTTGAAATGGAGATGAAGCCAGAGAGTCGCTTACTTCTCATGATGCCGCTTAGTCATTCAGCACCACTTCATTTATTTTTGATGGCGGGTATGATTGTTGGAGCGACTGCAGTGTTAACGCCAACTTTCACACCAGATCTATTTATCGATACAGTTGTACAGGAAAAAACGACGCATTTCTTTGGTGCACCTGTTGCTTATTTATTATCAGTGCAAAACCCGAAGTTAAAAGAAGCCGATCTTTCATCGATGAAATGGTGGGTATACGGCGGTGCTCCGATATCTAAGAAAGAAGTAGACTTTATCAAGCAAGCTTTCCAAACAGACAACTTAGTATGTGTATATGGCTTAACAGAAGCAGGGCCTAGTGGTTCTATTTTGATAGCACATGAACACGAGCAAAAGGCAGGGAGCATTGGCCATCGTGCACCGCTTCATACAGAACTGCGTATTGTTAAGGATACCGGTGAGGATGTAGCCGTGGGAGAAGTAGGTGAAATTGTCCTATTAGGGGAAGGGAATATGCTTGGTTATTACAAAAACGAAGAAGCAACAAAAGCCGCATTTATAGGGGACTGGCTGAAAACTGGTGATTTAGCGAGATTCGATGAGGACGGCTACATTTGGGTTGTCGATCGTAAAAAGGACTTAATTATTTCTGGTGGAGTTAATATTTATCCAAAAGAAATTGAAGAGCAAATGTTGCAATATCAAGGTATTCAAGAAGTTGCGATTATAGGCGTCCCGCATCCAGAATGGGGAGAAACAGTGAAAGCTGTCTTCGCCGCAAAAGAACAAGTAGATATAGAGAAATTACAGTACTATTTAGCGGAACATTTAGCAAAATTCAAATTACCACGATTGTATGAGCAAGTAGAAGCACTACCAAGGAATGCTTCAGGGAAAATATTGAAACAGCCGTTAAGAAATGTAGGTGTAGTCCAATGAGAGTATTACAAGATGTGGCCGAACAAACAACACGTAACTTCTTTCACGATAATCAAACATTGCAGCTGATTTTAGAAGAGACATTACAAGCTGATTTTTTAGCATATGCTAAGCGTGAATTAACCGTATTTGGGGAATTATGTGCCAATGAAATTGACATACGTGCAAAGCATACGGATCGTGA
Source organism: Viridibacillus soli (assembly GCF_016612995.1). Taxonomy (GTDB): domain Bacteria; phylum Bacillota; class Bacilli; order Bacillales_A; family Planococcaceae; genus Viridibacillus; species Viridibacillus soli. The sequence continues at coordinate 41,543 of NZ_JAEOAH010000046.1, forward strand.
AGGCGAACCAAAGTTAAAACGTTATGACAAATATGGTGAGGAAGTTTCGGAAGTATGGGTCAATGATGGCTATAAAAAAACAGTACAAGAAACATATGATACGGGAATTGTTGGCTATGTACACAAGGAGATTCCGGCACTTGGAGTGAAAGGGAACTACACATATAGCTTTGCACAAGGCTATTTATTATCACATGCTGAGCCAGGTTTTTATTGCCCCGTCACATTGACGATGGCGACTGCATATTTATTAGACCACTATGCAGATGAGACATTAAAAAAGCTTTTTTTAACACCGGTTTGCTCCACAGGTGAAGGACCATTATTTGAAGGGGCAACGTTTTTAACAGAAAGACAAGGCGGCTCCGATGTAGGAGCAAACGTCGTAAAAGCTGTGAAAGATGGTGACCATTATCGATTATATGGTGAGAAATATTTCGCATCAAATGCAGGAATGTGTGGCGTGGCAATGGTACTTGCGCGCATGGAAGGAGCACCTTCTGGATCAAAGGGCTTAACATTATTCGCAGTACCTTGGCGTAAGGAAACTGGTGAGGTGAATTATCTGCGTGTGCGCCGTTTGAAAGATAAGCTTGGTGTCAAAGCAGTGCCATCAGGAGAAGTAGAATTTGACGGAGCGGAGGCTTTTGTTGTTGGGGATCCTACTAGAGGATTTTATTATATGATGGAAGCTTTAAATCTCTCGCGTATTTGTAATGCGATAGCGTCTCTTGGCATTATGGGCAGAGCACTACTAGAGGCGAAAGAGTATGCCACTCGCAGAGATGCTTTTGGTAAGCGATTAGCAGACTTCCCTATGGTGCGTGACACTTTAGGCAAACTTGCTGCAACACTTCATGTAGAGGTAGCGACTGTCTTTGATATGATTGGTCTCTATGAAAAAGTAACGGCGGGAGAAGCGACTGAACAAGAGATAATTTTGAATCGATTGTATATCGCTATTATGAAAAAGGAAACGGCCGAGCAAGCGATCCATTTTGCACATGAAGCGATTGAAATGCACGGAGGAAATGGCTATATTGAGGATTTTGTCACGCCAAGATTACTACGCGATGCACAAGTTTTGACGGTTTGGGAAGGAACAGCGAATATTCTCGGCTTAGAGCTGATCCGTTTAGTTAGTAAATATTCAGCGCACCTCTTATTTACGGATGTCATGAAAAAGCGTCTACAGAAGCTTGCGGAAAGCGAACAGAAAAAAATTGTAGTAGGGCAGCTTGGTTTATTAACAGAGGAGCTTGCACAATTTGCGAGATTGGATGCCGATACGCAAAGCTTTGAAGCGAAAAAAATAGCGAAGAAAATGGCATATGTATATGAAAGTGTCGTGGCGATTGAATGGGCAGAAAAGCATGGAGGACGATATAAGTTACTTGCCGAAGTGTATTTAGATGAAGTCTGGTCTTTACGAAAAATGGGAGACCCGATGAAAACCGTGCAATATTTTGAGGAGATTATATAAATAGAGAGAAACTGCGAGATTTGTTCCCGCAGTTTTTTTATTGCTTATGTACAGCTTACATAGTACCAATTTGCATTTCGTTATAATCATATGCTGTTCCTCTCTATAGAATTTACTTGGAACGGAAATACACATATAATCCAATACAATTTCATACAAAATTTTTATTTTTTATAGTTATTTGTAAATTTATGTTAGAATATTTTTAGAAATTCAAAAAAGAAATAATAAAAATTCGTTAAGGGGGTAGATTATGAAATTTGTTCTTATATTTGGACCTCAAGCGGTTGGTAAAATGACTGTTGGACAGGAATTAGCTAAAATAACGGGTTTGAAACTTTTTCATAACCATATGACGATTGACTTAGTTAGCCATTTTTTTGACTATAGCACAAAAGAAGGAAAAAGATTAGTAAGTTTGTTTCGTCAGGAGATATTTGAAGAGGTATCAAAGAGTAATTTGTATGGAATGATTTTTACTTATGTCTGGGCATTTGATCTGCAAGCTGATTGGGATTATGTCAATCAAGTCTCCCAGCTTTTTGAGTCCAGAGGAGGTACTGTTTACTTTGTAGAACTTGAGGCTGATTTAGAAGAAAAACTTGAGCGAAATAAAAGTTCTAATAGACTTGAACATAAGCCTTCAAAAAGAGATATTGAATGGTCTGAAAATGACTTGAAAGAGTCAATGGAGAAATACAGATTGAATTCCTTAGAAGGTGAAATCAAATACTCAAACTATATCAAGATAAACAATACAAACTTGAGTGCGGAAGAAGTGGTAAAGATAGTTAAGGGAAAATTTCATTTATAGGGCAAGAATTATGAAGAAAATCGTTAGCAATTTATCATCAAAGTACTTTTTACATTTGAAGGAGAGCGCCTATGAGTGAAAGACCGCAACCAATAGAAACAGCACAAAAATTTATCAATACATATTTTAGTAATTGCCATGCGGCTGTATTGGCTGGGAGCGTAGTGCGTGGGGAAGAGACCCTAACATCGGATCTAGATATTGTAGTCTTTGATCAAATGCTAGATCATGCCTACCGGGAATCCACTCTGTTTGAGGGCTGGCCGATTGAAGTGTTTGTTCATAATTTATCGTCATACAAGGATTTCTTTGAATCAGATTGTGATCAGGCAAGGCCTTCATTGCCGAGGATGGTTGCAGAAGGGTTTGTGCTAAAGGATAAAGGAATACTGGTTAAGATTAAAGAAGAGGCACAAAATCTTTTGCAGAAAGGCCCAGCAAAATGGACAACTGACACAATAGATCTGAAACGTTATTTTATTACGGATGCCTTAGATGATTTAAGTGGGGCAAACAATCGCGGTGAGGAGATTTTTATAGCAAGTCATCTTGCGGAATTACTAAGTGAGTTCTATTTAAGAACAAACGGTCAGTGGGTTGGCAATTCTAAATGGATTGTACGTTCTCTAAAACAATTTGATAAAGAATTTGCGAATCGATTTGTAGATATATTTGATGAGTTTTATAGATCTGGTAGTAAAGAAAATATTAACCACAACGCAATACAGAAGAATATGATAATCCAGTTTTATATGATAAGGAAAATAAGCTTCATACAGATGATATTCTGTTTCTACAAAAGTGGGCCGCAAAGTCTAAAGGAACGATACTTGATATCGCCTGCGGAACTGGTAGAGTAACAATTCCATTAGCGGAAAATGGTCATCAAATAGTAGGAGTAGATATACATACAGGTATGCTTGACGAAGCAAAAAGGAAATCGGCTGAGCAGAACTTACCTATTGAATGGATCCAACAAAATTGCACGCAGCTAGATTTGGACTTTAAAACGAGCTTTGCTTATTCTGTCGGCAATTCATTTTAACATTTTTTACACAATGAAGATCAGGACGGGCTTTTGTCTTCAGTCAATAGACATCTTCATATGGACGGTATCTTTGTTTTTGATACAAGATTTCCAAGTGCGGAGGAATTATTTCAGCCGACAACTGAAGAATTTTGGCACTCATATATAGATAGTGACACGCAACTAAAGGTGGATGTCTCTACTATCGCAGAATATGATGCATTGAACCAATTACAACAATATACAACAATTCGAAAATATAAAGATAAGGAAAATCATATAGTAAATGAAGTACGTACCAATATTACATTAAGATATGTTTACCCGAAGGAGATGGAACGTTTGCTTACTAATCATGGCTTTGAAATCGTTCATATTTATCAAGATTGGCATGAAACGCCAGTAACAAATGATAGCTATGCGATGAATTATGTATGTAAAAAAGTTAGTGAATGATGAAATTGACGTTTTTGTAGTTTATAAACGGAAAAAAACAATGCAGAGGAGAGAATATGTGTCCGTCATCCCTTATTATCACTATTTTGCTCTATTAATTGTGTTCATTTCAAGTTTTGTTGGAATTTTCAAGCATA
>NZ_JAEOAH010000047.1 GCF_016612995.1 Viridibacillus soli
ACGTTGGCATAAGTACACTTCTTCACAATCTTAACGAAATAATTAATAAAGTCACTCCATAATCTGGCCCAATTGCTGAATAACATGACCGGCGTTTTTAAAACAACTTTATTATCTCTGTACATCTAATTGTTCTCGATTTAACTTATAAGACAAATAAGCTAATATTAATCAACTTCCAATAACGATAATTATGTGAACACGAAAGTCCTCCAGTTAAACAATCTGGAGGACTTTTAATAGTCTTTTAAATATATTGAATCCCAATAATAGGAGGTTATCTTATTTTTTTGCTCTTATTCTCGATTGAGATAACACTCTTTTTTCCATTTACTAGGATCCCGTCCTACACTTTTTATTCCACTGCTTACGTTCAAATTATTGAAAATTCATATCTTCAGCGAATTATCAAAATTTCACTCTTCTCAAAAACTTTATTATTGGACCAGTACCAGCATTCTTGTAACCAGGGACAAAAAGTAAAGTTCAGTTCATATTTATTTGTAATTCATAAAATTCACTGTTAAATATTCATAAAAAAACCAGCTATTTTCCTATCAGGGTATAGTGACCTTATTAGAAACACTTCTATTTTAAATTTACTTCTTTGAAGCGATCTAGACTATGATAATATAAAGGATTCATACTGCCTTCAACCGTACTGTAAGTATACACCGTTCCTAAGTCATCTCCAAAAAAACTTATAATATCTAGGTTAATACGATGATTAACTATAAGATCATCATATTTTTTTAGTTTATCATTAGCACGTTTTTTGATTACTTTTGCTTGATGTGCAATATCAGCAAAATTGATACTAGGACTAAAACCTGGCGCATTAAATGTCACTGCGAATGATTCAACCCAAGGTAAATTTTCATCAATCATTTCGCTTTGTACATATTGTGCTAAGTACCCACCAAGTGAATGACCTGTAATATACATATGACTCATCATTTCAGAATCAGTTTGTATTAATTCTCTAACATAATCAACAGCCTCACCAATTTGTAAACCTCCAATGTTTTCCACTACTTGTAAGAAATCTACTAGAAAGTCCTGCCACTCCTCTTTACTGGAGTGTTCACTTTTTGGCTCTAAACCATAAAGGTAAATAAACAGAATTTTCTGTCGTTTTTACGCAACACTAGTGATGTTAATTGATAAAATCATTTCGATATCTTGCTTTTACATTCAATTCTTGTTTTTTTGGAAAAAGAATCAGTTATAGTGAAATTGTTAGATGTAAACACAAACCCTAGCTCAGTAAAGGTACTGAAATAAATCAAATAGGAGAGCATCAATGGAACATACAGTTAGAAAACAAATCTTTGAACTCATTGATACAGATTATCAGAAATTTTCAGCCGCGCTTATACCGAATATTAACAATGTTTTAGGTATTCGACTGCCAGAGCTTCGAAAAATAGCCAAAAAAATTGCTAAGGGTGACTGGCGTACTTATCTTGAAAATGCAGAAGATGAATATTTTGAGGAAATTATGCTGCAAGGGATGGTCATTGGTTATGTTAAGACAGATATAGAAGAGATTTTATATTATGTAGCTGCTTTTGTGCCCAAAATTGATAATTGGTCGGTATGTGACAGCTTTTGCACAGGTCTTAAATTTACTAAGGACAATAAGGAACGTGTATGGGCGTTTTTAAAGCCTTATTTGTGCTCTAAGAAAGAATATGACATCCGCTTTGGTGTAGTCATGCTTCTTGACTTTTACATTGAGCCAACATATATCGACAGGGTATTAATCCTGCTAGATCGTGTAAAGCATGAAGGTTTTTATGCCAAAATGGGAGTTGCATGGGCAATCTCTATCTGTTATGTGAAGCATCCTGATCCTACAATGGCATATTTGAAAAACAACAACTCACTGGACGATTTTACTTATAATAAATCCTTGCAAAAAATTACGGAATCTAATCGTGTGGAGAAAGATACAAAGAAGATTATCCGTGATATGAAACGGCGATAGAAAAGTAAATTGGCTTATGAAATATATCTCCAAATCACATTAAGGAATCACTTTTCAAGGAACCTCTATATTCATTCTAATTCGTTTGGATATGTGATAAACTGGCTATCTGAAATTCTCCATATCCAACCATCGTTTAAAATATATAGAGATTATAAAGTCATTTAATTTTGAAATAAAATAATAGAGCCTTACTACGCTTCAAATGTAGCAAGGCTCTTTAAAGTTGTTCAATATTCTCACTGTAGTAAGCATGTTCATCAGTGCTTGAAGCTCCTTTTGAGTGTGAGGTACTGCCATTTTTAACAATTCTGATTCCGTACGTCTCAACAAAGATACGCCTTAATTCTCTTGTTCCCTTTTGCTTTCGATCTATGAAGTTCTTTACCTAGTAAAGTTGCTGCCCCGTTCTTCACATCAATCCAATCTCTCCATTCACCTTCTCGAAAAAGAGATACAGGCATCTGACGAACATAACAATATGAACAGCCAAACGAACAACCTGTATAAGGATTCAGTGAATGAGTATATCCAGAAAGAAAACCTGTACCTTTATTAAGAATGGTTTTCGGGTTTTTGTAGAATACTTTACTTTTCATGACTAAAACACTTCCAGTACTTGTACATGAATATCACTCATTGCTAGATGAACCTCGTCTTTCCAAATCCAAGAGTTGCGTCTTCATTTCTATGCCACCACGATAGCCTGTTAACGATCCATTCTTTCCTACTACACGATGGCATGGAACAGTGATTAAAATTGGATTAGCGCCAATGGCTGTACCTACAGCACGAACCGCGGATGGCTTGTTTATGTCATTTGCAATGCCAGAATAAGACTTAGTATGTCCATAAGGAATCTCACAAAGAGCATTCCAAACTGCCAGTTGGAATGCTGTTCCATTATAATCAAATGGAACAGTAAACGTTGTCCTTTTCCCTTCTAGATACTCAATAATTTCAGCAGCATAACGTTGATTCTTTTCAATATCTTCAATAAGAGGGCTCCCCGAAAAGCATTTCATAGCCCATTCTGACATTTCCTCGAATGGTTTATTTTGTGAACCAACATAGCATAGCCCCTTAGATGTCGAAGCCATATGAAAATTCCAATCCTTATACTTTAGCAAAGACCAATAAATGATTGGTGTATGATTTGATTCCATTTTACATTCCCTCCGTTTTTTTCATTTGACGATATTGTGCTGGTGTATGTCCGATTTTCTTTTTAAATAAAGTAATAAAATAGGACGTGTTTGGTATACCTACACATATGGCGATATCCGAAATAGTTTTATTTGTTTTAATCAAGTGCTCTTTAGCCACGTTTAATCTAACCTGATATATATACTCAACTGGCGTGATGCCTTTAATCTTTTTAAACGTTCGATGTAAATGATAGGGACTCCCGTGAGCAATATCCCCTAACCTTTCTAGTGTTAATTTTTCTGTAAAATTCTTATCAATGTATTCAGTGATCAGAGTTACCCATTCACTATCAGGTAATCTCTCATTAGTAGGCTTGCAACGTTTACAAGGTCGAAAATTTGAATTAAGAGCCTGTTCTGCGCATTGAAATATTCGTACGTTTTTCCTTTTCGGAACGCGTGATTTACATGATGGTTTACAGAAGATCCCCGTGGTCTTTACAGCATAGAAAAACTGATCATTGTATGAAGCGTCATTTTTTATAATTGCTTGCCACTTTTCATTTGTCATCATTTCCATGTTGTTCAAAACTCCTTGATTACGACTCTCTCGAAATCCATTATTGAAACTGTCCGGCATTACCCTCACCTCTTCTTACAATATACCCCTTATAAATGTAGAATGTACGATTCTGAGGATAGAATAGCAAGATAATGAAATTTAAGATTTTATTTAGAGTCATGAAAAATAATGCCGAGACCGTATCGTTCTCCAGAAGTAACCGTACTTACTCCATGACGAACCGTATTTTTGTAATATCCTTTTTACCAAGAGCAGGTCTATGGTTAGTAGGGAAAATTAGCGCAGCGCCTTGTTCCAAAGTAATCACATGCCCCCTGCTTTGTGCCCTTGGAATTTGTTCCACTAATAAGAACTCTCCTCCGGAATAGTCTTGATTTCTTTGATTCAGTATAAATACAGCCCGATATGGGAAATAGACGTCTCCATATAAATCTTGGTGCATACAATTATATCCATCTTTTTCATACTTTAAAATTAAGGGTGTGGGTCTAGTCTGTTCATATTCTTCACATGTTCTCAAAAAACCCTAAAGAATAACTGGAAATTGTTCAGATTCCTTCAAATAACCCAACCATCTATTTGCCATTTTAGCCAATTCTGGATAAAAAGATTCTCTTAAACTTTGGATTATTTCAGGTAATGGATATGGAATGGAATAGTCAGATAACAAAATTAATTAAATTATCATGTGATAAAGTAAACTTCTTCTTTTTGGGGTGATGGTACAACTTCTTCGTAGCATTAATGAGCCAGAAATTACTACAGAACTATCTCTGTAAACCCTTTTTATTTACTTTTTAAGCAACTATGAAAAGGATAATTACAATTACTGAATATTTAAAGGCTACTAAAAAGGAGCAATTCAGACAAAATAACTGAATGCTCCTTTATGATAAGTATTTTAATAGACATCTTTGATTAGCGGTTAATTAAATCAAACACATCATAATTGAAATATTCAATATTTTTTCTTTTCCCCTATCTCAAATATACACACTCTAAAATATGTATTCCATTAAATTTTATTTGTACGAACTTTTTTATCGTTTTACAAGTGATAAATTGTACCAATTGTTGGAACTAACGAGTTAGTTTGAATGACTGACACCTATATATAAGTGTCGCCAAAAATTTCAATTCCTTTAACTCTATTTTATGAAGCTAAATCTATTTCGAAATCAAAATTTTCTTCTAGTTCCTCTGTTTTAATAATTCTACTATTTAAATGAGAAGTTAAAATTTTGATATAAGCAATTTCTACTTCTTTATCTATTTCTAAAATGTTATTCATTTCTTTTTCATAGAAAATAACTGCTTTATTGGATTTCTACTGTTATAGCTTTTAAAATCATCTTATGATAGCTAAACTAGTAAGGACAGTAATGATTTATTATCTCCATAAGACGTTCAGTTTTTTCTGATGATACATTTTCAGCTAATCTTGCTCCTGCAATGATTGGAGCCCATTGAAAAACGTCGCATTCTGACAATCCACTTTTCTCACAATAAAGTCGCAAATACAGATCAGCTAATTCCGCTGAAAATTGCGAATACAAAAGATACGTCCGATATATGTCGGCACGTATATCTCCTGCGCTGGAATCAACCCAATCTATAATTGTCACTTTGTTATCTGACATAATTAAATTAAATAGATGGAAATCTCCATGACAAAGCCTATTCTCAAATGTCATCGAATCCAATTTTTGTATTAAATGAGACTTATGTCTTTTATCCAAATTATGAGCTGATTCAATTTGACGCCGTAATTTATCAGACATTGGTTCAAGTAAATCTGCATTAACCATATGGATTTTTTGTTGTATATCAATGGAAATATTCATGTAATATTCTGCGTGTTTCATGTTTTCAGATAAGAGATCACCTAATGTTCTTCCCTTAATATATTCCATTATTATAGCTTGTTTCCCATCTAACTTTGTGACATCCAATACTTTAGGAACAGAAAGTCCACACGAATAAGCATATTTTTGCTTAATTGCTTCATATGACGATTCCGTATCCGGCAAATAGTCATTAAATATTTTGACAATCTTGTTGTCATACAGATATATTTTTGCTGTGTTTCCTATTGCTACCGGATTCCCTAAATTCATTTGTCATCTCTCCCTAAATAACTTTTCTAAACAACAGCCTAAATACAGTAATGCCACATATGGTAAAACCCAAAAAAACCACTATTCAATTTAGTTTTTTTTCACATAATGCCTGTTCTATAATTCTATTATACAACAGAAAAGGTACCCACAAAGGCAACCTGTAGGCATTTGAAAATTAGATTTCCCCTTCCTAATTTAATGTTAAAGCGAAGTTGTAATGAGGAACATATTCATTATGATCTCTATAAAAGTGGATTATTGTGTTCTGCTTCTTTACATATTCTATGCGTCTTACAGATCCATATTTATGCTAAATTCAGTGAGAGGTGAAAATTTATCAAACATAGAAAAGGTTAAATAATTGAGGAGCGAAGCAGGTTTGTATATTTGCCAACAATTTCGAGTCCTTCTATATTACTAATCATAATCTCTAACACTTCTAAAGCAATTTCTTCATCATCGATTAATAGAACTCTCATCAATTTGACCCAGTGGTACTATTATCGTGATTTTTGTCCCTTCTCCTTCATTGCTTTCTAATAAAAATGACGCTTTTTTGATAAGTTTCAGCTTTCTAAATGGGTTTGAAAAGCCTATTCGTGTACTTCGTTCATTCATTAACTCATCTTGCTTTTGGATAGGGATTCCTACGCCATCATCTTCAATCATTATTTTGACACCTGCTGTAGTTTCCACTATCGTTACTTTTACTGTCCCTCCATTAGGCTTTTTGGCGATTCCGTGCTGAACTGCATTTTCAACAAGTGGCTGAATGGTCATTGAAGGGATCAGTGCTTCTATCGTTTCGTCAATATCATATTCAATAGTTAATCTATTACCAAAACGCATCTTTTCAATGGATAGATACGCTTTCACTAATTCTATTTCATTTTCTAATGGGATTAAGCTATTTTGAGCATTAAAATCTAATTTTGCACGGAAATACGTGGACAAATATTGTAGCGCCTCTCGCGTTTTTTCTTCATCCTTATAACTCAATCCGATAATCGTATTAAATGTATTGTATAAAAAATGTGGTGTTATTTGTGCAGATAAAAAATTTAATTCATTTTTCACTGCTTCCCTTGAAGATTCTTTCATTGATAATAATGATTCTATGCGGACTTGTAATTCTTCCAGATTAATTGGCTTTTGTAAAAAGTCATTTGCCCCACCTTGCAAGGATATTATCAAATCTGTTAATTGCCCAGCAGCCGTCAAGATGACAATTGGAAGTTCGAGTAAACAATGTTCTTCCCTTACAATTTTACAAACTTCAAAACCTGACATATTCGGCATCATTAAATCTAATAACATTAGATCAACGGATTCATTCTCTATTATTTTAAGGGCGTCTACACCGCTCTCAACTGCAATCACAGTATAGTCTAGAGATCGGATGAAATTCACTAATATTCTCAAATTAGAATGATCATCATCTACTACTAAAATGGTATACCCTTTTTTCCCTTCAATTTTCACCGGTACATCTAAAAATACTTTTGAAACTGCTTGTTCTTTTGTTGTTAGAGACATACTTCTTTTTTCAGTTCGCAAATATTCTGAGTTATCCATCTCTTTCAACTGTGATTCGTTTGCCAAAGGAATCGTAAAAGTAAAACAAGATCCTTTTCCGATTTTTGAAGTAACCCAAATGCGCCCACCAGATGCTTCCACTAATTGCTTAGTAATACTTAATCCTAGACCAATACCTTCTGATTCAATTCCCTTTACTTGATAAAATGAGGTGAAAATTTGATTAATATGATCTTTCTCAATACCTATGCCTGTATCTGTAATTGAGATGACCATTTCTCCATTCTGCACTTTTGCAGAAAGTGTAATCTCCCCCTGTTTCGTGTACTTAATAGCATTGTAAATAAGATTAAAGAAGATCTGTTTTAACTTGTATTCATCTACATAGATTAATGGTAAATTTGATGGAAACTTATTAACTAATTCTAAATTATTCGAAGTCGGTATTAAATAAAATACCTCAGATATTATCTCCTCGACAATATAGACATTGACTGGAGTAGGTGAAATATTTACTTCCCCACGCTTGATCTTTCCAGCATATATTAAATCCTCTACTAAATTCGCTAACCGTTTACCTACTGTGTGAATTAAAAAAGCGACTTCTTGTTGTTCTTTTTTTAGTGCCCCTTCATTACCTTCCATTAACGATTTTGATAAATTGATAATACCGTGTAATGGTGTCCGTAATTCATGAGAGCTTTTTATTAAAAAATCGTCCTTAGCTTCATCAAAACGAAGTAATTCCTTAGATAAACGATCAACTTCTGTAAAAGCACGCTGGTGACGAAAACCTATTAAAGATGATAGGCCAATTACCATTGTTAAAAACAGAAAAACGGGCCCATATTTAACTTTCACCTCAAACAAAAAGTGTAATCCGATTAATAAAACATAACACCCAAACGATGTAACTATCATCAAGATATACTCAGAGTCTTCCGCTTTTTTCAATAAAGCCTTTAGTAATATATATACTATGTATCCATAGCTCAACCCTAAAATTGAAATAATTACCATTTTCTCGACTATTATAGGAGGAGCTAATAACCCTATTATAGGATTTGGCATACCCTCTATAAGCTCCTGAACAATTAATAAACTACATATAAAAATTACAATTTTCTTATTTGTATACTGTTTAAAGAAATCATATATAAATAACAGAAAGAATAGTATGGCTAGATGAATAAATGTAAATTGGAAATACGCTCGATTAAGCCAAGATAGATCAGGCATTTGGATAAAAAATAGCTGCTCATTTAATGTAGTAATATAAAATCCTTGGAAGAAGCAAAATAGGCTAAAGTACAATTCATAGAAATTTTTTTTTCGTTGCAAATAGGTTACTAAATACATAATAAACAATAGGAAATAGCCTGCAAAAAGAGCCGTATCCAATATAACATCCATAGTTTTTGATACTTCAATATCCTTTGCTGTCCCAAATTTCAGTGGAGAGATAATGCCTGCAACATGATAATCTAGATTGGCTACTTGAATAACAACTTCTATTTCCTTGTCTTCGCCCGCTCCATATGCCACATACTTCTCATCACTATACTGATTTATCCTCATATTCTTTGAAGGGTTTCCTTTTGCACCAGCCTCTACCCCATTTATAAATAATCGGCTAGAAGATCGAATTATATCCGTTTTGAATCCGTATGTCCCTTCATTTGGCAACTTGATAAGTAATCGATATGTAGCATATTGTTCTATATTTTGCTTATTCCAATTTCCTGGTACATGGATAGTAGTCAATTTTTGATTATATTCATCAAAAGTATACGGCTTTTTATCAGGTGTTATTAAATCCCCCGCGTAAAATTGCCATTCACCATTTAAATTTACATTTCCATCTCTTTCAAAATTCCAATTACTCAAGTCTAGTACACCGTTTTTTGCATCAGGCCCATTCGGTTCGAAAATATTAAAATAACTAAAACTACTAATAACTGTGAATAAAAAAATACCAATGCAACCAGCAATAAACAGCTTTCTTTTCATATCGCACCTCTTTGTCTAAGTTGAAAATGTAAGTTACTTATATTAATCCATTTCTGTTTCTTGAGTTTGATTAATCTTATTGTAAACGAATAAGAGAGTGTAAAATATTTTGTGTAATTGAATAAATAGAAAAAGGAAGACCTTTCTTGTAGAATTAATTCACCACAAACAATTCCAAGAAAAGAGGTCTTCCCTATGAATCAGTTTACAACAGATATTGTCCAAGCTCTAGTGAAAAAAGAAGATATCACAGTGTTTTTCGTCGCATCTGGAATCGGCCGTAAATTAGGCGGGTTTAGTTTTTCATTGTATATAGACTGACGAGGTTAATACAAAACTCATTTTATACTACAAATATTCAAAAAAAGAGTGAAAAAGAATAATTACATTCTTTTTCACTCTTTTTTACCAATCCGAAATAGTAGTATGAAAACGCCTAACTATTTATTAAGCTGATCCTATCTTTATCTCTTGTTGCTTCAAGCGATTGAACCCTACTTCCTCAATATATATTTTTAATACCGATAATCGAGGATAATCCTTTTGCAATGATTGAATTGCTAACTCTAAGATCCAATATTGATGAATTGGTTACGTTCATAGATTGTAATCATTCTGCTTCTTCTAATATACGTATATCACATACAGAAGACAGCTGAATAAGTTTGGGTTGTCTTGTAAAAAATCGATTAGATAAGTTGTCTGAGGACAAATGTTGTCAGTAACCTAATAGCGCCACTGCAAATAATGCTACAAGAGCACTTAGGCAAAAAGAAATAAGCCAATGTATTTTTCCAGTCGTCTTTAAAAATATGTTTAAGGTGGAAGTAATAATCATAGTAACTATAAAAACGAATAAAAGCATAATAAACTCCATATCTATCATATATAACACTCCCTCTTTAAATATAGATATATCAACAGTTTGTACAGTTTTTAGACCTAAGCAAACATTCAGGCTAGTATGCAGCCTTTGATTAAATACCTTACTAATGATTTCTAATTTTTCCGACAAATCAACTTGCTCAGCTACTTCTGTTACTGTCGTGAGATGCTCTCGTGGATTTTTACGGCCCTCTGCATCAATTCCCAGCAACCGTTTTAAACTTTCGACCCGATAGTCATATGATTGTTGGTTTAAAATAAAGTTTGATTAAAAATAGTCTTAAAACGTTGATTGCATAATAATAATAAACCACGGATTTTGAAAAAAGTTTAATCAAAATACGTGGTCTATTATGTCAATGGCTATTTTGTTTTATAAAAAAGATTAATTATTTCGGTAGCGAATATTTAATAATTGCTACCGAAAGTGAAATATAAGAAATTCTAATATTTCAATAAATGCTACTTATTTATTGAAAGTAAATATTTAAACAGCCTTGATTCAGTAATGGATAGTGCTCACTTGGCGTTACTTCTTTTAACTCCTTTATATTCCAATTATAAACTAAAATATTAGGCTTGTATTTTTCAATGATTCCTACCGAAAAGTTCATACGACTTGAAGAGCTTTTTTCAAAATGTTGAGTAAGTTTTGCCTTTCGAACGCTCTTATCTTTGTATATAATAAGTTCGTTTTTTTCATATACACACGGATTTTGTTCAGGTGTTGCGAATATAAGTATATGTAACGGACTATGGCTATTATTATGATAACCATGTACATAATTCGTCCATCCAAATACAATCTCATTTTCAATAGCTTTCACTGATGTTCAAAACTTATATCATAAGTAAGCTCTCCCTGTAATATTATAGCGCTATCTTCACCATAAGGATGAAAATGAGCCGGAATACCCTCATCGTCCTCATCAATTTGAAAATACAATATACGATGGTTTCGGTCTATACTTTCCCATACTTTTTCGAATTTTGTATTTGACTCCATTAACGCTTGAAGATTAACATTCTCCATCCAATCACCTCAAGTACAATATAACGGACAACCTTGAAGAATAATATTGGACTAAATACTGAAATTGATAAGTATACTATTCTCTACCCTAGTTTCCCAAAAACCTTCCTTTGTAGAGACGGCTTAAAAACAGGGAATTGTAAAAAACAAATGGATGGAGCCACCTTTATTGAGGTGTTCACTTTTTTGGCTCTCAACCTCAATAATAAAAGATTGAATTTTCTGTAAAATATTTATACAACACTAGTGAAAAGTTTACTATTTTTTTATGACTATATTCTTACACTATACAAACTGTTGCTTACAAATAGTTTGTGATGTAACTCTGGGTACTAACATTGTTACAATAGAATTTTTCGAATCAAACCTGTCGAATGATATCATGACTAGATTCAAAATAAACCACTGTATCTTTTAATAAGTTTGGCAAAATCTCATCTAATTCGAAAAGTTGCTCAATAAAATATATACCAATAGGGTATTTATAGCTAGTTATTTACTTGCAACAATTGTGGCAACCCTACCTGTAATCTCAGTATTATTGTTTCCAAATATAGAAGATTGAAGAAGTATCTCTGTCCCATTTTGCATTCCTTTTACTTCTTCCTTTATTGCATAAGCATTAGAACCTATTTTTAATATACGGAAAATAGTTAATACATGCGCCCCAGTCACGCACATACGTATAACAAAGCTGCACTATATAATCGCCATAATCATCCATCGCCTGCTGCAAGCGAGCTTCTTTCTCTATATCACCCATTTCGCTTGTCTCCCTTTATTTTTTGTAGTTAGACTAGGCGAATATTGGAAAAGTTTCATTGTTATAAAATAAATTTTTAAGTGCTCTCTATTAGTTTACAGCATTTCTTATGCTCTGCTCCCTAACTTTGTTAAATCACTACAGACCTATTTGCAAAATAGGTTTACTTTGGTACGATAATAATGAAGATTTTTTCCATTAGAGGTGATTGTATGATTTATGGGCTTGGCACAGCTTTATTTTTAATATTAAGCTATTATTTTAAAATTTCTTTTATAGAATATCTCCATGAAGGAAATAAGCGTGAGGCAAGACAAGCAAAAATTTTAACGATTACTTGCTTCATAATAGGTATGTTCATGTTAATGGCTGCCGCTGGATTTGATAATTAAATGAAATAAAGGCACTTCTACAAAATTTGTAGAAGTGCCTTATTTTTAAAACAATCGCTGTAAATTAGCCATCTCAATTGCGGCAATTGCTGAATCATAGCCTTTGTTACCCGACTTAGTTCCTGAACGTTCAATTGCTTGTTCAATATTTTCCGTTGTGACAATACCAAAAATGACAGGTACATTTGTACTTAAAGAAACGTTCGCAATGCCTTTTGCTGCTTCGTTACATACATAATCGTAATGCGTAGTTGAACCGCGAATGACTGTCCCTAAACCAATCACCGCATCATAATCGCCTTTTTCAACCATTTTCTTTGCAATAAAGGGCACTTCAAATGCACCTGGCACCCATGCAACATCAATATTGTCTTCCGAAACGCCGTGGCGTACTAAGCCATCCATTGCGCCACCTAACAATTTACTTGTGATAAACTCGTTAAATCGTCCAACTACGATACCAATCTTTAAATCTGTTCCGATTAATTGTGCTTCAAATACTTTTCCCATTTTAATGTCCCCTTTACGAAATAAGATGATTCATCTTGTTTTTTTTAGTTTCTAAATAAAACGAATTGTTTTCTACAGCTGCTATCTTAATCGGCAATCGTTCTACAACTTCAATGCCATATTCACTTAGTCCCTGTATTTTATCTGGGTTATTTGTGAGTAAGCGTACTTTAGAAATCCCTAAATCCTTTAACATTTGAGCGGCTAATGCATAATCTCGTGCATCTGCTGGAAAGCCTAATTTTAGATTGGATTCGATTGTAT
Organism: Viridibacillus soli; assembly: GCF_016612995.1. GTDB lineage: Bacteria > Bacillota > Bacilli > Bacillales_A > Planococcaceae > Viridibacillus > Viridibacillus soli. Next base: position 13,235 of record NZ_JAEOAH010000047.1, read on the forward strand.
CAAAGCCCTGCTCCTGTAATTCATAAGTGCGCAGTTTATTAATAAGTCCAATACCTCGACCTTCCTGCTGCATATAAAGCACAACCCCTGTACCTTCCGTCTCAATGACATTTAGTGCCTGCTGTAATTGAGGGCCGCAATCACATCTTTCAGAATGAAAGATATCACCAGTTAAACAAGAAGAATGAATGCGGACAATCGGTGCAGGAACCGTACTTGCATCACCTTTCACAAGTGCAACATGTTCGCACTGATCGATGTTATTTTCATAGCCAATCATTGAGAATTCACCATAGCTTGTTGGAAGTTGTACCTCAGCTGCTCTTGTTACTACCTTTTCATTGTTATAGCGGTATTGAATCAAACTTTTAATCGTAATCATTTTTAAACTGTGTCTTTTAGCGAAGTCTATTAGTTCTTGTCCAATAGACATTTTCCCACTATCACTCATAATTTCACATATAATGCCTGCGGGAATCGCGCCACATGCTTTAGCCAAATCGATTGCAGCCTCTGTGTGACCTGGTCTTTCTAATACACCGTTTTCTTTTGCTACTAATGGAAAAACATGACCCGGTCTTTTAAAATCATCCGCTTTGGCACCAGAATCTAATAATTGTAAAATTGTTAGTGAGCGCTCAAACGCACTAATACCTGTACTTGTATCGGCATGATCAATACTTACCGTAAAGGCCGTTTGATGATGGTCTGTATTATTAAATACCATCGAATGCAAATCTAGGTCTGAAGCCATTTTTTCTGTTATCGGTGTGCAAAGGAGTCCACGAGCATACGTAGCCATAAAGTTAATATTTTCTGGCGTCGCATATTCTGCAAGTGCTACTAAATCCCCTTCATTTTCACGATTCTCATCATCAACGACGATAATCATTTTGCCGTTTTTCAAGTCTTCTAATGCTTCTTCAATTGAGTTAAACATTGTCATTCACCGCCTTGTTTAGTATCCGTTTTGCTGTAAAAAATCCATTGTAATCGTTGAAGAACCGTCGTTATTTTTCAATTGATGGACAATATATTTGCCAAGCATATCCGTTTCGATATTCACTTGTTGGCCCACTTCTTTCAAAGCGAATATAGTTTCACGATATGTGTGTGGGATAAGTGAGACAGTTAGCTTTTCAGTTTGTTTATCGAAAATAGTCAAACTCGTTCCATCAATTGCAATGGAGCCCCTTGGTATACAAAATTGACTCAGTTCTCTAGCTATAGAGATATCAATGTATATGGCATTTGCTTGCTTCGTTTTTTTTATGATTGTGCCTGTGCCATCAACATGACCTGAAACAAAATGACCGCCAAATCGGCCATTCGCAGTAATCGCTCTTTCTAAATTCACTACATGCCCTATTTTGAATGCTTGAATCGTTGTCGCTTTCACCGTTTCAGACATGACATCTAACGTTATGTCGTGCTTAGTAAAATGCGAAACCGTTAAGCAAATACCATTAACTGCAACACTATCACCAAGCCCAATATCCGACATAATTTCATGAGCTTCAACTGTTAGCTTCATGCTCTCAATGTCTTTTGTCATCGCCGTGATTTTCCCTTTAGCTTCTATAATTCCTGTGAACATTCCTCATCCACACCCCACAATTGATGTCATTTTAATCACTTCGCCAATTTGCTTCACTTGCTGTAGCTTTAATTGGACAGCATCATTCATGCTTTTTACATTCAAATCTGCGAGCATTCCAATACCGGCCTGGTCACCAACTAATTTCGGCGCTATGTAAGTAATCATTTCATTTACTAAACCGGAATGGATAAAGCTCGTATTAATACGTTGACCGCCCTCAACATAGAGCGTGACAATATTTCGTCTTGCAAGTTCTTCTAGGACATCACGAATCACAATTGTTCTAGTTGCAAGTTGGATAATAACCACATTGGGCCGAGCAAATTCTGCGATTTGACTTGTCGTGACATCACTTCCAACAACAATCCATGTTTGTGTTGTTTGATCAGTAACAACTTTAGCTTTCAAGGGGGTTCTTAAATGCGTGTCCAATATAATTCGAACCGGTTGCTTATTACTCTCTGCATATCTATTTGTCAGTAGTGGGTCATCCTTTAAAACCGTACCGACTCCAACTAAAATCGCATCTGTTCTAGCTCTAGCTTGATGAACATCCTTTTGCACTTCTTTACCTGTAATATTTTCATTGCGACCAAAAACGGTAGCAATTTTGCCGTCCAATGTGATGGCCTGCTTTAAAGTGACAAAGGGAAGCTTATGATTCATAAAATAAAAGTAAGTAGCATTTAACTTTTCGGCTTGTACCCCACCAATGCCAACTTCGACTTCGATGCCAGCACTTCTTAGCTTCGTAACACCAGCGCCAGATACTTTTGGATTTGAATCTAGTGTTGCAACAATTACTTTTTTCACACCGGCATTAATAATGGCCATCGTACAAGGTGGTGTTTTGCCAAAATGATTACAAGGCTCCAAAGTGACATATATTGTACTGCCAGCTGCATTTTCTCCCGCCATGTTGAGTGCATGCACCTCCGCATGATGAGTGCCGGCTTTTAGATGTGCAGCCATTCCCACTACTTCATTATTTTTTACGACTACCGCTCCAACTACAGGATTTGGCGACGTTTGAGCCTCGGCTACTGCCGCTAACATTAATGCCAAATCCATATAATACATGTCATTCATTGTGATCAACCTCCCTATTAGCAATCTCCTACTGCTCGATTGAAAAATAAAAAACTCTCTAATTAAATTAGGGAGTTTGGAAGAATTTTAGATAAACGCATCGCTAAATAAACCTATTGAAATACCATTTTTCAAAAGGAAATTGCGTTTTATCTAGTTGTCCTTCTCCCATCCAGACTATACTGTCGGCTTTGGATTCACACCAAATCCTACCTTAAAAAAAGGCTCACGGGCTTAGAAAATCTTCTTCATCACCGTCGATTGGGAATTTCACCCGACCCCGAAGGACGTACATATTCAATTTTTTACCGAACAAAAGCGCAGAGTGCCCGTTTACACCCGACAACGCTTACGAGCTCGACTTGTATAAAACAAAAAAACTCCATAGATTTCTACGGAGTTTTATAGGAGCTGTCCAAAATACCATAAGCAAATAAACCTATTAAAATGAAAAATTTTAATAAGACTTTGATATTTTCTACATCCTTCTCCCATCCAGACTATACTGTCGGCTTTGGACTCACACCAAATCCTGCCTAAAAAAGGCTCACGGGCTTAGAAGCTTTACTTCATCACCGTCGATTGGGAATTTCACCCGACCCCGAAGGATATTACATATGAAATTGTAAACAATAAAACGAGATTTATGGCATCAAAAAAACCCCATAGATCACTACAGAGTTGATAGGAGATATAAAATTACCATAAGCAAATAAACCCATTAAATATATATAAATTTAATAAGACTATGATATTCTCTACATCCTTCTCCCATCCAGACTATACTGTCGGCTTTGGATTCGCACCAAATCCTGCCTTTTAAAAAGGCTCACGGGCTTAGAAGATCTTCTTCATCACCGTCGATTGGGAATTTCACCCGACCCCGAAGGATTATTTTATTGTATGTAAATACCATAGCACTTTACTTAAATAAAAACTAGGGCTTTTTAAAATTCTAGTGTCATTTTCGATGGCAACTAATACTCAAATTGATGATAAAGGTTGATATTATGCACTTTCATCAGCTTCTATTATTTTTGGCTAAACCATTGAAAAATCTGAATTCGAGTATTCAGTCACGACTTCTTCACTTTCCTTTCAATGTAGATCCATACATAATATACAACCCAAAACACTAGTGGAACTGCTAAAACATAGGATAGTTGATTTGCCGGTAAAATCCATAATAGCAACCCTCCAATAATAATACACGGTATTAGTAGAATAAAATATTTTTTCCAATCCATCTATTTCTCAGACCCTTTCATTTTACTATAAATAGCAATTGATTTACTTTAGTATATTATTACATACCACGCTGATCACGAAGTTCTACGATCGTTCCTTCAGGAGCAATCACTTTACATAGAGCTCCATTTTCAACTTGATAAATATATTCTCCATCTTTCATCTTGAATTGCATTTGTAACTGCAGTAAATGCGCTACTTCGGCAGTTAAGTTATCGACCCACAAACAAAAATGTGCTAATCCTTGATTATTTGCATCCCCAGCTCTTAGTTGCTCACCCTTTTTCCCAGTCTGCAGTTCAATATAAAAATCACCAATTTGCAGCCAAGTATTGTAAGCACGCTCGTGGAAATCCTGCGATTCTTGTACTTTTTTAAAACCTAAACCTTCCGTATAAAACTTTATAGATTTCTCATAATGATTTGTCTGTATACAAATATGGTGTACAAAACTCTTCTTCATAGTGAATCGTCCCTTCTTTACATAAACAATCACACTCAGATTTCTAACTGATACAGCATCTCTGAAATTAATGGCTTCAATTGGTTTAATATAGTTTGACTAACCCTCTTATTTGCCTCTGCTCTGGATCATCTCGCAATTGCACTTTTATTTCCCATCAACTTTTCTAATATAGATGTTACTATTTTATCATGTACTTACATTTGATCCTTCATAAAGGCTAGAAATTTCCGTAAAAATAACAAAAGAAGATATTTCTAAGCCCATTTTCTGACTTAGAAATAATCCTCCATTGTTATACATACTGCGATTCAGATTTTCAATTTTATGTATCAAAATAGTAAAATGAAGTTGTATTAATCAATCGTACAATAGCGATAACTAACCAACAGGAACATCAATTTACGCTCACACTCAAGAACAATCCCAATTATACCAAACATTCTCGAAATTCTTACGTTTTAAATCATCTGGATTAATGAAGAAATTGCCGATACCGCAATCCCCCCACATAATTTCTATCTCTTCACTGCAGCAAGAGTCTAGTTGAAATAGCAATATATCTTGTTGTAAATCTTCTTTGTAATTACGAGGATCTTCTTGTGTAAAATTTGGGTAACCACCTATTTTACCATCACCTTGAGCATCTGTCAGAAAGTCAAATATTTCATCCAAGATATCATCTGCTTCATCACCAAAATGCGCTTCATACAGTTCATAAATATTCTGACCATAATATTGCTCAAACTCAAAACAATCTTGTAATAGTAATAGCTCTCGATGTTCACCCGTCAATTTGTATTCCCCATCTACGACTACATATTCAGGTTCTGTTGTATAAAAATCGGCTTGCTCCTCTTTTGAATATGACATTTCTGATGCATCTTCAAAATAATGCACGGCAAAACCTGTGCGATTTCTGTAGTTTTCTAAATCCATTCCAATCAAATCGTCATAAAAATCTACATAAAAAGACAAAATACCAGTTGTAGGATAATTCGGTAGCGATGGTAATTCGGTTAAATTCAGCTGCGCTAATAAAGACAATGGCAATCCTTCAGAATTTGAAGGAAATGGTTTATTCTTTGGAAAATAACCAAAGCCCCCCACTTTAGAAGCCGTTAAAGAAAGTTCTCCGCTGTTTGCAACATTTAACGCAATAAATGGCTTTGAGGAGTTCATAATTTGCTTACCTATATGTAGTGGTAATTTTTCGAAAATATGCTGTAAAGACAATGTTAGCACCCCTTATTTAAAACTGTACTATCATTTTACAATATCATCTAGATAAAGTGAAATCACTGGAACCCATATATATGAATTGGGATTGTGTATTAGCGGATAATATGTTAAACAATGCAGGAATCGAATTTGCTAATGAGTATTTCAATTTTGAAACAGGTTTATTTTCACATGATTACGAAGAAACTTTCCCAGAAATAGAATCTTTGTACAATGTAGCAGGCAATTAGGAGAACTATTTGAAAATAATTATTCAACTAACTGGAACGCTAGTTGGGGTATCGTTTTTCAATGTATGATGGTGGCATATCTATATTTAGTGACAGTTGTAGTCATTATGACAAATACAGAATTAGGGGTTCATCAATTGAAAGGTATCATTGGAGAAATATTTGAATCACTTACATTTTAGTAGCTCTTTACAGGAAAAAATAAGTTTCGGGCCATTCCCTCACAATATTCCACATGATTCAAACAATTCGTTCCCAAGTAGCTTCTAATAAAGGTTTGAACTATAGACACTAACATTTCGCAGTTGCTTTATTTCCGTGATAATTTGAAAAAACAAAAAAGTACCACGTGTGAAACAATTTATAATCGCCTCATACGTGATACTTTCTCATTTTACTTACTTATTCGTTCAATCTTCTAGCATTATTTTTATTATTCGGCTTTTCTTTATCTTCATGATTATGTTGCTTATGCGCTTCGTTGTTTTGTCCAATGACATCAAAGTCATCTGGGCTCAGGTCATATCCATAGCCAAATTCTTCACGACCTAATTCCCTTTTCATCTTCGCCCTATTATTTTCATCTTTATTTTTCGCCAATATTGATCACCTCCATCCACTATAATTTGTTCAATTCATTGTGATTTATTCTTAGTATTTTCTCGTTATATTTCGATTTGAAGAGAGCAGGTTTCACTAATAGTTGGTGTTAACAAGTAGTATTAAAGCGACTGCTTCTTTTTTAATCATCTAAGTCCAAATAGTTACCAATTTTTAACTTTTTAATTATTTCTATATCATTCCATTTAGCAGGTGGCCATGGCAATACTTAATCCATTGTAAATGCGATTCAACAACCATTTCGTGAATTAGGTTTTGAGTACAAAGCAGAAAAGTTCCCGCGCTATTTTCCGTCCGTTTCATAACTGGTTATATATGTTCAGTGACAGCCTATAAGAATAATCGGTATTCTGATTCGGACGAAATATCACCGTTTACACCTAACGCCATTGTAATTCATAAGATAAGATATTAACTATTGGTTAGGAGGAATCCAGTTGTATTTCAGTCCTTATCCGTATTTTCTCTATTCAAATCAATATCCACAGTGGATTATGTCAAATCAATCTTCACCTACTCAAATTCCTAGACATCTAGCAATGCCGACGAACTCAATAAAAACCAGCCCATTTCCCCCTGTAGATACACATAAGTTTAAGACATCAGCGAAAGAGATTCAGAAAATCATGCAACAAGCTCATTTACTTGTAGATAAAATTGCATTGTCAGAGCAATTTGCACATGATTTAATAAACGCTGCACAACTTTCGAATAAAACTGAAGTCGATAAATTAATTGCTTCAACAGGAATCACCATTACTTTCAATACTAAATATACACCGGACAGTATTAGAATTAGTTTGAATGAAAATGGTTGTTGTGGACTAACGGTAATTTTAAATTGGTGATTTAAAAATTCACAAATCTATTATTTATTTTCCGTTATCCAAAAGGTTGGTATTCGAAAAGGGGTAAATCAAAAAACAGATAAAGAAACCAAGAATGCTGTTAAATCAACATTCTTGGCTTTCAAAATTGAGCTTATAGGATCAGAATTATATTTATTTGACCGCCCCTTTTTAATTGTCTTAGGATATCCGCAAATTGTTGTGTATTCTCTATATGATTGAATGAAATAGATTGACTATTTCTGTATGCGATTTAGCACTTCTCCGTGATGACTTACCTTTAGTACATCTACTTTAAACAGTAAATCGATGTAGACCTTTGTCATATGTACCTATTATTTCCTGGGCAATTGAAACAAACATCTCCCCATTTCGATTTAAAAGGATGGATGGATCAATTCCACCTAGTAAATAATTGTATATTTAAATATTTTCCCGAATTTTATATGTGTTTTGTCACAGCCGGTTGAGAAATAAATAATTCTTCTGCTGCTAGACGTTAAATTCTCATATTTTTCTTGCTTGAAAATAAGTAAAGGATGCCCACAATCGAAATGTAGGCACCCCTTATGAAAACACTTAGATCTGTTCTTTTTTCTCCAAAACATTAATCCCTATCCCCATGAAGATGATCGTCATGAATAGTAAAATACTAAATGGATATAATAAATCACCTATTGAACTACTATTCACAGTGACGCCATTTAATAAATCTATTCCGTACTTTATCGGTGTAATTTTTGACAAGGCTAGCATTATTTCCGATGTTACTATTTCAAGAGGCCAGTATGCTCCACCAAGCATTGCTAGCGGAACTGCTAATATAGACATATAGGCGTTAAATTTCCCAGGTGTATTTGCAATTGCAGCTATGAATATTGATAGTGACACAATACAAAGTACATATGGAATCACGACGATTAAACTCTTCCAAAAGCCACCATAGAAATCGACTCCCACACCGAAATAAAAAATAGAAAGTACTAGAGCGATTTGCAAGTATCCAAGTAAGAAACTATAAGTTAAATTTGCCAAATATACTTTCCATTTTGGGATAGCTGACACAGTGATCCTCTCCCAAATTCTATTCCTACGCTCCATGACAATGTGATTGACGCCGCTCGCAATCGTATAAATCACCATAAATAATGTAAAACCAAATAAGCTACGCAATTTCTGGTCCCACTTTACTCCATTTTCGTTACCCAAGTTTTTATAGCCAATATTAAAACTTGGTTCATCTTGAATTTCCTCTATTTTATTTGTCACTTGCTCTTGTTGTTCATCAGGTGACGATTGAATAATCGCATGCTTTAATAATATCTGGCTGTATATCGTATTCAACTCATTCCCCAACATGGGACCATCCATAAAATCTGCCGCAACGATGAGTTTATAACCTTCATCCTTCAAAGAAATAGCAACATCAACTTTGCCAACTTTAACTTGTTTAAGTGCTTCCTTCTCTTCGTACATTGTGAAATCATATTGCGATAGTTTTTGTAACTCTTTGATCATTTCCGTATTCTGTTCGCTATTTAGGGTAGAAGATAAGGCGATGGGTTCCTTCGTTTCCTGTCCAAGCCCCATTAAATAAGTAAATATGCAAATGATTATAGTCGTTACAATATAAGCAACTGGATTTCTTTTTAATAATAAAAATTTCGCCTTTAGAATATTAATCATGATATACCTCCTCTTCTAGGAAAGAGTACAAACGCTAAAACTAGGAGAACAAGACCTAACATACTTAAGTTGAAGGCATACTTCTGAATATCAAGAAATGTGGCATGTTGCTGAAGTTTCAAATAAGCTTCAAGTGCTGCTCCGTTCGGTGTCCATTTTCCAAGTGTTGATAAAAATGAAGATAGTTGACTAACAGGTATGAAGCTCCCACCTACCAAAGCAAGAATAGATATTATTGCTGCAGAAAATACATTTGAAGCCCCCGCCGAATTGTTTCTATAATTTATCGCTGACAATAATGCTGCTAAAGCACCTACAATAATGGCCAGAAGTAATGTAATAAGTACATATAATCCTACTTGGTCAAATTGAGTATCAAACATAAAATGAGAAACTGTAAACAAAATAGTCATCTGAATCATTGCTAGTAGAATTGTAGATACAATGATACTACCCAAATAAGTTATTGGATGAATACGTGCTAATACAATCCGATCAAAAATGTGCATATCTTTTTCTAAAAATGCAAGACTTGCTATAGTACTAGCCATATATAAGATGAACATGACACTCATACTAAATGTATAATAAACTTTCGCTGTGATACTCTCTTGATTTGCGATTGTTTCAATATCTGATGCAACTTCAATTTTAGGAATCGTTACTGCAGCGTCAAAGTTTTTAGAATTGTTCAACTGTGTTAGTAATGAATATTGTTGTTGGAAATAATCTAGCATGCTTTTACTAATCGATGAAGTAACAGGCTGGTCTTCATCTAAGTAGACATTTAATGATGGCTTGCTACCAGATAAAAAAGCAGACGTCAGATACTCATCAGTGAAATTTTTTGGAACGTCGATAATCACGTCATAGTCTCCACTTTTTCTTGCTCCTCTTAGTTCATCGGCATCTAGCCTTTTCACTTTTATAAATTGCTTTAATTCTTCATTTCCAGTTAATTGATTTAACAATAACGTTACCGGAAGCATTTGCTGTATGTTGTGCTTCAGCTTTTCATCAATTGGCATGCTTTCACTTAATTTTTGTAGGAAGGTTTCTAACTGAGCTTCTTCATCATCATGTTGAACGATAGCTATCTGCAAATCTAACATTTCTCCATTACCGTCCATAATTGGTCCAAGCGCAACACTTAAAATTGTTATTAATACAACAGGCATTAACAGAAGAACAAGCAATTCTAAAGGGTTTCTACTCAATATTTTTAGTTGTTTTACTATAAGCGCAAAAAACATTGGCTCTCCTCCTAGTTTCGTAATGCTCTACCTGTTAAGTGTAAAAATACATCTTCAAGACTCGGCTCTTCTATTTGAAAGCTTTTTAATGCAATTTTTTGTTGATCACATAAGGTTAATATCATTGGTAGAAAATTTGTATCTTTTGCTACTGTAAAAGTAATCTCTGCTTCTTTAGCTAATATATTTGATAACATCGGCTGCATCGTTAAATCCTCAACAAGTTGTTTAGAAGGCTTTTCAAGTTTTAGTCTAATGGTTTTCTCTGAAGACAAAATAGCTTTAATCTCATCTTTTGTGCCAGAAGCAATTACACGGCCTTTATCAATAATGTAAATTCGATTACACAAAAATTCGACTTCTTCCATGTAATGACTAGTGTATATAATAGCCGTATTGGATCGTTCATTTAATTTCTTCACTGTCTCTAAAATGTGGTTCCGTGATTGTGGGTCAATACCTACAGTTGGTTCATCCATGATTAAATATTCAGGCTCATGTAAAAGAGCCACACCAATATTTAGACGCCTCTTCATACCGCCAGAGTAATGTTTGACGAGCTTTTTCTGTTCATTTTGTAAACCGATTTCCTCTAATACAACATCAATTCGCTCTTTCAATTTAGTCTTCGGCATTTTATGAATGCTGCCAAAAAACTGCAAATTTTCTCGGGCCGTTAAATCACTATATAACGCTATTTCTTGTGGAACGACACCCAGAACTTCACGCAAAGCACTTTGATCATTTATAACGCTTTTTTGCTGAAGTAAAACATCGCCCTTTGTCGGTTTGATAAGCGTTGATATCATTGCAATGGCTGTCGATTTCCCAGCACCATTTGGACCAAGTAGCCCTACGATTTCACCTGGCTCAATATATAGATTCATGTGATCGACCACAGTTATTTTTTTATATGTCTTCGTTAAATCCACTACTTCAATCATTTATGAAAACCCCTCTCTTCATACTTTAACTATAAAGGAAAATAATCCAATTGCCGACTAGCTGAAGTCACAATTCAATATGACCTCCGTCACATAAAAAAGCGACGAAATAATCGCCGCTTCATTAATTACTCATACGAGATCATTCTTAACTGCATAAATAGCAAGCTGTGTCCGGTCCCTTAAATCGAGTTCCTGTAAAATATGCGTAATGTAATTTTTCACCGTTCCAATTGATAAAAACAGCACTTCTGAAATTTCTTTATTTGTTTTCCCCTCACCTACAAGCTTTACCACATCAAGCTCGCGTTCAGTTAAAGTATGTACTTGTTGTGATGGAGACGTTTTCTGCAATAATTTAGGCATTAATTTTGCGGCGACATCCTCATGTAAAACTAGCCCACCCTCAAGTACACTATAGATGGCACTAATTAATTTATGTGGCTCAGCCGATTTCAACAAAAATCCATTAGCACCGTCCTTTAATGTTTGAAAGGCATATTCTTCATCATCAAATGTTGTTAGCACTAAAATTTTAATATGAGGAAATCGACCTCGTATACGTTTCGTTGCTTCAATTCCATTCATTTCCGGCATTCGGACGTCCATTAATACTAGATCAATATGATGGTTTTCAAGGGCAGTTAATGCTTCAATACCATTACTTGCTTCTGCAACAATTTCAAAATCAGGCTCTTGCTCTACAATCATTTTGAGTCCATTTCTCACAATTGCTTGGTCTTCAACAATTAATATATGTACCATTTTTTAAACCCTCACTTTTAACGGAAATGTTCCTTCAACAATAAAATGCTGTTCGGTCTGTCTAACCCGAAGTTCACCACCAATTTCCTCCACTCTCCCCATCATATTCGTTAACCCAAAACCAAATTCAAATGTCTCCAGTTTCAACACTTTATTTTTCACTATGACTTGAACATTTTGTAAGGAATTTTGTCTAAGAATCACGTCTACTTCTTTTGAATCGCTATATTTCATCGCATTCGTCAAGCTTTCCTGTAGCACTCGATATAGGACAATGCTTTGTTCATTAGAAATTGATAATGATAATACACCTGTTTCAAACGTAAACCGAATATGTAAGTGACTCTCCATCTCTAGCTTTCGAATTAATTGAATAACAGACTGAATCCCACTAGCTTCGCTTGTTTTTAACTGTCGCACAGCATATCTGGTTTCATTTAAACTTTCTCTTGCAAGCTCTTTCATTTCTTCAATACCATCTATTTTTTTGTGAATGGAAAGTATCTCTAGCTGCATTAACAACGCCGTTAACTTATGTCCCACTGAATCATGAATATCTCTAGCAATTTTAGTACGCTCTTCGGCTCTCGCTACTTGTTCTTGCTCAACAAAACTGCGCTTTAGCATTCGATACTGCCCTAGCAGTCCCGTATATAGCTCACTTTTTTCTATTACATTCTCATAAAACTGCTGTAATAAATATGAACTAATACAGATTGCAAGTATAAGCGTAAGGGGCAGAAATGGCATGATTTCCATAGCCGTCAAAACGATGAAAATAAACAAAATCCAACTTATAAAAATAGTATAATCCCTTTGCTTTAGTTGAAATGCCCCTTCAATGATGAAAAAGGCATACATTGGCAATAGATAAACAATATCGATTGAAAATACCTCCCCAACCGGGATGAATAACCCCATGAGTAAATAATTTACTAAGGGCACTTTGCTAAGTGGGATGAAAAAATATAAGCACAGGATTGCTGCCACAATAAATATGGCATTCGTTACAGCGCCTTCAGTTAAAAAAATATGTATTAAAAATACACCGATCGTAGAAGTCAAACCAATATAGCGAATGATTAACTCTCTCACCATATCACCTCACTTATTAAGTCTTATTTTACAAGCATCCCAATTGAAACTACTGCAGTCTTTTAGTAAATATTTAGATTAGCAAGTACCGCAAGTGTCCAAATGATTAATGTAATGTGAAATTGTCCTCCAAATTGTAGGGACTTTTGTTTCTTCGTTGTTATGAAGTTTTTTCATCAACTGACTGATTACAATAAAGTCATTTAATTTTCTAGCCATAAAACACAAGAGCCAGAAGCGTTAAAGGAGATGTTTTGGATTATTCTCAGAGAGACGATAATAACTTAGGTGTCAAGCTAATAAACTACTCTGGTACTGCACTGATGTCTTTAGAAATTCTGTTTTTTGCTCTTTCAAATAAGGTGGTGACGATTAAATTCACAAAACTCATGCTAAACTGAAGATAAATTCAATATAAGCCCATTATTTTTATTATAACAAAACATCGTAACCATAATATTGTAAATTCGTCCAATATTATAGAACTAACCCAAGCACGGTTTAAATCGCGTTTTATTAGAGCGTTATGATAATATAACTTATAAGAGAAGGTGATATTATTTCTGAACTTTTTACAGAAAAATTGATATTGATCGCATTATTTATTTTGATCATCCATTGTATTGAAACACTTGCGTATGCGGTTAGATTATCTGGTGCAAGAGTCAAACTGCTTGCTTCTGCTTTGTCCCTATTCAACTTGATGGTCATGGTTTCGCGGCTTGCCAATATGATGCAGCAACCTTTTACCGGAAGCCTAATTGATAAAGCGCCTAAAGAAAATACATTAGAGTTTGTCGAAAGTCAATTTAGGGTCATTATTGCATCTTCCACACTTGGCACAATCATTGGGATCCTATTACTTCCAACTTTCATCGCCATTTTCTCAAGAGCAATCATCCATTTAGCTGAAGAAAGAGGCTCCATTCCGTCCCTCGTCAAAAAGGGATTCACGTTTGAATACATAAAGCGCGGACTAAAACATATCCACTTGCCAAAACTTTCTTACTTGAAGGATATTAGACTAAAAGAAATCCCAATCAAACTATTTGTCATTAACATGGTCATTACAGCCATCTATACAATCGGTGTGTTATCCGCCTTGTATGCGGCTCTAATTGCACCAGAAAGAGCTTCAACAGCAATTATGGCATCGGGACTTATAAATGGAATAGCTACTATTTTGCTCATCATTTTTATCGACCCTAAAATATCCATCCTTGCAGATGATGTCATCAACCAAAAAGGCAGTTACTCTAATCTAAAAGGTATGTCACTTATGATGGTTACTTCCCGCTTGTTAGGAACCGTTCTCGCTCAAGCACTCTTTATCCCAGGTGCAAAATATATTGCTTGGTTTACGAAATTTATAGCTTAATTATTCCAATTCCAAATGAAAGTAAAAGAACGTTCAGCATGTCTACGTCTAGACCTACTGAGCGTTCTTTCATTGTTTTGAAATTTAAACTACATCATTAGCTCCAAAATAATAAACATAAATATCCTCTAAACGAGGTTCTACAGTCACTGCTTGTTCATGGGGCTCTTTATCAGAAATGATCCTAATTTCGACTTGGCCTTGTAGATGAGAAGCATTTACAAGTTTTAAATGCTGTTTGTTTTTCAGAAAATCATCTTCATTCATTACCATCGTCCAAACTTGACCATTTAATGCGGCAAGTAATTCCTTGGGCGCCTTCTTCTGAATAAGTTCTCCTTCTTTTATAAGTAAAACTTCATTCGCAACGTATTCTATATCCGAAACAATATGTGTAGAGAGTAGAATAATCTTATCTTTTGATATTTCAGACAAAATCCCACGTAATCGTATGCGTTCGCTTGGATCAAGACCCGCGGTAGGTTCATCTAATATCAAGATAAGCGGATCATTTAATAACGCTTGTGCAATGCCTACTCTCCGCGTCATACCTCCTGAAAATCCTTTTAGTTTCTTCTTTTTCACATTACATAAACCAACCAATTCTAATAATCCATCCACTTTTTCATGTGCCACTCTACTGTCAATTCCTTTTAAACTGGCCACATATCGCAAAAATTCTTGAGCTGTAAAATGACTATAGCCCCCAAACTCCTGTGGTAGATAACCTAATATATCTCGATAATTTTCTCCTAATATGGAAATCTCCTTGCCGTTATATGTAACACGTCCCTTTGTTGGCTTCAGCACATCTACTAAAATTCGCATAAGAGTAGATTTACCTGCCCCGTTTGGCCCTAGTAACCCGTAGATTCCTTGAGTGAGCTCGCAAGTCACTTCTTTTACAGCATATACATCACGATATTGTTGTGTGACATTTTCTATTTTCAACATTATATTTCTTTCCTCCTTGCCCGTAGATGTTTATTTAGACAATACATTCCTATTATTAAAATGCTATACCAAAGTGCTAAAATGCCGATTTCTAGAACATCGATAGACGTTGCTCTAAAGAGCTCCCCTTTTATGAGAAATGAGAAAAAGCCTTTCTCTAAAATCCATTCAAGTGAATATTTGTGAATCATAGACCCTCTTATTAAATACGATAGTCCAAAAAATAACCCACAAATTATAAGAGTTATGGGATGAGATTTAAAACTATCACAGATTAATGCAGTAAAGATGGTAAATAAAAGTGTGCCTATAAGAACGGTAATAGTTTGTTGCCATAATGAAAGCTCCGTTAAAAGCGTAAGCCTTTGCCCAGTATTAAAAATACGAACTGATATGACCAATTGAATACACGTAAAAAGCAAAATAATAACAAGCATAAATATTGTCGCCGTTTTGATTCGCATTAAGAAAAGTGTACGTCTACCTAATTTTGTCGTATGTATGACTTCCTCAACCTGCTCCTCCCTATCCATTGCGAAAAGTCTTGTTGTGACAAATAATATGAGAAAACCAACTGTCAGTGAACCAAGTACATTCCAAAATGACAATGTATTCTCTAGAATTTTCTGCGAGCCTGATTGATGTTTATGAAAAATAGTAAAGACCCATATTACGATTACGACAATAATTGACGGCAGTACTAATCTATTAGTTACAAGCTTTTTTAGATCTAGCTTCAGCATTTCGCTCTCCTCTCATACGAGTAGGTGATCATGCTTACTAGCCCAATAATCGGTACAAATAAATATACAACCAGTTTCCAAAGCTCATCAATCTGTAAATTCACCATATAAAAAGCACTTAGCATGCCATTATATCCATAATGATAAAGTAAGGATAATACATATCCAATTTCGGAGCTGCTAAAATACAATAATAGAAATCTTTTAATCAACTCTAAAACCGCAAATAAACCTCCACATATCATCATGATAACAACGCTTCTCTTAACTAAAATAGAAATCAAGAATAGAAACAAGGCAAATGAGAAACTAGCGATGATCATATAAATATATTGAAATAAAAAATATTGTCCATTTGTCCAATTGCCAATGCCTTTAAAATCCCAAGGGCTCTGATAGTTTCCTTCCACCAACATAGAATTGACCCCATTTATACGGTAATTGCTACTAAAAAAAATAAAGACCACTGAATATAGAAATGTTACAACTACTATGCTATATATTAGGACGAGCCATAATTTCGCGAAGAGTAGCTTCCTTTTCCCATACTTATATGTCTTTAATAATTCATCAATTCCCGTCTCATTCTCAAATGGAACGATTCTTGACACCCCAACAACAAGCAAAATAGCTACCATCCAATACCCAACATATCCCATAAAATCATGCATGTTTTTCCAGAAATAAAATGGCTCATCTGGTGATACTATCGCAGATTGCATTAAAAGTGTAAGCCCAGTGCAAAAGACCACTGCGATATAGATCTCCTTGAATAGGAGGAATTTCTTCACCTCCGCAATTTTAAGATTCATATTTCATTAAATCCTTTCTGTCCAATTGTAGTAATTGTTTCAGTTTCAAAATGATCGATACAGTTGAAACTACAATGACTACTGCATAAAAAATAACATTTACGTTTACAAGCAACTCTCCAACTTGCGTAGATAAAGCTGAAAACCCAAATAACATCCAAATCAAAAATGTCGTCAGCATAATATTCACATTTCTACTTACAGTAACTAAAACTAATAGCATGAGTGAAAACAAACAAATCGGTGTAAGACCTAAAATAATTAATTGAAATAGTTCAACTGTTCTAACTTGGCTACCTGTCAGCAAAAATTGAATGGCTGGAATCGTAATGAACAGAATGGCTATACCGATAATTGCTACAACCTTTGAAAAGAACATTTGATTAAAAGAGCATTTAAATGTATGTTCCAGCTCCTCCATTGCTTGATCATACTTTCCAAAGAGTTGCCAAAAACAAATAAATAGAGGGATAGGCGCTGTGAAAATCATCATTAAATACTTTTCCAAAGGTGAATCTATAACAACCATCAGAGCTACTAGTACTAATAGAAAGATTGACAGCTGTATTTTACAACGTAGAAACAACTCTTGTAGTGCCATTTTAATCAGTACTTTAACTGACACGATAGAGTGTTGTGGTTGCCGTACTGGTAAATAAGCTTCTAAAACGGACTTTGTTTTTTGCTTTTTGGTATCAAGTGAATCATCAATTTTATAGCTATCTAAAATAGCACTTATCTTTTCCTCTACTCGCAATTCATCCTTTCCTTTCATTCTTTTCACGCTCCTTTATTGTTTTTCGTAGCTTCTGAAGTCCTTGATACAACCTAGATTTTACTGTAAAAATCGTTACTCCCGTAATTTTCGCTATCTCTTTTGAAGTTAAGTCATGATAATATTTTAAAATCAATGTACTCTTTTGAATTTTAGGAAGTGTATCTAGTAATTCCTTTGCAAACACCGAATTTGCATATTGGTTTGAATGATCTTCAGTAGCTGACATTTCTTGTTCCTCTATCAATTCAGACTTGTGTTTCTTTAACTTGTTATAATTGTTCATGCACCTATTATGTGCAATTGTATACAGCCATGATATAAATTTTCCATGCTCCTGATATGTGGGAAGTGCTTTCATCATCGCAATAAAAACTTCTTGTGTTGCATCGTATGCATCCTCATATGAACCAAGGATACGATATGTATAGTGGAAGATTTGCTTATAATATTTATCTACTAGTTCTTCCATTGCCACTTTAGAGCCTAGCTTAATTTCTTTTATCAGTTCATAATCATCTTTCACGCTAGCTATCCTCCCTTTCTATAAGTAAAACAATCTAAAACGTCAAAAGGATTTAAAAAATTTAAATTCTTTTCAATAACTTTATGTACTCTTAAATTAGTTGCACAATAAATCAGACCATTTATCTTCAAATTTGAAGATAAATGGTCTGAAAATATTTACTAATTATATTTATATTACCACTTTAAGATTTTAGGTGGATTGCTTCTATAAGCTGCTAATAACAAGCTATTACCCGACAAGATACTTTTTTATTGGTTTTCAATGGTCTCTCTAATAAAAGGAATATCTTCAAATTCAAACTCTCTTCTATTACTTTCTTTATTCCTTCCTCTGTTTTAGGCCTTGGTACTTCCTTAGTATCTGATTCTTTTTCTAAAAAACCTTGCCCAAATAATTTATGGATATTGCTAATGACGGGTAAAAAGTATCCAGTTTTACCGAACGTTCTAACAGGGAAACGCTCAATTCTTGTATAGATGATATCTAATAGTATCAGCCGATCTACTTTATCATGCGTATGCTAAACCAATAATGCCCCCACGCCTGATGGATATGGGCACTAATCATTTACTAACCAAATTTTTGTTTTCTTTAAAATTTGGACTCAATTCACTCCAAACATCAAATTTATTTCCATTTAAATCTGAAAAGATAAAGTTCCTTCCAGCATGCCCTCTATTTTCAATACTTCCGACTTTCATTTCACGTCCAACAAAAATACTATGTATTTCTTCTAAGGCACTGAGTCCATCGACCTCAAATGTCATAGAGAAACGCTCATTGCCGTTACTGTCGATAAAATTTGAACTTTGATTTTCTTTCGCTTTAACTAAGAAAAAGCTTTGGTTGGCAAAATTAATAATCGCTTTTTCTTCGTCTTTATAGCTCAGTTCAGCACCCAAATTATTGACATACCACTCTGCCGAAACATCAACATCACTTACCGGGATATAAGTAATTCCCACTCTTAATAATTTATCATCCATATTTTAATCTCCTCTCTATATGTTCTATATAATAATTCTATTAATAAGGCTCTATTCCTTTTTATCCCTAACCATTTTAAAAATAAGTGTAATCAAGTAGGAGGAGGCGACTAGCCTCCGACCTCTCACACCAACGTACGTACGGTTCCGTATACGGCGGTTCAAAAGTTTTATGGTTTTAAAATAACCAGGTAGAGACTTGTTAGATTTTGTTTCTCCCATTATTTATTATTTAGTGCTCTATCAATGATTGGATTATTAGATGAACGCCAATATCCGTTTCGGGTATTTGCCATTCTGTAAGCAACGTTCGGGTGGATACCGAGTTTCTTGAGGTTGCGATACTTGGTTGAGGTTTTCTTCCATTCTTTCCATCGACACGCTAGCAGTCTTCGGAGTATATGGGCGTCCATTTTTTTGGCGTATGTACCAACGTCTCACTTTAAAGTAATTACCCCACCCCTGAATTAGGTAGTTGAGGCGTTTAATTCATTCGTCCATTCGAACCCTCCAATTGCGATTCGTAAGGCGCAGAATCTTATCCTCCAATTTCTTCTGTCTCCAGGTATTCATCAGATTTCCGGGGTAAGTCCGCCCACAGTGAACTTTCATCACCTAGTTGACGGACATGCCCGGTACACAAAAAAGGTCAACCAGTAAAAACTGATTAACCTTATAATACGAAGTACCCGTTAGTTGCAGAAAGATTAAAGTTCAAAACTTCCTTCAAACTCTTTTAAAACACCCGTACTATCCAATCACAAATCAGAAAGCTTTTCTCCTGTTAATATTTCAAATAAATCAGTAGAATTCTCCACGTTTAGTTGAACATACTGATTCTCACCTCTCACAACCTCTACTTTATCTTTATTTGGACTTATCCAAATTTCATATAACACTGCTTTTGCTGACATTTTAGAACTTTTAAATCGAAACCAAAAGTGGTAATCAGCAGGACGTTCCATATCTACTTTGGCGTTTTCCCAATCAAACTCATCTAATATATCTTTCACCTTTTGAACTTGCTTATTATCATTAATTTCTTTAAATTCTTCATATTTATTTTCATTACCAATACGCTTTTCAACTTCTATATTTTCTCCTTCGTCTTCTATTCCATTAGAACACCCTGTAATAACAAATAAAATCATTGCCAATGAAACAAATAAGGTCTTTGTAAATTTCATATGAACTCCCCTTTTATTTATCATTTTAAGTACATTACTTCACAACTGTAACATAAATTCCCAATTCGTTGTTGTTAAAACAACAAAATCTTATGCAAATAGTATATCCTTAAAAACCAATTAGACTAGCGAGGTATTTACAAAACGTATTTTAAATAACTAATATTTAAAAGTTCCAATACTTCTATAGCATAATCTGAATCTTCCATAAAGTGCTGAATAGAAAAGGAAATAATGATAAAAACGATGTAGTGAAAGTCTATATCGCAATAAAAATTTGCTTTATACTGGTAAAGCTAAAGGCTCTAAAGTAATCCTTTCTAACAAAAAGCTAAATAAGAATGGCGGTACAATTTTCGTATCACTAAAACGTGGAAAAAGGAAAGTTCGTGGAAAAAAGTTGTGTATAAAGCTGAAAAATAAAACAAGTTAAAGTATTTTTAAATAGCCTTTGATAGATCTCTCACTAATGAGTGCTAATACCGAGAGGGCGGAATTATGTTTTGCTAAAACAACGTGTGCATAAAGAAAGCAATAAGTAAAAGCCTGCGTTCGGTATTGTACCGGATTCAGGCCTTTTAGTTTAGCCTGTAGCTTTCTAAAAAAATTTGATCAAAATCAAACCGATTCCATTTACTTTTAGAATAAAGATTGATTGAAAACACGCGACAAACCTTTTTGCATCAACTTTTCAGAAAGTGAATGCACATTTTAATCAATCTTTTTTATAAACGATCAAACTTTATTTCAATTCAACACCAAACAGAACAACCTCGAATGTGATTCGTGTACCTCGGACCAAGGTTTTGCCGCCAACTTCCGCCAGATTCCGCGTCGCCGTGGACACCCTTGCTCTTGGCCAGTGGTTTGCATATCCCAACGCCCACAGTGAACTTTCATCACCTAATTGACGGACATGCCCGGCACACCAAAAAAAGCAGAAACAATTAAGTTTCTGCTTTTCCACAATTTTTAAATGTATTTAAATAAAACGCGCAATATCTTCTAATGGTAAACGTGATGAGCCAAATGCTGGTGCAGCTGCTTTACCAATAGCGATTAATACGATTGGGAATTGATTTTCCGGTAATTCAAATCGTTCAGCAAATTTCACTTTATCAAATCCGCCCATTGTTACTGTATCAAAGCCTTTTTCTTTTGCGATAAGCATTAGTTGCATTGAAATTAGACCTGCATCAAAAGTTGCGATACTTTTTCTTACTTCTAATGGAGCAGATGGGTAAATACGAAGCGTATTGCTAATCGTTAAATTCCTCTGTGCTTCATCCATATGCCCTTCTGCTACATTTTGAGTATAGATTTTTTCTACGTTTTTGTACATTTCAGCATCTCCTAAAACGGTAATAACTGCTGAAGATGTTTCAATTTGTTCTTGATTGTTAGCGATTGCACGAAGTTCTTTTTTCGTTGTGTCATCTTGAATGACAAGGAATCTCCATGCTTGTAGATTACTTGAAGATGGCGCACTAGTCGCTTCTTTAATGATTTCTTCAAGTTCTGCTTGAGACATTTTAAAAGTAGGATCGTACTTACGAACTGATTTTCTATCATGCATAATCGTATATAAATTTGAATTTGTTGTTGACATAATATTTCCTCCTCAAAACTTACTAATAGTAAGTTAATAAATGAAAGCTTACCATTAGTAAGTTTATACGTCAATAAAAAAGTTTTATATGTTACAATAGAAGAAAATGAATTCAAAACGGGAGGTTATTTTATGAATCAACCGAATTGTACACATATATGCAGCAGCTACCATCAAGCGATCGAATTTATCGGGAAACGCTGGATGGGTATGATTATTTATACTTTATTATCAGGCCCAAAACGTTATCACGAAATTCACGCTACTATCCCCGGAATTTCTGACCGCTTACTGACTGATCGCTTAAATGAACTTGTAAAAGCGGGCTTAATCAACAAAAAGCTAATTGACTCTTCCATTAAAAAAGTAGAATATGAATTAACCCCAAACGGTTTGGCATTCCAGGAAGTTATTGCATCTATTCAAAAATGGATTGATTTATGTGATTTTGAAAAGACAACGATTGAATCCTAAAAATTTTATTATTTCTTACTGCTTTAAAGTACGCAAAAAGCCATTCATCTAGTGTAATTTATCAAGACCAAAATCGAAAAAAGTTAAATAAATTAAAGGACCAAACATATTAGTCATATAAAATATGTTTGGTCCTTTTAGATACCTATTTAAAATATCGAATTTTGCTGTTCTCCATCTGTATACAGATAATAAAGTTATTTAAAAATATTAGCCATGCTATTCAACAAACGGGCCATTTAGTTGAATAAGGTGTATTGAGATAACCGGGCAGAGTAGTTCAGCAATTTGCCTGCCTGAATATAATTATAAAAATGTATATAGGATTTTTTCTCGAATGAACTAAACCTAATACTGATGTCGGCTGATATGCGGTTGTAATGAACACATACTTAGGTTGAAAGGAGGTATTTATTTGTGACACAAACATCTAGAACTATTCCTGGTGCCGCAGTACGCGGAACGGCATCTGGTGTATTTTTCATGGCGTTTTTTGGTACTCTGTGGGCGTACACAGGAATTATGGGATTGCAAGGCTGGGGAGTTCCATTATTGTCAGTTACTGCTGTTGCCATAGGTATAGCGCTGTTCATCGGCGGTGTTTCATTAATACGCGCATCGGGAGAATTGACGAATCAGGTTTCGAAAACAGCCTTAAGGCATGGGAAGCGTACGAGGTTTTGGTTTAACATTATTTTTGCGGCAGAGGGTTTGGCTATAGCAATCACGATTGCTGTCAGTAACGCTACTCGTCACCCTGAACTTATACCTGTCGTAATAGCTATTATTGTCGGTGTTCATTTTTTCCCATTGGCACCTCTTTTTCAAGTCAGACTCTATTATTTGACAGGCACACTCCTTTGTTTACTTGCTATTATTACATGGCTGTTTGTACCTGCAAAAGTCACGCTGGGGGAACATCAGATCAATGCATTTATGTCTGTAGTGGGCTTTGGCTCTGCCCTGATCTTGTGGGGAACTGGTCTTGCAATATGGCTAATGGGTAGAAGATTGCTAGGTATCGTCTCAAAATAAATAACATAAAAAGTGAGATTGGACTTTACACCGAAAAAATATGTTTATTATACAATAAAATGAAAAGCAGAGTTACTTTCTTATTCATCTAAAGGGCTCAATTCTTAAATAACACAGGAGAAAACAATCAAACATTTTTATAAAAACTATCAATATTAAACCCACTCATTTTGACTAATCTTTTTTCAAAATGAGTGGGCTTCTTCTATTTATAAAAAAACGTTTGTAGCTTACTTTTCATCTTTATTCATGAGCTACACCAGAAGCTTATCTTAGATAAAAAAACAGTGGAACTCTTTACTTTTATTGAAATGATGGTAGTACAAAACTCCGGTTTTTCATAACTAAAAAGGAATATTTTTTACAGTAATTCTTTGTATACTCTGATTCCGTTCTTTTTATTTACACTGTCTACTTGACGGGGAGTAGTTCAAACTGTATTACTTGCAATAATTAAATGTTTTGCAATTTGTGCGATCCTTAATCCTCGTTTTTTTAATTGCTGAATCTTAATATATAACACTAGCTTCTCCTCCATTGATACAGCGTTTATAAGATTTGGCGAATTTAGGCAAAAAGTGTTCATTCGATTCAAGCAGTTTCTGTTGATTCTATTTTAGCTGTTACATTCATCTTCTTTTTCATATACATTGAGTAAAAGTATACTTACGATATACTGATTATCTTGAATCCATTGATTATAAATTCCACCATGCACTTCCACAATTCTTTTCACATTTTTAATTCCTATTCCCTCGAATCGTCTATTCTTTCGAGTTTGAAGCTCCGCAGTATCAAATACATTTGAAATTTCTATAAGTAGGTTATTATCAAATTGTTTGATAAGAAGTGAAATCTCTTTTTCTTTAGAATTAGATAAACGTAAGACTGCGTTTATAGAATTATCTATTAAATTTCCTAGCACAACTGCAAAAATATCAGTATCTAATTTAATCTTTTCAGGAAAGAAAGATTTAACGTTTAAAGTTATTCCATTGCTTTCAGCAATAGATATTTTTTCATTCAGAAGATAATTTAGCACATAGTTATTTGTAAAAAAATAATCAATGTGTTCGATTTTCTGTATCGAATTTTGAAGATATTTTTCAGCTCCAGCAGTATCTCCCTGACTTAACATACCCATTAGAACTACATATTGATTTTTTAAGTCATGCTTCATTGAATATAGTTTAGATTGTGAATCCTTTAGTTGTTTGAAAAATTTCAATTCTGATTCAAATACTTTTTTTTGCGT
Source organism: Viridibacillus soli (assembly GCF_016612995.1). GTDB lineage: Bacteria > Bacillota > Bacilli > Bacillales_A > Planococcaceae > Viridibacillus > Viridibacillus soli. The sequence continues at coordinate 38,056 of NZ_JAEOAH010000047.1, forward strand.
TTTAGTTTTTTCAAGCTTTTCATAATAATTTCCGAGGGTTATATAAAGATATAGTATGCATAAATTCATATAAATAATACAAGTAGCAATCAATATAAAAATAAAATTAGGTTGATTAATAATATGAATTTCAGATACTACAGCAGTACTTAACACAAATATCGATATCATTGGTATAGAAATTAGTGCCATTAGGAGAAAAACATTTATAGGTCTCTTTAATTTACGCTTTTGAAGAAAGATAATTTTAAGAACAGCTACAGCCATTAGTTTTAAAATTATAGCCATACCTCCCCCTCCAGCCATAAAGAGAAAATTTGAATCATAACTTTCTAATCGTGATATCACTTTCGTAATAAAAAACGAAACGGAATCACAGATTAAAAACATAAATAATAAATAAATTACCCAAAAGAACTCTTTTCTCAAATCTATCTGAGTCCTCTTTGCGATAACTGAAAACAATAAAGCAGTGAAGATGATATTGATAAGTATATAAGGAAAATTGTTAAAGTTGAATAATGTAACGATAGTGTCATTCATTATATTAAGTCTCTTAACTTCATCAAAATTTGTTTTCTGGCACTATCTATAAATTTACGACTTATTGGTATTTCAACAGTTTGCTTATCATTTAAATTGGCGGTAATTGTATTATTGCTAATTTGTTTTACATATCTAACATTAACAATAAACGAGTTGTGGACCTGCACAAAATTATCATTAACTTTTGATAAAAGGGCTTTTGTTTGAAGAATCGTTTCATATATATCAGAGGGTGTGTGAATAAGTACTTTCCTTTTATTTTTTTCAAAGTAAATAATTTCACTAAAAGAAAGACTGTAAAAAACTTTGTTAAATGTAAACATAAATTTTGAATCATCTAAATCTAAATATTTAATAGCGCGATTCAAGGTAGGATATAGTTTGTCTTTTGTTACTGGTTTTAAAATGTAATCAAAAGTGTTAACCTTAAAAGCCTTTTCCATATATTCTTTGAAATTTGTAATAAAGATAATTGGACAATTATAATTACTCTTTCTAATGGTCTCGGCAATCACTATTCCCGATAGATTTGGAAACTCAAAATCTAAAACAAACAAATCATATGTATTTTCTTTAAGTAATTCAATTAAACGAAATGGATTGTAGAATATATCAATATCAAATAACGAGGAGTCATATTCTAACATTAAATCTTCGATAGCTTTTGCAATAACTGGAACATCATCACAAATAGCAACTTTTATTACCATCGTTTCACTCCTAAATTCTTACTATATTTGTCCTAGACAGAAACCTGAGACATTCTGAAAATGCGTGTTATTTTTATAGTTTACCACCATTCAGGAAGAATTTGTAAATTAGTTTAAATACTTAGCCACTTCTCCCATTCTACAACCATCTTCCATAACCAGTTAAATTAGACATTATTATTATTAGAAAAGATCCTATTCTCTATATCCAATCATTAGACTAGAATAGAAATAATGTCAAAAATTACATATAACTTGCAGTTTGTTACACAAAAGAAAAATAGTTTAAAAATAGATTATTATTAAAACAAATATGATGTTAAGTTCCTATTTGTTTAATTTAGAAACTGAAATTCTGTTAATCAATACTAATTTATTTCAAAGGAGATATATATATTGAAGAATACTACAAACAATATTGTTATATCACAATTATGTAAGCGACATGGAGAAAAAGATATTTTAAAAGATGTGTCATTTGAAGCAAAACAAGGGAGAATCACAGCTTTTCTTGGACCAAATGGTGCAGGAAAAAGCTCAACACTTCGTATTTTGTTAGGACTTGATCGTTCAACAGGAACGGCAACTTTTGGTGGAAGTAACTATGTAACATTTAATACTCCATTGAAAGTGGTAGGAGCAGCATTTGACGGTATAGGTGGTACTCCTTCTAGAAGGGTAAAAACCCATCTGAAAATCATAGCACAAAGCAACAACATTTCTTTCCGTCGTGTGTCCGAAGTATTGAAAATAGTCGGTTTATCAGAAAAAAGCAAAGCTAGGCTGGGAACTTTATCATTGGGTGAAGGACAACGTCTTGGACTTGCAGTAGCTCTTTTGGGAGACCCTCAATATATTGTTCTTGATGAACCAACCAATGGACTTGATCCAACAGGAATTCGCTGGTTTAGAAAATTTATTCGTCAGCAATCAGACATGGGAAAGACTATTTTATTGTCATCACATCTTCTTTCTGAAGTGGAAGCTGTGGCAGACAATGTAGTTATTATTAATCATGGAAAAGTTATAGCAACTGGTGAACTTCAGGATGTTATGAAAAATCTAGAATCATTGGAAGATGTGTTCTTTTCTCTTACAGAAGAAGGTGAAGCAAAAGATGAAGACTTTTTCTAGAACCATACGATTTGAACTGATAAAGATTTGTTCAAGTAGAGTGTGGTGGGTAATTTGTGCTTTAGTTGTCGTTATTCAACCATTACTTGCACTTATCTCAGCAAAAAGCTTCGCTGAGATGGGTTTAGACGCGACACCAGAAACTCACCCGGAATTAGCGGTAGCCTTACCTCCTTTGGATTATTTGGGATTTGATGCAGTGCTTTTTGGGTTATTACCGATGGTTGTCTTTGGAGGAATTTTAGGGGCAAGTGAATATAAACATCATATATTACGTACAACTTTACTATGTCAAAGTAGTCGTATTAAGGTTTTCTGTGCGAAAGTACTTGCACTTTTAATATGTAGTACATTAATATCATTTTTGACAATTTTTGCCACAATTTCTATTACGCATTTTGGTTTGGGGGAACTAGGTTTACATCCATTTTATTTAAGTACAATAGCTTGGCAGTTTATTGGCTTTTCAGTGCTAGATTGGATTTTACTAACAATACTTTCTTTCGGGATTGGAATGCTCTTTAGAAATGCTATAGTACCTTTAGTATTTTTAGTTCCTCAGGTTTACAATCTTGGGAATTATTTAGCGCAAAAATGGGGATGGGGGGAGTATCTTCCTGTGGCAGCAGGTAATCTTCTCATTGCAATACCAACAGACCCTATTGAACATGATCCATTAAAAGGCAGTATAGTACTGCTGATATGGGTGATATTAACTTTAATCACATCTTATTATGCTTTTATTCGTAATGATGTAGGAGGGAAATATTGATGTACGCTGCGTTGCGTAGTGAGAAAACTAAATTTTTTTCTTTTGGTTGGTGTACTTTAGGTGTAATCGGAGCTATTATCATTCCCTTACTCTTCTTATTAACATCCGATACACCAAAGATAGGGAGAGAGGAGGAGATACTTTCTCTTTGCTTGCAAGCCCTCTATTTAGGTCAACTAGGAATTATTGTTGCCAGTGCAGGTTATTTAGGACAAGAATATTCGCACACTGCTCTAAGAACAACACTTCTCACACAACCATCAAGATTAAAATTATTGTGTGCGAAATTTGTGAATATTACCATAATTATAGTATTTATAGGAATAGTTTCAAGTGTACTTAGTTTACTTGTTCTTTTTTTTCAACATGATATGGAATGGACAGGTACTTTAATGATACGGTTTTTTGGAAGTATTTCTCTTGGCATACTTAGTTGGATTCAATTAGCTTGGATTACCTCTGCCTTATCTATTATGACAAAATCGCTTATAGCACCTATCGCTATCATGTTCCCGCTTATTTTGGGACTTAGCCAAATGTTGTTTGCAATTTCTCAGTTGGCAAAATTTTTACCTACTCTTGCTACATTGAATCTTTTTTCAATACCAGCTTTAAATACCTTATTGGATAAATGGTCTGGGCTAGCGGTTCAATTTTCTTGGGTAGTATTATTTTTAATTATTTCTTCTTGGTTGTTTTCATATCGTAATGTTCGATAATTTGGTATAGACATGATTCTATTAATAAAGTGCAATTATACTGAAGATTTTGTTGCAAATTCTTCAGTATAATTACGTAATTTGTTTTAATGTAAAGATCTTTTTTTGGATTACTAGAGGGCTTTCAAATGGTTATAGAACAGTTGAAATTGTAGTGGACCACAGCCCTGAGTATGGAAAGATGAGGGTATATTTTAAGCTTAAACAACAAATGGAGGCACATGCAATATTATGTCAATAAGGCTTGGTATAAAAATTTACATAAATCAATCCCGCTCCAAATTGTTGTTTTCTAATGGAAAAGTCACACCTGAATATTGATGATGATAAGTTAATAATTAAAAGTAATCTTATTTATCGTTTTCTAATTGGAGGAAATAACATAGTTTTATCTCAGAAACAAGTCACTAGCGTCGCATTAAAATAGTTTAACGTAGTAGATGAAACTGAATTTTCTGTAACTATATTTAGATCAATCGCATGGATAAGTTTACACGAAAAACATCAGAACCTACTTTAACTTCAATCGTATTAAAGATAAAACGTGAAAGAGGTGGGCATACTTGAGTGCCACATTCAAAGAAAAAAATAATGATGTCAATATAATTATAGGCTTTCTAGTCCTTTTTTACTTAGCTTGGACCATAAAAGAATTATGGTTATTAGAATACATATATTCATTCGGTGAAATAATATCCCCTCTATTAGAGGCATTGGTTAAGAGTCTCATTTGGATTGTTCCAGTGTGGATTTATATAAAAATCCATTTACATTCAGATCCAATCAGCTATCTAAAAATGAATGTTAATGTGAAGGAAGGTGTATTTTGGGGAATTCTTCTTTCGCTACTGTTAGGAGCCGGTTTAATTTTAGAAGCATTCCTCTTTAATGGTGTTTATTTTCATTTTTCATTGTCTTTTGATGACTATCTAAATACTGTTCTAATGGCGGGGCTTGCTGAAGAGATTGTATTTAGAGGATTAATTTTACAAGAGTTCAATAAAAAATTAGCTTTTTGGAAGGCGAATATAATGACGGCTTTATTATTTTTAGTCATACATTATCCAATTTGGATATACAATGATGTCATTTTTCAATTTGGTTCTCATATTTACGTTTTTCTTATTGGCTTACTATTTGGATTTGTTTTTAAAAAGACGGGCTCATTATGGACTGTCATCTTACTACATGCATTTCATAATTATATTCTTAGCATCATTTAATCAAAAGGATTTATTATTAAGAGGAATTATTTAATTAAAGGGCGCGGTTATTTAGGAACGAAAAGGTGGATATTTATGCAACGAAAAGAAATTATGGAAAAACATTATAATGACTTTTCTATAACTCCGAATTTTTATTATCAATGGAATATAGGTATACATCTTGAGTTAGGAAATGTGGATAGGCTACGCTAAGTTAGACAGTTCTTATAAGGGCTAGTACACTAAAATTACTACCCTAAGGAGCGTGTCAAAAATGAGAAGAGAACGTAAAACGTATACCCCTGAATTTAAGCTACAAATAGTGCAGCTTTATGAAAATGGGAAGTCCCGTGCGGATATTGCCAGAGAATATGATATTACACCTTCTGCATTAGATCGGTGGATTAAAAATCATCAAGAAACGGGTTCATTTTCAGCGAAAGAAAACCGTACAGAAGAAGAAAAAGAATTATTGCGTCTACGTAAAGAAAATCAACGCTTGAAGATGGAGAACGATATTTTAAAGCAAGCAGCGCTGATCATGGGACGAAAATAGATGTGATTCGTAAGAACGCTCACAAATATTCGGTATCAGCAATGTGCGACGTCCTGCAAATTCCAAGAAGTTCATACTATTATCAAGTGAAGAAAAGCGAAGACGACGAAAGACAAGCTGAAGAGGCTGATTTATAGGAGCGCATTTACGTTATTTTCAAACAAAGTCGTCATAACTATGGGACACGTAAGATCAAGAAAGAACTAGAGAAGCAAGAGAAAGTCGTTTCAAGACGTCGCATTAGTCGTATCATGAAACAGCTCGTTCTTGTCTCTAACTATACAGAGGCCTATTTTAAACCACAGAAAAAGCGTAGCAACGAAGCACAAATAGCCAATGTTTTAAATCGTGAATTCCAACAAGAAAAAG
>NZ_JAEOAH010000048.1 GCF_016612995.1 Viridibacillus soli
GCAACTCTATTTGAAGAAAACCAATACCAATAGAGCTTCATCTATGCCTTACATTCATCTTTAAAAAATTCGACAATTATCAAATCTAATTTACTTTAAGCTTTTAGAAACAGATCACTTGCTCTCCAAAATGCTCACACATTTGCTCACATAATTATTTTTTTGAGTTAATTTTATTTAACTCAGTTAAATTAAGGATTGCTTAAAACCTTGATAAACCAGACTTAATCGAACTGCATTTACTAAGTTAAACTAGTTTGATTAAGTGACTTTAGCCTTCTTGGATTAACGCTCCTAGTTCTAAACCTATCAAATTTTTTCACAAAACCTTATAAACGTTGATATATAAGTGTTTACATGGTATTCACTTGGAATATTCTTGCATTTAAATCCCCTACACTTTAACATTTTCTCACAAATTGCTAACCGAACGATTTAATGCGTAATGGAAGATATCTGCTACTTCATTATCTTGATTTGGAATAAGGTGAGCGTAAGTTTCCAGTGTAATTTTGGGATTAGAGTGACCTAATCGATGTGCTACCTTCACAATATCTACTCCCTCAGAAAGCAAAATAGAAGCGTGTGTATGACGTAAATCATGAAATCTAATACTTGTTACATTCGATGCACGAATTAATCGTTTCATCAAGCGTAACAAGTTTCGTGGATCTTGTTCTGTTCCGTTTTCCCTACAAATGACAAAATCTTGATCCTTATACTCCTCCCCAAATCTTTTTTTCCAAATTTACTGCTGTTTTTGGTGTGTTAATAATTCATTACTAAGAGTTTGCGGGATGGAGTTTTTTTGTCTTAAGCATAGTAAAAATATATCCCTTTTCAGGAAAGTAACCTAAAGAACGCTTAATATTTATTTCCATTTTTCAGAAACCAATATCTCCCCATTTCAAACCTAAAATTTCTCCTCTACGCATTCCTGTATAAATAGCGAGTAAAAAGGTGATTCGATGATATTCATCTCTAGAATAATTTAAATAAGAGAAATAATTCCCAAGTCTTACTGTATCAGAAACGGTAAGAATTCAAAGAAGGCAGCTAAAGAACCACTTACCTATTCAAGAATGGCAACTGGTTCATAAATTGGATTGATTTCTTTAGTTGATAAATGTTAATTAAAAGGCAAATAGTGTTATGACTACAGCTACAAATAATGGTAAAACTACACATATCCCTAACAACCACCATGTATCTGTAAAGTCCTCATTCGAGTCACTATTCATGTAAGGTACTTCCTTTATGTTTTATCTTAATCTGTCCGTTCCAAGACCAATTTGTCCAAGTTCCAAGTATCGTTTCAAATGGTCCTCGTTTAAATTTCTTTAAATAAGCAAGGCTGAAAATACATTGCAAACTGTAAAGAATTATACCAAATAACATTCCGCCAAAAACCCCTAATTTTCCAGATAACCCTAAACCATATTCATAAAATACAGTTGTACAAATTATGGTTTGCATTAGATAATTGGTTAATGATAGTTTACCGACACTTTCAAACGCAGGTGCCAGCATTTGTACAGGGCGAGTTTTATATAACAAAGCTGCAAGGCAGACATAGCCAATTGAAAGTAGTTGTCCGCCACCCTCCATCAACATGCCCGAAAAAGTACCATTTATAAGACTAAAAGATTTACAAGCTAGACCTATAGGAACGAGTAACAATCCAATCAAATACCATTTCTTTTCGCTCTCCATATTTGTAAAAGCTTGTGTTTTCGCGAGACCCATTCCAAAAAGTAATAATGGATGAATTAATAAGTAAACTTGTGAAAGTAAAAGTAAGACACCAGCCGAAATAAATAACGTTTTTGGTTTGCGATTAATAAATGGGATTGAAAATAGAGTCATGATTCCGTAGGATAATAAAAAATCGCCTTTCCATAATAATGAATGGAGCAAACCTAAAGCAACTAACCCAGTTGCACGACGTAAGATGGACCATCGACTCTTCTCCTTTTTCTTACGTATAGATTCGATAAGTTTAATAAGAGAGTAACCGAATAAAATAGCGAATATCGGCATAAATGATCCACCTACAAATATTTCCAATAAATGGAAAGCTGAATTATCGAGGGCGGATAGATCTTTTATTACGTCTGAGCGAGACATGCCATACTGGAAAATCAGTAAATTCGCCATTAAGATGCCAAATAAACTAAACCCACGCATTGTATCGATAAAAGTAACACGGTTTGTTGACATTGTTTTTTACCACTCCCTAGGTTTGAATTTTTCTACGGCTTTAGAATACATTTCAAACCTAAAGAAATAGTAGGAAAAATACTTAAGAATCCTTAAGATTTTAAAAGTACATAATGATAAGTTTTATTTTTCACGTATGCTCTTCTATTTCTCTATTCCCTCGAACCGAATATACTGCTAAAGTTTTTATAAATAAGCAATCGATTCAATAAAAAAAGACCATTAATCCAGTAAGGTGACTCTTTTCGAAACAAAGTCAGAGTTCCTATTTGTGTTTGTATTTAATTTACGTTCATCCTAGATGATTAGCAAATAGTGGGATTAAACATTAATATTCAATAAAAAATCATCTCACCTCTATAAGTTTCTTTAGAGGTGAGATGATTTTAATCAAACTTGATATGAGAACAAATCTAAAGAGCATGTTTTGAAAAAAGATTGTTCAAAACATGCTCTTATTTAATGTGGCAGATCAAATTCTTTATAAAAAAGATTGATTATTTTTGGAACCCTTGTTGCACTAAAACCTGGCCAATAATTTTCCAAATTTGCTTCTACTAATTCTTGTATTATTCGATTTAAATAGTTAGTCATATGCATTATTTTCCTCCCTTTAATGCAGTTACCATTCTTTTATTCATCAATCTGTGTAGATTTATATGTTACTGTAACTTCGTGATAATTTTCTGGACTCATATAATCAAAGACATATTTTACCAATAATTCATTTGTTTTTTTCCATTCTAATTGATATGCCCCATCTGAAAATGGTTTAAAGCCATCATCGGTTCGTATATCTGTTAAATGCGTCATAAATAATCCCGTATTTAATAATTGATATACTTCTCCGTGACCTGTTTCAATTACCACAAAATTCTCTTGTTTGTTTGGAGAAGAGAATTTTGTATATTTAGCTTCTAAAGTCATCAATCCATATAACAATACGAAAACTGAAATAAAAGAACTGATACCTATTGCAATTATAGTGAGTCCCTTATCGTTAAATTTATAATGAATTAAATAAATCCCAGATAAAAATGTGAAAAATATTAATAAACAGTTAAGGAAATAATGGTGTATTCCGTTTGGTGGGGTTCCAATCTGTATGTATATCCCTTTTGTAGTAAGAAAATATAGAAGAAGTAAAAAGGAAACACTTAAAATAAAACATACTACTAAAACTTGAAAAAGTTTTTTATTTTTATATATTTTCATTTTATTTATCTCCTGTTCTCTAAAATTCATATTGATTAACATGGTGTATCCAATAAATTTAACAATTCCAAACTTGCACCTCTAAAAATTTATCCTGCTGCCTTAGTTGAATAAGAAAAAAGAGCCGTCTGAACAGCTCAACGATCTTCTACTAATGGGCCCTAGTTGAAGAAGAGTTAATTTACTTCTAAAACGAAGGCATAAACAGCATCACCATTAGAAACATTTTTTTCCTTTTCTTTCATCCACCAGACTCCATAAGAATAATAATAAATTCCTTTTTGTGTAGGTGCGGTAAATTGATTATCTTTAACCGCAATATCGGATGTTACCTGATTTTCTCTAAACTCAGAAAGGTGAATTTCACTTGGTTGTGGTTCATAGTCCATTACAAATGAAATAGTCTCCCCCGATTTAACCTTAATGGGTTCTGTGCCATTTAACATTTCAACAGGACCTGTAGTATCTACACATTTATCTGTCCAACAATAAGTACCAAGTATCGTTGGATATGTTTCATTTCCAATCTCAACAAGAACCTTCGGTGGATTACCTCCTTTAAGGCTATCATTAGAACAACCCATTATACAAACGCTTATAAGAACTACTAAGATAAATAACCACTTATTAATACAGACTCCTCCCACTTACTCTCATATAATATATTCCACTTATTCATTAGGTCCCTAGATGTATTCTTAACTAACCTGAGCCGTTAGTTAATATCTTTATATTTTGTAATATCCATATAAAAGTACTTCTTCTTCAACTTAACTGCCTCGTTAGTAAAATATCCATATGTCTATATTTCAATAGAGTTGGCAATAATCCCTTTAATAATAACTTTTTAGGAGGTAGAAATAATGCTTCTGTCAAAAGCATGGAAAGCATTTGAATCTGACAAACGAATTGAAGGCTTTTCCCCACAGACATTGAAGGCTTACCAACTCCAAGCGTCATTACTAATTAAATATTTTAAAGATATAGAAATAACAAATTTAGAAACAAACATTCAGCAATGAAGAAAGCGATGTTTGAGTTTATGTTCTCTACAGGGTGCCGAATAGGGGAAATTGTTTCGTTGGAAAAGAACGACATTAATTGGTCCAATCGATCTGCGATAGTAAGAGGAAATGATTGCATAGTAAGGTTAAAAGAAGGTGAATTTATATGCATACAGTTTGGAAAGGTTGCATTGGTTTTGGATTGGTTAATATACCCGTTAAACTCCATACAGCAACTGAAAATAAAGATATAAAGCTGAGACAGTTGCACAAAGAATGTAATACTCCAATTAGTTATAAAAAGGTATGTGAGGGTTGTAATAAAGACGTTAAAGACGAGGATATTGTTAAAGCACACGAATACGCCAAAAATAAGTTTGTGGTATTAGATGCAGAAGAACTAGAAAATTTAAGAAAAGAAAATGAAGATAAGGCAGTTCAAATAGTTGATTTTGTGCAGAGATAATAAAGTTGTTTAATTCTAACTCCAGAAATGCGGTAACCACCTACAAGTTAATCAAGTAGGTGGTTTTAAAGTTGTTTAAAATAAGTTTTATCTGTTGCAATCTTTGTTCTTAAATGAATAATAAAGTTGTTTAATTGGCGGTATTTAATAAAAAGAGGAACGGTGAAACCCGTACCTCTAGTTTGCTGTACTCATTTGAAGAGGAAACATAAATAACCACTAGCGTTGCATTAAAATAACTTTAGTTTCAAAAATACTCAAAATGTTCAACAATCTTGTTTTGTGCATAAAAAAAGTCCTTTATAATGGATAAAGTCAGGTGGTAACCCGTCCAAATACTAATAAAGGAACTACGTATGGACAAGATTACACGAGAAACATCATTTGGACAATGGTTTTTACCCATAAATCTTCAATTTTTTGAAGAAAACGTGAAAACGATGAAATTAGATGCTTATACGAAAAAACTTACGACGGATTCATTCTTAAAATTACTGCTTTTTGCGTAGCTACAGGAAACAGAAAGTCTGCACGCGCTGAGTGATTGTCTTTTCGACGAACATCTTCAAAAAGGCACGAACTTAGAATCCATCAGTGTTTCCCAGCTGTCATGCAGATTGAACGGCATGCATCCAGACATCTTCCAACAGCTTTTCCTTGACTTAGTCGTTCAAATCCACAAAAAAAAACGAATGTCTCGAAAAGCGTCTTGCCTTTAAAAATCATTGATTCGAGTACATTATCTCTTAATTTAACGAATCACAAATGGGCTGAATTTTGTAAAACAAAAGCGGGCGTTAAGCTTCACTTAGCCTGGTGCTCATGGAAAAAGGAACGTCTTATCCCGAAAAAACGGTACTCACCACAGCGAAAGAACATGATCGCAATCAACTCGAAGTCATGGTAGATGACCGAGAATGCATGTACGTTTTCAAACGTGGCTACCTGAATTATGAACGTTTCGATTGGCTCTAAATCGAAGCGATTCGTAATTAAACAAAGGATATCCCCCTTTGAATCCTTCACTTTGAGTAAGCGGAAATAGTTCTCTGCTCGATTTTGCACGGTGTCAATCAACACCATTTGATCCGACAAAACAGCAGAATCTCTGATGAATTCTCAGACATGTACAAATCACACTAGGCAATTGAGCTGTTTTTCAAATGGATCAAGCAGCCTCTCAACATTAAAAAGTTCTATGGTCAAAACAAGAATGCAATTTACAACCAAGTGTTCATTGCCCTCATTGTATTTTGCTTGAATGTTTTAGCTCAAATTGAAACCAAGAGTAAACGAAAAACCCTGTAGATCAGCCGATATTTAAGGGCTTCTTTATGGAAACCAGCGTACATCTGGCTTCGAAAAATCGAAGGCAAAGCCGTTCCGTAAAACGCAAACTGTCGTTGTCGCACACGTATAATTGTAAATAAAAACCAAATGGATGGCGCCACCTTTATTGAAGTGTTTCCTTTTTTGGCTCTAAACCCTAAGTATTAATAGACAGGATTTTCCGTCTTTATTTATGCAACACTAGTGAAGCGAGATTGTGCCCGAAGAATTTTTAGTAGCTAATTTAAATTGAAAAGAGTGAAAAACATGTTATTTTATATGAACTGGAGTTACACAGTGAAAATCATTAAATAAATGAATAGTTTCAATAAATTCAATTACCCTCCTTTTTTTTTGAGCTTTCATCTACTTTCACCCTATTACGTACTAGTTTACCAACATTGATTACTCCAATAATGATTAGGAATAATGGGATGATGAATAAAGCATGCCCAATACCTGGAATAAATAATGTTGCCGCTGACAATGGTACCACTTTGGTTACATAATACAATATTAAAAATGGCAGTAAGAAATTAAGAACAATCAGAGACACTACATTAACTAACAACTTGACAGGCGTTACTTTACGTTTCTGTTGTTTAAATATTTTATAAACTGAAAAAGATATGAATGCTATCGCCACAACAATTATTAAATCATATATGATATAAATCATATATGGATTCTCTTCGCTGGATTTCAGAGGTTCATTATGTTTAACAAAATTGTATAGATTCATCAGCATCTGATCGTATCGATTACTATTAAAATAATCGAATGAATTGATTAGTAAGGTAATTCCATACTCTTCATCTAAAAGGACCCTTGAATATGTATTTTCCGTCCAGCCATTATGCGTAATCACATCATTATCTACTTCCCATCCCATCGCATAATAAGTATCATTCTCAATGAGAGATGATGGTTGGTGCATTTCGTTTATGCTTTGTTTTGATAAAACACGTTCACCTTTAAATTGTCCTTTATTTAATATTGCAATCATATAATTTGCCATATCTTTAGCACTTGAAATGAGATAACCAAAAGGAACGTTCGCTTCATGATTTAATTGTTCAGTTGGCATTTTAAATCCAAACATCGTTTGATAGCCAGTAGCTATCGTATTGTTTTTATCTTCTTTTGGAACTGCATAACTATTTTCCATCTGAAGCGGTTTAAAAATATTTCTGCTTATATATTCAGCATAGGGAGTCTTCGTGACTTCTTCGATGACTAAACCTAAAATACCGTAATTCAGATTGGAATATTGGTATGATTCACCAACTTTTTTTTCTAGGCGCAGTCCTTTTAAGCTCTCAACAAGTTTTTTTAACGATTGATCGCCTTCAGAAATAGCATGTTGCCCATCATATTCAGAGATTCCACTGGTATGATTTAATAAATGTCGAATGGTAATTTCTTTTGATGCTTCCTCATCTGCTAATCTAAACCAAGGTATATATTGTTGAACAGGATTATCCAATTGAATCATTCCTTGGTCTACTAATTGCATAATGGCTAGTGCAGTAAATGATTTACTAACAGATCCAAGGACAACTGGCGTCTGTGGTGTCATTTCCTTTCCATTAGGACTCGATATTCCATAACCTTTGATATATTGTACTTTATCATCTTTCACTATCGCTATTGAAGCACCAGGGACGTTTTGTCTCTCAAGTTCATTATTTATGTATTCATCAATTTTAGAAATGTCTAAATTTTTATTATTTTCACCTGCCAAAGCCTTCTCATTTAATGATGTTATAAAAAACAGAAGAATGATTAATATTAATTTCCCACTTTTTGATAATTTTAAATTTCTCATGGTTTAAGACCCCCAAAAATTCTATAAAACGAACTTAATTCTAACAATAATGTACAATGCATTTTTTTATCTCCTTCTAAATTTCATTTCATATTCATACGTCTACTCTACAAATGAAAAGTCATATACTATAGTGCCGGTAAGTCATTAATAAGTCATGACTATTGGCTAAAATATATTACTTCTTTAGAAATAAGTGACTATTGAAAAGTTATTGATGCCCTCTTTTATAGAGAAAATCTAAAAGACTATTCACCGTGATATTTTGTGAATGATGGACATTATGAATTGCCCATAGAGTTAATAAATTCAAAATAACGTCCAGTTCGTTGCAATTAAAAAGAGTGTAGACAAAGTCGATTTAACTTTGTCTACACTCTCTTACTTCAATGTTTCTTATCTTCTATAAGACTCTCTTCCATTGCTTTCATAATAGCAGAAGATCTGTTTTTTACATTTAATTTCGAATAAATGGTAGAAATATAATTTTTCACAGTTCCCACTGAAAGAAACATCTTTTCTGAAATGTCTTTATTGGATAATCCTTGAGTTATACACTTTAAAACTTTTAATTCTTGATTATTTAAATCATATGGATGATTTATAGAGTTATGGTCTAGTTGTTGCGAGTGTTCGTTATTATTTGATTGTATCTGACCAAACACCTCTTTTGCTAATTGTTGAGGAATGAGGGAACCTCCGTGATACACCATTTTAATTCCCTGAACTAAAAATTCAGGATCAACAGCCTTTAATATATAACCCTCTGCACCAGCATTTAACGCATTCAAAACGTGTGTAACATCTTGAAAAGTAGTTAGTATTATAACTTTTATATTGGGCCAACGTTTTTTAATTTCATCTGTTGCCTTTACACCATCCATCACCGGCATTTGAATATCCATTAAAAGAATATCAAGGTTTTCCCTTTCGCATAAAGCAATTGCCTTTTCTCCATTTTCCGCAGTTCCAACAATTTCAATGTCAGAAATGCTTTCAATCACAATTTTTAAGCTTTTTCTTAAAATCTCTTGATCTTCAACAATTGCCGCTTTAATCATTATAATTACACTTCCTTTGCCATAGGTATTTTACACGTTATCCTCATACCATTATTCAATTTAGAATAAAAGTTAACTGTACCCGCTAATGCCGATATTCGATCTTTCATTGAGCGTAAGCCAAACCCTAAATTCAATTCATTACAACCATTTCCATCATCTTCAATAAGAACCATCAATTCTTCTTGTTTAAACGAAATATTTACTTTAATAAAAGTTGCCTGACCATGTCTTTTCGCATTTGTAAGTCCTTCTTGTATACAACGAATAATGACAAACTTTATCCTTTCACCGACTTTTGTCGCTTCCCCTTCAACATTCAGTTTTACTTCCGTTGATGTATGTTTCGTAAAATCAACAATCAATTCTTTCACCGATTCAACAAGCGTCTGATGATTCGTTGGCGACATCTGGTGAATTGTTTTTCTCACATCGTTCAATCCATTTCGTGCTAAATCTGAAATCTCTTTTATACTTTTTTCTGCTTCTTTTTTATCTGCCTGATATAGAAAAGGAAGGGCATCTAAACTTGTTATGACTGATGTGAAAATATGACCTACTGTATCATGCAAATCTTGTGAAACTCTATTTCGTTCTTCCTTAATCGTCAGTTCCTCAATCTTTTTTGAGTAATATTCCAGATCCTTGTTTTTTTCCTCAATAGAGGCAATTAACTCTTTATTAGCGTTATTGACAATGGTCATCCTTCCTAAACATAACCCAATACCATAAAAAATAGTTGTGTCAATAAAGAGTGCAAAGATATCCTCATCAGTAGAGAGATAGCCGGCCCATGCACCCGCTAGACAAATTAAGATGGATAAGAAAGGACCTAACCAAATTAATGGCTTAACTTGACAAACGTAAGCGATAGTAAGAATAGGTAAGAATAAAAAACCGTAATTCTCTAAATATTGACTCGATAAGTAAATAAACAAAGAACCTGTTAATAACACCTCGGCAATTAAATAATATTGGAATTTTATAAGCCCAGGCCGATAAAATAGATAGGGTATTAGATAAGAACAACTAGCCCATAAAAGTAAAACCCACTTTTCCGAACCTGTCGTACTAAGGAATATCGAGGAGTAGCCATGAGAAGTAATCCATATCGTACGAATGAAAAATAGAAAATAGTCCAACCAATGCCATTTCCTTTGATCCATTACTGCTTTCATACTTTTATCCCCCCATCTTCATTTTAAATGTTATAAAATCTTTAGATTTAGTATTTCAGTACTGAAAATCCATCGCATTTAAAATACGTTTTTTAATATTATTACTTATACCTATATAAGCTTGAGCGTATTCATCTAACACCATAGTGTAATATCTAGGGATTTCACTTAAAGGATCAAGTTCAGTAATTTCCTTAAACAACTTATTTTCACTGACAAATTTCATAAGTTTATTATTAAATTCCTGTTTATGTATTAAACGAAAATACTCTATTTACTTTTATGTAATTAGTTTTAATCCATCAGATTTTCCACTTATATTAACCCCAAAATGTTTAACAGATTTAAATTCTTACCCTCCTCAAATATATACAATTATTCATTTGCATATTGTACCATATATTCTATTTCAACTAACCTGATGTTAGTGAAAGCGTGTAATACACATAGTGTTGCCTTATTTTTTTCGAAGTACGTAAAACATGTCACAGTTTAGGAAGGTTCCCGAATCATTTTAAAGATTATGCTTTACTTTGCTGTAATTTGCTTTATTTTAATTTAATTTCTTTATTTCACTCCTTGCACTTCCTCATGCTCTTTTATCCCGTTTTCCAGTTGCTCCTACTCCTTATTTAATTACGCAATGCGGGGGCTAGCCAGCTCCCACCTTAAAACAAGGGGATCTACACCATTTTGTCAATATTTGTAATATTTTGTCTACATAAATCTATTTACCTTTTTTCGCTTTTATTATACAGTTAAATTATGGTAAAAAAAGTAAAGGTGATGAAATCATGAAAAAGGTTAGTAGATTGAGAAAAATTGTATCATCAGTGTTCTCCGCAGTTATGATATTTGGAATATTTCAAATGTCATCAGCTTCAGCAGCTTCAGCAGATTTGACGCAGCAGCAGAAAGAAGAGTATTACAAACAATATGTTGATATTATTAAAGAGGTAAATAGTGAACAGCCAGATGCTGATTTAGAGGTTGTATCTTTTAACGAGATTACGGATTGGGTTAACCCAGATGAATTCAAAGGAATAGCAATTGAAAGAGCAAACATGCAGTTTGTTGATGATGTTGATAATGTTCTTGAACCAACAAAACCAACGAAGGGTCTTACTGCTTTTGCATCTGGTACTGTTAGTGCAACAAAGTCAAAAGGTTTTAATGCTAAAGGTACATCTGTAACTCTATCTGTTACGGGAAATTTTCATACACAATACTTTGAACTTTATAAAAGACAACTATTTTCAGGAATTAAATCTGTAAGTTCAAGTACAAATAGAGGAACTTGGACACAATCGGGGTATGAGTTTATGTCAATGGATATGGGTACTACATATGCTGTTACTACTTCGGGGATATTAGTATTGAATGATATTAAATCAACTCACCATGTATCTATTGAATTTTATTGTACCGCTAATGGCGGGGTCGAGTAATATATAAATCTATAAATACGCTCCTGTATTTCAATTATTGATTCTATTAGCTTTTGAGGCAGCTCTGTGGGCCTGAGTTCGGTATTGTACCGGACTCAGGCCTTTTAGTTTGGCCTGTAGCTTTGTAAAAAAGTTTGATTATTTTTGAACCCCTTTTTGCACTAAAGCCCCCGTTAAAAAGGGGGGGGAACGGTGCAACTTTTTTACAAACGATCAAACTTTATTTCAAATCAACAATCGACTATCGAGTTAATCTTTCTGTTTGGCAATATCCTACATTTCTTATTGAACTAACCTGCCCCGTTAGTTGAATAGCAACAATTATCGAGAAAACAGCCTTAAAATAACCTCCTTTTTTGGTGTATAGGCAATGAACTAAAACATATACATTACATAATATAGATATAGATATGAAATTTTTAAAAAAGGATGATGTATAAAATGTCATTGTTGATATTGTGAGTATTTCAGTAGTGGGAACTGGTACCCCTCCAGGTGGCGGAGGAATACCTGACGGCTGGGACAATGATTGCTCGGACATTGATCGCTGGGAGAATGACGGCGGTAGAAGTCCTGACCGCGGTAATGACTGGAAAAGTTATGGCGGCTTAGGATATTACTACTTT
Organism: Viridibacillus soli; assembly: GCF_016612995.1. GTDB lineage: Bacteria > Bacillota > Bacilli > Bacillales_A > Planococcaceae > Viridibacillus > Viridibacillus soli. The sequence goes on from NZ_JAEOAH010000048.1 coordinate 12,376, forward strand.
TAAATTTGTATAGAGGGAGGCGGCCAGTCTCCCTTTATAACATTGTACCCACAAATTTATAACAGAAGCTTTTCTCCTTATATTTAAGATTTCCCGTCTTTAGTGTAAAATTCTTTTTCTTATTGTACTAAACTGCTATGTTAGTTGAACAAAACATTGAAACAGTAGGAGTAAACTTGCTCTAAGAATACATATATCACCTTTTTTTATCAATACCTGAATCAATTTTATATACACGTGTTTTGAATATGATTTTGCTAATTGTTGAACAACCCATAAGGAAACTTGCTCTCCTTTTTATTCCTGATTAAACCACAGTCAATCTTTGTCATCAACATCGCCATTATAATTGATTAGAATCTCATCTCCTGCTTTTATATCCGTGAAAGCATAAAAGTCAAATGGGTGATTTCTAAAATTAATCTCATAAATTGCATTAGGTTCATAAGAATGGTTTAACAACACTCCATAGTAGCTGAATGCTTTATCCCATACTCAAAAGCGTAATCAGCGAGTATAGTTTGCTCAATGTATTGATGCTGGTCGTTTGGATAAGAAATGACAGGTGATTCATGTAAAAGCTCTCCTTTTTTGATATCACATTTAAGAATACTTTTTTAATAGGGTCACTTATAGAATTTTGTAAGGTGCAGATTTGGACTTGCAATTGAGGATGTTTCTAAGTGGAATTAAGTTTTTTGATACTTGATAAGACACTATGTGGTATAAGATTAAGAGTTGATAGCCAACCGAGTACCATTTACTGTGAATGGATTATCACATATAAAAAAGCTTAAAATAGGTAGGATCTATTTTAAGTTTGGTCATGCTGTCTATTAAATAGCAACACTTTATCATTGCTACTGTCCAAATCCTATGTAACACATCACTCATTTGGGTGATGAACTGGTTATATTAAAACGTTTTTGTCATGAAAACTTGTGATACCGGCGTTTCTTCAAATCCACTTTTCATTAATAATGAAACTGAGCGTCCGTCTCCTTTTAAAAAGTTATAGGTTGTACGATTAATAGGTTGGTCATATTCTAAAGCATAAGCAAGTAATGTATTTAGGGCATTATCGTTGCCAGTTTCAGTTACTTGAAATAATGTAATACCTTCCGTTTTATTACCAAATACATATTTTTTTCGAATAAGACATGCAGCTTGCACATCACCATTCTTTGTAATCACCACAGCCTCTCCACCTATTTTAGGTGTGTTACTAGCATCTGTTTGCCAGGGTACAATAGCTGGAAATAAATCTGAACCTATTGATTGCGTAGCAGGTATTCTAAGAATTTCATAGTCATCTAAATTCGGTAACTGACCATCTAGTATCCCGTCTGCTGATAAAAAGAGCAAATCGTCCACTACTTTGTAGCCACACTTCTCATATAACGATATGGCAGGTCTATTTTCTGAAAGTGCTTCTAATGTAGCTATAGAAACATTGCTGTCCAATAAGACTTTCTCTGCTTCCTTCATCAAAGACAAGCCCAATTTCTTCCCTCGATATTCAGGAACGATTCCTGTTCCACCATTCCAAGAAATCTTTTGACCATCCACTTCTCTAATCCCTTGTAGTACAAATCCGACAGGCTCTACACCATCATACGCAACGATGGAGATCGATGGAGATAACCCTTCGTTACCAAACCTACTAATGAATGTGTCAAAAGGTAAATTCATTGGTAATAAATAACCTTCAAACCCTCTATTAAATAATTCATGTGCTTCTTGAAAGCTTAAAGACGACAGTAATTTATAAGAAATATCCATTTTTTACCTCCTTTTTTTATCATGGTATCCGGACTGCAATTTCTGTAAATATAATAAACTATTTATTTCATTATATTGTCATTTGTTATTACATTCAACTAAAATATCTAACTATTCAAAATATACACTTAATTGCGACGTAACGTTAGGTTATATTTGTTGTTTGATAATAAAGTCATTTAAAAACCAACGGGTGGTAAACAATATAGACAAAAAGCAACTAGATAAAGACCCCGCAATTTTTGGGTAATTGCGGAGGTCTTTCATTCTATTTTCCATCGCTCATAGACTAAGATTTCTAGCAATTCCAATTTTTCTACTCTCATCTTTGCCAGACTTGATGGTAATAAGTTTAGTCTATTAAAGTCGGGATAATACATTCCTTAATCAGTGTCCACCTATCAAGTGGATTAATGATGAATTCTGATGCAATAGCTATGACTAGGTCTTTTTCTGGAATGCAACAAATGGCATTACCGCCATCGCCTAGTGCTAAGTATGCAAAAACTCCGTCCTCTTCGCGTAACCACCATAGATTACCGTATTTATTGGCGTTCATCGCTGTTGATTCGTCAATCCATGTCTTAGAGATAATCTGATTATTGTCCCAAATGCCACGGTTCAGATATAGAAAACCAAAACGTGCCATATCACGGGGACTTAGAGTAAGTCCCCATCCTCCTGTGGAGTTACTGTTTGAGTCTTTAACCCATCCTTTCACATTTTCCCCGAATAAATCCTCAAACCCAAATGATTTCATTTCATAATCCGGGATTACTTTCATGCCAGTGGGTTTAAATAAGCGGTCATTGGCAAACTCACGTGCACTTTTTCCTGTGCTACGAGTGATGATGGTTGAAAGCAGGTGCGCCCCTGCGGTGGAATACTTAAAAGTTCCAATACTCCCCTTTTGGCCCAGCATATCCAGTGTATATTTTACCCAGTCAGGTTGCATACACATTTTGTCCAGCGGTTCTTGCCAGTCCTCAAATGGATAGGGAGCCGTCATAGTGAGAAGATGGCGTATGGTGATTTCTCGTTTTTGCCTATCAGCAGCATCGGGAACATATTCGGGAAAAAAATCTAGCACCTTTTGGTCTACATCTTTAATATATCTTGCATCTATGGCAATACCAATGAGGGCAGATATTATACTTTTCGTTACAGATGCCACATGGTGCGTATCATCGGGGCCATAGCCATTATAATATCTTTCAAAAGCAATATTTCCATTTCTCACAACAACAATACCGTTAATATTGCCGTACTCGGATTTTATCATAGGTTCAATCTCTGAAAGCTTTTCAGAGTCCATTCTCAAGGTTGCCGGGTCTACGGCTTGCCATTCTGTAGTTGGCCAGTAGTTTCTTTGCATTATAGACACCTCTCTAAAAGACGTTTTTTATTTTGTTTAGCTAGCGTTAAGGAATTTGTCAGGTCTTGGTCTTGCTACTATTTTTTCTTTACAGGAAAATACACCTCGGTAACAATATCCTTAGGTTCGGTGGCTTGATTGGGATCGGTTACATATACTTCATATGGTGATTTCACCAACTCATATCCTTCATTTTCTACCCATTCCATCAGCTTAGCATATACCGCTGGCAATTCTGAATATGAACCTTTTAAAACAGACTTCGCACAAAGGCCTCCATGCAAATCTCTCGTTCCCTTTACGGTCTCCTCTATCGGGATGGCAAACTCTGTATCATTGCCGGCAGGATTGTATTCAGGGCTGTGATAAATAGTCATTGGCGTACCAAGAAAAGTTAGTTTTTCAGTAGCAATTTTTTCAAATAGCCTGCTAAAATACTTTCCATATCCTACAACATAGTCATCACTACTAATCATCTGACGCATATAAAGAATATTCATTGTCTCGGTTTCAACAAGTTGTACTTCTATATTGTCAAGGCATGACATAATTGGTATGCCCTTCTCTAAATTTAAAATATCACTACTCATTTGTTTTAGGATAAATTCAAGAGCATTTAGAGTTTCCTGTATTTCCTTCCTTTTGTAATTAAGTGTAGAACAAAGCTTCTCTTCCGATTGATCCTCTTCCAATTCCAGAATGGCTTTGATTTCTTCCAGAGAAAAATGATAAGATTTCAAACGGTTGATAAAGAGCATGTTTTTTAGTTGCCTGATGGAATAATACCTATAACCGTTTTCAGGATTAATCTCATCCGGATTAATTAATCCAATTTCATCATAATATCGAAGCGTTTTTGTAGATACTCCACATATCTTTGAGAATTCTCCAATTGATAGCAAGTGTTCACCTCCATTTTTCATTTTTTTATACGGAATAAAAGCTTTAAATATCAATACTTTGTTCAATTCATTTATACACCTTACCCTAAGGGCAAAGTCAACTGCAATAATATTAGTGCTTATTTAGTTAGGCAATCAAGAAAGCAAGGTTGTGACTAATTGTCAGGTATGTATCCACCGCCTACTACAATGGATTACACCGAAAAAATAGTCATCTCTAGGCTGCCTTTTCTTCGCCCGACAGCTTTGTAGTGTGCTTATTCCACTAACTATAAGATATTAAGTTCAACTCCATATCTAATTACCGCTTCAAAATATAAAAGACTTGATTCCACAGTGGAATCAAGTCTCCATTTTTTACATCGCTTTTTTATTTGAGAATTGACTGTTATAGAGATCAGTATAAAAACCATCTAGTTCTAACAAATCATGATGTGATCCTTGTTCGATCACTTTTCCTTGGTCCATTACTAGGATCAAGTCCGCGTCCCTGATAGTAGAGAGACGATGCGCAATTACGAAACTAGTTCGCCCTTCCATTAGGCGATTCATCGCTTGTTGGATAAGTAATTCAGTCCGTGTATCTACGCTTGATGTCGCTTCATCTAAAATCATGATAGGTGGATCCGCAAGAACTGCTCTGGCAATTGTTAAGAGCTGCTTTTGCCCTTGAGAAATGTTCGATGCTTCTTCATTTAAGACGGTGTCATAGCCATCTGGAAGCGTACGAATAAAGTGATGGGCTCGAGCCGTTTTGGCAGCACCGAATATTTCTTCGTCTGTAGCATTTTCTTTTCCAAAAGCTAAGTTCTCTTTTATCGTCCCATTAAAGAGCCATGTATCCTGAAGTACCATACCGAATGTTGTCCGGAGATCTTCGCGTGATATGTTACGAGTATCAAGACCGTCAATTTTGATTTTTCCACCATTTAGTTCATAGAATCTCATTAATAGATTAATCAATGTCGTCTTCCCAGCTCCAGTTGGTCCAACAATCGCAACTGTTTGCCCTGGAAGTACATCAATGTTCATGTCTTCTATTAATAGGTCCTTCCCATATCCAAAATCAACATGTTCAAAAGTAACGGCACCTTTTGCATTTGATAAACTTGATGATGTCACTTCTTGTATTTCTTCTTCCTCATCCAGCAATTCAAAAACGCGTTCAGCTGCTGCGATTGTCGACTGAATAATATTGGCAATGTTCGCAGTTTGTGTAATTGGCTGAGTAAACTGACGTGAATACGTAATAAACGCTTGAATATCACCGATTGAAATCGCGCGTTGTGTTACTAAAATACCACCCACAACACTGATAAGAACGTAACTCAAATTACCGATGAAGAACATTAAGGGCATAATAATCCCGGAGATGAATTGAGCTTTACGTCCTGCTTGATATAATTCCTCATTTACCTCGTCGAATTCTGCGACAGCTTTTTTCTCATGACCAAACACTTTAACGACCTGGTGTCCCGTATACATTTCTTCTATATGACCGTTTAACTGACCAAGTGTTCTCTGCTGATCAGCAAAATGTTTTTGTGACCTTTTCAAAATCGGTTTAATGACAAAAATCGAGAGTGGTAGGCTAACAATTGAAATCAATGTCAAGAGCGGGCTGATTGTCAGCATCATTATAATAATCCCAACAATCGTTACAATTGATGTGATAAACTGCGTTACACTTTGTTGTAGCGTACTTCCGATCGTATCAATATCGTTCGTTACACGGCTTAATGTTTCACCATTTGGCCGGCCATCATAATATTTGAGCGGGAGCTTCTCTAGCTTGTCATTAATCTCTTCTCTCAAATTATAAACCGTTTTTTGAGCGACACTAGACATAATGTACTGTTGAATATAGCTAAACAAACTGCTAATGACATACAATCCAGCTAGTAGGAGTAAAAGTTGACCAATTGCATGGAAGTTAATCTCCGCTCCTGGTACTCCTTTAAACTTGCTATATGCTCCTTCAAATAATTCAGTAATCGCGTTTCCCATTATCTTCGGTCCAGCAACCATAAAGACCGTACTCATAATGGCAGCAATAAACACAATAACTAATTGCTTGCGATGCGGTTTTAAAAAGCCAAGCAGACGTCGGAATGTTCCTTTAAAGTCTTTTGCCTTTTGTCCAGCCATCATCATATTTCCGCCTTGCCCCATTGGCCCGCCTTGAGGTTGCGGTTTACTATGCTTACTCATGCGATTTCCTCCTCTGAGAGCTGTGATTCGACGATTTCACGATATACATCATTCTGTTCAAGCAATTCTTTGTGCGTACCAATCCCAGCGATTTCTCCTTTATCTAAGACGATGATACGATCTGCATCAACCACGGTACTGACACGTTGAGCAACGAGAAGCATAGTTGCATTCTTTGTTTCATCTTTCAGTGCAGCACGTAAATTTGCATCTGTTTTGTAATCAAGCGCTGAAAAGCTATCATCGAAAATATAAATATCAGGTTTTCTTATTAGGGCTCTCGCAATGGAAAGTCGTTGTTTCTGACCACCAGATACGTTTGAACCACCTTGTGTGATTTCAGAATTATAACCGTCTTTCATTTTGTTTATGAAGTCTTCAGCCTGTGCTATGCGAGCTGCATGTTCGACTTCAGCTTGCGTCGCATCTTCTTTTCCGAAGCGAAGATTTTCAGCAATTGTACCTGAAAAGAGCAGTGCCTTTTGTGGTACAAAGCCAATTTTTGAACGTATCTCCTCCAGTGAAGAATCTCTAAGATCAATGCCGTTTACTCTAATCGTACCACTTGTCACATCATAAAAACGCGGAATCAAGTTCACTAATGTTGATTTCCCAGCGCCAGTACCTCCAATGATGGCCGTAATTTCACCTGATTGTGCGCTAAAACTAATATCCGATAATACAGGTTCTTCTGCTCCTGGATAGGTAAACGTTACATGTTCAAATTCAAGTGTTCCACGTTCACGGTCTGCCGCTTTTGTCCCTTCATCAAGGAATGTTGGTTTCTTTTCTAACACTTCATTTATACGATTGGCAGATACAGCAGCTCGTGGCACCATAACAAACATCATAGATGCCATAACAAGAGCGAACATAATTTGCATAACGTATTGGATAAAAGCCATCAAGTCACCAATCTGCATACCACCATTATCAATTCGAATGCCACCAAACCAAATGATGCCAACAACCGTTAAGTTCATAACAAGCATCATAGCTGGCATTAATAATGCCATCACTTTATTCACTTTAATGGAAACATCCGTTAAATCTTTATTTGCCTTTTGCAGCCGCACTTTCTCTTGTTTTTCATGATTAAAAGCTCGGATTACGCGAATACCCGTTAAGTTTTCTCGCAGTACTAAGTTCAAACGATCCAATCTTGTTTGCACAGTTTTAAATAGCGGTATCCCTTTAAACATAATAAAAAAAACGGAACCCATTAATAAAGGTATCGTCGCAACAATGATAAGCGATAATTTTGCATCCTTTGAAATCGCCATTATTAATCCACCAACAAACATAATCGGTGCACTTACGACCATACGGAGTAGCATAATAACTACTTGTTGTACTTGCGTTATATCATTTGTTGTTCTTGTAATTAGTGATGCAGTTCCAACTTCATCAAAATCTTGAAGTGAAAATTGCTCAACATGCTTAAACACTTTCCTGCGAATATCACGACCAAATCCCATTGCCGCTTTTGATGAGTAATAGCTCGCTACGATTGACGCAGCTGCTCCAAATGTAGCAACTAATAGCATTAACCCACCAATTTTCCAAATATACGCAGTATCACCTACTACTACCCCATTATTAATAATATCTGACATAAGTGTAGGTAAAAAGAGGTCTGACATGGATTGCAAGAAAACAAGTCCAATTACTGCTAGAATGATCCACTTATAAAATGATAGGTTTTTCAGTAGTTTTATCACTTTGTACATTCCCCTTTTTCGTTAGCTTCTTCTTCCAAAAACGTGGCTATTTGGAGATGTGTTGAGAGCAGCTCATCATATTGTTTTACTCCTAGCGATTGAGTAGCTTTTTCAAATACTTGCTGAATATTACTTTCCTGCAGTTGCATCTTATCGTAAAGCAGTCTTCCTTTTTCACTAAGGGTCAACTGCATTTCACGTCGATTATCTTCTACTGGATTTCTCTTGATCAATTCTGCTTGAACAAGTCCATCAACCGCTTGACTTAAAGTGCTTTTCGGATAAAATGTTGCTTTTCCTAGCTGTTTTTGTGTCATTTCCTCAAATGGTGCTATCGTTATTAATAGTGCATATTGAGGCACCGTGAGATCATTTGCCAAAGCAGTTCTATGGACAATTCTCCTGATACTATGACTCACATGCCAAAATGAATGTAAAAGCTCATCTGACCGTATGGAAGATTTCTTCTCACTACTCATAATTCCCTCATTCCTTCCATTTTCGAATAGTTCCATTACGAACAGTTCTAGAATATTTAATCTACTCTTATTTGCAAACCTAGTCAAGGTAAAAATATTTATACAGCCAAATTGAATCATTCACCCATTTAGATATAGAAAAACCCCGAGTAATGGACTTGCAATGTCCATTACTCGGGGTTTACTTTTTGAGAGCTAACATGAAATTAGAAATACATTAATCAGTTGGATTATCATCAGAAAATTCAGCATCTCCCATTATATCGTTCTTCTTCCAACCATTAAATTCGCCGTTTTCTATTGCTTCTCTTTTTGCCGAGCGACCAAATTCTCCTTCTAAAAATTCACCTTTTAAATCATAAAGAGCGTATTTTTTTACTATCATATGCTTATCCTCATATATAGAAGCAAAAAAATAAAGATCTTGCCCTTTGTAACCAGCAGGTAAAGTATGAAAAGAATATTCCCCTAAATCTTTCTGTACTACCTCTAAATCGCTCCCATTAACTTTTTTCCTGACGTTTAAAGTAGCATTTTTATACTCTTTGAATATTTGTTCATTTTCAGATAAAGAAGAATAAAATTCATCAGCTGATTTATCTTTTGCAAATACATACCCAGTACTATTCAAAAAGATAAAAGGCATTAACAGAACTATTAAAATTTTAAGTTTCAAAATTGTCTCACCACCTTTTCATCATATTATTGACAGGTGCATGTACTTCATACAGATACTCACAATAGACTTCTTTGTATGCACGATTGCTATGTATCACGTTAGTTGATTACATCAACATCAATAGCAAGTAATATATAAAAAGTGATAGCTCGAGAAACTAAGCATTAGTGTAAAAGTAATTACTTCTCCTTCAGGAACCCTAGCATACATAGCAAGTGAATTTCTAAATATTACCGGTAATTTTAAATTGTTATTCATCTATCCTAGAAATAGAAATCCCCTTATACATGCGGAACGGAGTGTTCCACTACGTATAAGGGGATTTTTTATTGTCTAGAAATTCAGTCGCCTTGCTCTTTTCCTATTTACAAACAACTACTTGTCTAGAAAATGTACCTTTTTTCGCGATACAGCGATCTATTATTTCAAAACCAGCTTCTTCAATCATATGATCGATCGTGTCAATCGTTACAATGACAATTTTTTTTGTGAAACGGCGTGCTTCTTTGACGATTTCAAGCTGTTCATCAGCCGTAATATGTGTGAATAAATTATAGGGCATATCAATGATTGCAACGTCATAGTTGTCAACAACTTCAGCAATCGGCCCGGTAGCTACATCGCCAACGAGTCCGAAATGGGCGATATTCTTTCTCGAACCTAAAACAACACGCGGGTTAATATCTCGACCTTCGATATCAATGCCCATTGATAAGGCCTCTACCAACACTGTCCCAATGCCACAACAAGGATCGATTACCCGTACCCCTTTAGGATGCGGAGCGGCAATATTTGCAACTGCTCTTGCGACACGTGTACTTAATGCTGTCGAATACATATGTGGCTTATGCTGATGTTGAAGCCAGATTGCTTCGCTTACTACCAACTTTCCGAAATACCATTTGCCGTCTATCGTAAGAACACCATATATCGTTTTGGGATGATCCAAATCTGGCTCGCCTTGAATTCGTAAACCAATCTCACGCTCGATTTTCCGTCGCTCTGGATGCCCAATCTTTTTCGTAGCATCCAGCTCAATCGTATTCAAACAAACGACTTTAAATGTAGATTCATCTAAATCAAGTTGTTCAACTAAGTCTGAAAGTTGTTCAAAACTTTCACCTTCATATATCACATCAAGTCGTTCTTTCATAAATGGACTTCGGCTTGGATCAATCTCTATCGTACTTTTCAACACATTTGAAGGGACGTCGAATCCAAAAAACGACCGCATCTCCATGCGACACAAATCATACTCATCTGTATGCCACATATATGTGTAAATAAATTCTGTGTTACTCAATCAATTCCCATCCTTTACTGCGCTTCCTCAATCGCTTCAACCAACTTGAAGACGAAGCGATAAATCATGTTGTAGATTTCTTCAAACGACTGCGTTTCATTAAACCCTTCCACATAGCCTAGCGCAAAATTCACGTCCCATAAACCATCTTCAGCAGAAAACATGACACTGTGTTTCGCGTTGTCTCCGTGTAAATGTGTATCTAAATAGGTTTTAATGGCATCGCCGAATTTCTTTTGTAACTTCAAACCAAATAAAGCCGTATACGTTTCAAATACATCATCGAATTCTAGCGCAATTGCATCGATGCGGACGAGCTCAAAAATATTCGACTCTACATAAACGAATTCATTGTTCTGCTTCTTCAAATACGAAATCGGCTCGTTCAAAAAGGCCGCAGTTTCCGTACTTATCAAATCTTCCGTTTCTTTGTTACAACGTTCAAATACTTGGGCATGGAAAGCTTTCTCTGTAGCAATTACCTCTTGAAGTAATTGATGCTTTTCTGCATATTCTTTTTCAATATCAAACAATCCAATTTTGTTATCTTGCACACGCTCTGCAATATATTGTTCCATCTGTTGTTTTAACAATTTAAGTCAGCTCCTTCAATAGAAAGGAATTGAACTGGATTCCTCTCATCTACTAGTATAGCCTAGATTGCGCTGTTAAGCCTTTAATTTATTATCTTGAAATATAGTTCTTTGATTGTTGTATAATTTGCACAATTCGCTGCAGATTTATCCGATTGTTGTATTTTAGTACCTGTCACTCATAGGTTTTAATTCAATTAGTATTCATTTTTCGTTCTATAAAAATAATTGATAGTTCAGATCTCTAACTCCCCATGAAAAATCTGGTTTTAGATTAGTTGGTGTATAACCGAATAACAACTCACGTATAAAGGGATACATCGCCTTATTTCCCCTAATTTTTAGGTGTATTATTTTAGCACATTTTATTGTGCTATCAAAATACCGTTGTTTTTTTGTCAACATTGTTCGAATAGACAAGCACCATTTGTCAACACGAATAATAGGATATAAAAAAATAAGGGGTGTTGTGCAGTGGCTTGGTTAATCATTTTGGCTTTTGCTTTTTCATCAAGTATTGATAATTTAGGTGTAGGACTTTCTTATGGAATTCGAAAGGTAACCGTTAGATTTGACAAAAATTTATTAATCGCGTTCATTTGTTTTCTTATGAGTATGGGAGGAATTACATTTGGAGTTTGGCTCTCGACCATTCTTCCAGGTATGCTTCCTGTAATCTTTGGGGCGTTATTATTATTTGTTATTGGTATTCGGATTATTCTTTTGGCTAAACCACTAAAAAAAGAGACTTCAAAAGTGGATAGTAAGAATGAAGTGCAGTCCAATAGTGTTCAAGGTATTTTAAGAAATCCCGAGGTAGCTGATCTCAATAAGTCTGGTGAGATTGGTTGGGGAGAATCTGTACTTCTCGGCGTTGCATTATCGGCGAATGCACTTACGAATGGGCTAGGCGCTGGTTTACTCGGTCTTTCACCGATTGCAATTTCGATAACTGCTGCAATTGGGAGTTTTATTACTGTTTGGGCAGGGGTCAAGTTAGGAAGTAAAGTAGCAGATGTGCGAATTGGTTCATTTACCGTTGGGCAATTTGGAACGATTATTAGTGGTGTAATTATTTTATTACTTGCTTTTACAGCATTCTTTTAACAGAAAACGTTGACAAATTGTCAACATAATTATACACTTCTTGAGAATATATAATTTCACATTAGACAACTGTATTAAGTCACATTAGTAACTTCAGAAAGGAGAATCGAAAATGGCTGAGAAGAGAAACAGTACTACTCTTGGTTTATTGCTGAGAGAATTATTGAAAGAACGTTCATTGTCCATGCGGAAGTTTAGTGAACTCACGGGAATTGATAAAGCTACGATCTCACGGATAATAAACGATAAACGAAAAGCAACCCCACAACATTTAGAAAAATTTGCGGACTGCCTTGGAGTTCCTTTAATCAATCTTTTTGAAGCTGCAGGATACCCTATTGAACAGAGCCAAGAAAAGTCTCATTCAGATATTCATACGTCTGTTGACGCAATACAAGCTTTTCTAAAGTCTTCTAATGTTTATGATAATCAATTTTCGATGGCAGATGTTGAACAGAAATTAGAAAACTATGGACTATATGCGCAAACAGAAGAGGGTAAAAATACGATTCTTAAGGGTTTTGATGAAAAAATTCAGAATGTAGGAAGCATAGGCCCATTTATAAGCAAATTGAAAGAGTTATATGAGAAGTTCACATTAGGGAAGGGTACACTATTTGAACTAACCTTAATTGGAAGTACATTATTATATTTTATTATTCCCGTCGATGTTATTCCGGATTATTTATTTCCTATTGGCTATTTAGACGATGCAATAGCTGTACAACTTACTACAAATGCATTAGTAAAAAAATAACTTACAATTAAATGATAGGTGGATTTATTTATGAAAATAAGCAAAACGAGCCGTAAATGGCTAAGAAATTCGTTCTTAGCATTCGCATTAGTGATCGTAGCAGGGATCATCTATTGGGTTTATCAGTACAATAGCGGATTGTCTATGGCAGACGATGGTCTCTATAAAGATGACGAAACGACGTTTGAGCCATTCGAAGGTGCGGATCTGCAATTTGGTGAGATTAATGTGCTATTAATAGGGAGTGACTCTAGAGGCGAAAAAGGTGCTAGATCTGATGCTTTAATGATCGCACACTATAATCAAACGACGAATAATGTAAAAACTATTTCTATTATGAGAGATACGTATGTTGATATTCCAGATTACGGAAAGCAGAAAATAAATGCTGCTTTTGCTTTTGGAGGCCCTGAACTTGTAAGGAAAACAATTAAGAAAAATTTTGATATTGATGTTAATTACTACGCTGTCGTTGATTTTGAAGGATTTCCTAAAATTATTGATCTTTTAGCGCCCGATGGGATTGAGGTTGATATTCCTTATAAAATGTCGTATGGGATTGGCATGACATTACTTCCTGGAGAACAAATTTTACATGGTGACCAGTTATTAGGATATGTGCGATTCCGCCACGATCGTTTAAGTGATTTTGGGCGAGTGGAACGCCAGCAAGAAGTTTTGTCTAAGGTTAAAGAACAAGCTATCAGTATTCAAAGCTTAGTGAATTTACCAAAAATACTTGGTGTTGCAGATCCATACATTGATACCAACGTTGACAATAAAACAATCCTTACAATTGGAAAAGGTTTATTAGTTGGGAAATCTAAAGGTATGGATACTTTACGAATTCCTATTGCAAGTTCATTTGAAAACAAGAATGTAAACGTCGGTGCAGTATTGGATATTGATCTTGAAAAGAACAAACGTGCATTAGAAGAGTTTTTATCATCAGAGGACAATGAAAAAATTACTAAATCAGACGAAATTTCATCTTAGGAGACAACAACATGAATATAGACTATCAACTTTTCAAACTAATTAACCAGTTTGCAGGACAATACTCAATTTTAGATCAACTTGTTCTTTTGTTTTCGAAATATGGCCCCATTCTGTTTGGAATGGTCTTTATATGGCTATGGTTTTCAAAATCCAAAAATCAGCATGAAAATCGGAAGATCGTATTATATGCGTTAACGATTGTTATTCTTACAATTGGTATAGATAAGATTATTGAAATGGCGTATTTTCGACCGCGTCCATACGTCAACCATGCCGTAACATTGTTATTTGAAAAATCAAACTTAGATCCTTCATTTCCAAGTAATCATGCTGCAGGCTCATTTGCCTTGGCGTTCGCCCTTTTCTGGAAACGAAGAAAAGTCGGAAGTATACTTATAATTATGGCCTGTTTAATGGCCCTTTCAAGAATTTTTATCGGCGTGCATTATCCTCTAGATGTGTTGGCTGGTGCAATCATCGGATTAGGTGTAACCTACATTGTTATGTCACTAAGCCGTCTGCTTGAATCCCCATTCAATCAGGTCATTCATATCTTCAGTAAGTTAAGTTCGAAAACAATTAGATAGCTCGTTTTTCACCTAGTAGCCTATGATTCTGCTTTAGTAATTGGCGTGCATTGGGAGAAAGATCTTTCTGGACCTGTTTCCAGACATTTTGCAAGGCCTCTGTTACACACCGATTCATATAAAACAATCGGTAATACGGATGGTAGCTAAATAGACTTCCTTGATAAGCGTATGGTAGACTTTAGCAAAATCCATGACAACTGTTGGTTGAAGAGCTACCCATTGAGGATAATCCTAATAATAGCTCCGTAAATTTCCTAGTTTTCTACTAAGTCGCGATGTTTGCAAAAAAGTTGCGAAGAAATCCCCCTTTGGATAAGATTACCTAAAGGGGGATTTTTATGTTCAAAAGAACAAGAACATCTAAATTTGAGAAATGGATTAAAGAAGGTCCTGGCTAGGTGTTGATTCAGATTATAGACATTGGTTAATCATTCAAGACGTATCATTCGTTTTTACCATCGTTAAATTGGGGAAGTAATATTTGTGCAATTAACTTACTCGATATTAGTACTATCTTATAAGATGTAGGGAGGATTTCTTATGATATATGATAATCAAAATAAAACGATTACCACTAAAAGGCTAGAACTAAGACTGTTTCAAAAATCTGATGCAGTAGCTGTTACTAAACTTTGTAATAATTATAATCTTTATAAAAATACATTGTACCTACCTTATCCATACTCTTTAGAGGACGCTTTATCGTGGATTGAACATCATCTTGATAATTTTAATGCGAATAAATCATATGAATTTGCTATAACAGATAAGGAAAATGGAGAATTATATGGAGCCATAGCTCTATCTAACAACCAAAAATTTAATAATGGGGAAATAGCCTATTGGATTGGTGAAGAATTTTGGGGAAATGGATATGCTACAGAGGCAGCGCAAGCTATATTACAATTTGCGTTTGATGAAAAGCAATACCATAAAATATTTGCCCGTTACTTTAATTCAAATCCAGCTTCAGGAAGAGTTATACAAAAATTAGGCATGAAAAAAGAAGGGATATTAATTGACCAAGTGAGGAAAGAAAATCGATATGAAGATCTAGTATATTATGGAATTATTAACTCAATAGAATTATAATCTTATATTACAAAAGGCAACAGTTTACAACTCCTAATTCGCATCAATTATCTAGGAAATAATAAACAAGCAATATTGGGGTATTCCATGATTTACAATTCATCGTACCATAATCAAGAAAAGTTCCTACTGCTTATTTGTAATCGGTTCCATTTTCGGATGCAAGGGTAGATTTTACATATAGGCTCTGTTTAACTTGATTGTTGTTTTTTTCAAATTAATAAGCGTATTCGAGATTTTAGTCTCAAATACGCTTATTTTTCGAGTGGCGAATAATTAATAATCGCTCCCAAAATTAAAATATAAGGTTGTATAGAATGTAACCGAAAAATAATACTAAAATTAATAGCCCTGTACCTTTCCACCCCATACCACCTGTTAAATCAGTTAAATTCCCACCACTTCCTCTATTTAATGCATCGTGTAGAGAACCAGTGGGATTATTTTTTAATTCACTTTGTCTTAATCGTTCTCTTTTTTCTTCAGGTGTTTCTTTTAGACTCATTGTAATCCCTCATTTCTACTGCCCTTTTTCTTAACTAAGGCAATTTCATTCATTATAGATTATGTTTCTACAAATATTCCAAAAAACCCTTTTATACTATGATTTTTCTTAGTAGTGTCGTTGCGTTGGTTTCTTTAATTGGGTGTAGGCAACTTTCTACCGCAAAAGTGCGAATACTACGTTCATCTATATCAAAAGTAAGTGTATCCAAGGTATAAATCCAACTCAAATAATGCTGCAAATATTTTGTTGCAATACCTTTAAATCGTAGTATCCACTGTTTTAATCGTTGATAAAAATTGTTCACGTTTTGTATATGAAAGATGCCCTTTGTTCGTTCTACACCTGTTTTAAAACGATAGTGTATAAATCCTTTATCTTTTGAATACGTTTTAAAGGCTCGCCAAGCGCCTGTGCATAATACTATTGAAGGGTTTAATTTATCTCCAATCGCATTATCTAATTGTTTTTTTGTAATACGACCACGACCAAGCAACCCAACGAATATAACAAAGACCCTTCTTTGCCTTCTTTTCACTTACTTCTTGAAAAACAGGGCGAGTGTCGTGAAGGGGCATTAATACGTATTTAAAATGTGTCAACAGACGTTCTTTATCCGTAAATGATAATTTATTAATTTCATTGATAATCTTAACTATCTTCATACGAATCTCCTCCTGAACATATATTCTTATATCCATTTTCAGAACAAAAATTCTAAAATAGACAAGCGTCAACAATGTAATTTAACAAAGCCTACATAAAAGAAAAAGGGAATAAGAAGTATGATGGCAGTGGGAGATATACGAAATAAATATCATAGGGCATGCGCTTCGAGCTCACGACACTCATACACATTGAATCCCCTCCCTATGGCGGAACAAAAGTGCTGTCCTATAAGGTTAGTAATACCTTATAGGACAACCTCGTAGACAAGCCCGTATTTACTTTTTCAATGAAATCTCAAATTTGGAACCAACTTCTCCTGCAAATACTACTCTACCGTTCTCCGGTAATAAGACCTCATTCTTACCGCTGACTACGGTGTAGTTAATGCAAACACCTGCTTGATCATATACAGCAAATGAGCCCTTCGAAGGCATCTTAACCTTCATGACCTTTCCTTTGGCAGTCGTTGGTACTGAAAACCATTTGGCATAACCATCTGCTTGAATGGTTGTCGCAGATTGTTTACCCGAATAGAGTGGTTTTACAAGTTCCTCACTAGCATATACTTTACCTACTGCTGTAAGAAACTCTACTCCGTTCTTCTTAGAGAAATTGAATTCCAACGAATCGCGACCAGCCATGCCAGGGATTTGCAGTTGGTTCACTACTTTGTTTGCTCCCATAATCTTGTTATTCAACACATACCCTGGAGCCTCTTTAAAGGTATGAATAGGTATGACTGGTGTAGCGTTAATGTAGGCCGTTGATGTATATTTCTCATTCACCAAGTAATATTTTTTACCTTCACGCTTTTCCCATATGGCGGCAATATCCCGGGATAATTCATTGATTTCAAGCTTCTCTGCGTTATATTCTGAGAAGGCTAACTGTCCAAGTCCTGGCACGGATATATATGATCGGGACCACAAGTAGGCGCTACCATTCTTCTCCACAACGAATTTCAACTTTTCTGTACCTTCATCGTTTACAAAAGAACCATCAGCCGTATATGTGTATTGTTCAGCAGGGCTATTTGGAGCTGTGAGCGTGGATACAGACATTTGTCCAACATTATTCATTTCTACTTTCAATACCGAATTATTACCACCATAAATACCTGCATACTGGGATATTTCCTTCGGTATATCTGCCTTTACAGGCACACCAAACGATTTTTCCGGCTTCCGTTCTTTAATAATAGCCTTTTCCTCAAGTGCGCTGAGTAATAGTTCACTCGCAATGAATTGATCGGTTGAGCTTGAACCACCTGAAGAGGTAACAGCTGCAGCCAGGTTGTATTCCGGGAGCACCACTAATGATGAATGATACGACATGGTATCTCCACCTTTCGTAACCGCCTTGATGCCGTATTCGTTGAATGGGAACAAGTTCACACTATCCCACCCTAACCCGTAAGAAATGGACGTATCGCTATCCTCTGACCATATGCCTCTTTTATATTCTTCTTGTGCCATGGCTTCTACAGATTTACTGGAAAGAATACCATCGACCTGTTCCGTGAAGATTTGCGAGAATTTGGCGAGATCTTCAGCAGTGGAGTAAATGCCTCCAGTGGCAATAATGTTATAATTTTCTTGTGGTAGTTGTCCCTCATACAGAGGGGAATAGATCCCTGCCATTTTCGTTGAATCCATCAGATCCTGTGGTGTTTTGGTATGATTCATGTCCAAAGGCTCTGTGAAATATTTGTGTATAAATGCGGTAAAGCCCATGCCGCTAACTCTCTCAACCAAAATCTCAGCTAACGTAAAACCATCGTTACAATATACGGAGTATGCTCCTGGATCTGCCTTTAGGTTCTGTGTCGCCAATTGCTCTATAAAAGTATCATGTGAATAAGTATCATTATCCCCATACAATGTTGCATTGTGGTTTGACATGCCTCGAAGTCCAGAGGAATGATTCAGCAACATACGCGGTGTAATCTGTTTGTAGCGGTTGTCTTTCATTTTAAAGTCAGATATATAGTTCACAACAGGCATATCCAAATCGAGCTTCCCTTCGTCAAGAAGCTTCATCACTGCGGCTGTAAGCACCATCTTGCTCGTTGAACCTATGCCATAGATCGTATTTGAAGTAAGAGGAACCTTGTCCTTTATATCGTTTTTGCCTGCTTGACCGGAGACCACAATCTCTCCATCATCGATGAGCGCATATTGCAGACTTGTCGTACCGTACGTTTCGGTGAGTAATTTGGCTTTTTCGATCACTGTTTTCTTGGTTGTATCATACGTAAGATTACTGCTGTTACTAGTAGCAGGTGCAGCCATTGCAGACAGTGGAGCTAACATCGTTAACACCAGGGTTACAGCGGCGATTGAAGTTCGTTTTTTGGTTATTCTCTTGCCCGCTCTCATTTTCATTTTCTCTCCTTGTACCATTCGCATCTTCTCCTGTCCTTATCTGTTATTGGGCTATCTTAACTTTGGTGTTAAAGTAAGCTTAACCGATTAAGATGTACTCCTCGTGACGCCAATATGAACGGAGTATGAACAAGCAAAAAATGCTACGGTGTCACAGCATGGAGAAGACGAGGAAAGCGTGTGATTACATCACATATTTACAAATACACAATGATAAAGACCGTCCCAAAGGACGGTCTTTATATCACTTATACATATGCATAAAATCGTGGAGGTACCTTTCTCAGTACACTTACTTAACTTCTTTCATAAATTCTCTAAAGTTTTCAGCGATTTCTTTGAATTTGGTATGGTGTAAATAATGTGATCCATCCATGGTTATTACCTTTCCATGTACCGAGTCTTTAATCTGCCCTTCATGCAAAGGTATCCATCCTGTTACCCCTTCATTATTCGCTTGTACAAAGAGAAGAAGTGGAAGGTCTTTAGGGAATGTTAAGTCGTGAGCCTCTTTAAAATTAGAAGAAATATGGCCCATCTCATTCAAGGTAGTGTCATTATTCATGTTTTTATACGAAATCATTTTCATTTGCTCTACGGTTTTATCATCAAATGCTAATGAAGCATAGGGGTCAGCACCTAGTTTCATCATCATTCTTAAGAGACCTGATTTTTTGAGAAATTCTAACTTTTTGATTGGTAATTTGACATCCATACCCGGTTGTGTTGGAACACTGCTGTCGATTCCGACAAATGCAGTCACCTCTTTTGGATATTTGCTCACATAATCAATTCCGTAAATGCCTGCAATGGAGTGGCCCATAAGCATGTATCGGTTAATATTAAGCTGCTGTAGAGCTTCATGAACTTCACCTACGATATTCTCCGTGGTTCGCTCTTTTTCAGTTCCATCACTTAATCCATAACCGAAAGGCTCAACCGCGACAACTTTGTAGAATGGAGATAACTCATCGATAAGCAGCTTAAAATCAAGCGCTGGTGTAGCTGTTCCAAAACCAGGCAGTAGCACGATCGTTTCCTCGCCTTTTCCTTGAATTAACACATTCATATTTTTCCCGTCTACAGATACGTGCTGACCGTAGGGCTCTATTCTTTTTTGCTCCGAATTATTACTGATGATATTAAATAAATAAACAATGGCTAGAAAAAGCACGATTGCTATAATTATTGCTCCTATTATTTTAAGCAAAATATTTCGTACTTTATTTGTTCTCGTTCCATTCCTCGTTTTCATTTCCTCTTGTTGTGTCACGCTCATCTTCTCCTTTCCTGATCTGTTTATTCAACTACCTTCATGTGCCGCTAATGCAATCTTAACCAACAAAGATGTACTCCTCATGACGACAATATGAACGGAATATGAACAAGCAAAAAAATGCTACAGCGTCACATGCAAGGAAGCTTGCACATGATGCCGTAGCATAGAGAATGAATCTAACTAATCTGTTAGCGTAGTGATTGGTAAGGTGACAATGAAGTTCGTTCCTTGACCAGGTTCACTTTCCACTCGGATGTCACCTTGATGAAGCGATACGATCTGTTTGACGATGGCAAGTCCCATACCGCTACCGCCATACTTACGACTGTGGGAGCGATCAGCCTTAAAAAACCGCTCGAATATACGCTTTTGGTCCTCGAGGGGAATACCAATACCCGTGTCGGATATCCGGACTGTCACGTTTTTGATATCTTGTTTAATACTGACGGTAATAACACCGCCATCCATGGAAAATTTGATGCTATTGCGGATGATGTTCGTCCATACCTGGTTTAACAGATCATGATCAGCCGTCAGGCGAACGGCCTTCAAATTGAGCTCGAAACGGATGTTGCGGGCAGACCATTGCGGCTGGAGAGCCACGATGACCCGTCTAATCTGTTCATCAAGGCTGAGTGTGACCAAACGAAGTTGCTGTGACTGCGATTCAAGCAAACTCAGCTTTAGCAGGCTATCGCTCATCTTGGACATACGCTTCGCTTCAGCGATGATAATATCAAGATAACGGTTTCGTTCATGATCTGCGAGGTCTACTTGCTTGATCGCTAGAGCATAACCGGATATCGAGGTGAGCGGAGACTGAACTTCGTGAGACACGTTCGATACGAATTCCCTACGCATCTGCTCAAGTTCCTGCAGATCGTGCATCATTTCTTCGAAGCTTCGAGCCAAAGTACCCAGCTCACTCATTTGCTTAATATTCAGCTTGACATTGAAATCTCCAGCTGCTATACGCTTGGTCGCTTTTGTCAGCTTTTTGATCGGTCTTACTAGGAATATAGAGGCAACCAGAATCAATAAGCTTCCTGCAGTCAACGAATAAGTTGCAAAGATTAATCCCCACTTGACGACAAAAGAGGCAGAAGGGGGGGCGAGGGTCTCCAAAAATATCGCTTTCGTTCCCATTTCGGTTTTCAACGGCAACCCCAAAAGGACCGTAGCAATACCGTTCGAAGTGTCTTGAACAACGCCTCCAGCTAATACTTTCTTTAATTGCTCCATCGTCACAGTGGCAGGTTTGTGTCCATTAAGCTTTCCGTAAGACTGGAACTGGCCTGTTGTTTCATAAATTCGAATATAATAGGAATCGAGCTGCTTCATTCCACTTACGAACAAGTCCGCTTCACGTAACGGAATGGTCTTGTAGATCTGGACGATGTCTTGGCCAAAGTTACGTAAGTTAATTTGAGCGTTTTCATTAAATTTTTCTTCGAATGTCCAAGTTGACACAAAAAAAGCAATGATTGTGCCCGCGATGACAGAGACTAGAAAAGTCAAGACAACACGTATATATAAGGATCTGATCATTCATAAACCTCAAGCCGGTACCCAAGCCCGCGCACCGTTTCGATACGGAAATCAGGTGTAGTTGAGAACCGTTCGCGCAGGCGTTTAATATGTACATCTATCGTTCGATCATCCCCAGCATAATCAATACCCCAAATTTGATCGATCAATTGCACACGCGTATAGACTTGTCCGGGTGTTCCGGCGAGCTTATAAAGTAATTCGAACTCCTTGAGCGGCAACGTGAGCGACTCCGTCCCTCTCATCACCTTATATGTCTGCCGATCAAGAATGACGTTGCCGAACTGGATCGTCTGCGTGGAGCCAAACCGGTATCGTTTCAGTAATGCCCTAACACGAGCCGTCAACTCCAACGGATCGAATGGTTTCGTCAAATAATCGTCCGTCCCCAGTTCGAACCCTTTCACTTTCTCCCATGTTTCGCCTCTCGCAGTCAGCATAAGTAACGGAAGATCAGGATTGGCTCTTCGGAGCTCCTTGCATAACGTCCAACCATCCATAATCGGCATCATAATATCGAGGACGACAAGATCGACTTGCTTCGAGGCATAGACGGTCAGTGCTTCCTTGCCGTCCACAGCTTCGGCTGTTTCGAATCCGTCGTTGCGTAGAAATAAACAGACGAGTTCGCGAATGTTCGCATCGTCGTCAGCAACCAGTATAGTAGGCATCTGTTCCCTCTTTCCCTGTTCTCTATCTATTAACCATTATACGATAATTAAAATTGAATTACCCTTATTCTTCCTATAATCAAGGACAGGAACATCATTTAATGTAGCCTCGTTTGCTTATTCGATTACCGAAACGCTGAACATCCCTCAGAAGGCACTTGCTTTTTGAGATTAAAATTAAACGACTTTATTATTTCTATACAATTAATTATTAAGGTAGATTTCATTTTACTAGTCCACTATTGTTCATTAAATTACCCTTTTGTGAACAATGAAATATTTTAAACTTAGACCTTAATTGCACCCCCTTGTCCTTTTACAACTTAATCGTGTCCTGCACAACTCGGTCGTACCCTAACGTGATTAAGTTAATCGCTTGGTATATATGTACAAAATCAATTACTAGAGATTTAGGGACAACTGAGTTGTAAGTACCTTCATCTCCGACAATATAAGATATTCCATCAGAACTAGATTACTTTACAGCTTCCTTCACTTCGCGAAAATTCAAGTATTTTATCAGATTTTTCCTCATCTAATAAGAATATAATTTTATCCTCATCTACATAAGCTGGAGCAATCAAGTTGTTTTTCCCTGCACATTTTTCCCCACTAATTGTATATTTTTCTTTCTGAACCTCATTTTCTTCCCAATTTTCAACACTAGTAAAATCATCTTTAATATTTATTTCCTTTAACGGAGATACATTTACAGTCTTTTTTTCAACTTTTTTAATGGCTGATTCAGGTTGTTCTTGAATTTCTCCCTTATTTAAATCAGTGTTTGTTGTACAAGCAGAACAAAACAATAATATCGATACTATGAGTAAAAAAATCGTTTTTTATTATACATATGATTTAATACTCCTTATATAGATTAACCCGCCTTAGACGAATCTAGGCGGGCAGACTGGTAATTACCAAAGGATTGCTTGGCGGAAATGTGCTTTATTTGCACTATATACTTCACTATAAGGATGCCAAACATTTCCCAATGTTACACCTCTATTTCCCTGATCAAAAGGATCTGTTAAACGTACTTGAGCATTACTAGAAGTTTTTGTATCAACTCAGATACATTTAAAATATGACCTTCAACTTGAATTAATTTGGGCAATTTATCTGTATCAAACTTACAAAAATCATTTTTTGTTGATTCAGTATACAATCTGTTCAGTTTGTTAATATCCCTAAATATTTATATAATGTAATATATATGCAAATACAATTAACTTTTGCAGTATTTTTTTATGATTATGATAAGTTTTCATAGAATCCAAATTCACAGGAGGGCGGAATTTTGAAACTAATGAAATTAGCATTTACAGGATTCTTGATAATCGGATTGTTAATGGGATGTATGACGGAAAGCACCTCACAACCAAAGGAAGAAACGAAGGATGAAACGAAGGATGAACAACCAGAAGTTAACAATTCGAAGATGTGGAAGGATGTTTCAACACCTGAAGGCTTTAATAATTACGGAATCAAACCTACATTGAACGCTTGGATTACCTTTCACGCCGAAGATGTTGCGAAGACTGATGACGTGAAAGAATATCTTCCGAAGATAACTAGCTTAACTTTTGAGAACGACAGATATTTTAAGATTCAAGGTGAAGATTTTCAAAAGGATTTCGAAAATTTGCATTTGCTTGCAGCCATGATAAACCATTGTGTTTATGTAATTTCGGTACAGGACAAGAAAGGGATTGGAACAGCGGAAACTTACGACCAATTAAACAAGTCTTACAAATATTTCACCGAATTACTTCATGATATCGACGTTGTAATAAATTACGACGGAAAGGGTGAAACTTTTGGGGTCACACACCAATTAGACGGAAAAAAGGTTGATAAATTGGAATCGACCTTTTAATTTCCCAAATAACTAGTTCCCAAATAATTTTTTTATCAATTTTAACTGAGCAACCTTTAAACTTATTGAATAATGAGCGCTTATCCAGAAGTTTAATATAGGGTAAATAGTATAATAAAATAAAACTAGACCTTATGTTTAGAGGATTTTAGTTTGATTATATATAATCAAACTTTATAATCAAACTTTTATTTGTATATAAAAATACATCCATTAAATCTTTATTGAGATAATGGATGTATTTTTTATTGTGGTGTTTTAATAAAGTTTGATAATTTTCTTATTCCACAATCGGGCCAGATTATGGAGTGACTTTATTAATTGTTTCGTTAAGATTGTGAAGAAGTGTACTTATGCCAACGTGGCAGTTTAGTTGAATGGAAAATGTTATAATATTATTAAAATTAAGGGAATGGGGTTTGGGGAATGAAGAGTATTAAAAGATTGATTCAAGTCATCTTAGCAAGTACATCAATCCTAATTCTTAGTGGATGTTTCTCTAAAGATGATCTGAATCAACCAATACAAGAATATTTAAAAACAAACTATGGAATACAAGATGAGTTTTCTATTATTAAGACAACTAATAATTGGTTTGAAGGTATTGACCATCAAACTTATATAGAAATGAAAAAGCCGTATCGTGCTTATCCGTCCCTAATGATTAAAAGAGATACTTTGAAAATTTTAAAAGAGGAAAGTAGTGATATCTATTTCGAACAATTCAAGGGTGCATATATTGAGCAACATCCAGAAGTAGTTCAAGTAATGAGACAGATCATAAAAAATTATGGGTTAGTAAAATATCCTAATAAAACTGTCCCAGAAGAAAATGGTCCTATTCGTATATTTCCTTACGATAACATGGAGTTTAATATAAATGATTCTCAAGAGCTACTTGATAATTTTAAAAAGACTCAAAAGATTGATACTATTGATCTTTTACCTACATTAATACCAAGTGACCCCCGACGTGAAAATTATAATAGCAGGTATGTGGGTGTGGTGAATTTTCTATTTGAATTTGATATAAATAAAAATAAACATCCTATTCCAAAGGCAAAGGATCTAATTGAGGACTTTCAAAAGAGTGGAGTATTAACAAAAGGTATATACAACATAGATATGTTAGTAGATGATTCAAATGCGGGATCGGAATATAATAATGTAGCTTTGTTTGAAGTTGATGAAAATGGTAAATATACCGTAATTGCTACTCCTAAATATCATGATTTGCGTGATGCTTACTTTTATGGTGATTACGCAGCTAAAAAAAATATAAAATAGAACTTTAGGTTTAATTACTTAATTGGAATTGACCCAAAATACACGTGTTACTAGTCCTATTAGTAATAAAAATATTTACTTATATCGAGAAAAGCTCGAGACAGGAAAGGCGCATGACATTGAATTATCACAAAGTCCAATCATACATTTAATTATATGGATTAAATAATTATTTTCCCCAAAAAACTATTGGGGATTTAAGGGGATAGAATGAATCTTCTTCAACTAATGATAAGTTAGTTAAAGAAGACATGTGCTTATTATCTTCAACAATCGGGCGCGTTTATGAAGTAACGCTGTAGAAAATGAACTTTTTTATAATAAATAAACTAAAAAATGCTAAAGAGCATCTATTTTGATTAATCTTTTTTCAAAATGGATGCTTCTTATTAACCTTAGTGTAAGGATTTACGAGGTGTTTTTGTTCAAACTTATTTTAAAGCTAAATTTATATTTCATTAAGAATTTTTTGTATAGCCGTTACATATCCAGCCTTATATATCTGAATCCCGTTTTCTTTAACTCTGCCATAATTATCGGTAGTCCATCCCTGATGGTTCATAAATTCGTTTGATATGGTATTTCTAAGAGCATCTATTTCGGTATCTGTCAGTTTATAAGAAGGCTCGACTATAACAACATCCTTATTTTTGCTAAGATTGTTTATAGGACGCATATCAATCGTAAAGGTTGTTTGTTCTTTAAGCAGAGAGTTTTCTCTTTTGAGCTTTTTATTTTCTGCCATAAGCATACCCACCAATGCTTTTGTTGTTGGTTCGGAGATACTTGCTAAGATATCATCGTTTATGGTTGTTTTCTTTTCTTTTTTAGGCTTTTTAGTGGTAGTTTTATAGTATTCAGCCCACTGTCTTATCAAAACTCTGTAATCCTCGGCATTTTTGTTTCTAAGAGCCTGTTCACTTGGTCCGCCATCATCTGCTATCAGTCTGGCTATAGTACCAATGGAAAAATCTTTTATGTCAGACTCTGCCTGTTTTTTACAGGCGTTATGTATGAGTTCTAATGTTTTCTTTTTCCTTGTAGAAGCGTTCTCATAAAACTTTGAGAACAGTTCATCTGGATTTATTTCCATCATATTTCCTCCTATACATAAATTATTCTTAATCATTAGTAGAACTATTATATTGGTAATAAATTTCTGTTTAAAAGCTTCGTTTTTAATGAAATTTCGGAGCCATCTCATAACAGTAGAATGTTGAACACCATATTCTCGCTCAATATCCATTGATGATTTGCCTTCGCAAAGTTCTTCAATCATTTTATACTTAAAATCATTCTCATAACTTATTCTCCCCATTTATTCCCTCCTATATCTGTATCTGTTCTGCTGTTTAGTTTCTTCATTCATCCATTCATCAATTTCAGTATGCATTGGAAGTACACAACCATTATCCAAAGAAGCAGTGGCATTATTTAGTGAAGCTGTAACATCTGCAACTGTTGGCTCTGTGTATACTTTCTGAGAATTTATAGATTTATGGTGCATAGCAATTTGTATGATGCGTTCAGGTATTTTGGCATTTTTAAGTCTTTGACCATATGCGTGTCTATGTCCGTGTGGAGTAGTTCCATCTTTTTTTCCGACTGTCAAATCAATCTTTTCAACTGCTTTTTCGTGAGACTCCCTCTGAGTCCTAAGTGGCATCATTTCTCCTAGTGTTTTAGGAGAATGTGAGACAAAGGCAAATGGGTGAGTATCCTTAATGCCATCTCTTAACCTTTTTGCCATATACATTTTCCATACATACATAAAGATGTATCCCCATTCCTTTGAAAACCAGTAAATATGCATATATTTATCTTCATCATTATCAAGCCTTGGCTCTTTCCACCCTGCAAATCGTTTGTCCTGTCCAGAATACATATTGCGTGGGAGTAAACCATATTTTAACAGAAGATAGCTTTCTCTGTCTGTAATATATTTACCAGTAGTAGGATTCTTGAAATCCTGTGGGGGTCTTCCTTCGCTTGGATGATAGATTCGTACCACAGCAAGATTAGAGTCTTCAGGATCAGGGAAGACGTCCTGTACCCATAGATGAAATACTTCACTATGTCTAAGTCCACCGCCGTGCATCAGTATAGTAATGGCAATATCACGCCAGTTATAACGGTCAACAAGGTCTAATTCATAGTTCTTTCTTGTATTTTTAAACCCTTCCCATAGGAGGTTATTTGCTTTATATTCGGGGAAGGCTTTTGTATCTCCTTTTGGTGAGTATGGACTTCTTCTTCTAACAGTATTACGAGCTAATTTTGCAGTTTCAGCGATTTTATGAACATTATTTAGATGCCCTAGAAATGAGTTTTGACTTTTGTTTATCTGTGCCATCCAGTTAAGTCGTTCTTCATATCTTGTGGCTTTTCTCCAAGGATTTAATTGAACAGCTCCATATTCTTCATATAACCAATCTGAAAACCCATTTAAGGCAGATAAAAGCATATTCGCTGTTTCAACTCTTTTTGGTAACCAATAAAGTCTCGATGGGTCTAACCCTTCTTCATTTATTGTTCCTGAATAAACAGACTCCGTAAATGTA
Source organism: Viridibacillus soli (assembly GCF_016612995.1). GTDB lineage: Bacteria > Bacillota > Bacilli > Bacillales_A > Planococcaceae > Viridibacillus > Viridibacillus soli. The sequence goes on from NZ_JAEOAH010000048.1 coordinate 40,749, forward strand.
TCAAAGAATTCTTTTGGGGAAGAATAATAATTCTGATTAGCTTCCATATAATCAAGCAATAGTCCAACAGCTTGTACTAACTTCTTATGCCAACTTCTGCTTTTACTATGATTCTTTATTTGATATCTATGTAATTGTTCAAAAAGCATCGTCTCTCCATTATGCTCAACTAGAAGAGTAGGAAAATCTATGCTCCTTCCTGTATTATCCCTATATGTTTTAGAAGATATCTGAACGTATCTCATATATATCCCCCTATACCAATATATATAACTACAATAAAAAAGGTACTACATCATTAAAATGTAATACCTTTTAATAGTTTGATTATAAATATTTCACCCTAGATAAAGAAAGAGGATAAGCGTTTTTTTTATTGATATTATTGAACTAAGGAATTGTTTTATATAAATTTGAATTAGGTGAAATAGAAATAACTATAAATATATTCTTGGATTTTTTTAAAAAAGAAGCAGATATTCAATATACATTAAAAGAAACTCTAAAAAAATTCAACTCCGAATACCCGTTATTTTAATAGTGTTTTCTTAGACTTTCTATCTACTTTTTTATTACTTATTATATACTTTCCTTTTTCGTTTTATTGTTAATCTTAACTTGTAAGATAATAAAACAAATTAGGAGGAATTATTTATGGCAAACTATTCTTGTACAGTGCATACTCTCCCTACTCCCCAGTATGCTATGCGTTTAGAAGTATGTACCAGTGACGACACGACGGACGTTAATTTAACACTAACACAGGACGATCCAAACGCTGGTTATGTAAATAACTACACAGCAACTCTTCAACGTGCGAACAAAAACGAAGCATGGGCTGAAGATGTAATGTCAAAAAGCGGTGTACTAAAATCTAGTAGCACCTCAAATGCCAAATCTAATGTGACATTTGGTAATATTGCGAAGAAAGGTTTACCAGTGCGTGTGAAAGTAAAAACAGATTTCGGAACGTACTATTCAAACACTTGGATTCGTTAATATCTTGAAAAAGCAACAATCCTTTTGAAATGAATCCAAAGTTTAGACAAATTATTTATACAGCTCTATTGGCTTTATTCCGGGCTAAGGCCTTTTGTGTTTTACGTTAGTTCGTTTATGATTGTAGTAATGAAGATATTGCTCAAGTTCTTGTTTAAGTGCATCATATTTTCAAGTTTTTGAATGTAAACGCGACTCAAAATCAAACGTACGTTCGAATACCTATACCCAATATTAGTATATACTGTGAGCTATAGCGCTAATATGATTATCTCTTTCACTTTAAATTCGGTCCTTAGTTCGAACACTACTTGCACTTTGTCTTTCGTTGTAATGTTTCATTTTCTAGGACTATTGTATTCAAATTCCTGTCCATTTTTTGAAATACCTACACTCTACATACTTCATTTCAACGTCATTCAATTCTTTGAATGCATCTTCTATATTTTCGAAACTAATGCCAATCCGATTTGCTACCAGAAACAACAGGAATTAAAGCAACATCATAAATACTAATTTCCATTTAATCATCACCCCTTTTGTAATACTACTTGTTGATTGAATAATGATTTTAGAGAAATGGAGAAAAGTAATATGAAAATATCTAAAAATACATATCCGAGCAGCAGCGTAAAAAATCGAGGGTACACAGAAATCTACCCCACCACATTTTTCGGG
>NZ_JAEOAH010000049.1 GCF_016612995.1 Viridibacillus soli
TTAAACAAACGTGTTTGTTTGGGTGACTGGCACTAATTGCTCACTCCTTTTTTAGAAATTTATCCTGTTATAAAAATCCTAACGACCGGAAAAATTAGGAGCTAGATCGGTTGATTCAGAGTCTCTTTTTCATGAACCACTTATATATAACAAATGTAAAAGAGCTCTGTGTAATGACACAAAGCCCTTTCATTTTCTATCGTATTATACTTATTTCTTAACAGTGACCATTCTCGCTTTACTTACATTACCTGCCTTGTCTTTTGAATATATCGATAACTTCGTATTGGCTTTCTGTTTTTTAATCCCTACTGAGAAAGTACCTTTCTTACTTACAGTACTTGACCCAATAACTTTGTTACCTGCTTTCACATAGACTTTAGAGTCGGCTTCTGCTGTCCCTGTTACCTTAGTAGATATCGCATTAATAGTCTTTACTAAAGGTGTTTTAGGTGCGGTTTTGTCTATTACGGTGATTTTTTTAGAAATACTAGTATTACCAGAATTATCTGTGGCCATCACAGTTAATATACTGCCTGCTCTTTGAGTATTGATTTGGATTGAGAATTCACCTTGTTTGTCCGCATATCCTGTACCAATAGCTTTCTCTCCTACTTTGATAATTACTTTTGCTTCTGCTTCCGTTGTCCCATTTACTTTACGATCTTTGTCAGTAACTTTTTTGACAACGGGTGTAGTTGGGGGTGTTTTATCCGTTACTGTAATCTTTGTTTCTGAACTCACTTTATCAGAAGCACTTGCAGTTACATAAAGAGTTGTTCCTGCCTTAATCTTCTCATTTAATGAAATAGAAAAAGTACCGTCAGCTTTAGTAACTGTTTCCTCGTAGAATTTATTTTTATCAGTTACTTTTACTTTTGTACCTACATCTGCGGTACCAATAATTTCAATACTTTCAGATGTTACTATATTAACTTCTGGCGCATGTGGAGTCACCGTTGGATCTGGTTTTGGTGTTGGATCCAAAGGAATTGTTGGAATTGGATCTGGTTTTGGTGTTGGAACCACAGGAATTGTTGGATTCGGATCTGGTTTACTTGGATCTGGTTTGCTCGGATCCGGTTTGCTTGGATCTGGTTTGCTCGGATCTGGTTTGCTCGGATCTGGTTTGCTCGGATCTGGTTTG
>NZ_JAEOAH010000005.1 GCF_016612995.1 Viridibacillus soli
GGTCAACCAGTAAAAACTGGTTAACCTTATAATACGAAACACCCGTTAGCTTTATAGCAAATGATTACAACCCGCTATTTCTCCCAAAGCTCGACCAGTCGACCTTCAGAATCTTTAATCCAAATAAACTTTCCAAATTCACTAATCTCTTTTTTCTTTACAAAAGGTACACCAATATGTTCAAAATGCTTAATAGTCTCATTTAGATTATGTACTTGGAAATTCAACATACTTGTTGTTCTGTTAGAAAATAACTGTCATTCTCGGTAAAGAAAGAACTAGGGAAATTAGAAACGAAAAAAATTGTGTCTCGTCGTCGAATTGGACGGATTATGAACCAATTAGGTTTGATATCGAATTACACCGTGGCGCAATACAAACCGCATAAACAAACGTGTAATGAAGCATCAGTAAAGAATGAATTACAACGTCAGTTTAAACAACAAGAAGAAGTATTCGCGGTTATCGTGAGTGATTGAACTTACGTTCGTATATCGAAAAGATGGCACTATATGTGTTTATTTGTCGATCTTTATAATCGTGAAATTATTGGCTACAGTGCAGGTGCAGATAAGACAGCAGAGCTAGTGTATCAAGCTTTAGCAAGTATTAAAGGAAACTTGAACAACATTAAAATGTTTCATACAGACCGAGGAAAAGCGTTTGATAATAAGCGCATTTCAGAAGCACTTGAAACGTTCGGGATCCAACGATCACTAAGCATGCAAGGGATGCCCCTATGATAACGCCGTAGCTAAAGCAATGTTTAAGGTATTTAAAACAGAATTCGCTAACGGAGCGCACTTCTCCTCACTTGAACAGCTCGCTCTTGAACTAGATGATTACGTTCATTGGTTCAACAATATTCGAATTCACGGAACACTGGGCTATTTAACACCGGTGGAATTCAAGCAGCAGTCCTTATAATAGCTGTCCAGTTTAGTGTTGACATTCCACTATTGAAACTGTAGTCGATTCTCTTTATGACGACATCTTACTTTTTCTTGAAATATTTCTTCACAGTCATGCTCTTTTAACTGCATAATTTAACACTGGATTAACCTTTTGTATCAAATGACTATGCCTTACGATACACAGATAATACATCTACCATTAGTCAAGCAGATGACATTCTAAAACCCAAAGAATTATTGGAGCCTGGGATATTAACACAAGGAGAGCTTGATATTAAGAATAAACAAATATTAGAGATATAAACAATGCCCACTCACAACACGTATCGATTAATTCTAATCGAATACAAAACTCTCTACTGATTTTCTGATAGTCAATGGTCTCAGATTCAACTTATATTCTGCTTTCAATTTTAAATCATTCATGAGTGAATCCCTAGTAAGTTAGAGATCTACATTTACTAACTTTTAATTCCTCGAAGCTTTGCAATTACTAATAATAACAATGGAAGTATAATTGCAAAGATTAATGAAAATGGTAACCAAGCTTCCTTATCGAATATATGTGAATCGACTATGTTAGGATGTCCTATTTGTGATAGGGTAAATAAAATCATCCCCATTGGGAAGATAAGAGAACGATAATCTTTCATTTTAAGTACTTGAGATAACCCCAAAATAGATGCATAAAAATACATGAATGTCTTTATAAAAATTGTAATAATCCACATAAAAGCCATTATTATTTCAATACGCTCAAGAATGTTTCCTATAGAAATGCGCATAGCTAGTGTATAGCTGGGATAAGCGTTTTGAGAAACGTTCGTTGCTCCTAAGACTGCTATCGCTAAAACAATCATTATAAATAATACAACTCCTCCAGCAATTGTACCTATATAAAATCCTTTTGACGCTGATTTATGCACATTTATGGCACTCGGGAAAATCATTAACAGAACGACTTGTGGGAAAGAAAATACACTTAGAAAAAGTAATATGCTAAATATCAATGGTTTTGTTCTGGTTTCAAATATAGGTTGTATATTTTGTATATCGATTTGAGGAGATATGCAAATTACAAAGAAAACAAATATAAGAACAAATAAAGGCACTAACAATTCAGTTGCACGAGCAAATGTCTCTATACCTAAATACATACTATAAATAATGACGAGCATAAACAAAATGCCAAAAGCAGCAGCGGGTGTTTCAGGCATAATAGAATTCATAAAATTTTCTAGATAATAAAGTAGTTCACTTGCCCCAATAAAAGAAAAAAGAATAAAGGCAATAGAAGTGATTTTACCTACATATTTCCCCAAAACGCCTTCATTGATTTCCACAAAGGTCATTTTAGAATTAATATTCCCTACTCCTATAAACAATTTCACGATTAATAAGCTAAGTATCACACCTAATAAAGCGGCTATCCAAGCATCTTGTTTTATTTCCTGTGAAATACTTGCAGGTATGATTAATATAGCTGTTCCTATAGAAAAAAGCATTACAATTATTGTGAATTGTCGAACACTAATAACTTGTTTTCCCACAGTTTTCTTGCCTCTTTTACTGATAAATTATTTTTACTTATTGAAAGTGCTATCGAAAGTGCTTTCACTTTAAAGTTATCATTTTAAAACTACTAATTATTTTAAATCAAAATTATCCTATCGAATTTAGCCTTCGAATGGACTTTTATCTTAAGCAAGTATGTCCCCATTTACCATGTAGTTAAACAAAAAATTAAGTAGTGGATTGTAATAGTTGTTAATGACTGTTTTATATTACATACATCCCTCTCTCCTTCTACCATCACCAACTATTGACATAGTTTTAATACTTCTCATCACACGTTTCACAGCTGTTTAAATAACAGGTTTAACCTATTTCTTAATTTTTGCATAGAAAAAAAGCACCCGATTGAGTGCTCTTAGTAGTATTACTAAGTTAGAAGGATTATCTTTCTATTAATTCAAAGCTAGAAATATAACGTGTGTTGATTGTGATTTTTTTAATACGTCCATTACCCATCTTATGGTCAAAATGTAACGTACGTTTTGCTGCAATCGTATCAACGAAATCATTCTCTACTTCTTCTAATGTCCCTTCAAGGAATGCTTCGATTTCTTTCCCACTATTCATTGAGATTTTCGCAAATATCATATATATTCCCCCTCCCTCCATTTCTATTATTCTACACAAATGAAGTGAAATATATGCCATTTATCTTACTGTTTTTAGTATCACAAATATTTTAATAGGCTACTTCCTGTAATGCTAAATGTTTTGCAACAAGTACTTGATATTTTTCTGATAAGCTTTCAATTGTACTTTTACTAACTTTCACAAGTAGTCCAAACAACCAAGCGTCCCTCCTACTTATTGTCGATAACCGTGCTCTGATGCCACTGGATTAAGCCAAAGAACCTCCTTCTTCGCTGTATGTCATGATGCGAAACGATTCATCATAGCCCCTCACAGAGTATACATCACTATTCCCTATAGAAGAGGCAAATTCAGTCGCATAATCGTCTTGTTTGCTCCATTCATCGATTGTTCCCTTTGTACGGACAAGTTTTTCTCCGCGTAATACCTTTACCTTTTGTTTTGCAATCTCGTCCAAACAGAACAACCTCGAATGTGAGTCGTGTACCTCGGACCAAGGTTTTGCCGCCAGCTTCCTTCAGATTCCGCGTCGCCATGGACACCCTTGCTCTTGGCTAGTGGTTCGCATATCCCAACGCCCACAGTGAACTTTCATCACCTAGTTGACGGACATGCCCGGCACACAAAAAAAGCAATGAGGTTATGGACCTCATTGCTAATTAATAGGAATTTCAAATATTCTGTTCTTCACAAGAATATTGTGACATACGAAGAGCGATTTTAAGCAGTGCTAAATCGACGAAAAAATAAACACTACCAACAATAAAACCTGCAATAGCACTGGTCATTGCATGAGATACCCATTCATCGCCTCGTGTTAAACAAATAAACGTTATCGGAAACACAATACAAGTTCCAAAAGCTAGATGCAATAAAAACGAATAACCTCTAACATTCATTTTACTCTCCGCTATTTTGTCCGCGATATATGAAGTTAAAAAGCCATATGTAAAAATAAGTGGTACTACATAAACTGTTAATGAAAATGCACTTTGAAGGAAATCTTCCCCTGGTTGCATGAATAATAAAGGTAATGCAAAAAACGCTATAATTGATGTCATAAAAGCACTTAATAATTTCCTTTCAGCCATTAAAATGCATCCTCTCTTCTTGCGAAGTATATAGCATTATAGATTATTTAATGAATAACACTTTGGAGTTGTTCATATCTAATTTCGCATTTTTCGAGAAATTACCCTACTTAATGTACCGAAAACCCTATTTATTAACAGTATTATACAACCTTCTGCCTTTTTATTCAATAATAAAAAGCTGATGTCTTTAATAAGACACCAGCTGAAAGTTTAATTTAAGAATTGCGTATGTTGCTTTTCAATCCATTTTTTCAGATTAGAAAACAATAGCAAGAAGATGATCATTACGATAATCCCTTTTAAAATATTAAATGGTAAAATACCGAGTACAATCATTTTCGTTAATGCTGTTCCCGTTGTAGCAGGTACATTTAAGAAATACGTGTACATTGGCAAGAATAAAACATAGTTTAGTAAACTCATACCTACTGCCATTGTTAGTGTTCCCAGGACTAGACCCATTTTCAAGCCTTTTTCATTTGAAAGTCTGCGATAAACGAAGTACACTGGCATGATGAATAAGACACCTGTTGTAAAGTTTGCGATATGACCTACTGGCATACCTGTTGGGCTTCCTGAGAAGAGCCAGTCTAAAATATTCTTAAATAATTCGACTAAAATACCTGCGACAGGTCCCATTGTGATTGCTGCAATTAAAGCAGGTACATCACTGAAATCTACTTCCAAAAATGCCGGAAACGGCGGTAGCGGGAAGTTAAATAGCATTAATACGAAAGAAATGCTGCTTAACATCCCAATTGCAATCATTTTTTGCAATTTTGTGTTCTTCATAATACTTTTCTCTCCTTTTGTCGATCCACTTCAAAAAGAGGAAAGGTGGTCGCAGCTATGCAAAAAAATACCCTTAAGTAGAAATACATACTTAAGGGAGAATTTAGGCATAGTCAAATAAGCGTCTTATTGATACTCAAATTGAAAGACGACCGTACCTTCACCTTCTCCCATCCAGACTATACTGTCGGCTTTGGAATTGAACCAAATCCTGCCTTGCGGCTCGCGGGCTCAAGAGTATTACATTGTTCTCTATTACCGCCGATCGGGAATTTCACCCTGCCCCGAAGATGAACCATAATTTAATTATAATACACTATAACTATATGCAAAAAAAAACGAATTGTAAAGCCTTCTAGCTCACAATTCGTTTTTTGTCTATATTTACCTATTATATTTTTTCAATTGGCAAGTAGAATGTGAAAGTCGTGCCTTTGTCTACTTCGCTTTCAACCATGATTCTACCTTTATGTGCTTCGACGATATTTTTTGCAATAGCAAGACCTAGACCTGTACCACCTTTACCACGCGTTCTTGCTTTATCTGCTTTATAGAAGCGCTCAAATACATATGGCAAATCGTCTGTTGGAATACCTGCACCGTTGTCTTTTACTTGAATACATGCAAATGATAACTGGCGATCAACGGTTACATGTACACTACCTTCTACTCGAGTATGGCGAATGGCATTATCGATTAAATTTGTTAAAACTTGCTCGATACGGTCTTCATCCATTTCTAGTTGCAGTGTATCTTCAAATGTTGTATCAAATGTCAAGTGAACTTGTTTTTCCTTAGCGACTTGAACAAACTTTTGTGTAATTCGTTCAAACACAGTTGTTATTGGCACCAATTCTTTATACAGTCGCATATGGCCTGATTCCATGCGAGCTAAATCGAGAAGATCTGTTACGAGACGACCCATTCGTTGCGACTCGTCATAGATAATTTTAATCATTTCTTGACGTTCCTCTTCACTCGATACCACATTATCCATAATCGCTTCACTATAGCCTTGTAGCATCGCTATTGGCGTACGTAATTCATGTGAGACATTGGCTATAAAATCTGAACGCAGCTTATCTAGACGGTGCTCTTCCGTTTTATCACGTAATACAGCAACTGCACCGCGTACAGAGTTTCCACTATACAATGGACTAATTGAAATCGCATAGTAGGAACGTTCGATTTCAAGTTCTACTTCAAGCTCTTCTTCTAAATCTAAAACATGATCAAGCATATGATAAATCTCGGCCGGAATCGGTTTGTCGCTATTAGCACTTTTATTAATGAACCATTTTTGTAATAATAACTCAGCTGGTGGATTGCTCACTAAAATCGTGCGATCGCGGTTAAACGTAATAACCGCATCTGTCATCGATGTCAAAATACTTGAGAGCTGCTCTTTTTCTTGATTGATGACTTCTAAATGGTGTTTTAATTGACGGCCCATTTGGTTGAAAGCTGTCGCCAATTGACCAATTTCGTCGTTTTGTAAAACTGGTACTTTCGTTTCGAACTTGCCTTTTGCTAATTCAAACGCAGCTTCTCTCATTTTACGCAGTGGTGAAGTAATTCGTGTTGATAAGAAAAATGCGAAGAACGTTGTTAACATTAAGGCAATTGCCGCTGATAGAAAGACAATTTTAGTCGTTTCCTTTGTCGTTCTATGTATGGCATCTGGGCTTTGATAAATAAATACAGCCCCATGTATTTGATTTTCAACATTTAATGGGAAAGCAAATACGATATATGATTCCATATGGTCTATTTGCGTAGTTGATGGTAGCATCATTTCTTTAACGATTGGTTCATTCGATGTAAAAACACTATCAAATGCTTTTTCATTAAGGATTTTTTGTTTAATTTCCTCTTGGTTTAGTCCTTCTTGCAAAGAATAAGAAACTTTCCCTGGCTGCTCAGCTATTAAAGCATTCGTCTCTTCGCTTAAAATATCTGAAATAATGGCTTTCGTTGAATCAGCCGTATCATGATCATTTACAATACGCGCGATTGTTGAAGCTTCTTGGCGTAATGAGGTTTCTGCTTGTTGAGAATGGTAATTCGATAAAAATTCGAGCATAAGAACAGTGAAAACAAACAAGACAAATGAAACGAGAAGCAATATGGTTACCCATAGCTTCCCGACAACACTGTTCCACATTCTATTCATTGATTACCTCAAATTTATATCCAACGCCCCAAACCGTTACAATCATTTTAGCTGCGTTTTCAGAAACTCGATTCAATTTTTCACGTAATCTTTTCACATGTGTATCAACTGTACGTAAATCACCGAAGAAATCATAATGCCACACTTCTTTTAGCAATTGTTCACGGTCAAATACTTTATCCGGTGATTTAGCTAAGAAGTATAAAAGTTCATATTCTTTCGGTGTTAAATTCACTTCAACACCATCTGCAGAAACACGGTGTGCGTCATGATCAATTGTTAAATGCGGGAACACGACTAAGTCCTTTGATGCAGAAGTTGTTGAAATTGGTGAGAATGCTGCTGAGCGACGTAATATGGCTTTGACACGTAGAACAACTTCACGTGGACTAAATGGTTTTACAATATAGTCATCTGCGCCAAGTTCGAAGCCTTGTACACGGTTGGCTTCTTCACCTTTTGCAGTTAATAACATAATTGGTGTTGTTTTTTTATCACGGATTTCTCCGCAAGCTTCAAGCCCATCTTTTTCTGGCATCATAATATCAAGTAAAATACAGTGATAGTCATTTGCTAACGCCTTTTCGACAGCTTCTTCTCCATTTTCAGCTTCTTCTACTTCATACCCTTCACGTTCTAGATACATTCTTAATAAACGACGGATACGATCCTCATCATCTACTACTAAAATTGAAATTTGTTCATTCACAGCTATTCCTCCCAAAACCATCTATATGTCTATTGTACAATTAGCCTAGCGAAATGAAAAGAAAAGCCTTTCCCTATAAAGGAAAAGGCTTTATCTTTGCTACAATCCTAAGCTGACTATTAGCCAGCGTATGAGTGAAGACCTGCAATGATTAAGTTTACAGCAACTAGGTTGAACATAATAATAACAAAACCAATTACTGCTAACCAAGCAGATTTCTTACCTTGCCATCCTTTTGATAGACGTAAATGTAAGAATGCTGCGTAGTATAACCATGTGATAAGTGCCCAAACCTCTTTAGGATCCCAGCCCCAAAAACGAGACCATGCTTCTTGTGCCCAAATCATCGCGAAGATTAGAGCACCAAGTGTAAATACCGGGAAACCGATTAACACGGAACGGTAACCAATTTCATCCATCAATTGTGAGTTAGCACGTTTAGCGAACGGTTGCATCACAACTGCAATTGGCTTACGAATGATTAAGCGGATTAAACCATATAAAAGTGTGCCGATTAAGATTGACCAAACTACCGTTGTTAATTTTTTTGCATTGACGATAGATGGCGTATTAGCAAGTGGTTCCATTTTATCTGCGGTTAATAATTCAGATTGATGCATACCGAATAATGCCGGTGTATTATAAGTAATTTCTTGAGTTGCACCGTCTTTATTTACGTAACTAAATTTAGCTTCATAGCCTGTTACGTTAAATGTTGTCGTAACTGCTACGAATCCTAGTACAAGTACTAAAGCATACATAACAATTTCAATCCAGAAACTTTGTTTTGACCGTTTTGTTAAGTCGATATTTTTCAGTAAGTAAATTAAACCGGCGACAGCACTGATTGCTAAAATAGATTCACCAATAGCAGCAGTAATTACGTGGACGTATAACCAGTAACTTTTTAACGCCGGGATTAATGGGTTTACCTCACGTGGGAACATGCTCGCATACGCAATGATGATAATTGCGATTGGTAATGCAAATAATCCAAGTGAAGGCACTCTATAAATAAAGTAAATTAAGATAAATGCTCCAACAACAAACATACCGAATGCTGTTGTGAATTCGAACATATTACTAACTGGTGCATGTCCTGCGTAAATCCAACGAGTAATGAAATAGCCAAGATTTGCTACGAATCCAATGATCGTAATAACAATCGCCAATGAACCCCATTTTTTCCCTGCATTCTCAGATTCGCCTTTCGAACCGCCTTTGACTGCACCACCGAAAAGTAATGTAGCGACTAAATATGCGACAAACGCTACGAATAGTAGATTACCGCTTAAGTCAATTAAACTCATAAGGTGTTGTCACCTTCCTTTTCTTTGTCTTTCAATTTCTTCTCTTCCTCTTCAGCTTTCTGATCCTCATCATACTGGTCAACATAAGCCGGGAGATGTGCATACTCAGTAACTGCATCTAAGTCTTTTTTCATACTGAACCAGTTTTTATTTGTATGCGATGCCATTAATAAACGACCATCTTTTGTTTTTAATAGCCATAGGCGACGATGGCTCCAATAAGAACCGATGGTTACACCTAGCATAAAGATTATACCACCTAGCATTAAAATCATAAGTGTTTTATCTTTACGAACGGTTAAACCTGAAACGTTACGTGTATCAACTGAACTAAATTTCATTGCATATTTATTTTCACCAAATGGTTCTATCGGTTGTTTAATAGCTACAAAGCTCGTTTCGCCTTTTGGTGTTTCCGGTGTATACATTTCAAAGATAAACGCAGGGTTATTTGGTAGTGGTGAAGCTGTTTGTGGCTCGCCATCTTCAAAGCCTGCGAAATCAGGATAGTATTTTTTCAAGACAACTTTACTATCTTTGCCGACTTTATATTCTTTTTCAGGGTTTGTTAAATCAATTGCAACAGCACCAAGTGATTTCTCTGTCTTTTTATCCGTTAAATTGAAATGCATCGTTTTTAATTCATTCAGACGGAAATCCATTTGATAAAGCGCGTAACCATCATGTTTTAATGGGTCGTTTACTTTAATAGCCTTTTCTTTTACTTCAGTTAAATTAGATGTATCACCAGGAACTGCATCGTCTGGCGCTTTGAACAATTTAACATCTGATTGATAGTTTTTGGCTACAGCGTTAACGGCTTTTTTAGATTGGTTAAATTCTTCTTTTTGTTCATCTTCTGAATATGTTTCAAAGACGAATTTTTCACTTTCTAAATAATAGCCTTCCATTCCTGGAATAGCCATCGTTTCGCCTTCGCGAATCCATAATGTTTTATCGATATAGAATCCCGGCATTAAGCGTAGCATAACACCGAATAGGAAAATGATTAAACCAACATGATTAATATATGGACCCCAACGAGCAAAGCGGCCTTTTTCAGCTAATAATGCGCCCTCTTCACGACGAATATTGTATTTCATTTCTTTCATTTTCTCTTCTGTTAAATCAAACGCGTTGTCAACTTCTGCTGCTGTCATTTCACCAGCACCATAAATACGTTGACGCTTCAAGAAGTTTTCATGACGTTTCACGCGTTGATTTTTCAAAGATTTATAAAGTGGAATACCACGGTCAAGACTGGCAACAATAATGGAAATAGCAAGCATGCCGATCAATACTTGGAACCACCAAGAACCATAAATATCTGTTAAACCTAGATTATAGTAAATCGTACCGAATATACCGTAAGCATCTGCATAAGTTTCTTTTACATCAGCATTCTCTGGAACCGATACGTATATTACTTGCGGCAAAAATGTACCTATAGCTGCTGCCACTAGCGTAATTATGATAATTGAAACCCCGACTTTTACGCTTGAAAAGAAGTTCCAAATTTTATCAATTATCGTTTTGTTATACGTTTTTGAACGAATGGCTGTTCCTTCATAACGCATATCCGCTAGCTTTCTACCTTTTTCCTCCTCCGAAAGAGGACTACCACATTTCTCACATAAAGTTGTACCTTCTGGGTTCTCATGGCCGCATACACAAAGTATTTTTTTCATCTTTTAGAACTCCTTACTTTGGCTTAATACTTGAAAAGAATTCAGCTAACATTTTTTCTGTCATTTCACCTTCGTAAACCCTAACGACTTTACCTTCAGGGTCAATGAAAACAGACGCTGGTAATTTATTTACATTATAAGTTCGTGTGACACTTTTCGTTTTATCGATAACAACTGGGAAATCTAGATTGAAAGAATCCGTGAAATTCTCAACTTCGAAAACCGTCTGTGCTTGGTTAATTGATAATACTGCAATGCCTTGATCTTTAAATGCGTTGTATTGGCTGTTTATTGCAGGCATTTCTTTTTTACAAGGCTTACACCAAGTGCCCCAGAAATTTAACAAGACGCCTTTGCCTTTGTAATCTGATAAACGATGTGTTTCACCGTCTAAATCAACTAATGAAAAATCGGGTGCTTCTGCGCCAACCTTTAACAGAGGAACTGTATCTTTCGTAGCAGTTGTATAAACTGTAAAGGCAATTGCTGCTACAAGTATTGCTAAAATAACTGTTCTTACATAAAATCTTTTTTTCTTTTTGTCCATATTCGAAGTAAACCTCCTAAAAACGTCCGAAACAATCCACCTAATTATAGCAAAGTTTTGAATGACGAAATTTTATATATTTGAAGTGTTTGTGAACGTTTCCATCCCAAGCATAGTGTTTTCACTTTTCCTTTTTAAGGTCATTTCGTGTCGTTTATGCTATGTAAAATAGGACATGACGTTTAGAAAATGCATTCTAAACGTCATGTACAAATTACGGAATGTATACGTATATCAGTATTCTTAAATAATTAGCCGATTATACCGGTTTCAGCTAACACTCTTAATTGTTTCACTTCATGATGAGACAATTCACGTGACTCACCTGCATTCAAACCATGCAATGTTAAAAAGGCAAATTGTTCACGTTTTAATTTTTGTACTGGGTAACCCACTGTTTCAAACATTCGGCGAACTTGTCGGTTACGTCCTTCGTGAATCGTAATCGCCACAATCGACTTGCCTAATTTACTATCTGAAGACATTAATCTCACACGTGCTGGTGCTGTCTTACCATCCTCTAACATAACGCCACGTTCTAATTGTCTCAATGCTTCTCTAGTTGGAATGCCTTTAACACGAGCTACATATGTTTTATCAATTTTGAATTTTGGGTGTGTTAGTTGGTAAGAAAATTCACCATCATTCGTTAGTAAAATCAAACCTGAAGTTTCATAATCCAAACGACCAACAGGGAAAATACGTTGCTCTACTTCAGGAAATAAATCTGCTACTGTTTTACGACCTTTATCGTCTGTTACAGCCGAGATGATGCCTCTTGGTTTATAAAGAAGGTGATACACTTTACGTTCTTTTTCTAATTTAACACCTTCTACTTCTACTGTATCTGAAGGAGAAACTTTTGTACCAAGTTCTCTAACAACCTGTCCATTGACTTTAACTAAGCCTTGCTTAATCATTTCTTCTGCTTTTCTACGTGATGCAATTCCTGCATACGCAATTACTTTTTGTAGTCTTTCCATTCGGTCACCTCATAAGTTAAATACTATTAGCCTGTCCAAAATTATTGCACACTTTCTACTATAAGAAAAGTATTAGTGCCTCAACTAAGCGCTTGACTAACGTCTTTGAATCAATACTTTTTGTTTTCTAAATCACTTTTTTCTTTAAAAATGAAAAAGACTGCTTCATAATAAGCAGTCTTTACTCTACTCAACTATTTATCTCCAATCTACCTCAACGAGTGTATCTTTTACTAGATTGTCGCCTATATAAAATGACCATCTACCAATCGCGTCTTGTGATTTGGCTCGTGGCAACTGTAATATATGTTGCACGCTTTTTTCTTCCTGCTTAGTCAGTAGTAATGTTTGAGAATCTGCTAAATTCACCCGAATATCTGATTGCACTGAATACGTACCGGATTTTGCAACTACCTCATTACGATAGTTCTTAAAAACATACTCTGCATGGCTACTATGCACTAACCAGTCGTTGGATTCATTTATCGTCACAACAATGACTTTTTTGCCATCCTTTTCAAAATAAGTAGCAAGCGTTCGTCCAGCCACTTTCGTGTAGCCAGTTTTACCCGCTATTGCAAACTTATTATTACGAACAAGCTTATGTTTATTTTCCCATACTGTACCATTCACCGTATTGCTTGAGTAATTTTTTGTGGAGGCTATCTTCTTGAATTTTTTATTTTGCATCGCAATACGTAACATTTGCGCAGTATCGTATGCAGAAGCTAAATGTTGCTCATTATGCAAACCAGATGGATTTTCAAAATGTGTATGCTCCAAGCCATACAAAGCTGCTGTATCATTCATCATTTTAGAAAACCCTTCTAATGAACCACCGCAAGCTTCTGCAATGGCAGCAGCAGCATCATTACCTGAGCGTAACAAAAGTCCATATAGTAATGTCTCTAACGTTGTTTCTTCTCCAGCCGTTAAGTAAATGGAGGAACCTTCACTCATTGCTGCTTGCTTCGATACTGTGACAGGCGCCTGTAAATCCATATTTTCTAATGCGACAAGCGCAGTCCACATTTTCGTCAGACTGGCAATTGGCAACGGTGTATGCTCATTAGCACCTAATAATAATCTACCGGTCTCTGCATCAATGACTGCATATGAATGCGACGCAGCAGAACTTGGAGACGTGTTAATCAGTAGTAGCACTACCATTAAAAATCCGATTATATATCGGCGAAGCAATCGCCCACACCTTTCTTCTAATTTGAATCTGATTCTTGGAAAGCCTCTTGGAATTTAGACATAAATAAGTCTGGACTGTCATCCGTTGTTTCTGTTTCACCCATTGGTAAATCTGGCAATTCGTTTAAATCTTTCAAACCGAAGTAGTTTAAAAATTCTTTCGTTGTGCCGTATAAAATTGCACGGCCCGTTCCTTCTGCTCGACCTACTTCTTGTACTAAACCCTTTGAACTTAATGTATGTAGCGGTCGTTCACTTTTAACTCCTCGCAAATCTTCAATTTCTACACGGGTAATTGGTTGTTTATATGCAACAATAGCAAGCACTTCTAAAGAGGCTTGCGATAATGATTGACTCGGCGGGTTTTCTACCAGCCGCTGGATCGTATCTGCAAGAGCTGGTTTTGAAATAAGCTGATAGGTACCCGCTAATTCTTTTAGTGTAATCCCACGCCCTTCCTCTGTATTGTAGTGATGAGCTAATTGTGCTAAAGCTTGCGCTATGTCAACTTCTTGCTCTTCTGTTAAGAAGCTTAGTTGTTTGACAGTTAAACCGTCTTCACCTATGACGAAAAGTAAGCTTTCAATTTTGCTCATCAAGCGACTCAAGTTGTTCATCGTTCAAATCTTCCTTCCGTAAAATGACCGTTAAATCTTCAAAGTTATTAGTCTGTTCTACTACTATTACTTGGCGCTTCATCAATTCTAATAATGATAAAAATGTTATGACCAAAGTTGATTTATCTTCATACGGGAATAAATCAAAAAAGCTCGAGCGCCCTCCTGCAAATTTCAGCACGTCTATTACAGCCATCATCTGGTCTTTTATCGAAATATCATGCCTTGTAATTTTCGTCGTTAATGGTGCCTTTAAATGTTTTCGTCTTAGCATCTTTTGGAATGCACCGACCATATCAAAAACATTTACTGCCGTTTCAAATAACGCTAATTGCTCTGTTGGCCCAAATGCCGAGAGATCTGCTGGCGGTCTTGTAAAATATTGTGAACGAGACGATTCTAAATCTTTTAAATTCACTGCAGCATCTTTAAATTTTCTATATTCAATTAGGCGGGCAACAAGCTCTTCACGAGGATCGGGCTCATCCATATCAAATTCCGTTTCATCTAATTCTCCTTCATGGATAGGTAATAACATTTTACTTTTAATCGCAAGTAAAGATGCAGCCATAACTAAATATTCACTTGCTTCATTCAATTCAAGTACTTGCATTGCACGAATGTGCTCCATATACTGAGCTGTAAGTTCGGCCATCGGAATATCGTATATATCGATTTCCAAGCGATGAATTAAATGCAATAATAAATCGAGAGGTCCTTCAAAGGCCTCGAGTTTTACTTCATATGACATAGTCAACCACCTGACAATTTGTGTTCAAAATTTAGTATAGAGGAAAGGTGTTCGAAATGCATCCGATGTACCACCCATTATTTGTCCAGTTTCTAACATATTTCAATGGCAATCAAGATTACTTTGAATGCCACGAGGTGCTAGAGGAGTATTGGAAGGAGCTTGCTCCGGGAGATAAATCGCATCCTTTAACAGGATGGATTCAGTTAGCAACTGGCCTCTATCATTGGCGCAGAGAAAATTACACCGGTGCCGAAACCATTTTAAAAAAAGCATATATTACTTTAGAGCAGTCCGTCAATTCATCTTTTATGGAAGAAATGGACGGCAATGCGGTTTTACACTTTATGCAGCAAGCGCAAAAAGCAGTAGAAAAAAAAGAGCCATTCGAAAAATTTATCCTACCCATTACAGCAACAGCCTTGAAAACACAAGTACACACTGCCATTACGCTACTGCCCAAAACAGATGCCCATTTCCTACAACATAAGCATATGCTCCGTGACCGCTCGGATATTCTTCTCGCGAGAGACGAAAAAAGAAGAAGCAGACATTAAATTTCTTTGTCTGCTTCTTCTAGCATCGTTTTACATTTCTGTATGAACGGTGCAGTTTGCTCGCAAGCCGCAATCACACAACACATATCCATCTTAGAAAGCTGTATAACCATCTCTTTACCGAGTCCTTCACCTCTATGTGAAGGGTCAACCGATATATGTCTAACAATCCACTCATTATTAGCTATTTCAATGCCAACTAAACCAACAAAGTCATCCTCTTGTTTCCATAAAAACAGTTGCCAGTTCGGATCCGTGTCATATTGTCGAATCGTTTCTTGTAATATTTTCAGATCTTTTTGATCCGGCATAAATGACAAGAGCCCCATCGCAATTTTTTCGCACGCTTTCTTATAACGAATTAACATTTATATGATCCCTCTTTTTTGCCTTTAAGTATCTTAAAACATCCTACACGAAAAGCAAAAAATGCGCAAATGTTTTACCATTATTTTACCAATCCAGGTGGTGCAAAATACAGCCAATAAATAATGCCCCACGCAGTTGTCATTACTAGGAATAAAATAAGTAATATTATATTACTTTTCTTCACTTAACGATTTACCTCCTTCCTAATCGTTAGAGGAAGGTCTAGCTTCACAAGATCTTCATAACTTTCACGCTTCACAACTAATTGATGCATGCCATTCTCTGCAAAAACGACTGCTGGTCTAGGAATACGATTATAGTTACTAGCCATTGAATAACCATATGCACCTGTACAGAACACAGCTAAAACGTCCCCTGTTTCTGCTTCTGGCAACGCAATATCCTCAATCAGTTTATCACCAGACTCGCATAACTTACCAGCAATCGTATAAGTGTTAACCAATTTGTCATTTATTTTATTGGCAATAACAGCTTCGTATTTTGCTTCATATAGCGCTGGGCGAATATTATCGGACATCCCACCGTCAACTGCAAGATAATTTCTCGTATTTGGAACTACCTTTTGAGAGCCGACTGTATAAAGTGTTGTACCAGCATCCCCAACTAATGAGCGGCCTGGTTCAATCCAAATCTCAGGCATTGGCAGTGAAAAAGCAGCTATTTCTTGTTGCACTGCTTTAATCATATCATCTACATAAACGGCTGGTTGTAGCGGTGTGTCCTCTTCTGTATAACGAATTCCAAAGCCTCCACCAAGATTTAACACTTGACTAATGAAACCGGATTCTTTGTGCCATTCGCCCATTTTATCGCTTAATTTTTTGGCTGCTAAGCTGAAAGCCGCTGTATCGAAGATTTGTGATCCAATATGACAATGCATTCCTTGTAATTCTAAATATGGATGATTCTGCAATTGTTTAAATGCACGGTCTGCCTGTCCATTATTTAAGTCAAAACCAAATTTAGAGTCCGCCTGCCCTGTTGTGATAAAGTCATGTGTATGCGCCTCTACTCCCGGTGTTACTCGAATAAGGACATGCATTCTTTGCTGACGTGCTTCAGATAATTTTTTTAAAGCGTCAATTTCATAAAAATTATCAATTACAATACAACCAATTTTCGAATCGAAAGCAAAATTTAATTCATCTAAGCTTTTATTATTACCATGGAAATGGATGCGTTCACTTGGGAAACCGGCTTTTAAAGCAGTATAAAGTTCACCACCTGAAACGACATCAACTGATAGTCCTTCTTCAGCCGCTAACTGATAAATTGCAACACTTGAAAATGCTTTACTGGCATAAGCAACTTGTGCTTTCACTCCGGCATTTTTAAACGTGTTAATAAAACCTTGCGCTCGCTCGCGGAATAGTGCTGTATCGTATACGAATAAAGGTGTTCCGTATGTTTTTGCTAGATCAATTGCGTCTACTTGCCCTATTGATAAATGACCATTATCATTGATATTTTGTGTTCCATATAAATGCATTCAAATCTCTCCCTTTATCCGATTTACCTATTAGAATTCACGGAATTTTTCTACAACTAATTGAACTTTATCATAGAAAGAGAAAAGTATGCAATGGCATATTATGAACGTTTTCGCTGTTTTGCACCAACAATATACGGTCTTAAGGCATCAGTTGTCATTGGGAAGCGTATAAATATACGTAAAAATGCTTGTGGGAAGAACGGAACGACAGGCCACATATACGGTACTTTCATTGGACGTAGGGCACAAATATATAGGAAAATTCCTAAAATCCCGAGGAAGAAACCATTGACACCGAGACATGCGGTGGCGAGTACTAAAATAATCCGGAATACTTTAATAGAAATACTCAGTTCATATGAAGGAATTGCAAAAGTAAATATAGCTGTAATGGCCGTATATAATACGACTTCCGGTGAAAATAAACCAACATCAATCGCAATTTGTCCAATAATAACAGCTGCGATTAACCCCATCGCTGTTGATAGAGGTGTTGGCGTATGAATGGCGGCAAGCCGCAAATATTCTATCCCGGCATCAGCTATTAAAATCTGGAGTAGTAACGGTATGGCGGATTTCTTATCCACACCGACGAAATCTAAAAACGTTGGAATTAAATCCGGATGTTTGATTAGTAAATACCAAAGAGGTAATAAAATGAGGCTGAAAAAAGTACCAGCAAAACGTAAAAATCGAACTGCTGTCCCAATAAACGGCGCTTGACGATATTCCTCTGCATGTTGTAAATGGTGGAAAAAGGTAACCGGTACTAAAATAACAGATGGCGAGGTATCAACAATAATAGCGATATGCCCTTCCAATAAATGGGCCGCAGTAATGTCAGGACGTTCTGTGTAACGTACGAATGGCAAAGGATGAAAACGCTGTTTAAACAGCCATTCTTCAAGTGATTTATCTGCCATTGTTAATCCATCATGCTTAATCTTCTTTATCCGATGGCGAATATAATTGAGATGCTCCTCACTTGCAATACCTTTCATAAAGACAATAGCCGTATCTGTCTTACCTTTCTCAGAAATTTGATGCAATTCAAATCGCAGTGACACATCGCGTAAACGTCTTCTAATAAGTCCCGAGTTTTGTATAATATTTTCTGTAAAACCATCCCGTGATCCCCTGATAACTTTCTCATTATCAGGCTCCTCTGGTTGCCTTCCAGGATAAGCCCGTAAGTCCGCTATAAAAGCATAGCCAGATGGAGTAATAAACGCCACCTGGCCACCTAATATTGCGGTTAATAACTGTTCTTGACTTGCCATTGGCTCAAATGCGAAATAGGGGAAGCAAAACTGGAAATAGGCCGGTTCTGTATCTGGTGTATAGCCATCAGTTTCTTGTGTAGGTTGTACATTCACTAGGATCTCTGTGAAATTGGCACTATCTATAAGTCCATTAATATACAGGCTAAAAACCGGCATTTTATGAACATGCATATGCTTCATACCTACATCAAAACTCTCGCTTTCACCAAATTGTGAAATCATGAACTTTTCTGCTGCTTCTATACTTGCAAAGATTGGTTGTTGTTCTTCAGTCATTTTTTTGCCGCCTTTTCTAGTCCTTTCAATTGTCCTGGTGCTAGCCAAATTTTTAGTTGTGCTAAAATCCGCTTTTCTAGACGCGATACCTGCACTTGAGAAATACCCAGTCTCTCAGCAATCTCACTTTGCGTGCAATCTAAGTAATAACGTAAATAGATGACGGTTTGCTCCCTTTTACCAAGCCTCGTTAATATATCTCGGAGTGGTATATGTTCAAAAGGCCGCTCAGAGGTAGCATCTCGCATTTGATCCATTAACGTAATCGGATCCCCATCACTTTCGAATAACTGTTCATGCAATGATGCCGGGTCTCTCAGAGCATCAGAAGCCATTGCAATGTCATCTGTTGTAACTTCTAACAAATTGGCTAACTCCTGCATTGTTGGGGGCCTTTCATTGATCTTAAGAAAATCATCTGTTGCATGGCGAATTTTATAGTTAAGCTCCCTTATTGAACGGCTCACCTTGACCATACCATCGTCCCGTAAAAAGCGTTGAATCTCACCGATAATCATAGGAACTGCATATGTTGAAAATTTCACTTGATATGACAGATCAAATTTATCAATTGACTTCATTAAACCAATACAGCCAATTTGAAAAAGATCCTCTAAATCTGCTCCTCGAGATGCAAAACGCTGTACGATTGACCAGACGAGGCGAGTATTGCCCTCTACCATTTCCTTTCTAGCCGCAGCATCGCCAGCTTGTGACTGTAATATGAGCTCTCTCATCTTCTCCTGTGTCAGCAATACGGAAGTGGCCTGTTGTTTAGATGTCATTTTCTCACCTAGTAGCAAACGGTGAACTTACTGGTTGAAATTGCTTCTTGAAGGTGACCGTTGTCCCTTTCCCGCGCTCAGATTTAACCGATAATTGATCCGTAAAGCTTTCCATAATCGTAAAGCCCATACCAGAGCGATCCATTTGCTGCTTTGTCGTATATAAAGGCTCCATGGCCTGCTGTACGTCTGCAATTCCGCATCCTTTATCAGATATCGTCACAGTCACCTCGCGATCGATACGCGTCGCATACACAGTTACAATACCCGCTTGATCTTCCTCATAGCCGTGAATAATAGCATTTGTAACTGCTTCTGAAATGACAGTCTTCACCTCGGACAATTCCTCAATCGTTGGATCTAGCACGGTCATAAAGCTCGTCATCGCCATACGCGCGAGCGCTTCATTTTCACTGACTGCTAAAAACGATAAAGTCATCTCGTTATCCATTCAAAATCCCCCCTAATGTTCTAATCACTTGATCTTCTGTATCTTGCCAAATATATTTGGACAACCCTGAAAACTGAAAAATCTTCTGCATTGTTGCAGATGGATTTAAGATGACAGTTTGCCCGTTAATCGGCGCCAAATCGCGCATTCTTCCTAAAATCAAACCGATACCCGCGCTATCCATAAACTGCAAGTCACCCAAGTTCCAAATAATTGCATGAATGCTCCCTTGGTAAATTGCCTGTGAAATATCTTCTCGAATACGGTTTGCAGCGTGATGATCTAAATCACCTTGTAAACGAATAATGGCAATGCCATCCACTGTCAATTGAATTTGCTGTTGCATAGTCATACCTCCTTTTCACAAGCATATTCCACAGCGGCTTTGCGTTTTCCTTTCGCATGACAATTTAAGAAGAAACCTTCTAAATTTAGAACTAAATCGACAGTGAATGTATGTCATCTTTAACCATAAGTATTGGAGATTCGAGGAATTTTTAATCAAATAAAAAACGCCTTCTCAAAAAATTTACAAAGCATTTGAATAGGATAGAGGATTTCTTTCATTGAAATTCTTGGTAGTAAGTTCAAAATAGATAACTTTTCATTAGCAAAAGCGTAGAGCGTCCGTTTACACCCAACAACGCTTGCGAATCCGACGTGAAGTAGCTCTTTGACTTCTCATGAGGGTTCGAAGCGATCTCGAGGATGTGGTGCTCGGAACTGGATGTAGAGGTTATCTTATTTTAATGTAATCCACAATGCAAGATTTGATAATTTCTCATCATAAAAAAAGCTGTTACTCATGAATTTGAGTAACAGCCATAGTTAGGATTATTCAGTAATAATAGCTTCAATTAATTTTGGTACTTGTGGTGCTTCTTTTGCGATTTCGATATGTGTATAAATTTTGTTCATCACTTCTGTGATATCTTCTTGATTTGCATAAATTGTCACTAGTGAATCACCTTGTTTTACTTTGTCCCCGACTTTTTTACGTAGCATTAATCCTACCGCTAAGTCGATGACAGATTCTTTTGTAGCTCGACCTGCCCCTAAAAGCATTGCCGCTGTACCGATATCATCTGCTTCAATAAAGGATACAAAGCCATCTTCTTTTGCAGGTACTTCAAAAGTATACTGAGCTTGAGGCAATAGTGAAGTGTCATCCACTACAGCAGGGTTACCACCTTGACCTTCAATAAATTTCTTAAAGATTTCTAAAGCACTGCCATTTTGTATGACTTCTACTAATTGCTCACGCGCTTCTTCGATTGTTTTAGCTTGACCACCTAGAACGACCATTTGACTTCCAAGTGTTAAGCAAAGCTCGGTTAAATCTTCAGGACCCTCGCCACGCAAAGTGTCGATTGCTTCTTTTACTTCAAGTGCGTTCCCAATAGCAAAGCCTAGCGGCTGGCTCATATCAGAAATAATCGCCATTGTGTTACGACCAACATTATTACCAATTTGAACCATTGCATGAGCTAGTTTTTTGGCATCTTCCACTGTTTTCATGAAGGCGCCTTCGCCCGTTTTCACATCTAGCACAATAGCATCTGCTCCAGATGCAATTTTTTTACTCATTATGGAGCTTGCGATTAGCGGGATACTACTAACAGTAGCTGTCACATCTCGTAGTGCATATAATTTTTTGTCTGCTGGTGTTAAGTTACCACTTTGACCTACGACTGCTAATTTAATATCGTTTACTTGTTTTATAAATTGCTCTGTTGTTAATTCGACGTGGAAGCCGTCAATTGCTTCTAATTTATCGATTGTACCTCCAGTATGACCTAAGCCGCGTCCGCTCATTTTCGCAACGGGAACACCGACAGCTGCTACTAGGGGACCTAATACCAACGTCGTTGTATCACCAACGCCACCTGTCGAGTGCTTATCTACTTTAATCCCTTCGATTTTAGAAAGGTCGATTTGATCTCCTGACTCAACCATTGCCATTGTTAAATCTGCACGTTCACGGTCATTCATATCTTGAAAGTAAATAGCCATTAATAAACTACTTGCTTGATAATCTGGTATAGAGCCGTTTGTATAACCTTCAACGAAAAAGCGAATTTCTTCATTAGCTAATTCCCCACCATTTCGTTTTTTCTCAATAATATCAACCATTCTCATATGAAACGTCCCCCATTACTTTAAATTAGATAAGAAGCTTGTGCCGAATTCTGGCAGTTTCACATTGAAGTTTTCTGCAACAGTAGCACCTAAATCTGCAAACGTGTTACACAGTGTTAATTGTTGGCATTCTTTAAAACGTGGTGAATATGCGATTAATGGTACATATTCACGAGTATGGTCTGATCCAGGGAATGTTGGATCGTTCCCGTGATCAGCTGTGATTAGTAGTAAGTCATCTTCCGTTAACGCTTCCAAAACTTCTGGTAAACGGCGGTCAAATTCTTCTAATGCTTCACCATAGCCAAGTGGATCTCTTCGGTGTCCGTAAGTCGCATCGAAATCTACTAAGTTTAAAAATGATAAGCCGTGGAAATCTTTGCGTACAACTTCTGCTACTTTATCCATACCATCTGTATTGTCTTTCGTACGGATCGCCTCTGTTACACCTTCACCGTTGTAAATATCAGAAATTTTACCAAGTGCAATGACATCTAAATTAGCATCTTTTAATTCGTTCATAACAGTACGACCAAATGGTTTTAGCGCATAATCATGACGATTTGACGTACGTTTAAAGTTGCCTGGCGTTCCTAAGAATGGACGAGCAATGATGCGACCTACTAAAAATTCAGGTTGTAATGTTAATTCGCGGGCGATTTCGCAAATTTTATATAGTTCATCTAAAGGAATAATTTCTTCATGTGCTGCAATTTGAAGTACTGGATCAGCAGATGTATAGACGATAAGTGCACCCGTTTTCATATGCTCTTCACCAAAATCTTCAATTACTTGTGTACCACTTGCTGGCATATTACAAATAACTTTGCGACCTGTACGTTCTTCTAATTGCGCAATTAATTGTTGTGGGAAGCCTTCTGGATAAACTTTAAACGGTTTATCGATGTTCAAACCCATGATTTCCCAGTGACCTGTCATTGTATCTTTTCCAACAGACGCTTCTTGCATCTTACCAAAATAAGCTGCTGGTTTTGTGGCAACCGGAATTCCGTGTAACTCACGAATATTTGATAAACCTAAGTTAGCCATATTGGGCATTGTTAAGCCATTCATCTTTTCTGCTATATGTCCTAAAGTATCTGCACCTACATCACCGAATGCTTCAGCGTCTGGTGCTTCACCAATCCCTACTGAATCCATCACGATTAAGTGAATACGTTTAAATGGTTTTCTGTTCATTTGTGTGTGCCTCCTCTATGAATAAATTCATTTTACCAAATTCTACAGAAAAATGAACGTCAGACCTCTGACGAATGAAAGTTTTTTACGCACGCGGATGAAATTGCTTATAAACCTCAGATAATCGAGACTTACTAATATGCGTATAGATTTGTGTCGTTGATATATCGGCATGCCCAAGCATCTCTTGTACGGCACGTAAATCCGCACCATTTTCAATTAAATGCGTCGCAAAGGAGTGACGTAAAATATGTGGTGTGATCTCTTTATCTATACCGGCTTTATCCGCATAATCTTTTATCAATTTCCAACAAAATTGGCGTGTCAGTCGTTGCCCTCTTTGATTGATAAAAAAGGCCTCTGATTTATGTAGCTTATCTTCTAGTCTTGGTCTACTTTCTTTTAAATATGCCTGGCAAACTTCTAGCGCTGAACGTCCGAGCGGAATAATACGCTCTTTACCTCCTTTACCGAACACACGCACAAAACCCATCGTTATATGAATATCTTCTAAATTAAGTGCAATGCATTCACTAATTCGCATACCGCTTGCATATAACAGCTCTAGCATCGTCTGATCGCGAATTCCTTGTGGTTTTGCAAGGTTTGGCATAGCAATTAGCATATCAATTTCTTCTATTGATAAAATCTTCGGTAGCTTTTGCTCAATCTTGGGCATTTCTAAATGCACTGTCGGGTCTCCAGCAGCTCTTTTTTCTCTTAACAAAAATTGGTGAAATGAGCGAATCGATGATATATGTCTTGAAATAGTACGTGCAGATTTACCAGATATTTTAAGCGCTTGTAAGTGATGCAATATATTCAATCTGTCAATGTCATCAAAATTTTGTACATCTTGAACTACGAATATATTTTTGGTATAGGCAATGATATCTCTTTTATAGGATTGTAATGTATTATCAGATAGCTGGCGTTCAACGCGTAAAAAATGTAAATAATCTTCTATAGCATCTAGAACGACTGGATTCACTCTTGGTTCCCCCTTAAAAAATGTAAATAAAAAAGGACAGCACCTCCGCCATCCTTTGTTTTTAAGCTATAAACTTATGATTGATTGCTTTTGTTATCTGACTCTTTATCATGACAACGCCAGCAAATACCGTGAAATGTTAATCTGTGGTCTTTAATAATAAAGTTCCATCTTTTTTCAACGACTGCTTCTACATCTTCTAATAGATCCTCTTGAATTTCATCCACAGCACCACATTCGATACAAACGAGATGATGATGGAAGTGAGCAGCTCCTTCTTGACGTAGGTCATAACGAGATACGCCGTCGCCAAAATTGATTTTATCGACAATCTTCAGCTCTGTTAAAAGCTCCAATGTACGATACACAGTTGCAAGTCCGATTTCCGGTGCTTTTTCTTTAACGAGTAGATAAACATCCTCAGCACTAAGGTGATCTTCTTCATTTTCTAAAAGCACTCTTACCGTCGCTTCACGTTGCGGCGTCAGTTTGTAGCTCGCACCATGTAATTGTTTTTTTATTCGATCAATACGGCTTTCCATATGACGCCCCCCTTAACTTCTTTCATTATACCAAAAGTGCAATTCTCATTACAAGATTGAGTTATTTAGAATTATAATTGTTATTATTTAATAATTATTTTAATTTAAACAAAAAGTGAATTGCAACTAATTCACCCGCAAATATAATTATAGTTGTAATGACTATAACTACTATTCTCGGCCAAATTGGCAACTTTTTTCGTACCGAATAAACAGGTTGTGGTACAAG
This sequence comes from Viridibacillus soli, assembly GCF_016612995.1. Lineage (GTDB taxonomy): Bacteria > Bacillota > Bacilli > Bacillales_A > Planococcaceae > Viridibacillus > Viridibacillus soli. The sequence continues at coordinate 25,280 of NZ_JAEOAH010000005.1, forward strand.
CACTATACAAAATAACAATAATACTATACTGTGTAGCAATTGAAAAGGAAACCACCATGCTGCGTATGACCAGAAAGCATTTTGAGTGTCTATTAAATAACCTGAGCTATATCCGAAGAAAGCTGCTTTTAATACGACAACAATTCGCGTCACATGTCGCAATAAATTATGCGATGCTAGCAACGCAACAATGACAAATGGAATGACGACTGGCCATAGAGATTGCCAAATAGACGGCTGTGCTTTTAAAAGCACTCTGCGGTCAAATGTACGAATAAGCCAATCTGCTTGTTCTACAGTGGACAGCTGCAACAGTAAAATACCACCAATAAAACCAATTGCGATGATTAAGAAAAAATAAATTAGTTGAAATGATCGGTTCATATAGGTCACCTTCCTTTACTTCGTACAACCTATGCTCGTCCCGACCCATTTCATAACTTCGTTTACAAGATATTTTTCATCCACATAATTGCAAATACTGTTTTAGCATCATAAATGCGTTCATCACGAATCATTTGTTCAGCTTCTTCTAAAGTAACTTCTAATAATTCGACAAATTCATCCTCATCTAGCCCTGCCGGATTCTCAATTCTATATAAATCTCTTGCTGCATATATATGAATAACTTCATCTGCAAAGCCTGGAGATGTGGCAAAAGATTGAACATACGTGAATTTTTTTGAACCATATCCTGTTTCTTCTTCTAATTCACGGATAGCCGTATATTCTGGTTTCTCACCTTTTTCCAATTTACCTGCTGGGATTTCTATAATACTACGTTCTAAGGGCTTACGATATTGTTCTACAAGAACTATTTTGCCTTCGTTTGTAATTGGTATAATCGCTACTGCTCCTGGGTGAGTAACTAACTCTCGCGTCGACGTGCTCCCATTTGGTAATGTGACATCATCTACTTTGACAGAAATAACACGACCTTCGAATATTTTTTTTGAGGCAATTGTTTTTTCTTCGAATTTTTTCATGATAGCAATCCTCTCCGTTGTTCTTTTATTATTAAACATTGTACCATTATCATATGAGGAGTGATATTTTTGAATAGCAGAAAATTAGGTAATAGCGAATTAACCATTTCAGAAATCGGCCTTGGTTGCATGTCTCTACCAACTGACGAAAAGACAGCAAAATGGATAGTCGATGCAGCCGTAGATCATGGCATTACCTATTTCGATACCGCGGACTTATATGATAGAGGTGTCAATGAAAAACTTGTAGGCAAAGCATTGAGCAGCAAACGACAAGATATAATTTTAGCAACAAAGGTTGGTAATGTTTGGAACAAAGACGGAGAAGGTTGGCACTGGGACCCTTCGAAGAAAAATATCGAGTTTCAAGTAAAGGAAAGCTTACGTCGCTTACAAACGGATTATATTGACTTATATCAACTACACGGCGGAACAATTGAAGACCCTTGGGATGATATTACCGATGCATTTGATAGCTTAAAAAAAGAAGGCGTCATTCGGGCATACGGCATTTCATCAATCAGACCTAATGTTATAAAAGAATTTTTACCAAAAAGTGCTGCTACATCTGTCATGATGCAATATAGTTTACTAGATCGTAGACCAGAAGAATGGTTTGACGTGCTAGAAGAAAACAGCGTATCCATTGTGACTCGTGGTTCTTTAGCAAAAGGACTTTTAACAAATGATTGGCAAAAACGAATAGCAAAAACTAACAGCTACCAAACATATAGCCAAGATGAGCTACAATCTACATTAGAAAAAATAGCAGGCAACGCAACAGATGTTCACGCAGCGGCGATTGCTTATGTATTGCAATCACCTGTTGTGGCATCTGCAGTAGTTGGCGCAAGCTCTAAAGAACAGTTAGAAGCAACAATTATTGCGTATAATAAAGCGCTATCGTTAGATGTAAAAGAGCTTGGAGAATTAACAAAAAAAGATGTGTATAATGCTCATAGATGAGTGTTGTAGAAGGATCCGATATTTCGGGTCCTTTTTTGTAAATAAGTAGATGGACTGTCTTTTGTTTATTTTTAGCTCGTGAACTGTTTACCAAGAATTACTTTATAGAATCAATTTCATAAATCGTATTTTTTTAGAGCACAGACTACTCCCATAGTGCAAAATTTATTTTTAAAAATTAAGCTACGTTTGGTTGTTCACGTAAAACTTTGTTGATACGATGGACTGCTAATTTGCTCGCGTTGTAAATCAGTGTAATCAATTGGAAATGACACTTTTCTTTTTTCCCAGATCGATGGCGGACATTGTTCAGTTGAAAATAGCCTTTTAAATAAGCGTTGACTCGTTCAACTGCACTGCGCTCTTTGTAGAGTTTTATCCATTTTTCTGAACCACGCGCTGGATTGGTATATTTCCGCAAATCGGTCTCACATTTAATTTTAAGGCTGTTTTCTCAAAGATTGTTGCTCAACCAAGATAGGACTCAAAATGAAAAAAGAGTTGATCTACAAATTGAAGTGTTTCCTTTTTTGGCTCTAAACCCTAAGTGTTAATAGACAAAATTTTCCATCTTTATTTATGCAACACTAGTGGTCTAGAGATTTAAAATAATTTTTGCAAATTAAAAGCCAGCTACTCCAATAGGGAGAAAGCTGACTTTTTAATTTGACATCTTCACTTGTTAAAACCCTTAAACGTTTCTTAGCAACTTATTGTATGATAAAAGAAATGTACCTATAGATAAAATTAAGAGAATAACACCTATAATTATAGGGATATATACAAAAGTATTTATTAGACTACCAGAAGTTGTCCATGATGTAGAATTATAATGTCTTTAATATATACTTGCGAGTTTTTCCCCATTTAGTCCCACAAATACAAATATTATCCCAGCTAGAAAAGAAATACCTGGAGTTTTAAAAAGCTTAATTTTTGAGTTTTTCATTAGAATTACCACCTTTGATCTGTTACATAAGTATTTGTTAAACAAACCATTCAAGTTCTCTATTAACCATTAAATTTAGAGCCTTTATCGCCATATTCATTTAGTAATTCTTCAAACGATTTGTTTTTCTCGCGTTGTTTACGTTCAAATACTAACTTGGCTTCACGTTCCTCCTGTGCAGCCTGTTCTTTTACGACAAGTTCTTTTTTAGCAAGTTTTAATTTTTCTAACACATCACCATTAAGTTGGTCTTTTAATGTTAGAGCCTCGTCTTTTGATGGTTGTTGTGATGGTTGTTGTCTTTTTTGTTTTTTCTTTTTAGCCATGTCGGTTCTCCTTCTTACGTTCTTTTTACAATCGTTGCAACACCTTGTCCCCCGCCAATGCAGAGTGTAGCAAGACCTATTTTTGCATCTTGCTTCTCCATTTCGTGGAGTAGAGTCACTAATATTCTAGCACCACTTGCACCAATTGGGTGACCTAAAGCAATTGCACCACCATTCACATTTAACTTTTCATGGTCAAAATGCAATTCTCGGTCAACCGCAATCGATTGTGCTGCGAATGCCTCATTTGCTTCAATTAAATCGATTTGCCCTATTTCCAACTGTCCTTTTGTTAATGCTTTTTGTACAGCCTTCACCGGAGCACTGCCCATTACTGCAGGATCCACGCCAACACTTGCATTTGATACAACTGTTGCTAGTGGCTTAATGCCTAATTCATCAGCCTTCGCCTTTGACATAACAAGAAGTGCTGCTGCACCATCATTAATACCAGATGCATTTCCGGCTGTCACAGAGCCTTCTTTTTTAAACGCTGGCCTTAACTTGCCCAACTTTTCGGCTGTCGTACCTGGCTTTACATATTCATCTGTGTCAAAAATGATAGGTTCTCCCCTGCGTTGTGGAATTTCCACTGGCACAATTTCTTCTTCGAATTTACCAGCTGCTATCGCTGCTGTTGCCCTTTCTTGAGAACGTGCAGAGAAACCATCTTGCTCATCACGAGAAACTGTATACTGATCACATAAATTTTCCGCTGTTACGCCCATATGATAATCGTTAAACGCACACCATAGGCCATCTGTAATCATACTATCAATTACTTTTTGATCGCCCATACGGAAGCCTTCACGCGCATTTTTCAGTAAATAGGGTGCTTGGCTCATATTCTCCATACCCCCAGCAATAATAATATCTGCATCCCCTGCAAGAATTGCTTGCGTTGCTAAGTGGACAGCCTTAAGACCCGATCCACATACTTTATTTATCGTTAAAGCAGATACTTCTTGTGGTAGCCCTGCGAAAATCGCAGCTTGACGTGCTGGATTCTGACCTATCCCGGCTTGTAAAACATTGCCCATAATCACTTCATCTACTTGATCAAAAGGTACCCCAACCTTTGATAAAGCTTCTTTTATAACGATCGCACCAAGCTTTGTTGCTGGAACATCCTTTAACGATCCTTGGAAATTTCCAATTGCTGTACGAACAGCGCTCACAATTACAACTTCTATTGTCATAATAAATTCCCCCTTATGCCGTATAAAAAAATTTGCTAATATGTATCCCCCTTCCTTACAATGAACTTATAGGAGGGGATGTTATGTTTAGTTTACCAAATAATGCGACAATTATCGAGGTAGGCCCAAGAGATGGCTTACAAAATGAAAAAAATGCTATTGCTACCGATGTGAAGCTAAATTTCATAAAAGCTTTACAAGATGCCGGTATTTCAGAAATGGAATTAACTTCATTTGTTTCGCCAAAGTGGGTACCACAAATGGCCGATGCCGAGATGATAGTGAAAAGTACTACTAAAGTGGGTAGACAGTTTGTCTTAGCACCAAATGCTACAGGGGTGGAGCGTGCGATGGAAGCTAGTGCAGAGGCAATTGCTGTTTTTGTTGGTGTCAGTAATTCATTTAATAAAAAAAATATCAATAAAAATACGGCTGAAGCAATGGCTAGATTAGCACCCGTTGTGGCAAAGCTGAAGGATGAAGGTAAATTTGTACGCGCCTGTATTTCAACTGCCTTTTACTGTCCCTATGAAGGTAAAATGGAAATTGAAGATACAGTTGCATTATGTAAAATATTTGCAAGTTGGGGCGTTGACGAGTTAAGTGTTGCAGACACAATCGGTATGGCAAACCCAGTAGAAAGCTACACATTATTCAAACGGTTAAAAAAAGAGTTTCCCGAGTTACTTTTAACAGCTCATTTTCACGATACACGCAAAATGGCTCTAGCAAATATTTTTGCTGCATTACAAGCTGGTATTGATCGCTTTGATACGTCAACAGGCGGCCTTGGTGGTTGTCCTTTTGCTAAAGGAGCTACAGGAAATGTTGCAACAGAAGATGTTGTACATATGCTAGAGAGTATAGGAATTCATACCGGTGTTGATATCGATAAAATTTGCCAAGCGGCAGCAATTGTCGAGCCATTTTTGTCGAAATCAATCGACAGTGGTCAGTACCGACTTTTTACGCAAAAGCAAAAGTAGAGGAGTGATGGTCATGAAAAAACGCTTGCTTTGGATTATCGGGCTTGTTTCAGGTACTTTTGGTGCCATTACAGCTATTCTCGGCTATTTGTTTTCCAGTCGAATCATGTATATGAAGAACAAAGATGCTGCTTTCATTTTACAGCGAGAAAAGGAAGCAAAGCGTTTCGACGAAGTTTGGTTTGAGCATGTAAACAAGGAAGAAATGTGGGTAGACTCCCCTAACGGCTACCCTATTAAGGCTATTTATTTCCAACCTTTGCAAACAAAAAACACCATCATTCTTTGCCATGGTGTCACAGAAAATAAGATTAATTCCATGAAATATGTACGTCTTTTTGAGCGTTTAGGCTTTAACTCCGTCGTCTATGATCATCGCCGGCATGGTGACTCTGGTGGCAAAACAACAAGCTATGGTCATTATGAAAAATATGATTTACAAGCAGTTATGAAATCGTTGAAAGAAAAGCTTGGTGAAGGCGGCATAATCGGTGTACAAGGAGAATCAATGGGCGCTGCTACGACATTATTATATGCTGGAACTCTAGAAGATGAAGCTGATTTCTACATTTCCGATTGCGCCTTCTCTGATTTTTCCGAACAACTATATCACTTAATGATGAAGCAAACACCGCTGCGTACTAGTTTAGCAATTAAACTAGCCGATATCTTTTTAAGAATGCGAGATGGCTACTCAGTAAAGAGCATCTCACCTAAAGAGGCTGTAACGAGAATCGAAAAACCGGTACTCTTTATTCATAGTATCCCAGATGACTTCATATTGCCTGAGATGACAATTGAAATGTATAGCTTAAAACCTGGCCCCAAAAAACTAAAACTTTTTGAGGAAGGCCCTCATGCACAATCCTACAATATGAATTCAGATGCATATGAACGTTTAGTAGCTGAGTTTTTAGAGGAATTTGTATTCGTAGAAAAGACAAAAAAATAGCACTCAGCTGAGTGCTATTTTTTATTTACTGCTTAATTTATTCATTGAGTTCATCATTTGTTTGATTTGTTTTTCTGACGGTTTACGTCCCATTTGAGACATCATTACACGTAGCATTTGTTCGTTAATAGGTGGGTTTTCTTTTAAGTATTTCATCATATATTGACGGGCAACAAAGAAACCGATAGCTATTCCTGCTATTAATGCCACGATAACAAGTATAATCCACAACGTAGTATTCACTGGTTTTCCTCCTCCAAGTTTCGTATGCGAGAAAAATCTCTCCAACAAGGATTATACAATAAAAACCCACTACATACTACTGTTTGACAAGATTTATCGTCTTTCATGAGAATGAAATTTTAGCGGTTTTAACCAGCCGCATTCCATTTCATCTTTATTAAAACCGATAAAACGATCGCTTAATTTTGATAATGTTGCAAATAAATCTAGCTCAAGCATGCGCGATCCAACACAGACAACAGCTATGTAGTAAGGAAAAATATCAACTTGGATTTCCCCTTTAAATTCATTCATCAAAAAGATTTGATGATCCTTTGTTTGAATGCCTGAAAAGTTATTACCTAATTGCTGTTGAATAATTTGTTCAATTTCTAAAATATCCAAGGGCTCGCATAAATAAGAGAGCTCTTGCGCTGGATGTATTGCTTGCTCATAAGTTTGTGAGGATTGAATAAAATCAAATAGTAAACGTTCTCTACCATAAACAAATGCTTGATGTTTCTTTTTCACATGAAAGATTGAGTATACTCGCACGATTACCACTCCTCTCTTGAAAATAGTATATCAAACATTGTAAGAAGATTTTGTCAATTGACGGCCGATTTATAGCACTTTATTTGTCAAAAAAGAAAAAGTAGAGGAAAAAACCCTCTACTTTTCAAATTTACAACTATTTTATTAAGCGAATAAAGCTTTAACTTTCGCAACTACATTTTCTACAGTGAAGCCATATTCTTTCATTACAATTTCACCTGGAGCACTTGCACCGAATTGATCAATTGCTAAAACATCACCTTCGAAGCCAGTGTATTTATGCCAGCCGAATGATGCACCCATTTCGATTGCTAAACGTTTTGTAATTGTTTTTGGTAATACAGCTTCTTTATATGCTGCATCTTGGGCATCAAAGCGATCAAATGACGGCATTGAAACGACTGATACTTCGATACCTTCTGCTGCTAATAGTTTTTGTGCTTCAACAGCAAGGCTCACTTCTGAACCTGTTGCTAAAACTAATGCGTCAGCTACTTCTTTGTTTGCTTTAGAAACAACATAAGCACCTTTTGCAACACCATCAGCTGCAAGTGATGCTGAATGGTCTAATACAGGTAAGTTTTGACGAGAAAGTACTAGAACTGTTGGTTTATTTTTAGATGATACGGCTACTTTCCAAGCTTCTGCAGATTCGTTAGCATCAGCAGGACGGATTATAGAAAGATTTGGCATAGCGCGCAATGCAGCTAAATGTTCGATTGGTTCATGGGTTGGACCATCTTCACCAACAGCAATACTATCGTGTGTAAATACATATGTTACAGGTAGTCCCATTAGTGCTGATAAACGAATTGCTGGGCGTACATAGTCACTAAAGACAAAGAATGTAGCACCGAAGACATTTACACCACCGTGAAGTGCCATACCATTTAGAGCTGCGCCCATCGCAAATTCACGAACACCGAACCAAATGTTGCGGCCTTCAGGAGTTGTTGCGGAGAAATCGCCAGCACCTTTAATTGTTGTTTTATTTGAACCTGCTAAGTCAGCACTTCCTCCGAAGAATGAAGGTGTTTTTTTAGCAAGAGCGTTGATCACTTCACCAGAAGATGAGCGTGTAGCAACTGATTTGCCTGCTTCATAAACAGGTACTTCTGATGCGAAGTCTGCAGGAAGTTCTCCGTTCATAGCATTGACAAATTGTTCAGCAAGCTCTGGGAATGCTTTTTTATAAGCATCGAATTGTTCATTCCAAGTAGCTTCAGCAAGAGTTCCTTGTATGTCTGCCGCTTGTTTAAATGTCGCATAAACATCTTCAGGTACGAAGAAAGGTTCATGTGACCAACCGTAGCTTTCTTTTGTTAATTTTACTTCATCAGTACCTAGTGGAGCACCGTGAGAGTCAGCTTTACCTGATTTGTTTGGTGAACCGTAGCCAATTACTGTTTTTACTTCAATAATAGTAGGTTGTCCTTTATGTGCTTTTGCTTGTTCTATGGCAGCGTTAATCGCTACAATATCATTGCCGTCAGCTACATGAATGTAGTTCCAATTATATGAGTCAAAACGTTTTTGAATGTTTTCAGAGAATGATTTATTCAAATCGCCGTCTAAAGAAATGTCATTGCTATCATAAAGTACGATCAGTTTTTCAAGTTGTAAGTGACCTGCTAAAGAAATTGCCTCTGCAGCGACACCTTCCATCAAATCTCCATCTCCGCAAAGTCCGAAAGTATAATGATCCACTACTTCGTGCTCTGGTTTGTTATAAACGCCAGCTAAATGTTTTTCTGCCATTGCCATACCGACAGCCATTGAGATACCTTGACCTAATGGACCAGTTGTCGCTTCAACGCCAGCTGTATGACCGTATTCTGGATGACCTGGTGTTTTCGAATCCCATTGGCGGAAATTTTTGATTTCCTCCATCGGTAAGCCGTATCCACCTAAGTGTAATAAGCTATATAACAACATAGAACCGTGACCTGCTGATAGAATAAAACGATCGCGGTTATACCAGTTAGGATTTGAAGGGTTGTGACGAAGTTGTTTTGTCCAAAGTGTGTAAGCCATTGGTGCTGCACCCATTGGTAAGCCTGGATGGCCTGAGTTAGCTTTTTCAATTGCATCAATAGATAAAGTTCGAATTGTGTTAATTGCAAGCTGATCTGCTTGTTGAGTCATTTAGTTGACATCCTTTCTAAAGCTAAATATTGTACTATTACAGTTTAGTCAAGATTCTTATATAAAACAATGGTTTCTACAAAATGTGTATTAATTTAAACGATTATTCTTTTCTTGCTTTTGGCGTAATTTCTCAGGTGTTACTTCATTTCCCTCTGGATCGAAAACGCGGACATTTTCAATTGTTTCACGCATTGAAGATCGGAAAGTGTCTAAATACTCTTTTCGTAATACCGTTTGCTCTTTGGCTTCCTCAATAGTTAAACCTTGTGATTTTGATTTTTGCGAAAGTTCACTTATACGTTGTAATTTTTCTTTTGATAACATAAATACCTCACCTTTCATACATACGTTAATACAAAGGTATGCAAAAAAGACTGCAAGCGCAAGCTTTTAGTCTTCATTTCTCTCCTTAAATTCCATAAATCGACGGTGAATTGTCGCTTTACTGACATGAAAACCTAATCCTTTAAGGGTCACGGTAATTTCTTCAAACGTCATACCCTTTTCTCTAAGCTGGACAATTTGCTCGATTGGAACATCTATGCGGTCTCGCCCTTCAGGATTACCACGGTCTTTTAAATTCTTTTCTGGTCGGTAGCCATTTTGTACTGCTCGTCTCATCCCTCTACGTATTTTAGCGTTATGTAGCTTCCGTTGGTACTCTTCCACAATAGCTAAAATTTCTAAAAGCATGGCGTCCATTTCATTTAATCGGACATGACCTGAATCACTTAACGTGAAAATATCTGTGTTTGTTTTTTGTAATAAATGCAGAACCGCCATTCGACCATTTCCACGTCCTAAACGTGTCTCGTCTTGAACAAAAAGCGCTGGAATCTCATATACCTTCACATATTCAAGTAAATCCAGTAAGCCTTCACGATCAATATCATAGCCGCTATGTCGATCTGAAAATACTTGGGCTACTTCATAACCTTTGCTTGTTGCAAAATCCATTAGCTCCATTTTCTGCCTGTCTAGCGATTTGTCCTGCGTTTCTTTTTCTGTACTTACACGGCAGTAGAGTACTGCTGATTTTTGTGTCATTTTTTATCACTCGCCACTTCTACCACTGAATTTGGAACATTTAAAATGTCATGTTCCGGAACTACTAGAGTATGCCCTGCATAAATTGTATCGTCAATTATATTATTTTCATTTCTGACCATTTCTATCCATTCATGGTCAGCCATTTTGCCACTATACTTGTTTGCAAGCGATAGTAATGTATCTCCGTTATGAATTTCAATTTCTTTATATGAGGTATTTCCACTGTTTGTAATCACAAATATCATTGTAAAGGCCATGCAAACGCCAAAAAGCAATGTAATATATTGATTTTTTTTGAACCAATTCATATGTTATCTCCCCTTTTCGAATGTTCGTTCGGAATGTATGTTCTTAATATAAGCCGAACATTTGTTTTTTGTCAACGCTTTTTTCGAACTTATGTTTGCATTACTTGTTCGCCAATGCTATACTATGAATAACATTTATATAGTATGAGATAAAGAGGTGATTGGATTGAAAAAAGTATCGAAAAGACAAGAAGATATATTAGCATTCATCAAAGAGGAAGTTCGCACTAAAGGGTACCCGCCTTCCGTCCGCGAAATTGGTGAGGCAGTTGGCCTTGCTTCAAGTTCTACAGTCCACGGACATTTAGCTAGACTTGAAAGCAAAGGATTAATTCGCCGCGACCCAACAAAACCTCGCGCGATTGAGATTTTAGATCAGCAAGATTCTACAATTGCTAAACAAGGCGTTGTACATGTGCCACTAGTCGGGAAAGTAACAGCTGGTCTTCCTATAACAGCATTTGAGAATATCGAAGAATACTTTCCAATTCCAGATTCTTATGGCACTTCGGAAGACCAAATTTTCATGCTTGAGATCATGGGTGAATCGATGATAGAAGCTGGCATTTTGGACGGTGACTATGTAATCGTAAAACAACAGGCTACCGCAAGTAATGGCGAAATAGTTGTAGCTATGACTGAAGAAAATGAAGCGACTGTAAAACGTTTTTTCAAAGAAGAATCATACTTCCGCTTACAACCTGAAAACTCTTCAATGGAGCCAATAATAGTAGATCAAGTATCCATTTTAGGTAAAGTAGTCGGTTTATACCGCAATGTTCTATAACTAAAATATAGGATTGTAAGAATCACTGTAATATTTGATTCTTACAATCTTTTTTATATTACTCAATAACTTATGAAAACACTTTGGAATATATATCTACTAATGTTACAAAGATGATATTTTTTATTAAATATGCACTATTTATGTCGTGACAATTCATTCATTCTGGAATATAGTTAAAAAGGTACATAGTACGGGAAGAGGGATAACATGAAAAAATGGTATTTAGCACCGTTAGCTGCAGTACTTTTATTAGCTGGTTGTAACGACACTGAGGACAAAAAAACAGAAAGCGATAAAAAAGACGCTCAGAAAACGGAACAAACAGAAAAAGAGGATTCTGCTAATAAAACACAAGAAAAAGCACCAGTATTCTATAAAATTGGCGACGTTGTAAAATTAGATGGCATAGAATTAACAATTAAAAGCGCCGAATATACAGAAGAGGATGAGTATTCTAAGGCAGAGAAGGACAAAGTAATTACACTGGCAGTTAGCGTTACAAACACAACGGATAAAACGATCCATGCAGATAGTTCTGACTTCTATATTTTCGATAAAAAAGGTAATCAATTAGAGGAATACTACGGTTATGATCAGTTCGCTATTAATAAAGATTTAGAAAAAGGTCAAACAGCGAGCAGTAAATTATATTTTGATGTGACGGCAGAGAAGACATTTGAGTTAAAGTATGAACCAGCATTCTTAGAGCAATCAAAAGAAGTAAAATGGAAAATTGAAATGGATTAAAGATGGGCGGTGGTTAAGTAACCATCGCTTTTTTATGTCAACATATTTGGAGCCTGATGAAATCTCCAACATGCACAAATCACGTTGGGAAATTGAGCGATTTTTAAATGGATTGAAAAACTTGATACGTATATGCAAAATAAATAAATCCGCAAAAAAAATATTCGTAAAAATTCCGTGGGCAAATAAAAACCCGTTGAAGCCTAGAGCCTCAACGGGTTTAACTATTAATACATTTTCAAGTATTGCTCACGTTCCCAAGGGTGTACTTGTGTGCGGAACATGTCAAACTCAATTTCTTTTGCTTCCATAAAGTTAGCGTAGATATGCTCACCAAGTGCTTCTTTAGCAACTTCGTCATTAGCTAATGCAATTAGGGCATCATCTAAGTTAGCTGGTAAGTTTGTAATACCGTGTTCAGCGCGTTCTTTTGCATCCATCACGTAGATGTTGCGATCAACTGCTGCAGGCGGTGTTAATTGTTGTTCGATACCGACAAGACCTGATTCCAAAATAACGGCCATTGCTAGGTATGGGTTTGCAGCTGGGTCAACTGAGCGTACTTCGACACGAGTTGATAGGCCGCGTGATGCTGGGATACGGATTAATGGACTACGATTTTGACCTGACCACGCTACGTAACATGGCGCTTCATAACCTGGTACTAAACGTTTGTATGAGTTTACAGTTGGGTTTGTGATTGCTGTAAATCCTTGTACGTGTTTTAGTACGCCAGCCATGAATTGCATTGCTGTTTTACTTAAGCCAATTTCAGCTGATTCATCATAGAATACATTTTCCTTACCATTGAATAGTGATACGTTACAGTGCATACCTGAACCGTTTACACCGTAAAGTGGTTTTGGCATAAATGTTGCATGTAGACCGTGTTTACGAGCGATTGTTTTAACAACTAATTTAAATGTTTGGATGTTATCACATGCTGTAATAGCATCTGCATATTTGAAGTCGATTTCGTGTTGCCCTGGAGCTACTTCATGGTGAGATGCTTCAATTTCAAAGCCCATTTCTTCCAGTTCAAGTACGATATCACGACGGCAGTTTTCACCTAAGTCAGTTGGTGCCAAGTCAAAGTAACCACCATGGTCATTTAACTCAAGAGTTGGTTCGCCGCGGTCATCTAATTTGAATAAGAAGAATTCTGGCTCAGGTCCTAAGTTGAAGCTTGTGAAGCCCATTTTTTCCATATGTTTAAGTACGCGTTTTAAGTTGTTACGTGGATCTCCAGCAAATGGTGTTCCGTCTGCTTTGTATACGTCACAGATGAATCGGCAAACTGTACCTTTACCATTAGTCCACGGGAATACGATGAAAGTATCTAAATCAGGGTAGAGATACATATCTGATTCTTCAATACGAACAAATCCTTCTATTGAAGAACCGTCGAACATCATTTTATTATCTAATGCTTTATCAAGTTGACTTACAGGAATTTCAACGTTTTTGATTGTTCCTAGAATGTCTGTAAATTGTAAACGGATGAACTTAACTTCTTTTTCTAATACTAATTTCTTAATGTCTTCTTTTGTGAATTTTCCCATTTTATTCACTCTCCACATGTAAAAATTTTATATTCTACTCAGCTTCTCATTGAAAGAAACGAGATAAATCCCCTTGACGAATAGAAGTTCTTTGAAGGCGTTGAGCTTGCTGCATTTCTTCTCGCAATATGCGACGTAGGTCTGCGTCGGTAATGTCTTTCTTCCCGAGGTTAGCAATTGCGGGTTCATTTTTTAAAGCGAATACTTTCTTAATACCTGCCATATTGATACCCTGCTCCAACAAGTCCTTAATTTCAAGCAGCGAATCGACATCATTTAAGGAGAACATACGGCGATTGCCTTCTGTTCTTGCAGGTTCGATTAAATTATGTTCTTCATAATATCTAATCTGACGAGCTGTTAAATCTGTCAGCTGCATGACTATACTAATTGGGAGTAATGGCATTGATCTTCGTATTTCACGACTCATATCATTCACCTTCCCCTTTACAAGTTAAATAATACATCATGTTAGATTTTCTGTCAATACCATGTCATATAACATAACATAACTATTTAAGTATAGAAAAAGCTTAGAGCCACAATGGTTTCTAAGCTTTTTCTATACTCAAAATTCTCAATTAATACTGTATTTTTATTGGGAATTTTATTTTTCTAATTTTTGCACTGCACTTAATGTAGCGTATTTTACATGTTCATACGTTAAACCACCTTGAACATAAGCAGTGTATGGCGGGCGAATTGGACCATCAGCAGACAATTCAATACTTGCGCCTTGTATAAATGTACCCGCTGCCATAATTACATCATCCACATATCCCGGCATATATGCTGGTTCAGGTGCAAAATGGGCGTTTATTGGTGAACTCGCTTGAATAGCCTGGCAAAAAGAAATCATTTGATCAGCAGTTTTGAATGAAACCGATTGAATTAAATCCGTACGTGGTGCTGAATAATGCGGTGAAGTTGTCATTCCAATCGATTCAAGCATCGCAGAAGTGAATATTGCACCTTTTACTGCTTGTGCAACTACATGCGGTGCTAAGAAGAAACCCTGATAGAAGTCCGCAAGCGCATTCAAAGTAGGACCTGCTTCTGCACCGATTCCTGGTGAAGTCATGCGGAATGCACATTGCTCCACTAAATTTGCACGCCCAGCAATATAGCCACCAATTTTAGCTAAGCCACCACCTGGATTTTTAATTAGTGAGCCCGCCATTAAATCTGCACCAATGTCAGTTGGTTCAATTTCTTCAACAAATTCTCCGTAGCAGTTATCTACGAATATAATAGCTGATGGTTGAATTTCACGTATTTTTTTAATCATATCAGCAATTTGTTCTACTGTGAAAGAAGGACGTGATGCATATCCTTTTGAACGTTGAATTGCGATGACTTTTGTTTTCTCAGAAACAGCCTTTTTCACTGTATCCCAGTCAACGTCTATATCATTGACTAGATCAATATGTTGATAGCCAATATTAAAGTCTTTTAATGAACCGGTGTCTTTATCACCACCATCAACAATTGATTGTAGTGTATCATAAGGTTCTCCGGTAATATACATTAGCTCATCTCCCGGGCGCAATACACCAAAGAGACTCAAAGTAATGGCATGGGTGCCAGAAATAATTTGTGGACGTACGATACAAGCTTCTGCACCGAAAACTTCCGCATAAACGCGCTCTAAATTGTCACGTCCTTCATCATCATAGCCATAGCCACTTGATGGATGCATATGAAAATCACTTACTTGATGGTTACGAAAAGCTGCTAAAACTTTTTGTTGATTGAAGAAAGCCACTTCATCGACGTGATCATGGTAAGGCTTAATTAGTACTTCAATTTCTTTTGCTTTCATTAATAATTTTTTACTAAATGTTGTTGAATACGTCATTTGTTTGGCTCCTTTTTACTTTTCCATTACTATCTTATCAATAACAACCAAAGAGTCAACAATCCGGTCTGTAAAACTTGTATTTATCACTATTTTTGGTACAATTCAAGGACGTTCTTAGAAAGTTGAGGATCTATTATGGCATGGGATGTATTTAGTATTATCGGTACAATTGCTTTTGCTATTTCTGGCGCAATTGTTGCAATGGAAGAAGAATATGATTTGTTTGGTGTTTACTTACTTGGTATCGTGACTGCATTTGGCGGAGGGGCTGTTCGAAATACACTTATAGGCGTACCTGTCTCTGCTCTTTGGGAGCAGGAGACAATGTTCCAAATTGCACTTATTTCAATTACTATTGTTTTTATATTCCCTCAAAATTTGCTGAAGCATTGGCATCGGTGGGGCAATTTCTTTGATGCTATTGGCTTATCAGCATTTGCAATTCAAGGTGCATTATTTGCTGTAAGATTAGATTTACCAATTAGTGCGGCGATTGTAGCTGCTGTATTAACCGGCTCAGGCGGCGGTATTATCCGCGATTTATTGGCTGGTCGTAAGCCACTTGTATTGCGTGAAGAAGTTTATGCCGTATGGGCGGCAATTGCTGGTGTAATTGTTGGTTTAGGCCTATTCAAACAAGATATATGGCTGTACGTAATATTTGTTAGTATGACCGCTCTTCGTGTATTATCATACATGAGAAATTGGCGACTACCATTAAAATCATTACGAAATAATAATTCTTTAAAATAAAAAAGACGAATCAATTTACGATTCGTCTTTTTTGGATTAACTTAAAATTCCAACTCGCCTTCCCACGCGAGCATACCGCCTTCCATATTCGTCACATCATAACCTAGGCCAGTAAGGTACGAGCATGCACTGCCGCTACGGCCACCTGCGTGACAGATGAAAATATATGGTTTTGTTTTATCTAATTCATCGATTCTGTCAGGTAATGAGCCTAGCGGAATATGAATTGCGCCTGGAATCACACCATTTGCTACTTCTTCGTCTTCACGTACATCTACTAAAAATAAATCTTCATTTGCATCAACTTTGTCTAAAAGTTCCGTTGTTGTAATAGTTTTCATTATTAAAGTCCTCCATTATCGGTCAATCTTTTTAAATACCTCTATTAGTATAGCGAGAAATAAAAAATCCGGCTAGTACTTATACTAGCCGAACTAATGTTATGCTTCATCATCCTGAGAAATATTAACGGATTTTGAAGGGGCGAATGTAGAAATGGCATGTTTGTAAATCAAATGTTGCTTACCTTCAGATTCTAATAATACTGTGAAATTATCATATGATTTTATGACACCCTTTAATTGAAAGCCATTTAGCAAGAAAACGGTTACGAAAATTCCGTTTTTGCGCATCTGATTTAGAAACGCATCTTGTAAGTTAATTGATTTCATACAAAGCCACTCCCTCTTCTATTATAAAATCTTCTCAATAGATTGTATTCGATTTCATTTAGAAAAAACCCTTTAAAATTCCAATATTTCTCTAATTATTTTTTCTGTGCCATCTAAGCTATTAAACCATCTTACATCCATTTTGTTACGGAAATACGTGAGTTGACGCTTCGCATAACGTCTGGAGTTTTGTTTTAATTGCTCTGTGGCATTTTCTAGGTAACATTTACCATCAAAATAAGCGTATATTTCCTTGTAACCAATAGCTTGCACCGATTGCACGTCGCGAATATCCTTTTTCCAAAGAGCCTCGACTTCAGCAAGTAGCCCCTGCTCCAACATCAGGTCAACACGTTTATTTATTCGGTCATATAACAGTTCACGGTCCATATTTAAACCCATAATTAAATGTTTATAAAGCGGTTTGTTACCTTGATTTTGCTCATCAGAAGATTTTGCAACCCCACTTTGCTCAACCATTTCAAGCGCTCGAATTACACGTCTTGTATTATTCGGATGGATCGTTTCAGCTGTTTTCGGATCGAGCTTCGCTAATTTCGCATGCATCGCCTCAGGTCCCACTTCTGAAAGCTCTGTATAATAAGCTTCACGCGCTACTTCATCAATCTTTTCTTCCGTGAAGCGATAATCAAACAATACCGCTTGAATATAAAGGCCTGTCCCTCCAACAATGATAGGGAATTTACCCTTAGCTCGGATGAAATCTATACGTTCACGCACAAGCTGCTGATATTCAGCGACTGAAAACGATTCAGTTGGCTCTTTAATGCTAAGTAAATGATGGGGTATACCGCCCATCTCAGCTTCTGTAATTTTAGCTGTACCGATATTCAATTCTTTATAAATTTGCATGGAGTCACCATTAATAATTTCTCCATTTAACTGCTTCGCCAGCTCTATACTAAGGGCTGTTTTGCCAGAAGCAGTAGGGCCAACAATAGCAATTACATCTAAATCTTGTCGTCTCATTCTTTTTCTAACCACCGTATGATTGAGTTGTAAACCTCTTCTCGGTTTACTTCGTTCAATATCTCATGTCTTTTTTCTACAAATAACTGCACTGTAATATTCGTTAAACCACAACTTTGATAGCTTTTAGCCACTTTCCAAATTCCTTTACTAAAGCCACCAACAGGATCATCCGCACCACTTATTAAGAGAATCGGTAAATCTTTGCGAATGCGGTTCATTTCCTCTCGTTTTGATAGCTTTAAAATACCACCCGTTAAATCTGCGTAAAACTGATTTGTTGCGAGAAATCCACAATTGTCATCAGCAATATATTTCTTTACTTCAGCTATATCTGATGAAAGCCAATCAAAATCAGTTTGTGTATTTGGAAATGCACGATTAAAATTGCCAAATGACAATTTATCTAATAATGGACTTTCTTTTGTTTTACCATGCTTTTTAGCAAGACATTTTGCAAGTATATGTCCAGCTCGATGCGTCACACTAGCTGCGCCCGTTCCACAGAAGATAGCTTTAGAAAGCGTCTCACTGTGAAGCTCCGTATATCGTCTCGCAATGAATGAACCCATACTATGACCAAATAGAACAGTTGGAGGTAAATGTAAATCAACTCGGACAAATGCAAGTACTTCATGCACATCTAATACGGCACGATCAAATCCTTGTTCATCTGCATAATATCCTCTTGGCGCTTCATTTAACGTAGCTGTTTGCCCATGACCACGATGATCATGCGTAGAAACAATATAATCATGCTCTGTTAAAAATATCGCAAAAACGTCATACCTTGCACTGTGTTCTGCCATTCCGTGAAGAATATGAATATGGCCCTTTGGCTGTCCAATAGGGCGATAGACGGTCACTGCAATTAGATGACCGTCTGAGGCTTTAATTGTATGCGCCACTTTATTCATATAAGTCTTCTTTTGCAAAGTGCGTCGCCTCGTACAGTAACTGGTCTAGCTCTAAACGATAGCTCGCTTCTTCTGCTGCCGTATAGGATAAATATTTTTTCATTAGTTGAATGACTGTTTCTTTATGGTCATAAACGCTATCGATATCAAATAATAACCGTCCTGTACGACGGACAAAGAAATCAGCTGGTGTTAACGCCATTTCGTATTGAATGGCATAAAGCAACTGCGCATGAATAGCGATTGGTAAATCTTCAACTGTGTTATTCACTTGCAATGTATGAATAATATTGAATATTTCTTGGATATTCGTACCGTATTTTGAAACAAGCATATGAGCTTCGTCTTTTGTTAAGCCAAATTTCGTACCTTCATACGTTTTATTTTTTACATAGGCATCGAAATTTAAAGAGTTAATACTTTTTGCACCAGATAGTGATAAATACTCAGTAGTACATGGACCTGCTTTTTTGAATTGCTTTTTTTCTATAATTTTATTGACGATATTTTCCGCCATTTTACGATAGCCCGTTAATTTCCCACCGGCAATTGTTAACAAGCCACTTGGCGATTCCCAAATTTCATCTTTGCGAGAAATTTCCGAAGGATCTTTCCCTTTTTTAAAAATAAGTGGCCGAACACCTGCCCAGCTCGATTCAACGTCGTTTTTCGTAATTTGGACATCCGGGAAAATGTGGTGAATTGTGTCGATTAAATAAATAATATCTTCATCTGTCACAACTGGCTTTACTGGGTTTTCTTCGTAAAAAGTATCTGTTGTCCCCACATATGTTTTGCCATCTCGAGGGATTGCGAAAACCATTCGGCCATCTGGCGTATCGAAGTATACAGATTGTCGAAGCGGAAAACGGGATTGGTCGATAACAATATGTACCCCTTTTGTGAGGCGTAACTGTTTATTGTTACTAATTTGATCTTTTTTACGAACTTCATCTACCCATGGTCCCGTTGCATTCACAACTGTATTTGCTTGAAGTGTCCAAGTGCGAGATGAGATTTGATCACGGACGACTGCACCTGTAATTTTCGCGTTTTCTACCTTAAACTCTTCTACTTTTGCATAATTTAAACAAACAGCGCCGAGTTCAACCGCTTTTTTTATGACTTCAATTGTTAATCGTGCATCATCTGTACGGTATTCTACATAGTAACCCCCGCCAAGTAAGCCTTCTTTTTTAAGTAACGGTTCTTTTTGCAACGTCACTTCAGAATTCAGCATTTTACGACGCTCAGATTTTTTAACTCCAGCCAATTTGTCGTACACTTTTAAGCCAAGTGAGGTTGAATAAGGTCCAAATGTCCCTCCCTTGTAGAAAGGAAGTAGCATCCACTGAGGGGTTGTAATGTGCACACCATTTTCATAAACGATGGCACGTTCCTTCCCTACTTCAGCTACAACACCGACTTGCAATTGTTTTAAATAACGTAAACCACCATGTACAAGCTTCGTTGAACGACTAGATGTACCTGCTGCAAAATCCTGCATCTCAACAAGGGCAACGGATAATCCTCTAGAGGCAGCATCAAGAGCAATACCTGCACCTGTAATGCCACCACCAATAACTAATACATCAAAAGAATAAGCATCGAGCGTTTCAATAATACTTTCACGTTGAACAGATGAAAACATAATATCTTCCTCCTTATAGCATTAAAATTACATAACTCGCTTAAACATTTTCTCAATTTCATACGTTTTGAAATGGACGATCACAGGTCTACCATGTGGGCATGTGAACGGGTTGGCCATCTGTTTTAAATCATGTAGTAATACTTCCATTTGCTGCTGATCTAAGTAGTGATTTGCTTTAATGGAACGTTTACAACTCATCATAATAGCCGCTTCCTCGCGTAATTTTCTAACATCCGTTCTTCGTTCGCGTAGCACTTGTTCAATAAGTTCCTCAATAATCTCATCTTCAAAATCTTTCGGAAACCAAGCAGGGTGCTCTCTAACAACAAATGAGTTCGTGCCAAATTCCTCCAGCAAGACACCGACATCTATTAAACAATCTACATTTTCTCGTAACACGAGTGCTTCGTCAGCTGAGTAGTGAAATGTTAACGGGAATAATAATGATTGTCGCTCATTTGGATTTACATCTCCAACCTTATCTTTGAAAAATTCATATTTAATACGTTCTTGTGCAGCATGCTGATCAACGAGATAAAAGCCATCCTCACTTTGCGCTACTATATACGTACCATGAATTTGACCGACGATTTCAAGCTCTGGAAATGGCTCTTCTTTAGACAATTGTTCGTTTTCCTCTTCATATGGAATCATACGCTGTACATCTGTGCTATTTTGTTGCACAGGTAGTTCAGAATTCTCCGAGTTACCCGTATGACTTATTTGTTCCCATGTTTCTTCTTTTACAACACCTATATTTGATGTCGAATTTAAAACATCTTGCGGGAACGGCCTTGAAAAGGTAGTTGAATCCTGTTCTTGCTTCGGTTTTTCATTGAACAGTGGCATGCTCGTATTGTTGTAATTCATCGTTTTCCAGAAGTTGATTTGTTCTCCTGTTTGCGGTACTTTTTTCTTTTTTTCTGCAATTTCTGGCGCTTGCATCGATTGACGAATCACTTTATGCAATGTCTTTTCAATTAAGTCCATTAAATCTGCTTCTTTGCTTAACCGAATTTGCTGTTTTGAAGGGTGAACATTCACGTCTGTTAAAAACGGATCACCTTCAATATTAATGACCGAAATCGGAAAGCGACCGATTGGCAAAAATGTATGGTAGGAATCGATAATCGCCTTTTGCACAGTGTAATGGCGTACCCAACGTCCATTGACGAAAATAGACATATAATTTTTTGATGCACGTGTTATTTCAGGAACAGTCGCAAAGCCTGAAATTTTATAATCGGCTGATTCACCTTCAAACGGCACCATCTTTTTCGCATTGGCGACACCGTAAATAGCCGCTAACACTTGACGTAAATCACCGCGACCATTTGTTTCCAACAATGTATGGTCATGGTGTCGCAATTTGAACGCGATATCAGGATTACAAAGTGCCAATCTATTGATCAAATCAATCGTGTGACCTAGTTCAGTTTGTATCGTTTTCATATACTTTAAACGTGCTGGTGTGTTGTAAAAAAGTTGTGATACTTTCATATCCGTCCCTTTGCGCAATGCTGCAGGCTTTTTGTCTATGACATGACCACCTTCAAGCTGCACTTCAGTACCCTTTTCACCATCCGATGTCACGAGTGAAATTTTGGATACTGAAGCAATACTAGCTAATGCCTCACCGCGGAAACCGAGCGTGCGGATACGGAATAAATCATGCTCGTTATCAATTTTACTGGTGGCATGGCGCTGGAATGATTTCAATGCATCCCCTTCGTCCATTCCACTACCATTATCGATTACTTGAATCGATGTTAACCCAGCTTCTTCTAATGTCACTTCAATTGAGGTGCTTCCTGCATCAATGGCATTTTCAACTAGTTCTTTCACAACGGATGAAGGGCGCTCAACTACTTCACCTGCCGCAATTTTATTGGACAAAAATTCATCCATAATATGAATATGACCCATTTTTTGCACCTCCTATTTTTTTAGTAAAGATTGTTGCAATGCGTAAACAAGCTGCAGTGCATCCATTGGCGTAGTGCCGGATACATTTAATGCACGAAGCTGCTCTAGCGCGTCTTGTTCTATTTCTGAAACAGCTGATTTTACAACTTTCCCAGGTTTCTCTTCAGCAAATAACGATAATTGAGCAGGCTCCTCTTTGATGCTTGGAGCTTGTTCTACTTTTGTAACGGTTGCTGCTGAAACTTCATCTGTTGCTTCAAATTGTTCAAGTAATATACGAGCTCTTGCAATAATATCAGCTGGTAGCTCTGCTAATTCAGCAACGTGGATACCATAACTTTTATCTGCTGGCCCTTTTTTCACTTTGTGTAAAAAGACTACCTTACCATCTTGCTCCGTTGCCGAAACATGGACGTTTTGCAAGCGATCTAATGCATTCTCCAAATCTGTTAATTCATGATAATGGGTAGAGAATAACGTATTCGCACCGATTTTATTATGAATATACTCCATCATGGATTGAGCTAATGCCATACCGTCATAAGTTGAGGTACCACGTCCTATTTCATCAAAGAGCAACAAACTTTTCGCTGTAGCGTTTGTAATGGCATGTTGAGATTCCAACATTTCCACCATAAATGTACTTTGTCCAGCGGCTAAATCATCCGCTGCTCCAATACGCGTGAAAATTTGGTCAGTAATCGGTAGTTCTGCTTCATTTGCAGGGACGTAACAGCCTATTTGTGCAAGAATTGTAATAAGTGCTACTTGGCGCATATACGTACTTTTACCCGACATATTTGGTCCTGTAATAAGCATCATATTGCGCTCATCAGTCAGAATGCAATCATTAGGAACATACAATTGCTTATTCATCATTTTCTCAACGACTGGGTGACGACCATTAACGATTTTCAGTGAACGTCCTTCATGGAATACCGGTTTTGTGAAGCGATACTTTTCCGTTACTGTCGCAAAGCTCACGTAGACATCTAATTCACTAACTGCTGAAGCAAGTGCTTGTAATCGCGGAATATAATGCTTTAATTCTTCACGAATTTGTGTAAATAACGTATATTCAAGCGCTAAGCTTTCTTCTTCTGCATTTAAAATAATCGCTTCTTTTTCTTTCAGCTCATCTGTAATATAACGCTCAGCATTAGCAAGTGTTTGCTTTCGTTCATAACGCTCTAAATCCGCTAAATGTATATATGATTTCGTAATCTCAATATAGTAGCCGAACACGCGATTATAGCCAATTTTTAAATTCTTAATACCTGTTTTTTCACGTTCTTGCTGTTCAAGTGCAGCAATCCAATCTTTACCGTTACGGGAGGCGTAACGGAGCTCGTCTAATTTTTCGTCGTAGCCACCTCTGATGACATCGCCTTCTTTAATCGAAATGGGGGGATGATCCGTAATCGCATGACTTAAATAGCTTTCCACATCACTACATAAATCAAGTGCTTTCCCTAAGTTTTGTAGGTTTACTTTTGAAGAGGATTGCAACTGCTCTTGAATAACAGGAACTTGGCGTAGTGATTCTCTCAATTGGGCTAAATCACGGCCTCCTACATTACCGAATGCAACGCGTCCTGCTAAGCGTTCTAAGTCATACACTTGTTTAAATAATTCCTGTAATTCTGCTCGAATGAAATACTCTTCAAGTAAATCCGTAACGATGCTTAAGCGATTTTCAATATGCTGACGGTTTGCTAATGGTTGGTGTAGCCATTGTTTTAATTTTCGACCACCCATTGCTGTAACGGTCTCATCCAGTAACCATAAAAGCGTTCCTTTTTGATCACCACCACGCAGTGATTGAATCAATTCTAAATTACGTTTTGAATTGGTATCAATATTTAAATAATTTTTTGTTTCATTGTATTGGAATGGTTGAATATGCGATAGCGAGCGCATTTGCGTACGTTCGATATAGTAAAGTAACTTGCGTCCCGCACCGTGTAAATTACTCGGTGCTGCTACTAAATACTGTGCACTTCTTACTTCATCCATAGCCTCTTCTTCTATTGATAGGACAATTGATAATGTTTCAGCCTGTTCTGTCAATTCGTCAAATAATTGTTCTGACACGACTAATTCGCGAATATCATATGCTTGTAGTTGCTGTAACAATAATTTACCGTCACCTTCTACATATGTAGCCGTTGCTTCTCCAGTTGATAAATCTAAATAACTAAAAGCATATTCTGATGTATTTATTTGCACAGCAGCTGCGATAAAATGATTTGTTTTACCGTCTAGCCCTTTCCCTTCCATGATCGTCCCTGGTGTGATGAGCTGTACGACCTCTCGTTTAACGACACCTTTTGCTTGTTTGACATCTTCTGTTTGTTCACAAACTGCTACTTTATAGCCTTTTTGAACAAGTGTTTCGATATAGTTTTTAGCAGCGTGATGTGGTACACCGCACATCGGAATGCGTTCTTTCATCCCTGCATCTCTGCTAGTTAATGTGATTTCTAAAATTTGAGATGCATTTACGGCATCGTCAAAGAACATTTCATAAAAATCTCCTAAACGGAAAAATAAAAAAGCGTCTTTATAGTCTGCTTTCACTTGTAAATATTGTTGAATCATGGGTGTATATGTTGTCATGTCATTACCTCTCTTGTATACCTAAATCTTATTTCTATTATAACAAAATCCGTTACGAAAAGCGTTTCATACCTTTTTATCTTTGTACACAAAAAATAAGCCGGAGTCGCTTCCGGCTTTAATGATCCTTAGTGAAAGGATGACGATTCAAATGGCGGACCTGATGATGAGCTAGATGATGATGAACTAGATGACGATGAAGAGGAAGAGGATGAACTAGACGATGATGAACTAGATGAGCTTTCATCTAAGTCCCACTCCTCTTCAAATTCTAATGGATGTACACTAATGCACACTTTTGTCTCTCCGACTACTTCCGCAAGCAATTCTCGTTCTATTGTAACTTGGAACTGCTCCCCACAAGGTGTAATAATAGCTTCTATGCAGTTTGGTTGCTGTAAAACCTTCACATGGACATCCTCTTTACCTGTCGTATCCGTATCTCTGTATTTAAGCTTGATACGATCTTTGTACAGTACAGTTTCTGAGAACACTGCCGTTTTTGAATGATTATGATAAGCGTACCAAACATTGACATCAAATTTGCCAGTTACTTCAACAAAATTGCCATGCTTTTTCGCTTGATACGTATGATTGATCACCCAGCACCCTAAAATACTCGATGGTTTATTGGGTGGTCTTAAAAGCTCACACACTTCTACTCGTTTTTTTCCCTTAGCGACGACCGCCTTTGTGACAATTTGACGCAACTGTTTCAGCGCAATTCCTCCTTTGCTTCCGTTCATTTCATCTTATGCGGCATTAGCCTATTGGGTGATTAGATTAGTCTTTTTAAATAAAAAAACTACTGAACAGCCTTTTTCATTTCAGCTAAACAGTAGTCTCTTATTATTCTGTTACTTTAAAGGCTAGACGGGTAGCGGGCATTGCTGAACCTGGATGATCCGTATTATAAATCAATTGAGGAATTAACGTCATATCTGTTGATAATTCCTTTTGTTTATAAATACTCGGATATAAATCAAAAATGATACCCTTTACCTCCAGTAAATAACCCGATTAAACGTTATTGCCTTAAAAAGTAGGCCTTATCAAACTCTGTCCAGCCTCGACCTCTAATCGTTACATTAATCTTCGTATCAACTGGATCGAATTTTTCAAAAGAGCTCAACGATCGATGGAAGTATACTTAGATATTGCTGCCCATCCACTTTGCCACCAATTTTCTAATCAATACGATGAGGAATACCACCTAAATCATCAAGCACTTTAGAATCCTAATCAAGTTTCTTTTTCTTTTAAAATGCTCCGCCTCTTTTGAAATGCGTTTATTTATTTCACGAAAAAAGAAACAGTTTATTCTATAAAAAAACCTTTTAAAGATACTAGATCTTTAAAAGGTTTTTGGGATTTATAAGATTAAGAACAGCTACCTGGTTTTGAGTTTTCTACTTTTGATCCTGTTTCGCCACGTAACACATCGCCACCTGTTGACTCAACGATTTCATCTGTAACGCTGTTAGCGATTGTATTTGATACTAATTGTAATAGATCATTTACATCACCTTGAGATTGTTTGAATTCTTCTACGATTGGTAAAGAATCGATTTCTTCTTCGATTTTCGCAATTTTATCTTCAATTAGTTTAAGTGCCTTTTCTTTACCGTAATGTTGGAAGTTTACTGCTTGTTTTTGTAAACTTTTTAAACTAGCGATTTTTTCGCGTACCATTTGGTTTTCGTTAATTTGCGCTTCTGCACGTTTGAAGAAATCAACTTCTTCTGTGTTTGCTACCATATGTGCGACTTCCATTGCTTTTGCGATGATTTGATCTTTTGTATACATTTCCGCCATTATATTTCCACCTCTTGACCCGTTAAGACTTCGATAAAGTCCCCTTGAAGTGACCATGTTTTTGCTTCGGTAACTTGTACCTTCACAATTTGACCGATAACTTCTTTAGGTGCTACAAAGTTTACGAGTTTATTTTTTCTAGTATAACCTGCTAGTACATTCGGGTTACGTTTACTTTCCCCTTCGACTAACACTTCTACGATTTGACCGTCATATTGCTTAATAGCTTCACCACAAAGTTGGTTCACCACATCATTTAGCCGTTGTAGTCGCTCTTTTTTCACTTCCATTGGCACATTATCCTGCATTTTAGCTGCAGGTGTACCTTCACGTGGTGAATAAATGTACGTAAATGCCATTTCAAAGCCTACTTCTTTATATAATGATAGCGTTTCTTCAAATTGCTCGTCCGTTTCATTCGGGAAACCAACGATTATATCTGTTGTTAACGCTACATCTGGAATAGCTTTTCTAATTTTGCGAACGAGCTCCAAATAGCTTTCACGCGTATATTTACGCGCCATGATTTTCAACATATCACTTGAACCTGATTGTACTGGTAAATGAATATGCTCAACCAAATTCCCTTTTTTTGCTAATACTTCGATTAAGTGATCGTCGAAGTCGCGTGGATGACTTGTTGTAAAACGAATGCGGGGAATATCAATTGTTCGCAACTCATTCATTAATTCTCCAAGGCCATATGTGAGGTCTTCAAAATCTCTTCCGTAAGCGTTTACGTTTTGACCGAGTAATGTCACTTCTTTATAGCCCTGTGCTGCTAATTGGCGCACCTCTTGAATAATATCATCTGGGCGTCGACTACGTTCTTTGCCGCGTGTATAAGGTACGATACAGTATGTACAGAATTTATCACAGCCGTACATAATATTAACCCAAGCTTTCGTATTACCTTTACGGACTTTCGGAAGGTTCTCAATAACGTCACCTTCTTTAGACCACACTTCAATAACCATTTCTTTTGACATATACGCTTCGTTTAGAATATCAGGTATACGATGAATATTATGCGTCCCGAAAATCATATCAACTTGGTCATATGTTTTCAAGATTTTCTTCACAACTGCTTCTTCTTGCGACATACAGCCACAAACCCCGATCAATAAATCTGGATTTTTTTGTTTTAACGGTTTAAAGTGACCAAGTTCACCAAATACTTTGTTCTCCGCATTTTCACGGATTGCGCAAGTATTCATTAAGATGATATTCGCATCTTCTACGCTATCTGTCGCTTCATAACCAAGTTGTAGGAAAATCCCAGCCATTACTTCTGTATCGTGTTCATTCATTTGGCAACCGTACGTACGAATGTAGAATTTACGACCATGTCCCATACCCATGTATTTCTCATCAATAGCGAAGTCTTTATGGTACTGAACTTCTTCTTTACCACGTTTCTTTGCATCTTTTAAAGATGGCGCTGTATAAACAGATTGAAAATATTTACTATAGTCCTTCTCGGATTTTTTGTCCGATGTATCTGGTTGTTTCACTTGTTGACTAGCTAGTCGCTGTTCTTCGTTCATCAGTAAACTCCTTCCACTCGTATTCGCACACTCGAATACCCATTTTCTTATTATACTGAATGGAGTGTGGTTCCTACAAGAAAAGAACGTTAATTGTCGGTGTTTCGACATATAGCTAGGTTTGGCGAGTTGGGGGATTTTGGCGCTACTCACTTACTTTCGCACAACTCAACTAGCATTAGCCCTTCCATTCCCTCCCCAAAACACCATTAAAAAAAGCTAAACCTCTAGCCGACAAGCGACTAGAGGTTTAACTTCTAAATAATTTATTACATAAACTCTTTCATTAGCTCTTGGAGATCATTTTCCTCAATCATCATATCTTGCTGATTAAGGGGTTCTTCGTGATAACCTTTGACTAAATCTTGGTATGATTGTGCTTCTTTGTCTTGATAAATGATACCTGTTACAAGACCGTCATGCTCCATTACTGTTGCCATAGCTTGGGCACGGTTTGATGAGTCGTAGCCTTCTAAGCTTGATAATTTTGTAATATTTTCTTTGAACCAGTCATATGTGTTGACTTTATTATAAGTTACACATGGGCTAAATACGTTAATGAATGAGAAGCCTTTGTGATTCATACCTGCTTCGATAATTGCAGTTAGCTCTTTTAAATCTGTTGAGAAACTTTGTGCTACGAATGTTGCTCCTGCAGATATTGCAACTTCTAATGGCTTTAGTGAAGGCTCTATTGCGCCACCTGGTGTTGACTTCGTTATGAAGCCAGCAGCTGAGCGTGGTGATGTTTGGCCTTTTGTTAAGCCATAGATTTGGTTATCCATGACAATGTAAGTGATATCAACGTTTCGACGAATTGAATGGATTGTGTGACCCATACCGATTGCGAAGCCGTCACCATCACCACCTGATGCAATTACTTTTAAATTACGGTTAGCCATTTTCAAGCCTTGTGCGATTGGTAATGCACGACCGTGAATACCATGTAAACCATATGAATTAATATAACCTGAGATACGACCTGAACAGCCGATTCCTGAAATAACAGCTAGTTCATGTGGCACTATTTCAAGATTTGCTGCAGCACGTTGGATTGCAGCTTGCACTGAAAAGTCACCACATCCAGGACACCAGTTAGGTTTAACATTATTCCGGAAATCCTTAAATGTTACCATCTGTTAGCAACTCCTTCACGCGGCCTAACAATTCTTTTGGTAAGAATGGTGTGCCGTCATATTTCACTAAGCTAATAATTTTTTCGTGTGCGCTAATATTCATTTTTATCACATTAGCTAATTGGCCAGTGGCATTGTTTTCAACGACGATTACTTTTTTCGCATGACCGATTAATTCTTTCATTTCCTCCGTTGGGAATGGGTGAATTAAACGAATATGTGCGTGGTTTGTTTTCACACCTTCTTCATTCAACATCGGTTGAATTTCTTCTAATACACCCTTAGTTGAGTTGAAGCCTACTAATAGGACATCTGCTTCTTCGTGCGGTGTGTTTTTGAATACTGGAACGTTGAAGTTGACGTGGTCTAGTTTACGGAAACGTTTGTCCATTTGCGCTTTACGATTGCCCGCAGCTTCTGATGGTTTACCTGTTTCGTCATGTTCGACACCTGTAACGTGATGAATACCGTGTTTTTGACCAGGCACGACACGAGTTGACACGCCATCTTCTGTTACTTCAAAACGTTTAAAGTAAGCCTTATCTTCTGCTTCAGGTAATTCTCCAAGTTCTAATTTACCGCGACGAATTTCAATTTTCGAGTAATCAAATGGTTCAACTGTTTGTTTACCAAGTGATAATTGAAGATCTGATAATAGAATAACTGGTAATTGTAATTCTTCCGCAATGTTAAAGGCTTGGATTGTATCGTAGAATGCTTCTTCACCAGTACTTGGTGCAATAACTACTTTCGGAATTTCACCATGTGTACCGTAAAGCATTGCCATTAAATCCGATTGTTCTTGCTTTGTTGGTAGACCTGTTGATGGACCACCACGTTGTGTATCAACGATAACAAGTGGTTGCTCTGTCATACCAGAAAGGCCGATTGCTTCCATCATTAATGATAGACCCGGACCTGCAGATGCTGTAAATGCACGTACGCCACCATAGTTAGCGCCGATCGCCATTGTTGCTGCTGCGATTTCATCTTCTGTTTGAATAACAGTACCACCAAATTTTGGCAATTTTTTAATTAAATATTCCATAATTTCTGAAGCTGGAGTGATTGGATATGCTGACATAATGCGAGAGCCTGCTGCTAATGCGCCTAGAGCAATAGCTTCGTTCCCAATCATGAACATGCGATGCTTGCCATCTGCCTGCTCTAATTCGAATGCACCAACACGGTCACCAAGCATGTCATTCATCAGTACATGACCTTGTGCAATCGCTGTCATATTTTTTTGGACTACTGTCTCACCTTTACGACCGAAGATTTCATCAACGACGCTTTGGAATACTTCATCTTCAAGATTTAATAATGCAGCAGTTGCACCGATTGCAACCATGTTTTTCATTAAAGTAGTGCCCAATTCAGCTGCTACTTCCGTGAATGGAACAACGTATAATGTTGCTGGGCAATCTTCTGGTTTTTCAGGGTTGAATTTAGCATCTGCTAAAATAACGCCTCCTGATGTTAACTCTTTGTAGTTGACATCGATTGTTTCTTGATCAAATGCGACCAATATATCTAAATCATCTGGAATCGTGTGTACGACAGATGTGCGTACGTTAATTTTATTGTTCGTATGGCCACCTTTAATGCGGGAAGAGAAGTGACGGTATCCATATAAATGGTATCCAAGACGGTTCATAGCCGTAGAGAAAATTTCCCCCGTACTCTCAATACCTTCCCCTTGTTGCCCACCGACTTTCCATGAAAGCTGATGTAACATGTATAACATCTCCTTAATTACAGGTTTTAAGCTTTTTATCCTTCATCAGTTTATCACGAAGAACCGATGTAAACTATTATTTATAAGCGAATTCTTTGAAATTCAGACCTTTGACGGAAAAGCCCGTTCAATAAGTTGTAATAATAAATACTGACAATTATCACTATGTTACCATACTTTTTTATGTATATAAAAAAAATACCGGTTGCCCGGTATTTTTTGTTCTTATTTATCTCGAACGCTTTTCAACTAAAAGCTTTATCGCTGTTCGGTCTTCACCTGCAATTAAAATATCGGTGAAAGCAGGCGAACAAGTCAAGTCCGTACCACTTGGTGCAACAAATCCTCTTGCAATTGCAACTGCTTTAACAGCTTGGTTTAGTGCACCTGCTCCAACTGCTTGCATCTCTGCATAGCCTTGCTCCCTGATGACTGCTACTAATGCGCCAGCGACTGAGTTCGGGTTTGAGCGAGAAGATACTTTCAATGAATCCACAACAATTCCTCCCTTAATTTGAAAAAATGTGGGACATCTCTATTGTCCATGGATTATTGTATGCAGCTGGTTTTGGGAATAGACTTACAATTATGCTCGGAATGGATAATCTGCATTAATATATACGCGCTCAAATGATTTTGCTAAGCCCGTCTTATCATCCAGATCAACAAAGAAGCCACTTAATACTTCGCGGCCTTGTTTCGGTACCTCAAAGCGTACTGGCATATTTGTTTTAAAGCGATAGAGTACGCTTTCTTTATTCATCCCTAATACTTCATCGTACGGGCCTGTCATTCCAACATCGGTAATATACGCAGTACCGCCAGGGTAAATGCGTGCATCCGCTGTTTGAACATGTGTGTGCGTACCAACAACAGTTGATACTCGGCCATCTAAATGCCATCCCATTGCGATTTTTTCACTAGTTACTTCAGCATGGAAATCCACGAAGATTAACGGAGAAACTTTTTTCGCTTCTTCTACTAATTCATCTGCTTTCGCAAATGGATCGCCATGTGGTGGTAAGAAAGTACGTCCATGTAGATTGATCACAGATAAAGTATGACCGTTTTTCGTAATAGTTGTCATCCCTTTACCAGGTGCTTCGTCTGAGAAGTTTGCTGGTCGGATTAAAAACTCTGCATCGTCAATGAAATCGAAAATTTCTTTTTGATCCCATGTATGGTTACCCATTGTAATCACATCTACACCCATCATTAATAGCTCTTGATAGATAGCTCTTGTAATTCCACGTCCAGCAGCAGCATTCTCACCGTTTGCAATAACAACATCTGGTGCATATTTTCTCTTTAATCTTGGTAAATATGTTTCAACAGCTGTACGGCCAATTGAGCCGACAATGTCTCCGATAAATAGTACTTTCATTATTGTTTCACTCTTTTCCAACAAAAAAGGCTTCTTGACCGAAGTTCTAAGAAGCCTTCTTTATAAAATATTTAAATTTAGGTTTTACTTATTTTATACTCGGTGCTAATATGCATCGTTTTTCTGAAACTATTTATTTCGCGTACTCAACTGCGCGTGTTTCACGAATAACCGTCACTTTAATATGTCCTGGATAATCCAGTTCATCCTCAATGCGTTTGCGAATATCACGTGCTAGACGATGTGAAGCTAAATCATCAATTTGGTCAGGACGTACGATAATACGTATTTCGCGACCAGCTTGAATAGCGAATGATTTCTCAACGCCTTCATATGACTCAGAAATTTCTTCTAGTTTTTCTAGACGACGAATATAATTTTCAAGCGTTTCACTACGTGCACCAGGGCGTGCTGCAGATAATGCATCAGCTGCTGCTACTAATACAGCGATAACTGAAGTTGGTTCAGTGTCACCATGGTGAGAAGCAATACTGTTAATAACGACAGGATGCTCTTTGTATTTTGTAGCTAATTCAACACCGATTTCTACGTGGCTACCTTCGACTTCATGGTCAATTGCTTTACCAATATCATGCAGTAAGCCGGCACGTTTTGCTAAAAGTACATCTTCTCCCAACTCTGCCGCTAGTAAGCCGGCTAAGTGTGCTACTTCTACAGAGTGTTTCAAGACGTTCTGACCATAACTTGTACGATATTTCATACGGCCTAAAATTTTCATTAAGTCCGGATGTAAATTGTGGATACCCACTTCGAAAGTTGTTTGTTCACCAGTTTCACGGATTTGCTCGTCCACTTCGCGGCGAGATTTCTCAACCATCTCTTCAATGCGAGCTGGGTGAATACGTCCATCTTGTACTAATTTTTCAAGTGCTAGACGGGCTGTTTCTCGACGAATTGGATCAAATCCAGATAAGATGACTGCTTCAGGTGTGTCATCAATAATTAAATCGATACCTGTTAACGTTTCGAGTGTTCGAATATTACGACCTTCACGCCCAATAATACGACCTTTCATCTCGTCATTTGGTAAGGTGACGACAGAGACAGTCGTTTCTGCAACGTGATCAGCTGCAAAGCGCTGAAGTGCAAGTGATAAAATTTCTCGTGCTTTTTTGTCAGATTCTTCTTTTGCTCGCATCTCAGATTCTTTCGTCATAACTGCAATATCAGTTGATAACTCGTTTTCCACTTGTTGTAAAATAATTACTTTCGCTTCTTCACGGGTTAATGCTGAAATACGTTCGATTTCAGATTGCTGTTTAGCTACGAGTTCTTCCACTTTGCTTTCCATCTGTTCAATATGCTGTTGTCTGCCGGCAAGAGCTTCTTCTTTACGCTCAAAACCCGCTTCCCTCTTATTCAGAGCTTCATCCTTGCGATCAAGATTTTCTTCTCTTTGCAATAACCGGTTTTCTTGTTTTTGAAGCTCAAACCGGCGTTCACGGATGTCGTTTTCTGCTTCAGTTCGAAGTTTGTGAGTTTCATCTTTTGCTTCAAGAAGTGCTTCTTTCTTTAGAGCTTCCGCTTCTCTTTTACCTTCATCTATGATGAGCTCTGCGGAACTCTTTGCACCTGTCACTTTTGAATTATTCACTTTTTTCATGACGTAATAGATAACAGCGGCACCGACGATGAGTCCAAGCAAAGCGGAGATGATTTCTTTCATTCGAACACCTCCTCTTGCTGTATTGTTTTCATTTTCAGTCGGCTATACATTGAGCATTTCAAGAGTATCTCAATATAGCGCCTATTTCATTTCAATTTTAGAAATTATACAAGTTTAATTGTATAGTTGTAAAAAACCAATGTCAAGGATTCACAGTTGATATTATAGTCAAAAGGGCCTTTCAATTTACATTGAAAGGCCCCAATAATCTTACTTTTCATCTAATAATGATGATAACTCTGCATCCATTTTTTCTTCATCAGTCGATTCAATTATATATGAATCTTCTGCTATACCAGAAGCCACACGGATTTTCTGTGCAATTTCGCTAGCAATTTCAGGATTTTCTTTTAAGAATTGCTTTGCATTTTCACGACCTTGACCTAGGCGTTCTTCCTCATACCCATACCAAGAACCACTTTTTTGCACGATTTCTTTTTCGACACCGATGTCGATGATTTCGCCTTCTTTAGAAATCCCTTCACCATACATAATATCTACTTCAGCTGTTTTAAATGGTGGAGCTACTTTGTTTTTCACGATTTTAATTTTTGTTCTGTTACCGACCATGTCATTACCCTGCTTGATTGTTTCAGCACGACGTACTTCTAAACGAACTGAACTGTAAAATTTAAGCGCACGTCCACCTGGTGTTGTTTCTGGGTTACCAAACATAACACCAATTTTTTCACGAACTTGGTTGATGAAAATGGCAATTGTATTCGATTTATTAATAATACCTGATAATTTACGTAATGCTTGAGACATTAAACGTGCTTGTAGACCCATATGTGAGTCACCCATCTCACCTTCGATCTCGGCTTTTGGTACAAGTGCTGCTACAGAATCAATGATGATAATATCAATTGCACCACTACGTACAAGCGCTTCAACGATTTCTAGTGCTTGTTCACCGGTATCCGGTTGTGATAGTAGTAACTCATCAATATTTACACCTAATTTTCGTGCATAGACAGGATCCAGTGCATGCTCAGCATCAATAAATGCTGCAGTACCACCATTTGCTTGTACTTCTGCAATGGCATGAAGTGCTACAGTTGTTTTACCAGAACTTTCCGGTCCATATACTTCAATAACACGTCCGCGAGGATAACCACCTATTCCTAGTGCTGTATCAAGTGCTAGAGAGCCACTCGAAGAAGTTGAAATTTCTATATCTGTTTTTTCGCCTAATTTCATAACTGAACCTTTACCAAATTGTTTTTCAATTTGTTTTAGCGCCATGTCTAATGCTGCTTTACGATCGCTCAATATTGTTCCTCCTTCGAAAACATTGTCTGTTTTATTCCTGTTTCTACTATACTTCTTTTTTGAGAAATACACAAGAAAAAAGCGAACATTTATTCGGGGAAATTTTGGTCAAAATCAAGATTTGGGCACTTTTCTTTGCTCAAAGAGCGATTTTGGCCATTTTTCAAGGCTCATAGTTATATTTTACGATAGCCTTGTTCTGTTAATAATTGAATGATGAAGGCAAATGTACGCTTCACTGCTCGTAAACGATTTGTATTGCGTTGTCCTGTTAAATGCAATTGATATGTCTGCGGTTCATGCTCCCCGATACACACACCTATCCATACTGTTCCAGCTGGTTGATCAGCATGTCCCTCGGGCCCTGCTGCTCCTGTTAAACTAACGCCAATATCCGTGCCAAACTTTCCTTTTACTTTACTAGCCATTGCGGCAGCACATTCTGAGCTAACAACACCATGCTTTTCTAATAAATCAGCAGAAATACCTAATTGCTCACGTTTAGCTTGCTCTGTATAAGTAACAACACCACCAACTAGCACTCGGCTTATACCTGGATTCTCAGCTAATTCTGATTGAAATAGTCCCGCTGTTAAGCTTTCAGCTGCTGAAATTGTTAAATCATTTTCTATTAGAATTTCAGCTGTTTTAGAAGATAGTGAATCATCGTTCACACCATACATAAATTGGCCAACACGGCGGATTATTTCATCTTTTGTCTCGTCGATTAACTGCCATGCCTCTTCTATACTTAGCGCTTTAGCTGTAACACGTAAAGTCACTTCACCATCTGACGCTAACGGCGCGATAGTTGGATTTGTTTGATTGTCTAGTAAATCCTGCACCTTCACTTCTAATTCAGCCTCCCCGATGCCGTAGAACCGCAGAACGTGTGAAATGATTTGCGCTCCGTCAAGAACTCTTGCTGCTAGTTTTGGCTTCGCTTCATATTGAAACATTGGCTCCAATTCCTTCGGTGGCCCAGGTAATAGCATATACATGCGATTATTTTTTTCTAGCAGCATACCCGGTGCCATACCGTGGCGATTCACGAGCACTTCACAATCTTTTAAGACAAGAGCTTGTTTACGATTATTTTCTGTCATAACCCGATTTTGAAGAGCAAAAAATTCTTCGATCGATTGCATAGCAAAATCATCTGTCTCCAATAATGTCCCTAAGTGTCGTGCAATCGTTTCCTTCGTTAAATCATCCTTTGTTGGTCCTAGGCCACCTGAGAAAATGATTAAATCCGCACGTGATTCAGCAATTTCAATCGCCTTTACTAAACGCTCATCATTATCTCCAACAACCGTATGGTAATACACATTAATACCTAACTCTGATAATTGACCCGAAATAAAACGTGCATTTGTATTCGTAATTTGACCAAGTAAAAGCTCTGAACCTACTGCAATGATTTCAGCGTTCATCTCTATCAACCCCTTCTCATTTCCACTTTATGTAACCATCAAAAAAATGCATATTAATTGCAAAAAGCGAGGTATGACGTAAGAGAAATCTCTCTATACATACATCCTCGCCCACAAAATTCTATTTTGTATTTATTTTGAATCTAATAAAACACGGCGATTCAAATAGAAATAATCTACGCCAGACCAAACTGTAAAGAATAATGCTACATATAATGCGATATCAGCAAATGGAATGCCGAACATAGCAAAGAAAATATTATGTAACAATAGTGCAGAAATCGCAACGATTTGTGCCCATGTCTTAATCTTACCTAGTTGGTTTGCAGCGACTACTTCGCCTCCACCCGCTAAAATCAGTCGTAAGCCTGTTACGGCAAATTCACGGCTAATAATAACAATAACAACCCACGCAGGTGCAGTTCCTAATTCAACAAGTAGGATAAATGCTGCAGAAACTAATAATTTATCCGCTAATGGGTCCAAAAATTTCCCCATATTCGTCACTAAATTATATTTGCGGGCGTAAAACCCATCCACCCAGTCTGTGATAGACGCTACGATGAAAATCATCCCACCGACAAAATGCTCAACTGGCATCGTAGCGCCAAGAACTGTCATTTTACCCCATCCAAAATCCACTAACAAGACTAACACGAAAACTGGAATTAGAAGAACCCTTGAAACTGTAATTCTATTTGGTATATTCACGATTCTCTCACCCTTCTTTCAAAGAAAATAGTCATCTTTCTCTAGATGACTATTCTTTCTCTGAAAACTTAATGACGATATTTTGAGTTGGACGATTTGCCGGGGCAATTGCATATTCAACTTCCTCATCATTGACAAAAACTTTAGCATTACTAGCAGCACCTAATCGAATACGAACGCTTTCTTTACCTTTCGCATCGACTTCAACTATATCATCTGCATGATAAACAGTGGCTTTTTTGGAGATTTCTAAACGATTCTCATCTTGTACACCAACCCAAGTCTCACCTGAAACTTCCACACGGATTTTGAAATCCTTTGCACCAGTTAAAGTATAGTCAGTTGTCGCATTATCATTCACTAAAGTACCTTTTGAAAGCTTTTGTTGTTTTTTATCTTTTTTAGTTTTATCTTTATCAGTCGTATTTTGATCTTCGCCAGCAGCTGTTGCATTGCCTTTATTGTTATCTGGTTTAGATGTTTTTGGTGGATCAACTTGAACTTGTGGTGGTTCTTCTTTCTTAACTGGTGTTGAATTATTATTAACTTTTTGTTGGAATAAATACCAAAAAACAACGATGGCCATAATAATAAATAAAGCAACAACAAGTTTTGGCATAAGGTCCATAAAGCCTTTTGAAGGAATTTTTGACAAGCTTCTTCGCGATTGTGGCTGTTGGATTGTGGCCGTCGTTGTACTTTCTACTGTTTTATTTGCAGGAACTTCAGATTTATACGTCTCTAATAATTCATCAGCACTTAAATCAACTGCTTCTGCATATTGTTTAATAAATGCGCGAACATAGAATGTCCCTGGCATGATGCTATAATTCCCCTCTTCAATGGCAGAAAGATAGCGTTTTTGAATTTTCGTGATTTCCTGTAAGTCATCCAGACTATACCCTTTTGACAATCTCGCTTCTTTTAAACGAGTTCCTAGTTCTGTCAATTGTAACACCTACCTGTTAAAAATTAAATCCTCCAAAGCCGCCGAAACCACCCGAATCTTGAAGCAAGCTGTTATGTTTCTCCATGATTTCGTATGTAATTTCTTCATCTGGATGGT
This sequence comes from Viridibacillus soli, assembly GCF_016612995.1. Taxonomy (GTDB): domain Bacteria; phylum Bacillota; class Bacilli; order Bacillales_A; family Planococcaceae; genus Viridibacillus; species Viridibacillus soli. The sequence continues at coordinate 64,206 of NZ_JAEOAH010000005.1, forward strand.
GTCTTAATTCGATAATATAATCAAAGTCTTCAATTGTATATTCAGAATGCTGCACGAACATATCAGGATGCTCTACAACCTTAATGGCAGGCATACTCATCATTTCACGTACAAGTTGTTGATGTTTTTCGTCAGAAGAACGTCTTGTGACAATACCATCAAGAATGAATATATTATTGCTATTAAACTCGTCTCCAATCAGCTTGTTGCGCGCAGTCTGTTTAATCATAGTCGATGATAAAAATAACCATCTCTTATTCGCACAGACACTTGCTGCTACAACTGATTCAGTTTTACCGACCCGAGGCATTCCTCGAATTCCAATAAGTTTATGACCATCCTTTTTAAAAAGTTCTGCCATAAAATCTACTAAAATACCTAGTTCATCACGTACAAAACGAAACGTCTTTTTCTCATCCGCTTCTCTTTGTATATAACGACCATGTCGAATCGCTAGACGATCACGTGTTGTTGGTTCGCGAAATTTCGTTACACGTATCATTTCCATTGTAGAAACGATGTTTTCAAATCGTTCAATCTGTTCTTCCTTTTCAAATCGCAAAAGCATTCCTCTTCGAACTTGATCGACACCATTTATCGTCACGATATTCACGCGAAGCATACCTAATAAGGAAGCAATATCTCCTAATAAGCCGGGGCGATTGATTTGTATTTCATATTCAAAATACCATTCTCTCACATACAACGTTCCCTTCTATTATACGACGCTTAAAACATTTCTAAGTTCCATGATAGCCGATTTTTGAACAGATGGAAAGAAAAAAAGGAAAAGAGGGGCTAATACCCCATTTTTCCTATTGAACCTTCTTATTCTGCACTAATTTAACAACACAATTAGCAAGAGATTGCTTTTCATTATCGGTTGCAACTGACCATAAATCAGAAAGCACTCGCTCCTGTTCGTTTTTCGGATCAACATTTTTTGCTAAATATTCTCCGATTTGTACAGCAGCTTCTTGTATTACTTTATTTGACATACCAGCAGATTCCGCTTTTGCAACATTTTGCCCTAAAAAGCTTGTCCACTTTTGCCAGTTCTCAATAATATCCATATAACCCCTCCTTTACACATTTAGTATGTGCAAAAAAGAAATTTATATGTACCAACCACCATTAATTCGAAGTATTTGACCCGTTATATAGTTGGCACGCCCTGATAATAGGAAGGACACTAGGTCACCAACTTCAGTTGGTGACCCAGCTCTTGCTAACGGAATTTCCGCTATAAGCGCTTGCTCCTCTAAATCCGATAAATGTCCGTTCATTTTGGTATTAATAAAGCCGGGAGCAACCGCATTCACAAGTATGCCATTACCCGCGGCTTCCTGTGCGTACGATTTCACGAACGCATGTAATGCACCTTTCACAGTAGCATACAATGCCTCACCTGACGCTCCTGCTTCGCCCCAAATGGAGCCAATCATCGTAATATGGCTTATTTCGTTATGACGTAGCTTAGAGGCAAGGAGGCTTATAAGTCTAATCGGCGTTTGCACATGCACTTTCCAAAGTGCATCCATCTCGTCAGCTGAGGTATCGTCCACAAGCTTATAAAGTGCTTGACCACTTGCCACAACAATCGCTTGCAATGAAAATATAGAACCTGCAATTTGCTCTGCTGCACTGGGTGCTGTTAAATCTGCTTGAATCGTCATAAACTCTTGCTCTGGGTATGAGGCAGTGAGCTTGTTTATAAGCTCACTCGCTACTCCTGCCCCTTGGTTGTATTGCATATATAGTGACCAGCCATCCTGTGCAAGCTGCTCACTAATGGCACATCCAATCACTCCGGACGCACCGAGTACTAAGCAAAACCTTTTCATTATTACTCCTGGCCTTCTTGTACAGTAACAGTTTTTGCTTTATTAGCTATGGGTACGACTTTGAAAACAGTTTGCTGTGATTCTCCTTGTAGTGAAGCGAAAGCTTGTTGCACATCAGCTACTGTCAATTCTTCAATTACAGGAACAGCATCAAATAAATTCATATCGTTAAATTTATATCGCGTAAATTGATTGGCGATAAATTCGATTGAGTTTAATGCTCTTAAATAAAAACCGATTTTACGACGTTTAACACGTTCTAACTCATCCAAACCAAATGGCCATTTTTCTTGTGTTTTTTGCATCACATCTTGAATAGCCTCTACTAATTCATCTGTTTGATTCGTATCAGAACCAATTAAGGCAAAGCCAAAGCCTTTTTCTAATGAGAAATCATACGCATACGATTCATCAATCATACCTGCTTCATATACTTTCGTATAGAAATCGGAAGAACGTCCAAATATCACATCAAGAGCTAATTGAATAGAAAGTTCATGCTTCAACATTTCTCGACCTGAAAGACTTGTTTCCTTCGCTTTTAAACCAACATATACTTTCGGTTTTAAGACGTCCATTTCTAACGTACGATTTTGCACCGCAACATCAGTAGGCTCAGAAACTTCAATACGTTCGATTGATGCCTGCTCTTCGAAGGTTTTGCTCGCTTGATCCGCACGAATATAATCCATCATTTTTTCCGGCTCAACTGCACCGATGACAAATAACAGCATATTTGATGGATGATAGAACGTATTGTAGCAAGTATATAAATGCTCCGCAGTAATATCATCGATGGACTCTATAGTACCTGCGATATCAGTTTTCACTGGATGCTCATGGAACATATTTTCAATTGTACCAAAGTATAAACGCCAATCTGGTTGGTCATCATACATCGTAATCTCTTGACCGATAATTCCTTTTTCCTTCTCCACAGTTTGTTCAGTGAAATAAGGCTGTTGTACGAAATCAAGTAATGTTTTCGTGCTTTCATATAAATGATCTGTCGCTGAGAATAAATACGCCGTTCTTGTGAAAGATGTAAAAGCATTCGCTGAGGCACCATTTTCACTAAATTTTTGAAACACATCGCCATCTTCTTTTTCGAACATTTTATGTTCTAAAAAGTGTGCAATCCCGTCTGGCACTGTAACGGCTTCTGTTTCACCTAGAGGTACAAATGAGCGATCGATAGAACCGTATTTTGTTGTAAATGTGACGAATGTTTTAGAGAAGCCTTTTTTAGGCAATATATAAACGTCTAAGCCATTATCTAATTTTTCGTAGTAAAGTGTTTCATCTAATTGATCGAATTGGATTGTTTTCATTCCGGAGCATCCTCCTTACCACTTAAGAAATAAACTGTTTCTTTTTCGACTTTTTTTGCCATTTCTACGATATCTTCCTTCGTTACGGCTTGCCATTTTACAGCCATTTTTTCTACCGAGAATGCTGTTGGCAATTCTTTATATTGATCGTAAATTTCAATTTGGCCACGAGCCGAATCAAGCGCTTCTTTTAATTGATTGGTTAGCATTGCTTTCGTTTGTGTTAATTCTAAATCCGTAATTTCACCTTGTTGGATAGAAGCTAGCTGTTCATCGATTAATGCTATTGCTTTTTCCTCTTTATTGGCATCGATTCCTGAAATGACGAATACTAAACCATATTGTGAAGAATACGAGCTTGAGCAGTAATACGCCATACTTTCTTTTTCACGTACATTCATAAATAATTTTGCATGTGGATAGCCACCAAAAACGCCATTAAAAATTTGCATTTTAGGGAAATCCTTGTGCGTGAAAGTGACAGGTGTATGATAGCCGATATGTAATTTACCTTGCTTCATATCTTGCTGTTCACTGACATAAGTTTCAGTAGGTTTACTTTCTACAGTTGGATGCACTGCATGGTCGACTGCACGATCAGCAAATGGTAACGCTTTTTTCAAACTGTCGACCATTTCTTTTTCATCAATATCACCAACAACATAAATATCGATTAAATCTTCAGCTAACATTTTTTCGTACGTTTTTACTAATGATGCAGGTGTAACTTTTTCAACATCCTTAATTTTACCATTCGCTGAAATTGAAGCAGGGTGATTTGGACGCATAATATTTAACAACTGCTGTTGAGCATAGCGTGATTTATCATCAAAAACGGATTGAATACGCTCAATTACCATTTCCTTTTCACGAGTTACAATACTTTCACGGAATACACCATTGTCAAAATTAGGATCGAATAAAACCGTATTCATAAGCTCTAGCACTTTCCCTAAAACTTCACCGGTTTTCAAATATTGATCATTGACAGTTTCTATGTTTAACAAAACGGTGTGCTCATCGCCACGTTTTGTTGTATCTAAATATAGAACAGTGCCATATAAATCGTCTAAATACATACGTAATGCAGCTGAAGATGGATATCGTGCATTACTATGTTGCATGACATTTGTTAAAACAGTTCTTTCCGCTGCATCCTCGACAGTTAAAGGTCTTTTAAATTTTACCGAAAAATTAACCGTTTTGAACTGATCGGTTGTTCTTGTATGAATATTGACACCTTTTGCTACTTGAATAGTTTGAAACATGTAGACCCCTCCTATCTCTTTAATATAACAAACCAATACTCTCACTATACATGCCTTTTAAAGAAAAAAGCAACTTCAGGCAAAGTAAGCCTTTTGACTGGCTATTAAAGAGTCTTAAGTCATAAAAAAAAGGCTGAACAAATGCCCAGCCCTTCCTTTTGAGTAAAAAATTAACGTTTACCTTTAATATATGGTTGACCAGATGCTTTTGGCGCATTGGCTTTACCAATGAAACCAGCTAATGCAAAGATCGTTAATACATAAGGTAAGATGTGCAAGTAAACGGATGGAATTTCTTTAATGTATGGAATCGAGCTCCCTGCTATACTTAAAGATTGCGCAAATCCGAAGAAAATTGCCGCTCCTAAAGCACCAAGTGGATGCCATTTACCGAAAATCATTGCAGCAATTGCCATGAAACCTTGACCATTAATCGTTGCATGACCAAAGTCACCTGAAATTGTTTGCGAATAAATCGCCCCACCGATACCACCTAAAACACCAGAGATGATCACGGCAATATAGCGCATTTTTGTTACGTTAACACCCATTGTATCTGCAGCAGTTGGATGTTCACCAACAGCCCGTAAACGTAAACCAAATGGTGTTTTATAAATAATAAACCAAGCCATAATCGCGATAGCAATGGCTAGAATTGACGTACCATAAACGTCTTTAAAGAACATTGGCCCAATTAACGGAATATCCTCTAAAAAAGGAATGTTAAAACGTGGGAAACGAACTTTAATCATATCTGTTTGCCCTTTATCGTACAGCATTTTCACCGAGAATAATGCAATAGCAATACCTAGCAAGTTAATTGCTACCCCAGAAACCGTTTGATCGGCTCGGAATGAAATCGATGCCACTGCATGTAAAATAGAGAAGATACCTGCAGCAAGTCCAGCTACTAACAAGGAAATCCAAGGTGTCCAAGCACCAAAAGTATCGACATAAGTTAAGTTGAATACAATCCCTACGAAGGCACCCATAACCATTAAACCTTCCAGTCCAATATTAACTACGCCAGAGCGTTCAGAGAACACACCACCGATTGCTGTTAAAATAAGAGGCGCCGCATAAAAAATAGCAGTCGGAACGATGAAATATAACACTTCTAAAAAGCTCATATTATTTCGCCTCCTTTTTCTTGCTCATTCGTTCTAGGAATACTCTGATAATATAGCCTGAAGCTACAAAGAAAATAACTAATGCAATAATAATCGAAACGATTTCTACTGGTATACCAACGTTTGGCATATTTAATGCTCCGAATTTCAATGATCCGAATAATGTTGCACCAAGTAATACACCAAGTGGCGCATTCGCACCAAGTAAGGCTACTGCGATACCGTCAAAACCAATACCTGTAAAGCCACCAATAACTGAAACGTTTCCGAATGTACCAAGCGCTTCCATTGCACCTGCTAGACCTGCAAATGCACCAGAAATAACCATTGCCAGAATAATATTTTTATTCACATTCATACCAGCATATTCAGAAGCATTTTGGTTGAAACCAACTGCTTTTAGTTCAAAGCCTCGTTTTGTTCTCTCTAAAATGAACCACATGATGACCACCATAATAAGTGCAATCACAAAACCGTAGTGCATACGAGAATATTCTGTTAGATTATCTAAAAAAGCCGAACGTAATGACGCTGATTCGTGAATCGCTGGTGTTTTTTCTCCACCATCTGTAAGTGATTTAATAATCGCATTTGATACATGTAGCGCAATATAATTCATCATAATTGTAACGATAACTTCATGCACTTGTAATTTCGCTTTTAAAAGTCCCGGGATAAATGCCCATAATGCACCTGCTACAGCAGCTGCAAGAATAGCTAACGGAAGGTGAATAATGGCTGGTAAATCGAAAGCATACCCTACATAAGCAGCAGCTAGCCATCCCATAATTAATTGACCTTCAACCCCAATATTAAATAGTCCTGTGCGGAACGCAAATGCTACCGCTAAACCTGCCAATACATACGGTGTAATTTGGCGAACTGTACCACCTAACGTATATACATCCCCGAAAATCCCTTCCCAAAGAGCGAGATAACCCTCAACTGGATCATAGCCACTTACTAGCATAACAATTGCACCGACAAGTAAGCCTAAAATGACTGAAATCACAGGGACGAGAATAGTAGTCAATTTCTTCGGCATGTTATTCGTCACCTTCCTTTACTTGTCCATTATTTGATTGTCGATCTTGACCAGCCATTAATAGACCTAACTCTTGCTCAGTCGTTTCATTTGGCTTTACTGTATCGATAATTTGACCATCATAAATAACCGCAATTCTATCAGAAACGTTCATTACTTCATCCAATTCGAACGAGATTAATAGCACTGCTTTTCCTTTATCACGTTGTTCAATTAATCGTTGATGAATAAATTCAATAGCACCGACGTCTAAGCCCCGTGTTGGGAGAGCAGCAATTAATAAGTCCGGATTTCGATCAACTTCACGTCCGATAATTGCTTTTTGTTGGTTACCACCTGATAACGCACGAGCTGGTGTCGATTCTCCGTGACCTGAGCGTACATCGTATTCTTTAATGATTTTTTGTGCGAGTTCAGATATCTTACTATAATCAATTACTCCACCTTTTGAGATCGGTGCTTTGTAATATGTTTGTAGTGCGATATTATGTCCAATTGGGAAATCCAATACTAAACCATGTTTATGACGGTCTTGCGGGATATGTCCAACGCCTGATTCCGTAATTTCACGAGGTTTTAGACTTGTAATATCTTGGCCGTTTAGCTTAACTGTACCTGATTTCACTTTACGAAGACCCGTAATCGCCTCGATTAATTCAGATTGACCATTACCGTCAATCCCAGCTATACCAACGATTTCACCGCTTCGAATAGAAAGGTTTAAACCTTTAACTTTTTCAATATTACGGTAATCAGTTACGACTAAGTTATCGATTTGGAAAATTACTTCTTTTGGATTAGCTTCTGTTTTTTCAGTTTTAAATTCCACTTGACGACCAACCATTAATTCTGCTAGTTGGCTTGGATTTGTTTCCGCAGTTGTTACCGTACCAATGCCTTGTCCTTTACGGATAATCGTGACACGATCAGAAACTTCCATTATTTCTTTCAATTTATGTGTGATTATGATGATAGATTTACCTTCTGCAATCAAACGTTTCATAATTTGCATCAATTCAGTAATTTCTTGAGGTGTCAGTGATGCTGTCGGTTCATCAAAAATCAAAATATCTGCTCCACGATACAACGTTTTTAAAATTTCTGCACGTTGTTGCATACCAACTGAAATATCTTCAATTTTCGCATAAGGATCCACATTCAAACCGTATTTTTCAGATAAAACCTGTACTTTTTTAGCAGCATCTTTAATATTAACGATACCCATTTTAGTAGGTTCACTACCTAAAATAATATTTTCTGTTACTGTAAAGTTTTCAACGAGCATGAAGTGTTGATGAACCATTCCAATACCTAGATCATTCGCTACGTTTGGGTCTGAAATTTTAACTTTCTTCCCATTCACACGAATTTCCCCAGCTTCAGGTTGATAAAGTCCGAAAAGCACGTTCATTAAAGTCGATTTCCCTGCACCGTTTTCACCAAGCAATGCATGAACTTCGCCTTTTCTCAGCTGAAGGGTGATATTATCATTTGCTACGAAATTCCCGAATTGTTTTCGGATATCTAGCATTTCTATCACATATTCCAATGTGTTCAACTCCCCTGGACACTGTAATTTATATTTGTTGTTATTAATAAATTAACATAGGTTAAAAAAATTAATACAGGAAAGATTTTGAACATTTCAAAATCTTTCATCTATTAATTTTTATACAGATAAAAAACATCATAAAGACTAGTGTGAAACTAGTCTTTATGATGATCACTTAAGTCAAATTATTTTTCCACTTTTTCTGGAACTTTAATTTTACCGTCAGCGATTTGTTTAGCATAGTCATCAATTTTTTTCATAACATCGTCAGTAATTGCACCGTGAGAATCAGCTAATGCCATACCGTTATCCGATAAGCCATAAGTTAAAATTTCTCCGCCTGGGAATTTATCTTCTTTAGCTTTTTTTGCAACGTCTTGTACAGCAATGTCAACGCGTTTCATAACAGAAGTTAAAGTAACATTTGTTTTATCGTTAACTTGTCCTTCTTTGTATTGGTCAGCATCTACACCGATTACCCATACATTAGCATTAGCGTCTTTTGTTTTACGTTCTTTTGCTTCAGTGAATACCCCGTTACCAGTTGCACCAGCAGCGTGGAAGATTACGTCTACACCTGAAGTATACATACGGTTAGCAGTTGTTTTACCAAGTTCAGCTTTATCAAAAGCACCAGTATATACAGCATCAACTTTAATATCTGGGTTTACAGCTTTAACACCTTCAACGAAACCAGCATGGAAGCGGTTAATAACCGGAATATCAATTCCACCTACGAAACCAATTTTATTTGATTTTGTTACGCTAGCAGCAGCTACACCAGCAAGGAATGCACCCTCTTGTTCTTTGAACAAAATAGAAGCTACATTTGGAGCATCAACTTTACCATCAATGATAGAGAAGTTTGTTTTTGGTTTTTGAGAAGCGACTTCTTTAATTGAGTCTTCCATCAGGTAACCAACACCGAAAATCAGGTTGAAGTCACGACGAACTAAACTATTTAAATTTACGTTGTAATCAGAACTAGATTTAGATGCTAAATATTCGTAACCACCGTTACCTTTTTCTAAAGCATTATCTTTACCGAATTTTTGGATACCTTCCCAAGCTGATTGGTTGAATGATTTGTCATCAATACCACCAAGGTCAGTAACCATTGCAATTGAGAAATTCTTTTCTTTGCTTTCTTTATCGCCTTTAGATGAGTCATCTTTAGAACCACAAGCACCAAGTAAAGTACCAGCAGCTAATACGACAGAAAGAGCTAAACCAAATTTACGCTTTGTCAATTGGAGTCCCCCCAAATGTGTTTGTTGTTAGCAGGAATGAATACAGTTTTAAACACGCTTACGAACTACATGGAAGCTGAATTTATCAGCTCTAAAATAGTTTTTTGAATATAACACCACTTGATCGTTATCATCATAGTGGAGCTGTTTTAGAACGAGTAGAGCTGTTTCCGGCTCACACTCTAAAATCGGAGATGCTTGGTTATGATAACCAACCGGATCGATAAAAGTGACTGCATACGCTACATGGACATTACCAGATTCTTCTATTGCAGAAAAGATAGATGAATCCTTACGACTCGAAAAATCAGAAGGTAAATATTTTGAAGGTACTTGATCAATACAATAGACGACTGGTTCTCCATTCGCTGTACGAACTCGTTCAATTGTTATGATAGTTTCATCATCTTCGCAATGAAAGCGTTTTACATCTTCCTCAGTAGAAGGTAACCCGAATGAACTTAAATAGTTCGTTCCAGGTTCCATTCCAGCATTTTGGATCATGGAAGAAATACTTGATAAATGCTCAATTCCAGATGTAAACACTGGTCTTGGATTTACAAATGTTCCGACTCCATGCCGACGGACGATGATGTTTTCTTCTTCCAACAGTCTCAGTGCCTCACGTAGTGTGGCACGACTGACCCCAAGTCTCTTTGAGAGTTCAAATTCAGATGGGAGTTTTTCTTTTTCTTTAAAAACTCCTTTTTCAATATCCTCTTTTAAACGATCAATCACTTGGAGATACAAATGCCGACTATCTGTTTTAATCGTCATACATACCACCACCAATAGAGATCAGACATCAGACGTAAAACATTCCTACTAATTCGTTACTATACCATCTTTATTTGTGTAAATAAATAGATTTCTTTAAAATCTGTGTTAAAACAGATATTTTTTTAAATCCGCTGTAATTGTTTTGTCATTTTTATTGCTTTTTTGCAAATATTTCAGGTTTTTTTATTTGAGCCTTATTTGCCCATCAGTACTTGACGTGGTTTGCTTTTTTCAGCGGGTCCGACTACCCCTCTTTCCTCCATTTGATCCATAATACGGGCCGCTCTTGCATATCCTACTTTCAACTTTCTTTGTAGATATGAAACAGATGCTGTATCTTGATCTAGTACTAATTGCACAGCTTCTTCATACAAATCATCTGTGTCATCTAAGCTTTGTAATTCATCTTCTTCTGTCGGTATCATCTCCTCTTGATATTGTGCTTTTTGTTGACTAATAACAAAATCAACAATATCTCCTACTTCATTATCTGACAAGAAAGCTCCTTGTACACGCACAGGTTTAGATTGTCCTGCTGGTAAAAATAACATGTCTCCACGACCGAGTAGTCGTTCTGCTCCGCCCATATCTAAAATGGTACGAGAATCAATAGAAGATGATACAGCAAAGGCAATTCGAGATGGGATATTCGCTTTTATAACACCTGTAATAACATCAACACTTGGTCTTTGTGTCGCAATAATTAAGTGAATACCTGCAGCGCGTGCCATTTGAGCAAGTCTTGTAATGGAATCTTCCACATCGCTTGAAGCAACCATCATTAAATCAGCTAGCTCATCAACAATGACGACGATAAAAGGCAATTTCGGATGCTTTTCATCATTTTCAGCATTAAATGCATCGACATGTTTGTTGTATCCTTCAATATTACGTGTTCCAGTGTGAGAAAATAGATCATAACGTCGTTCCATCTCGGATACAACTTTTTTCAAAGCTTGAGATGCTTTACGTGCATCTGTAACAACCGGTGCTAACAAATGCGGAATACCATTATAGACATTTAACTCAACCATTTTCGGGTCAATCATCATGAGTTTCACTTCATGTGGTTTTGCACGCATTAAAATACTAACGATAATACCGTTAATACAGACACTTTTTCCACTTCCTGTTGAACCTGCCACAAGTAAATGAGGCATCTTGTTTAATTGTGCTAATTTCGCTTCACCAGTAATGTCCCTACCTAGTCCGATTAATAACTTGGCATCTGGTTGATTATTTTCTTTTGCCTCTAAAACTTCACGTAGGCTGACGATTGCGACTTCTTTGTTTGGCACTTCAATGCCGACAGCCGATTTACCCGGAATTGGTGCTTCAATACGAATATCCTCGGCCGCTAATGCTAATGCTAAATCATCTTGCAAGCCAACAATTTTACTCACTTTAACACCTTTATCAGGTAACACTTCATACTCTGTAACAGCTGGTCCTAAATGGACTTGTGTTACTGTCGCTTTCACACCAAATGATTGGAAAGTTTGTTCAAGCTTTCGTGCATTTTCTTGAATTAGTGCAAATTCTCCGCTTTGATCTACATGTGGTGGTGCTTTTAGAATAGACATTGCCGGTAATTGATAATTTGTATTTTCAATAACATTATCTTCAGCCATCGTTTGTATAACGATTTCGTCTTCTGGCTCCGCTACTTGTTGCTGTGCCTCAAGTTCTACAGCACGCTGTGTGAAGGCTGAAATAATAGGCTCCCTATGTACAGGTAGCTCTACTTCTGTTGCTGCTTCTAAGTTTTCTTCAATTTGCTTAGCAGCTTCAGCTTTTGCCGATTTACGAGTGCGACGTGATGATGCTTTTGACTCTTCTTTTTCTTGTGGAGCTTTTCTAGCCTGTTTCACCTTTTTCGCTTGTGCACGACGTTCTTTCCACTGTGTTTGCCATTCAGGTGTCTTTTGTAGTAAATAAGGTACTAACGCTTTACCTGTTAATAAAATCAATCCAATGAATAGCATTAACCAACTAGCGATGGCTGCTCCTGCAGAATCGAATAATATATGGAAACACGCGAATAATATGGCACCAATTATGCCACCACCAAGTGAATGGCTACGTTCCTCAATACCACCGCTCGTAATAAGGATTCGCCATGTTTCTCTTAAAACAGAGTTACTACCAATAGCTTGCCCATTAAATAATTGTTCAAACAATGCAATATGACTAAATAAAGTGAGACTTCCTAAAATAAAAGCACAACCGAGAATGATTCGATTTTGCATATTCGGAATAGCTCTGCGAACCATTAAAATAAGAGCACTAACAATAAGCATAAATGAGACTGAGATATACCAGTTACCAAATAAAAATAAGGAGGCTGATTGCAAGAATCGGCCAACTAAACCATATTCAAAAAATGTTACGATTGCGATACCGATTAATATGAGACCCATAATTTCATACATCAATGGATGCATCATATTTTTCTGCTCGACTTTTCCAGAATTCGATGTTTTTTTCTTCTTTACAGCCATTATCCTCACCTTCCTTTCTTCTCTCAAAGGAAAAAAGGATTTCCCACCACAAATCGGTTAGGAAATCCTTCATATCCGCTGCGCATTAATATTCCATAATAATCGGGATGATCATTGGGCGGCGCTTCGTTTTTTGGAATAAATAAGAATTTAGCGTGTCACGGATTTCTTGTTTAATGTTTGTCCATTCGTACGTACCTTTATTCACATATTTTTCGACAACATTCTTCACTTGTGCTGCAGACTCTTCCATTAGTTCTTCTGATTCACGAACATAAACGAATCCTCTTGATAAAATTTCTGGGCCTGAAGCAATTTTTTTGTGTTGACGGTCAATTGTTACGACAACGATAAAGATACCATCTTGACTTAATAATTTGCGATCGCGTAAAACGATGTTACCTACATCACCAACACCGATACCATCGATTAAGACATTACCTGCTGTGACACGGCCACTCATACGCATTTTACCATTTTTATATTCTACAATATCGCCTTTATCAGCGATGAAAATTTGTGATTTAGATAAACCTGTTTCTTGTGCAAGTTTTGAGTGCGCAATTAACATACGATATTCCCCTTGAATAGGGATAAAGTATTTCGGTTTCATCAAGTTGAGCATTAGTTTAAGATCTTCTTGTGCACCGTGACCAGAAACATGTACTTTTTTATCTGCTGACATTACTTTAGCACCAGCTTTTGCAAGTTGGTTCATTGTTTCAGCAATTTGTACTTCCATACCAGGTGATGGTGTAAATGTAATTAGTACTGTGTCCGTTGGTTTAATGCGAATATCGCGGTGATGCTTGCGAATAATTTTCTCAAGCCCTTCTAATGGCTCACCTTGATTACCTGTAACGATTGCTACAATTTCGTTTTCAGGATAATCATTGATTTTGCTTACTGGGATAATTCTTTCTGGATCAACAGAAAGGTACCCTAAGCGCATACCCACTTCAAAAACGTTTTCTAAGCTACGCCCTACAACAGCAATTTTACGGTTAGATGCTGTTGCTTGGTCGAATACTTGTTGAATTCGAATAAAGTTTGATGCATAAAGCGCTACAAGGATACGTCCTTCAGCACGATGGAATGTTTTTGATAACTTTTCGCGGATGATAGATTCTGGGATTGTATAACCTGGGCGTTCTGCTTCTGTTGAATCAGACATTAAGATGAAGACGCCTTCTTCACCAAGTCCAGCCATTTTTGCGATGTCCGGCTTGTACTTACCTTGTGCTGATTGGTCGAATTTGAATTCGCCTGTGTGCACGATTGCCCCTTCAGATGTATGGAACGCAACGCCAAGTGAATCTGGAATACTATGCGTTGTATGGAAAAATGTCACATGCGTCGTTTGGAAATTCATTCTACTCTTACTTGTTACTTCAAAGAACTTCACTGGGTGCGGAACAGGTAATTCTTTTAAATGTTCTTTTGCTAGTGCGATTGTTAATTTTGAACCATATACTGGTGCATTGACTTTTTGTAATAGGTAAGCAATTGAACCAATTGCATCTTCATGACCATGTGTTAAGAAGATCCCTTTTACTCTTGTTTTATTTTCTTCTAAATATGAAATGTCTGGAATAACAAAATCAATTCCTAACATTTCATCCTCTGGGAACATAAGTCCACTATCGACTACAAATAGCTCGTCATCAATTTCAACGGCGTACATTGCTTTGCCGATTTCACTTACCCCACCTAGAGGTATTACGCGTATTACTTCATTTTTTATTTTAACCACTTGTTTTCCTCCTAAAAATAATCCCGAACAAGCATCCACTTATTTTTATTATATCGGTAGTAGTCCGTTTTCACAAACAAAAAAAGAATGGGTTTTAACACCCATTCCATTTTTTTATTTGAACTGTTTTTGTTTAGCTAGGTAATGTTCCCAAACTATATCAAAATGTTCTTTTTCTTGTAACGTCATTTCCACTAATGGAAGTCTTACTGTTTCCGTCGAAACACCTAATTTGCTAAGCGCATATTTGACTGCTGTTGGATTTGGTGCTGAGAATAAGGAACGTATCAATGGCAGGAGAGCTTGATGAATAAATGCCGCATCCTTATGGCGTCCTTCTTTAAAAGCTTGAATCATTTGTTGCATATCCGCACCCACAACATGGGCCGCTACGGAAATAACACCTGCTCCGCCAACTGCTAGTAGGGGTAAAGTTAAACCATCATCACCTGAATAGACTTTAAATTTTTCAGGGGCACCTGCTAAAATTTCCGTCATTTGATCAAGACTACCACTTGCTTCTTTGACAATTTGGATATTTGGAATTTTACTTAATTCTAGAATCGTTTCAGGTAATAAATTGACGACTGAACGTCCTGGAATATTGTATAGCATAACTGGTAACGATGTTTCCTTTGCGATTGCAGCAAAGTGAGCGTACATGCCACGTTGACTCGGCTTATTGTAATATGGTGTCACAAGCATGATGCCATCTACACCTGCAGCTTCTGCTTCCTGGGTAGCTAGAATCGATTCCGCCGTGTTATTACTACCCGTTCCAGCAATGACAGGGATTCGTTTACGAACCGTTTCAACAACAAAGTGAATTAAATCAATTTTCTCTTCATGTGTTAACGTCGGCGATTCTCCTGTTGTTCCACAGACAACAATTGAATCCGTCCCTGAAGCAATTAAATGTTCTACTACTTTTGCCACCATTTCATAGTGGATAGAGCCATCTTTATGAAACGGAGTAATCAATGCTGTCGCGACATTTCCTATATTCACCTTTGGCACCTCCTCAGATTATACCTTCATCAATCATAGCTTCTGCAATTTGAATAGAGTTTAGTGCTGCACCTTTTAATAGATTGTCAGCAACGATCCATAAGTGGAAGCCTTTATCCTTCGCTAAATCTTTGCGAATACGGCCTACAAATACTTCATCTTCGCCTTCAGCATAGATTGGCATTGGATATCCTTGCGCTGTAATATCATCCACTAGTACGATACCTTGTGCGTTCTGAAGTGCCTTCTTAACATCTTCTACTGAGACATTTTCTTTTTCTACTTCAATATAAACAGATTCAGAGTGTCCAGATACTACCGGTACACGTACACATGTGGCCGCTACAGGTAGCTCTGGCATATGCAAAATTTTCTTCGTTTCATTAATCATTTTCATCTCTTCATATGTGAAACCGTTATCTGTGAAGACGTCGATTTGTGGAATAACATTACGAGCGATCGGGAAATGCTTTTTATCCCCTTTTACTGGTAACACGCTTGCTTCAACGTCTTTTCCTTTTTCCCATTCACCACTTTGAGCTTTTAATTCTTCAATAGCGTTAATACCCGAGCCAGATACTGCTTGATATGTAGATACGATTACATTTGTTAAACCAAATGCTTTTTTAATAGGTTCTAATGCTGCCACCATTTGAATTGTTGAACAGTTTGGGTTTGCAATAATCCCTTTATGCTTCGCTAAATCACCTGGGTTTACTTCAGGGACAACTAGCGGAACTTCTGGATCCATACGAAATGCACTTGTATTATCAATTGCTACAGCGCCTCGTTTTGCAGCTTCTGGTGCTAACACTTTAGATACGGAGCCACCTGCACTGAATAGAGCAATGTCTACGCCTTCAAATGCTTCTGCTGTTGCTTCCTCAATCTTGTATGACTGACCATTAAATGTAATGTCTTTTCCAACGGATTTTTTTGAAGCTAGTAATTTAATCTTACCTATTGGAAATTTACGTTTAGCAAGCTGCTCCATCATTTTTGTCCCTACTGCTCCTGTAGCTCCTACAACAGCTACTGTATATTGCTTAGTCATCATACATCTCTCCTCAACTCAACATTAATAATGGCGCTATTGTATCATAATTTTTCATAATTGTGTATAAAAATTAAATTATTTAGTATATTGAATCAATAATGGTTGGAATTGCTTCTTTTCTAATGCACTTTCGATTGTTTCATTTATTTGAGTGAAGTCAGAAATAAGCGAGTTTGGCTTCTTCTCCGGATCATCTTGGCCAAATGGAATGAAGAAAATATTTTTTGTATTCAAAAGTTTCATCAAGTTCATACCATTTAAGCCTAGAGCATCATTTGTAGAAATTCCTATGACCACTGGGCTACCATTCCGGAGTGTCGCCTTTGCTGCCATTAAAACTGGTGATTCTGTTGCTGCATTAGCAAATTTACTAAGGGAGTTCCCTGTCATCGGCGCAATCACCATACAATCTAGTGGATTTTTCGGCCCGAACGGTTCAGCTTCCGCTATTGATTTAATGACCTCATGCCCCGCCTCGGCCTCAATTTTCTCTATCCATTCTTCTCCGGTACCGAATCTCGTTGCAGCATGCAAAACTGAGTGGGTAATAATGGGTACAACTGTCGCACCTTGGTCTCTTAGACGTTTGATTTTTGGCACGACATCCTCATACGTACAATGTGATGCAGTTATGCCTAAGCCGATGCGCTTCCCATTAAGCATGATGTTCCTCCTTTAACTTTTCGTTATATAATTCAATCGTCTGAATTAGTAATTCTGCTGCATCTTGCGGAAAATATTTCCCGGGCAATCCTGGTAATTGAATATAGTCAAAATCGGGTTGTTCCTCAAATGAAAGACATCCTGGAGCAGATGCCAATTCAAATAATGTTGTAGCTGAACTTAACTTGTCACTAAAGGCAGTTGTTAGCCACTTTACAGGGACTGTATTAATAACATAATGTAATTCACCCTCAAAAGCATCTGGTGCTAAAAATGATGCTTTATAGCCGTATGCTTCTGCCTCATAAATTTGCGTTTCTGAACGTGCCAATACATGTATAGTAGCCCCAAGCTCTCTAAATAGGGCAGCTGTCATTTTCGCAACCCTACCAAAGCCCGTGATAACAATTTGTTGCTTATCCATTGATTTTTGTTCATGATCATAAAATGCTCTGAGCATTCCTTCCGCAGTAAGCTTGGCATTTTGCCAAATAAACTGTTCATCTTGCAAATAGGAAATTGTTTTTGCAGTAGACAGTTGCTGTTTGAAATCGGCAGTTGTTCTCCCAACAAACAGTGTTGCTTGTTCTGCTACTTGGAGAAAGCTCTTCATATCCGCTGTCCATTTAAGCGGGTGAATCGGTAAAACAATGCGATTTGGTTGGAGCTTAGTACTTAGCTTTAACAATTCGTCATTCCACTCATCTGAATATTTATACAAAACAGTTCGATGAGGTTTTGACAGCTGTACTGCTAGTTTTTTAAAACGTGCATCAGTGCCGATGAGAAGCCATCTTTCCTCTGTCATTCTGTTAACCCCGAATTCATTGGCTTTGCTTTATTAAATAAAATACGATCTTCCCCAATGAGGACAATTTCATCCCATGGGATATATTCTTGCGTTTTTGGTGATTTCGCCTTAAATGGTAGGCGATGGCCTTTATGAATCATTTCAAAGCCATAAATTTGACCTGTTTTTGGGTCTAGCAAACACTCGGTTTCCGCTAAAATACCGAAGCGAATTCCGTCATTCATTTGAATTAATTCCTTCTCAGCTAACTCTGATAAGAGCATACTTCCCCTCCTTTTCGCATGTATATTATGTATATGCTTTCGCCCCATTTTTCGTGATTTTTTGCTTCAATTGAATAATACAAAAAAAGAAAAAGCTAAGGGCATTAGTTGCTTCCCTTAGCTGGTGTGATGATGGAACTTGCATATGGTTGTTTTAAATGTTCTGTAATAATTTGTCCGACTGATTGCACAGTTACTTCTTGTAATTCAGCTAGTGCTTCTTCAATCGTACGATTATAACCGAAGACCAGTTCATTTTTAGCATTACGGTTCATATAGTCATACGATGTTTCTAAACCAAGAAGCAAGTTACTTTCAAGCTGTTCCTTCGCAAACATCAATTCTTTTTCAGTTATACCATCACGACAAATAGTATCAATTGATTGATATATTGTTTGCTGTAATAAAGGTAGCTGATGTGGCGAAGTTCCCGCATAAATTACAAATGCTCCGGTATCTTGATAAGCTGAATAATAGGAGTAGACGGAATAAGCAAGTGCTTTTTCCTCTCGTACTTCTTGGAATAATCGAGAAGACATGGAATCACCTAGCACACTATTTAGTACAACTAAGCTTAATAGATTTGGCGCTTCCATACCTAACCCGGGATAACCTAATGCAAGGTGGGATTGTTCCACATGACTCGTCTTTTCTATTTTTGCTGGAACAAATGTTGGTAAAGTAAGAATTGTAGGTTTCAGCTTTGCCGTATTTGGAAATTGATCAAATAACTCCTCAATCATTTGGATAAGCGATGAGGATAAATGGCCTGCAACAGAAACGACAATTTGTTCTGGACGATAATGCTTGTGCATGTACGCCAAAATATTTTCACGATTAAACGTTTGTAATGTTTCTGCTGTCCCTAATATCGGTGCACCTAATGCGTTATTGGGGAACATTCCTTGCCATAGTCTCTCGTCAACGTCTTCATCTGGCACATCTTCAGTCATTGCTATTTCTTCTAAAATCACTTGCCTTTCCTTATCGATATCTTCAGGTGCAAATTTCGAATGAAAAAACATATCTGCCAGCATCTCAATTGCCTTTTTTGCATGATGATCAAGAACTACTCCATAGTAGCAGGTATTTTCTTTCGATGTAAAGGCATTTAGTTGCCCTCCAATTCGATCAAATGCTTCTGCAATATCTTTTGCAGAACGTGTTTCAGTCCCTTTAAAAAGCATATGTTCGATAAAATGTGTCATACCGTTCTCATGCGGTTGTTCATAACGCGAACCGACATTTACCCAAATGCCTATTGCTACCGAGCGCACATGTGGAATATCTTCCGCAACAATACGTACTCCGTTAGCACAAATATGTTTTGTAACCAAATAGCTTCCTCCTTTTAATACATGAAAAAGAGGTCGCCGTTTTGTTGGAAACGGACGACCTCAGAGATTTAAAGTTTATGAAATTTAAGCCTACAGATTGTAGGGCGATTGAAGTATTTACTTTCATATCCAGCTTCAGCGGCCAATCCCTCGAGGTCACTTCCATCTTCTCGGTCGAAAGCTGAAATAATACTTTCGATTCGAAGATTACAGTGCTTGTCGGGATTGAACGGGCCGCTTTAGCATTTACTTTCATATCCAGCTTTAGGCGTTAGACTCTCGAGGTCACTTCCACTTCCTCGGACAAAAGCTGGAAAAATGCTTTTGTTTCGAACGTTACAGTGCTTGTCGAGTCTGAACGAGCGCCTTCAGCATTTACTTCCATATCCAGCTTCAGGCGTGAGACTCTCGAGGTCACTTCTACTTCCTCGGACAAAAGCTGGAAAAATGCTTTTGTTTCGAAAGTTACAGTGCTTGTCGAGTCCGAACGAGCGCCTTCAGCATTTACTTTCATATCCAGCTTCAGGCGCTAGACTCTCGAGGTCACTTCTACTTCCTCGGACAAAAGCTGGAAAAATGCTTTTGTTTCGAAAGTTACAGTGCTTGTCGAGTCTGAACGAGCGCCTTCAGCATTTATTTTTGCTCTGCGCGTTCTTTTTCTTCTTTTATTACTACTTTGCGTGATAAGTTTACGCGACCTTGGTTGTCGATTTCGATTACTTTAACAAGTAACTCATCTTCTAATTTAAGGACGTCTTCAACCGCTTTTGTGCGTTCTTCTTGAATTTCAGAAATGTGCAGTAAGCCGTCTTTACCTGGGAATATTTGAACGAATGCACCGAATTTTTCAATACGTTTTACTTTACCCATATAGTATTCGCCTACAACTGCTTCACGTACAATATTTTCAATGATTTCTTTTGCACGTGCGTTCATTGCTTCATCAATAGAAGAGATGTAAATTGTACCATCTTGTTCAGTATCAATTTTCACGCCAGTTTCTTCGATAATTTTATTAATTTGTTTACCACCAGGTCCGATAACGTCACGGATTTTATCTGGGTTAATTTTAACCATAATAATTTTAGGTGCGTATTTAGAAAGGCTATTGCGACTTTCTGGCATAGTTGCAAGCATAGACTCAAGAATATGCATACGGCCAATTTTCGCTTGAGTTAATGCTTCTTCTAGGATTTCTTGAGATAAACCATCAATTTTAATATCCATTTGAAGTGCAGTAACACCTTGAGCTGTACCTGCTACTTTAAAGTCCATATCGCCAAGATGATCTTCCATACCTTGAATATCCGTTAAGATTGAATAGTGTTCACCTTTTTTGATAAGACCCATTGCAATACCTGCAACTGGTGCTTTAAGTGGTACACCTGCATCCAACATTGCAAGTGTCGATCCACAAATACTTGCTTGTGAAGTTGAACCGTTTGATTCTAATACTTCTGATACGCAACGGATTGTGTATGGGAAGTCTTTTTCATTTGGAATAACTGCTTCTAAAGCACGTTCGCCTAAAGCACCATGTCCGATTTCACGACGACCTGGTCCACGAATTGGGCCAGTTTCTCCAACTGAGAATTGAGGGAAGTTATAATGGTGCATAAAGCGTTTAGATTCTTCAACACCTAAACCGTCGATAATTTGAACATCGCCTAGTGCACCTAAAGTACAAACTGATAGTGCTTGAGTTTGTCCACGTGTGAATAAACCTGAACCATGCGCTCTTGGAAGTAATCCTACTTCTGAAGATAACGGACGGATTTCATCTAATTTACGACCATCAGGACGGATTTTGTCTTCTGTGATTAAACGGCGTACTTCTTCTTTCACCATTTTATCTAATATTTCGCTAACTTGTTTTAAAGTAGTATCATCTGCTTCAGCTTCTTCGTATTTTGCAATAACTTCAGCTTTTACAGCATTAATAGCTTCTTCACGAGCATGCTTTTCATAAGTTTGAATAGCAGCAACCATTTTAGTTCCGAATTCCGCATTGATTTCTGCGAATAATTCTTCATTAATTGCATGTAATGTAACTTCCATTTTTTCTTTACCGCATTCAGCAGCAATTGTTTCTTGGAAGGCAATTACTTTTTTGATTTCTTCGTGACCGAATATAATAGCTTCAAGCATTGTTTCTTCAGGAACTTCTAAAGCGCCTGCTTCAACCATGTTGATTGCGTCTTTGGTACCTGCAACCGTTAAGTTAATTGTTGATTTTTCCCATTGTGCAACTGTTGGGTTTACGATGAATTCGCCATCAACTAGACCTACTTGTACACCTGCAATAGGTCCGTCAAACGGAATATCAGAAACCATAAGTGCAAGTGATGAGCCTAGCATAGCTGCCATTTCTGAAGGACAATCTTGATCCGCAGACATTACCATAGAAATTACTTGTACTTCATTACGGAAGCCATCTGGGAATAATGGGCGAATTGGACGGTCGATTAAGCGCGAAGTTAAAACCGCTTTTTCAGAAGGACGTCCTTCACGTTTGATAAATCCACCTGGGATTTTACCAACCGCATATAATTTTTCTTCATAGTTCACTGTTAATGGGAAGAAGTCTAATGGTTTTGGTTTTTTTGAAGCCGTTGCATTTGATAAGACAACCGTTTCTCCATAACGTACTAATACTGATCCATTAGCTTGCTTTGCGAGCTGACCTACTTCGATTTGTAAAGGTCTTCCGGCCCATTCATAGGTATAAACCTTTTTTTCGTTCATTTATTTGAACTCCTCTCTCAAAGAAAAAATCTATTCATGTATTTATGTAGTACTTTTAGTTTATCAAAAAAGAGATGCTTATGCGAAACATTTCAATTCTTTATAATCAATTTGTTGTAGGAGGTTTAATTTATTGAAGCATAAAGAAAAAGCGGGACAAGCCCGCTTTCACAAAATTGCATGTTATCGACGTAAGCCGAGTTTAGTAATGATATCACGGTAGCGTGGTACGTCATTTTCACGTAAATATTTTAATAAGTTACGACGACGTCCGACCATTTTGAATAAACCGCGACGAGAGTGGTGGTCTTTTTTATGAGTACGTAGGTGCTCATTTAAGTTGTTAATCTCTTCCGTAAGGATAGCGATTTGAACTTCTGGTGACCCAGTATCACTTTCGTGTACACGGAATTCAGAAATAATTTCGTTTTTGCGTTCTTGTGCTAGTGCCATCCTATTCACCTCCTAAATTGAAATATCCCCAAATGCTGAGCAAACGTTGGTGAATCGAAAGCCAAGCAATGGTTTAGTGAACGCAATATGAAGTACATCATATAGAGCGAGTCACTTATGAAATAGTAACATAAGCGCCCCTTAGAATCAACTATTATCTAACGTTCACGCAAATATTTCAATGCATTCTCTTTATCTATTTCGATTTGTGCTTTTAGCGTATCGATGCCATCAAATTTCTGTTCTGATCGTAAATGTTTGTACCAATCTACATTCACTTCTTCGGCATAGATATTTTTATCGAAGTCCATCATATGTACTTCTATCGTTAGGTTTTTTTCATCAGGGTTTTTGAATGTTGGTTTGTAGCCAATATTACAGACACCATCAAACCATTCGTTTTGAACTTGTATACGCACAGCGTAGACCCCATTCGCTGGAACGAACGTTCCTTCATGCGCTTGAATATTCGCTGTTGGGAAGCCAATTTGACGCCCACGCTTATCTCCATGCACTACAATACCAGGGATTTGGAATGGTCTTCCTAGAAGTTCATGGACATTTTCCATATCACCGGCTTGTAACAACTTGCGAATGCGAGTTGAGCTAATCTTCTCGTCTTCTTGAACTTGTTTGTCAGTAACAGTTACATCAAACTCTTTGTTACTTAATGTTTTCATATCTTCCATCGTCCCTTTACCAAATGCACCAAATGTAAAGTCGAAGCCGGCTGTCACATGTTTTACATTTAAATTACGAATAAATACATCTACAAATTCACTTGGGCTAAGATTAGCAAAATCTGAAGTGAAGCGTACGACGAATACTGTATCAACGCCCATACCTTCTAAAATATCTAGCTTTTGCTTTAATGGTGTAATATAAAATACTTGTTCTTTTCTTTGACCTAATACAATCGATGGATGCGGATCAAACGTCATTACAGCTGTCTTCAGATTTTGCTCCTGCGCTTGCTTTTTTGCTAGCTCTATTACTGCTTGATGGCCTCGATGAACCCCGTCAAAAAATCCGGTTGCAAGCGAATATGGCCCTTCAATATGTGGATGACTAATTTGGTGAGGGTACATTAATTGAATCACTTTCATCATAAAGAAACCTCCTAATCAACGGCTGGGAACATTTTTTCGGGCTTCATTAGCCCTTCTTTTGTTGGATGCTTAATATAAATAGCAACCGCTCTCTCATTTTCTACAAATACTATTTTATCATGTTCTGCTAAAGATGAGTGCATCGGAAGTACTTGCCCATTTATAATTTGCTTATGATTATCTTCAGTAATTTGGAAGGTTGGATAATCAGTTAACGCTTGTTCAATCGGCATGATCACTTTACTTAGTTCCCCCGCCTCAGCAATTTCACGTAAACCATCAATTGTGACACAATCTTCTTTAGTAAAATTCCCTGAAGCAGTACGGATTAACGAAGCCATATGTGCTGGGTAGCCTAGCTTTTCACCTATTTGTACAGCTAATGTGCGAATATATGTCCCTTTACTACATGCGATGCGAACTGGGAATGTAATCGTAGCCCCTTCATACACTGCCTTATCGCCTAATAGTTCTAATGCATAAATCGTAACTTTACGAGATGGCCGTTCTATTACTTGTCCTTGACGTGCGTATTCGTATAATTTCCGACCATTTAT
The DNA here is from genome assembly GCF_016612995.1 of Viridibacillus soli. GTDB lineage: Bacteria > Bacillota > Bacilli > Bacillales_A > Planococcaceae > Viridibacillus > Viridibacillus soli. The sequence goes on from NZ_JAEOAH010000005.1 coordinate 88,663, forward strand.
TTTAACAGCTGAATACATCGGTGGAGTTTGAGAAATCTCACCTGTCAAGCCCTCAAGTACAGTTAGTAGTTGCTCACGTGTAATCGTTTTTACACTATCATTTTCTTCTACTATTTCACCTTCAGCATCCTCTGTTGTTGTAGAAGTACCAATTGATATAACAGCTTCATACATTTTACCAGCGTCAGTCAAATATTCTGCAAGACGCGTTGCATTACCGATACAAATTGGTAGAACACCTTCTACACCCGGGTCAAGTGTACCCGTATGTCCAACTTTTTTAGTTTGCAGTATTTTTCGTAGTTTAAAAACGCAATCGTGAGAAGTCATTCCACGTTCTTTCCATAAAGGAAGAATGCCATGCTGCATTCGTGCCAACTCCTTTTTTTATCTAAATTTTCTTATTATAAAAACAGAAAAAGCCTGCAAATAGTAAGTTTTGCAGACTTTTTTCGATTATTGATCTTGTGATTCATGTAGTTGACGTAACAACGTGTCAATTTTATTACCATATTCAGCCGATGAGTCAAACTCAAAGGATAATTCTGGTGTAATTCTTAAACGAATACGTTGACCAATTTCAGAACGAATAAAGCCTTTTGCTTTTTCTAGACCTTTTAATGTGTCTTGACGCTCTCTTTCAGTGCCTAAGCAAGTAATATAAATTGTTGCTTGTTGTAGGTCACCTGTTACTTCAACATCTGTTACAGTAACAAATCCAACACGAGGATCTTTTAGTTTACGGACGATAATTTCCCCGAGTTCTTTTTTCATTTGTTCTGCAACACGATTTGCGCGCATACTCATAATTGTTTCACCTCAATTTTTATAAGTATTCTCTTTGAATGTTTAGACATTCCCAATCGGGATTCGTTTCAAGAAACGAAAGAGCACGGGTGAGTTCACGATCTGCTGCATCTTTGGAAGAGGCCACAGTAACAATCGCAAGCAATGCTCTTTGCCAAACATCTTGATGGTCAATTTCTGCTACGGAAACATTGTACCGCTGCTTTGTACGAGTAATCATACTTTGCAAGACGGCACGTTTTTCCTTTAATGAATGGGCCGCAGGGATGAAGAATTCACACTCTGCGTAGACAATCATTTACGTATGATTTCTTCCATAACGAATGCTTCAATAACATCTTCTGTTTTAATATCATTGAAATTTTTAATTGTAAATCCACATTCATAACCTTTAGCAACTTCTTTTGCATCGTCTTTAAAACGTTTTAGAGAATCTAATTCGCCCTCAAAAATAACGATTCCTTCGCGGATGATACGAACGCCACTATCTCGAGTGATTTTACCTTCAGTTACGTATCCACCAGCAATTGTACCTACTTTAGATACTTTGAATGTTTCACGAACTTCTGCAGAACCGATTACTTTTTCTTGGAATTCAGGATCTAGTAAACCTTTCATTGCAAATTCGATTTCTTCGATAACTTTATAAATAATGCGGTGTAAACGGATATCTACGCCTTCAGCTTCTGCTGCACGTTTTGCATTTGTATCTGGTCGTACGTTGAAACCAATAACAATTGCATTTGATGCAGCTGCTAATGAAATATCAGATTCTGTAATCGCTCCAGCACCTGTGTGGATGATACGTACGTTTACGCCTTCTACATCGATTTTCATTAATGAAGCGGCCATTGCTTCTACTGTACCTTGAACGTCAGCTTTAACAATTAAGTTTAATTCTTTCATATCGCCTTGGCTCATTTGTTCGAATAGGTTATCAAGTGTTACGCGTTGTTTTTCAGAGCGTTGTGCTTGAATAGCCGTCATCGCACGTGCTTCCCCTACTTGGCGAGCTGTTTTTTCATCTTCGAATACTACGAAGCGATCTCCGGCTTGAGGAACTTCACTTAAACCTGTAATTTCCACTGGCGTAGAAGGACCTGCACTTTTCACACGACGACCAATATCATTGACCATTGCACGAACACGTCCGAAAGCATGCCCAACTACAATTGGATCACCAATTTGAAGTGTACCGTTTTGTACTAATAAAGTAGCGACAGAACCGCGGCCTTTATCAAGTTGAGCTTCTATAACAGTACCGATAGCTTTGCGTTTAGCATCTGCTTTTAATTCGCCTACTTCTGAAACTAATAAGACCATTTCAAGTAGAGAATCAATACCGTCACCTTTTAATGCTGAGATTGGAACGAATATTGTTTCGCCACCCCAAGCTTCAGGTACTAGACCATGCTCAGTTAATTCTTGCATTACGCGGTCAGGATTCGCTGATAGTTTATCCATTTTGTTTACTGCAACAATAATAGGAACTTCTGCAGCTTTAGCATGGTTGATTGCTTCAACTGTTTGAGGCATTACACCATCGTCAGCAGCTACTACTAAAATTGTTAAGTCAGTAACTTTAGCTCCACGTGCACGCATTGTAGTGAAGGCTGCGTGGCCTGGTGTATCTAAGAATGTGATTTTTTTATCGTTTACGACTACTTGGTACGCGCCGATATGTTGTGTGATACCACCTGCTTCTCCAGCAGTTACTTTAGTGTTACGGATTGAATCAAGTAATGTTGTTTTACCATGGTCAACGTGCCCCATAATTGTTACAACTGGTGGACGTTCTTTAATATCTTCAGGTTTTGACTCTTCTTGAGTATCTTCGAAGTAAGTTTCTAAGTCTGTTACATCGATACGAACTTCTTCTTCGACTTCCACACCATAATCAGCACAGATTAGTTCGATTGCATCTTGTTCAAGCTCTTGGTTAATTGTTGCCATTACACCAAGCATGAATAATTTTTTAATAATTTCAGATGGTTCACGGCCTAATTTTTTCGCTAGTTCGCCTACTGATAATGATTCAAAGAAAGTGATTTTTTCTGGTAATTCTTTTTTCACTGCAGGTACAACTGGTTGCGGTCTGTGTTTACGTCGTTGACCACCATTAATACCTGGTTTTCTTCTCTGATTGAAGTTACGGTTGCCACCTTGTTGGTTTGATTGGCCACCAGGACCACGGTTTGTGTTGCGGTTTTGGCTTGAATTTGAACCTGGTTTTGCGCTCGAATTTGCAGCCGGTTTTGAATTTGTGTTAGAGCCGTTATTCGGTCTTGGGTTCGAGTTTGAACCGTTATTTGGTCTTGAGCTCGAATTAGAGCCGTTATTCGGTCTTGGGTTCGAACCGTTATTTGGTCTTGAGCTCGAATTAGAGCCGTTATTCGGTCTTGGGTTCGAACCGTTATTTGGTCTTGAGCTCGAATTAGAGCCGTTATTCGGTCTTGGGTTCGAACCGTTATTTGGTCTTGAGCTCGAATTAGAGCCGTTATTTGGTCTTGGGTTCGAATTCGTTTTCGCGCCTGAATTTGTGTTCGGTCTTGTATTCGTATTTGCACCATTATTTGGTCTTGAATTCGAATTAGATCGGTTGTTTGAATTTGTGTTTGAGTTTGAGTTGTTTTTTGAAGTTGAATTGTTATTCATAGTACTTCCTTGAGTAGTATTTTGGTTTGGTTGAGCAGCGCTAGGTTGTTGCATATTACCGTCTTTTCTAGCGTTCGGACGATTCCCTTGTTGTCCTCTGTTTTGGTGCTCAGGTTTTTTTAATCCTTGTGATGATTGTGCGTTGATTTTCATTTTAAATACACCATCTAGTTTGCTAACTGCATCTTTTTCTAACGTAGACATATGGTTTGTGACGTTAATTTGTAGCTTTGAAAGCTGATCAATAACTTCTTTACTTGACTTATTTACTTGTTTCGCATATTCATGGACGCGTAATTTTGTCATGTATTCACCCCCGGTTAGATTTCGTTGAGAAGCTCGGACAGTTTTTTTGCAAAACCGTTATCCACGATGGCCAATGAGACCCTTGCGTCTTTCCCAGTGGCATGTCCGAGATCGTATCTAGTCCCGAACTCCTGCAACTCAACGTTGAAAGAATGACATTTATCTTGCATTTTTTTGCGCGTATTAGCAGAGGCATCCGTTGCTAGAACGACAAGCTTTGCACTGTTATTACGCACTTCTTTAATAACTTGTTCTTCACCTGAAACGATTTTACGAGCTCGTGCAGCTAATCCAAGTAAATTCAAAATAGATTGCTCTGGCGTCATATTAACGACTCCTTGCGAATGACCTTTAAAAGATCTTCATATACTTGTTCAGGAATTTCAGCTTCTAATTGGTGCTTCAGGACATTTCTCTTTTTCGCTTCTGTAACGGCTACTTCGGATTTTGAAACATAAGCACCGCGACCAGATTTCTTGCCTGTAACATCTACCGAAACTTCTCCTTCTTTTGAACGAACGACTCGGATCATTTCTTTTTTAGGAAACATTTCGCCAGTTGCTACACATTTTCGTAAAGGAATTTTTCTGTTTATCGACATAAGAACACACCTTCCATATAGCGTAAGAACTTTTGGTCACCTTGGTTCTATAAAAGACGCCGTATGTGACCAAATGTTTTTACTTATTCTTCGTCGTCTTTATATAAATCAATCTCTACATCATCTTCTACAATTTCATCGTCTTGCGGTTCTTCGTAGATAGCCGTTATAGATTGACTTGGAAAAATGCCTAATTCTCTTGCATCTGTTTCACTTTTAATATCAATTTTCCAACCAGTTAATTTCGCTGCAAGACGCGCGTTTTGACCGCGTTTACCGATTGCCAATGATAATTGATAATCTGGTACTACTACTGTAGTAGATTTTTCTTCTTCATTCACTTGTACATCAAGTACTTTTGAAGGACTAAGTGCATTCGCAACAAATACAACTGGATCTTCTGACCATTCCACGATATCGATTTTCTCACCGTGTAATTCGTTAACAATTGTTTGAACACGAGCACCTTTTGTACCTACACATGAACCGACTGGATCGATTTCTTCATTGTGTGCAAATACAGAGATTTTAGAACGATCGCCAGCTTCGCGAGCAATTGACTTGATTTCTACAATACCTTGGAAAATCTCAGGAACTTCTAACTCAAATAAACGTCGAAGTAAGCCAGGGTGTGTACGTGAAACATATACTTGAGGTCCACGTGAAGTACGTTCTACTTTTGTGATATATACTTTAATACGCTCATGTGGTTGATACGTTTCGCCTTGGATTTGTTCATTTTGAGGAAGAACCGCCTCGACTTTACCTAAACCAACGTAAATATTACGAGGGTCTAAACGTTCCACAATACCATTTACGATATCATCTTCACGATCTACGTATTCTTCATAGACGATACCACGTTCTGCTTCGCGGAAGCGTTGGGTAACGATTTGTTTTGCTGTAGTTGCAGCAATACGACCGAAATTACGTGGTGTTTCTTCTTGTTCCACGATATCACCGATTTCAAAAGCAGGGTTGATTACTTGTGCATCTTCTAAAGAAATTTGCAAGCGATCATCTTCTACAACTTCTACAACATCTTTTCTTGAATACAAGTGCATTGTTCCGCGTGCAAGGTTTAAATCTACACGCACGTTTTGCGCTTGGTTGTAGTTCTTTTTATATGCATTAATAAGTGCTGCCTCGATTGCTTCAATAATGATATCTTGAGAGATACCTTTTGCTTCAAGTGCATTTAACGCACCAACCAACTCTTTACTCATTATCTATTTCACTCCTACTATTAACTTTCTGCGGAAAAGTCGATTGCTAAACGGGCTAATGCAATTTTTTCTTTTTCAATAACGACTTTAATTTTTCTAGTTTTAATCATAACGTCAAGCTCTGCACCTGCGTCTGTATAAGATCTTAAATAACCTTCAAATACTTTTATACCATTAATGGCTTCATATGATTTAATATGCACGAATTGACCTACAGCCTTTTCAAAATCGGCTTCTTTTTTTAGTGGTCGTTCTGCCCCTGGAGATGATACTTCAAGGAAATAATTTTGTTCTATTGGATCTGTTTCATCCAATTTCAAACTTAATAATTCACTTACTTGAGCACATTGTTCAATGTCTATGCTGCCTTCAGGATTATCAATGTAAACGCGTAAAAACCAATCGCGTCCCTCTTTAACGAATTCAACTTCGACTAATTCGAGATTTAAGCCTTCTACTATAGGCGTTGCAAGTTGTTCTATTTCTGAGATAACTTTGCTCATACAATCCTCCTGACTCACTTCATGTTGTCATAACAACAGAAAAGAGCGGGAAATCCCACTCTTTTGCTAGCGTTCTATCAACAAATTAATTAAATAAATGATAGCACAGTAAAGCCCAAAATGCAAATAAACCCTAGAACAGCGAGAGTTGGTTAGCATCTGGCATGCCTTCTAAACAACCGAGTTTATCCATGTATTCGATGAGCGTTTTTGAAACACGTCCACGTAGTTGCAAATCCTCTTTCGATAAAAACTCGCCATTTTCTCGCGCATTTACAATTGCTAACGCAACGTTATTCCCTAGACCAGGAATCGCATTAAACGGCGGAATCAAGCTATCGCCATCAATAACAAATTCTGTCGCTTTTGAGCGATATAAATCAATCTTCTGGATATGATATCCACGTTCACACATTTCAAGAGAAATCTCGAGTACAGTTAGTAAACTTTTTTCTTTCGTTGAAGCTTCTAATCCTTTTGCATCGATTTCATCAATTTTTGATTTAATCATTTGCGAACCATTAACCATTGCAATGAGATCAAAGTCAGATGCACGAACAGTAAAGTATGCGCAGTAATAAAGAATTGGGAAATGTACTTTAAAATATGCTATACGCACAGCCATTAATACATATGCAGCAGCATGGGCTTTCGGGAACATGTATTTAATTTTTTTACATGAATCGATATACCATGCAGGTACTTTATTAGCCTTCATTTCCGCTTCAAACTCTTCTGATAAGCCTTTTCCTTTACGCACTGACTCCATAATTTTGAAGGCTAAAGATGGATCCAATCCTTGATAGATTAAATACACCATAATATCATCACGACAACCGATTACTTCTGATAACACACAAGTACCGTTTTGAATTAATTCGCTAGCATTGCCTAACCATACATCTGTACCATGGGACAATCCAGAAATTTGGACTAGTTCTGAGAATGTTGACGGCTTCGTTTCCTCTAGCATTTGGCGAACAAATCGTGTACCAAATTCGGGAATACCTAATGTCCCTGTTTTACAATTGATTTGCTCTGCTGTAACACCGAGTGATTCTGGTCCATTGAAGATTTGCATAACATCCCTGTCATCAGTCGGAATCGTTTTAGGATCAATACCAGATAAATCTTGTAACATACGAATAACCGTCGGATCATCATGTCCGAGTATATCCAGTTTCAATACATTATCATGGATCGAGTGGAAGTCGAAATGGGTTGTTTTCCATTCTGAATCCTGCGCATCTGCTGGGAACTGAATTGGTGAGAAATCGTAAATATCCATATAATCAGGAACTACGATAATACCACCAGGGTGCTGCCCTGTTGTTCGTTTTACACCAGTACAGCCTTGTACAAGTCGATCCACTTCAGCACCACGGAAATTCAGATTATGATCACCTGCATAACCTTTTACATAACCATATGCTGTTTTCTCTGCCACCGTACCGATTGTTCCCGCACGATATACATACTCTTCACCGAATAATACTTTCGTATAGTTATGAGCTTGAGGCTGATATTCACCGCTGAAATTCAAATCGATATCAGGAACCTTATCTCCTTTAAATCCAAGGAAGGTTTCGAACGGAATATCATGGCCGTCTTTTTGGTACGGCGTGCTACATTCAGAACAATCCTTATTTGGTAAGTCAAAGCCTGAACCAACAGAACCATCATCAAAAAATTCAGCGTGCTGGCAGTTTGGACAAATATAATGTGGTGGCAATGGATTTACTTCTGTAATTTCCATCATCGTCGCAACAAGCGACGAACCAACAGACCCCCTAGATCCTACCAGATATCCATCATTTAATGATTTCTTCACGAGCTTATGTGAAATTAAATAAATAACAGCGAAACCGTGACCAATAATCGATTTCAACTCTTTCTCAAGTCGTGCTTCAACAACTTCTGGTAAATTAGGACCGTAAATAGAATGAGCCATATCGTAGCTCATATTACGTACTTCATCTTCGGCGCCTTCAATTTTCGGTGTATAGAGCTCATCTTTAACCGGTTTCACATCACCAATCATATTAGCGATTTTCTGCGGATTGGTTACGACGATTTCTTTTGCAATATCCTCACCCAAAAAAGCAAAGGCATCGAGCATTTCGTTTGTCGTACGGAAATGTACTTTTGGTAGTGAGTGACGATTTAATGGATTTGCTCCACCTTGAGAGCGTATTAATATTTGGCGGAAGATAGCGTCATTCTCATTTAAATAATGGACATTTCCCGTTGCTACAATCGGCTTGTCTAATTTTTTACCTAGCTTTATGATCTTACGAATGATATCTTCTAAGTTCCATTCATCACGTACAAGTTCACTTTCAATTAAATGTGAATAAACGGCTTTCGGATGTACTTCTAAATAATCATAGAATTTCGCAACTTGCTCTGCTTCTTCCATTGATTTTTGCATAACTGTGGTAAAAACTTCACCTTTATCACATGCAGAACCGATGATTAAGCCTTCGCGGTATTTGGTCAGCATTGAGCGTGTAATACGCGGTATACGATAAAATGTTTGGATATGAGAGAAGCTAACTAACTTAAAGAGGTTTTTTAAACCAACATTATTGACAGCTAAAATCGTACAGTGCGTTGGTCGAGCTCGTTTGTATGAGTCGCCTCCACCTATATGTTCGTTAAAATCATCGTGGTATTTAATGCCCAATGCATCAGCTTCTTTTAATAGATGTAATAGCAAGAAGCCTGTTGCTTCAGTATCATAAATGGCACGGTGATGTTGTGTTAAGTCGATATTGAATTTTTTACATAAAGTATTTAATCGATGACTTTTCATTTCTGGATGTAAAAAACGTGCCAGTTCCAATGTATCAATAACTGGATGATTCATATGGTCAATGCCCGCTTTTTTATAGGCTTCATAAAGGAAACCTATATCAAATGATGCGTTGTGAGCAACGACGATGCCATCGCCAATGAATTCATGGAATTTTTTAATCATATCGACAACTTCAGGAGCATCTCTTACCATATCATCTGTAATACTTGTTAATTCAATCGTTGTTGCAGAAAGAGGATGATGCGGGTTAGCGAAACTTTCGAATGTATCTACGACTTCACCATTCACAATTCTTACTGCAGCAAGCTCGATAATCGTATCGTAAGCGGCTGATAACCCTGTTGTTTCTACGTCAAAGACAACGAATGTATCGGTTTCAAGTAGGCGATGTTGTTCATCGTACGCGATTGGTATACCATCATCTACAAGATTGGCTTCTAGGCCATATAAAATTTTAATGCCATATTTCTTACCCGCGTTATATGCATCTGGGAAAGATTGCGCAACAGCATGGTCAGTTATAGCAATTGCTGGGTGACCCCATTTTGCCGCTTGTGCTACGAGCGCATCAACGGAAGAAACTGCATCCATTTGACTCATTGGTGTATGAAGATGGAGCTCTACACGTTTTTCACCTTCCGGGGCAGTATCTTTACGTAAGACGGGTCTGATTTCCATTATATCTTGTGCCATAACGATTAAATCACGAACAAATGTATCATTTTGAACGGAACCACGCGCTTTTACCCACATACCCTTTTTAGCTTGCTGCATAAGTGCCGCGTCTTCTTTATCACGAGAAAACATTTTCACTAAAATGGAGTCAGTGTAATCGGTAATTTTCAATGTCAAGAGTGAACGACCACTGCGCAATTCTTTCACTTCAGCATCGAAGACAAACCCTTCAATTGTAATGCGACGTTCTTCATCTTGAATTTGTTGAATTTCCATCATTGGCTCATCTTGTTTTATAGGAATACCAAGCTGGAATGGACGATCCGAAACATCGACGCCACCCGGATTGTCCTTGCGTTCTTTTTCACGTTTTTGCATATCTTCAACTGCTTTTTTCGCAAACGCTTCTTCTTCTATACGGCGTTGCTCTAAAAAGGCTATTTGTGCTTCCGCTAACGCTTCAGTTGATTCATTGAGCTGGAAATCAATAGGCATATGTGGGAAACCATATTTTTCATAAGCATCAGCTAAGATATCTGTATATTTTTTCTTAAGTGTCATCATTTCAAGCTCTTGTTGACTAGTAATCATCATCTTCTGACCATTCCACTCTGGCAGCTGTTTCACAAGTCCTTCTCGCAGAGGTGGTGAAAGTTCATCGATGTCTTCAATCACTTTCAACCAATAATCTGTTACAAGTTCTTTTGAAATAGCTTGCTGTGGAGCTTGAATATCCAATTCGATTTGAGCGATTTGTGCAAAAGCTTGCGTTAAGCGTGTTTGAAATTCAAGAAACACACGGAATGGTAAAATGGCAGACAGCTTGAGTGAAAAACGCCAAACTCGTTCTTTTTTGTGTACGGTCATTCTAGCTAATTCTGCAGCTTCGAAATAAGGCATATAAACGTCTTCTGTTAAATTAATTTGTTGTAGCAATCGTTGGAATTTCAACTTTGCGTCTTGCTCGTTCGTCATTTTCCCACCTACCTTTTGTAAAAAATACTGCTAAATAAAGAAAAGAAGTACATTAAAGTACTTCCCCCTTGACTCATTCGACATTACTCCGCGTTAAAAAAGTTATTTAAACGATCGAATAGCTCTTCTTTAGCCCATTCGAAAGTTTCGCCTGAATGTCTAAATTTCACTTCTAAAATACCTTCAGATGCTTTTTTACCAACAGTAACACGAACTGGTAAGCCGATTAAATCTGCATCCGCAAATTTAACACCAGCACGCTCTTTACGATCATCATATAAAACATCGTAGCGATATGATTGTAATAGCTTGTACGTATCCTCAGTTAAATTCTTTTGAGCTTCGTCTTTTTCATTCACTGAAATTAAGTGAATATCATAAGGCGCAATTTGTTTTGGCCAAACAAAGCCGTAGTTATCTTGGAATTGTTCTGCAACTGCAGCTAATACACGTGATACACCAATTCCGTAACAACCCATGATAAATGCTTGTGCACGTCCATTTTCATCAAGGAATGTTGCTTTCATCGGTTCACTGTATGTAGTGCCCAGTTTGAAGACATGTCCAACTTCAATACCTTCCGCAAATTTAATTGTACCTTTACCATCTGGAGAAGGATCTCCAACTTGGATAAAGCGTAAATCTTCATAACGGTCAATGGCAAAGTCACGACCTGGATTTACATTGATATAGTGGAATCCATCTTCATTTGCGCCACATACACCGTTGCGAATAGACTTAATAGCATTATCAGCAATTACTTTCACATTAACTGGTAGTTTCACAGGTCCTAGAGAACCTACATGACTGCCTAGTAAGTCAAAGATAGCTTTGTCGTCAGCTAATTCAACAGAAGTAGCATCTAATGCATTTTTTAATTTTATATCGTTGATTTCGTGATCACCACGAGCTAATACAACTACTAGTTCATCATCTACATTAAACACTAATGATTTAATGCAAGCTTCTGCAGAAACGTTTAGGAATCCAACAATTTCTTCAATTGACTTTTGATCTGGTGTCACTACTTTTTCAAGCTCTTTCATAGCTTCATCTGAGTGCGTATATTCTACATTCACTTCAGCCATTTCAATATTTGCTGCAAAACTTGATTCGTCAGAGTATGCTATTGTATCTTCACCGATTTCAGATAACACCATGAATTCATGTGTACCTGAACCACCGATTGAACCTGAATCCGCAATAACTGCGCGGAAGTTTAAGCCAAGACGAGTGAAAATATTCGTATAAGCTTTCACCATATCATTATATGTTTCATCTAAACTTTCACGTGTTGCATGGAATGAATAAGCGTCTTTCATAACGAATTCACGACCACGTAATAACCCAAAGCGAGGGCGTTTTTCATCACGGAATTTATTTTGAATTTGGTAAAGTGTTAGTGGTAATTTTTTGTATGATTTTACTTCGTCACGTACTAAAGAAGTAATAACCTCTTCATGTGTAGCACCCAATGCAAAGTCACGATTATGACGGTCTTTTAAGCGCATTAGCTCTGGGCCATATGCTTCCCATCGTCCTGTTTCTTGCCAAAGCTCAGCTTGTTGTAAAGCTGGCATTAACAATTCGATTGCATCGATTGCTTCCATTTCTTCACGAACAATCTGTTCTACTTTTTTAAGTACTTTTGTACCAAGCGGTAAATAAGAATATACACCACTTGTATTTTGACGAATGAAACCTGCACGTAATAAGAGCTGATGGGACTTAACGTCAGCATCAGCAGGTATTTCGCGTAAGGTTGGGATAAATGTTTTACTTTGTTTCATAAAAAACCACACCTTTTTGCGTTATTTATAATTTATTATTAAAAGAAAAATCGTTGAATATCATTCCAAGTAACGACGATCATTAAGATCATTAACAGCATAATACCAACAAAGTGTACCATACCCTCTTTTTGGCGGTCGACCGGTTTGCCTCGTATTGCTTCGTAACCGAAGAATAAAAGACGGCCACCATCTAATGCTGGTAGTGGTAATAAATTCATGATTCCGAGGTTAATGCTTAAAATTGCAGCCCAATTCATGACATTTATCCAACCGTATTTCGCCACTTCTTCAGTCGCTTTGTAAATACCTACAGGACCCGATAATGCATCTAGCGAGAATTTACCTGTTACAAGCATACCTAATAATTCGAAGATTTTCATAGTCCATCTATACGTTTCTTCTACACCATAAGAAAATGCTTTTAACGGATTTTTCTCCATTGGACTTACATATTGTACACCAATCTGCCCTACTTTTTGTTCATTCACAACGGCCTCTTTTGGCGTTAATGTAAACTGCTCTGCTTGTCCATTACGATTAACATCCAAAGTCATTTCTTTTTTAGGGCTATTTTGGATGGCTTCTGATAGTTCTTGCCAAGAATCAATCGTTTTGCCATTAATAGCGGTCACGACATCGCCTTTTGCCATACCTGCACTTGCTGCTGGGCTATCTTTCACAACATCAGCAATTATTGGTTCGTAAGTTGGAATCCCTTGAACCATACCGATGATAATAAAGATAATACAAGATAGGATAAAGTTAAATAGCGGTCCTGCGAAAATCGTCATCGCACGTTTCCCTAATGATTTTGAGTTAAATTGACGATCATAAGGAGCGATGATTGTTTCTGTACCATTTTCATTAATAACGGCATCACGTGCTACATTATAACGAACAAGTTTTTCATCCTCGTCATAACCTTCAACCCATAGTTCCTTTTGTAAATCTGCTTTTTCAACTTCCAAAAATAGCATATCTGGCAGTTGTTTGTTTTGATTTAAAACGATTTTCTCAATTTCATCTTTGTCATTGAGTTGCATACCAATTCGGTAACCAGGTTGTAGCTCGATATTGTCCATATCGTCCCCAGCCATTCTAACATAACCACCAAGTGGCAATAGTCGAATTGTATATAGCGTCTCACCTTTAGTAATCCCTAAAATTTTAGGGCCAAAACCGATTGCAAATTCTCTAACTAAAATACCTGAACGTTTTGCGAAAATAAAGTGACCGAGCTCATGGAAAAATACAATGGAGCCGAACACTACTATGAATGCAATAGTTGATTGCATCGAATCCCACCTTCTTCAGCTTGAAAAACTATCATTCAATCCTGTAGTTATTTTATCATGCTTTGAACTGATTTTCTCGTTTCTTTGTCTACGTGTAAAATAGTTTCTAGATCAGGTTGTAAAATGTTTACGTGTTTGTCCATAATCCGTTCAATAAGATCTTCAATTTCCAAGAACTTAATCTTTTCTTGTAAAAATGCCCCAACTGCTGCTTCGTTTGCTGCGTTCATCACTGTAAGAATTGTACCACCCATACGCCCTGCTTGATAGGCAAAATCAAGACAACGGAAACGTTTTAAATCTACATTTTCAAAATGTAATTGTGCAATCTTCGCCAAATCAAGGCGTTCTGCTGTTGAACGAGGTAACCGATTTGGATAGCTGAGCGCATATTGAATCGGTGTACGCATATCAGGTGTCCCTAGTTGAGCCATAATACTAGTATCATGATATTCAACCATTGAGTGAATAATACTTTCTCTATGTATTAACACATCAATATTATCATAAGCCACATCATATAAAACTGCTGCTTCAATGACTTCTAGCCCTTTATTCATCAATGTTGCTGAATCAATCGTAATTTTAGCGCCCATTGACCAATTCGGATGATTTAATGCTTCTTTTACGGTAACATCTTTCAAATCTTCTCGCGTTTGGTCGCGGAAGCTACCTCCAGAAGCCGTTAAAATTAAACGTGAAATGTCTTTGCGGTTCTCACCGTGCATTGATTGCCATAAAGCAGAATGCTCACTATCTACTGGTAGAATTGCAACATCATGTTTTTTCGCTTCTGCCATCACTAAGTGCCCAGCAGTAACGAGTGTTTCCTTATTAGCAATAGCAATATTTTTCTTAGCTCTAATCGCTGCTAATGTTGGCTCAAGACCTACACTACCTAATACAGCATTTACTAACACATCTGCCTCAGGACAAGTAGCTACTTCCACTAGACCTTGTGAACCAAAAACAAACGCCGTTTTAGGAAACTCTTTTTGCAAAGCTAGTGCATCTTTCTCAAGCTGAACAGATACTATAAGAGGTTTAAATTCTCCTACGATTTCACGTGTTTTTTCGATATTTTTCCCTGCAGAGAAGGCTACAAGTTGAAACGAATCCATATGGTCTCTCACGATATCCAACGTTTGGATACCAATAGATCCTGTTGCGCCTAGTAAACTAATTGATTTCATCAAAACAAACTCCTTCTTCATCCAACAAAGTGCAAGAAATGCAACAATGGTAATACAAATAATAAACTATCAAAGCGATCTAAAATACCACCATGTCCAGGCAAGATTTTACCCGAATCTTTTACATCATAATGACGTTTAATTGCTGATTCTACTAAGTCGCCCATTTGACCGAAAATTGAAGCGATAATCGTTACTATAATTAATGTTACATAACTTGTATCTATACCAACAACAAGCTGGTATATGATGGCAAAAAAGATAGCAGTGATAATCCCACCAACAAAACCCTCAATTGTTTTATTCGGTGAAATTTCTGGCCAAAGTTTATTTTTACCAATCTTACGCCCTACAAAATAAGCGCCAGAGTCAGTTGTCCATACAATAACAAGTGCATAGATAATATATTCTAACCCTTCTATACGTGTTTCAATCAAATAATGGAAACCGACACCTACATAAAGCGCACTAATGATGACAAAGCCAACGTCATCAAAAGTGAACTTATTTTTAATCAGTACTGTATAAATCAGTAACAAAATGGCCCCCAAAAATAGAAATTCCATTTTCGAATAAGAGGTAGCTTCCATCACTTTTGTTTCCCAAGCATTTGGCATTAGTAAAATAAACATCGTTAATAATGTTAAAATACCCTGTACCGAAAACAACGAAATGTCTTTCATTCTTAAAACTTCATACAGACCTATCGCTGCCATGGCATATACTAATAGTGTAAATGGAATACCCCCAAAAACAACAAATGGTATAAATAGCGCCGCAGCAATGACGCCTGTGATAATGCGCTGTTTCACGTTTTATTCCCCTTTCAATCCTCCGTATCGACGACTACGTTTTTGATAATCGTTCACCGCATCTAAAAGTGAATGTTCGTCAAAATCCGGCCAGAGCGTGTCAGTAAACCAAAATTCAGTATATGCTAGCTGCCAAAGCATAAAATTACTTAAGCGAGCCTCGCCGCTTGTACGAATTAATAAATCGGGTTCTGGTAACTCTTTCGTCATCAAATGCGCTGAAATACAATCTTCTGTAATGTCTTCCACCGCAATTTCACCATCTTGAGCTTTCTTTACTAATTGTTGCACAGTCGATACTATTTCAGAGCGACTGCCATAGTTTAGTGCAAAATTTAATACCATACCTGTATTATTTTTCGTGTCATCCATCGCTTTTTTAACAGCCTTTTGTGTATGTTCAGGAAGAGAATCCATTTCTCCAATCATAGCGATGCGAATATTCAGTTCCATGAGTTCTGGTGAAAATGAAGCTAAAAATTCCTCAGGTAAGCGCATTAAAAACTCTACTTCAAATTTTGGTCGTTTCCAATTTTCAGTTGAGAACGCATACAAAGTAAGAGCCTTCACACCAATTGCATTTGCGGCTCTCGTAATTTTACGAACATTTTTCATTCCTTCATGGTGACCAGCAACACGTGGCATTGCACGTTTTTTTGCCCAACGTCCATTACCATCCATAATGATAGCGATATGCTTTGGTACAAGTTCTCCGGTCACATCCGAAATTCGTTCCTGTAAATTTCGATTTTGTTTATCTGATTTTCTCCATACGAGTTTATTCAACATTTAGAATCCTCCACTAGCTTACAAATAGGAACGTATACTTCATCTATCATATCAAAAATAAGAATTCATTTCCTTAATCTTGTTAAAAAAAAAGACGTCCCCTTATTAGGACGTCTTTTAGAAAACAAGGTTCTTGAAATTAAACTTCCAGGATTTCTTTCTCTTTTTCTTTAGCAATTTCATCAACTCTTACGATGCTTTCATCTGTTGCTTTTTGAACATCTTCACCAAAGCCACGTAAATCGTCTTCTGTAATATCGCCATTTTTTTCAAGCTTTTTAAAATCTTCATTTGCATCGCGACGCACGTTACGGATGGCAACTTTTGCATCTTCAGCAGATCTTTTAACGACTTTTACAAGTTCTTTACGACGCTCTTCCGTTAAAGCAGGAATGGCTAAACGAATAACATTACCATCATTTGTTGGTGTAATACCAATATCTGATTTCATAAGTGCTTTTTCGATTTCACCTAGAACTGTTTTGTCATACGGTTGGATTACTAAAAGACGAGCTTCAGGAACAGATACACCTGCTAATTGATTAATTGGTGTTGGTGCACCATAATATTCAACTGAAATTCGATCTAATAGTGAAGCGTTCGCACGTCCGGCACGAATTGAACCTAATTCACGCGTATAAGCTTGAATTGTTTTTGTCATTTTTTCTGTAGCTTGAGCCATCACTTCTTTAGGCATTACGAATTCCTCCTAACAACTGTGCCAATAGTTTCACCTTGAACGGCACGTTTAATATTTCCATTCTCCATAATAGAGAATACTATGAGCGGGATATCATTGTCCATACAAAGTGTAGAAGCAGTGGAATCCATTACTTGTAAACCTTGCTGAATAACTTCTAAGTACGTCAGATTATCGTATTTAACTGCATCAGCATTTGTTTTAGGATCAGCTGAGTATACGCCATCTACATTGTTTTTTGCCATTAAAATAACATCGGCATTGATTTCAGCAGCACGTAATGCAGCTGTTGTATCTGTTGAGAAGTAAGGGTTACCTGTACCAGCCGCAAAAATCACAACGCGTTTTTTCTCTAAATGACGCACCGCTTTACGACGAATATAAGGTTCCGCCACTTGTGTCATAACGATTGAAGATTGAACACGTGTTTCAACACCAAGGTTCTCTAGTGAATCTTGTAATGCTAAAGCGTTCATCACTGTAGCTAACATACCCATATAGTCCGCATTCGCGCGTTCCATACCCATCTCGCTACCAATTTTACCTCTCCAAATATTACCGCCGCCAACAACAAGTGCAACTTCTACACCTAGGTCCACAACTTCTTTAATTTGTTCTGCTACTGATTTCACGATATTGGGTACAAGACCGAAGCCTTGATCTCCCGCTAAAGCCTCACCGCTTAATTTGATGACGACTCTCTTGTATTGTGGCATACTCATTGGAAACCTCCGTCACACTTTTTTTCTTGAAAAATAGGGAACACGAAAAGCTGTGCTCCCTAGTTTGATATGTTAGATGTGTATTAATTAGTTACCGTTAACTTGGTTCATTACTTCTTCAGCAAAGTTGTCTTCGCGTTTTTCAATACCTTCGCCCACTTCATAGCGTACGAATGATTTTAACGTACCGCCAGCAGCTTTCACGAAATCGCCAACTTTTTGGTCTGGGTTTTTAACGAATGGTTGGTCAAGAACACAGATTTCCTCGAAGTATTTACGAAGACGACCTTCAACCATTTTAGCTACGATGTTTTCTGGTTTACCTTCGTTAAGAGCTTGTTCAGTTAACACTTTACGCTCGTGATCAATTTCTTCTTGAGAAATTTGATCGTTAGAGATATATTTAGGATTTAATGCTGCAACGTGCATAGCTACGTCTTTAGCAACTGAAGCATCAGTAGTGCCTTCAACAACAGCTAATACGCCGATACGACCACCCATGTGTAGGTATGGTCCGAATGAGTCAGCATCTGTTTTTGTAGCGATTACAAAACGACGAAGAGTGATTTTTTCACCGATTTTAGCAATTGCATTTGAGATGTGATCCGCTACAGTTAAGCCATTTTCCATAGTAGTTGCTACTGCTTCTTCAGCTGTAGCTGGTTTAGTTGCTAATAGATGAGTTGCTAGTTCTTTTACAAGAACTTGGAAACCTTCATTTTTTGCAACAAAATCAGTTTCTGCGTTTACTTCAACAAGTACAGCTTCGTTACCTTCTTCTAAAATAAAAGTAGTACCTTCTGCTGCGATACGGTCAGCTTTTTTAGCTGCAGAAGAAAGACCTTTTTCACGTAAGAAGTCGATTGCTGCGTCCATATCTCCATCTACTTGTACTAATGCTTTTTTACAATCCATCATTCCAGCACCAGTTTTTTCACGTAATTCTTTTACCATTTGTGCAGTTACTGCCATTGATAGTTCCTCCTTGTGTAAATCATATAATGAATTCTATTATCTCAAAAAAAGGTGATAAGAGGGTTTAGCCGCTTATCACCTTTTTCTTACTTGTGAATTACTCTGCTGCAGCTTCAGTAGCTGGAGCTTCTTCTTCACCTTGTTTAGACTCAATTAAAGCGTCAGCCATTTTTGCAGTTAATAGTTTAACGGCGCGAATTGCATCATCATTTGCAGGAATAACATAGTCGATTTCATCTGGATCACAGTTAGTATCAACAATACCTACAAGAGGGATGTTTAGTTTGCGTGCTTCAGCAACAGCAATACGTTCTTTACGAGGATCTACAACGAACATAACATCAGGAACACCTTGCATGTCGCGGATACCGCCTAAGAACTTAACTAAACGTTCGTGTTGTTTTTTAAGTTGAACAACTTCTTTTTTAGGAAGCACAGCAAAAGTACCGTCTTCTTCCATTTTTTCGATTTGTTTCATACGTGCAACACGTTTTTGAATAGTACCGAAGTTAGTTAAAGTACCACCTAACCAACGTTGGTTAATATAGTAGTTACCAGAACGCTCTGCTTCATCTTTGATAGCTTCTTGTGCTTGTTTTTTCGTACCAACGAAAAGAACTTTACCGCCATCAGCACCAACTTGGCGCATGAAGTCATAAGCTTCCTCTAATTTTTTAACAGTTTTTTGTAAATCGATAATGTAGATACCGTTACGTTCAACAAAAATGTATTTCTTCATTTTTGGGTTCCAACGGCGAGTTTGGTGACCGAAGTGTACACCAGCCTCTAGTAATTGTTTCATAGAAATTACTGACATGTTTGTTTCCTCCTGAAAATGGTTTTTTTGTCCTCCGCATTCGTCATTTGTAAGAGTAACTCTATCA
The DNA here is from genome assembly GCF_016612995.1 of Viridibacillus soli. Classification (GTDB taxonomy): domain Bacteria; phylum Bacillota; class Bacilli; order Bacillales_A; family Planococcaceae; genus Viridibacillus; species Viridibacillus soli. The sequence goes on from NZ_JAEOAH010000005.1 coordinate 108,392, forward strand.
AAAGAGCACCTGCTCCATACATCAGAATACGTGTGTATTGATAACACCACTTGCTACTATAGCATAAAACATTATCAACTGCAACTAATTTAGCGCTGAAATTTGAGTAATAATTCAATTTCAGTCTTTCCCTTTTGTAAGGATTTCGCGATTTCTTCTATCGTTCGTCCTTTAGAGTATAATTCGCGAACTTGCTCTTCTACTGTAAGTTCTGCAACTGCTGAAGTTTCTTTTACAGCTTGAAGCACTTCATCAAAAGGTTGTTGCTTATTTTGTGGCTGTGGTTGGTTTTGTTTATAGGCTTTTGCTACAACATTTTTGGCCATATTGTAAGTTGGTAATAAAAACGCTTCTTCGTTTTTTTGCCCTTGTTCGCGTTCAGGTACAGCTGTTATTTCTTTGCTTTTCACAAGCTGTTCTTCAGGCTCACTTTGTGGTGCTTTTGCCAATCTATTTATATTAGAAAGTTCTTCGATTAATCGATTGTTTTCATCGCGCATCTCGGCCAAATAGGCACCAACAGCGTTATCCATCTCATCTTTTAAACGTTCTTGTTTTAATTCGATATCTTTAAAACGAGAAAGCTTTGTATAGAGCATGACGATAAGAAAGAAGCTGATCACTTGCGAGATAAATAAAAAGACCAGTATTGCTGCTACCATTGTTGCTCCTAACCGCTAAAATCCACGAATTGCCCTTTATATGGGTGTTTAGCTCTTTCGTTCGCTTCTTCTGACTCCTGCTTTTGCTTTCCGTGTTTGCCACTACCTGATTGATCGTTAGTAGATGGCTCTTCATCATTAATTTCATCCGTACTCTCTGATTGTAATACAGCAGTACGATTTCGTTCAATTTGACGTTGCAAAGCAGCATTTGCTGAATCTTGGTTTACGTTTACTTGTTGTTGTGCTTGGTCAGCCATTTTACCTGCTTCAAATGTTTTTGGAATGGCTATTTGAAGCTCGACACCTTTTAAGCTCATACAACATGCCTCCATTTATGCATTTTGCATTTCAGATGATAATAAATTACGCAATTTAAATAATGCTTTTGAATGGATTTGAGAAATACGAGAAGTTGAAAGCTCCAGCATCTCTCCAATTTCAGTGAGTGTCATTTCCTCTGTATAAAATAGACTTAAAACGAGTTGTTCTTTTTCATTTAACTTCAATATATTGTCGGCAAGATCCCCTAAGAGTTCAGTTTTCACAACTTCTTGTTCAGGCGTTTTAACCGATTCGTCGCGAATAACAAATGATTTTCCTTCCTGATCATCCTGGTCTTGCGACTGTTCGTCCATAGACAATACATTTGAAATAAAATGCTCCTGCATTGTTTGATAAATATCATCGACGGATACGTCTAAAGTAACAGCAAGTTCTTCTGGTGTTACATGACGCATTAGGCGTTGCTCAAGCGATTCAATTTGTGCATCTAATTTCTTCGCTTTTTCGCGGGCAGAACGAGGAAGCCAATCTTCTTTTCTAAGACCGTCGATTATAGCACCGCGAACACGGAACGATGCATACGTGTCAAACTTCAAATCCCGAGTTGGGTCAAATTTGTTTAATGCATCGAATAGTCCCATCATACCAAGGCTTGTTAATTCATCCCTAGACACGTTTTTAGGTAAGCCGGTACTAATACGCTGGACGTGATAGGATACTAAAGGGATATACTTTCGTATTAGCAAGTCTCCTGCACGAGGATCTCGTTCAGCAGTCCAGCTACTCCAAAGCTTCTGCTCTTCATTTACAGTTGGTTGCATCGCCGAATCCCCCCATTTAGTAAAGTACGATTTGTATATCTTGTATATCAAACCTTAACTGGAAAATCAGAGCTGTTTTTTAGCAGCTCTATGATTATTTAATATCTTCTAACATCATTGATTGAACTGCTTTCGCTACTTCTTCTGCGGTTTCTTCAATTTTGTTATTATTTGTTTGAACTGCCAGTTGTTCATTTGTTTGTTGTATATTCTTTATTTGTCCATCTTCAGTAAGCGCGGTCTCTTCCGAAGCTGCAGCCTCTGATTGTGGTGTAAAAAACACAAATGCAATGACAAAACGCACTAAGAATACAACTAAAAAAATGACTACAGCAATAATAAATGAGTTAGTTAATATCGTCGTTGGCGTCTTAGGTGATTGGAATGTCATAAAAAAGTAAATTGAAAATCCAATCAAAGCAGCCCAACAGTTCCATAATATCGAGCCAACCATCATATATCTTTCACTCCTTGGTTTACTGTTCGAATATTTAATTTGGCAGTTTGCGGATCAAATTCAATTGTTCGACCGCTACTTCCACCTATCTCTTCCGCAATAAGTGGTATTGAGAATTTTTTTAACTGCAACTTTACTGCTTCTACATTACGTGGGCCAATTCTCATGGAGTCTCTGCTTGATGTGAATTGGAACATTTGCGCTCCTCCAGCTATTTTTGCTTTTAGCTTAAAAGGTTGTATTCCTTCTTGCTTTAACTGATCAATCATTGCCGGAATACCTGTATCGGCAAATTTCGCCACATTAATTGAATCTGATCTACCAAGCTGAGAATCTGGCAGCATAACGTGAATTAAGCCCGCTACCTGTTTTGATTCATCATACAATACTACCCCCACACAAGAACCTAATCCGGATGTTCTAATTCTATCCGGTGCTTTTGCCACGTCCATTTGAGCAATCCCGACTTTAACTACCCCAACACTACCAATCATATTAGGAAACTCCTAATGATCTAAAAATAGATTCAAAGGAGTCTGGGTCCGGCAATAAGAAGAAATGCCCTCGAACCGTTTCTGTATCTCCCATATGTTCTTCATAAATCGTAGTATCAATCACAATAACATGATCGCTCACTTGAGATACTTCGATTAATCCAAAACTAATAATAGCACCAAACATATCTACACTTAACGCAGGTGGGGTCGGATAAATTTTCAAACCAGTAAAATCTGAGAGTGCTGACAAATATGAACCAGATAAGATATTACCAAGTTCTTGCATTGCGGATAAACCTAATTCTGAAACAGGCGATTTCCGAAAATCAAAGTCGTCATCTCTTATTAATTTTTGAATAAAGTGATTAGCTTGTTCGATAGGTAGAATAAAGAACATGCCACCTTGTGCATCTCCTTCAATTCGTAAGTAGATGCCAGCGACTACTTTTTCAGCACCGCCGCCTCTTTCCATCATGTCATTAAATGACACCATTTCAACTTTCGGTACACGCATATCTATTTTCGTATTTAATAAGGATGAAAGAGCTGTAGCAGCATGCGCTGCCCCGATGTTCCCAATCTCTTTCAAGACATCTAAATGTAGTGACGTGATTTTATTATGAAATGTCATAGGTCGTCCATACCTTTCTTTACTTTAACGTATTTAGTACTTTGTCTAAATGAAGCAAAATAAGAAGGCGTTTACCGACTTTTGCAACACCTGATATGAACTCTTCTTCCAATGAACCAACAACTTCTGGCTGTGGTTCAATCGATTCTTTCGGAATATCCATTACATCATTTGCTGCATCTACGATGAATCCTACTTCCATTTCATCCAATGAAATAATGATAATTCTTGTACTGTCATTATCTCCTGAAGTATTTAAGTCAAAGCGTTCGCGTAAATCAATGATCGGCGTTACGACACCTCGTAAGTTGATAACACCTTTCACGTATCGCGGTGTTTTTGGAACACGTGTAATATGCATTGTTTTTTCAATTCCTTGCACTTGATTAACAGGAATTGCGTATTCTTTATCTGCTAATTGAAAAACAATTACTTTCAAGCTTTCTACATCGAGCGTATTTGCCATCATTTACACCTCTTTCTACCATTTCATTATTTAATAAGCGCGTTACAATCAACGATTAAAGCAACTTTTCCGTTACCAAGGATCGTTGCACCTGAAATTGCAAAGACATTTGTTAAATAGTTTCCTAATGCTTTCAAGACGATTTCTTGTTGACCAATGAATGAATCAACAACTAATCCTGCCATTTTTTCACCTTTACGAACAATGACTACTGAATGGAATTCATCATCAGCCGTTTCGTTGCGAGGTACTTCAAAGATTTCTTCTAAAAATACTAGTGGCACAACTTTACCGCGGAAATCAATTACTTTTTGATTATGCGCATTCATAATATCTGATGAGCGAATAATCGATGTTTCGATTATTGAAGATAAAGGAATTGCATATATTTCTTTTTCAATTTCCACAAGCATCACTGAAATGATCGATAATGTTAATGGTAATTGGATTGAGAATAATGAACCTTTGCCTTCAGTCGATTCGATTGTAATGTTACCGCCTAAAGATTCGATTGTTGACTTAACGACATCTAGCCCTACACCACGGCCTGACACGTCTGAAATAACGTCTGCTGTTGAGAATCCTGATGATAAAATCAATTCATTGACCTGGTTATCTGTCATAGATGCAGCAACTTCTTTTGATACGACACCTTTAGATATTGCTTTAGAGAGAACTTTTTCACGGTTAATTCCTGCTCCGTCATCTTCTAATTCAATAAAGACATGATTACCGCTATGGTATGCACGAAGAACGATTGTACCTTCCTCTGGTTTGCCTTTTGCACGACGTACTTCAGGGCTTTCAACACCATGATCTAAACCGTTTCGAATTAAATGAACAAGTGGATCACCGATTTCATCGATTACTGTACGGTCTAATTCCGTTTCAGCTCCGATAATTTCTAAATTTACTTTTTTGTTTAATTCACGTGTTAACTGACGCACCATTTTCGGGAAACGGTTAAATACAGTTTCAACTGGTACCATGCGCATAGTTAAAATAATATTTTGAAGGTCACCAGAAATTCGGGACATTCTTTCAACCGTTTCGTTTAATTCGCTATGATTTAATTCTGAAGCGATTGATTGTAAACGCCCACGATCGATCACTAACTCTTCAAACAGATTCATTAAAATATCCAAACGTTCGATATTCACACGAATTGTTTTACTAGTTGCATGGCCAGCGCCGTTTTTAGCAGGTGCTTTCTTGGCAGCAGGAGCATCTGCTGGAGCTATTTTCACCACTTCTTGCTGTGGTTGTTCTAAAACGACCTGTTCAACTTGTGCTTGCTCTGTCGGTCCATGCATTGCTTTTGCTAAGGCTTGATGGTCAATTGATTGCACAATTACACGATCTACTTCAGATACTTTTAATAATTTTTTTTCGATGTCTTCAGCCGGTTCTTTTGTAACAAAAGCAATATAGAAATCATTATCAAATTGCTCTTCTTCTAGCTTATCAACTGACGGGGACGATTTAATAACATCACCCATTTTTTCTAGTAATTCAAAGACCATATAAACACGTGCAGCTTTTAATAAACAATCTTCACGAAGATGAACTGCAATTTCATATGTCATGAAATCTTGCTCTTGTGATTGTTGAATAACGGTTAGTTCAAAATCATCATATTCTAGTAGTGCCGCTGCTTCTACATTCGTTGTAGCAGCTACTTCATTATTTTGAACAGAACTATTTAGCGCTTCACCTAATTCAATTTTCTTCAGTAGCTCAACTGTTGCAATAACATCTTTTTTACCGTCTCCACCACTTGCAATGTCATTTACCATCTCTTCAAGATGGTCTACTGATTCAAATACGACATCCAAAATTTCTGGTGTTACCTTTATTTTATCGTTACGGATTGCATCTAAAACATTTTCCATTTTATGCGTTAAATCTGCTAAATCTTCGAAGCCCATTGTTGCTGACATACCTTTTAACGTATGGGCATTACGGAAAATATCATTCACAATTGCTAAATTTTCTGGATTTTTTTCTAATTCAAGTAGACTTTCACTACAAGATTGAAGATGCTCTTTACTTTCGTCAATAAACACTTCTAAATATTGATTCGTATCCATCGAAAGGCCCCCCTTTAAGGCAAATATTTCATTATCGTTTCTGCAATATCATCTACATCCGCTACTTCATCAACTAAGCCGGTTTCGAAAGCCGCCTTTGGCATTCCATACACAATACATGTATTGGCAGATTCAGTAATGGCAATAACTTTTCCAGTATTCTTTAATTGGATTAAGCCTTTTTTTCCATCAGCACCCATTCCTGTCATAATGACAGCTACTTTGTCGATCTCATTAAACTGACTATTATCTTCAAAGAGTACGTCGACAGATGGCCTATGTCCTCCGCGTGGCGGTTCCTGATCGTCCAGTAAGATACCATAAGTCATCCCTATCTTCCGGAGCTTCATATGATAACCACCAGGTGCTATGTAGGCGACACCATCTTGTAAAACATCGCCATTTTCAGCTTCTTTCACTGTGATTTTCGCTAGCTGATTCAAACGATTGGAAAGTGACTTTGTAAAACCAGCGGGCATGTGCTGGACAACTAATATTGGCGCCTTAATAGTTGCTGGTATTCTAGTAAGAACCTCTTGCAAAGCTCGTGGCCCACCTGTAGAAGTACCGATAAGTACCATTTTTTTAGACTGCGCTGACCATTCTGATTTTACGTTAGTAACAGCCATTTCAGTATTTCTTTCCTGTCGTTGTATTCTCGGTATCCTTCTTGTCGAAAACCTTGTATCACTCTGTTGTCCTGTCACTATGGATGTAGGTGCTGTACTAGGTTTGACGCTCGAATTACGCAGTTTGGATACTTGGACATTCGCGGCTTGTTCAACCTTAAATACAAGATCTTCTTTGACTTTATGTAAATCAAGTGAAATCGTTCCACTTGGCTTCGCTATAAAATCCACTGCACCATTCGCCATAGCATCTAAAGTTGAATTAGCACCCCGCTCTGTCATGCTGGACAGCATAACAACAGGTACCGGAGATTCTGCCATGATTTTTTTTAGTGCCTCTAAACCATTCATTTCTGGCATTTCAATATCCATAGTCACGACATCAGGCTTTAGAATTTTTATCTTTCGTAAAGCATCATTACCGTTACGAGCTGTGCCAACAACTTGCACTTTAGTATTATCCGTAAAAAAATCTGAGATGAGCTTCCTCATAAAAGCGGAGTCATCAACGATGAGTAACTTTTTTTGTTGAGAAATGTTCAACTAATCACGACCTTTCGAAAAAATACTTTTTAATTTAGACAAAAACTTATTCGTTTGAGCCGGTGCATGCACTTCTTCAATGCAACCTTGCATATAACGATCAGTTATTTCTCGTAACGTTTTTGTTATAGGTGCATTCGGAAATAAAATTGAAAAAGGAACTTGTTTGCGAACAGCTTGTCTTACGAGTGGATCTTCAGGTAACGACCCTAATAAAATTACATCTTTGGCCAAAAATCGTGACATAGCATGACTTAAGCGTCTAAGAGCATCAAGTCCTTCATCTTGATCCATCGTACGATTACAAAGTAGATAAAAATTTTTGTCCGGGTCTTTGTAATGAATATATTTCATCATAGAGTAGGCATCAGTAATGGATGTTGGTTCAGTTGTAGAGACGACGATAATGTCTTCTACAGCAACTAATAAATCTAAAGACCAATTCGTTGCCCCTGCACCCATGTCGAATAATATATAATCGAAAGATTTTTGTAACTCTTCAAATGCTTCTATTAATCGATTAAACATTCTTTCGGACCATTCCATAAGACCTACCATACCTGTACCACCAGAAATATATTTCAAACCATTAGGGCCCTCAAAAGTAACCTCTTGTAACGTACATTCTCCCTGCAAATAGTTCTTTAAACTTTTCCTGGCACTTTCGCCTAATAAAATATGGATATTACCCATCCCTATATCCATATCGACAATGATAACCTTTTTCCCATGGGAGGCTAAAGTATTAGAAAAATTGGTTGTGAAATTACTTTTCCCAACACCACCTTTACCACTAACAACCGCAATAGATTTCCCTATCAACCCTTGGCTACGTAACATATGCATTCTTAAAGACTCAGCTTGATCTCTCATTTTTTATCTCCTTGAAAGAACAATTCAACTACACTTTCAAATGAGGCCTCCTCAATATCTTCTGGTACTTCTTGACCAGTAGTATAGTAAGCAAGTCCTTTATTATATTTAACCATTAAATTAATCATTGAGCCAATAGAATTTGTTTCATCAAGCTTAGTAAATATTAATTTAGCAATAGGGAAGGCCAAAAATTGTTGAATAATTGCTTCCATGTCACGTTCTTTTGATGTCATTGATAGGACTAAAAAGCTTTCCATGTTTTTGTCGAAATCGATTAGGGCCTTTACATCTTCCACATACTTAACTTCTTTGTAGTTACGTCCAGCTGTATCAATAAAAATTAAATCTAAATGCTCGAATTTTGCGAGTGCTTGTTCATAATCTTGCTTGTTGTAGACGATTTCTACAGGTGCTTGTAGTAAATTTGCATATGTTTTTAACTGCTCGATCGCTCCAATTCGGTACGTATCTGTCGTAATGAAGCCGATTTTTTGTTTCTTTTCAAGCACTGCTCTTGCGGCCATTTTTGCAATCGTCGTCGTCTTACCCACACCAGTTGGTCCAAGTACATTAATATATTTTTTTTCATAAGAAATGCCACCGAAAGGAAGTTGCTCCATTTTAGCGATAAATGACTTTTTCGCTTGATTGAGTAGCTCCTCTTGCGATAAATCTTCTTTGTTACTTTTCATAACTGCAAAAAGCTCATCACCAATAAGTGTGACGAGCTCTTGATTTAGCTCCTGTTGCTCTAATTGTTCAATAAGAGGTAAGAGTTCATCTGGATATTTTGACCCTACAGAGTATCGCTGCATTGATTGCATAAGCACTTTCAAATGCGCAATTTCTTTTTTGATTTCTTCAGAATTTTGTTCTGTTTGAATATGATTGTCAAAAATAGGATCAACTTGGGTTGGAGCGAGGAGAGGCGCAGATTCTCTTACCTCTGCGCGATCTAGCCCTGCTACAACTTCAATGCTTTTCTTTTTAAATAGGCCTAAAAACCCTTTTGAATACACTACTTTTGAATTAACAATGACAGCATCTTCGCCAAAATCAGCACGAACTTTTTTCATTGCGGCTGGCATTGACGGCTCTACGTATTTTTTCATTTTCATTCCACATTCACCACCCCAACACTTTGAATCTCAATTGATGCTTCTAGTTCATTATACGAAAGAATTGGAATCTGAGGAAAATATCTATCCGTCAATTGTCGCAAGTACATTCGAACTGCTGGTGAACTTAATATCACAGGTGATTGTTCAAAGAATGCAATTCGTTCTATTTCTCTCGCAATAGATTCTAGTATCGCTTGAGAATCTTGTGGATCCATCGCTAAATAGTTTCCATGATCCGTTTGTTGGATGCTATCTGCAATCATTTTTTCCACTTTAGCAGCTACGGTTAGAACTTTTAACTCTGGTTGATTTCCTGCATGCTGTGCGGTAATTTGACGAGCAAGCGCTTGGCGCACATATTCGGTTAAGACATCTACATCAGATGTTAACTTCGAATAGTCTGCTAATGTTTCGAAAATAATTGGTAGATTTCGAACCGAAACACTCTCTTCCAACAATTTAGCCAATACTTTTTGAATTTCACCAATCGATAATGGCGTTGGCGTTAATTCTTCTACTAAGATTGGCGCTGTTTCTCGTAAATGATCGATTAACTGTTTTGTTTCTTGACGACCAAGTAAATCAGAAGCATTGGCACGGATAATTTCTGTTAAGTGGGTCGATACAACACTCGGCGGATCGACTACAGTGTAACCTAACATTTCTGCTTCTTCTTTCACTTGCTCAGTAATCCATTTTGCAGGTAGACCAAATGATGGTTCTACTGTGTCAATTCCTTCAATCGTATCATCATCACCAGGACTCATTGCTAAATAGTGATCTAGTAAAAGTTCACCATGTGCAAGCTCGTTGCCTTTAATTTTGATACGATATTCATTTGGCTGCAGCTGAATGTTATCTCGGATACGTACAACTGGGATAACAATACCTAGTTCAAGTGCAAGTTGACGTCGAATCATAACAACACGGTCTAATAAGTCACCGCCCTGTGCTGCGTCCACCAAAGGAATCAAACCATAACCAAATTCAAATTCAATTGGATCAACATTCAATAGATTGACAACATTTTCTGGACTCTTCATATTATCTGTTGTAACCTCTTCTTCTATTTCCTGTAAATCTTCAATCTCTTCTTGTTTTTGTTTGCTCATATTAAAGGCAACAAGCGCCAAACCAATGGCTATCGGTAATGTAAAGATTAATTCGATTGGCGTTACTAAACCTAGTAATGCCACTGTACCAGCAGCAATATAAATCGCTTTTGGATCTGCTAATAATTGACCGACAATATCAGAGCTTAGGTTTCCTTTTGAAGCTGCTCTCGTCACAACGATACCTGTTGCTGTCGAAATGATCAGCGCTGGAATTTGAGACACTAAGCCGTCACCTACTGTTAAAGTAGAGAATAAATGAATAGCCTCACTAAATTCTAAACCCATTTGGACAACACCGATAAGAACACCGACTAATAAGTTAATAATAACGATAATAATACCAGCAATAGCGTCCCCTTTTACGAATTTAGTCGCCCCGTCCATCGCTCCATAGAAATCGGCTTCTCCACTTACTTTTTCACGTCTTTCACGTGCATCAGTTTCTGATATTAAACCCGCATTTAAATCTGCATCAATCGCCATTTGCTTACCTGGCATGGCGTCTAAAGTAAATCGAGCAGCTACTTCAGATACACGTTCAGAACCTTTAGTTATAACGATAAAGTTGATGATTACTAAAATAACGAACACTACTAAACCAACAAGTATATTACCACCAACAACGAATGTCCCGAACGTTTCAACAACAGTACCAGCATCGCCACCACTTAAAATTGCACGAGTTGTAGAGACATTCAACCCTAAACGAAACAAAGTTAATAGTAGTAATAACGTTGGGAATATCGAGAATTGTAATGCCTCATTCATATTCATAGATGTTAACAAAACGAGTAATGCTAATGTTAGGTTTACAATAATCAAAAAGCTAATAAGCCATGGAGGTAGAGGAATTACGAGCATCGCTACAATCATAATTACTGCCGATAATACCCCTATGTCACGAATCTTCATGTTTGTCCCTCCTGTTAAAAACTTTAAATTTTACGTTTAATGCGATAGACATAAGCTAACACTTCTGCGACCGCTTTGAAAAACTCATCTGGGATGCGGCCTCCAATTTCAACCTGGTCGTACATGGCTCTTGCTAAAGGTCGATTTTCTACCATGACGACATCATTTTCTTTGGCAATTAATTTAATCTTTTGTGCGATAAAATCCGTTCCCTTAGCCACCACTTTAGGTGCATCCATACTATCCTCATCATATTGAAGAGCAATCGCATAATGCGTTGGGTTTGTAATAACAACGTCCGCTTTTGGCACTTCTGACATCATTCGACGCATGGCCATTTCACGTTGACGTTGCTTAATTTTCGATTTGATGAGGGGGTCACCATCAGAGTTTTTATATTCATCTTTAATATCCTGTTTGGACATTTTTAAGTTTTTTTCATAATCATACTTCTGATAGAAAAAGTCTAAAATCGCGACACAAAACAAAGTGATAGAAGCAGCTATACCCATAATTACCGTTAATTTTGCTACAGTAATTAATGAAACCCACGGTGATTTAAATGACAAGCTCAATACATCATCAATATTCATCATTAAAATAACCGTTGTAACTGTACCGATAAAAGAAATCTTCAATACCGATTTTAACAGTTCAATAATCGCTTTCATGGAGAACATTCGCTTCAAACCTTTAATCGGATCTAGCTTTTTCAAATCGAATTTTAATGGCTCTGTTGTGAACAGTAGCCCAAATTGAAAGAAGTTACCTGCAAGACTTGCGATAACGGCAATCACCATAATTGGTAATAAGACAAAAGCCATTTCTATCATTACTTCTTTATACACTTCCATTACGGAGCCGATTGAAATCGTTTCAACTAGCATGTAATGACTGAATGTTTGCTTAAAAAAATTCATAATGCTGTCTCGCATTGAAGCAGCACCAAATAACATAAACAAAAACACAGATAATAGGACAAGTGCACTCGTAACATCCTGACTTTTTAATACTTGACCTTTTTTTCGGGCATCTTGTCTTTTCTTCGGTGTTGCTTTTTCAGTTTTTTCTCCCGCAAAAAATTGTAAGTCAAGACGAATATATTGCATCTTACCCACCACCTATTAGAACCATAAAGTCACGCATACTAACGATCATTATATTAAATAATCTTTGAATTACTGCGACCATTACGCCCATCATTGTTACAAGTACAAGGAAACTAACGCCAATTTTAATTGGAAAACCGACCACAAAAATATTCAATTGTGGAACTGTTCTCGCCGTAATCCCAAGCGCAATATCAACTAGGAATAATGTCGCAACAATCGGAATAGACATTTGGAATGCGATACCGAAAACAGTTGCAAACATTTTAATAATAAATTCAGTAGAGCCTTCAGAACCAAAGGATGGCCACATTGCACCAATCGGTAAGTAATCATAACTATAATAAATACCGTCTAGCAACATATGATGACCATTAATACCTAATAGCACGAGCATTGCAAGCGTATTAAAGAACTGACCTAACAAAGGACTTTGCGCGCCTGTTTGTGGATCAATTATGTTAGCAATTGCAAAACCCATCTGGAAGTCTATAAAACTCCCTGCTATTTGAATAGCAGACATAATCATATAAGCGATTAAACCGATTGTTAAACCAACCATCGCTTCTTTCATAACTAATAATATGTATTCCCCATTTACTTCCAAAGGAGTAACGTCAATTGTGTAATACATCATCCATGCAAGTACTGTTGCCAAAGTGAGTCGCACTTTTGTCGGGATTGTTTTATAAGAAAACAATGGTACCGTAATAAAAAATGCTGAAATCCGCACAAGAATGAGAAGGAACACCGTTACTTTAGGAACTAGCTCTTCCATTCAATCACCCTATATACCGGAGTAAATTTTCAAATATATCTGTTGCATATGAAGTCACTTGCGAAAGCATCCAAGGTCCAAAAAATACAAGTCCGACTAGAACTGCTACAATTTTCGGCACAAAGGCAAGCGTTTGCTCTTGAATTTGTGTTGTCGCTTGGAAAATACTGACTGCTAGACCAGTAATTAAAGCGATTAGTAGTAAAGGCCCTGAAGTTAGTAGGACGACCGTTATCGCGCGTTCTGCAACTGAAATGACCATTTCACCTGTCATATTGATTCATCCCCTAAAAGCTTTGCAGCAATGATTTCATTACAAGATACCAGCCATCTACAAGAACAAATAATAGGATTTTAAACGGTAGTGAAATCATAACCGGTGGTAACATCATCATCCCCATAGACATTAATACACTTGCTACAATCATATCAATAACAAGGAATGGGATGAAAATCATGAAGCCAATTTGGAAAGCGGTTTTTATTTCACTTAACGCATATGCAGGTACTAAAGTAGTTAATGGAATATCCTGAATTGTTTCAGGACGTTCTGCACCAGAATATTTTAAAAATAAATCTAAATCCTTTTGTCTCGTATGCTTACTCATAAAGTCTTTAAATGGTCCGCTTGCCTTGTCATAGGCTTCATCCAATGTGATTTTTTCTTCAAAAAGCGGTTGTAATGCTTCTTTATTCACATCTTGGAATGTTGGTGCCATTATGAAAAATGTTAAAAATAGCGCCAATCCCACGATTACTTGGTTTGGAGGCATTTGTTGTGTAGCAAGAGCTGTACGTACGAATGATAGTACAATCACGATCCTTGTGAAGGATGTCATAAGTATTAATATACTTGGCGCTAATGAAAGTACTGTTAACATCAACATCATTTTTACAGAAGTAGAAACGTTGGATGGATTACTGTCTGAGAAATAATTAACTAAATCACTCATTCTTTATCGCTCTCCTTCTGCTTCCACTCGTTCAAATCTTTACTACGTTCAGTTTTTATTTTCGAGATTTTTTGTTGGAATAAGTCTTTGAATTCATCTTTTGATTTGTCTTCTGTTTTAGATCTACGACGTACTTTCTCTTTTAAACTAGTAAAAATCTCAGCCATATATGGAACTTGATTAGAAAACTCCTGTTTATCGTTATATAAGGTCATTAGGCGCTCTTTTTCGGCCTCACCTGAGATTTCCTTAAGAATATGTACATCTTCACCTACACCAACTAAATAGAGCGAATCTCCTACTTTTAAGAGCTGCACCGATTTCTGTTGGCCTAAAGATAATCCGCCTAAATTTTGCATCATTTGATTATGTTGATATTTTTGGTTGCGACTATTGACGAATTTTAACATTCCATATAATAGTGCGACAACAAAGATAAGAGCTAACACCATTTTAATATATTCCCATGGAGACAAACCGACAGCTGTCGATGGATTGTTGTGATTGACAGCTGTCGGTGAATCCTCTTTGCATGCATCTTTGTCTTTATCATAGCATTCATCAACCATGCCTCCCGACTCAGCAAAAGTTGGCGTCGGGTTTTGCATAGGAATGATAAATGCAATTGTAAATATCGATGCACACAACATTAGTTTCAATAAACCTTTGTAGAACATTATGATCAACCTAACGCTTTTTGGATCGCTTCGATAACACGGTCAGCTTGGAAAGGTTTTACTATAAAGTCTTTTGCACCAGCTTGAATTGCATCAATTACCATGGCTTGTTGGCCCATTGCTGAACACATGATAACAATCGCACTTGGATGTTTTTCTTTAATCGCTTTTAAAGCGGCGATACCATCCATTTCAGGCATAGTAATATCCATTGTTACTAAATCTGGTTTCAATTCGTTGAATTTCTCAATAGCTTGAGCGCCATCTCCAGCTTCTCCTACAACTTCAAATCCGTTTTTTGTCAAAATATCCTTGATCATCATGCGCATGAAAGCTGCGTCATCCACAATTAATATCCGTTTAGACATGTTTAACTCCTCCAATAAATATCTATCTTAGATTGTTTAAGCGCTCCGCTTTACTTAAAATATCTGTAATACGAACACCAAAGTTTTCGTCGATTACAACTACCTCACCTTTAGCAATGAGTCGGCTATTTACTAGAATATCAACCGGTTCACCAGCAAGTTTATCTAGTTCAATAATAGAGCCACTCGCTAATTCTAAAATCTCCTTAACGGAACGCTTCGTACGTCCTAATTCAACAGTAACTTGCAGTGGTATGTCAAGTAGCATATTTAAATTTCTTGCTTCTGCCTGTTTCAAAGAGGCATTTTCAAAGCTAGCAAATTGTGCTTGTTGAACATTTGCAGGCTGTTGATATTGCGCTTGTCTTTCAGGTATTGCAAATGATTGCTGATATGATTGCTCTTGAACGGGAGCTTGTTGAGCTACCGGAGCTTGTTGCACTGGAGCTTGTTGCACTGGTACTTGTTGCACTGACGCTGCTTGTGGAGCAGGCGTTGGCTCTATCGTTACAGCAACTTCTTCACCCTCTTGATTCATTAGTTGATCTACTAATTTCTGACTGAATTCTAGTGGAAGTAGTTGCATAATATCTGAATCAATTAATGTACCAATCTTCAAACGGAAGGAAACTTTAACGAGTAAATCTTCCTCAGGAATATTATCTCTACCTTCATTTTTTGAAATATTCATTAAATCGATTGATGGCGGCGAGATATCCACTTTTTTATTAAAGATAGTAGACATAGATGTTGCAGCAGAACCCATCATTTGGTTCATAGCCTCTTGTACGGCACTTAAGTGAATTTCGCCAAGTTCATCTGCAGGACTAGCGCCGTCCCCACCTAGCATTAAATCAGCAATAATTGCTGCATCGGATTGTTTAATGACTAACAGGTTCATTCCCATAAGACCAGTCGTATATTCAACTTGAATCGCTACATACGGATGAGGAAACTCCTCCTCTAAATTATCGCGATTAATCATGCTAATTGTCGGTGTTGTTATATCAACTTTTTGACCTAATAACGATGACAACGCTGTTGCTGAACTACCGAAAGAGATATTACCAATCTCTCCTAGGGCATCTTGAGATAACGCATCTAAATAATCTTCCACTTTATACTCTACTCGAGAAGACGACTTACTTTCTGGTTCGGGAGATTCGCCTCTTAATAGGGCTTCAATTTCTTCTTGTGATAACATTTCATCACTCATCAACTTCATCTCCTCCTTTCAAAGACTCAATAACTTGCACAGCCATTTGTTTTTTTAACTTCCCTGGCTGAACAGTAAATTTAGGTATATCGCCAACTGTCAATGTGAGTGGCTGGCTAATTTTCTGATCCAATTGGATAACATCACCTTGCAACAATAGAAGGAAGTCTTCGATTGTAATTTCGGCATTGCCTAGTTCTGCTACAACCGGTAAAGCAGATTGTTTTACACTATTTTCGAGAATGGCTGTTTGTTCTGGTGAAACTTCTTTCTTGTTAGATTGCATCCAATAGCGAACAGATAAGTTCGGTACGATTGGCTCTAACACGACATGTGGGATACAAATATTGATCATGCCACTTGTTTCACCAATGATTGAATTGAACGAAATAACTACAACTGTTTCATTTGGTGAAATCATTTGTAAGAACTGTGGATTTACTTCAAGCTCTGATAACATCGGATCGATATCGGCGATGTTAACCCATGCTTCACGTAAGTTATCGAATGAGCGTTCAAATAAATTTGTCATAATTTTTGTCTCGATTTCAGTCAAGTTATCAACGTTACTATGACTTGCACCTGATCCACCCATTAAACGATCTAACATGGAGTACGCAATGTTAGGATTAATTTCCATTAGGATATTACCGTCTAAAGGTGGTACTTCAAATACATTTATGAGCGTCATATTCGGAATTGAACGAATGAACTCTTCAAATGGAATCTGATCCACGGATGCTACAGTAATTTGCACATAAGTTCTAAGTTGAGCTGAGAAAAATGTTGTTAAAAGGCGTGCAAAGTTTTCATGTATTCGGGTCAAACTTCGGATTTGATCTTTTGAAAAACGAAGGGCGCGTTTAAAATCATAAACTTTAACTTTTCTAGCGCCTTCATCTTTCATAATATCGTCAGCCGTCATCTCACCCGTTGATAACGCCGATAAAAGCGCATCAATTTCGGACTGGGATAACACATCTCCTGCCATTCGCCCACCTCCATTTCAAAATAATTAATTTACGGCATGATGTAGGAGGTAATATAAACTTCTTGTACCTCACCGTCTTGCATTAGTTCGTTGAATCTTGTTTTTAACGTATTCTTAAGCATTTTCTTGCCTTTTTTTCCTTCTAAATCTTCTTTTGTCATTTCAGACATTTCTTCAATGACAATACTTTTCACTTGGAAGTCACGTTTGCCGATTTCTTCAGCAGCTTTTTTGCTATCTGTTTGGATTTTTAATGAAATTTTCACAAAATTCGTTCCTACAAGGTTCGTTGTCAATTCAGGAACATCTACAGAAGCTTCGATGATATCATCGATATTCGGCTCTTTGGCGCTTCCTTTATCCCATTTATTCACAGTTACTAATGCGACCACACCTACTAGTGTAATCGAAACTAAAATAATCAACATAATGGTTAAAAGCTTGTTATTCTTCATCTTCTTCACCTCTTAAGTGCGGGTTTGATAGGAGCTGTACACTGTGATAAAAAGCAATCATACGTTTCCTCACTTCTTTCTCAGTCTCTAATACAACATATTTTCGCCCGGTCGTTAACGTAATCGTCGTATCAGGAAACTCCTCGACCGATTCTATGTATAAAGCATTTAATGAGAACGGTTTACCATTTAATTTAGTTACTATAATCATAGGAAATAAGGGCCGAGTCCAGAGAGCCGACCCAGCCCCCTCCTTTTAATGAAAATTCTTTTAGCTAAAACTTATCGTTTTAAATTAACAAGCTCTTGTAAAATTTCATCAGACGTTGTGATAATACGTGTATTTGCCTGGAAACCACGTTGCGCTACAATCATTTCAGTGAACTCTTCTGACAGATCCACGTTTGACATTTCAATTGTGCTAGAAAGAGTTTTCCCTACACCACTCGAACCACCATAACCGTAAAAAGCCTTACCAGAGTTTGAAGTAGGAGTATAATAATTACTACCCTCTTTCAGCAAACCTCCAGTATTAGGAAATTTAGCTAATACAAGTTGACCAGCAAAATTCAATTTACCTTCACTATTTGTATACGAAACTGTTCCGTCAGAACCTATATTAATGTTAGTCGCATCAGTTGGGATACGAATTGGTCCAATTTTCGATTTAGGCGTTGTTTCAGTTCCTAATTCACCATAATTTGGTGCAGACACCGTCCCTACACTACCATTTTTTGCACCCTCAGAAAAACCAAATACATATTTACCATCGCCGTTTACTAAATAACCATGGTTATCCATGTAAAAGACTCCATTACGAGTATACTTTTCGTTGGTTAATCCACCAGGAGCTCCTCCAGATGCAGGCGGTGCAGCAATAGAATCAGCAACAATAAAGAACCCATCACCATCAATTGCCATATCCAATACACGCCCAGTAAATTGAGATGAACCTTGTCCGTGTATTGTGTCAATAGTTGCGATTTGTGCACCTAATCCAATTTGTTTTGGGTTTGTACCACCATTTCTAGCTGTTGAACCTGAAGCACCTGCAGCTGTTTGTGACATCAAATCCTTGAACACAACACGTCCTTTTTTGAACCCAATAGTGTTAACATTGGCGATATTATTACCGATAACATCTAATTTTGTTTGGAAATTTTTAAGACCACTGATGCCTGAATACATAGAACGTAGCATAACTTAATTTTCTCCCTTCGATTTTAAAGTGTACTGCTTCTGTCATTTGGCAGTACTAAGGCACCCTTAAGAGGTCCTGCCTTATGTCAGCACAATTGTGCCGTCTATTTTGGTGAATAGCTGATCTTTTGCTTCATTACGATCCATCGCTGTAATAACTGTGGCATTTTTTGCACTAACAATAAGTGCTGCTTGCTCTGTTAATACTAGTGAATCATTTACTCCTTTAGCGCGTGCTTCGAATACTTTTTCTGTAATTCGTTGCCATTGGGATTCACTAATATGGATGTTCCGTTCACTTAGCCTGACTGATGCATGTTTGCTAACTTTTAACTGTTGTACATCTGTTACCTCTTGTAAAGCCTGCCTAAAAGATTGTTGATTAGTAGAAACGTTTGGCCTTGTAGCTGCTTGTTGTCGTAATGTTGGCTTAAGCGGTTGTATATGTTGCTGAAATCTTAATTTATCCATCATTAAACCTTATTGAGAAATGGACAATATTTGATCAGCTGTTATTTCCACACCGTTACTAAGGATATATTTGATTTGGCCATCTTTTTTAGTAACAGATTGGACAGTCGCTTCATTAGTTACTTCGTCTATCGCTTCGCCATCTTCGTCTTCTTTATCCTCGCTAACTTTGTACGCAACATTTTTACCGATTAACATACTCGCTTCTACTAGCGAACCCCCAGTACCACTATCACCACTATTAATCACTTCAGAAATATTCGAAGGTGTTAATTCTTTACCATCTGCTAGTACGAAAATAACACTCTCTCCATTGTACTTAACGCGGACAACGGTACCAGTTCCTTCATTAACAATAGGTTTTCCATTTTCATCTTTTTCAGTTGTGAGCTCATGCCATTTAATATCTTTACCGATAAAAGAGTTAAATTGAATTAATTGACTTTGTTGCTGTACTTGAGTTAATTCTTCTAATGCAGTTGTCATATTTGTCATTTGTTCAAGAGAAGAGAATTGAGCCATTTGCGCAATAAACTGTTTATCATCCATTGGGTTTGTTGGATCCTGATTTTGTAATTGTGTAATTAGCAATTTTAAGAATGCATCTTTTCCCAATGGAGAGTTACCTGTTTGCTTTTGGTTAGATGGTTTATTGCCAATATTATATTCATCTAAAACACTCTTTTTATCTCCAATTTTCGTTGCATCTGCCATAAACTTATACCTCCATTTCCGTTAAATAATCGTTAAACGTACGAGTATCTTCTTGCTCTTCTTTGTTTTTGTCATCTTGGTCTTGTGCTTGTTGCTTAAATGCTTGATTGAATTGATGTTGGCCTTTTTCTTGGCGGTTTGCATCACTTAGCGCTTGTGTGATATCAATACGATCAAGTTGAATATTTTGGTTTACTAAGCCTTGTTTCAACGAGTGTAATTGACTATCAAGCATTTCTTTACCTAGTGCTGTTGAAGCAAGTAATCTAGCTGTCATAACACCGTCTTTTTGCACTAATTCTACACGTATTGTACCTAAATTTTCAGGATACAATTTGATTAAAAGTTTAGTCATACCTTGTGCACTTGATGTTTGGCTACGATTCATAATTGCTTGGAACTCCTTGACAAAGGTTTCCGCTTGAGATGCTTTGTTTGTTGGTAATGTTATTGTCACAGTTGTGTTTGCTGTTCCTTTTGTTTGGGCGGCAGTTGATGTGACATTCTCATTTGCACTAGCATCAGTTAAGTTAACCATTAGTGGTGGTGCATCTTTTGATTTAGCAAGAGACAATTGGTTGTTCGTAACTTGCGTCATAAGTTGCTCTACCTTTGTAGATACTGTAGCCATCCATTCTTTCACTTGGAACACTTGTAATTCTTGGTTTAACACTAAATCCGTTTTAGGTGCTGCAAGTTCGACTAGTTTTAAAAATTGTAAAACTCCTGAAGCTTGAGACTGAGAAACAGTTGCATTCTTGTCTCCGTTTAAAGAAGAAATCAAGTTTTGCATAAATGCAAAGGCATTTTGATCAATACCCGATAGTAAATCCCAAACGTCTTTCGCCTTAATATCATCACCTGTTAACTTTTCAATAGCTGCTTGTAGATCTTCAGCATTAAGTCCTAACACTTCTGCAAGCTTTTCTAGTGAGATGCCTTCTGAACTTAATTCAGTTTCATCGATTGAGATATTAAGTAGTTTACTTAAATCTGTCAATGAGTTTGCACCAAGTATGTTAGACATATCGTCTAAGGGAATTGCTTGTGACGGTACTTGCTCTTTGTCTTTCGTACTATTCATCACTTGTCCAAGTAGACCTTCTAAACCTCTAGATAAATCAATAGAGAATCGATTGATGTTGATTGTGGCTTCCCCTATTGACTGATCTACATTGTTTTGTTTTGTGTTATCTGTGGATGAATTTATTTCTGGCTTCGTTGGCTTTTTTGAAGACGATAAATACTCCGAAAAATTAGCATTAGAAGCGCTTGCTGTTTGGCTATTTGACTGGTTACTAGCATTTGGTGCTACCACTGTTACTGAATCGATGTTCACTTTTTCACCTCCTCTCAACTTCAAGTGGTGTTAGCTTTATTTAGCTAATAACTCTGTATAACGTGCCGCATCTTTTGCAGGCATTTTCTCTAACACTTTCGCCAGCGTTTCAGGTTTTAAACTTGATAAAATTTTAATTGCCTCTGAATCACTCATTTTCACAATAACTGGAGCTGCTGCTTTTGGTGTCATTTTTTCAAATGTCGAAACAATGCTACTGAACTCTTTTTGCGTTTCTGTTTTACCCTTTTCTAGCTTATCAATTTCAGCTATTAGGCGATCTTGTTCAATAACCAGCTTAGATTTCTCGTTTTTGGAGTCGTCAATTTGCCCTTGTAATTGCGCAATTTGTGCTTCTTTTTCCTTAATCTGTGCTTTCAAATTCACTACTTGCTTCGCATTTTCTTTTGTATCTTCCGCATTTGACGCTTTTTCGTTAGAACTTAGGGATGTACCACTAGTCCATTCTTTTGCTTTTTCAAACACATTAACGTTGTATAAGTGCGCAATGATCAGGAGAACGGCAGTTGTAAATAGTAATGGTATAATTACCCAATAAAATAGCTTTTGAAACGTACTTAGTGCTTTTGTTTCAGGAGCCTTTGTACGCTCCAAACTTTTTTTCGCCATGCCTTCACCTGATTTCTTTGTTGTAATATGCGACTGATGATAATTCATCTAGTCGAATTGTTTCTAGTCGTTCTTGCTCTTCTTTGAACGTTTCAATATCTTTTTCTTTCATTTTTTCATATTTTCGAAACTCCAATGTCTTTTCTAGCAACTTCTGTTCATGCCAATCCATTTTAGAACGGGCTTGAATAACCTTTTGCTGTGCATCTGCAATTGTTTTTTCAAGACTATCTATAAATCTTGAGTAATGATGAATTTCATCAATGCTGGAGCCCGTAGTCATTCGTTCTTGTTGGAAATCGATTAAGTCTTCCTTTTTCTTCAGCAAATTATAAAGTTTGGTTGCCGTTTCTTCAAAAACTCTGACAGATTCTTTGTAAGCAATTTCAGTTTCATTCTTTTCTTGCTCTTTCACTGTCATTACTTTTTCAAAGCGATATGTATATGCGCTCAATTATAGCCCACCACCATTCGATAATTTGACTAATTCATTCACACTATCCTGCATGCTGACATTGTCTAAATACCCTTGTTTCAAAAATGCTGTAATCAATGGCTCATAATGGATTGCTTCATCAATTTCTTTTGAAGTTCCCCGCTTATACGCACCTATATTAATCAAGTCTTCTGATTTATTGTACGTATAATAAAGTTCTCTCAACCGTTCTGCAGCTTTTACATGCTCTTTAGAAACGATATGATTCATCAAACGACTAACACTTTTTAGAACATTAATAGCTGGATATTGTCCTTTATTCGCTAATGTACGATCGAGTACAATGTGACCATCTAAAATCCCTCGAACAGTATCTGCAATTGGCTCATTCATATCATCACCGTCTACTAAAACAGTATAAAACGCTGTAATGGAGCCATGTTCATTTGTCCCTGTTCGCTCCAGTAACTTCGGCAATATGGAGAATACAGACGGTGTATAACCTCTCGTTGCTGGTGGTTCACCAACTGCTAAGCCAATTTCACGTTGCGCCATAGCAACCCGGGTAACTGAGTCCATCATAAGCATGACGTTTAGACCTCTATTTCTGAAATACTCTGCAATAGCCGTTGCTGTAAATGCCCCTTTGATACGCATCAGAGCAGGTTGATCAGATGTTGCTGCAACAACGATTGAGCGCTTCAAGCCTTCTGGCCCAAGATCTCGTTCAATGAATTCACGAACCTCACGACCACGCTCTCCAATAAGTGCGATGACATTTAAATCAGCTTCTGTATTACGAGCAATCATACCAAGTAGTGTACTTTTCCCGACACCAGAACCGGCGAATATACCCACACGTTGGCCATTACCAACTGTTAACATGCCATCAATTGCTTTTACGCCAACTTCAAGTGTTTCATTTATTGGCGGTCTAGTTAATGGGTTTGGTGGATTTTCCTCTGTTTGCACAGTAGCAAGACCTTTTGGTAAACTATGGCCATCAATGGGCTTGCCCATTGAGTCCAATACTTTACCAATGAGTTCTGGACCCACTTGTACTTCTAGTGGGGAACCCGTTCCTTCGACTAAGCATCCTATCGAAATTTCTCTAATCGATGTAAACGGCATAAGGACTACGATTTCATCTTTAAAACCGACCACCTCTGCCAAAATCTCTGTATGACCATGCTTAGCAGATTGTACATGTATTTTACAAACATCACCGATAGAGCTTTCAGGCCCCTGCGACTCAATCATTAAGCCAACCACTTTCGTTATGCGGCCGTACTTTTTAAATGTTTGTACTGATGGGATTTGCTCAATTAACTGCGACGCTTTCATCATTTCTGATCCACGCTTTCTAATATTTCTATTAGTTTTAATCGTAATTCATTAAGCTGTTCATCGATACTCACAACGATTCTGCCATGATTTGTTTCGATATAGCCATCCGTATCATTTAATTCTTCGTTAACGAAGATCATAAATGGTACATCCACTGGGAAAATAGAAGCTAACTCTTCTCGATGGTCAGAGACTAATTTATGAAAGCCAAGTGAAACATAAAGCTTGATTTCCTTCATTTCTCTTGCTTCTTTTAAGCCTCGACGGATCACACTCAAATATAATTCTTCATTTTCTTCCAAAGCTGTTCCTAAAATACGTGTTGCTGCATTCATTGCCAATTCTAAGATGACTCTTTCTTGACTCTCTAAATACTGACGTACAGTTTCTTTTGAGCTGACAATTGTTTCATTAGCTGATTGAATGGCTTCTGACATATTGTCTTCAGCTTTCAAACGCCCTTCTTCTAATCCCTGTTGAAAAGCTTCATCATAAGCTTGTTGTTGGAGTGTTAGCTTGTCTTGTTCCCATTGCTCTTTAGCAACATTAAGTTTCTCTTGTTGCTCTTCACAATGCGCCGCAAACTGTTGTTGTTGTACGGCGATTTCAGCATGTGCTTCGGTTATGATACGATCTCGTTCAGCTAAGACTTCTTCTAGTGAAAAATCTTCAATAATTTCTTCGTTATTATTCGGCAACCTGAACTCACGTATTTCAATTGTTCTAATTTTCTCTTTGGATGATAGAGGATCATCGAATCGAATGATTCTAGACAATGACTTCATCTCCTCCACCACGAGCGATTATGATTTCACCTGCATCTTCCAAGCGACGTGTCACTGCAACAATTCTCATTTGTGCATCTTCAACATCTCTTAGTCGCACAGGTCCCATTACTGCCATCTCTTCTCTAAAAGTCTCAGCCATACGTTGAGACATATTTTTGAAGATTATTTCTTTTACTTCTTCACTTGAAATCTTCATTGCTAGTAGTAAATCTTCATTTTCACAGTCACGTATAACACGTTGGATTGAACGGTTATCCAGCGTAACAATATCTTCGAAAACAAACATACGCTTTTTGATTTCTTCTGCAAGCTCTGGATCTTGGATTTCGAGTGCGTCCAATATTGTTTTTTCTGTTTGTCTATCGACACCATTAAGCACTTCTACAACTGCATCTACGCCGCCAGTTTCAGTGTAATCTTGTGTCACAGTCGATGATAATTTACGTTCTAATACAGATTCAATTTCACTAATAACTTCTGGTGACGTTGAATCCATCATTGCAATACGTTTTGCAATGTCAGCTTGTACCTCTTGGGGTAAAGATGATAGGATAGTTCCCGCTTGTTGTGGCTCTAAATAAGAAAGAATTAACGCAATTGTTTGCGGATGTTCGTTTTGAATAAAGTTAAAAATTTGAGCAGGATCTGTACGTCTCGCAAAATCAAATGGTCTCACTTGTAGGGACGATGTTAAGCGATTAATAATCGTTTGAGCCTGATCTGATCCAAGAGCTTTTTCTAATACTGTTTTCGCATAGCCGATACCACCTTGAGAGATGTAATCTTGTGCAAGCGCAATATTATGAAACTCTTCAATAATTTCCTCTTTTATTCCCGGTTCTACTTTTTTCACTCCTGAAATTTCTAACGTTAAACGTTCAATTTCTTCTTCGCTTAAGTGTTTGTATACCGCCGCAGACACTTCTGGCCCTAGTGATATTAACAGGAGCGCTGCTTTTTGTTTACCAGATAAACCTTTTTCTTTCCTTGACACAGCTTTACCCCCCATTAATCTTCAGTAATCCATGTACGTAGTAGTTTCGCGAATTCATCTGGCTTATCTTTTGCCATTTTTTCGAGCTGTTTACGTCGTACTGTTGATTCTGTTTCTTTCTCTGTAGTAATATCTTCTATTTCAGCCATCTCTACTTGGTCTTCTAGAATTAAAGCTTCTTCCTCTTTTTGTTTTCTAGAACGCAGAATGAAGAATACTAGTAGGATAATAGCGACTAGTAAGATACCACCGATAACGTATATCCACCATGGAATCTTACTTGTTTCAGTAGTTTCCATTTGCATTTTACCGTTCAATTGTTGAACAGTAACGTTAACTTTTTCATCTATTTGAGCATCTGTTAATTGCCCTGCTTCGTTTTTATCAATTGAAGTTCGGACGATTGAAGCAAGCATATTTTGTATATCTTGTTGAACGTTAGCTGGTAATGTCGTTGCATCGTCAGCTGTCGGTGGTTCTACCATTACTTGAATCCCTAAGTCACGAATTCGATACGGACTTTCTACGATTTGACGTTTAATACGATTGACTTCATTGTTAATCGTTTCTTCCGTTTTTTCGTAGTCTCCATCACCATTAGAACCAGATTGATAGTTTGTGAAATTATCAGTTGCATTTTCAGCTTCTGGTGTACCAGTAGCTGCTGCTCCATTACCTGTAAACGTTTCACTTATACGCTGTGCACTAATTTGAATTCCAGCCATATTTTCTTTATCAACCGGTTCTACTAGATTTTCTTCTCGCTGTTCTTGGGTAAAGTCAATATCGGTAGTCACAACAACGGCTACTTTTTCCGCACCCATTAAAGTGCCTAACATCGTTTGAACTTGGCGTTGTAAATCACGCTCAATTTGCTTTTTAAGCGTCAGTTGTTGATTTACATCTGTTCCAGTAGCACCAGCTGTTGCAGTAGTGGATGTCTGTAAATCGTAATATTCAAAGTATTGATTTGTGATAACAATATTTTCTGGTGATAAGTTTGGAACACTTTTA
This sequence comes from Viridibacillus soli, assembly GCF_016612995.1. Classification (GTDB taxonomy): domain Bacteria; phylum Bacillota; class Bacilli; order Bacillales_A; family Planococcaceae; genus Viridibacillus; species Viridibacillus soli. The sequence continues at coordinate 134,977 of NZ_JAEOAH010000005.1, forward strand.
GATGCTAAGTTATAGAGTGTTTGAATTTGTGTTTCTGTAAATTGATACCCTGGTTCTGTATTCAAAACAATAGAAGCACTTGCCGGTTGTTGCGTATCGCTTACGAAAACACCCGATTCAGGCAAAGTAATCATAACTTTTGCGTCTTTTACGCCTTTAATCCCTTTAATCAAGTTTGCTAGTTCTGTTTGTGTAGAAGCTAATTTTAAAACACTAAATTCATTGTCTGTCATACCAAATCCGGCATTTTGAGAGAAAAATGAATAGTCTATTTTCCCAGATTCAGGGAACCCCTCTGACGCTAACTGTACTAACAATGCATCAACTTGATTTTCTGGCACTAAGATCGAAGTGCCTCCTGGAGCGATTTTATATTTTGTCCCTTGAGCATCGAGCGTTTCTTTAATTTTCCCTACTTCAGCAGTCGATAGGTCTGAATAAAGTGGCGCGTATGTTACTCGAGTTGTAAAGTATGTAATAACCGCTGCCAAAATAACGATTCCAAGAAGAGAACCTATTAACGTACCTTTTTGCGTTTTTGTACGACTTCCCCAAAACCTTGTGGAGTCGGTTTTGATTTTTGTCAGTCTTTCATTCATTTTGAGCCTCCGGTTATAGTGAATGTTTCAATACATAGTTAATCCGCGATAACCTTTCGAATTAAACTGTCATTCGCATAATTTCTTGGTACGCCTCTACGACTTTATTACGCACTTGTAATGCTGTATTCATTGTTATATTTGCTTTTTGAGCAGAAATCATAACATCATGAAGTTCAACATTTTCTCCGTTAATAAGTTTTGTCGTCATTTGATCAGAAGCTGTTTGACTATCGTTTACAGATTGAATCGCGTCTTTTAACATCGTTCCAAAATTTCCTTTTGAATCCGTTGACATTGTTTCTGTGACGCTTTGTGTCATGACAGGTTGAATAGGTTGTGTTACAGATATTTGTGATACTGGCAAGTTTGGTCATCCTTTCCCTTTAGAGTTATTTACCAATTTCTAAGGCTTTTGTAAGCATCGACTTGTTAGCATTAAAAACCGTGACGTTTGCTTCATATGATCTTGTAGCCGAAATTAGGTTAACCATTTCTTTTAAAGGATCAACATTGGACGTTTGTACATAGCCTTCAGCATTTGCATCTGGGTTCGTTGGATCATAGACTAGTTTAAATGGCGTTTCAGTATCGTTATTAATACGCGTTACTTTAACACCATTTCCTACTCCCTGTTTACTAGATGAACCCATCGCTGCATTTAAGTAATTCGAAAATTGTCCTTCTTTCGACGAGAGCGTTACAGTTTTACGGCGATATGGTACCCATTCACCATTTTCCATCGTCGCTCGTGTTGTATCGACACTCGCTATATTCGATGAAATGACGTCCATTCTTAATCGTTGAGCAGTAAGTGCTGAACCAGTCGTATTCAGACTATGGAAGATAGACATAATTAGTTACCCCCTTTAATGACGGTTTGTAATGTGTTTAGTTTGCCGTTAATACGATCAATTAAAGCATTGTAGTAAATTGTATTTTCAGCCAAACTTGCTTGTTCTTTATCCATATCTACACCGTTACCATTTTCACGGTAGCGTAGATTTGTATAACTATAAACACCAGGTGTCGATTTTTTAGCACTAAAATCAATATGCCTTTGATCTGTTCGGTTTGCTTGTATATATGTATTTTGTGCCTCATTTAGCATTTTACTAAAACTTACATCTTTCGCCTTATAGTTAGGTGTGTCATTATTCGCTATATTTTGAGCAATTGTTTTATTTTTCACCGTCGCATAAGAGAGGCCATTTTCCAAGTTATTGATTGTTCCTCCAAATAAATTCAAATCTTTCACCCCAATTCGATATATACTACCAAATTTCACTTTTTTTTTACTACTTAATTGTAATAAAGATATATCAGAGTGTCCATCCGTATAATGGGATTTTTGATAGGCATAAAAACCTATTTTTTTATTATTGTCCACCTTTTCCTTCAAATCTTCTAAATCAGTTCTCCTATAAAAGATAAAGGTATTATTCACTATAAAAACAGTGTTAACGAAGTTATTCTTTTATTTTTGCAATACTTGAGAAACTTTCGACACAATAGGAATTTATTAGTTTTTTTGTCGAATTAGTAAGCATATAAAACCCAGTAATATTTTAATAATTCTAAAAAATTTGATATTTATTGTATGAAAGAGCAATTATTACATTTTATTCCACTATATATCATTACATTTATATTCAAATTTTGACCAGGAAAACATTTTAGAATATAATTACCTTAATACCATTTTTACGCCTTTTATAGGAGTTAATTGGTATTATAAAATATTATCGTCACCCCTACAAAAGCATTAGTCCATTACTCTCGAATTTTACTTTTTCGTAAAAACTCCATCCTATCTTATTCTTTTTGTATTATTTATCATATATTTAATCATATTTTATAAGGTTATCTTAATATTTCTGCCTATACTCATTAGGTATAATATCTAATTTTATCAATAAAAAACTATCCAAAAGTCTTTAATTGACTTCAGGATAGTTAGTTAAATCGTATTTATTAGCGCATTTTAATTTCTGCTAATGCACCTAAGAATTTATCATTTAAAACTTTAATGTAAGTACCTTTCATACCTAGAGAGCGTGATTCTATTACACCAGCTGATTCTAGTTTACGTAAAGCATTTACGATAACTGATCGTGTAATTCCTACACGGTCAGCAATTTTAGAAGCAACTAGTAATCCCTCGCTACCATCTAGTTCTTCGAAAATATGCTCAATAGCTTCTAATTCACTGTAAGATAGTGAGTTGATCGCCATTTGTACGACTGCTTTACTACGCGCTTCATCTTCGATTTCTTCAGCTTTTTCACGAAGAATTTCCATACCTACTACAGTTGCCCCATATTCAGCTAGGATTAAATCGTCATCTTCAAAAGTACCTGCTAAACGAGCTAAGATCAATGTTCCTAAACGTTCGCCACCACCAATAATCGGCACGATTGTAGTTAGACCTGATTTGAAAAGCTCTTTGTTTTCAAATGGAAATGCACTATGTTCGTCATGCACGTCAAGGTTTGGTACAGTTTCAGAAAAGTCATATAGGTTTTGAGTGTATTCTTCTGGGAAACGACGTTCCTCAAACATTTTGTTAAGGCGTTCATTTTCAATTTGTTGCGTAATTGAGATACCTAGTAATTTACCTTTACGGCTTACGATGTATACATTACTTTCAATGACTGTTCCTAATGTGTCAGCCATTTCTTTAAAGTTAACTGGTTTCCCAGCAGAAGCTTGTAGCATAGAGTTAATTTTTCTTGTTTTAGCTAATAAATTCATATTTATTTAGCCTCCTGTAATATTTTCTTCGTTATTTTCTAATTTTCAAAACTTTTTAAATTTTCATGCAATACAGTAGATTATAAACTATAAAATAAATTGTGACAAATCTTTGTTCTTCGCAATTTCTCCAAGTTTTTGATCTACGTACGCTGGTGTAATATCGATGTGAGCTGGCGCGATCTCTGCCGCTTCAAAAGATAGCTCTTCTAATAGGCGTTCCAAAATTGTATGCAAACGGCGCGCTCCGATATTATCTGTTTCTTGGTTTACAGATGTGGCGATTTCAGCTATACGATCAATCGCTTCTTCTGTAAATTCGATTTCTACACCTTCAGTATTAAGCAATGCTTTGTACTGTAGGATTAATGAATGGTCTGGTTCTTTTAAGATTCGGACAAAGTCTTCCTTAGTCAGCTTTTCTAATTCAACGCGAATCGGGAAGCGTCCTTGCAACTCAGGGATTAAATCTGATGGCTTAGACATATGAAATGCTCCCGCAGCGATGAATAACATATAATCAGTCTTCACAGGACCATACTTCGTATTTACAGTTGAACCTTCAACGATTGGTAGTATATCACGTTGAACACCTTCTCTTGAGACATTTGCAGAACCAGAGCTACCATTTTTGTTGGCAATTTTGTCGATTTCATCGATAAAGATGATGCCCGTTTGCTCAGCGCGATTAATCGCTTCTTGAGAAACTTCGTCAGAATCAATTAAATTATTAGCTTCTTCTATTATAAGTACACGTCTTGCGTCTTTTACTTGTAGACGGCGTTTTTTCTTTTGCTTTGGCATTAAGTTTGATAACATGTCACCCATGTTACTACCACCCATATCCATGCCTGCTCCCGGGAAACCACCAAACATTGATGGTGCTTGCTCTGTTACTTCTACAGATATCCATTCATCCTCAAGCTTACCCGCTCTTAGATCATCTGCAATTTGCGATCGTTTTAAACGTACCTCTGTATCATCTGAAGAAGTCTCTTCTTCTTGCTCGGAATTTTGACCGAAAAACATTTCGAAGGGATTTGACGTTGTTTGCTTTTTACGCATACTTGGGACAAGCAATTTCACAATTTGATCATTGGCAAGTCGCTCCGCTTTTTCCTTTACTTCTTCTTGTTTTTCTTCTTTCACAAGACGGTTAGCTACTTCTACTAAATCACGTACCATGGATTCCACATCACGACCAACATAACCTACTTCAGTGAATTTTGTCGCTTCAATTTTAATGAAAGGTGCTTTCACTAAGCGTGCAATACGTCTTGCAATTTCAGTTTTCCCAACACCAGTCGGTCCAATCATTAAAATGTTTTTTGGAATGACTTCATTTTTCATCTCTTCATCTAAAAGTTGACGACGATGACGATTACGAAGCGCAACAGCTACTGCACGCTTGGCATCTCGTTGCCCAACGATATAACGATCTAAGTACTCGGTCATTTGTCTAGGCGTTTGTTGTTGTGTCATAGTTACAGTGCCTCCACGATAATATTATGGTTAGTAAATACACAAATATCTGCTGCAGTTTCAAGCGATGCTTTTGCAATTTCCTCTGCTGTTAATGATTCGCCAGAGTATTGCTTTAATGCTCTTCCAGCTGATAACGCATAGTTACCGCCAGAACCAATTGCTAAGATGCCGTCATCAGGTTCAATGACTTCACCTGAACCAGAAACAAGTAATAGTGTTTCACTATTCATCACAAGTAACATTGCTTCTAGCTTTTGCAACATTTTATCTCCACGCCATTGCTTTGCAACTTCCACCGAAGCACGTTGTAGGTTACCGTTATACTCCATCAGTTTCCCTTCAAACATTTCAAACAATGTAAACGCGTCAGCAACAGACCCCGCAAACCCTGCTAATACTTTACCGTTATAGAGACGACGCACCTTCCTTGCTGTGTGCTTCATCACGACTGCATTACCAAGTGTCACCTGCCCATCACCTGCCATTGCGCTTTGCCCTTTATGTTGTACTGCAAAAATTGTGGTTGCATGCATTTCAACCATAATAACCCTCCTCCCAATTGTTACGCTCTCGGATGAGCATTCATATATGTCTTTCTTAGATGTTCTTTTGTCACATGCGTATAAACTTGCGTAGAAGATAAATTTACGTGGCCAAGTAATTCCTGCACCGTACGTAAATCTGCTCCATTGTTTAATAAATGTGTGGCAAACGTGTGTCTTAACATATGAGGATAAATGGTCGTATGTAGCTCTGCATTTTTCATCATATCGTTTAAAATATAACGAACACCTCTTGCTGTAAGTGCTCCACCTCGCATATTGACAAATAGCTGAGGATTTTGCAAGGCTTTCATAAGTTTAGGACGTGAATTTGCTAAGTATTGTTGCAATGCTTCCGAAGCAAAATGTCCAAATGGTACATAACGCTCTTTTCTCCCTTTACCCATCACTCGTAAAATGCTTAATGAAAAATCAACATCTTTTAATTCAATCGATGTCAATTCACTAACCCGAATGCCTGTAGCATACAGCAATTCAAGAATAGCTGTATCACGCAACGACTTCGGATCTTCCCCTTCATTTGCTTGAAACAATCTGGCAAGCTCTTCTTCATAAAAAAAGCGTGGCAATCTGTCTTCTTTTTTCGGATGATACAGCGCTTGAAAGCCTGCATCATCTAACCCATATTCCTTGTTCAAAAAACGAAAAAAGGAACGAATGGAAGAAATTTTTCTGGAGATAGTTGTTCTGGCTTTTTTTTCTTCATACAATTTTGTTACGTAAAGTCTGGCGTGAATATATTCAACTGCTGCTAAATCTTCGACACCCTCTACTTTTAAGAAAGATAAAAATTCATGTAAATCAGATTGATATTCTCGCACTGTCAGTGGTGAAAAATTCTTTTCTAATTGAATATAAATAACAAATTGCTCAAGTGCTTGTTCAGATCGTATGTTCATTTGAACACCTCGTTAATGATAAGTTTCAAAACTTATCTTCTCACTCTAAGCATTTTTTATAAAGCAAAAACGTTTACTAATCTAGAGCTAATGTTAATTCTAGTTGTTTAAGGCACATATGAGTATAACACACTCATATGAATTGTTCGACACTTCAGTTCATAAGTAAAAATAAAATCACAATCTGCCAATTTTCTTCACGTCTTTGGCATAATTTCGTTACATCTTACCGAAATTTTTTCCTATATAAATATTACAGACAACTTCTTCTTTTCAAGTATGACTATGGATATCCGATTGTAAACAAAGAAAAGCCCTTAAAATTGTAACAACTTTTAAGGGCTTTGAGCAATTAAATATTTGTTGTATTTTTAAAGTTTTGGATAGCAGCTAATGCACGCTCTGCATGCTTTTCACCGCGTTCCAGTTTCGATTTGATTTTCTCGCCTAATTTCGGGAATAAACCGAAGTTCACATTCATTGGTTGGAAGTGTTTAGAATCTGCTTCTGTTATATAACGTGCCATACTACCTAACGCTGTTTCTTCAGGGAAGATTAACAAGTCTTGTTCCATTGCTAGATGAGCTGCGTTAATGCCCGCAATCAAGCCACTACCTGCTGATTCAACATAACCTTCAACACCCGTCATTTGACCAGCAAAGAAAATGTTTGGACGACTTTTCAGTTGATAAGTAGGTGCTAACGCTTTAGGTGAGTTAATAAATGTATTACGGTGCATCACACCATAACGAACGATTTCCACATTTTCTAAACCAGGAATCATACTAAATACTTCTTTTTGTGCGCCCCATTTTAAATGTGTTTGGAATCCTACTAGGTTATAAAGTGTACCAGCAGCGTCGTCTTGACGAAGTTGCACGACTGCATGTGGACGTTTACCTGTTTTAGGATCTTCTAATCCTACGGGTTTCATAGGACCAAATAACATTGTTTTAGGACCACGTGATGCCATTACTTCAATCGGCATACAACCCTCGAAGTATTTTTCTTTCTCAAATTCTTTTAAAGGTGCCACTTCAGCGTTAATCAATGCATCTTGGAAACGATCGAATTCTTCTTCAGTCATTGGACAATTTAAATATGCCGCTTCACCTTTGTCATAACGAGATTTTAAATACACTTTTTCCATATCGATACTATCTTTTTCAATAATTGGTGCTGCAGCATCGTAGAAATAAAGATATTCTTCACCAGTTAAAGCTTGAATTTGTTCTGCCAGTGCTTTTGAAGTTAATGGACCTGTTGCAATAATTGTAATACCATCTTCAGGAATTTCCGTTACTTCTTCATTAATCACTTCAATTAGTGGGTGGTTTTTCACCTTTTCTGTTACATAACCCGCGAATTCATGACGGTCTACCGCTAAAGCGCCGCCAGCTGGTACTGAACTTCGATCCGCTGCTTCAATAATAACGGAATCTAACATACGCATTTCTTCTTTGATAACACCAACTGCATTTGTTAAGTTATTAGCGCGGAGTGAGTTACTACATACTAATTCTGCAAATTTATCTGTGTGGTGAGCCGGTGTTTGCTTAACTGGACGCATTTCATATAGACGAACTTGAATTCCTCTTTTAGCAATTTGCCAAGCTGCTTCACTACCTGCTAAACCTGCACCGATTACATTTACTATTGTTGTCATGCTATTTTATACCCGCTTTCTCATTCTAATCATTGTGAAGGTGTTTCTTTGTAGTCACATTTCGTACATTGAATTTGTACACCTTTTTTCAATTTTTTCTCAACTAAGAGTTCACTACATTTTGGACATGGTCTACTAATTGGTTTATCCCATGATACGAAATCGCACTCAGGGTAACGGTTACATCCAAAGAATATGCGTTTTGTTTTACTCTTACGTTCAACAATTTCGCCTTCTTTACATGTTGGACATGTAACACCGATTGCTTTCACAATTGCTTTTGTATTTCGGCAGTCAGGGAAGTTACTGCATGCCATGAATTTACCATAACGACCAAGTTTGAAGACCATTGGTGAGCCACATTTTTCGCAATCTTCGCCAGCCGGTTCGTCTTTAATTTCGACTTTTTCCATCGCTACTTCAGCATGCTGCACATGTTTTTCAAAGTCTTGATAAAAATCATCTATAATTTTCGCCCATTTTGTATTTCCTTCTTCGATGCTATCTAGATCTTGCTCCATTTTCGCAGTGAACTCGATATTAATAACGTCAGGGAAAAATTCTAATACTAATGAGTGTACGATTTCACCCAACTCTGTTGGTACAAAACGTTTTGAATCTAATGTGACATAACCACGTTTTTGAATCGTATCAAGTGTCGGGGCGTAGGTTGATGGTCGTCCTATCCCTAGCTCTTCCATTGTTTTCACTAGTCTTGCCTCTGAGAAGCGTGGCGGTGGCTGAGTGAAATGCTGCTTCGGTTCAATATTCAAGGATTTTACGATATCGCCTTTTTCCATCGGTGGCAATAGTCTATCCTTCTCTTCTTTTTGATCATCTGAGCCTTCAATATAAAGTTTCATGAAACCCGGGAATTTCACCTGAGAGCCTGTTGCTCTAAAGAAGGCGCCCCCATTTTGTAAGTCTGCTGTTACTGTATCTAAGACAGCTGATGCCATTTGGCTCGCAATAAAGCGTTCCCAAATTAGGCGATACAGACGAAGCTGATCTCTTGATAAGACAGCTTTCAATTGATCCGGTGTACGCATTGTACTTGTAGGACGAATCGCTTCATGAGCGTCTTGTGCTTTTTCAGATTTTTTCGCTTGCTGATCAAGAGGCGTTGTATATTCATCCCCATATGTTGTTTGAACATATTCAAATGCTTCTTTTTTCGCCGTTTCAGAAATACGTGTTGAGTCAGTACGCATATACGTAATTAAACCAACTGTACCTTCTTTACCAACATCTATACCTTCATATAATTGCTGTGCAAGCATCATAGTCTTTTTCGCACGGAAGTTTAACTTACGTGCAGCTTCTTGTTGTAAGGATGATGTTGTAAACGATGGCGCTGCATTACGCTTACGTTCACGTTTAACAACTTTCGCTACTTCAAAATCTTCACCCTTCAATAACTTCAAGACATCTTTTACTTGAGCCTCATTAGATAGCTTAATCTTCTCTTTACCACTTCCATAATAAAGGGCGTCAAATTGCTTTTTGCCTTTTTCAAAGTTACCTTCGATTGTCCAATATTCTTCTGGTTGAAAGTTTTTAATTTCATTTTCACGATCGATAATCATTCGTAATGCAACTGATTGGACACGACCTGCTGATAAGCCTTTTTTGACTTTCTTCCATAGAAGTGGACTAATGTTGTATCCTACAAGACGGTCTAAAATTCGACGCGCTTGTTGGGCATCAACTAAATCCATATCGATTGGTCGTGGATGCTTAAATGACTCTTTAATGGCATCCTTCGTAATTTCGTTAAACAATACGCGACAATCCGAGTGAATATCAATGTTGAGTGCTGTTGCTAAATGCCAAGCAATTGCTTCCCCTTCACGATCTGGATCGGCCGCGAGATAGATTTTCTTAGCCTTTTTAGCAGCGGATTTTAAATCTTGTAAAACAGGACCTTTACCACGAATGGTAATATATCTTGGTTCAAAATTATTTTCCGTATCAATGCCCATTGTACTTCTAGGTAAATCACGTACGTGACCAATGGATGCTTTTACTTTATATTTTTTTCCTAAATATCGCTCGATTGTTTTTGCTTTTGCGGGCGATTCTACTATTACTAAATAATCCGACATGTGAGTTCCCCCTTATAGAGGTGATGATTCATTTTCTTTTAGCTCCACTTGTTAAAGTTGAATGTGTACTTGTATATATTGTTAAAAATTTCTTGCTACTCAACTATAACTTTTTTCCTTAGCGTTTACAAAAGAATACCTGTTGCAAAATGTATAACAGAAAATGTTTTTTTGCAAGTTAAATTTCACATTAAGGTATTTTATTTTAAAAAGCAATGATAAAGGCTATTTAAATATAGAAGAAACTCAATATATTCCACATAATTTCACTAAAAAACAATTAATTATTTTAAGTTGTTCACTCTTTGTTCACTTAAAAAATTCACAAAAGACCGTTCATTTGGATGGTTTTTTATAACAAAAAACTAATCTAATATCTATGACGACTCTAATTTACTATATATTATAGATAAAGGATTCATTTGCACATTCATGATTATTATTTTTTCTACACAACAGCTAGCGGTAATTGGTCTAATCAAATGTCACAATTTGTTCTTAAAGAAATTTTGGATGGCAGCGCAAAAGGCAACCTAGATTGTTTAGTATTTATTAAGTTACAAGCTCGGGCTAATATCTGTAGTTTACGCATAATGGGCAAAGTAATTTTGTCGTTACAATAAATGAAATTGGTATATAAAGGCTCCACTATTCAAAAGGTTAAAGAAAGTGGTGGATATTACTTCAACGTCACTGCTGATGGTAGTTGATCTATTAGAGCTGAATAAAAACCAAAGCCACTCATAGCAAGTGGCTGTTCTTATCATCGAATCATTTTTTTGAAACCTTTTTAAACTTCAAACAAAATTCCTCTCTAACTCTGCTACTATTTGATAGCCATTCCAGACAGGCGTAGCTCCTTCAGAGAGTAGTTTATGAGGTCCTAGTGAAAGTTTTGATGTTATATCACCTGGCACAACGAAAATATCCTTTCCATGTTCTAAGGCGTGGTCCATCGTACTGGATGTTCCGCTTTTTTCAGCGGCCTCTGTAACAAGTATCGCCTTAGACATGCCACTAATAATACGATTTCGCATTGGAAAATACCATCGTTTTGGGCCGATATAAGGTGGATATTCTGTCACTAATAAATGATTTTGGCTAATTATTTCAGCTAACTTGGCATTTTCTTTTGGATATAGATGAAATAATCCATGTCCAAGAACTGCGATTGTTTTACCGCCATTTGTAATTGCACTTTCATGCGCCATGCGATCAGCACCCTTTGCAAGGCCACTAACGACGATATAATCATGCTCCACTAACGGTGGCATAATGCATTGTAACGCCTTTTCTGTATAGGCTGTCGCCTTTCTAGAGCCAACTATAGCCATTTTACGCTCATTGTATAATAGTTCCACTTGTCCTTTTACATAGAGACATGCAGGTGGATCACATAAATCGAATAACGTTTTAGGGAATAAGGGATGATAATAAGGGATAGGGGTAATAGATTTTTGCTCATACGCTTGGAGTAAAGGGGTTTCCAGCATTTTGATATAAGCAGACTTTAATTTATTTGCTTTTTCGTAGGAGAGTTTTAATAATTTAGTAATTCTCTGTGTAGACATATGCTCTAATGCCTCAAGCTCCGCATCCACTTGGAATAATGGTGCTAGTCTGTTTAGCGGTACCGGAAATACATAATGCAATGCTAACAGTCTATGTGTCAATTGTTTTTCATTCATTTTTGCACTCCATTCGCATATATTTAAAAGGTGTAGCGCCGTCTTTTAAGACTTTGCTACACCTTCTATATTAATGTGTTTTACATTTTTCGTACAAACCTTTTTCTTTAATTACTTTAATAAATGTTTCACCGATAACAGATGGTGTTTCTGCTACTTCGATTCCAGCTGCATTCATAGCTTTAATCTTCTCTGCAGCTGTACCTTTACCACCTGAAATAATGGCCCCAGCATGACCCATACGTTTTCCTGGAGGCGCAGTTTGTCCACCAATGAAGCCTACAACTGGTTTTGTCATATTGGCTTTGATCCACTCAGCCGCTTCTTCTTCTGCTGTACCACCGATTTCACCGATCATCACGACACCGTATGTTTCTGGGTCTTCGTTGAATTCTTTTAATACATCGATAAAGTTTGTACCATTAACTGGGTCTCCACCAATCCCAACTGCAGTCGTTTGACCAATACCAGCTTGAGATAATTGATGTACCGCTTCATATGTTAAAGTACCAGAGCGTGAAACAACCCCTACATGGCCTTTTTTATGGATGTAACCTGGCATAATACCAATTTTACATTCATCTGCAGTAATAACGCCTGGACAGTTCGGACCAACTAAACGTGTTTTCTTACCTTCCATATAGCGTTTAACTTTTACCATATCTATTACTGGAATGTATTCAGTAATACAGATGACTAAATCTAATTCAGCATCTACTGCCTCTAAAATGGCATCTGCTGCAAATGGAGCTGGTACGTAAATAACTGAAACGTTACAGCCCGTTGCTTCTACGGCATCTACTACTGTATTATAAACCGGTACGCCTTCTACTGCCGTACCACCTTTACCTGGTGTAACTCCTGCAACAATTTTTGTACCGTATTCAAGCATTTGCTTTGTATGGAATAAAGCTGTTGATCCTGTAATACCTTGTACAAGTACTTTTGTTTCTTTATTAATATAAACGCTCATTTTAAGTCCCTGCCTTTCTTAGCCTACAAGTTCTACAATTTTTTGTGCGCCATCAGCCATTGAATCTGCTGTAATAATATTTATGCCTGATTCATTTAATAATGATTTACCACGTTCAACATTCGTGCCTTCCAAGCGGACAACTAGAGGTACACTTAAGCCCACTTCTTTGGCTGCTGTAATAACACCTTCTGCGATAACATCACATTTCATGATGCCTCCGAAAATGTTTACGAATATACCTTTTACATTTGCATCGGAAAGGATTATTTTGAATGCTTCTGTTACTTTTTCAGCAGTCGCACCGCCCCCAACGTCAAGGAAGTTTGCGGGTGATCCGCCGTAGTAACTAATTGTATCCATTGTAGCCATAGCAAGGCCGGCACCATTTACCATACAACCAATGCTACCATCTAATGAAATATAGTTTAGGTCATATTTTGAAGCTTGAATTTCTTTTGGATCCTCTTCCTCAAAATCACGTAATTCAACAATATCCTTATGGCGATATAACGCATTTCCGTCAAAGTTGAATTTTGCATCTAATGCTACAACGTCTCCACTGCCTGTAACAACAAGTGGGTTGATTTCTAAAATAGAGGCATCCTTTTCAGTAAACGCTTTGTATATACCAAGCATAAGTGATGCTGCTTTGTTAATTAAATTATTCGGAATATTCATGTTAAATGCAAGGCGACGCGCTTGGAAGCCTGTCATCCCTATAGTTGGATCAACTATTTCTTTGAAAATTTTCTCAGGAGTTGCTTCTGCAACCTCTTCAATGTCCATTCCGCCTTCTTCAGACCCCATAAAAGTAACTCTTGAAGTTGCGCGATCGACTACAACACCCAAGTAATACTCTTTTTTTATATCAGAGCCTTCTTCTATGTAAAGGCGTTTCACTTCTTTACCTTCTGGACCAGTTTGGTGAGTGACAAGAATTTTACCTAATAACTCTTTCGAATACGAACGTACTTCGTCTAAATTTTTGGCGATTTTAACGCCACCTGCTTTACCTCGTCCACCAGCGTGAATCTGCGCTTTAACTACTACTACATCTGTGCTTAATTCTTTGGCAATTTTTACAGCTTCTTCAGGTGAAAATGCTACTCGGCCATTAGGAACCGACACCCCATATTGTCTAAGAATTTCCTTTCCTTGGTACTCATGGATATTCATCTAACTTCCTCCTATCAAAATCCCATAGAGTTTCATCTTACATAACTATTGTATAGAATCTATTTCTCATTGTCCACATACTTGTTTATTTGTTTATTTTCTTTAGTTATCAACAATTATTCTCGAAAAAACAAAGTCGTTAAAATTACTCGTAGGTCAACTAACGGCTTGTGTTGTTCAAACGGTCATAATTCCTATCTAATTGATAGATAAATGCGAATACTTCAGCAACTGCTTGATAAAGTTCTTCTGGAATGGATTCATTTAAATCGAGTTGGCCTAATAATTGGACAAGTGTCGGATCTTCTTGAATAGGTATATCATTTTTTGATGCTTGTTCTAAAATATTCTCAGCTATTTTTCCTTTCCCTTTTGCAATGACTTTCGGTGCTTGGAGATCACCTGGTTTAAAAGATAGGGCTATCGCTTCTTTTCGTTCATACTGCTGTTTTTCTTCTGTCATATGCGGATATCGACTCCCCCGTTGTCAGTCTCAGACGTTTTCGCAGATAATGTTGTCTTTACAGGTTGATTTTCTGCGAATTTTTTCAGAAAGACTCCAGATAATTGATAATCATGAGTAGCTAAACCTGTTTTTAAAGCGACTCTTAGTGGTTCAGCTAATTCTTTTAACTGATCATTTTCATTGTACACCGTAACTGTGACGACACGGCTCTGAACTTGCATATCAATCACCGTTTCTTGCAATGAATTCAGTTGCAAATAAAATAAAATCCGTGCAAAATCAGTATCAATTTTACCCTCATCCTTCATACGCCCATTCCACTGTAATGTAGCATCTGTTCTCCGCCCGAAAAATTCTAATGGTATTTGCATAATAATTTGATGCTGTGGTCCATTTTCCCCTGACAAATACTGCATACCATTCATTCTTGCAACTATTTGCTCTGCTGCTACTTTTGTAGTACTTGAAGCAGATGGATCTTGCAGTAACGATAATAACTGAGGCTTCAATTGCCCGGCAAGTTGTTGCATATCTACTGTTTTATCGAGTAATTTTGCTTCATAGCTCAAACCTAAATGTTGCAATGTTTGCTTCATCGCGGATTCAATAGCTTTACTATCTATTGCATTATGAACATTTTGCTCAGCTTGAGACACTAGTTGTTGGATAACTGGGTCTGCTGACTTTGTAGTAAGCTGTGTGAGCGTTCTAAGTGCCGCATCATCTGTCGGTGTACTAGCAGCATTCATTAATGTCATTAAATGTTGTTTAGCCGTTATATTTTGCGTATCTGTTTG
Source organism: Viridibacillus soli (assembly GCF_016612995.1). Lineage (GTDB taxonomy): Bacteria > Bacillota > Bacilli > Bacillales_A > Planococcaceae > Viridibacillus > Viridibacillus soli. The sequence continues at coordinate 150,151 of NZ_JAEOAH010000005.1, forward strand.
GAAGGGTTGTTGCTGCGCTACTTCGCTAAATGCCTTCATCAACTGGACTTGTAATTCTTTGATGACGGCTTGTACGGTTTGCGATGTACTATCCGCTATAGTAAATTTTGCAAGTGTATTATTAAGTGTTTCTTTTTGCATAGCTGATAGTAAATTTTGCGAATCAACGGATGCTTTTAGCTGTGTAATGAGCTGCGGCAGATCTTTTAGGCTGGCAGATTGCATATTTTGCAGTAATTGTGGTGTAGAAGGCGCTGTGCTTTGCGTTTGCCCCATCCTACCTAGTTGCCCTTGGATATCCTTTGCAAGCGTTTGTAAGGCCTGTTGAGTCTGTGGACTGGCATTAAACTTCGTAATACTTTGTTGAAGTTGTGTTTTTTGAGCCTCTGTTAAATTGGTGTTTTTCGATATAGCCGTTTGTAATTGCTGTATTAACTGGGTAGCACTATTCGCTGGAGCTGTTGGCAGTTGCTGTAATAATTGTCCAAGTGAATTAGTATTATTTGCTGAAGTTCCTTGTAAGACATTTGTTGACCAGTTAAAGATATTAGCGTTTTTAGGTAAGATTCCGGCTTCTTTTAATAGTTGTAATAGGGCATTTTTGTCTGTAGGTGATACGTTTGAACCTGTTAAAATTTGAATAATTTTCGCTAAAATCGCTCCACCTGTTTCTGTCTCAAACGGTTTCCCTAGCATTTGAAGTTGCTGCAGCAATTGATCGCGTACTGCTGGTGATAAAGAAGTATCTTGCTGTAATAGCTTTTGAAGAGCAGCTATTGTTTGTGCAAAGCCTTGTTTCATACCACCTTGTACTATTGCTTGGAAGGTATTTTGTTGAACAGGCATTTTCATATCGACCAATTTTTGCAAAGCTAGTAAAGCATCTTTCATAGTCACACCTGCTGGGAGCTGTTTGACGAGTTGCTCTGCCTGCAATAACTGCTCTTTTGACATCGGTACATTTTCTTTCAAGAAATGCGCAGCAATTTGCTGCATTTCAGATGTTTTGGGCAACTGCATTGAATCAAGTAATTGATTGATTTGCTGTGTTAAAGAGCCTGTTTGGTTAATCGGTCCCGACACGACTTTTAATTGTAGATCTGGTTCTACACCTGTAACTTGGAAATAATGTGCGTTACCTGCTTGCATCGGTACTTCTAATTTCGCCATAAAGCGATGTCCACCTAATTGCACTTCTGCTTGATTTTCAGGGAATAGTTGTTTGATCGTACCATGAAATACTTGGCCTTGCTTTAAAGCTACTTGCTGATTTGTATTAACATTCTGTGTTTGTTGTAGTTGTAATGACGACATAGATGTAAAAGCCAATAATCTTCACTCCTTCTTAAGAATCATAGATTTGATTGGTTCAAATGTCTTTCTATGAATGTCCGTTGGTCCAAATTCACGTAATGCTTCTAAATGTTGCTTCGTACCATAACCAGCATGCTGAGAAAATCCATATTGCGGGTATATAGAGTCCATTTCTTCCATATAGTGGTCACGTGCTGTTTTCGCTAAAATAGAGGCTGCGGCTATAGCTAAGCTTTTTGCATCGCCTTTAATAATTGAAGCTTGTGGAATATCAATCGGTAGCTTCATCGCATCCGCTAAAACGAAATCTGGCTTCACTTGCAGTGCCTCAATTGATGCTTTCATCGACTGTTTTGTCGCTTCGTAAATATTCAGATCATCGATGACTTCCGTCGATTGGAAATGCACTGCTGTAGCAATTGCACAAGCTTTGATTTTAGCAATAAACGATTCTCTCGTTTCTTTTGATAGCTGTTTTGAATCATTTAATCCAACAAGTTCTAGACAATTTTTTGGTAGAATAACGGCTGCTGTTACGACCGGGCCTGCTAGCGGGCCTCTGCCTGCCTCATCAGTACCTGCGATATAAGCATTAGGGTTTGCACGATAAGAGTCATCAAATTGAAGCTTTTCTTCATGCTCTTGTTGTAGTTTTTCTTGCTTCGCTTTTTTACGGAGCCATTGTTGCCATAGTTTTTTCACGCCTGCGCGCTCATCTGCTTCAACTTCTAACATCCATGGCTGATACTGCTGTTCACTATTTAATGCTTCTTTTATATCTTTAATCGTTTTCAAAACGAGGTCTCCCTTACTGTATTATTTATACTATCGGCAAAAATGACAAAAAATCTAGAAAAAAACCTTTTTCACCATATGGTAAAAAAGGTCGATTTTTATTCTTCGATTTGATCTTCTACAAAGTCGAATGTTAACTTTCCTAATTGCTGATTACGAATATCTCGTACAATTAATTCGGCTACTTGATCGTAATCAATTTCACCGCCGGATGCGAATACTCTTCGTAGTTGACCAATATGGTTGTATGTTTCTACGAGATCTTCACTAACTTCCGTAATTTTATAACGCTCTTCCATACGGCCTTTATAATGTTTACTCAAGAAATTTAAACCATACACAGCAAGATCATCCATATTCATAATGGTATCTTTTATAGCACCTGTTAACGCCAGCTTATAACCTACTTCTTGATCTTCAAATTTCGGCCATAGTATCCCTGGTGTATCTAGTAATTCTAGCTCTTTACCAAATTTAATCCACTGTTGAGATTTTGTTACACCTGGCATATTACCTGTTTTAGCAAGGTTCTTTTTGGCAAGTCGATTGATCAATGTTGATTTCCCAACATTGGGTATACCGACAATCATCGCGCGAATCGCACGGGGTTTCATACCTCTTGAGCTCATACGCGCCCATTTATCGGCTAATAACTCTTGCGCAGCTTTAGTTACTTTGTTAAGGCCAACACCATCTAATGAATTAATTGATACAGCACGATGCCCCTGCGCTTCAAAATAAGCAATCCATTTACGTGTTTGTGATTCGTCCGCCATATCCGCTTTGTTTAAAATAAGCAGACGCGTTTTTTGATGAATCACTTCATCTAACATTGGATTTCTTGAGGATAGCGGTAAGCGCGAATCAATTAATTCAAAAATAATATCCACCAATTTCAGTTTTTCGGTTACTTGACGACGAGCTTTCGCCATATGTCCCGGAAACCATTGAATGGTCATACATTTCACTCCTGTTCGTTATTTCACGGTACCTATTTGATCAAAAGGCCAAAAAATAATATTTGTTTTACCGATAATTTCATCTACTGACACAATACCGATAAGACGGCTATCTTTACTAAACCGACGATTATCACCCATTACAAAAACGTGACCATCTGGAATTACATCTAGTTGTTCAATATCTGAAAGAGTAAAGTCTTCCGTTAATGTACCTTCATCGTTAAGCTCATCTTTATATTTTTGTAAATATGGCTCAGCAATTGCTTTGCCGTTAATATAAAGCTGATCGTTTTTATATTCTAGATGATCTCCTGGTAAACCAATAATACGTTTAATATAATCTTTTTTCTCTGGTGCGTGGAATACAACTATATCAAAACGGTGCAAGTCCCCGATTTTATAGCCAATTTTATTAACAATCATACGGTCGCCATTTTCAAGGGTTGGCATCATAGACTGACCATCTACTACAATTGGTGTGAATAAAAAATAACGAATAATTGCAGCTAATGCAAAGGCAATGACTAATGCCTTTGTCCATTCCCATAACTCATTTTTCTCTTTTTTTGTCTTTTCCATTATTGATGTCCCCCTTGACTATTCTATTCTTATTGTACAAGGATTTATCATTTCAAGCAAAAAGAAAGAGAGCTTGTAAACAAGCTCTCTTTTCGGCAAAAAAAATGTATTATCGAATTTCTTTAATACGAGCCGCTTTACCGCGTAGGTTACGTAGGTAGTATAATTTAGCGCGACGAACTTTACCGCGACGTACTACTTGTAAGTTAGCGATTTTTGGAGTGTTAACTGGGAATGTACGCTCAACACCAACGCCGTAAGAAATTTTACGAACCGTGAAAGTTTCGCTAATACCGCCACCACGACGTTTAATAACTACTCCTTCGTATACTTGGATACGTTCGCGAGTTCCTTCGACTACTTTAACGTCGATACGTACAGTATCTCCAGCGCGGAACGCAGGAATGTCTGTGCGAAGTTGTTCTTTAGTGATTTCTGTAATGATATTTGACATTATTTTCTCTCCTTAGACAGATGCTCTTGTAACTCTTCTTTATGATACAGCGGAACACCGTAATTCGACACTTCTCATAGAAATGCTCTTTAGATTTTAACACACACAGTAGTATTTCACAACTATTACTTATCCAACTTTAATAAGTCTAGGTATTTTTGTTGCGCTGGATTTAACTCTATTTTATCAAATAAATCCGGGCGTCTTTCAAACGTTCTTTTTAAAGATTGCTGTTCACGCCATTCATCAATTTTCGCATGATTTCCAGATAGTAATACGTCTGGTACTTTCATGCCACGAAAATCTGATGGACGTGTGTAATGTGGATGCTCCAATAAACCTGTTGAAAAAGAATCTAAGACTGGTGAATCGTCATTGCCTAAAACACCTGGTAACAAGCGTACGACGCTATCAATAACCGTCATAGCGCCAAGCTCACCACCCGTTAAAACATAGTCCCCAATTGAAATTTCATCCGTTACAAGATGCTGGCGAATGCGTTCATCATACCCTTCATAATGACCGCAAAGGAAGATCAAATCTTCCTCTTGCGCTAATTCCTCTGCCTTCGCTTGTGTATAGCGTTCTCCTTGAGGACACATCAAAATGATACGTGGCTTTTTGCCTTCACCTACAAGTGCTTCTACGGCATTAAAAAGGGGCTCTGGCTTTAATACCATACCAGCACCACCACCGTATGGATAATCATCCACTTGATTGTGCTTGTTGATCGAGTATTCGCGGAAATCCGTCACACCCATCGCAACTGCTCCTTTTTCCTGAGCCTTCTTTAAAATAGAAGACCCAAACACACCTTCAAACATACTCGGGAACAAAGATAATACATGGATATTCATCATGATAATAAGCCATCCATGACATGAATGATAATTTTCTTCCCATCAATGTCGATTTCTTTAATAACATCATCAATTACCGGGATGTGCTGATCCTTACCGTTGACACCTTTTAGTGTCCAGACATCATTAGCACCCGTTTCAAAGATTTCTTTTACTTGGCCAATTTCATTACCTTCTTCATCAAAGACATTACAGCCAATGATTTCGTGGTAATAGTATTCATCTTCTTCTAATTCGCTCAGCTGTTTTTCAGATACTTTTAAAATACCATCACGAAATTCTTCTACATCATTAATATTAGGATACCCTTCAAATGATAGTAAGATAAAGTTTTTATGTGGACGAGCCGTAGCAATTGTTAAGCGAAGTGGTTTTTTTGAATCCTTTTTAAAAAGAGCAATTTGTTCACCCACCACATAGCGTTCTTCAGGAAAATCCGTTTGCGAGATGACACGCACCTCGCCTCTTATACCATGTGTATTGACGATTTTGCCAACGTTATACCATTCCATCTAAATCACCTCTTTTGAAATATATGAACCATCCTTATTGCATTTTGCTATAAGATGAATTTACTTTTAATCGTAACAAAAAAGGAAGGAACAAAAGCTCCCTCCTTTTTGACTAATCTAGAATATCGACATATGTCTTCTTCTTATGATGACTGCCTGCTGCTGAATAAACAATTGTACGCATTGCCTTTGCAACACGTCCCTGTTTACCAATTACTTTCCCCATATCATTGGGGTGAACAGAAAGCTTATATACAATTCGATTCGCAAACTCGTCGGTTGTAATATGAACTTCTTCTGGATAATCGACTAAAGGTTTAACGATTGTTTCAATCAGCTGCTTCATGCTGTCACCCCCGATTATTTACTGATTTTTGAGTTATGGAATTTTTCCATAATGCCTTGTGCTGAGAACAAGTTACGTACAGTATCAGATGGTTTTGCACCATTGCCTAACCAAGCTAATGCTTTTTCTTCATCAATTTTAACTTCTTCTGGAGTAGTTAAAGGATTGAATGTACCAATTGTTTCAATTGAGCGACCGTCGCGTGGTGCGCGAGCGTCTGCTACTACAATACGATAGAAAGGAGCCTTTTTTGCCCCGATACGTTTTAAACGAATTTTTACTGCCATTTTTAATTGCACCTCCGAATAGTTTCACACAAGATAGTATGATAGCAAGCTTTGGATTGTTTGTAAAGTGTTTTTTCTTAACACACTAATTTTTCGGTTTTAAAAAATTATTTAAACAGTGAATCCAAACCAGGAAGTTTCATCTTTTTCTTCCCTTTTTGCGTCATACCGGTCATTTGTTTCATCATTTTCTTCATATCTTCGAATTGTTTTAAAAGTCGATTTATTTCTTGAATAGAACAGCCCGATCCTTTTGCAATTCTTTTTTTGCGACTCGAGTTGATGATTTCTGGAGTCGTTTTTTCAGCTGGCGTCATAGAGAGAATAATTGCCTCTATATGTCCAATTGACTTATCGTCAATTTTCGCATTTTCTAAGCCTTTAATTTTATTGGCACCTGGAAGCATTTTCAAAATTTCATCCAGTGGACCCATTTTCTTCACTTGACTCATTTGATCAAGGAAATCGTCGAAAGTAAAACTCTGCGTTCTGAACTTTTCTTCCATCTCTTTCGCTTTCTCTTCATCAACGTTAGCTTGCGCTTTCTCGATTAGGGACATCATGTCACCCATACCTAGAATACGTGAAGCCATACGTTCTGGGTGGAAAGGCTCTAATGCATCCATTTTCTCGCCCATACCTACAAATTTAATCGGCTTTTGCGTAACTGAACGGATAGACAATGCCGCACCACCACGTGTATCGCCATCTAATTTCGTTAAGACGACACCCGTAATACCTACTGCTTCATTAAAGCTATCTGCTACATTGACCGCATCTTGACCAGTCATTGAATCGACAACTAAGAAGACTTCATCTGGCTCTTTTAATGCTCGAATATCTTTCAATTCTTGCATCAAGTTTTCGTCAATATGAAGACGACCTGCTGTATCGATTAAAACGACATCATGGTGCTCCTCTTTGGCATGTTCAAGCGCTTGGCGTACAATCTCCACAGGGGATACTTCCGTGCCAAGTGCAAATACTGGTAAAGTTAGCTGATTACCTAAAGTTTGTAATTGCTTAATCGCTGCTGGACGATAAACGTCAGCTGCTACAAGTAACGGTTTACGATTGTATTTTTTACGTAAAAGATTTGCTAATTTACCTGTAGTTGTTGTTTTACCAGCACCTTGTAAACCGACCATTAAAATAACTGTTGGTGGTTTTTGTGCGAATTTAATCGGGCTTTGTTCGCCACCCATTAAATCTGTCAGTTCATCTTTTACAATTTTGATGACTTGTTGGCCAGGTGTTAAACTTTTCATGACGTCTTGGCCGATTGCTCGTTCACTGACGCGCTTAATAAAAGTTTTTACAACTTTTAAGTTAACATCTGCTTCAATTAGGGCAAATCGAACTTCACGCATCATTTCTTTAACGTCTTGTTCCGTCACTTTCCCTTTGCCTTTAATCTTCGAAATCGTACCTTGGAGTCGCTCCGCTAACCCTTCAAATGCCATGCATACCGCCTCCTAATCCCATTGCTTTAACTGCTCAATAAGCTCTAGTTGCACAGTTTGTGAAGCATTATTGTCAGTAATTGTTTTTGATAGCTCTGCAATTATTTGTTGTCTGTTTTGAAATTTCTCGAATAATTGAAGTTTGTCTTCATATTCTTCAAGCATTGCTTCTGTTCTACGAATATTATCGTAAACCGCTTGACGAGACACTCCGTACGCCTCTGCAATTTCACCTAGTGAGTGATCATCTAAATAATAAAGCTGCATATAACTACGCTGTTTGTCAGTCAATAATGCTTGATAAAAGTCGAAGAGAAAGTTCATGCGTGTCGTTTTTTCAAGTAGCATAAGAAACCTCTCCCCTATTTTGCACATTCTTTTAATATCATAAAGGAATACAATGTTTTCTGTCAAGTAAAACTACTTGTCTAAATATGATTAATCCCTTTTATAACAACAAATACGAAGAGGCGAAAAATGCATAGCTCATAAGAAAGTTATGCATCTTCCGCCTACCTAATTATTGTTCTTTTGTTTCTTCTTCTGCTAACTGTTGATCAAGTGCATCGGCAAATAAACCATATACATAGCGCTCTGTATCGAACGGTTGTAAATCATCCATTTTCTCACCAAGACCAACAAATTTCACTGGAATGTGTAATTTATTACGAATAGCAAGCACAATACCACCTTTTGCAGTACCATCTAGTTTTGTTAACACAATCCCTGTAACATTTGTTGCTTCTTTGAAAGTTTGTGCTTGTACAAGCGCATTCTGACCAGTTGTAGCATCTAAAGCTAATAAAACTTCGTGAGGGGCATTCGGAATTTCCCGGGAAATTACACGATGTACCTTCTCCAATTCATTCATTAGATTTACTTTGTTTTGCAGACGACCTGCAGTATCACAAATCAAAATATCTGCACCACGTTTTTTTGCTGCACGGATAGCATCATACATAACAGCAGCTGGATCAGATCCTTCTGCTTGCTTTATAACATCCACACCGACGCGGTCTCCCCAAACTTGAAGTTGATCAATAGCACCTGCACGGAATGTATCACCCGCTGCAAGTAATACGGATTTCCCTTCTTGCTTTAGACGATGAGCCAATTTCCCAATTGTCGTAGTTTTACCGACTCCGTTAACTCCTACAAAAAGAATAACTGTTAATTCACCATCTTGGATATTCAATTCTATTGATTCTTCATCACTTGATTCGTAGATTTCAACAAGCTTTTCAGAAATAACAGATTGGATACCGCTCGTGTCTTTAATATTTTGACGTTGCACTTCATAGCGTAATTTATCCATTAGCTCCATCACAGTTTCAAAGCCAACGTCTGCTTGTAATAACAAGTCTTCTAACTCTTCAAAAAAATCTTCGTCCACAGTGCGGTAGCGTGCTACTAAATCATTTACTTTTGACGTAAACGAGTCACGTGTTTTCTCCAAGCCTGCTTTGAATTTTTCTGTAATTGATAATGCCGAGAAACCCCATTTTGATTTTTTCTCTTCGACTATTTCTTCTACTTCTACAAGTTCAGTAGTCGATCCTACTGCCACTACTTCTTCAGGTTGAGTCTCTTCTACTTGCTGTGCTTGCTCAGTTGTTGCAGGGACTGCCACTACTTCTGAAATAGTTTCTTGAACAACCACTTCCTCTTGCGGTACTTCTAGCGCAAGGTTAGCTTGCTCTTCATCGTTTGTTTCTAGTTGTTGTACTTCAAGTTCTTCAGGCTTCGCACCCATTAATTTTTCTTTCATACGCTTTAAAAAGCTCATTGTTATTCGCTCCTTTGTCCTACAAGAACGGGTTCTTCCTGTTCTAATTTTACGGATACTAGTTTCGATACGCCCGATTCTTGCATCGTAATACCGTACAATACGTCTGCACCTTCCATTGTACCTTTGCGATGCGTGATGACGATGAATTGTGACTCTTGGCTAAACTTTTTCAAATACTGACTATAGCGAGTCACATTCGATTCGTCAAGAGCGGCTTCAACTTCATCTAGTATACAGAATGGTACAGGGCGCGTTTTTAAAATAGCAAAGAGTAATGCAATCGCAGTTAATGCACGTTCGCCGCCAGACAGTAAGCTTAAATTTTGCAATTTCTTACCTGGAGGTTGCGCGACAATATCAATTCCTGTTTCAAGTAAATTATCCTGTTCTAATAGTTGCAAATCTGCATGTCCACCACCAAATAACTCACGGAAGACAACTTGGAAGTGATCACGAATTTTGAAGAATGTTTCGCTAAAGCGGGCCGTCATTTCTTCATCCATTTCACGAATAGCTTCATGTAATGTTTCTTTCGCTTCCATTAGGTCCGATCTTTGCTCCGTCAAGAACGTATGCCGCTCTGAAACGGTTTCGAATTCTTCAATTGCGTTTAAGTTAACTGGACCTAGCTCTGCAATGGATTGCTTTAATAGTTTTACTTTTTTTCTGGATATTTCAACATCTACATCAGCATTTACTTCTCGTTCGGCTTCTTCAAAAGAGAGCTCATAGTCTTCAGATAATTGCTCAAGTAAAGCTGTTTTTCCGAATTCCATTTGTGACAGTTTCACATCAAAATTACGTAAACCATCAAGTAAACCTTTATGCACACGTTGCAATTCCTTCAGTTCAACTTCGCAGCTATCTAAGGTAACTTGCAGCGTCGTTCTTTGTTCTTTACTCGTAGCAATTGTCGTGACGAGCTCTTCTTTTTGCTGTTGCCACGATGTAATACTTGCTATGATTTCTTCATCGGATGGTCCATTTTGACTTTCGTCATTCGTTAACCATTGGATTTCTTGTGTGATGTTGTTAACTTCTGAATGTGCCTTGTTATACTGCACCGTTACGTCTTCAGAAGCTTGCTTTAATTGCGATACTTGCTCTTGAATTACGGCAAGCTCTGAGCGCTTTTCAGCATATTGTTCTTTCAATGCATCATGAGCTGTCTCACTCTGTACTTTAAGTACGTTTAACTGCTCAATTGTCGCATTGATCTCAGCGAGTTCTGCTGTTAATTCTTGCATACGCTTTTTAGCTGCAATTTGACGTTCCTGTAAGTTTGAAGAACGACCTGTTGCATCTTCTTGCTCTGTCGCTACTAAAGTAACACGCAAAGCAAGTCTTTTTGTCGTTGCTTCTAGCTCTCGGAAATGTCCGCTCAATTCAAATTCTTCGTTACGTAACATTTCACCTTGCTGACGTAAGTTTTCTAACGTAACTGTTTGAGTCGCAACAAATGTTTTTTGCTCTGCAACGACCTTTTCAGCTTGTTCAATTGTTGTTTGCAGTTGGGCAAGCTGGCCTGTTAATGCTTCTAGCTCTGCTTTTCGGCTAAATAGAGAAGTCTGTTGTTTTGCAGAACCACCTGTTAGTGATCCACCTGTATTCACAACGTCGCCATCGAGTGTTACGACACGGTAGCGATAATTGCATGATTTTGCGATTTGTGTTGCACCTTGTAAATCTTTTGCTACTAACACATTACCTAATAAGTTTTCCGCAATTGTTTGGAAAGCTGTATCAAATGTGGCTAATTCATCTGCTGTGTTAATAAATGATGGATGCGATGCTGCTGCTCCAAGTGAGTTAAGAGATACTTTGCGGGACTTCATGACATTTTTAGGTAAAAACGTTGCACGACCCGCCCGTTTTTCTTTTAACCATGCAATTGCTTTTTGAGCGTCTTGCTGTGTCTCGGTTACAATATGCTGCGATGCTGCACCTAAGGCCGTTTCAAGTGCTTTTGTATTTTCACCACTTACTTGAATTAACTCTGCAACTGCCCCGTGAATACCTGATAGCTTATTACTCTCTCTAGCGATTAAAATTTCTTTTACGCCGTGGAAAAAGCCTGAAAAGTCTGCTTCAAGCTCTGCTAAAGTTTCTTTACGGGACTTTAATTGTTGTAAATGTTGATAGCCTTTGAAGAGCATATCTTGTTTACTTTCAAATTGTTTCGATGCATCCGTTAATTCCAGTTGACATGCTGAATACGCAGCTAGCTTTGATTCAAGCTGTTCTTGGACAATACGTAGTTTACTTTCAACCGCTCGCTGCTCCTTCGTTAACTGCTCTAATTCCTCTGCCATTTCTGACGATTGGTTAGTCATTTTAAACGAAGCTTGCTCTTGTTGTTCAAGCTGTTGCGTTATATGTTTGTATTCATTTTTAACGGTCGCTTGCTCATTGAGCCGATCGATATATGTGTTTTTCCAATCTTCGATATCATTTTCAATATCAGTTGTAGAACGATTCAAGTTATCTTCAAGCTGTTTAACACTTTTTTTCAATTGTTGGAAGGCGGTTTGTCGCTCCGTTAATTGCTCTTGTTTATCTACCTGTTGTGCATACCACTCTTGCTCCACGATTTGCGCTTTTTCAAGTGACTGCTGTAATTTTTCTAATTGTGCACTAGCATTGTGGCGCTTTTCAGCCATTAATACTTTACGGCCTTCCCAGCGCTCTGCTTCAGAACTGGCTTCTACAAGTTGGTGTTGAGCTTGATCTAGCAAACTATCTAGCGCTGTTATTTGTTTACGAATTGTAGCTACTTGCTTTTCTTTATTTTCCATGTTGTTTGTATGCTCTTGCTCAGTCACTGTAAATTGCTTTTTCTCATCAACAATCGTTGCAAGGGATTGTTGCAATAAATGTAAATCATGGACAATAACAGCTATATCAATATCCTTTAACTCTTTGGACATCTTTAAATAGTCCGCAGCAGCAGACGCTTGTATCTGCAACGGTTCGATACGAGTGTCTAATTCATGTAAAATATCAAGCACGCGATGCAAGTTATCCTCTGTTTCGAATAGCTTATGTTCGGCCTTTTTCTTACGTTGTTTATATTTCAACACACCAGCGGCTTCTTCGAAAATAGAGCGTCTATCATCCGGACGACTGTTTAATATTTCGTCTACTCGACCTTGAGAAATAATCGAGAAAGCTTCTTTTCCTAGACCAGAGTCTAAAAACAGATCCGTTATATCTTTTAATCTACATTGTTGTTTGTTCAATAAATATTCGCTATCGCCTGAACGGTATACCCGGCGTGTGACACTTACTTCGTTATACGGGATCGGCAAGCGTTCATCCTCGTTATCTAATATCAATGATACTTCTGCAAAGTTAAGCGGTTTGCGCGAGTCACTTCCAGCAAAAATGACATCTTCCATTTTTGCACCACGAAGAGATTTTGCGGATTGTTCTCCGAGTACCCATCGAATTGCATCCGTTACGTTACTTTTCCCACTACCATTTGGGCCAACAACAGCTGTAACACCGGGCACAAAATCAATACCTATTCGATCGGCGAAAGATTTAAAACCAATCACTTCAAGCCGTTTAAGAAACAAATTTATACCTCCTGATTGTCAGCTGCCTGTTTTTGCAATTCGACCATTGCACATTGAGCGGCTCTTTGTTCAGCTTCTTTCTTCGATTTTCCGTGACCTACACCTAATTCACGTTCATTCAATAAAACATGTGATACGAATGTGCGATTATGGGCTGGTCCGTTTTCTTTAATAATCTCATAATGAAGCGCGCCAGAATTGGCTTGCTGCACCATTTCTTGTAGCTGGCTTTTGAAATCCATCACATGCGAAAAAGCACCGATTTCTACTTTCGGATAAACGACACGTTCTAAAAATCCAACAACTGTTTCTAGACCTTGATCTAAATATAAAGCACCGATAAATGCTTCAAAACAGTCTGCAAGAAGCGCTGGGCGCTCACGACCACCTGTTAATTCTTCACCTTTTCCAAGTAAAACATATTTCCCGAAATTTAATTCATTTGCAAAAATGACTAGTGATGGTTCGCAAACGATTGCTGCACGCAATTTTGTAAGTTCACCTTCGCTCATTTTAGGGAATTTAAGGAAAAGAAATTTAGAGACCGATAGTTCTAGCACTGCATCTCCTAAAAACTCTAAACGTTCGTTGTCTTCATATAGTTTTCGACGATGCTCATTCACATATGATGAATGTGTAAATGCATTGTAAAGTAAATTTGCATTATCAAAATGTAATCCTAAATCATTTAATAATTCCTCAAACTTGAGGCGTGCTTTTTCTGAAATTGCACCATTTTTTTGTGACAGTCCTTTTTTTCTCGTCATCGTCATCAACCTTCTTATCTTCCTTTTGTTTCTCCTATCTAGTTTACCGTTTTCTTCCGCAATGTGCAAAAGCAAAAAAGGCACTTCCCTCAAAATCAAGAAAGAAGTGCCTCTAGCAATGTATAATTAGCTAATTTTGCTTTCGATGAATGATACCGCATTTCCTACAGTTGCAATTTTCTCTGCATCCTCGTCGTCAATTTGCATATCGAATTCTTCTTCAAGTTCCATTACTAGTTCTACTACATCTAGTGAATCCGCACCTAAATCATCACGGAAAGAAGCTTCTAATTTTACTTCGCTCTCGTCGACGCCTAAACGGTCAACGACTACTTTAGTTACACGTTCTATAACAGTTGCCAAATCTGTCACCTCCCCTCAATGATTATACATAAAATACCCGATAGTTCATAGACATATGTTACATGACCATTCCACCATCTACATGGATTGTTTGCCCTGTAATATAACTTGCATCATCCGAAGCCAAGAAGATGACAACTTTTGCTACATCAGCAGGATCTCCAAGCTTCGCTAATGGAATTTGTCCAAGCATATGCTCTTTTACTTCAGCAGGCAACTCATCTGTCATTTCTGTAGCGATAAAACCAGGTGCTACAGCATTAACATAAATATTACGTGCTGCTAATTCTTTTGCAGATGTTTTTGTTAAACCAATAACTCCTGCTTTTGCTGCAACATAGTTTGCTTGACCTGCATTGCCAGCAACACCAACGATTGAAGCAATATTAACAATACGCCCTGCACGTTGCTTCATCATTTGGCGAGAAACAGCTTTCGTACATAAGAATACACCTTTTAAGTTTGTATTCATAACGTCATCCCAGTCCTGTTCCTTCATTCGCATTAATAAATTATCACGTGTAATACCTGCATTATTAACAAGAATATCTAGGGATCCGAATGTATCAGTTGCAGCTTTCATTAAAGCAGTTACTTCATCTGCATCCGCTACATTTGCTTGTACCGCAATCGCTTCGCCACCATTTGCAGTAATTTCTGCAACGACTTCCTCAGCCTTCGCTTGACTACCACTATAGTTGACGACAACGCGCGCACCTTGTTCTGCTAAAGCTAGTGCAATGGCGCGGCCAATCCCTCTAGATCCACCCGTTACAACTGCTGTTTTCCCATCTAGCTTCTTCATCAAGACCACTCCTTCGACGCTTCTACTACTTGCTCAAATGTTGCCCCGTCATAAACGCAGTACGTCTTCACTTGACGGTCTATTTTTTTTACCAGTCCGCTTAATACTTTTCCAGGACCACATTCGATGAACACATCAACGCCTAAGTCAAGCATTTTCCGAACAGAATCCTCCCATAATACTGGTGAGTATAATTGTTCAACTAACAACTGCTGGATTTTAGCTTTTTCTGTTACTGGTTCGGCCATAACATTTGAGATCACAGGAATTTGAGCATCCTGCATCTCTTTTCGCTGTAAATTCTCCTGCAATTTCCCAGCAGCAGGACGCATCAATTCTGAATGGAAAGGTCCACTCACGACTAGTGGAAGAGCTCGTTTAGCTCCAGCTTCCTTCGCCTTCACACTTGCCTCATCTACACCAGCCTTCGTACCAGAAATTACAATTTGTCCCGGACAATTTAAGTTGGCTAGCTGTACGACTTTGCCTGAAGCCGTTACTTCATCCGTCACAGCTTGTAGTACATCACGTTCTAATCCTAAAATAGCAGCCATTGCACCTTCACCCGCTGGTACTGCTTCGTTCATGAACATTCCTCGACTATGTACAGCTTGCACGCCATCCTCAAATGACAGTACATCAGAGGCTACTAGTGCTGTATATTCACCTAAGCTATGTCCTGCTGTGTAATCTGGTGTAATACCAGCTTGTTTCAATTTGTCTGCAATCATCGCACTTGTCGTTAACAATGCCGGCTGTGCATTATATGTCAGTGTCAACTCTTCAGCCGGTCCTTCAAGCATTAATTTTGATAATGTGTAGCCTAGTAAATCATCTGCTTTGTCATAATAAGCTTTACATTCTAGTTGCCCAGAGACAAATTCTGCCCCCATGCCAACTGATTGTGAACCTTGTCCTGGAAAAATAAAAGCGATTTTCGTCATAATTAGTTCTCCTTTGAAATTGTGGAATCAATCGTTGCGCATACATTGTGTTTGACCATTATATTTGCTTGGCGAATAGCACTTGCAAAAGCTGTAGCATTTGATGAACCATGCGCTTTTACTACTGGTGCTTTCAAGCCAAATAACGCGGCTCCACCGTATTCTGTATAGTCCATTTTTGTTTTAATTTCTTTTAAATTACTTTTCATCATTAGAGCAGCAACTTTCGTTTTACCAGAAGCCATAAACGCTTCTTTTAACATAGAAAAAACGCTACCAACTGTACCTTCGATTGTTTTTAACACCATATTACCTGTAAAGCCGTCTGTTACAACAACATCTGCAGCACCGTTTAATAATTCACGTGCTTCAACATTACCGATAAAGTTAATTGGCGCTTCTTTTAATAAACCAAACGCTGCCTTCGTAAGCTCGTTCCCTTTTTTATCTTCTGTGCCGATATTCAGTAAGCCGACTGTAGGGTTTTTAATTTCACGTACTTGTTGTGCGTAAATACTTGCCATAATGGCATATTGTGCTAGGTTTTCTGGTTTTGCATCTGCATTTGAACCGAGGTCTAGCATATCAAATCCCTTACCATCTAAGGTTGGCAGTGTAGTTGATAATGCAGGTCGTTCAATACCTTTTATACGCCCAACAACGAATAATCCAGCAGCCATTAATGCACCGGTATTCCCTGCTGATACACAAGCATCTGCTACACCAGTTTTTACTGCTTCAGCCATCTTCACCATTGAAGCATCTTTTTTACGGCGTACGGCACGAACAGGTTCGTCATCACCTTCAATTACTTCTTCACAGTTAATGACTGTTAAGCGTTCATGTTCTTTTAAAAAAGGTTGCATCGCTTGGTGTTGACCATATAATTGGATTTCGATATCTGATGATGCTTCTAATGCTTTATACACGCCTTCGATAATAGCTTGTGGTGCGTTGTCGCCACCCATGCCGTCTATTGCGATTTTCATTGATTTCCACCTTGTCCTTTCGTACGATACATTTCGAACTTTCCTGCGAAAACAACTTCGTTTTCAACAGTGGATGTTAACTCGATAAATGTACGACTTTTGCTGTCATCCTTGCCAGTGACAAGCGCTTTTGAAATAACTCTGTCACCCGCTCTTACTGGTTTCACAAAGTGAATTTCTGAATGCACGGTTAAGGCTAAGTCATCATCAATCACTGCCACAGCTAGTGAGTTTGCTTGGGCAAATAGATGATGCCCCCTTGCAATGCCGTTACGCTGGAAGACATGCTCTTCTTTCACGTCAAAAATGGAAAGGGCTCTTTCATCTAATTCAATATCTATAATGTCACCAATCACTTCATCGATTGGTAGAGATTTTACATCGTTTTCAAAATTATGAGCAGCAACGTCTTTAATGCGTTCACGAAGTTCTGGAATCGATAATTCCATTCGATCTAAACGAATCGTTTGCACGCTTACTTTAAATTGACTAGCTAGCTGTTCATCGGTGACGAATGGGTTATCTATAATTGTTTGCTGTAATAATTTTTGTCGTTCTTTTTTAGAATACTTCATTTTTTTCGCCACCTTTTTAAAAAATTAGCACTTGGTACTAACATCAGTATATAAATTAAAAAAAGAGAATGCAAGAGTTGTTTCAAACTCTTTTTTCGCATCCTCCTCTTTTTAACATAAAAATTTCACATCAATCAATACGATCTCCGTTTAACACACCCGATTCTTCTAACATATTGCGAAGCTGTGCATAGTCATCCACTTGCCAAAAATCTTCAGTGGAAAGAAGCTTTTCAGCATCTTGACGTGCTACTTCTAATGCTCTGTAATCATGGACGAGATCTGCCATTTTAAATTCTGGAAGCCCACTTTGTTTTTTCCCGAAGAAATCTCCAGGGCCACGTAATTCTAAATCTTTTTCTGCAAGGCGAAAACCATCGTTTGTTTCCGTCATTGAAATCATACGCTCTTTGCCATCCTCTGATTTCGGATCTGCTAATAACACGCAATAAGATTGATGCTTTCCACGGCCCACACGACCTCGTAGCTGATGGAGCTGAGCCAGACCGAAGCGTTCTGCATCATAGACAATCATAAAAGTCGCATTTGGTACGTTCACACCGACTTCTACAACGGTTGTTGAAACAAGTACATTCAACTGGCCTTCGCTGAACTCACGCATGACAGCATCCTTCTCATCCGCCGGTAAACGACCATGCATTAAGCCAACTTTAAATTTCTCACGAAATAAGGTTGTCAATTGAGTATAGACATCGACTGCATTTTGCACATCTAATTTATCCGATTCTTCGATTAGCGGACAAATGACATACGCTTGTCGTCCCATTGCTAATTCCTTAGCCATCTGATTTACTACTTGGTTAAATTGCTCTTTTTTCGACCAATGTGTTTCGATTTCTTTTCGACCTGCAGGCAATTCATCAATAATCGACACATCCATTTCACCAAATGCCGTTATAGACAAAGTTCGCGGAATTGGCGTAGCCGTCATAAAGAGCACGTCAGGACTTTCTCCTTTATCACGTAAAATACGACGCTGCTCTACACCAAATCGATGCTGTTCATCTGTAATAACAAGTCCAAGCTTATGAAATTCGACATCCGGCTGAATTAATGCATGTGTGCCAATTAAAATATCAATATCACCGTTTTTTAATTGTTCGAGCAGTATACGGCGAGCCTTCGTTTTAGTAGAGCCTGATAACAGCGCCACTTCGACTCCGAGTGGTCTCAACCATTCATCAAGCGATTCCCCGTGCTGCTCAGCTAAAATTTCAGTCGGAGCCATTAAAGCACCTTGGAAGCCCGCTGTCACTGCAGCGTATAAAGCAATTGCTGCAACGATCGTTTTCCCAGATCCAACATCCCCTTGTAAAAGACGATTCATACGATGAGGCTCAAGCAAATCTCGACATATTTCATTGACGACCTTTTTTTGCGCGTTTGTTAATTCATAAGGTAGTGTCGTGAAAAATTCCTTCAATTTGACTAATTCGTAGTTAATGGATAAACCATGTTCTTGCTCTTTACGGATTTTCCGCAACGCTTGAATTCTTAATTGAAACTGCAAGAGTTCTTCATATACAAATCGCCTTCTCGCTTGCTTCGCATGATTTGCATCTACCGGAAAATGCACACCTTCTAATGCTTCTGTAATAGGTAATAATTTATATGCTGTGCGCAATTGGCTAGGTAATGTTTCCGGGACTTCCGCACTCGTATCATCGAGTACTTGGCGCATATAGTTGCGGAATTTCTTTTGATGCATATTACCCTTTAAGCTATAAACTGGCTCGAAGTCCGCATGATCCATCTTAGGACCAAATGTAATTTGCGTGCCATTGATAACTTGGCGACCGCGATCCCATTTTCCTGTTACTGTCGCAATAGAACCGGGTATCATTTTATTTTTTAAGTATAATTGGTTGAAGAAGACGATTTTAATTAAATGGCGGCCTACAAGCATTTGCACTTGTAGACGCGATTTATTTTTACCAGAAAAAAAAACTGCTGGTTCACTTTCGATGCGTCCTTCAACCGTAACTCGTTCATTATGTGGCGTTTCCGCTAAATCCTTCAACCGAAAATCTTCGTGGCGATAAGGAAAAGTCCATAGCAGGTCATTGTAAGTTTCAATGCCCATGCTATGAAGTGCTTCTCCTGTTCCTTTTCCGACACCTTTTAAATTCGTGACAGACTGCTGTAAATTATCATTCACTTTGCAGCACTGCCCCTCCAAATATTTTCGCCTCAAGTGCTCTACCTGTAGGTGTTGCAGCAAGGCCCCCTTGTCCAGTTTCTCTAAGTGCAGAAGGCATAGTACGTCCAATACGGTACATAGCATCAATGACTTCATCCGTTGGAATTCGACTTGTCACACCTGCTAATGCCATATCAGCAGCAACAATTGCATTAGCTGCTCCCATAGCATTACGTTTTACGCAAGGCACTTCTACAAGACCTGCTACAGGATCACAAACGAGACCAAGCATATTTTTCAATGAAATCGAAAATGCATCTGCGCTTTGTTGTGGTGTACCTCCTGCCATTTCTACGATTGCCGCTGCAGCCATTGCCGCTGCAGAACCTACTTCGGCCTGACAACCACCTGCTGCACCTGAGATGGATGCATTATTTGCTACGACAAAACCAAACGCACCGGAAGTGAATAAATAACGAATCATTTGTTCCTTCGTTGGCTTTAATTTATTTTTCACAGCGAAAAGAGTACCTGGTACGACACCTGCAGAACCTGCTGTTGGCGTTGCACAAATCGTACCCATTGCAGCATTTACTTCATTCGTTGCAACCGCTTTACTTACGGCATCTAATAGAAGATCCCCTGCTAAAGATTTCCCTGTTGCAATATACTTCTGAAGTAGGACAGCATCTCCGCCAGTTAAGCCTGTCACAGAATGCACACCTTTTAGACCACGTTCAACCGCTTCTTCCATAACAGTTAAATTACGCGTCATTTGCTTCATAATTTCTTCACGTGTACGTTCCGTTATTAACATTTCTTGCTCAATCATAATTTCTGAAATGAGCTTATTTTCATGCTCGGCTAATGCCACAAGCTCTCTAACATTATGAAATAATACTTCCATCGTTCTACCTCCTAGTTTTTAATTCGTGTTACTTTTGTAATATTCGGTAGAGTTGACATTTCATCTAAAATGGAAGTGTCGATATTTTGGTCAACTTCAATAACCATTAACGCCATATTGCCACGTTCTTTTCGTGATACTTCCATATGCCCAATATTGATGTTATGCCCCGCTAAACAGTTGGCAACAGCCGCAATACAACCTGCACGGTCATCATGCACGACAAGAATTGCCGGCATACCACCTGATAAACGTAGCGGAAAACCATTTAACTCTGTAATTTCAATGCTTCCTCCACCAATCGAAATACCGACCATCGACATTTCTGCATCGTCATCTCCAATAACGAGACGAGCTGTGTTCGGGTGCTCTGTATGCGCCGTTTCTGGTATAAATTTAAATGTTAAGTCTGCTTTTTCTGCATCTGCAAAAGCTGTTTTAATCCGTTCATCAAATGTATCGTAATCTAACAGACCGCCGATTATTGCTACGTCTGTCCCGTGTCCTTTATATGTTTCTGCAAAAGAGCCATATAGATGGATTTTCGCCCACTTTGGCTGACGCCCAAACAAATCACGCGCGACGCGACCAATTCGTGCTGCACCAGCCGTATGCGATGAAGATGGTCCAATCATAACCGGCCCGATAATATCAAATACTGATGTATATTTCATAAGAAATTGCCCCCTTGCTCTTTGTTGATAAGCGTATCACCATTCTACATGAAAATTTAGGTGTGTACCAAGTATTTGATACAGCGCAAAAAAGTAGCTCACTATAATAGCGAGCTACTTTTGCATAACTGTTCAATTGATATGCTCCGAAGATTTTAAAAACTTCCTGAGTTTCCCTATTCAACAGAAATAATAAATGGGTATAAAGGCTGTTTACCGTTATGAACTTCCACTTCAACATCTGGATAATTTTCTTCGATAAAGCTTGTGAATTTAGAAACAGCTGAGTTGTCAGCATCTTGTCCATAAAGAACTGTAACAATTTCTGAATCTTCATCGATCATTGATTTAATCAAAGTTTCTGATGCTGTTTCAAGAGAACGTGTTGCTTCTACAATTTTACCTTCAAAAATAGCCATAAAGTCGTCTTTATGGATTTCAACGCCATCAATTGAAGTATCGCGAACAGCAAAAGTCACTTGACCTGTTTTCACATGAGCAAATGCATTTGTCATATTATTTTTGTTATCTTCAACTGAAGCGTCCGGATTGAATGCAAGTACTGCAGCCATTCCTTGCGGTACTGATTTTGTTGGTACAACCGCAGCTTCAATGTTTAATACTTGTGCTGCTTGTTCTGCTGCCATCACGATGTTTTTATTATTTGGTAAAATCAATACGCGTTCTGCGCCTACTTCTTTAATAGCATTAACGATATCTTCTGTTGAAGGATTCATTGTTTGTCCACCTTCGATAACATAAGAAGCGCCAACACTTTCAAGAAGTTCAGCAACACCAGTGCCCATTGCTACTGTTATAATTGCGTAAGGATGTTTTTTCGTTACTTTTTTAGCTGTCTCTTTTTTATGATCTTCGCCGACGATTGCTGTATGTTGTTGACGCATATTGTCGACTTTTATTTTTATTAAGCTACCAAATTGGTGCCCGTAAGCAATTACTTCACCTGGTTGTTCAGAGTGAATGTGAATTTTCACGACTTCATCATCTGAAATAACAAGTAGAGAATCTCCGTAACGGCTTAAATCTTCACGGAATTTTGCTTCATCAAAAGCTTTGCCGCCTAATTTTTCATCTTCAAAACGAACCATGAATTCAGTACAGTACCCGTAGACAATGTCAGATGTATACATGAAATCTTGTACTTTATGGTGCTCAGCATTTACTAAGTCGTCCATTGAAGAAGCCACAGTTTTTTCTGGAAGCGCTTCACCTTTTAATGAAGCAACAAAACCTTCATATACGTATACTAAACCTTGACCACCACTGTCTACTACGCCTACCTCTTTTAATACGGGTAGTAATTCTGGTGTGTTAGCAAGCGATGCTTTTGCAGCAACTACTAACTCTTCCATTACAACGATGATGTCTTCTTCCGTTTTAGCTACTTCCACAGCATGAGCTGCAGCTTCTCTTGCAACTGTTAAAATAGTGCCCTCTACCGGTTTCATAACTGCTTTATAAGCAGTGTCGACACCATATTGGAATGCTTTCGCAAATTGAATCGCATCTACAGTCGCTTCTTTTTCAATCGCTTTACCAAAACCTCGGAACAATTGAGAAAGGATCACACCTGAATTACCACGTGCTCCCATTAATAATCCTTTTGATAAAGCTTGCGCTGTTTTACCGATATGAGCTACCGCATTTACTTCAGTTTCTTTCGCACCTGATGTCATCGATAAATTCATATTTGTACCTGTATCGCCATCTGGCACTGGGAAAACGTTTAACGAATCCACATAATCTGCGTTTTGGAATAGATGATGAGCGCCCATTTGCACCATTTCGGCAAATTTAATCCCGTCTATTGACTTCATGTCTTTGAGTTCCTCCTCTTACACGTTCGCTACGCGAACACCTTGCACATAGATATTAACTGATTTCACTGCCATTCCGAGTGTTTTATCTAGTGTATATTTTACTTTAGATTGGACTTGGTAGGCTACTTCAGAGATTTTAGTACCGTAGCTAACAATCACATACATATCAATATGTAAATCTTCGCCCTGTTGGCGTACAAGAACACCTCTTGCAAAGTTTTCTTTGCGTAAAATGTCTGTTAGTCCATCACGAATTTGGTGTTTACTTGCCATACCTACAATACCGTAACATTCAATAGCGGCTCCGCCAGCCATTTGTGCGACAACATCATTAGAAATGTCAATGTTTCCGAATTCGTTCTTTAATTCAACTGACATAAAAATGCCTCCTGACTCCTTTTTAACTAACTCCTATTGTACTATACAAAATTCGATTATAAAAGAAAACCTATACAATCATCTAGTTATAGACTGTAAAGGTTTTTTTCTTGAAAGTCTATCGAAATCAGTTGCAATGCGGAAAAGTGTGTGTTAAATTATTAAAGTATGTGAAATACCGAACTGAAATTAATAATTTTTTTCAGCTTCTTTTTGTGAGGAGGGAATATAAAAATGCCAAAACAATGCGTAATTACTGGACGTAAAACTCGTTCGGGCAATGCTCGTTCCCACGCAATGAACGCGAGCAAGCGTACATGGGGTGCAAACCTACAAAAGGTCCGTATTCTAGTTGACGGTAAACCGAAACGTGTATGGGTTTCTGCACGAGCTTTGAAATCAGGTAAAGTTGAGCGCGTATAATGCACTCATAATGAATGCCAGGCTGACGAATCGTCACCCTGGCATTTTTTCTTTTTTCTTTCGTTGTTTAGATTTTGCTGTCGCTGTAGTCGTTGTTGATGTTTCCTTTTGAAACGCTTGTAGACAAACCCTCGCAAATCCACTTACGAACTTAGGCAATTGAAACGTGTATACCTTCAACTCTCCACTCCTCGCTAGTCATCTATACTTCTTATCATTAAGCATATGCCGGCTGTGAATGAAATAGACGCAACTTTGTCCGATATTTCATTACTCGTAAAAAGGGAAGTTCCAAGTTCAATTATTTCATTGGTCGTTTCATATAAAACTCCACGCAACGTCATATTCTCCACAGGGCCTCTGAATGCAAAAAAGGACATATATTTATAATGATCATCCTGTACCATTGTATGTTCCCCTGGGAGTAAAAATTGTAGTTCATTTGTACGATTTACGATTTTAATATTTATTTGTGGATGCGCTAATTGTAAACGGTACACTGTATGCAGATTTGCCTCGTGGTGATCTAAGCGGCCACCCGTCACTCCTGTAATATAAACTTCAGTTGGCTCTAATGACAGCGCTTTAATAATAGCGAGCTCAGTATCTGTCTCATTTTTTTCGGGTGCATAGCGCTCGATATTCGACACCCTTTCGGAAATCTCTTGCCACTCCTCTTCTGTTATTGAATCAAAATCACCTACAGCCATATCTGGCACAATACCTCTATTTAATAAATACATTGTGCCATGGTCTGTTCCGATGAAAATTGCATCAGAAAAAGAGAGCAAGAAATCATTTGATACAATTTCCTGCTCGGGGCCTCCTGCACAAATCACAACGGTAGTCATTGGATTGCTTGTTCTCCAGCTAATAAAATCTCTTGCAGCGCTTTAGAACGGTCTTCTTTAGAGTAAATAGCCGAGCCTGCTACGAAAATTGTTGCTCCTGCTTTTGCACAAGGAACGATCGTCTCAGAGTTAATACCACCATCGATTTCAATTTCTATACTTAAACCTTTTTCTTTAATAATTGTCGAAAGTTGTTCAATTTTTGGTACGACTGAATGAATGAATTTTTGTCCACCAAAACCTGGATTTACAGTCATAAATAAAACCATATCAATATCTTCTAAAACATGTTGGATTGTTTCTATAGGCGTATGTGGATTTAACACAACACCTGGTTTCACACCATACGAGCGAATCAATTGAATTGTACGATGTAAGTGACGGCACGCTTCTACATGAACTGTAATGTAGTCTGCTCCAGCTTTTGCGAAGTCTTCTATATATTGGTCTGGGTTTTCAATCATTAAGTGCACATCAAGTGGTAAGTCTGTTACAGGACGTAATGCTTCCACTACGATTGGGCCCATTGTAATATTCGGCACGAAATGGCCGTCCATTACGTCGATATGAATTAATTTTGCTCCTGCTGCTTCAACTTCTTTGACTTCATCAGCCAATTTTGAAAAATTAGCTGCTAAGATAGACGGTGCAATTTGGATCATCATTAGTACCTCGGCTTTCTATCAATTATTTCTTGTAAAAATTGCAAGTAATGGTCATAGCGATATTGCTTAATCTCTTTATTCTCTACTGCAGCTTTCACAGCACATTTTGGTTCCTTTAAATGTAAGCAACCTCGGAATTTACAATCTTCCGATATGCGCTGTATTTCTGGGAAACAAGATGTTAACTCTTCTTTTTCAAGTGTATCAAAATCAAAAGAGCTAAATCCAGGTGTATCAGCAATTAAGCCTCCAGCAAGTGGAATTAATTCAACATGTCTTGTCGTATGCTTCCCTCGTCCTAACGCTTCTGAAATAACCCCTGTTTTTAATTCTAATGAAGGCATAATTGTGTTTAACAAAGTAGATTTTCCAACACCGGACTGCCCTGCCAATACAGTTGTTTTACCTTCTAAGACCTGTTGAATTTTCCCCAGTATTTCCGGATCACCTTTAAAGGTTTGAATTACTTTATAGCCTATTGTTTCATAATCTTTTACATACTGTTGGATTCCATCACTTTCTTCTGAAGTTAATAAATCCGTTTTAGTTAAACAAATAATCGGATGGATATGGAAAGATTCTAATGCCACTAAGAATTTATCTAACAAAATTGTATTAAAAGCTGGCTCCTTCGCTGAGAAGACTAGGATAGCTTGATCAATATTCGACACTGGTGGGCGTACAAGCTCGTTATGACGCTCATGAACGGCGGTAATTGTGCCATCATTGTCTCCTTCAACCACAAAGTCCACAAAGTCACCAACAAGTGGTGAAATACCTCTATTTCGGAATACACCACGACCGCGACATTGAATTAGTTCACCATCTGATTGAACATAATAAAATCCGCTTAACGCTTTTCGGATTTGACCTTTCGCCATGCGATTCCTCCTTACTGAAGACTGTCAAAAGTGACGGTTTTTTCAATAATTGTTTTATCATCACGAACAACGCGATAAATTGCTTTTTGTCCTTCTTCAATTTCTAATTCAATTCTTTTTTTAGTCGGTCCAGAAATATTGAACTGTTGCTCAACATCTGCAATTGAACGCGTACGATCTTGGATGTAAATACGGACTTCTTGCTCTTCCCCCTCTTCTTCCGGATCATATGGAATTTCAAATATTTGGACATTCATTTTTGGTGGTTTTTCTTGTGGTCCTTTTGAAATTACCACATTAATTCTAGCGCCAATATTGGCCTTCTCACCTGCTTTAGGCGTATGGGAAATAACTTGCCCTTTTGCAACAGCATCCGAGTAAATTTCTTTTGTGTGAATATGAAAACCTGATGATTTGGCATAACGATTTAATGCTGTCTCATCATAGCCGATTAGGCTCGAAATGGTCTCCTGTTTTACTCCCTCACTCACAGTGAAAATGACAACAGTGTCTGCAGGTACAACCTCTTCACCTTCATCAGGCGTCTGCTTTAAAATGGTCCCTGGTGCTTGATCAGAATATTCTGTTTTCGTTCGGATATCTTTAAACTCATACTTTTCTAACAGCTTCATTACCTGTTCTATGTCACGTCCTGTATAATTGATAAATGGCATTTTCTTCGGACCCGAACTCACTATAATATCAATTTCAGAACCTTTTTTACGCTCTTTTCCAGCAGCTGGATTAGTAAAAATAACATGTCCTTCTTCCACATCTTCAGAGGCTTGATCAGTTTGTCCACCAATCTCAAAGCCTTTCTCACCGAGCAATTCAATCGCCTTCGCTAACTCTTGTCCTGTAATATCTGGTACTTCTATCTTCTTTTCTTGGAATAGACTTGGAAATAAGAACAGTACTAAAATAAACAGTAAAAGAAAACTAATAACACCACCGACAAGCAGCAGCAATTTATTTTTCTTTGATTTCTTTTTATCGCCTTTTTTTTCTTTCTTTTTATGATCGTCAACAGCTGACAATGCTTTTGTTTTTTCTAAGTTCGCACTTTGATCCATTTGTGCCTTTGTAATAGCCGGCATTGCTTTGGTCTCATCATGGTCAACAGGTGGCATAAATTTTGGTTCCTGACGTCTAGTATCATCTAGTACAGATGATAAATCGTCCTGCAGTTCTTCAACAGTAGAGTAGCGGTGAAGTGGGTCCTTTGCTGTAGTCTTTAATACGACATTTTCTAAGCTTTGTGGTATAGATGGCACAATCGCGCGCACAGAGGGTGTCTCAGATTGTAAATGTTTGAGTGCAATCGACACAGCCGATTCGCCCGAAAATGGTAGCTCGCCTGTTAACAATTCATAAAGTACAATTCCCAAGGCATAGATGTCTGATCTTTTTGTTGCAGTACCTCCCCGTGCTTGTTCTGGTGATAAATAATGCACGGTACCTAAAACCGAGTTCGTCTGTGTATAAGATGTCGCTGTTAACGCCATCGCAATACCAAAATCCGTAATTTTCACATTATCTTCATGATCCATTAAAATATTTTGTGGCTTAATATCGCGATGGACTATTTGATTTTGGTGTGCGTGTGCAATAGCTGCCGTTAATTGCTTCATTATCGTGACACATTTCACTGGCGATAATGGCGCAAACTCTTGTATGTATTGCTTTAAAGTTTTACCTTCAACGTATTCCATAACTAAATAATGCATATCACCATCTTCACCAACATCATAAATGCTAACAATATTAGGATGTGTAAGGCTTGTTGCTGATAGTGCTTCTCTTTGGAAACGTCGATGAAGCTCCTCTTCATCTGCAAAGTTATAGCGTAAAACTTTTATTGCAACATCTCGGTCTAATATCATATCGTGTGCAAGATAAACATTGGACATACCACCGCCGCCAATTAAACCAAGTACTTTATATCGGCCGCTTATTCTTTTTCCAACAAGCATTCTTACACCTCCTTCATATCATTCGCAAATAAGATAAGAGAGATATTATCTTCTCCCCCAAGCTCATTTGCTAATTGTATTAGTTGTTCACCCTTATCCTGAATAGGTAGTGGAAGGTGAATAATTATTTGCATTTCTTGCGTCGTTAATTTGTTACTTAAACCGTCTGAGCACACTAATAAATAGGAACCAGCAACAAATTGCACCATATAAAGATCTGGTGCAATCGTCGCTTCTGTTCCTAGAGATTTAATGATGTAGTTTTTCTTTGGATGACTTTCGGCTTCCTCTTCACTAATTTCTCCACTATCGACGAGTATATTCACATAAGAATGATCTCTTGTAATAAGTTGCAAATTAGTTGCCGTGCTGAAATACACACGACTATCACCGACGTGACAAATAGTACATTCACTATCATCAATCAAAACGGCGATTAAAGTCGTGCCCATGCCATGACAATCTTCGTGTGATAAAGAATATTGATAAATCGATGCATTGAGCTCTTGTACAGATGTTACAAGCCATTCTCTTTTCAACTCAACTGTTTGAAACTGCTCTGCATCTGCTTGCAAAAATAACCGCTCAAATTCAGTAACAGCCATGTCACTCGCTATATCTCCGGCATTATGTCCACCCATCCCATCTGCAACGATGGCAAGTTTGTATGAATCTTGGCGTTCGATGAATTTAGCACGGTCTTCATTTACCGTTCTTTTTCTTCCTATATCACTCGCTACTATATATTCCACAGCCAGTCACCCCATTAATTCGTCGTTTCTTGCTTTCTCTCCTTCGCACGTAATTGACCACATGCAGCGTCAATATCTGAACCGTGCTCGCGTCGAATTGTAACATTAATACCATGATTCTTTAACGTTTTCTCAAACGAAAAAATTTCATTTTTTGGTGTCCGTACATAGTCACGTTCTGGTACATAGTTTACTGGAATCAAGTTCACGTGACATTTGATACCTTTGATTAATTTAGCTAATTCTTCAGCATGCTCTACTTGGTCATTGACACCGCCGAATAGACCGTATTCAAAACTAACACGACGACCTGTTTTCTCAGTGTAATAACGAATTGCTTCGATAAGATCTGGTAATTTATATGCTTTTGCAATTGGCATTAAACGTTGACGTAATTCTTGATTAGGTGCATGTAATGACAAAGCAAAGTTAATTTGTAATTGTTCATCCGCAAATTTGTAAATTGAAGGAATGATTCCACTAGTAGAAACTGTGATATGACGTGCACCGATATTCAACCCTTTTTCATGGTTGATGACTTTTAAGAAGCTCATCATAGCATCATAGTTATCAAATGGTTCTCCGATTCCCATAATAACAACGTGACTTACACGTTCGCCTACTTCATCTAAAGCTTTTTGAACGTTAACTACTTGCTCAACAATTTCACCAGCTAGTAAATGACGTTTTAATCCACCTAATGTAGATGCACAGAATGTACATCCGATACGACAGCCCACTTGTGTTGTTACACAAACAGAGTTCCCATATTCATGACGCATTAATACAGTTTCAATTGAATAACCATCTTGTAATTGGAACAAGAATTTGATTGTACCATCTTTAGATTCTTGTTTGACTAAAGTACCTAATGTGCTCAGTTCGAAGTCAGCAGCTAATTTATCACGTAACTCTTTTGATAAGTTAGACATTTCATCGAAAGTTGTTACACGTTTTACATATAACCAGTCAAAAATTTGGCCAGCACGGAACGGTTTTTCTCCGTTTTCTTTTAACCAAGTTTGCATTTCTTCTGGTAATAGTGAATAAATCGATTGGCGTAATTGCGGTTTTTCTGTTTTAGCTCTTACTGGTTTTTGTATTTCTTGATCCATTAGTTTGTGTATTCTCCTTTTTTTCTAAAAGCAGCAACAAAAAAGCCGTCACTACTAAAGTCTTGTGGGAATATTTGCATCATTCCATTTGTTTGAAGTCCATTGAATACGTCTGGCACATTTGGTACAGGTTCAAGTTCCATATCAGGATGCTTTGCTAAAAACGCAGCAACTGTTCCATCGTTTTCAATTTTATCAATTGTACAAGTACTATAAACCATTTTGCCTTCATTTTTTAATAATTCATAAGCTGAGTCTAGTAATTGTAATTGTATTGGTTGTAAAGAAGCAAAATCCTCTTCTTTTTTCGTATACTTAATATCCGGTTTTCGTCTAATAACTCCTAAGCCACTGCACGGTGCATCAACTAAAATACGGTCAAATGATTGTTTGTCAAATTGTTCAGTCGCTTTGCGTCCATCTAAAACTTGTGCATCAATAACAGATAAGCCAAGGCGCTCCGCATTATTCTTAATGAGTTTTAGTTTATGTGCATGTAAATCAGTTGCGATTAGTTCGCCTTCGTTTTTCATTTTCTCGGCGATATGTGTTGTTTTACCACCTGGTGCTGCACACATATCTAAAACGCGCATTCCTGGTTCAACTTGTAATGCATAAGCCGGGATCATTGAGCTTTCATCTTGAATGGTGATTAATCCATTTTTGTATGATTCCGTACGCGCTGCTTGGCCAGTTAATAAATGTAAGCATTCTGGCAGCACTTTACTACGCACAACTTCGAACTTTTCACCCCATAAGCTTTCAAGTGCTTGATCTGTCGTCACTTTCGCTGTGTTAACTCGAATCGTTTGTTGCGGTGGTAGATTATTTTCCAATAACATGTCAGATGTTTTTTCGACACCATAAGCCTCAACATAACGACGTACTAGCCAATTTGGGTGACTTGTTTCAATTGAAAGGCGCTCTATTGGGTCTTTAATATCCGTTGTATCACGAATTCCATCACGTAAAACAGATCGTAAAATACCATTTACTGTTTTAGATACACCTTCGTGACGTGCACGGTGCTTGGCAATTTCAACCGCTTCATTCACTGCAGCATGATCTGGAATTTTCGATAAATATGCAATTTGATATAAAGACAAACGTAGTAACCATCTTACCCAACCATCAAGCTTTCCGCGAACAAAAGGCTCTAAATAATAATCTAAAGTCATTTTGTATTGCAATGTGCCATAAGTAATTTCCGTTAGTAGTGCACGGTCCTTTGGCTTAATATTATATTTTTCAATCGTTTGATGTAAAAGCAAGTTACTATACGCTTGCTGTTTATCAACTGCAAGTAGGATTGTTAATGCCGCGTCGCGAACATTACCATCCCAGATTTTGACGTTCTTTTTTGTCATTCAAAACGGTCCCCAATCTGTAATTTCGAACCGGTACCGCGTAAGTAATCAGTCGCAGTCATGCGTTTTTTCCCGGCTGGTTGTAAATCTAAAATATTTATCGCTTTTCCGTTACCTGTTGCCACTGTGAAAAAATTTTTGTCAATTGCAATGACTGTACCTGGCAGCTCGTCGTGATTAACATCCGACTTTTGCGCCCACCAAATTTTCACGTTATCATCATTTAGCTTCGTATACGCCACTGGCCATGGGTGCAAACCTCTTACTTGATTGTAAATTTGCGTGCTGTCATGTTCCCACGAAATCAATTCTTGTTCACGCGCAATATTATGCGCAAATGATACTTTTGATTCGTCTTGCGGTATACGTTCATTCGTACCTTCAATAATAGGAGGTATAGTTTCTTTTAACAAATCACGTCCGATGATGCTTAATTTATCAAATAAAAGACCTGTATTGTCTTCTTCTTCGATTATAAGCTCTGCTTGAGAAATAATATCTCCTGCATCAAGTTTTACAGCCATATACATAATCGTTACGCCTGTTTTTTCTTGGCCATCGATTAAGCATTGGTGAATTGGAGCACCACCACGATACGCTGGTAACAATGAGGCATGGACATTGACACAGCCTAAACGCGGTGTATCTAATAAGTCTTTCGGTAAAATTTGACCAAAAGCTGCTGTCACGATTAAATCTGGTTTTAGTGCGATAATTTCTTGTAGCTCATCTGACCCACGTAGTTTTTCTGGTTGGATAACTGGTAAACCTAGACGAACTGCTTCTTCTTTGACAGGAGGTGGTGTAAGCACA
Source organism: Viridibacillus soli (assembly GCF_016612995.1). GTDB lineage: Bacteria > Bacillota > Bacilli > Bacillales_A > Planococcaceae > Viridibacillus > Viridibacillus soli. The sequence continues at coordinate 182,334 of NZ_JAEOAH010000005.1, forward strand.
CGTTTACGGCCAACTGGACGGTCAGGTTGCGTAACGACAGCTTTAATATCGTAACCTTCCTCATGCAGCATACGTAAAATCGGTACTGAAAAGGCAGGTGTACCCATAAAGACGATGGAAATCATTCCTGTTCCTCCTCTTCCTCCGCTAGCTCTTCTAATTCTTCGAGTGTATAAACACGCGTAATTTTTTTATCGAATAAAACACCGAATAAATGGTCAATCTCATGTTGAATAACACGTGCATCATAACCTGCTGCTTCAACTTCATACCATTCTCCATCACGGTCTTGTGCTTTAATATGCACATAATCAGGACGCTCTACATCACCAAAAAGTTCTGGGAAACTTAAACACCCTTCAATATCTGTATCTGATCCATCTGTAGCTAAAATAGTTGGATTGATGATTTCAAGAATGGCTCTTTCCTCACCCATTTCAACTACTGCTGCTTGAATGCTTTTATTCACTTGAGGTGCTGCAATACCTACACCATCATGCTCAAGCATTGTGTCATACATATCATCAAGTAATTGTGCTAGTTCCGCATCAAATTTAGTAACAGAAGCTGCTGTAGTTTCTAACACTTTTGCAGGATTTTTTACAATTTCTAATATTGCCATAGTGCCCTCTTTTCTTGCTATTATATCTAAATGGATGAAGGATCTAGATCAACTGTTAATTGAACACCCTTTTTCACCCAGTCTGTACGATACATGCGAATTAATTGTTGTAAAGTAGCCGTTAACTTCGGCTCTTTTTTATATTTTATCAAACATTGATAGCGATATCTATTTTGGACCCGGCTAATCGATGCTGCTGTCGGACCAATAATGCCAACATTTTGTGATAGTTGCATACGTAGCCAGTCTACAGCCTTACTTGCATATTCCGCAGCCATCAATACATCCTCATGCGTCACTTGTATGAGTACAACGAAATAATACGGCGGATAGGCGAAGCGCTGTCTCATATGCATTTCCTGCACATAAAATGGCTCATAATACTGATCCTTTGAAAGCTCGATTGCGTAATGCTCCGGTGTATACGTTTGTATAAATACTTCCCCTGGTTTATCATGGCGCCCTGCACGACCACTAACTTGTGTTAGCAATTGAAATGTTCGCTCGGCCGCTCTAAAATCCGGCAGGTTTAATGAAGTATCTGCACTAAGTACACCAACTAGCGTAATATTAGGGAAATCAAGCCCTTTTGCTATCATTTGTGTACCTAGTAAAACATCAGCCTCTTCTCGACCAAAGGCATCTAAAATACGCTCATGCGCGCCCTTTTGTCTCGTCGTATCAACATCCATGCGAAGAACTTTCGCTTCCGGAAAAAGCTTATAAATTTCACTTTCAACCTTTTGCGTTCCAGTACCGAAAAATCGAATATGTTCGCTCTGACATTCTGGACATTCTTGCGGCACATGCTCTTCATAGCCACAATAATGGCATTTAAGCTTTTCTTGAGAGCGATGATAAGTCATAGAAATATCACAGTTTTTACATTGCACAACCGTCCCACAATCTCTGCATAATACAAACGAAGAGAAGCCTCGGCGATTGAGGAATAACACCATCTGCTCTTTTTTCTCAAGTCGGATACGAATAGCTTCTGCTAGCTCCTCAGAGAACATCGAGCGGTTACCGTTTTTCAACTGCTCACGCATATCGATAATTTCAACTGTTGGCAAAGCTTGCTCCATCGCACGTTTATTCAGCGTTAATAGTGTATAAACATTCTTCTTTGCTCTAGCAAACGATTCTAAAGAAGGTGTCGCACTACCTAAAATGACAGAACAATGATGTTGTTCACTGCGCCAAATAGCAACGTCCCTCGCATGGTAACGCGGTGAATCCTCTTGTTTATATGTTGATTCATGCTCTTCATCTAAAATAAATAAGCCAACATTTGTAAAGGGGGCAAAAACAGCCGACCTTGCACCTACTACTACTTTCACTTCACCTCTTTGAATTTTCCGCCATTCATCATATTTTTCGCCCTTTGAGAGACCACTATGAAGGACGGCTACTTGTTCGCCAAAGCGTGAGCGGAAGCGTTCGGACATTTGTGGTGTTAAGGAGATTTCAGGTACGAGTACGATAGCTTCCTTCCCTTTTTCAAGCGTAGTTTGGATAGCTTGCAAATACACTTCTGTTTTCCCACTACCTGTAATGCCATGTAGTAAAAAGGTTGTTGGTTGTTCATTTTTCATCGCTGTTAAAATTTGTTTTAATGCCACGTCCTGCTCATCAGTTAAAGCAAGTGGCTTCGTTTTCACTGCATCCTTTGTAAACGGATCGCGGTACACCTCTTCTTGGATATACGCTGCGGCACCTTTTTCAATGACTGCACTAAGAACGGCGGTCGTAATTTGAAGTGTTTGGCAAAGTTCGTCAGGTGAGAAAATCGCTCCTGGGTGATCTACCATCCACTCAGCAACCATTACTTGCTTTTTAGCTCTCGCCGGAATATCAGCTACTATTTGTTGTAGCCTCACTTGATCGTCCAAAATTTTAATTTTACGAACAGCTTTTACTTGTCCTTGTTGTTTGACGACTGTTTTCACTAGGACAGTACCTTGTTCAATACTGTATTTAAGCTGTTTTAAAAGTTCCGCCAATTCCACTTTTTTATACGGGATTGATGTTTTATTGCCAAAAAGGCTTTGTAATTCAGCTGGCAGATCTTCTGGGGGACCTTTGAGATGAATGGTTTTTTCGTATTTTGCCCGTAAAGCGGATGGCAGCATAACTTGTAATGCATCAATTTCAAAACAGAGCGTATGTGTTGTCATCCACTGGGCTAGCTGAAGCATTTCACTTGTTAAGACAGGTTCAATATCGAGTAATTGTGATAGTGGCTTTAACTTACCTTGCGGGACATCCGTTTCTTCCTTTAAAGCAGTGATGAAGCCAAGCACATTGCGTGGTCCGAATGGTACTTTCACACGACATCCAGCCTCTACTAGCGCTTGCCATTCATCGGGAACAGCGTAGTCAAACGGCCGATCGACTGGATATGCCGCTACATCTACGATGACTTGTGCAATCATTATAAATTTTCTTCCCTTGCTAAAATGGTTGTGAATAATTCAAGTGCCAATTCTTTTTTTGGAAGATGAACGAATGTTTTTTCGAAATCATTATGACCAACGAGTGTAACGGTATTTGTGTCAGTACCAAATCCAGCTCCAGCTTGTGTTACATCATTGGCAACGATATAATCTGCATTTTTCTTTTCAAGCTTACCTTTTGCGTATTTTAAGACATCATTTGTTTCGGCAGCAAAGCCAATTAGTAATTGGCCTTTTTTACGTTCACCTAATGTTAATAAAATATCAGTTGTGCGCTCTAATTCAATAGTAGAGTCGCCAACTTGTTTTTTCATTTTTTGTGCATGTGTTTTTTTTGGTCGATAATCTGCTACAGCTGCTGTTTTTACAACGATATTCGCTTGATCATACTCAGTTAACATCGCTTGAAGCATGTCCTCCGCACTTTCAACATGGACAACACGTACGCCTGTGGGTGGCTCAATCGCTACAGAACCTGATACAAGAACTGTTTCAGCACCTAATTCATGCGCAGCGGCCGCCATAGCATAGCCCATTTTCCCTGTAGAAAAATTTGTCAAGTAACGAACTGGATCAATTCTTTCACGCGTAGGGCCAGCGGATACTACAACTTTTTTCCCTTTTAAAGGTAATTTTTTCGGTACAAAAAATTGCGCCGCAAGTGCAGTAATTTTCTCTGGTTCTTCTAAGCGGCCTTTGCCAACATAACCACATGCTAGAAAACCTTCTGATGGCTCGATAAATTCATAGCCATCTTCAGCTAGCTGAGCAATATTACGTTTTACTGCTGGATTATCATACATATGAACATTCATAGCTGGAGCAATCCATACTTTTGCAGTCGTTGCTAATAATGTAGTCGTCACCATATCATCTGCTATACCATTTGCTAGTTTGCCAATAATATTCGCAGTTGCAGGAGCTACGATAATTAAATCCGCCCAGTCTGCAAGGTCTATATGTGCGATAACGCGAGAATCTTTTTCATCGAATGTGTCTGTAAAAACATCATTTTTAGACATTACTTGAAAGCTTAAAGGTGTGACAAAACGAGTTGCAGATTCAGTCATCATTACTTTTACATTTGCTCCAGCTTGTGATAACTTGCTCACTAATACTACTGTCTTGTAGACAGCAATACCGCCAGAAACACAAAGTAGAATGTTTTTATTTGCAAGCATTTTTTTCTTCCTTTCAAAACGACAAGCTCCCAAAGAAATGTCAATTTCCTCGGGAGCTGCTACGTTGTCATGTCATTAAACTTCGTCTTCGTAAATAGCTGATTCATCTTGAGCAACTTGAGTTAAGACACCAGCAGATACTTCTTCAAGTGCTTTTCCTACATTTTTTTTTGATTTGTAAGATGAAAGTCTATAGTCGCTACCTTCTTGTATAGCACGTGCTCTTTTTGAAGCAAGACTCACTAATGAATATTTTGAATCAATTTTTTGTTTTAATACGTCAACAGATGGATATAACATCTATTTATTCTCCTCTCAGCATAGCTAAGTATTGTTTTTCTACTCTTTCACGTCGGCAATGCTCCGCAACTACGATTGCATTGACACGATCACAAGCTAATTGTACTTCATCATTTTCTACAACATAATCGTACAAATTCATCATTTCTAATTCTTGGCTTGCAGCAGCGATTCTAGTTGCAATCACATCTTCCGTTTCAGTACCACGTCCAACTAAGCGTTGTTGCAATGCTGAAATACTTGGTGGTGCAAGGAAGATGAACAAGCCATCTGGCACCTTGTCACGAATTTGTGCTGCACCTTGTACTTCGATTTCCAAAAATACATCGCGGCCAGCATCTAATGTTTTGTTTACATATTCTAGAGGTGTGCCGTAATAATTCCCTACATACTCCGCATACTCAAGGAGTTGTCCTTGTTCGATTAAACTTTCAAAACCCTCTTTTGATTTAAAGAAATAATCAACACCATCAACTTCGCCTTCACGTGGTAGACGTGTAGTCATGGAAATAGAATACTCATAGTTAGTATCTGGTTGTGAAAAAAGTGCTTTTCGTACAGTACCTTTTCCGACACCTGATGGGCCAGATAGGACAATCAATAATCCACGTTCTCTTCTCATGCTTTCTCCCTCATCATTACAATATATTAATAGTACATTTAGTAAACACAATCATTCAATATTTTGAACCTGTTCTCGCATTTTCTCAAGTATTGTTTTTGCTTGGACAACTGCAGCTGAAGCTTCAACAGATTGATTTTTAGAGCCAATCGTATTAATTTCACGATGAATTTCTTGCAATAGGAAATCGAGTTTTCGGCCGATAGAAACGTCATCTTGTAGCGTTTCATCAAGCTGGCTAAAATGGCTTGTTAAGCGATCCAATTCCTCATCAATATCTGCTTTTTCAGCAAAAATTGCAACCTCTGCCAATAATCGTTCTTCTAACATGCTAATGTCTGCTAGTTCAGCAATTCTTGTAACGAGCTTATCGCGATACTTTTGTACGGCTTGATCGGCCACTTGACGAATTAACGCTATTTGCTCTGCTAAATCCGTTTTAAAACCTACTACCGCTTCTTGCAATTCTTGACCTTCTCTTTCGCGCATTTGAATCATTGCCGCTGCAGCTTGTCGTACAGCTTGATCAACAGCAGTTAGAATTTCTTCTTTTGATGTTTCTTGCACTTCTACAGTTAATACTTGCTCTAAGCCTAAGAGTTCTGTCATCGACCACTTTTCGTCAAGCAAAATCTGTTTTTGCAATTCTTCTCTTGCTTCTTTATAGGCATTGACTAGAGGCCAATTCACTTGTAGAACTTGTTCTTGCTGCGACAATTCTTTCACATACACGGAAACATCTAGCTTACCTCTTGAAACGAATGAGGACAACATTTTTTTCGTATGAACTTCCGCTTCCATCCATTCTTTCGGAAACCGTGTTGTAACTTCTAAAAAGCGATGATTTACCGAACGGATTTCTACTGTAAGCTGAAATTGTTCCGTCGATGTGACACCCCTGCCAAATCCAGTCATACTACGCACCAAGGTCAGTCACATCCTTCTTTGCATACTGTTTTTAATTATAACATATGAAAGCGGATTTTGTGTTGCAGTTTTATTTGAAGTTCACTTGTTTGATCACAAAAAAAGCTTGAAAACGGTACCAATCTATAATGAAATTTCACACTTAACAAACGCTGTTCTTACCTATTTACACGTAAAAAATGGTAAGATAGAACAAAACGTTTTGAAAGAGGAATCACTTATGGCTTATGATGGTTTATTTACAATTGCAATGGCAAAGGAGTTGCAACAGTTAGTAACTGGGCGAATCGTGAAAGTGCATCAACCGAACGCACAAGAAATCATTTTACATATACGTGCTAATGGCGGAAATCATAAATTACTTTTTTCTATCCATCCTTCCTATGCACGTGTTCATATAACAGATCAAACAATTGAAAACCCACCGGAACCCCCTATGTTTTGTTCACTACTCCGAAAACATATTGAAGGTGGTTTTATCGAGTCCATCCGCCAGCTCGGAGCAGATCGTGTTCTTATCTTTAAAATTGCTAGTAAAAACGAAATCGGCGACCGGATTACACGGGAGCTACATGCTGAAATTATGGGTCGTCATAGTAATCTAATTCTAGTCGATAAAGAAACGGATAAAATTGTCGATAGTTTGAAGCATTTACCGCCTGCTATGAATAGCTATCGTACAGTATTACCTGGTCAACCCTTTATCGCCCCACCTGAACAGGATAAAGAAGATCCTAAAACGGTGAACAAGGAGTCATTACAGACATTTTTTACAGAAATGAAAACAGCGCAAGAAATTGTGCAGCATTTTACAGGCTTCTCTCCATTACATGCTTCTGAACTATTATATAGAAGCGAAACAACCAGACAACCGATGGCTGAACTTTTCCCATCATTTATAGAAGAATTTGCGATTGGTGGCAGTACACCAACGTATGTTGAAGTGAACGGGAAGACACAATTCTCACCTGTTGCATTAACACAATTAGAAGGAGAGCATACAAGCTATCCTAATTTGAGCACGCTACTTGATCGCGTATTCTTCGCAAGAGCTGAGCGCGACCGTGTAAAACAACAAGCTGGCGATTTAGAACGTTGGTTACAAAATGAAATTAACAAACTCAAATTGAAATTGAAAAAGCTTCAAAAAGATTTAGACCGCGCGAACACTCTAGACAAATTCCAATTATATGGCGAGCTTTTAATGGCCAACTTATATGCATTTGAAAAAGGTAAAAAAGAAGTTACTGTCGTCAATTATTATAGTGAAAACAGCGAAGAAATCACAATACCAATTAGTGAGCGAAAAACTCCTGTCGAAAACGCGCAAAGCTATTATACAAAGTATAATAAAGCAAAAAACGCACTTGTTATGGTGCAAGAGCAACTCGACAAAACTCAGGGAGATTTAGCTTACTTTGAAATGTTATCGCAACAAGTACAACAAGCTGCACCTGCAGATATAGAGGAAATCCGCGAGGAACTAGCGGAGCAAGGCTACTTAAAATTACGCGCTTCCAAACGACGAAAAAAACCGACGAAACCAGCTCCAGAGAAATTCAAATCTTCAACAGGCATCGAAATTTCAGTCGGAAAAAACAATAAACAAAACGACTATTTAACATTTAAAATCGCTCGTAAATCTGAAATTTGGTTGCATACAAAGGATATCCCAGGATCACACGTTGTTATTCACTCTACTGAACCAGATGAGCAAACATTACTCGAAGCGGCAACTTTATCCGCCTACTTCAGTAAAGCCCGCGAATCATCATCCGTACCTGTAGATTACACAGAAATACGTCAAGTGAAAAAACCAAATGGCTCAAAACCAGGTTTTGTCATCTACTTTGAGCAAAAGACACTTTATGTTACACCCAATGAAGAATTAATCATGAAGTTGAAATAACACTATTCAAGAACACTTAAAAGGAGTCGCACAGTTTCATGTGCGACTCCTTTACTACAAATGGCTTTTATTGCTTCTTCGTTGCATCAATGCCTAACCATTTTTCTGAAATTTCTTTTAATGTACCGTCATTTGTTAATTCTTCTAAAGCTTTCGAAATATCTTCTACCTTTTTACTATCAGTAGTAAATGGAAACGCAATATTTCCCCATGATGTAGGACCAAATCCTATTTTCACATCATCCAACTTAGCTTTTTCAATCGTCGTTTTCACTTGTACTTGATCATTATAATACGCGTCAACACGCCCCAATGATACTTCCTTCAATTCTGCTGTAGGGTCCTCTGAAAATGTTTTAATCGTAAAGTCATTGTTTTTATTGATATCTTTTAATTCTTTTTCAGCAGCTGTCCCTAAACCTACACCCACTACTTTATCCTTTAAATCATCAACCGATTTTATATTCTCATTATCTACCTTTACCGCAAATACTGACCCTGAATATAGATACGGTACGGTAAATGAATATTTTTCTTCTCTCTCAGTTGTCACTGATAATTGATTGGCAATTGTATCAATACGACCTGAATCTAAAGATCCAAATAACCCCTCAAACTCAGCTGTTGTCCATTTTACTTTGTATCCTGCTTTTTTTGCAGCTGCTTCAATAATATCTGCATCATAACCAATTACTTTATTGTCTTTTTGATAAATAAATGGACTTCTTCCTGCAGCCGTCCCCACATTTAGAACTTTTTCATCTGCCTTAACAGAACCTCGCTCTTTTGAAGAGTCCTTAGAGCTACATGCTGTTAAGACCCCTACCACTACAATAACTAGTAACATTGACCATATATTTTTTAATTTCATATTACCAACTCCTTAACCACTAATTGTTTTTCGACAGATAATTGTTGTAAAAATTTCTTTGTTCTTTCCTGCTTCGGATTATTAAAAATTTCTTCAGGCGTTCCTTGCTCAACAATATATCCCTCCGCCATAAAAACGACGTGATCAGCCACTTGTCTTGCAAACGACATTTCATGAGTTACTACTATCATTGTCATATTTGAAAGTGCTAAGCTCTGAATCACCTGCAGAACTTCTCCTACTAGTTCTGGATCAAGAGCTGATGTAGGTTCATCAAACAAAATCGCATAGGGATTTAGAGCAACTGCCCTCGCAATACCCACTCGTTGTTGCTGACCACCTGACAAACTATTTGGATAAAAATTCTCTTTATCCGACAAACCAACTTGTGCCAATAAATTTTCTGCAATGCTATCGGCTTCACGTTGTGACTTTTTCTGTACAGTGACTAGTGGCATCGTAATATTTTCTTTTACAGTTTTATTTTTAAATAAACTATAATTCTGAAATACCATAGCTGTTTTATGTCTTAATAATTCCGTTTTTTTATTTGTCAGATTGGCAATATCTACTGCCACATCATCTATTGTTATTTGGCCCTTATCCGCTTGTTCTAATACGTTTAAACATCTTAAAAAGGTTGATTTACCTGATCCAGATGGGCCGATTATTGCGACTACTTGCCCCTTTTCAACAGTTAAAGAAATACCTTTTAATACTTCGTTATCTTTATATGACTTATGAAGATTTTGAACGCTTATCATCTTTGTTCACTCCTTCGTTACAGGTAAGGTACTTCTAAGCGATATTCCAAACGCCGCTGTAGCCATCCAATAATAACCGTTAATCCCCAATATATAACCGCCACAGCTAAGTAACTTTCCATATAAAGATAGGACTCTGCAGCTAGCATTTTGGCATGCGCTAAAATTTCAGCTAACCCTAATACAAACGTCAATGAGGATTCTTTAATTAGCCCAATAAAGTTATTACCGAGTGAGGGAACTGCGACTCGAATTGCCTGTGGAAAAATCACCTTCCTCATGGCCTGCAATTTTGTCATTCCTACAGATAAACAAGCATCCATTTGATTGCTCTCAACCCCATTTAAGGAACCACGTAAAATTTCAGATAAATACGCTGCATTATTTAAACTAAGTCCTATTAAAGCTGCTTGTAACGATGTCATAACAGCCATTTCTGGGAAAATTTGAGGAAGTCCAAAATATAAAACGAATAACTGTACAAGTAATGGCGTCCCTCTAAAAAATGAAATATATAATCGCGATAATGGATATAATACTTTCGTACGATTACGATCAATGAGAACAAGTACGATACTAATAACGAACGAAATAATCATCGATACAACGGAAACACCTAATGTGATATACACATACTTCAATAATTGTGGTAGCGATTCTAAAAAATACATAAAATCAAACTTCATTTTGTCACCTTCTATAACGATTTGGCTGTATTCATTTTATGCAATTTCAAAAACGATACGATTACCACTTGGATCTTCTACTGCAAACTCTGTACCCAAATCTTGAATTTGTATTTGCTGTTTAATATAATTTTTTGCTGTCTCAAAAAGTTCTGTTGTTGGTATTTTCAATCGTACTTCTTTTAATCCTGATTCATTTTCCGCTGCCTTTTGAAGCCCCTCACCTGACCACACATTTCCCGCAAGATGATGGTGATAGCCACCTGCCGAAATAAAGAATGCCGTATCAATAATCTCCTGTTCTTCAAAACCTAACGTATTGATATAGAAATCTACTGATTCCTCTATATTTGCCACTCGCAAATGGACATGCCCAATAATTGTTTCTGTTGGTAATTTACCATCCGTATCAAAATCAGCTAAAGGAGCTAACTCTTTGAAGTTAAGTGGATTACTACCTCCTGGATACTTATCCCAATCTCCACGATCACGATCAGCATATATTTCAATACCATTTCCTTCAATATCATATAAATAAAATGCCTCACTATATCCGTGATCACTTGCACTATCTAATCTAGCGATCGGAATGAAGCGTTCAAAATGAGGAAAACGTGATTCCTGCTCTATCGGACTATTAATCGTTTCTTTGTTACGTAAAATTTCGAAAAACTTCGTTGCAAAAGCTTCTCTACTTGGTAATAAGAATGCTGTATGAAATAGCCCTGTACTTTTAGTAGGTTGCAATTTTTCTGCTGTTTTTTCTAATTCGAAAATAACTTTACGACTACCTTTACCACCAAATTTAGCTTGTTGTGTATTTTTTTCTAATAATTCAAGACCGACTACATTTTCGTAAAATTCGATTTGACGCTCCAAATCCTTTACTTTTAAAATGACACTTCCTACTTGTGTCGCTTCATCCAATACAAATTTCCCTTGTTTATCATCAATTCTCTGTACCATTTTATAACCTCTCTCTTTTTTTATTTACCAATTACGGAATAATCGACTTCTAATAAAAAACTCTCTTTCTACAGGATCAAAAAAGAGAGTCGAGGGGAACTAATTCAACTCTTATCTATCATGATTGCATTCAATCATGTTGGAGTTAGCACCTTCCTAAATGTTAGGGGTCGCTGAAACTTCAATGGGCCAAATCCCTCGGTTTCTCAAGATAAGAAATCTATTTATCATTTCCTAGTTAACTAATTGGTTTAATTGATTTTAAAACACTTTCCAAAATTAAGCAATATCTTTTTCCAATTATTTTATTTTTAATGAAAAATAAAACCTCAATTTCACATAGTATTTTGAATACTAAAAAACCAGCAAGAGAGAATTCCTTTTCTCATGCTGGTTTTTTAGTTATTTTATCAGGCGTTTTGATTAACTGATTTTAACCATTACTATTAAAGTGGTAGGTTGATTTCCGCTACGGGATGCTCACTTTCCACGGGCAAGCACCCTCCACTAAAAAATGTAGTAACATACGTTAACATTGAACATAAAAAAACATTTTAACGGTAAATAACAACCCAATATTCACCTAATCAACACACCTATTATTTTATTTGAATATTATTTTAATTTCCCTGCTTTCAAATCGTCATGCCATTGTAGTAAGCCTGGGATGTCTGATTCATTGATAGCTCCTGTTTCTTTTGCAGCATCAACTAATGCTTCAAAGTTTGATAGACAGTAGTAAGGAACACCTACTTCGTCAAAGGCTTGTTCAGCTCGCGGTAATTTATACGAATATACTGAAACGACACCAAGTACTTCTGCACCTTCGCGACGAAGCGCTTCAACAGCTGTAATACTTGAGCCGCCTGTTGAAATAATATCTTCTACTACAACAACTTTTTGCCCTTCAGAAAGTTTTCCTTCTGTTTGGTTACCACGGCCATGTTCTTTTGGTTTCGAGCGTACATACACCATTGGTAAATCTAAAATATCGCTCACCCAAGCTGCATGCGGAATACCTGCTGTTGCAGTACCGGCAACTACATCTGTTTCTGGGAAGTGTTCTTTAATAAGCTCCGCAAGACCGTTTGCGATTGTTGTACGCACTTTTGGAAAAGAAATCGTTAAACGCGTGTCACAGTAGATAGGTGATTTAATACCTGATGCCCATGTGAATAAATCATTCGGACTAAGCTCTACTGCGCCTACTTCTAACATGCCTTGAGCTACTTCTTTTTGAATTGTCATTGTTGTTGTCCTCCCCATAATTGTTGTACAGCGTGGTACGCCGCTACTGGATTTTCTGCTTGTGTAATGGCACGGCCTACAACGATTTGCGTTGAGCCTTCTTGACGTGCGAAATCTGGTGTGGCAACACGTTTTTGATCATGAGCTGCACCGCCAGCCATGCGAATGCCAGGCGTTACTTTTAAAAATTTTTCGCCACATACTTCTCGGATTGCCTTCGCTTCAAGTACTGAACATACGACCCCATCTAAACCTGCAGTTTTTGCAAGTTCAGCATATTGCAGAACTGACTGGTCTAGTGATAAATTTATTTTTTGCTCGTTTTGCATTTCCTCTTCAGTCGTTGAAGTTAACTGTGTTACAGCAATTAAAGCTGGTCGCTGTTTGCCAGCTTCAGTCCCCTCTACTAAACCTTCTATTGCAGCTGTCATCATTTTGGAACCGCCAGCAGCATGGACATTGACTAAGTCCACACCTAGTTTTGCTAAGCCTTTCATCGCTGATTTCACGGTATTTGGAATATCATGCAATTTTAAATCTAAAAAAATATCATGGCCTTGTGCTTTAATTTTGCGGATGATGTCAGGCCCTTCTTGTAAATAAAGCTCAAGACCCACCTTCACAAATAGCGGCTCATTGAACTGCGAAAGAAATGTCATTACTTTCTGTTCATCTGGAAAATCTAGCGCGATAATAGGCTTATTATTCATTTAGCGGTGGCTCCTTCCAATTACATCTGTTAATTTGTCATAACCTAATTCATCTAGCTTTTGTGGTAATGCATCGATAATGTTCGGGCATACGAATGGATCCACGAAATTTGCAGTGCCAACCGCTACAGCACTTGCTCCTACAGATAGGAAGTCAATAACATCCTCCGCTGTTGCTACACCGCCCATTCCGATAATCGGAATATTAACATTTCGGCTTACTTCATGGACCATGCGAATTGCTACCGGTTTTACAGCTGGGCCCGATAAGCCTCCAGTACCATTGGCAATAATCGGTTTTCCTGTTCTCGGGTGTAGTCGCATGCCGATCAATGTGTTAATCATTGTAATACCATCTGCTCCGCCAGCCTCAACTGCTTTTGCGATTTCAGCAATATTCGTAACATTTGGTGATAATTTTACATAGACAGGTACATCTGACACCGCTTTTACTGCTGCCGTTAAATCACTTGCTGATTTTGGATCTGTACCGAATTGAATGCCGCCACATTTAACGTTTGGACATGAAATATTCAGCTCTAGCGCATGCACATTTGGTGCTTTTGAAATGGCTTCTGCCACCGCAACATAATCAGCCGTTTCAGTGCCTGCTACATTAGCAATAATCGGAACATCATATTTTTCTAACCAAGGTAGTTCATGTGCTAACACGTGCTCTAATCCTGGGTTTTGTAAACCAATGGCATTTAACATACCCGCTGCTGTTTCAGCTACACGTGGTGTTGGATTACCAAAACGTGTTTCTAAAGTTGTTGCTTTAATCATTATGGCACCTAGCTTTGATAGATCATAAAACTGTCCATATTCTTGCCCAAATCCGAAGCAGCCTGAAGCTGGGATAATTGGGTTTTTTAATGATAAGCCTGGTAATTCGACTTGTAATCTATTCATAGCTTCACTACTCCTCTCGGGAAGACTGGTCCGTCAGAACAAATTTTCAAGTATTCTTTGTCAGTCGCTGCTGTTGTGTTGCATACACAGGCAAAGCATGCTCCGATGCCACAGCCCATGCGCTCTTCAAAGGATAGGAAACCTTTTTTATCAGGATAAGCTTGTTCTAACGCTGATAGCATTGGCGTTGGACCGCAGCTATAGAAAACATCAAAAGTAGGCGCTTTGCCTTTTAATAAGTCTGTGACGAAACCTTTTGTTCCTTGACTACCATCAGCTGTAACGATATATGTTTCGTCTAATTCCGAAAATTGTTTTTCGTAAAAGACGTTGTTTGCAGATTGGAAGCCTAATACGTGTATTGTACGGACTCCTTTTGCATGCAATTCTTTAGATAATTGATACAAAGGAGGTACGCCAATGCCGCCACCTACTAGAAGTGCCGTTTGTCCTGGCTCTGCCTCTTCCACTGGGAAGCCATGCCCTAGTGGTCCAAGGACATCTACTACCTCTCCCAAATGTTTTTCAGATAAAATTTTTGTGCCTCTGCCGTCCGCTCTGTAGATCATCGTAAATTCCTTCAGCTCATGATCAATAGAAGCGATACTAATAGGTCTTCTTAGTAGAGGCTCATATGTATCTGTTACACGTAGGTGTACGAATTGGCCTGGTTGTTTCATATCAAGGACAAGCTGACCAGTTAAAGTCAGCTCAAAAATATCCTCCGCAATTTGCTGTTGGCGTACAACTTTCATACGTTCTTGGTGAATCATCCTTGCACCTCCTGCTTTGGCATTTCTTCAGCTGTGAAAGTCATAGATTCGATTACTCGAAGCATTGCCTCTGCAGTATCAAGAGATGTTAAGCATGGTACTCCATTCTCAACCGATTCACGGCGAATACGGAAGCCGTCTCGTGCAGGTAGTTTTCCTTTTGTTAATGTATTGATGATTAATTGTGCTCCACCATTTTGGATCACATCTAGTAAAGTTGGTCCATTTGAGCCGATTTTATCTACAACACTTACTTTTAGCCCTGCTTCTTCAATTGTTTTTGCAGTACCTGGTGTTGCTAAAATACTATAACCGATATTGTTGAAGCGTTTTGCTAACGAGATTGCTTCTTCTTTATCTTTGTCCGCAACTGTCATTAATACTGAACCGTGATCTTTAATATCCATACCAGATGCTACTAAACCTTTGTAAAGTGCTTTTTCTAACGTGCTATCTTTACCCATTACCTCACCTGTTGATTTCATTTCAGGTCCTAATGTAATATCTACACGGCGCAGTTTCGCAAAGCTGAATACTGGTACTTTTACGAAAACACCTTGTTGAATTGGCGCTAAGCCTGTAGGGTAACCTTGTTCAACAATCGATTTGCCTAAGATTGCTTTTGTTGCAATATTTGCCATTGGTAAGTTCGTAATTTTACTTAAGAATGGTACTGTACGTGATGCACGTGGGTTTACTTCGATAACATATACAACATCTTCAGAGATAACATACTGGATGTTCATTAAGCCTTTGATTTCCAAGCCTATTGCTAAACGAGTTGTGTAATCTGTTAATGTATCGATATGTTTTTGAGACAGTTGTTGTGGTGGGTATACTGCAATCGAGTCACCTGAGTGGACACCCGCACGTTCGATATGTTCCATAATACCTGGGATTAGGACGTTTTCTCCGTCACAAATCGCATCCACTTCAATTTCTGTACCTGTTAAATATCTGTCGACTAATACTGGATGCTCTGGGCTCGCTTCAACCGCGTGCTCCATATAATATTGTAGTTCTTCTTCGTTATAAACAATTTCCATTGCGCGTCCACCAAGTACATATGATGGTCTTACTAATACTGGGAACCCAATATTTCTAGCAATAACAATCGCTTCTTCAGCAGAAATTGCTGTTTTACCAAGTGGTTGCGGGATACCAATTTCATGAAGTGCTGCTTCGAAACGGTCGCGTGATTCAGCACGGTCAATTGCATCAAGTGATGTTCCTAGAATTTTCACACCACGTGCTTCTAATTTATCTGCTAGATTAATCGCTGTTTGACCACCGAATTGTACGACAACACCTTTTGGTTGTTCAAGATCGATGATGTGCATAACATCTTCTATCGTTAATGGTTCAAAGTATAGCTTGTCTGAGATTGAGAAATCAGTTGATACTGTTTCTGGGTTTGAGTTAATAATGATTGCTTCGTACCCTGCTTCTTTAATCGCCCATACTGAGTGTACTGTTGCATAGTCAAATTCTACCCCTTGACCGATACGGATTGGACCTGAGCCAAGTACGATTACACTTTCTCGTTCTGTACGGATCGATTCATTTTCATCTTCGTAAGTGCCGTAGAAGTATGGTGTTTCTGATTCGAATTCTGCTGCACATGTATCTACCATTTTATAAACTGGGATAATGCCATTTTCTTTTCGGAAATCGTATATAGCATCTGCTGTTGTATTCCAAAGTTTTGCTACTGTTTCATCTGCAAAACCGATACGTTTTGCATGGCGTAATACCGCTTTATCTTGTGAGTTATCTTTCAATACTGCTTCATAATCTACGATGTTTTTAAATTTATTTAAGAAGAATAAATCAATTTGGCTCCAATCATGGATTGTTTCGATTGTCACGCCTCTGCGTAATGCTTCTCCTATGAAGAATAAACGCTCATCTCCTGCTTTACGAATACGTTTTTCAATCCATTGGTCTGTTAATGATTCTGGATTTTTCATCGCGATATGCTTATGGCCTGTTTCAAGTGAACGAACAGCTTTTAGCATCGCTTCTTCAAAGTTACGGCCGATTGCCATAACTTCACCTGTTGCTTTCATTTGCGTACCTAGATTACGTTTTGCATTTTCGAATTTATCGAAAGGCCAGCGTGGAATTTTCGCTACAACATAGTCAAGTGCTGGCTCGAAACAAGCGTATGTTTTACCTGTAACAGGGTTCAACATTTCATCCAATGTTAACCCGATTGCGATTTTCGCTGCAAGCTTCGCAATTGGATAACCAGTTGCCTTTGAAGCAAGTGCTGATGACCGTGATACACGTGGGTTTACTTCAATAATGTAGTAGTTAAAGCTATGCGGATCAAGTGCTAGCTGAACGTTACAACCACCTTCGATTTTAAGTGCACGAATTATTTTAAGCGATACATTACGTAGCATATGGTATTCGCGATCTGATAACGTTTGCGATGGTGCGACTACGATTGAATCACCTGTGTGAATGCCGACTGGATCGACATTTTCCATGTTACAAACTACAATGGCATTGTCTTTCGAGTCACGCATTACTTCATATTCAATTTCTTTAAATCCTGCGATTGATTTTTCTAGTAAACATTGTGTTACTGGGCTATATTTCAAACCTGATGTAACGATTTCTTTTAAATCTTGCTCGTTGTGGCAAATACCACCGCCAGTTCCACCTAAAGTGAAGGCTGGACGTACGATTACTGGGTAACCGATTTTTTCGACAAAGGCAAATGCCTCTTCTAAATTGTGGATAATATCTGATTCTGGTACTGGAACATCTAATTCATACATTAAGTTACGGAAAAGATCACGGTCTTCCGCCTTATTGATGGCATCCAATTTTGTACCAAGGATTTCAATGTTTAATTCATCTAGAATGCCTGATTCATGTAGTTCAATCGCCATATTTAAACCTGTTTGACCACCTAATGTTGGTAATAAGGCATCTGGGCGTTCTTTACGAATAATACGTGATACGAATTCTAGTGAGATAGGTTCGATATATACTTTGTCAGCGATTTCTGAATCTGTCATGATTGTCGCTGGGTTTGAGTTAATTAAAATGACGCGGTAGCCTTCTTCTTTTAACGATAGACAAGCTTGAGTTCCTGCATAGTCGAATTCTGCAGCTTGTCCGATGACGATTGGGCCAGAGCCGATTACTAAAATGGTTTTGATATCTTGACGTTTAGGCATGGTGTTGCTCCTTTCTAGTCTCTTCATTCATTAACTCGATAAATTCATCAAATAAGTGGTTTGAATCTTCTGGTCCAGGTGATGCTTCCGGGTGATATTGTACTGTAAATACCGGATGTTCTTTATGTTTTAAACCTTCAATTGTACCGTCATTAAGTGCTACATGCGTAATTTCTAAGCCCGTACCTTCTAGTGAGTCTGGGTCGATTGCGTAACCGTGGTTTTGAGATGTTAACTCAGTACGGCCTGTTTTTAGTTCTTTTACTGGGTGGTTCGCACCGCGATGTCCGAATTTCAGTTTGAATGAATCCGCGCCACAAGCGAGTGCGAAAAGTTGTTGTCCAAGGCAAATCCCGAATATTGGCGCTTTTCCGATTAGATTTTTAATCGTCTCAACTGCTTCTGGGACGTCTTTTGGATCTCCAGGGCCGTTTGATAGCATAATACCATCTGGATAAAGACCTAAAATTTCATCTGCTGGCATATTGTAAGGCACTACGATAACATCACAGTTACGTTTATTAAGCTCTCGTAGAATACCGTGTTTCATACCGAAGTCCATAAGTACCACTTTTTTACCGCGGCCTGGGCTAGGGTAAGGTGTTTTAGTAGAAACTTGCTCTACTTGGTTTGTTGGGAATGTAGTAGCTTTTAGTTTTTCCACTACCGCATCAACATCCACTTCTTCACCTGCAGCTGTTAATATTGCTTTAATAGAACCTTCCTCACGGATTAAGCGCGTTAATTTGCGTGTATCGATTCCTTCAATACCAGGAATTTTTTTCATTTTGAAATATTCATCTAATGTTGTGTCACAGCGGAAATTAGATGGTGTTTTTGCTAATTCACGTACGACGAATCCTTTAATCGCTGGATCGATTGTTTCAAAATCGTCGCGGTTAATACCGTAATTTCCGATTAACGGGTATGTCATTGTGACAATTTGCCCCGCAAATGATGGGTCAGATAATGTTTCTTGATAACCTGTCATACCAGTTGTAAATACAACTTCACCATCTGATGCTTGATCACTACCAAATGCTTGTCCTTCGAATACAATACCGTTTTCTAAAATAAGTTTACGTGTTGTCATTGTGCATCCTCCCATACTATGTTTCCTTCAAAGATTGTCATAACTGGCCAGCCTTTGCAGCTCCATCCATTAAATGGTGTATTTCTACCTTTTGATACGAAGCCATTCACATCAATTGCTTGTTCTTTGTTTAGATCAATTAAGATTAAGTCTGCAGAAGCGCCGATTTCTAACTTGCCATATGGTAAGTCGAATAGTGCGGCTGGTTTTGCTGCCATCCAATCGATTAATTGCTTTAATGTCCATTTACCTGTTTCAACAAATTTTGTATATAGTAGTGGAAATGCTGTTTCAAAACCGACAATCCCGAACGGAGCTCCTACCATACCACAACATTTTTCTTCTACAGTGTGTGGCGCGTGATCTGTTGCGATACAGTCAATCGTGCCATCAAGTAAGCCTTCATGTATTGCTTGTAAGTCTTCGTTCGCACGTAATGGCGGATTCATTTTCCAGTTTGCATCGTCTGATGGAATGTCCATTTCTTCTAGTAGAAGATGGTGCGGACAAACTTCTGCTGTTACGTGAATACCTGCTGCTTTTGCATCGCGCACTACGCGTACAGATTCTTTTGACGACACGTGGCAAACATGGTAATGTGCACCCGCCGCTTCTGCTAGTAGTACGTCACGAGCAATTTGGACAGATTCACAAATAGATGGAATGCCCGGTAACCCAAGTTCATGATTGCGAATACCTTCGTGCATTACACCATCGTAGATTAATGAATTATCTTCGCAGTGTGCAACAACTGTCATACCAATTTTTGCTGCGTCTTGCATCTGCTCAAACATTGTTGCAGCTTCTTGAACCCCGACACCATCATCAGAGAATGCAACTGCACCATGCGCTTTTAAATCTGCTAAGTTTGTACGTTTGTCACCCGATTGTGCTACGGTCAAAGAACCATAAGGTAGGACACGAATGACTGCACTGTCTTCTATCAGACTATTTATGTAGTCGAGATTTTCAATTGAATCTGGTACTGGCTTTGTATTTGGCATTGCACAAATTGTTGTGAATCCGCCTTTTGCTGCAGATGCAGAGCCCGTTGCAATCGTTTCTTTATGCTCAAAACCTGGCTCCCGTAGATGTACATGTACATCTACGAAACCTGGTGCTACAACTTTCCCTTGACCGTCAATAACTTCATCAGCTGTTTTATTTAACGCTTCACCGATTGCTGCAATTTTACCGTCTTCAATGAAAATTTCAGTTTGCTTAAGTTCGCCTTGCTCGTTTAGCATTTGTACGTTTTGAATTAGCTTTGTCATTTTACATTCTTCCTTTCAGGATGGTTTCTAAAATGGCCATTCGAATGAATACACCATTGCGTACTTGGTCAAAAATTCTTGAGCGTTTGCATTCAACTAATGAAGAGTCGATTTCGACACCACGATTTACTGGTGCCGGATGCATAATGATTGCCTTGTCCTTCATTTGTCGTTCACGTTCAATTGTTAAACCGTATTGCGCATGATAGTCTTCCTTAGAGAAGTTCGCATCTGCTTCATGTCTCTCGTGCTGTACGCGTAGTAACATAATGACGTCACTTGTTTCGATTAAATCATCCCAACCCTGATGTGCTTCAAACTCCCCTTGCCATTCTTTCGGGCATACAAAGTTGACATTTGCACCTAGTCTGCGTAATGCATAAACATCTGATTTCGCTACTCTACTGTGGGAAATATCCCCTGCAATTGTAACATTTAGATTTTCAAAAGTGCCGAATTCCTTTTGAATTGTATATAAATCAAGTAAAGATTGTGACGGATGTTGTCCTGCTCCGTCCCCTGCATTAATAACCACAAGATTAATCCCTTTAAGAAGTTCTTCGTAGTAAGCATCGACTTTATGACGAATGACTACTGCATCAAGTCCGATCGATTCTAACGTTTTCACAGTATCATACAATGTTTCACCTTTTAAGGCACTTGAAAAACCTGCTTCAAACGGGATAACCGTTGCACCAATTTTGCGCTCAGCCATTTCAAAGCTTGTTTTCGTTCTTGTACTTGGCTCGAAAAATAAATTCGCTACAGTGTATGATCGGTCAAGTTGTGATGGTGCGCCTGCCTCAAGCTCAGCTGCACGCTTTAAAATCGTAGCAATTTCTTCGTTAGAGATATGTTCCATTGACAGTAAGTTTTTCATCATGAGCCTCCAATTGTATAATAAAACCTCCCTAAATTTTAGGGAGGCTGAGGAAGGATATGACAGGATAAGCATAGAGCTGTCGCGCATGCTTTCGAATCGATATAACCCTTCTTTGCCTCTCTGGGCAATCTGTTAAAAGGTAAAGTATTTAACTATTATTCATCCAAATCTGCAACTTCTTTATCGCGACCCGGCAACACTAAGTTTAAAATAACTCCAACAATGGCTGCTAACGCCATGCCTTCAATTGCAAATGTGTCTGATACTTGTGGAATTTTCAATGCTGCACCACCGATTCCGAAGATTAAGATGACTGATGCAATGACTAAGTTCCGTTTATCTTCGAAGTCAACATTATTTTCAACTAACATACGCAGACCACTTGAAGCGATAATTCCGAATAGTAGAATCGATACACCGCCTAGCACTGATGTTGGAATTGTTTCGATTACTGCCATCGCTTTTGAGAAAAATGCCATCACAATCGCAATGAGCGCTGCGCCACCAATGACATACACACTATATACTCTCGTCAATACTAGAACACCGATATTTTCACCGTAAGTTGTTTTTGGCGGACCACCGATGAAAGCACTCACTAATGTTCCCAAACCATCACCTAATAACGAGCGGTGTAAACCTGGCTCTTTAATGTAATTACGATTTACCACCTTACCTAATACTAATTGGTGCCCAATATGCTCTGAAATCGTGACGATAACGATCGGTACCATCGCTAGAAGCAATGTGCTTGTCACTTTAAATTCATAATCTATTCCTGGGATTAAGAAGTCAGGCATAGCAAACCATTCTGCTTGTCCAATCACTGTGTAATCCACAATACCGATTGCTGCTGAGTATATGTAACCAACAACTAAACCGATGAGAATTGGCATTGTGCTAATAATATTTTTGAAAAAGATTGTACAGATGATTGCTGCTGCTAATGTGACTAGTGCTGCTGAGAAATCTGGGAAACTATATATTTTCCCACCGTTACCATCCGGGATATTCATCGCCATGTCTACTGCCACTGATGCTAGTGCAAGACCAATAACCATAATAACCGGCGCTACAACGATTGGCGGTAATAATTTCATAATCCATTTATAGCCTGTTTTCCAAATGACTAGCGAAACAATGCCGTACGTTAAACCAACGAACATCGCACCAATCATCGCACTACCAACACCACCTGTTTGTGTCGCTAAAATAATAGGTGCGATAAAGGCGAATGAAGAACCTAAGTAAGCTGGCACTTGAAATTTTGTAACTAATAAGAAAATCAGTGTGGCAATTCCACTTGTTAAAAGTGCCATCGCTGGGCTTAAGCCTGTAAGTTTTGGCACTAAAATAGTTGAGCCGAACATTGCGAACATATGTTGAGCGCTAAGTGTAATTAGCTGTCCTGTTCTTGGCTTTTCATTCACATCTAAAACTGCTTTTGACATATCCTGTTTTCCTCACATTCTATATGTTTCTAGCTTATTCGTGAATTGTGACGCAATCAGTTGCGTCTACTTCTACCATGTTAACAACGATTCTTTCGCTTCCTGATGTCGGAATATTCTTCCCTACAAAATCAGCACGAATTGGTAGTTCTCTATGGCCACGATCGACTAATACTGCTAGTTGAATTTGTGCAGGTCTCCCTAGATCCATGACCGCATCCATTGCCGATCTTACCGTGCGACCTGTGTAAAGTACATCGTCTACAAGAATAATCTTCTGATTTTCTACATTGTCTGTAATATCAACTTGCTGCACTAATGGTTCTTCGTTTTCTGTTTTTGTTGATAAATCATCGCGGTATAACGTAATATCTAGTTCTCCAGTGCGAATTTCTTTACCTTCAATATGATTGATCTTTAGCGCTAGCCTCTTTGCTAAATAAGCGCCTCTCGTTTTAATGCCGACTAGTATACACTCATCAATACCTTCATTGCGTTCGATAATTTCATGAGCGATTCGAGTCAACGCGCGATTCATAGCGGGTTCATCAAGTAATACTGCCTTCTGTGTCATACTTCTTCCTCCTTTCATTTATGGACATAAAAAAACCTCTTGAGCGATTTGCCCAAGAGGATATAGGTGTACTTAAGATATGTCGAAAAGACTTGCATCACAAGCATTCTCCACATTTTACGCATACCTTCTCAGCCTCTCTGGACTGTCTTTAAAGGTGAATATTTAGTTTTTCACTACGATTAGTATAATGCGCTAGGACTTAAAAAGTCAATAGTTACTTTTTAATTCTTTTAATAGCTCTTCATAATCTGCTGGTAAAGGCGCTGAAAACTCTAAATATTCGCCAGTTGCAGGGTGTGTAAAGCCTAATACACCAGCATGTAACACTTGCCCACCGAAGTCGATTGTTTTTCTTGGTCCGTATTTAGGGTCTCCAACTAATGGATAGCCAATATAGTTTAAATGCACACGAATTTGGTGTGTACGTCCTGTTTCAAGCTTACATTGCACAAGTGTATAATCAACGCCAAAGCGATCAGTAACAACAAAATGTGTTACAGCATGCTTACCATTATCTACGATACCCATTTTTTGACGATCACGAGAATCACGACCTATTGGTGCATCGATTGTTCCTTTGTCATGTGGAATATGCCCATGAACTAATGCTGTATAACGTCTCGTTACCGTTTTATCTACAAGTTGTTGCACTAATGATTCATGTGCTTTATCATTTTTAGCAATCATTAATAAACCTGAAGTATCCTTGTCAATTCGATGTACGATACCTGGACGCGCTACACCATTAATGCCAGAAAGGTCTTTGCAATGATACATAAGACCATTCACAAGAGTTCCTGTTGCATGCCCTGGTGCTGGATGTACAACCATACCTTTTGGTTTATTCACAACAAGTACGTCGCTATCTTCATAAACGATTTCTAAATTTAAATCCTCCGCTACGATTTCAAGCGGCTCTACTTCAGGTGGAGTTACGGAAATAACGTCTCCTACTTTTACTTTATACTTTGTTTTAACAGGCTCATCATTCACCATAACGATGCTATCTTTTAACCATGTTTGGATTTGAGAACGCGACCAATCCTGTTGCATCGTTGCAAATGCTTTATCAATACGTTCACCGTTCAATTCTTGCGTTACTGTATAACTTACTGCAGTCATTACTTCACCTTTTTCTGATCGAGTTTTTCTTCAAATAGTATATAAATAATTAACAAGACAACGCCAATTGTCAGCGCTGCATCAGCAATATTAAAAATCGGGAAATCATAATTAATAACCGGAATTAAAACATTTACGAAATCGACTACTTCACCACGGAATAAACGATCGATAAAGTTACCAATAGCACCACCTAACAGCATCATTAGGCTTACTTGGAATAATGGTTTACCTCGTCCTTCTTTTTGGAAGTAATAAATAATACCAATCACAACGGCTACAGTTACAATTGCAAATAACCAAAATTGTCCTTGTAACATACCCCACGCTGCCCCGCGATTACGGTGAGAGAGAAGTCCAAAGTACGGATCCCAAAGCATGATAGTTTCACCAAATTGCATATTTTTAACGATACTCCATTTTGTTAGTTGATCGATTATTACTACAAAAGCTGCTAGCCCATAATATTTATACACCGCAATATCCTCCGTTTACTCTATATCTTAACCATTTTAACATATCAGCGCTATGAATGAAAAAAACTACCGAAAAAATACAGCTTTTCACAACAAAAAACTCCTCAAACCATTAGCGGCCCGGAGAGTTTTTAACTCATACTAACAAATATGGTATTATGTTGTTTCTAGTTCCTTAGAATATACTTTTTTCATAAATTCATCGACATCCGCTGTTACTTTACGGTCAAGTAGTGACGCGATACTGACCAACAAGCACTGAAATTGAGCCAGGGATATTAAATTATAAAAAGCTCGGTAATGTTCCTGGTGAAAAATCATCCCACCAAGGCCCATTAATACCCCTGAAATGGTACCTTTTTCTGTCATAGCACGCCATATTAATTTTAGTAGCACTTATTTTTGCCGACTGTTCAAACGAGAATCCGGCCGTAACTTTGTCGACGATGTTGCCAACTCACGAATTATCAAAGCATTACCACTTCTTAAAAAAGACAATTCTACACTGGAAAAAGCTCCAGCAAACTAGGCTTCAATTCGCCAAATTATTATAGCGTTACATTCAAAAAATACTTCGCTTTAAGTCCTAGTGACTACCGCAACACCAAGGAGATCTTCTTTAAATAAAAAAATGAGCAGCCCGATTGAATCCTCGGCTGCTCATTTTTTAAATTATGCTTCAGGATAGTATTTTTCAACAACATCCGCACAGTGTGCGCATAATGTTGGGTGTGTTTCTTTTTGTCCAATTGTTTCAGAAATTGACCAACAACGTTCACATTTTTCACCTGTAGCTTTTTCTACAAGTACTGCTACGTTTTCAACGACTACTGCTTCTGCCGGAGCTTGTGTAGTAGCGCCGCCTACAACGAATTCAGAAACGATATTCAATTGAGCAAAGTTAATTCCTTGATCTGCAAGTAAAGCCGTAGTTGCTTCATCTGCAAAAACAGTTACTTTTGCTTCTAAAGATTTACCAATTGTTTTCGCGTTACGCGCTTCTTCTAATGCTTTTAAGATTGCATTTCGAACCGTAATGATTTGAGCCCATTTAGTGCGTAGTGCTTCAAAATCTTCTTGTTCAACAGCTTCTGGCATATCCGTTAGTTGGACACTTACTGCCTCTGTGTTATCTAAATATGACCACATTTCATCTGTCGTATGAGGGATGATTGGTGTTAATAATTTTAATAATGCTTGTAATGTATCATACATAACCGATTGCATTGCACGACGATTTTTATTATCTTGACCTTCGATATACACAACGTCTTTTGCAATATCTAAGTAGAATGAGCTTAGCTCAGTTGCTACGAAGTTGTTGATTGTGTGATATACACCTGCAAATTCATAGTTATCATAATTCGTACGAACAGCTTTAATGATATCCTGTAATTTCATGTACATATAACGATCCACTTCACGAAGATCTGCATATGCTACGCGATCCGTTGCAGGATTGAAGTCGCTCACATTACCATGTAGGAATCGTAATGTGTTACGGATTTTACGATACACCTCAGAAACTTGCTTCATAATATCCATCGAAATACGAACGTCAGAAGTATAGTCTACTGATGCAACCCATAAGCGAAGAATATCCCCACCATATTGGTTCATTACTTTAATAGGAGCGATGATATTTCCAATTGATTTACTCATTTTACGACCTTCGCCATCTAATACGAATCCGTGAGAAAGTAAACCTTTGTACGGCGCATGCCCGTGCACAGCAACACTTGTAATAAGAGACGAGTTGAACCAGCCACGGTATTGGTCCGAGCCTTCTAAATAAAGATCTGCCGGATAACGTAATTCTGGACGTTCATCAAGTACAGCTTGGTGAGTTGAACCTGAGTCAAACCAAACATCCATAATGTCAGTTTCTTTTGTGAATTCGCCATTTGGGCTACCTGGATGAGTGAAGCCTGCTGGTAATAAATCTTTCGCTTCACGTTCGAACCAAACGTTTGAACCGTGTACTTTAAATAATTCAGCAACATGATCAATGATTTCTTCAGTGATGATTGGTTCATCATTTTCAGCATAAAACACTGGAATTGGAACACCCCATGCACGTTGACGAGAAATACACCAGTCACCGCGGTCACGAATCATATTGAAGAGACGCGTTTCACCCCATGAAGGTGTAAAGTTTGTATCACGAATTGCTTGCAATAACTCTGTACGGAATGCTTCGATTGATGCAAACCATTGAGCAGTTGCACGATAAATAACTGGTTTTTTCGTACGCCAATCATGTGGATAAGAGTGCGTGAAGAATGACAGTTTTAATAATGCGCCTTTTTCTTCTAAAGATTTCGTAATTTCTTTATTTGCATCGTTGTAAAATAAACCTTCAAAGCCAGGAGCCTCTTCAGTTAAGACACCACGATTGTTAACTGGGCTTAAAATACCGATATCATATTTTTTACCGATGTTAAAGTCATCTTCCCCGTGTCCAGGAGCTGTATGAACACAGCCAGTACCAGCGTCTAGTGTCACGTGGTCTCCGCACATAATTAATGCATCGCGGCCATATAAGGGATGAGATGCGACAACGTATTCTAAATCTTGACCAGCAATTTCGCGGTCGATTTCGTAATTTTCCCATTCTAATGTTTCTGCTACTTTTTCAAGTAAACCTTTAGCGATGATATATTTTTTGTCTGCCACTTTTACAACAACATATGTGAATTCAGGATTCACAGAAATCCCTAAGTTCGCAGGTATTGTCCACGGAGTTGTAGTCCAAATGATAAAACTTTCATCTGCATGGACAACATCTTTACCATCTTTTACACAAAATGCAACGTAGATAGATGGTGATTTGATATCTTGATATTCGATTTCAGCTTCTGCTAATGCTGATTCGCTTGATGGAGACCAGTAAACTGGTTTTAAGCCTTTATAAATATAGCCTTTTTTCGCCATTTCACCGAACACTTTAATTTGACGTGCTTCAAATTTAGGTTGCAATGTGATATATGGGTTATCCCAGTCACCACGAACACCGATACGTTTGAATTGAGTGCGCTGACGATCAACTTGTTCATAAGCATACTCTTCACAAAGTTTGCGGAATTCCGCAGTAGTCATTTCCTTACGTTTTACACCTTTATTTGTTAATGCTTGCTCGATTGGTAGACCATGTGTATCCCAGCCAGGTACATAAGGAGCGAAGTAACCAGTCATTGAACGATGTCGGTTCACCATATCTTTTAATACTTTGTTTAATGCATGACCCATGTGAAGGTCACCGTTTGCATATGGGGGACCATCATGTAAGATGAATGCCGGGCGATCTTTTGTACGCTCAAGCACCATTGCGTTGATGTCCATCTCTTCCCATTTCTCTTGTATTTTTGGTTCATTAGCCGGTAAGTTTCCGCGCATAGGGAAATCTGTTTTTGGCATTAATAACGTATCTTTGTATTCCATAAAAAATTCCTCCTCTTTTTTTAGCAAATAAAAAACTCCCCATCCCAAAAAAGGGACGAGGAGGAGTTATCTCGCGGTACCACCCTAATTGCGTACATAAATAAAACATACGCCTCTTAGACACCGTAACGTGGTGTGAGCCGAGATTACTTACTGTTTTTTTCAGTAATCTAGTTCCAGAGTGATTTTCTTTCTTGAGTGTTAGTCCGAGCTTTCACCATCCTCAGATCGCTTTTACGTCACTCAAAAAGTACTGTCTCCATCATAACTTTTTCTTTGATATGTTGACATTATAGAAAACTGAAGGCATTCAGTCAAGTATCGATTACTCTTCTGGCGTATCTAGACGTTCTAATTCTGAAGAGTCTATTTCATATTCCATTAAATGGTCCCAATCATCTGATTCAATTAAATCTAATTGAGCTTCTACAATCATTTTGAAACGATTACGGAATACTTTTGATTGTTTTTTCAACTCTTCAATCTCTAACGCAATACGACGTGCTTTTGAGAGTGCCTCATTCACGATACGATCCGCATTCTTTTCAGCTTCTTTAACGATTAACTTTGCTTCCTTCGTAGAATTACGTCGTACTTCCTCAGCAGCCTCTTGTGCAATGACAATTGATTTTTGAAGTGTTGATTCGATGGCATTATAGTGCCCAATTTGTTCTTTTGAAGTGAGTAATTTACTTTCAAGTTCTTTTTTCTCTTTCAAAGTAATTTCATAGTCTTTAATGATTTGCGTTAAAAACTCATTCACTTCATCTTCATTGTAACCTCTAAAACCACGAGTAAACTCTTTATTATGTATGTCAACAGGCGATAATGGCATTATCAACACGCTCCCTTATAGCATAATATATATTGTAAACTATTATACCGTGCATCAATGGGAAGTACATCCTAAAACTAACAAATTTATCGAAAATATTAAGATTTCCTTTCCATTCGACCGATATTTATACGAATTTTATCTTTTTTTGTCCGCCCTTCAATGGATTTCATCATAAATCTACCAAAGTTTCGAATAGATAATAAATCAAGTTCATGCAATTCAAAGGCTGTATTTTCTCGTACGGTGAAATTAACTTTCACTTTGCCACTTGCAATTAGGGCAGCTGACTTTTGACGTGAAATATTAAACACGGATGCAATGACTGTATCTAAACGCAGTGAGCTTACTGTCATCATTTCGTCAGTCCAAATTTCTTCAGTTGGGAATAATATTTCAGTTGGCTTTAGCAATTCTACATGAACCTTTACCTTACCAATAGAAGTGAGATTGGCCCGTACATAATCCTCTACTTCGGCTGCTACTGCAAATTGCACTGATGACTCAGCTATTCTGATATCCCCGAATTTCCCTCTACCTAAACCAAGCGATAATAATGCCCCTAAAACATCTGGGTGTTCTAGTTGAACAAATTTAGATGGATAACGTAAATGAAAAACCGTAATTTGATAATCCTCTTCTTCAGGTTCGAAATAGGAAGGGTATAGCAGAACACGCTGGCGCTCAGCTTGTTCAAATACACCGAAATCCGACATTGCGATATCACCTTGTTGTCCAATAAGTGAATGCACGATAAATTGTTGGCGTGGATCGAGGAAATCGGTTAACTTCGGTGCATAACGATCTTCTACTTCTACACGCCATCCGCTAACTTGTTCGATAAATTCTCGCTCTTCTGGACGAAAATGTTGGAATACCTGCTCCATTATAAACCCTCCCTTCTTGACAAAAAAACCCCACATTCACAATTGTGGGGAATAATAATTTAATATTTTAAATCAATATAGAAATGCACCCACTATATTTCGCAGCCCCTGTTGAGCTAAATTCAATGCAAATAATGCAACGATTGGTGAAATATCAATCATGCCTAGTGGTGGGATAAAGCGTCTAAACAAATCTAAATATGGATTACAAATTTTACCTAATAATTGTCCGAATTTAGATTCGTATGCTGCAGGTATCCACGACATCAAAATGTAAATAATAAGGGCAATTGAATAAAGCCAAAATAAATCAAAAATCAGATTAACTAGTGTATGCATAAATTATTAAACTCCTCAGTTTTTATCAGTCCTCATAGTAATATTCAGAAATATTACCATCGACCTCTACATTATCGGGTGTGCATAAAAAAATATCGGTGCCAATACGTTTAATATCTCCACCAAGTGCACATATTGTACCGCTCATAAAGTCGATAATACGAATGCCTTGTTCCTTATCAATACGTTGTAAGTTTACAACAACAGCTCGTTTGCTTTTTAAATGTTCTGCAATATCTTGTGCTTCTGCATAAACGCGTGGTTCAGCCAAGACAACCTTTGAAGACTTTTGTGTAATGCTTACTAGATTAGGTGTATTCGTATGCTCAGTTGCCACATTGCGTCGCTCCTTGTTGCTTACTTTTTTAACTGTTGGTTGACTTACAGCAGCTTGTTGGACAGGTTGTGACACTACTCTTTGTTGACGTTGCTGTTGCTGTTGCTCTTGTTTTTGCTGTGACTGCTCGTAGTAGTCTTCGTCATCTTCTTCTAGTAAAAAAAAGTTCTTAATTTTATCCTTCATACTCATTAAGAATCCCTTCTTTCGTTGCCAACTAGAGCCGTACCAATTCGAACATACGTCGCACCCTCTTCGACAGCGATTTCATAGTCATTTGACATTCCCATCGATAAATCGTGACATGGTGCATGAGCATATCCGTTATTTTCGACTTCTAATTGTAGGTTTTTTAAGTTTCTAAAAACGTCGCGAACTACTTCTTGGTTTTCCGTATTAGGGGCCATAGTCATCAAGCCTACTACGCGAATATGCGAATACTGCACCAATTGTTCGATAAACGGTATGACTTCTTGTGGCAGTACACCATGCTTTGATTCTTCACCTGAAACATTTACTTGTACAAAACAATTCACAATATGAGATGCTCTTTTTTCAATTTCTTCCGCTAAGCTAATACGGTCTAAAGAATGTAAATAATCAATTTCATTAATAACTTGTTTTACTTTGCGTGTTTGCATAGATCCAATATAATGCCACGTTGCACGCTCTGTAATTGTTGCTCTTTTTTCTAGCAAGCTTTCCGGTCGATTTTCACCTAATTGGACTAATCCTGCATCAAGTGCTTCAATAGCGCGTTCAGTAGACACTTGCTTTGTAACTGCAATGATTGATACATCTTCTACTTGTCTACCTACCCTAGTTGCTACTTTTTTAATCTTTTGTTGGATTTCTTGTAAGTTATTTATAATTAACGTCATTTTTTTCCCATCTTTTCAAAGATACTTGTTATCTTATTGTACCAAGCCATGCATGATTTATCAATGAATTGCCCTATATTTCACTGATTCGCTTTTACTAATATGACATCCTTTCCGATTACGAGGATATCTTCTATTCGAATGTTCAGCGCATCCTTATCATTTTGAGAAAATTGAAAGAAACGCTTTGGCTCGGATACGACAAATGCTTTGATGAAGCCCGTTTCTTCCGACAATACTGCGTCTAAGACAAATCCTAAAAAACGTCCATTACCTGCTTCAATAATTTCTTTTCTTTGGATATCAGAAAATCTCATCTACATCCCTCCTAACTCATTCTATGAAGGGAAATAGCAAAAAACGCATCAACCTGTAAGAGTTTGATACGTCTTTACTATTGTTATTAATTATCCGTTTGAGACATTTGTTTTTGAATCATTTTGATTGCGCTTTTTTCCAGCCTTGAAATTTGTGCTTGTGAAATACCTAATTCCTTTGCAATTTCAGTCTGGGTTTCACCATAATAAAAGCGTTTCGCTAAAATCTTTTGCTGACGTTCATCTAACTTCATGACATTTTCTTTCATCGACACATACGTCAACCAACGTTCCTCAGAAACTGCATTGTCTTTCAATTGATCCATCATATAAACTGGATCACCACCATCCGAGTAAATCGGTTCATGTAAGGACATTGGTTCTTGAATAGCATCTAAGGCAAATAATATATCCTCTTGAGGCAATCCAGTCATACGCGCTAAATCAGATAGTGTTGGCTCGCGTAGCTGCTCGTTGATAAACTGCTCTTTTGCCTGCATCGCCTTATAGGCAATATCACGCAAAGAGCGAGCCACGCGCAGTGGGTGATGATCCCGCAAATGCCTACGAATCTCACCAATGATCATCGGCACTGCATAAGTGGAAAATCTCACATTATGAGACAAATCAAAATGGTCAATTGACTTCAATAAGCCGATGCAACCAACTTGAAACAGATCATCTGCCTGTTCACCACGATATGCAAAACGCCCTACAATACTGAGTACTAAACGAAGATTTCCCATAACAAGCTGATCTCTTACTTCCTCTTGGCCACTCTGCAATTGGATAAATAACTTACGCATTTCCTCATGCTTTAATACAGGTAACTTCGCAGTATCTACACCGCATAAATCCACTTTTGTTCGCATAGTCATTTCCTCCGGACGCTTCTTTCTTTGTTGTAAGTTCAGTTTGTCCGATAAGTGTCAGAATATGCGGTGGAAAAATGACCAATTTCAACCATCACACAGTTGGTTGATTTAAATTTTCACGTAACTCATGAATAATTTTCTTTTCTAAACGAGAAATATAAGATTGAGAAATACCAAGATGATCTGCTACTTCCTTTTGTGTCATCTCTTCTCTGCCATTTAAGCCAAAACGACATTCCATAATATAACGCTCACGTTCATCCAATATATGAATGGCCTGAAACATGTGTTGGCGCTCAATTTTTTTTTCAACATTATCCGTAATAATATGCTCGTCTGTCCCTAAAATATCCGATAATAATAATTCATTACCGTCCGCATCCGAATTAAGCGGTTCATCTAGAGATACTTCACCTTTTGTTCGACTTGTTTTTCGCAAATGCATGAGAATTTCATTTTCAATACATCTAGAAGCGTACGTAGCGAGTTTTATATTCTTTTCCGTATTGAATGTTTCAATCGCTTTAATTAGGCCTATTGAGCCTATACTGATTAAATCTTCAATTGGCGTATTTGAATTATCAAAACGCCTTGCGATATAAACGACTAAACGTAAATTACGCTCGATTAATGTATCTCTAGCACTCATATCCCCTTGCATAAACGCTGCAATAACTTCCTTCTCCTCCTCTTTTTTCAATGGCACAGGCAGCGATTCATGACTTCCTATATAAAAAGTCCCTTTCGTTCTCCAAGTAATTAATTTCTGTCTTATCCAATGCCAAAATTTTTTAATCATGTAAAAACTCCTTCCATCATTATTGACAAAGTGTTGAAACATGTAAAATCACATCTACCTGTTGCGGAAAATGGTTCGCTTCCATTGTTAGCACGAAAAAACCTGGCGCGATAAAAAACCCATCTGCCCCGTGTACCTCCCACTGATCGTAGCGGAAAGCGATGCCATAAACTGTCTTCTCCTGCACCGTAGCAAATCGAATAACCGTCAGCTTACTTTGCAACTCTTTCGGGAACATTGTTAATTTGTAAGGATTAGATGCCTGCCAGCTAAGTAATGCGTTTTTAAGTGCGTCATCGATACGAGCTTCCATTGCATGCCAAGCTATGAAATGGACCGCCCTGCCAGTTAATGGCTCAATACAACTATTACCTGTATCGATAAAGCCGCTTAACTGCCAGCTGTTCCCCTGAAACGTCATTGTCGTTTCAAGTACGAGACCGCGCTCAAGCGATTGCTGTTTACTAACAGTCCATCTATTTTGCAACAGAACAAGCCCTGCAACGGCAATAACACTACTCGTTGATGCAAAATATACAGTTGGCATATAAGAAAATAGTGGTTCCAGTGCAGTTAATAAGCCTCCTGCAAATAATGCTGCCACAATGCAAACAACAGCACTTCTGAACCATTTCATAAAACGAAAGCCAAATGCACTAATCGTCATCACGACAAAAGCCAAAACCATAGGCAAAATAGATTGTCCTATAAAGACTACGATGCATGCACCTATTAGCGCGCTTATCAATAATCTTTTCCTCGATACTTGCAATGTACCTATATTGTTCGTAAAGGATAAGATAATGTAATTGAAAATTGTATTGAGCGCTAATATAACTTCTCCGTACATGACACCGCCTCCCTACTGAAAGATTAACATCCACCCTCTTAAAAAAATGTCAAACCGTGAAGTGCTTTTGTAAAAAAATTGCGACAGAAAAAAGCGTATACTGACATTTTTGGCATAGAATAAATGCGCAGGGGCCTTTTCACATCCGATAACACTTGAACCCCTAAGGTGGCCGCACTTTGACTTCGTAGGCAAATTCGAAGCAGCCAATCAATTGCACTAATTTTATAATTTATAGAACGCATTTCGCGTTACATATCAACTATTCATTATTTTATCTGCATGTCAAATAAAACTGTAATGGCGCTAATAACATTTAACCTATATTTTCTTCTATACCTTGGATTTTTACGCTTTAAATTACATTGTTTGTTATTAATTTTAATGGTGATAAAAATGCCAACGATTTCCAAATATATATATATATATATATATATATCCATTACCCATAGTTACCTAGCAATGCCTTTGTAACACAAGAGGGGTGTTCATCCTGGTCCTTAACCGAGCTCGCGCACCGCTTATCCCAACCCTTGGAACCCCCAACTACAGCCCCCAGGATGCGAGGAGCCGACATCGAGATGCCAAACCTCCACGACATGAGGACTCTTGAAGGAGGTATGCAAGTAAAAGAAAGAATACAAAATAAAAAGGATGACTTTGGCAACAAAGCAAAGTCATCTAATATAGTCTGGCCTATTTAACCTACTTGGATCTACTTGTTTAAAGGGCGCTACTTATACTAGGAATACTCCAGAATATAATACAGCTATGTTTTTATACAATCATTATAATTATTTTAAATGAAAATTAGAGAAACAAATCCTTTTTATAGGAATTTAGTTGAAGTTTTATTTTAGTTGTTGATTTTTAATCTCTTTTCTACAGGTTCCTTTGATCAGAAATTATTGCATTGTTATTATTTTCACTCAAAACGGTTAAATCTTCATATGGTGGACCAGTAGTAGTTCCTGCTAAAGACACAATATCAAATTCATTTTCAGGAGTACCCCAAGAATTCCCGTCAATTACTATTAAAGCTCGGTCAACTAACAAGCCTCCTTTTGTGTTATATATTACATTCTCATTAATTATTCCAGTAACATTCGGATTGATATATACCCCAGTTCTTAAAGAATGAAATACATTATTTTCTATGATTAAATTTTGTACATTTACTTCTGTTACAATTGCTCGGTTAACTACCCAATTTGACATGGGAAGCTGTTGTTCTGGACCAAATATAGTATTACCACTTATTCTCGTATTGGCTCCTGCTATTTGAATAAACTCTTTTTGATAAGGAATATCACTAGTAATTGTTAACCCTTCAATTTTTATATTATCTGCTGTTACTAAGAGAGGGATAATGTCTGTCTGAAGCAGGAGAATTGTCCCTGGTTCACCCTTAATAGTAATTCCCTGCTTATTAACATTAATCTGTGTTGTAATTGAATATGTTCCTTCTAGGATATTTACAGTGCCCCCAACATTTACAGCCGCAATTCCTTCTTCTATTGTACCGAATGGGTTAGTTAAACTACCATTTCCATTTTTTCCTTGAAGAACATAAATATTCATTGGATTTACGAGTTGGTTTATCGCTGTGTTAAGTTCTACCTGAACACTCCCGACATTAGGATAGCCTCCTAATGGCCTGTTGTTTAGTATAGAAGTTGCAACTTCATCTCTTTGTTCTTGAGAGAGTTCATTATAAGCAGTGAGATTTAAACCCAATCCTGAATTTTCAATTGCATCTTGGATTTCTTGTATAGTTTCCGCATTATTTACTGCCTCTAGAAAAAGATTACTACTATTTGATCCTGTTAAAACATAATCATTCTCTATCTCAGTAATTGTTAATACGTTATTTGT
The DNA here is from genome assembly GCF_016612995.1 of Viridibacillus soli. Lineage (GTDB taxonomy): Bacteria > Bacillota > Bacilli > Bacillales_A > Planococcaceae > Viridibacillus > Viridibacillus soli. The sequence continues at coordinate 218,787 of NZ_JAEOAH010000005.1, forward strand.
ATTTAACAAATTATCTAATTCGCTGCCTAATGTTGTAATGAATTGAACTTTACTATAGGTATCTCCAGAAGAAATAGTAAAGAAGATAATCCCGTTTAAAAACACGTTCTCCATATCTCCATACATAATTGTTTTTGTTTCACCTGGAAGAAGCTCAAAGGCTGAATCAATATTACTAATAGGATCATTATCTTCCCTAATAAAAATAGAAATTTGCAAAGTTGCCGTACTATTGTTAACGAATATTTTTTCAACCATTATATATACCTCCTTTCTAATTTTATTAGAAAGATACATAGAGTCTTTCTACTAATAAGTTATGAAAAAGGTGGAATACTTAAAGGGCTTATTAATTATATTTTTACCAAAAATCATTTAATTTCTTCTTTGAAAATTTAATATATCAAGCATTGATTGCTCAAAAGGAATTAATGGGGCCCAACCAAGTGCCTTTGTTGCAATTGGATTAATGGTTGAAATAAGTTCTTGTTTCTCGATTTCATAATCTATATCAAAATTAACTGTGGACATCCCTTTTAATAGGTTGATTATTTCACTAAGGCTTCTCAACTTTCCAGATGTAATTTCGTAAACACTTCGAGTTTCTCCTTTAGAAAAGAGAAATTCATATGCTCTAACTACATCTCTCACATCAAGAAAGTCTCTTTCTGCAAGTAAGTTATTAACAAACAGTCTTTTCTCCTCTTGACCTTTTTCCATTAGAGCTACTTTTTTAGCCAGTATGGAACATACCCCAGTAGAATGACCGGGACCAATTAAATTCGATGGCTTTGCAATTAAAACATCCAATTCAAATATAGAAGCATATGCTTCTGATAAAAGGGTTTGCACTGTTTTACTCAAGCCATACGGATGTTGGAACGAGGCAGGATCAGAGGGATTGGATTGAAGAATAGAACCAACAACTACCGTTCGGCAATTGTCGCTTCCTGTCCGTATAGCATCAATTAAATTTGTGGTACATACCACATTCGCTTCAAAGTCTTTTAGTGGTTCGGCCCAAGAAACCTGTACTGCGTTTTGACCAGCAAGATGTAGAACAAAGTCAGGTTTAATAGTTTCTACAACCCTTTTAATATATTTGCTATTAGTAAGATCACAGGGTAACAACTGTACATTTTTTTGAGATAATTCAGAATATTTTCTTACTATTCCATAAACCGAATACCCAATATTTGAAAAATGAGTACATGCATGCAAACCTGTAAAGCCACTTGCTCCAGTGATTAATATTCGTTTTGAATTCGAATCAACTTCTCTATCACTTAAGATATGCATGACGTAATCCCTCTAAAAGTGGAACATCTGGTTGCCATTGTAAATATTCTTTGGCGAGTTGGTTTGAAAGGCAGCTATGCCTAATATCTCCTGTCCTAGAGGGAGCATTTTCCTTCTTAATGGGTAGTCTGTGTATTCCTTCTATGAGTTTAAGCAAATTATTTATTGATATACTTTCTCCCGTACTAATATGAAGAGTCTTACCATCTGCTTTATGCAAAGAAGCAATATTTGCCGATACTACATCCTTTACATAAATGAAGTCCCTTGTTTGTTCCCCGTCACCATGGACTTTTATCAGTTCAGCTCTTTTAATTCTGTCAAGAAAAACTGACACAACTCCTCCATCTCCTTTTGGCAATTGGCGAGGCCCATACACATTAGCATAGCGTAAAATAGTATAGCGAAGCCCAAAGAGCTCATAAAAGAGTCTTATATAGTATTCAGCTGCCAATTTCGAAAGACCATAAAAAGAAGAAGGTGTGGTTGATTCTTTTTCAGTAATAATGTCACGTTGAATGTTTCCATAGACTGCCGAAGTAGATGAGAATATAAATTTTGGAACAGAGGCTTCAACACACCCCTGAAGTAAATTTATTGTTCCATTAATATTTACTCTTTCATCCTCCGACGGATTTCCCACTGACCTTCCAACATCTGCTTGTGCAGCCAAATGAAATAATGCATCCGGCTTCAATTCCTGTATTAAACTTTTTATTTGAAAATCGCCAATATCTATATTAAACAATTTAGCATTTGGATTAAGATTTGATGAATTACCTGAGCTGAAATTATCTATAACGAAAACCTCAGTACCTTTTGAGAGTAGTTCATCTACTAAATGGGAACCAATGAAACCTGCGCCACCAGTAACAATTGCCTTCGTCAATTATGCTCCTTCTTTCGAATCATTTTAATAACATTTATCCCTAGATTTATTAATATTATAAAGGTGTTTTGATGTCGCACATGGAATAGTATAATTATCAGGGAGTTTTTCCTGTATAAGATCCCATAGCTCCTCATTAACGGCCGACAATGGGATGTGAAGCTCCGGAGTTAAGAAAAATTGATCATATTTCCCATTGTACATAGGAATAATCGGTTGCTTTGGAAGTTTCATTTGAATGTCAATATCATTTTGGTTGAAGGCTTCATTTTGCATAATTCCATTTTCTTGAGTATCGTCGCTTTCAATAAGTTCATCTGTTGATTCGGATATATTTTCTTGCGCACCTTTCCTGAATAATGACTTCCACCAATCTTTAAAATTAGTTATGAATTTTTTATTCATTGGTATCACCTGTTTTCTTCATTAAAATTACTTCTTGATAAATTTCAAGTAAATTCCTTATTCCATTTTCAAATGACCAGTGTGTCATTCCCCATTTTTTTGCATTTTCCCCTAAATTTTTTGCTAATACTTCATCCGTTAATAACCGATTCAAACTTACCAATAGCCCATATACATCTTTAGGTTCAGTTAACAATCCTGTGACGTTATGTTCAACCATTTCCGGCAATCCGCCTACATTACTTACTATTGTTGGCTTTCCTGCCAGTTGTGCTTCTATCAAAGACAAAGGTTGATTATCAATGAGCGAAGGTATTACATATAAATATGCTTTTGAAAGAATTGCTGGTACATCAGCACGATTTCCTAAAAAAAATATATCTTCTTCAAGCTTTAATGACTTAGTCAACAATTGAAGTTCTGTCTTCATTTCTCCGGTTCCTACAATCCAACAAACCCAATCTTGGCGAATCTCCTTTAATTTCGATAATGCTTCAATAAGATAATGGACTCCCTTCAATTCAACGAGTCTCCCAGAATAAACTATTACCTTTTTGTTTTTTGGACGCTCAATAAAGGAGTTTTTATTTTTTTGTTTTATAAACTCTTCGGTATCAAATCCATAATGAAGAACACGTAATTGACTTTTAGGTACGTTAAATTCCTCATGAAGAATGGCCTCTAACCAATGATTAGCCACTATACTTAAATCTGAAGACATTGCCCCAATGCGTTCTAATTCATCATAATATTCTTTAGCCATATAAGAAGTAGGTGATTTGTGTACTGTTTTAAGTTGATGTCTAATTTCATGCGCAACAGAACCATGGATAGTTGCTATAAGTGGAGTAGTTTGGGGACGGACGCGCTTAATACATGCAGTTGAAATAACATCTTGAGTATGAATAAGATCATATTGGTCCAAACCTAAATAAACGGCTCCAAGTTCATAGATATATCTTTGGAATTCCGAATATTCAACAAGTTTATTCTTATAAAGATTAGGATAGAGACCAGGGGGCATTTTTGCTTGAAGAAAAGATAGAAGTTTGTCTTTTTCAACCCTCTTTCCGTTATTTACGATATGGACAATTGTATTATCTTCACCGTATCCCATTAAATCTACTTCATGTCCATGTTCCTCCAAGCTTTTCTTAAGTTGTTGCATATAGTTCCATACTCCTCCAAGATGGGGGATGGTCCAATATGTGGCAAGTAATATTTTCATATCATTTCTCCCTTATTATATTTATATATAAAATATGCAACTCCATTATTTCTATCTAGACAAATGACTATTAGACAATTTGTTAGAACGCAATCATTTGTAATATAATGGGTGAATCTTTTATTGGAGCATCAATTGTTTTTAAAATAATTCTCTCCTCCTCCACTTCATAATTAACTTTCGGCTGTAAAACACCGTTAACAAAAAGATTCATAAACGATACTTCCGTAGTACTTTTTATTTTTTGTTCACCAGCATGTTTGATGCAGTCATTTAGCGTGTAAATTTTTTTCTTTCCATCAGATACTGTATAAAATTCTGTAATGGACACTTCCCTAGGTTCTTTTATACAAAATACTGTTGAAGGGAGCTCCGGAAAGGGAAATAGTAGTGGCTGATATTGCAAATTACTTAAATTAGTTTTACCCCCCATAATATTCCTCCCATTTTTTCAAAAAATAACACTATCCTTATTAATATGTAATTATTTTGAAATTGTTAATTTAGGAATAATTACTTACAAATGTCCTAGGCTCCCTTTTTCCAACAGCATATGCTATCAAGGAACACATAAAGGAGAGATTTTTTTGACTTTATAGATTATTGGACTCGCAAGTAATATAAACCAAATAATTTCAACTTTACCATCAGTTACTTGTTTATTCCATAAAACACCTGAAACAATTAAAGGTATGTCAACTTACAAAATTGGAGCGAACGATTTTTTAAATGATTTAGGAGAAGTAGTCGTGTATCTACCTGTACTTAATTTAAACAATAACTATTCTTATTAATATGTAATCGCTTATAAATGGATAATTCACAAATAATCACTTATTTTTTACAAATAACTAGCAAATGTCCATGATCCCCTTTTTCTAACAGCATATGCTATTAAGGAACAAATAAAGGAGGAATTTTTTTGACATTAAAGATTATTGGACTCGCAAGTAATACAGACCAAATAATTTCAACTTCACCATCAGTTACTCGTTTATTCCATAAAGTACCTGAAACGATTAAAGGTATGTCAACTTACAAAATTGGAGCAAACGATTTTTTAAATGATTTAGGAGAAGTAGTTGAGCATCTACCTGAACTTAATTTAAACAATAACTATTTTCACGTTTTTGTGAATGGAGTATTACAAATGGACGATATTTTTGCTTACACTGCAGGTGAACAAGGGATTGGATCGTTAATTATCTCAATCCCAGAAGAAAGTCAAATATCTGCCGGTAGTCCAGTTGTTGTTGAAATTGTAAATTTCCACCCCAAAATAGGGAGTTGAAATAAGAATCTAAAGTAGGAAAATTATCCCTTACTTAACCGACAAAAAAGAATAACCTAGAGTTATATTTTTTTGCACTAGTTTTTTTACCATAAATTAGTATTATTTGAATTTCTCTTAGTAATTAATTAGTACTAGGAAAATCAAAATATAGGAGAGGTACGAATGAATAGACAAGAATTATTAGGAAATTATGATGCAATATTCAGTTTGGGAGATTTGTGCTTAACTTCCATTCAGTTAAAAAAACATCAGCTCCGGCCATATTCTGGAGTTTTTGACTGGGTAGCTACTCCAGATTTATCAAAAGTAAATATGTTGCTAAGAAACAGATTTTTTAACCTAATGAACTCTGATAATTTAAGAATTATAGGCCCTGCTGGGGATTCGATGATTTGCGTTTCCGATGATTATTATCACTTTGTATCGAATCATGATTTTGGAACGGATAAGAACTCTTTAACCCACATAGGTTCTTACGACGACGTGATGGAAAAGTATAATCGACGTATAGTACGATTTCTAAATAAAATGGAATCATCCAAACGCATTCTTTTTGTAAGAACTGAAGGCAGTTTTGAAGACGTAGCAGTATTGCAATCTGTATTACAAGGTTTAGTTAAAAACGATTTCAGTATTTTACTCATCAATCATGAAAATGTAAATGGGATTGTTGAAAAGAATTGGCCACTTTCCAATGTATATGCAGTCGAGTTCCCTAATGTTGATATATGGGAAGGTAACCATCAACTTTGGGATGAAATTCTTAAAGGTATTAATCTTGAATAGTAAACAAAAATACGTTTATAGTGCTGTAGGAGGGCCTATATGTTTAACAACTCTACTATATTAGTGACAGGGGGGACTGGTTCTTGGGGAATTGAATTAATTCAGCAACTCCTTAATTTCCATCCCAAAAAAATAATCATATACTCAAGGAATGAGAATAGCCAAGTTGAATTAAAGAGAAAAATAAATAACGATCGCCTACTTTTTTTTATTGGTGATATACGTGATAAAGAAGCTCTGTTAGCCGCTACAAAAAATGTCGATTTCACTTTTCACCTGGCAGCACTTAAACATGTTCCTATTTGTGAAGAGAATCCTTTGGAATCGATTAAAACTAACATACTTGGTACACAAAATGTAATTGATGCTTCAATTGAAAATAATGTAAAAAAAGTGATTTACGTGTCTACTGATAAGGCTGCTAATCCAGCTAATATTTATGGAATGACAAAATCACTTGGAGAAAAACTAATAATTGGGGCAAATATAAAGAAGGCTAGTACGCAATTTTTATGTGTTAGAGGCGGAAATGTATTGGGAAGTAGTGGAAGTGTACTTCCACTTTTTCAAAAGCAAATTTCTGAATTAGGGGAAATTCATATAACGGATAAGGAGATGATCCGATATTTTATTTCTCCAAAAGAAGCTATTTTAAATTTGTTAAAAGCGACACGAATTTCTCAAGGTGGGGAAATTTTCATCATGAATATGGATGCTTTCAAAATAATTGACTTAGCTGAAGTGCTTATCCAGCATTCAGGTAGGAAGGATATTAAAATTAAAGAAATTGGAGCAAGACCAGGTGAAAAGCTAAAGGAAGTGCTAATAGCAGATACCGAAAGAGGGTCTACATTTATCTTAGATGATGACCTCTTTATAATTGCACCTTATTTAAAAGAATCTTCTTTAGCCCCTCTTACAGAAAAAGCCCCCCCACTATTGACTAAAGATGGTATTAGGAAAATGCTTGAAAAGGGGAATTTCATTTAACTCCAGTAAACTAATCTCCTTACAATGATAAAGAGATAAGCCTTTAACTAAGGTTTATTTCTTTATCATTTAATTATGGTTTGAGGACTGAATTTTGCCGTTTCAAACCGCATTTATAGTATATAAATATGATTTATTGAGAAGAGTTTTTTTGGGACAATGAAATTTCTTACGGAAATGATTATAAATATATACCAGCGACATCTGAGGCAATCCCTGCCGGTGTGAAATTTAACGATCCAGAAATTAGGGTTGCACTTTCAATGGATACCGCTACAAGCTTGATTGCATGCAGTCAAGCTATGGGTACGTCTATTAGAGAGATGTTGCTTTGATGTATGTACAATTCCATTTAAGCAAAGTTCAAATTGGAGCGAAATTATTACGACTTAATAAAGAAAAAGGCTGGTTTGTTCTTCCTCAATTACATGTAGACTATCCAGAAAACTAATGAGTGAATTAATATCGTTAAGGTTTGTGAGAATTGTAAAAAGGAAATAAAACGTGAGGATATCGTTAAAGCATATGAATACGCTAAGAATAAATTTGTCGACCCTAACTATTAGGATCTTGAGCGTTTAAAGAAAGTAAATAAGGATAAAGCAGTTGAAATCATCGACTCTATAAATTTACTTGGAAAAAAGCGAATAATAATACAGTAACAGCAATCGATAGACAAAAAGCAATACCAGACAATATCACGGATCTATGACTTCACTCCAGGCATCATTAAGGCTTAGATGAAAAAGCCAACAACCCGAAAAAGAACAACAAAAGATAAAACCTCTTAACGTAAAAAAGCGATCCACTCTTAATTTGAGTAGAACGCTTTTTTGGGGGGTTCTTTTATTATGTTATTTGAATTGAATTTTTATGTGATTAAATATTCAATTTTTCCTTTGGGATCGCTGTTCCCTTGTAAAATCTTATTAATCCTTTCCCTAATAGATAGCATAATAACAAAACTATTTCTTTGTTACCTTAACCATAATTTTAGAACCTGTTGAGGTGAATACAACATTACCATTTTTATCAGTACGATAGATTTTTGCCTTTTTTGTTTTAACCGTTTTAGAGTAGCTGGTGTAGGGTGTCCATTGCCATTTGTAGAGCTTACACTAATCACAGCATAGGTTGTAAAAAACTCAATGTAGTGGCTTCTTTTGCCCCATGATGACTTACCTTCAGTACTTCTACTTTAGATAGAACACCTGCATTCAGCGTCTCCAGTAAAGAGGAATTTCTTTTTGTTATGTGTGAGCTGAAGTACGGCACTCCATCTTTTAAATCAGATGGAATGTAAGTTGTAACTGGACCTAAGAATTTGAGTGTAATGTTTTTTGCTTTCGAAGGGATTGTTACTCCGTTTTTGACTAAATTAATTTTAAGGCTTTCTTTTTAACGGCAGTTAGAAAGTTTTTATATGCAATTGTCGTATGTGAAACTTTTGGCTTTTATGTATCGATTACTTCAGCTAATCCACCTACATACTCCGCTTCCGGATGAGTTGAAACAACTGCATTTAATGTTTTTACTTTCTGTTTCTTTAAATACTCTACTACTTCATCTCCTTGCCCAACATCAATAACGTGAACTTTCACATTGCTTGCTGCTTCAGCCGATGGAACACTAATGAATAACGAAGCAGACAATGAGAAAATCAATAATAGATTAATTTTCTTCACTATGTACCTCCAAAATTTCGGTTATTTAATTACCCTTCCTAGCAATACAACAAAAACAAGGTAGATGAAGTGATTATAAATAAAAAGCCCACACAATATACTGTGTGGGCTGGTTGCATTTATCTATTAGCGACGTTTTTGACGGTTACGTAAAAATGTCGGAATATCTAAAGTATCATCTTGAGTTTGCACTTGTTGTGTTTGACGCACTGGCTCTTGATGTATTTTCACTTCTTCTTGTCTTACTTCACGTCCCTGTTGTTGAGGTGCAGCAGTAACTGCTGGGCGACCAGCACCAATACCACCTCGTCCTGCAGAGCGCGGATCAAGATGTACTTCATCATCTGAGAAGCCCGTCGCAATAACTGTTACGATGATTTCATCTTTCAAGTTATCATTAATAACCGCACCGAAGATAATGTTCACATCTTCATCCGAGGCAGCTGATACGATATCAGCAGCATCCCCTACTTCATAAAGACCAAGGTTTGAACCACCAGTCATATTCATAAGGACACCTTTTGCACCATGAATCGATGTTTCAAGCAACGGACTTGAAATCGCTTTTTTGGCAGCTTCTATTGCACGGTTTTCACCAGATGCAATACCAATTCCCATTAGTGCGGAACCTTTATCAGACATAATCGATTTAACGTCTGCAAAGTCTAAGTTGATAAGACCTGGTGTCGCAATCAAATCAGAAATACCTTGTACTCCTTGACGAAGAACATTATCTGCTTCACGGAACGCTTCTAGCATAGGCGTGTTTTTATCTACAATTTCAAGCAAACGATCATTTGGAATAACGATTAATGTGTCAACCGCTTCTTTCATGGCAGTAGTACCACCAAAACCTTGTGATTGACGTTTACGACCTTCAAAAGTAAATGGACGTGTTACAACACCTACTGTTAAAGCGCCTAAATCATGCGCAATTTGAGCGATTACAGGCGCTGCCCCAGTACCAGTACCGCCACCCATACCTGCAGTAACGAATACCATATCTGCACCGCTTAATGCTTCTTCAAGCTGTTCTTTGCTTTCTTCAGCAGCTTTTTTCCCCACTTCAGGATTTGCTCCTGCACCTAAACCACGTGTCAATTTACTACCAATTTGTAATTTCACATCAGCTTTTGAAAGTTTAAGTGCCTGTGAATCCGTATTTACGGCAATGAATTCTACACCTTGAACACCATGTTCGATCATTCGATTGACTGCATTATTACCTCCGCCACCAACGCCGATAACTTTAATAACTGCTAGTTGATCGATCTCTGTATCAAATTCTAACATCTCTATTCCTCCTAATTCAGCTCATTATGTGTAGAGAAAGCCGCCTTTTTTATTCTAAAAATTTGGTTAAGAAATTCCGAACCTTACCAACTACGCCTTCTTTTTGCTCATGGGTATCATAAGTAGCTGGCGTTTTTGTATTTGACTCTTGATTTTGAATTGGTCCTAGCGGTTTGTCATCACTGTAATCTCCTAGAAATTGAGATTCCATATATGCATAACGAATTAAGTTTACTGCTGATGTATATTCAGGTTCCCTAACACCTATATATTCAGGCGTATAAACTCGTACTCTCGTTTGTAACACATGACGAGCTAGTTGAGAAATACCCTCTAGTTTAGCAACGCCACCAGTTAACACTACGCCACCTGGTAAATCTTGAATACCCATCCGATATAGCTCATCGATGATCATGTCGAATAATTCTTCCAGTCGAACACCGATAATTTCGGATATATATCTTTGACTAAATTGTTCCTTCGTATCTGCACCAATAACCGGTACTTCAAATAGTTCATCTTCTGAAGCATCGTCATAAAATGCATGCCCGTAGTCTATTTTAATCTTTTCAGCTTGTTCTGTCGGTGTTTTTAAAACGATTGATAAATCTTTCGTAATATGTTCCCCACCTACTGGAATAACTGCTGTGTGTGTGAAATGTTCATCTTTGAAAATGGCAATTGTTGTTGAACCACCACCAATATCAATAAATGCCGTTCCTCGGTTCTTTTCATCTTCTGTTAATGCAAATTCACCTGCAGCAAGTGACTGTAAGTAAATTTGTTGAATATCCAAACCCGCTTTTTCAACACAGCGGAGTACATTATGAAGGACCGTCTTTGAAGTTGTGACTAAGGTACCGTCCATTTCAAGTCGGATACCAATCATACCGCGAGGGTCTTTAATTTCATCTAAATTATCTACAATAAATTGTCTAGGAACTAAATTGACTAGCTCTCTTTCTGGCGGAATTGACATCACTTGTGCCGATTCCAATACGCGATCTAAATCCTCATCGCCTATTTCACGGTTATCACTATTAACTGCAACGACACCTTTAACAGGTTGCAGCATTGCCTGATTGGCAGGGATCCCTAAAATTACTTTATTGATAGACATCCCTATCATTCTCTCGGCTTGATCGACCGCTTTTTTAATAGATTGTACTGTAGCATCTATATCTACAATACTCCCTTTTCGAATGCCAGTAGATTTTACATTCCCGACTCCTATTACATGTAAAGTCTCATTATTTACTTCACCAATAACGACCTTAATGGATGATGATCCTATATCTAGTGATACGTATAATTCTGAGTGATTCAATCTGTGGCACCTCCTTCAACAACTCTTATCAATATTCTATTGTAAATTGAGTAACTTGTCTAAATAAATTCCTGTTTTTTCGAAAAAATTCCTTCTATTGGACTGTTTCTTCGGATTTTTTTGCTTTTTTATCGTTCCATTTTGATAATAATATCCTTCTAATGATTGCGATATTTTGAAAAAGTCGAACTCCGAAAGCAAAAACAGCTGCTAAATATAAATCTACCCCTAAATGAACTCCTAAAAATGCTAACCCTGCAGCTAGTGCAATATTGAAGAAAAAGCCTGTAACGAATACGTGATCATCATACACTTGTTGCAATTGTGCTCTTATACCACCGAAAATGGTATCCAAAGCTGCTAGTACAGCAATCGATAAATAACTTTCATAAACGATGGGTATTTCAATATCAGTTAACAAACCAAGGGAAATACCAAATAGTAAACCTAGTAACGGTAACCACAAACTCTATTCCCCCTTTTTCGTTTCTGATAAAAATTTATTTTCAAAAGATCTATCATATGCATCTAAAGCTAACTTTTTCTGGGGCTCTCCAATCGACAAAGTTAAATTATCGATATAAAATTCATCCGCGATTGACGAAGCTTCCAAGTAACTTGCAAGCTTTTTTGCATCCGCCAAAGTACTCGTACTAATTATTAGCGAAAATGGCGGAGTTCGAACGGCCAAACTATTAACAGTAGTTTGTCCATTAATATCACGAATTGCCGTTGTTTGAACGATACGCTTGCCATCAATTACAACCGCATTGCCTTTAAAACGATTAATATCATTGACTAGCTTTACCATTAAGTCCGGCGAAATATTTGGCACTTCTTGTCCTAACGCCTTAGCCTCCATTGCAGCATCAACACTTAGTACTAAGCCTGGCGATTTAATCACCGTTAAACCCGCTTCTTGCTTCAACTCTTGAACTGTCTCCCTTAATACACGATCTGGACTATCATTGTTTAAATTATCGTATTTACTAATCGTCGTATTCAAAGACCTAATATTCGCTAACAGTTCTGAATGGCGTTGCTTTTCAAGCGATAATTCCCGGCGAATATCCCATAGATCACGCGTATCACGTTGTTTTGGATTTTTCACCGTGTTATATTGCATCGCTAACATAAATCCAATGATGAACAGTACGATGATGAATGGTGTATTCATTTTACGCTTCAATATGTCGCCTCCTCACTAGATTCTATTAAGAATTCCCTTGGACGGCTGGCATGATCAGCTCCTTGCTACTATCAATCACCACAACGATATTATCATCAATGAGTTGGTCATAAACGCCGCCTGCTAGTGTTAACCCTGCGGATAATACTTTAGGGTCACCTACTGCCTCAATGATAAACGGTGCTGGAAATTGATCATCATCAATCGTAATAACCGGCCCATTACATTTAATATAGGAATTAGCTTCCAAGCGATGCCCGTTAATTGCAATAGCTTGTGCTCCGGAAATCTTTAATTCATTTAACACTTTAAAAACATGACTTTCATGAACAATATAGTCATTCGGATTAACTGATTTTGGATTATATTCAGCATCTTGCAATGTTACAGTAACACCTGAACCTTGACCAGGAATCTTGCCAAGCATAAGACGTAAATTATCTGCCTGCTTCACTAAATTTCTAGACCCTTCTTTACTACCCGAAAAATCTTGTTCATAATCCTTTATTTTTTGTTGTAGTTGTAACTTTTCCTCTTCAAGCTCTTTGTTACGTTCTTGTTGAACAATCAAGTTTTCTCGTAATTGTTCTTTTCTTTCAAAATCAGAAGAGTTTATTTCAATCATCGTATTGTCTTTTGTTTTGGCGGTATTATAGGCATATGAAAAAAGAAAACCTAGTACAATTGAAACGATCAGAAAGGCAAATTGATGTTTAACAGATTGGCGTTTTTTACTTGCCTGCTGTTTGGTCATCTATTTCCTCCTCTTTAGCCTGCTCGCCATATTCACTCGTATACGAGCGGTAGAACGAACCGACTTCTAAGTCAATAACCCCTTTTTCACCTTTTTTGACTTGAGAAATGATAGAAGGATAATACTTCAATTTTTCTGCTAATGTCGTAATGGTTGCACGTACTTCAAAGCCGTCATTCATAAATAAGCGAATCGCATACGGATTGGATTTCGTTGGAATTGCGTTCACTTGAGAAATTAAGGTCATCAATTCCTCATCAACCTTGTCCAATTGTTTAATTATTTTCAGTAATAAATCCTCTTCTTTAAAGCCAACTAAAATGGGTAAATTCATTTCTCGTGGTAATTCATCTAAGTTGTAAATTACGCCATTTTGCAATACAAGATTATACCGATCACCCTGCTTAATAAAAGTTTTTTTGTCATACTCTTTCACTTTTATGGTCACAGTGTTTAACCAATTCCGTTCAACTGTAACACTCTCGACCCAATTTTTCTTTTGAATGGACGCTTCAACATTTTTTAGTTTAAAGTCCCATAATGAATCGCCGACACGGATCGTACTAACCTTTGAATAGTATTCCGCATTTTTTAAATGCCCGCCAGAAACTTCAATTTTGTTAATATGACTTAAAGATGATTGAAAATAAAGAAGTGCCAGTAAGATGATGCCGAATATGGCTAGCAATATCGTAAACCGCAGATTCGTCCGTTTCTTACGACGCTCACGAAGCGTTGGTATACGTTCTTCTATATCTATAATTTTCTCCATACTGTACACTCCTTCCTCTTTTATTTAAATTCTTTTTGTAAAATTCCAAATAACCCCGACTACTAGCCATGCGGACATTAACGATGATCCTCCATAGCTGATAAAGGGTAAGGTCACACCTGTTACAGGTAATAAGCCCGAAACAACCCCAATATTTAGGAAAGCTTGAAAGCCAAGCATACTAATCAATGCCGCTACACTGTAAAAGTAGCTTAATTGTTGCGTTCTGACCGCCAAAGCATAACCTGCGTACAAAGCAACCCCAAAGGTTATAACGATCAATGACGCGCCTATAAAGCCCGTTTCTTCAGCAATGATTGAAAAGATGAAATCATTTTGTGGTTCGGGTAAATATAAATACTTTTGACGACTATTACCAAAACCATGTCCAAACAACCCAGCTGGACCTATAGCAAGAAGTGATTGAATTGCCTGGAAGCCACTACCTAAAGGGTCTGACCATGGATCTAAATACGCTTCAATACGCTTTAATCGATACGGAGCTGAAATGATTAAACCAACTAAACCGCTTACGCCAACCATCATAAGAAAGACGTAAAATCGAATTGGATAACCTGCTATAAAGAGTAAAGCAAAAGCAGAGACGATTATTATAAAAGCAGAACCAAAATCAGGCTGTAGCATAATAAGCGCTACCGGTAATAACATCCATACAAAATGGTTGAGTTGAATTGTCCGCTCACTACTTTTCTTACGTGCTAACACGAAGCTTAATTTCACAAGCATCGCAATTTTGGCAAACTCAGCAGGTTGAATACTTAGTGGGCCTAAATCAATCCAGCTTTGAGAACCATTCCGCTGAGCCCCTACCCCAGGGATCAATACCGCAATCAATAACACAAGGGAAAATATGTACAGTATCGACCAACTTTTTTCCATTCTTAGGAGGGTACTATTGGAAACAGCATAAAATGCGGAGACCGCCACACCTAAATAGATTAGTTGCTTGAAAAGAAAAGGGGCTGTATTACCATAATGTACTTTGCCCCAATAAGTTCCTGCAGAATAGACGAAAACAATGCCTGTCAATGTTAATAAAATGACTGCACTCATAAATAGCGTGCGTTCACGTTGATTCAGCTATGGCATCCTTCCTGTTGTTCAAAATTTACTTACAACTTCATAGCAGCTTCGATGAACTTATCACCGCGTATTTCAAAAGTTGGGTATTGATCCCAGCTTGCGCATGCTGGAGATAGTAAAATGACATCTCCCTCATTTGATAAATTCGCTGCTTGTTCAACACCTGACTCCATTTGATCTGCATGGGCTATTTTCTCAACGCCACACGATTTTGCAAATTCCGCAAATCGACCGGCTGTTTCCCCCGTTACTACAACCGCATGCACATTACTCATATGTGGACGTAATTCTTCAAATGAATGGCCGCGATCTAAACCACCTGCTAGTAATACAATCGGCTGATTAAATGCTGCTAATGCACTGCGAGTAGCTAGTGCGTTCGTCGCTTTTGAATCATTAAAGATTTTACGACCTTGCCATTCCCGAACAAATTGAGTACGGTGTTTAACACCTGTGAATGATGATAATACATGCTCCATTTTAATTTTCGGACATTCCATAATAATAGCCGCTGCAACTGCTACTAAAACATTTTCTAAATTATGTTGTCCTGGGAGAGCAATAATACTACGTTCAATAAACGGCTTGCCTAACCAATAAATCATGTCATCATCTGCACTAATTCCTAAGTAGTTAATACCATTTGTTGTGAATGGAATTTTATGTGCATTTGATTTACTCGCGTACTCTGCAACAATTTTTTGATCTGCATTGTAGATTAAATAATCTGTTGCATCCTGATTACGTGTAACGCCAAACTTAGCATCTCCGTAACCTTTCATCGAACCATGATAGTCAATATGTGCTTCGTATAAATTCGTCCAAATTGCAATTTTCGGCTTAAATTGTTCTGTCCCCATTAATTGGAATGAAGATAATTCTGTGACAATTACATTATCCTCCGTAGCATCTTCAGTGACAGAACATGCCACTGTACCAATATTTCCTGCAATTAGAGGATTCAAACCACCTTGATTTAAAATATGATACAGCAAAGTAGTCGTAGTTGTTTTACCATTAGAACCCGTAATACCAATGATTGGCGCCTTACTAATTAAATAAGCAAGTTCTACTTCGGTCCATACTGGAATGCCACGTTTCACAGCATCTGCTACTAAAATGTTTGTATAAGGAATTCCTGGATTTTTCACAACTAATTCGAAGCCTTCATCCAATAAATCTTCTGGATGACGACCACAAATCACTGTAATACCTTGTTTTAAAAGGCGTTGTGCATCTTGATTTTCTTCAAACGGTTTAGCGTCGTTGACAGTGACGAATGCACCCATTTTATGCAGTAATTCTGCTGCTGCAACACCGCTTTTAGCTAACCCTAATACAAGTACTTTTTTATGTTCCATCATAGTTAAGCTTTTCATTTCAAGACCTCCGGAACCACTGCGATCAACGCTGCAACTAATGCTGTTAACCAGAAAGTTAGAACGATACGCCATTCAGACCAACCTGATAGCTCGAAATGGTGATGTAGTGGACTCATTTTAAAAATTCGTTTACCAGTTAATTTAAAGCTTGCCACTTGTAAAATAACGGATAATGTTTCGAGTACAAAGATAATACCAACCAATAATAACAACACTTCGTGACCAACTAATACAGATAGCATCGCAAGTGCCCCACCTAAAGCAAGTGAACCTGTATCGCCCATAAAAACCTTCGCCGGGTTGGCATTAAACATTAAGAAACCAAGTAATGCACCTGTTACAGCAAACGCGAAAATGGCGATATCAATTTGATTATTAACAAGTGCTAATACACCAAATGCAGCAAAAGCAATGGAAGCAGTACCTGATACAAGACCATCTAAACCATCTGTTAAGTTGACCGCATTAGAGAATCCTACTAACCAGAAGATTAAAAATAAAACATAAAAGCCACCTAATTCTAAGGCAAAGTTACTAAATGGAAGATGAATTATATTTTGAAAAGCTCCTAAGCCTAATAAGAAATAAGCGGCAATCGAAATAATAATTTGTCCGATTAACTTTTGTAACGATGTTAAACCTAGATTACGTTTGAAAATAATTTTAAGACCATCGTCTAAAAAACCGATTAAACCAAAGCCGAATAAGACGAGAATTAATACAACAGTTTGTGAAGTAAGG
This sequence comes from Viridibacillus soli, assembly GCF_016612995.1. Taxonomy (GTDB): domain Bacteria; phylum Bacillota; class Bacilli; order Bacillales_A; family Planococcaceae; genus Viridibacillus; species Viridibacillus soli. The sequence continues at coordinate 235,925 of NZ_JAEOAH010000005.1, forward strand.
GCATCATTTAGATAACCTAACACAATTGTTGTAGCGATAATGGCGAATAAAAATATAACTCCGCCCATCGTTGGTGTTCCCGCTTTTTTCTGATGTGATTTTGGTCCTTCTTCTCGAATACTTTGACCAAATTTCATTCGACGTAATAACGGAATAACAGCAGGTGCTGTAATAGCCGTTAAGAAGAATGAAATGGCCAAAACGATTAAAGTTGTTGCAATTGTCATGAAAATTCTCCTTCTAAACCTTCTTTAGTACATGTACTATCATAGTATTTTCAATTCTATTTTTAAAGACTAACTCACGCTATTTTTCTAAATAAACGTGAATTATGCCATCTAGTGCGATTTGTGATTCTGCTTTTGGCAATTGAGAGGCAATTTTGGAGCCATTTCCATGCCATTCTATACGAAACGGATATTGCATTTTTGTGATATCCTCTTTTTTCTCACCTACCAGATTAGGTACGCGCACTTTCTCAACATCTCCCCAGCGATAGGGCTTTTCTAATTGTCCCTGACGTTCTTTAATCCCCACTTTTTCATGAACATCCTCAATGATTTGCCCTACAATCGGTGCTGCTATGACACCACCGAATTGAGTTGCGTTCTTCGGATTATCGATAGCAACATAAACAACGATCTGTGGATCATCTGCTGGTGCGAAGCCAATAAAGGATACGATGTACTCGCCATCCTTATAACGCCCATCTTCAACTTTTTGAGCCGTCCCTGTTTTACCTCCAATACGAAGGTGATCTCTAAAAGCATTACGACCAGAGCCATAAGCGACGACCGATTCCAATGCTTCACGGACTTTTTTAGACGTTTCAGGTTTAATGACTTGGCGTTTCTTTTCAGGCTGATAACTTTTCAATACTTTACCCGTATCGGCATCGATTAAATTTTTGACTATATAGGGCTTGTATAGTGTACCCCCATTAATAGCTGCTGCTACTGCCTGGACTTGTTGGATCGGTGTGACAGAGATGCCCTGACCAAAAGAAGTTGTGGCATGCTCTACAGGACCATATCCCTTTTCGGAAAATAATATCCCTGTAGATTCCCCTGCCATATTCGAACCTGTTACTTGGCCAAAGCCAAAATCACGAGTATATTGTTGAAGCTTTTTAGGCCCTATTCTTCTCCCAAGTTCAATAAAGCCTGGGTTACAAGAGTTCTGAACAACTTCTAAAAAAGTTTCATCTCCATGTCCTCTACGCTGCCAACAACGTAATTTAGCACCTTCCACCATCGAGTAACCTGGATCATAAAAATGTTCCTTTTCTAAATCAACTACACCTTCCTCTAAAGCTGCACTTAATGTAATGATTTTAAATGTAGAACCCGGCTCATATGTCATCCACACCGGTAAGTTTCTGTTATAAATAGTGGAATCGACTTTGGCAAATGCGGAGGGATGGAAGGTTGGGTAAGATGAGAGTGCTAATATTTCGCCCGTTTTTGGATTCATTGCAATAGCCATAGCTTGATCTGCCTCGTATTTCACCATCGCCTGTGCAAGTTCACGTTCTACGACCTTTTGAACATCGACATCGATAGTTAGTTCCATTGTCGCTCCGTCTTTCCCTTCCTTCCAACTATCTTGAACATGGGGTAAAGATGCACCTTTTGCATCTGTAAATAGACGGATTGCCGAAGAATTGCCCATTAATAAATCATTATATTGGTATTCTAAGCCAGCTAAACCTTTGTTATCATAACCTGTGAAACCGATTAACCTAGCAAGTAGTTGATCATACGGATAATAACGTATGTAATCCAGCCCAGTATATAGCCCTGGGATATTTTTCTGTTGTATTTTTTCGGCGAGCTCATTAGAAATGTTTTTTGCCTCAGGTGCGATCTTGACGATAGAGACTCTTTGCGACATCTTTTTTGCCAAAGCTTCTTCATCTACTTTTAATAAATCTGCCAGCTCTTTTGCAGCTTTTTGAGGTTGTTCATTCTGTGCTGGCACAAAGTAAAGTGTAGGTGCGAGCTTATTACCGACAATCAGCTTGCCATTACGATCCACTATATTCCCTCTTAAACTAGAAACTGGTATTTCCCGATCCCAGCTTTCCTCGGCCCGTTTTGTCAACAGTTCATGTTGGATAAATTGTACATGTACTAATTTACCAATTAGCATGAGAAATAATACAAGAAAGACAATCCACATCCATCGCATTCTTTTTTTCGTTCTCTCTGTGGCCCACATTGCTCGACATATCACACCTTTTTTTCTTACAAAGTATGATATGACAAGCAGTACTATTCAAATTCTTTCAGAAATCACTTGAACTATTTATAATAATCCTCTGGTTTTTTCAATTTCAAACCGATTTTTTTGTTAGCATTTAGTGTTGTACCAGCTTTAATACTTTGCTTTTGCACGTACCCTTCACCTTTCATTTCTATATTGGCACCAGATATTGTTTGATACGTTAAGACGTCGCGGAGTGACCATCCTGTGAAATCAGGTATTTTCGACTCTCCATCCGTTTTCAAGAACACAGTACCACCTGATAGTACTTTGGATTTTTCTGCAGGGTATTGCGCTGTTATTTTATCACCATTACCTATGATGACCATTTGAACATTTTTTGTTGCAAAATCTTCTGCAACATCTTCAACAAGCTGCCCTTTATAATTGTCCATCGTTTTGGATTTTATTTTTTTGTTTTTCTCAGGCTTAATGTTTAAATATTTCAAGCTACTTTCCATAACTGTATTAAAAACGGCTGCTGTTGGCTCGGAGCCCGCTTGTGTTACAGAAAGTTTTGGCTTTTCTACAGCAATATATATGACCAGCTGTGGGTCATCTACAGGAGCCATTCCTAAAAATGAATATAGGAATTGATTTTTCCCCCAATAGTAACCACCAGATGCGTTCGGAATTTGTGCAGTACCTGTTTTACCTGACACTTCATATTCCTTACTCGCAAAGCTTTGACCTGTTCCTTTTTCACCTGTAATAGTGGTTGCTAAGATTTCTCTAACTTCTTTTGCCGTTTTTGCTGAAATAGGCTTACCTTTAATTATTGGCTTATTCTCTTTGACGATTTTTTTCGTATTTGGATTCACAATTTTATCTATTACATACGGTTGCATCATTTTACCATCGTTTGCAACAGCAGTAAGGGCTTGAATCAATTGAATAGGAGTTACTGTAGAACCTTGCCCATAAGTTGTTGTGACTCGGTTTATCGGCCATTTATCTAAAATTTGTCCGGTAGCCTCATTTGGTAGATCAATACCTGTTTTTTCACCAAAACCAAATTTTTTCATATAAGAAACAAAAGTATCATCACCAACTAGTTTTAATAAATGAGCCATACCTACGTTTGATGAACGTTGGATTCCTTCTAAATACGAAATTGGCCCCCAACCTACTTGGTTACTATCTCGAATTGTTCGATCAAGTACCGTATATTGACCTGATTGAAAAAAAGCATTTGGATGCCATTTACCTTCTTCAACCGCAGTTGCTAACGTAAATGTTTTCATTGTAGAACCTGGCTCTATCGTCAACTCTGTCAATTGGTTTAACCAGCTATTTTCAAGTCCAGAACCATCTTGTGGATTATAAGTTGGTCTTTGTGAGACAGCAAGAATTTCACCCGTTTTCGGATTTGCAACAACTGCTACCATCGAGTCAGGATTATACTTCTTATATACTTTGGACATTGAATCTTCTAAAAAGTTCTGAATCGTTTTATCAATTGTTAAATAAACATCATTACCATTTTGGGCAGGTTTGACCATTTTATTACTATTTGGTAATAAATACCCCCACACATCACTTTTATAATTGACACTACCATTTGTACCTGATAATTCTTTGTTATAAATGGATTCCAGCCCCATTTTTCCAACGGTTTTTGAATCTCCGTCTTCCTGAGTCTCCCTTTGTGCTAAGCCAATTAAGTTTGATGCAAAAATGCCATTTGGATAAAATCGCTTCGTATTTTCCACAAAATTAATACCAGGAAGCTTTTCATTACTTAGTTTTTCCATTGTGCCATGGTTAATATTGCGGCCAGCAGCGCCAAATTCTACTTGCCGCAGTAAATTCCCCTGCGCATTTTTCTCTTTGGTATTTAACTTCTTCAATATATCTTCTTCACTCATAGAAATATATTTTGCTAATATTTTTGCAGTCTTCTCTTTATCTTCTACATGCATTAGGTTTTTTGTGCCTTCAGAAGCATCTGGACTAATAACAGCTACTAAACGATAGTTAATTGTATCCTTGGCAATAGTCTGTCCTTGGCGATCAAGGATATTCCCTCGATTCGCTGTAATTACTTTGGACTTTTCATATTTTGCTGCAGCTTTTGCAGCTAATACTTGCCCCTCTACTTGTCCAGAAGCTTGGATGATAAATATGCGTAAAAACATAGCAAAAAAGAGCCCTCCATAAACGATTAACATTAGAAAGGCTCCCCATTGAAATCGAAACTTTCTCTTCATTGTCCAGTCACTACTTTCACGTTTTTTTCGTTTAGCTTCAAGCCTAAATCCTTCGCTTTATTCCAAATACGTTCATATGTAGAGAGTTCACTCACTTCGATGGACAATTCCGCATTTTGTTTCTTCGTTTCATCAATTTTCTTTTCAATTTTTTGAATCTCTATAGATGTCGTATTAAGCGCAGATTGAGTATTTAAATTCATAACTGCCATTAACGCGATTGCTGTAACCATGGCCACAAGGAGAAATTTTTCCCCCTTAGATAATATTCTTTTGGAAGGACTGATTTTTGGCTGCTGGACGGTCCTCTCCGGTACTTTTGGCTGTGGCTGCTGGATGTACGTTTGCTGTTGTTGCCGATTAAGCAGTGCCATTTAATCACTTCCCTTTTTCTTTTATTTTTTCTGCGATTCGTAATTTTGCTGAGCGAGCACGATTATTTTCTTCAAGCTCTTGTTCAGAAGGTAGTATTGGTTTACGTGTAACGAGTTTTATTCCTGGTGCTAATTCAGGCGGAATAACAGGTAAACCTGGTGGTAATTCAGGTAATGAAGATGCTTCTTTGAAAATCGTTTTACATAATCGGTCTTCTAATGAATGGAAAGTAATCACACTAACTCGTCCACCTACATTAATGACTTCTAGTGCTTGCAGTAGCGAATCCTCCGCAGCTCCTAGCTCATCATTTACCGCAATACGGATTGCTTGGAATACACGTTTTGCTGGATGTCCACCTTTACGTCTTGCTGCAGCTGGAATCCCTTCTTTTATTAAGTCTACTAATTCACCAGTCGTTGCAATTGGGCTTGTCTTTCTAGCTTCTTCAATTTTTCTGGCGATTTGTTTTGAAAATTTTTCCTCACCGTAACGGTAGAAAATACGAATAAGGTCTCCGTAAGACCATTCGTTGACAACATGAAATGCGGAAAGTTCAGCAGTTGTATCCATTCTCATATCAAGTGGCGCATCTTGATGATAACTAAAGCCGCGTTCTGCATTGTCTAATTGAGGAGATGATACGCCTAAATCATATAAAATCCCGTCAACTTTACTTATTCCTAATGCTTCTAGTTCTTCCTTTAAATAACGGAAGTTCGAATGTACGAACGTTATCTTATCTAAATATGGTGCTAATCTTTCTTTAGCATTTTCAATGGCTGTTGTATCCTGATCGAAGCAAATAAGTCTACCTTCTGACGATAATTGACTAACTAAATATTCACTGTGACCAGCGCCACCTAAAGTACAATCTACATAAATGCCGTCAGGACGAACATTCAGTCCATCAACGGTTTCTTTCAATAATACAGTCGTATGATTAAACAAGGTTTGTCCCTCCTAGTTGTTTGTTATATATCAAAATCAATCATATTCTCAGCGATATCATTGAAGGATTCTTCGGACTCAGCAAAATAATTTTGCCAAGCCTCCTTGGACCAAATTTCAATACGATTAGAAACACCGAGCACTACACAATCCTTTTGAACATTAGCGTGTGTTAGTAAGTTACTTGGGATATTAATACGGCCTTGCTTGTCGACTTCTACCTCTGTTGCTCCTGAAAAGAAGAAACGAGTAAAAGCTCTAGCATCCTTCTTTGTGACAGGTAGTTGCTTTAGCTTTTCTTCCAGCTTGCGCCACTCTAAAATAGGATACCCGAATAAACAATTATCCAGTCCTCGAGTAATAACAAAGCCTTCCGCAAGATGTTCACGGAATTTAGCAGGTATAATCAAGCGGCCCTTCGCATCAATGCTATGTTGATACTCTCCCATGAACATACTTCTCACCCCACTATATGAAATTAATGTACCACATCCCCCCACATTCCACCACTAATTCCTTGTAATTTGAGGTCGTTTCCGTTAAAATGCGTAAATCGTCCTTATTGACATCATTTTTTCCACTAAATTATGCCTTTCCTCTTACAAATCTACTTTTTTCGCATTATTATTTCCGTAATTCCATTATAAAAAAATAGCATTTATTTGATTTTAATAACAAAAAAAAGCTATCTCAATTGAGATAGCTTTTTCGTCCTAAAAATAAGGTCTATTCATTTCAGTTTTTTTGTAAAAAAACTATAATTCCCCACTCCTATATTATACCAAAACCCAATATCTAGATTTATAAATAAATTGCTTTATGCAATTCATTCACTTCTAGTGGTAACTGTAAAATATCTTCAATCAATGTCATGCCATATTCATTCATAAATTGGAATGGATTAAATATACGTTCCTGTAAACTACCTTCTGGAATCAGCTGTCCATCCATCTCGTTGAACTTGCGAATAGCTACATCATGCTGAAGTAATACTTCCGCTTCTATTTTATGTAGCAAAAAGTCTAATTGGCTGTCATGGATACCCAGGTTTTTATTCACTAGTTTATCTAGTTGAATATGATTGTTATGCAAATGCTGTTGTAATGCGGCATATTGCTGCTGTAGCAAGTCCTTCGTATTTTTGATAGCATCTTTTGCATTGTCATCATATACTTTCGCTTTAAATGCTTGTTGCATATTTGCTACTTTGCCACTTAAAGCATCCGCTATTGTTACATCATGTTCTTCTAATAAATGCGCAACTTGACGATTAATAATTGTCATATTCATACGTGGTACAAAAACGGGTACCTTCATACCAAGTAATTCGAACGCGTCTTTTAATGTAGACCAATAAGCAAGCTCACCAGGTCCACCTACAAAAGCAAGGACCGGGAATACCATATCTTGCATAAGCGGTCTTGTCACCACATTATTGCTTAAACAGGCAGATTGCTCTGTTGCAAGCTGTAGCATTTCTGCTTTCGTAAACTGAACATTCGCCATATCGTTGACGAATTTGCCTTCCTGACGTTCTAATAAGAAGCGTTCTCCCTCTCTAACATAGAAAAGATTGGCATTTTCTTTCGTCGCACCTATTGGCGTACCATAACCATTTTCCGTCAATAGCGCCTCGCGGTTGGATACAACCTTTGCAATATCTTCAGAGTAATTGATTAACTTTTCGAAATAAGGGGCCTCATATGCGCGAAGTTTCGGATCTGCCGCATCTAATAGTAGTAAGCCTTCTTCTTTAAATAACCAATGCATTAGCTGAACGAAAAAGTCTGTATATGTATGGCTTTTCACAACTAGGGCATCAATTTTCACTATTAACTCTTCTGTATATGCTGTTTCACCGTATTGTTGGAATACATTTTTAATAAATTTTCGTGTATCTTCAATATCCAAGGCTGTAGCTGATGCCATTGTTTTTTTCTTTGAACGTTCTGGATGAATATGCTTTTGCAAGCGACCGTTTAGCGCTGTAAATGTATGGTTTATTTCATCAATATCATGGTCTTCACCAGCAATCCAAAATACCGGAACAACTGGGATACCTAGTTTTGCACGCTGTTCTCTAGCTAATAGTAAAACGGAGATGGCTTTATGAACCGAATATAAAGGCCCAGTTAATAAACCTGCTTGTTGCCCACCGACAACAACAACTGCATTTTGCTCTAATTCTTGTAAATGCATTTCCACTTTTGCCGATTTCTCAAGTGGCGCCATAAATTCGCGGATGACTGTGACAAGCTCCGGTCGACGAATGGGATGATTTTCTAAATCCTTTAAACGTTTTCCAAAAGATTGACTTTCATTTGCATAATGAAAGAATGATAAGATTGTTGATTTTTGATTACGATAATCTACCAATAATTGATTCGTTACCGGTACATCAATTTGCTCCAGTTTCATATTAGTATAAACTCCTCTTTATTGTTAACTACAACCGAGTATAGCATTTAAGCCTATTAGATTGAAAAAAATACGCTCGGTTCATCGTCACTTACAAAATGATTCGTTGGACGATGGTAGTTGACCAAATAACTACATATGTAATGGTTAATGCCAAAAATAAAAAACGCCAAATTTTTCGGAATAACGGTAGAACTTCAATCTCTTTCGTTGTGCGCCATTCAATGATTGTGAAAATGATGGCAATCACCACCGCAACGATGAAAGTGATAAAACCAATATCATAGCCCCATAAAAACTGAACTGATTCCGGTACTGAAAAAAACAATAAAAATGTCGTTAGATCTGCTGCTCTACCAAATACTTTTGGACTTTTCTTCGACAGCTTTCTAAACAGAGAATAAATAAGCGTAAATAAGATAATCGGGCATAATAAAATTACTTGTAAAATAATTGACCATATATAAATCAACTTTCCGCACCACCTTGTTGCATTGCAATTAATAATGAATGAAGTGTCGCTAATATTGGCATTTCATGATTGCGCGTTTGAGCCATCTGTAATATACCACCGACAATCGTATCCACTTCCATCAGTCTTCCGTTCAAACGATCTGCAAGCATAGAAGATGTATTTGTTGCTGTTTTTTTGCATAAAGCGATGACATCCTCAAATGGCAGCTGATCTTGTTGTTCTGGAAATGCTGTCATGATTTCTTTATATAATTGCTCTATTAATAAAAAACTATGCTTATTCGTTATAAGGGCACCGTTTTTCACATTTAGTATAGTCGTCATTGGGTTTATAAGGCAATTCAATAGTGCTTTACGTGTTAACATTTGCTCTGCATTTTCCGCCCATTCCATCGGCAGCTTATCCTTGGATAGCTGTAACAACGGCTCAAACAGCTGTCCATTCCCTATACCTAGAGCTATTTTCATCTTACCAACCCCACGGTGTGCAACGCTTGAATCTGATAGTTTTTCTGCACCGAATTCTACTGAGCTAAAGGCAATGTGCTCCTGATGCAATTGTTTTGCAAATTGCAAATGCATCACGCCATTTTGTATAAATAGTAATGGCGTACTTTTTGGTAACGATTGAAATAACGATTGTAAACCTGCTAGATGATGATACTTCACCGCAATAATCCACAATGCATCTGTTGGAAATTCTTTAAAATCCTGTGAAACTTTTATGTATGTCTGGTGCGATTTTTGCAAGACATCGATTTGCTGTAGCCCCTTGTCATTTAGCTCGCGTGCTTGAGATTCTCGGTGAACAAGTATATGTATTTGAGTGTGGTCTTTTTGTAGCAAGGATGCTAGCAACAAACCAACTGCTCCTCCACCTACAACGACGATTTGCATAACGATATCCCCTTTAAATAAGAAAAGCACATTCGTGCCCGTTCACCCCCCGCATCAGCAAAAAATAGCTGCCTGCATGACCCACACCGTGTGGGCCTCAAGCTTTTTGAAAGCTCGAAGTGAAAATGTACCCGAGGGATTGAAACGTCCTCTAGGGGGCGCGTATGCCTAGACAATGATAAACGGCATATACTTCCTTATTGTTTAAAATAGACTGAGGCCCACCTTAGACAGGTAGACCTCAACAGTAACACTTATTATACAGGATAAACTGGATGTTTTCGATATGGCATTAAGATTTGTTTTGAATCATAATATGCCAGGCGTTTCGTTATAACCGTTCTTAAATCACTCGGTGCAACGATTTCATCGACAATCATTTCTGATGCTAGTTTATAAATATCAATTTCTTTTTTATATTCATCATGTTTTTCTTTAACGAATTGAATACGTTCTTTCGAATCTTCAATCGCTTCGATTTTATTCGAATAAACGGCATTAACCGCAGCTTCAGGACCCATCACTGCAATTTGCGCAGTTGGAAGAGCGATACAGACATCCGGTTCAAATGCCGGTCCACACATTGCATACAATCCAGCTCCGTAAGCTTTTCGAACAACGACTGAGATTTTCGGTACGGTTGCGGAGCTCATCGCTGAAATAAGCTTCGCACCGTGGCGAATAATGCCCGCACGCTCTACTTTTGTACCGATCATAAACCCTGGCACATCAGCTAAAAATAATAACGGAATTGAAAAGGCGTCACATAAATTAATAAATTTTGCCGCCTTATCTGCCGAATCAATAAATAACACGCCACCTTTTGCCTTCGGTTGATTCGCAATAATTCCCACCGCTTGGCCATCCATACGCGCTAAGCCCGTAATCAATTCCTGTGCAAAAAGCTTTTTAATTTCAAAGAAGCTTCCCTCATCAATTAATTGATCAATTGCTTCATACATATCAAATGGCGCATTTTGATTTTCAGGAATAATCGCTTCCAAAGTACGCCCCTCTTTAGGCTGCACTGGATTTATGACTGCCGGCTTGTCAGCAAAGCTTGCTGGAAAATAAGTTAAATAGCGGCGCGCCTCGCTAATAGCTTCCTCTTCAGTTGTTACGAGTACATCCCCGCATCCACTAACAGAACAATGCATACGTGCTCCGCCCATTTCTTCAAGCGACACCTTTTCACCAATAACCTTTTCTGCCATACGTGGTGAACCTAAATACATTGAGGCGTTACCATCTACCATAATAACGATATCGCAAAACGCCGGTATGTATGCTCCACCTGCTGCAGACGGGCCGAATAATAGACAAATTTGCGGTATCATCCCTGACATCCGAACTTGATTATGAAAAATTCTTCCGGCTCCGCGGCGCCCCGGGAACATCTCTAACTGATCCGTAATACGCGCTCCTGCAGAGTCTACCAAGTAGAGCATAGGTACTTGATTTTTCTCCGCCACTTCTTGAATACGGATAATTTTCTCCACAGTTCGTGAACCCCATGAACCTGCTTTAATTGTTGAATCATTTGCCATGACACAAACCATTTGGCCATTCACCTTGCCCATTGCAGTGACAACACCATCTGCTGGTAAATCACCTGCTTCGCAATTGGCAAAGCGACCATCCTCTTCGTATTCCCCGTTATCGAAAAGAAGCTCTAAACGATCTCGCACGAATAATTTATTTGTTTCTTTTAATTTTTCGTGATATTTCTGTTGTCCACCTGCAAAAATCCCATCGAGTTTCGCAGTTAGACGTTCGTTATAAGTTGTTTGTTCAGACATTTATGAACCCCCTTTGTGTTCGACACCTACATTGTCATTACGCTAAGACGACTAAGACATCCTCTTCATTGACGAAATCGCCTTCATTCACTTTTACTTCAGCAACAGCGCCAGATACTTCAGCGTCTATTGGAATTTCCATTTTCATTGACTCTAAAACGATAACTGTTTGACCGGCAGTGACTGCATCCCCCTCTTTTACCTCTACACGAAATACTGTACCTGCCATTGATGCTTTAATTTCTCCCATGAATCATTTCTCCTTTCTGATTGGCTAACCATTCTGTAAGCGAGCTTGTATGGTAAACCCCTGATTGAAACATTTCTGCCTGTAATAATCGTTCGAATAATAACAGATTCGATTTTACCCCTTGAATAACTGTTTCCTTTACAATCCCTTGTGAATTAGTTAAAGCTTGCTCCCTTGTTTCCCCAAACACGATGAGCTTCGCAATAAGTGGATCATAAAATGGTGAGACACTATTTCCTTCAACGTAACCACTATCGATTCGAGAATGGTCTACTTGCGGGAACATTAATACTTGCAACTTACCAGGTGAGGGCAAAAATTTCTCTGGATCTTCTGCGTAAATACGATATTCAATCGCATGACCTTTGCTTTCAATAGCTTTTTGATCTATTACCGGTAATTTTTTCCCCTCAGCAACTACTAATTGCCACTCAACAAGATCAAAACCAGTAATCGCCTCTGTCACCGGATGCTCAACTTGCAAGCGCGTATTCATCTCTAGAAAATAAAAATGATTTTCCGCATCGACGATAAATTCCACCGTTCCCGCATTTGTATAATGAACAGCTTTTGCCGCATCCACCGCCGCTTGCAATAACTGCTCACGCTCTGCTTTTGGAAAGTTAGGTGAAGGTGATTCTTCAATAACTTTTTGATGACGCCGTTGAATCGAGCAATTCCGTTCGAATAAATGAACGACATTTCCATCGTCATCACCGAAGATTTGCACTTCGATATGGCGCGCATTTGGAATATATTTTTCGATAAAAACTTGGTCATTATTGAAATATGATTGTGCTCGTTTTTTCACATTTTCAAAACTACGACTGAGCGCTTGCTCACCCTCACAACACACCATGCCAATACCGCCACCGCCAGCTGATGCCTTCAGCATTACAGGATATCCTATCAAACTAGCAAACTGCAATGCCTCATCTAATGAAGTAAGTCCTTCATCTGAACCAGGCACAACTGGCACACCAGCATTTTTCATCGTTTGACGCGCTTGAATTTTATCACCCATTTGTTCGATTATATCGGCATTTGGACCAATCCAGCGAATTCCCGCTGCCACTACCTTTCTAGCAAAATCCGCATTTTCCGATAGCAAACCGTAACCTGGATGAATATCACTCACCTGATGCTCTACAGCTAGTTGGATAATGGCATCTGCCTTTAAATAAGACTGGTCAACCCTATTTTCACCGATGCGAATAGCAGTCGTCGCTTCTTTTACGAAAGGTAAATCTTGATCTGCATCTGAATAGATGGCAACTGTTTCAATACCAAGTCTGTGACATGTTGCGATAATACGTCTCGCAATTTCACCCCGATTAGCAATTAGAACTTTACGCATATTCATCCCCCTTTACTTGAACCATTTCTCCCTTTCTTTATTAGTCTAAACGAAATATGAAAGCGATTTCAACTAAAAACTAACAATATTTGTTTATAACTTAGAAATTTCTCTCATTTATTCTATTTCAAAATAACAAAAAGATCATTCCAAAACGATTTCAGAATGATCTTCCATGTAAAATATACATTTGTATGTTTATTGTCTGGCCTTCTCTAAACCTTGTGAGAGCCATTTTAACAACTCGTCATGCTCATGCTTTAACGCTTCATGAGATTTCTTTAATGACTGATACGCCTCAGATAATTGATCAAAACTCATTAGCGCCTGCTTTAAATGCGAACGCATCATTTGCTTCGGCCTCGTTTTAGCATCTTCTAACTCCATTTCGTATTGCGCTCTCAATGTTTTATTCCACCGAAAGCCACATGCCTGTTTCGTACGACCGAGCTGTTCTGCAGCTTCCTCAAAACCCGCAAGCTGTGAACGACCTTCACGAACGGCCATTAATATAATATCCACTAGACGTGCATCATCTGCAGCCAACCATTGATCTTTTCTCTTTTTAACTTCTATCTCAATCACCTCGCATTTTTATTACTATATGCGAGATTTTCAATTTTAGAAGTTATTTTGATTTTGATAGAAAACGATTTACAGCTTCATGATGAGCATCACTTTCCCACAACTTCGCACAAGTGTGAACTTCCTCCATAACGCGATCAAATAACTTCATTTCACGCCATTTACGAAGCTCCATCTCTTTATAAGCATGATGCACGGAAGGGTGAACTTTACGCATGTCCGCGATAAATGCCCCAAGAGCGTCTTCTTTAGAGCCTTCAAATACACGCATTGCCCAACCAATTTCATATAAAAGCTCCGCCGGATAAACCTTTGCATCAACTAACATTTTCAGTGCACGATCATGGCGTAAACCACGTTCAAATAAATATGTTCCGCCACCCCAGCCAGAAGTAATCGCTAACGTCCCTTGAATAAAGCCACATTTCGAATCAGAAGCTACTAAACGAAAATCACAAGCTGTTGCAATTTCACAACCTCCTCCAACAGCTGCACCATTAACTAACGCAATTGTCGGCACTGGTAATGTCGCCAACTCGTATAAAATTTTTGCCATCTTGCTCAGCATTCCAAAAGCTTGATCCTCAGTCGTTAACGAATGAAACTCCGCTAAGTCGCCACCTGAACAAAATGCACGATCCCCAGCTCCAGTAATGACTAAAAAACGTACCGTATCATGCTCATGCACATATGTAATAACTTCTTTAAAACCATTCATCACTTCATCATTTATTGCATTACGTCGTTCTGGACGGTCAATTGTAAATGTTAAAACACCATCCTGTTCTTGAAAATGATATGCCATTGAACTCTACCCCTTTTAGAAAATAGAAATAATATAATCATACCTGTTTTAAGTATGTGATGCAAAGAGCTCAATAAGTCTAGCTCATTTCTTCCACACCATTTATAGTGAAAGTTTATATAGAGATTATGCTTTTTAGCGTTTGTATTTGGACGATATTTCTATATCGGCGTATAAAAGAGATGTTGTGCGTAAATGCTGAGTGAATAAGCTTAATGTAGAAAAACTGCTCATAAGGTTTTTTTCTTAAATAAAACATTGTTTAAGACGTATAAAATTAGCTTTGAGTCGGAAAGATGTCGGCTTGAGTTATTATAGATGCTTTGAGTCATATAAGA